>NZ_SJEY01000010.1 GCF_004761875.1 Roseovarius aestuariivivens
TCTCTACACGCATGCTTCTCTTGGCCTTCCCAGAAACGAGATGGAAGAGGAGCGAGAGCCTGACTTAGTCGTAATCGATGAAGGCTTTCTGAGCAGTATCGTGGGTGACTTTCCGAGCGCAGCAACAGAAGACATTCGCAGGCACGTCAAGCACGACACGCACCGCCGTTTGGGAAGTTGGATCGTTGACGCTATCGGTGATCCGCATGGAGAGGGTGTGTTCAAAGAATTGAAAGATAATGGGGTTACAGAGCAAGACTTGGCCGAGGTTGACCTATCCGCAATAGCGCCCAGTCTTTCTTTCGATCCCGAGTCTGAGCGCCCTCCAAGAGTCACGTCAGCGAAAACATACAATGCCCTGAAAGACCTCGTCCGCGTTCTACGGGAGGAGTGGGGTTTAGAAGGCCGGAAAGCGCCAGCTCGCCTTTGGTATGACGATGAGACAAACGAGATCACCATATGCCGCAGGAAAGAGCTTCGGATAAATGACAAAACGCCGGTGCTCCTGTTGGACGCGACAGCTGATCCCGTACTGTTAGACGAACTGCTGCCCTTCACTGACTTTAACCGAATAGATGTTCGTCAAAATGCCATCGTCGTTCAGGTTTGCGACCAAACCGGCAGCAATACGTTTTGGAATGAAAATGAAGACAAGGTCGAACAGCTAGTTGAGGTGCTGATGGCTTGGGTCTCTAGTGGTGAGAGGCCGTTACTGATTTCTCATAAGCCTCTGGCCGAAAGGGTTCGAGCGCTGAACTTGGAAGGCGTAAAGGTGGGCCACTTCGGGGGCATAAGAGGGAGTAACGAGTTTGAATATTGCACGGTGGTCTTCATTACCGGTCGGAACTCGCCGCCCGCTGCACTTGTAGAACAGCAAGCCAGAGCAATCTTCTGGGAAGCTGAGCCACCTTTGGTATTCGAGGACACCAGCGATCACTTGCCTTTGATGCTTCAGGGATATTGGCAGTCCAAGAAGAACGAACAGCCTCAGTCTGGGGTTTTGATTAACGTGTTTCGGGACCCAAGGATTGCTGCAGTACATCAACAGATTAGGGAAGCAGAGACAATCCAAGCCATAGCGCGCTTGAGGTTAGTCTGGGCTGAGCACCCGAAGTACGTCTTCATGCTGGGCAACTTGCCGGTCGAACTCCCTGTGGATCGCTTGAGGACAACCATCGACATGTTCCCAGACAGGTTAGAGTTGGAATTACTGAAGACAGGACATATCCCTCTGACAGCCAGGAGTTTGAGAAAGCTGAAACCAGACCTTTGCACCAGCGAAGATGCGGCAAGGATGATATTAAGCAGGTCCAATGTTACCGATCCGACCGCACTCGATTTTCTCACTCCGCAGATGAAAGCTCTGGCCACCAAAGCTACCTATCGTGCCGGTGATCCACGCCTCACTGAACATACCCATTTGTTTCTGCCGACGTGCATCGAGCCTCTCGAAGAAGGGGGCCATGTTCTGTTTGACGGGACTGTTGGCAATTTTCGGGACCTCAGCGAGATCGAGGCGCTCTTGGAGGACGGTTGGGGCGAAGGGAAAGTACAAAATTTGCGCATCGACGGGTGGGCAGCAGAAGGGACATAGGTAGGCCCGTAATCCTTAAACGAACAAAGTCCTATAAGTACTCTATAGCTTCTTGTTCGGTTAACGGTTTGGCACTGGTGCCCCGGTTTCAGTCATCAGGCTTTTCATTCAGGGTTTGGTATCAAAAAAAGGTGGAGAGCAGCCTCGCAGCGGAATTGAGTCAACGCATAAAGTGCTTACAAAGCATTTGATCTGAGGTAGCAAGCTCTAGACTTCTCAGCATGCTACTCCTTCAAAATGAACACGGAAGGGCGGCAGCGTACTCCCAAACATCCTTGAAAGTAACCAAATCCTCGGGATCACGTACGGCCACTTATTCTGGTTGTGAAGAGCAAACCGAGCCCCGCGATCAATAGCAAAGCTGATGCCGGAAGTGGGACCGCGGTGGTTTGGGTTTCATACTCGTACGTAATAAACCCTTCGAGTTGACGTGTAGTCACCACGGTAACATCAACTGAACCGCCGGTCGTGCTTGACGTGAACAAACTCGTACCGCCGAGAATATCGAAAACGATAGGAGCAGCACCGGTCAAGATACTAAGGTTATCGTTTAGCGAAAGGGTATCGCCCACGATTGGACCGTCAGCAATGAAGATTGGTGAAACAAAAGAGGTTCCGTCACCCGCGCCATAATCCACGTTGGCCCTTCCACCGCCAGCAAGGTTCTGAACTTCCTGACCATCTACTGTATATACTGCAGCAGCACCTGAGGTCGCCGCAAAATCACTATTCTGAAAGACTGCAGTCAACTCTGTACGAACTGAAATCGTACCTGCATCCGCCTCCGTATTAGTGACAGTCCCCACAGTTCCAAAATCCACCGATAGGAACAGCGTCGCGCCTGTCAGGACAGCTCCAGTGGGTACGCCGGCAAGCGTAGCGAAGCTTGCAAACGATAATGAGTTTCCGCTTATACCAGTGGTTGTGCTTACAACATCAACCGGGGTATCAAGTGATCCGATCGTTGCTGCTTGCGAGGCAACCGGTAACGCAATCAATGACCCCAGCAGCACCAAAATTTTACAATTCATGTCCCCATCCCTTTTAATTCTTTAATACTCGAGCTTAGTTGATACGCAGAAATCAATCAATCGGCCATGTACGGGAGACAGGTTTTTGAACTGCGCAACCGGGCGTGTCTCCCGTTTGCTCTGGGTTGATCTATCATGTCGTGCCCGCCGGGTAAGCCTAACGATAATGAGGCTCTGCTCCAAAAGCGGCCGACAAAACACTGCACACAGGAACATCAAAAAGCTTTCGGGCCAAAACTACTTTACGAAACCCTAGCCCCCATCTCTGGCAGAAGCTGTCTACATAATACCGGGATACCCCCAGTGGCCCATGCCTGCCCCCTGCAGTCCCCGTGGTCTCTTCGGCTTAACGCTCAAGGCTAATGGCAAGCAGATATCGGACTGATCATAATAGGAATACGGCACAAGAAGCTGTTACGTGCTGGGTAGCCTAAGGGCCAGTTCTGGCAGTTTTCAGGGATCATACTCGCGCCAAATCCAAGCACCCAGCTAAGACAGGTAATTGACCGCGCATCCGCACGAAATTGAGCTGCATGTCTACCATGTGTCTACTTCACGCAAGCGGACGGCTGACGATATCAGGCTAACTTATTGATTTCAGTGGTGAGCCGTGCAGGATTCGAACCTGCGACCCACTGATTAAAAGTCAGTTGCTCTACCAACTGAGCTAACGGCCCACTAGGCGGCCTATCTAGAAAGACCCGGGCAGGCGGTCAACCCCTTATCGCTGCGAAATGGACCGTGCCGCTGGATTCGTCCGCGCACCCCGGTTATATGCCCGGCCATGACCAAGAAAAGCGCCACCGTACTGCCATTCATGAAGATGCACGGGCTCGGCAATGACTTTGTCGTGCTGGATGCCCGCGATCAAAATATCGCGGTCACGCCCGCGTTCGCACGCGCTGTCGGGCATCGTCGTACCGGGATCGGATTCGACCAATTGGCGCTGATCGAAAGAGGCCCGGCCGACGCGCACCTGACCTTCTGGAATGCAGATGGTTCGACATCCGCAGCCTGCGGTAACGCGACCCGGTGCATCGCGCGTTATATCATGCAAGAGACAGGCCAGCGCCATCTTCATCTTACCACGGCGCGCGGCGATCTTTTCGCTACGGATGCCGGCGGCGGACTGACCTCGGTCAACATGGGGCAGCCGCAGCTTGACTGGCATGACATCCCGCTCGCCGAAGAGATGGACACTTTGGAATTGCCAATCGAAGGTGCCCCTGTGGCGACCGGCATGGGCAACCCGCATTGCACATTCTTTGTCGAAAACGCCGATGCCGTTCCGCTGGAGCAGTTTGGCCCAAGGTACGAGCATCATCCGCTTTATCCGGAGCGCACGAATGTGCAGGTGGCGCAGATCGTCGGCCCCGATCATATCCGCATGCGGGTCTGGGAGCGTGGTGCAGGGGTGACGTTGGCCTCGGGTTCGTCTTCCTGCGCTACCGCCGTCGCCGCGGCCCGGCGCAGGCTGACTGCACGTCACGTGCGGATTGATCTGGATGGCGGTACGCTTCAGGTCGATTGGCGCGACGACGGTGTCTGGATGACCGGGCCCACATCGCATGTTTGCGATGGTGTTCTGACGGCCGAGTTTCTGGGGGCGGTGGAATGAGCACGCCGCGCTTCACAACCTTGGGCTGCCGGTTGAATGCCTATGAGACCGAGGCGATGAAGGACTTGGCCGGCCAGGCCGGTCTGGAAGATGCCGTCATCGTCAATACTTGCGCGGTGACGTCAGAGGCGGTGCGCAAGGCGCGGCAGGAAATCCGGCGTTTGCGGCGCGAGAATCCCGGCGCGCGTCTGATCGTCACCGGATGTGCTGCGCAGACAGAGCCGGAAACCTTCACCGCGATGTCAGAGGTCGACGCCGTGATCGGCAATACCGAGAAGATGCAGCCCGGCACCTGGGCGGGTTTGGCAGCGGACTTCATCGGTGAGACGGAAAAGCTTCAGGTCGATGATATCATGTCGGTGACCGAGACTGCAGGGCACCTCATCGATGGCTTCGGCACGCGGAGCCGCGCCTATGTCCAGGTGCAAAACGGGTGCGATCACCGTTGTACATTCTGTATCATCCCCTTTGGTCGCGGTAATTCGCGATCGGTCCCGGCAGGAGTGGTCGTCGAGCAGATCAAGCGCCTTGTCGATCGAGGCTTCAACGAGGTCGTGCTGACCGGTGTCGACTTGACGAGTTGGGGTGCCGATCTGCCTCTACAGCCGAAATTGGGAGATCTGGTCATGCGGATCCTTCGGTTGGTGCCGGATCTTCCCCGCCTGCGGATCTCCTCAATCGACTCGATCGAGGTCGACGAAAACCTGATGCAGGCGATCGCCACGGAGCGGCGCCTGATGCCGCACCTGCATCTTTCTTTGCAGCACGGTGATGATCTGATTCTCAAACGGATGAAGCGACGTCATTTGCGTGACGATGCGATCCGTTTTGCCGAAGAAGCGCGGCGTTTGCGACCCGATATGACCTTCGGCGCCGACATCATCGCCGGCTTCCCGACCGAGACCGAGACCGCGTTCGAGAACTCGCTCAAGCTTGTGGACGAATGTCACCTGACCTGGTTGCACGTCTTTCCCTATTCGCCGCGTCCGGGTACGCCTGCGGCGCGAATGCCGCAGGTGGCCGGCCGTACCATCAAGGGACGTGCGGCCCTTTTGCGCGCCGCTGGCGCAGCACGGGTGACCGCGCATCTTGAGGCACAGCAGGGAGTGACCCACCGGGTTCTGATGGAAAACCCGCGTATGGGTCGGACCGAGCAGTTCACAGAGGTCAGTTTTGCCGAAGACCAGCCCGAAGGGCAGATCGTGACGGCGACTGTGACAGGCCATACAGACACGCAACTGATCGCGGCCTGACCAACACAAAGGGGGTAGGCCTTTGTTTCGGGAACAATCGCGGTCTGGCGTTTTTTGGGCGATATCCTGATGCTCGGACTGAAAGGAATCGCCCTAATGCATCCCAATCCCGCTTTCAGAAAAACCGCCCGCGACAGGAACGTCGCGTTTGCCCGCGAGCTAGGATTCGGCATGTTGGCCGTTGCGGACAAGGGCGCGCCGTTGCTGAGCCATGTGCCATTTCTTTTGTCTGAAGATGGCGCTCAGGTCGAATTTCATCTTGTGAGGTCGAATCCGATTGTACGGGCGCTCGTCGAACCGTTGCCGGCGCGCCTTGCCGTGCAGGGACCCTTTTCCTACGTCTCGCCGGACTGGTACGGGGTGGAGGACCAGGTGCCGACCTGGAATTACGTTGCGGTGCACCTGACCGGCCCGGTTTCTCTCATGCCGGATGCCTGTCTTCAGGATGTGCTTGATCGGCAGTCGGCGTTTTTCGAGGAACGCCTGCGGCCAAAACGCCCTTGGACGAGCGACAAGATGACCCCGGATGTGATGGTTCGCATGATGCGCCAGATCGTGCCCGCCCGCATGACTGTCGAGCAGATCGACGGAACGTGGAAACTGAACCAGAACAAACCCGAGGACGTTCGCCTGCGCGCCGCGGCACCGCTCGGTGCTGCGCGTCAAGGGATAGGCACGCGGGAAATCTCGGATATGATGCGTGAACCGCCGGACTGAGGACGGATGGATACCGCCGAAGGAGCGTTTGCCATGAAACTTTTAACCGCCCCGCCGTCGCCCTTCGGGCGCAAGGTCAAGGTCGTGCTGATCGAGACTGGACAGCTCGAAGAGACCGAGATCGTCGATGTGACGACGACGCCGATGCAAACCGATCCGGCCGTCGCCGCCGCGAACCCGGCCGGCAAGATCCCGGCGCTGGTGCGCGAGGATGGGCCGGCGCTTTACGACAGCCGCGTAATCTGCCGATATCTCGACGCCAGATCCGGGGCCGGACTTTACCCCGAAACCCGGCTCTGGGAGGTTCTGACGCTCGAGGCTACGGCGGACGGTATACTCGAAGCGGCGTTGACGATGGTTTACGAATTGCGCTTCCGCCCGGAAGAACAGGTGATGCCCGAGTGGGTCGAGGCACAATGGGCGCGGGTCAAGCGCAGTCTCGACGCGCTCGAGGCGCGTTGGATGGCGCATCTCAGCGGTCATATCGATGCAGGCCACATCGCGATCGGATGCGCCCTCGGCTATCTCGATTTCCGTCATGGAGACCGGGATTGGCGCGACGGACACGATGATCTTGCCCGGTGGTACGAGGCATTCGCACAGCGCGACAGCATGGAAATGACCAAGCCCGGTTGATCCTTTGGAAATCGCGCTGACCTTAGGTGTGTTGCGAGCCTAGGTTTACAGCCGAAGCGCGGGCATGAACCGTATCAGAAGCTGTAGCTGACGCCGAAATTGACCGCGTGCGTGGTGAGATCGGTGTTGAGCTTGCCTGCGGTCTGGCCAACGACGGTCGGATCGGCATCCACGGTGATCGAGTTGTCGGACCACGTGAACTGGTATTCCCCGAAAAGCGCCCAGTCTTCGTTGATGGCGTATTTCATTCCTGCGATCCCGCGCAGAGCAAGGCCGGTGTACTCATAGTCGTAGGTCCGGATCGCAGCGCCCGTGACCTGAGCGTCTACATGGGGAATTGCAACGCCGATCCCGCCGCCGACATAAGGCGTGAAGCTTTGAAAACCTGAAAAGGCGCCTGGCCAGCGTTTCATAACATTCGCCGTGAAAATATTATGGCCGTCCGACAACTCGAAATTCGTGAGGCCCAGAGCGGCCGCGTCACTGGAATTCATGTAGGCCTTCGTGTGCGTGCCCTCGAGCCCGAAACCTAAATCATTGTCGAGCCACCAGATCGCCCGTCCGCCGTAGTAGATCGGCGCGTCGAAGGGATTGCCGGCCCAGTCGACGTCGCGGCTAACGGCTGCACCGCCCGGAAGAGTTCCGGATACAGAGCTGTCCTGAACGCTTTGCACGCCAAGGTAGAGGCTCAGTTCGAGCTCGGCGAGGGCCGGAGTCGCGAGGGCCGGGAGGGTGGCAAGCGTGGCGGCAAGCTTTTTCATGGCGGTGTAATCCCTGATCTGGCACGAAAATCGTGCTGCGACGTGTACACCCGCATTCCCGCGCTCACAAGCGCGACACATGCGCCCCATGCGGCGATCCGCCCGTTTGTGGACTGGACGCCCCAGCCAAGCCCAGCTATTTACCTGCGAGGACGCGGCTGCCGGGAGGATTCCCTGTGGCCCTTAATGGATTAAAGCCCTTGGTGGCTTTGAGAATGGAGAGACGCTCGTGTCCCACGCAGAAGACCATGAAGGCACCCGGAGGGATTTCCTCTATTACGCCACCGCAGGCGCCGGCGCTGTGACAGCCGGTGCCGCCGTCTGGCCGTTGATCGACCAGATGAATCCATCAGCCGATGTTCAGGCGCTCAGCTCGATCCGGGTTGATGTTTCTGGTATTTCGGAAGGCACTCAGATGACCGTCAAGTGGCTTGGAAAGCCGGTGTTTATTCGTCGCCGGACCGAGGCAGAGATCGAAGCCGCCCGCGACGTCGATCTGTCGAGCCTGCCCGATAACAACGCGCGCAACGCCAACCTTGGTGACGTCGACGCTGCGGATGAAAACCGGGCCTTGGGCGGCAATCCCGAGTGGCTGGTCATGATGGGCGTGTGCACCCACCTGGGGTGTGTGCCGCTTGGCAATGCCGGTGATTTTGCGCTGGATGGTGGCGTTGGGGGCTGGTTCTGCCCCTGCCACGGCTCGCACTACGATACATCAGGCCGTATTCGCCGGGGACCCGCACCGACCAACCTACCGGTGCCGACCGCGCAGTTCGTCGACGAAACGACCGTTCAACTGGGATAAGGAGCACATATCATGGCTGGAATCCCTCACGATCATTACGAGCCTAAGACTGGCGGAGAAAAGTGGCTGCATAGCCGTCTGCCGATCGTCGGCTTGCTTTATGACACGATCATGATCCCCACACCCAAGAACCTGAACTGGATGTGGATTTGGGGTATCGTACTGACCTTTTGCCTCGCCTTGCAGATCATCACCGGGATCGTTCTAGTGATGCATTACGTTCCGCATGTCGATCACGCATTCGCCTCGGTCGAGCACATCATGCGCAACGTGAACGGCGGGCACATGATCCGCTACCTGCACATGAACGGCGCATCGCTGTTCTTCTTTGCGGTCTATCTGCATATCTTCCGCAGCCTCTACTACGGCTCGTACAAAGCCCCGCGTGAGGTCACATGGATCATCGGCATGCTGATCTACCTGCTGATGATGGGCACGGCGTTCATGGGTTACGTTCTTCCCTGGGGACAGATGTCCTTCTGGGGTGCGACAGTGATCACGGGTCTTTTTGGCGCGATCCCGTTCATCGGAGAGCCGATCCAGACTTGGCTTCTGGGCGGACCTGCGGTTGATAACGCGACGCTGACACGCTTCTTCTCGCTCCACTACCTGATGCCGTTCATCATCGCGGCGCTTGTGGCGGTTCACATCTGGGCGTTCCACACGACCGGCAACAACAACCCGACCGGTGTTGAGGTGCGTCGTTCGTCCAAGGCCGAAGCCGAGAAGGACACCGTGTCCTTCTGGCCCTACTTCGTGATCAAGGACCTGTTCGCGCTAGCCGTAATCTTGGCGGTGTTCTTCGCGATTGTCGGCTTCATGCCGAACTATCTGGGTCACCCTGACAATTATATCGAAGCCAACCCACTGGCGACGCCTTCGCACATCGTGCCCGAATGGTATTTCCTGCCTTTCTACGCAATCTTGCGCGCCTTTACCGCTGACGTCTGGGTGGTGATGTTTGCAAGCTGGATCACCGGCGGCATCATCGACGCCAAGTTCTTCGGCGTGCTGGCGATGTTCGGTGCGATCGCTGTGATGGCACTGGCGCCGTGGCTCGATACCTCCATGGTAAGGTCCGGGCGTTATCGCCCGATGTTCAAGTGGTGGTTCTGGCTATTGGCTGTCGATTTCGTTGTGTTGACTTGGGTGGGTGCGATGCCGGCAGAGGGTATCTATCCCTATATCGCGCTGATCGGTTCCGCCTATTGGTTCGGCTACTTCCTGGTCATTCTTCCGATGCTGGGCGTGCTTGAAAAGCCGCTGCCTCAACCGGAGACCATCGAAGAGGACTTTGAGGCGCACAAGGCGAAAAGCGGCGGCACCACGACCGTCCCCAATCCGGCTCCGGCCGAATAAGAAAGGAACAGGATATGCTTAAGAAAACAGGCATCGCCGCACTGGCCGCCCTGACCCTTTCCACCGGCGGCGTTTTCGCCGCCGGAGCGGACGACTGGGGCCACACCGAGGACATCCAGTTCTCCTTCGAAGGGCCTTTCGGGTCCTTTGATCAAGCTCAGCTTCAGCGGGGACTTCAGGTTTATACCGAGATTTGCGCCGCCTGCCATGGTTTGAAGTACGTGCCGCTTCGCACGTTGAGCAGTGAAACGGGACCGGGCTTCTCGATGGACGAGGTTCGTGCCTACTCCGAGCAGAATTACGAGGTCTATGACGAAGAACTCGATGATTATCGCGCGGCAAAGCCCACCGACCATTTCCCCGCGTCGAACCTGGAAAACGCGCCCGATCTTAGCCTGATGGCCAAAAAGCGGGCTGGTTTCCATGGGCCCTATGGCACCGGGATCAACCAACTGGTCAAAGGCATGGGTGGTGCGGAATATATTGCTTCTTTGCTGACAGGATATACTGGCGAGACCAAGGAAGAAGCTGGCACGACCTATTACGAGAACACCGCCTATCCGGGCCGGTGGATCGCGATGGCACCGCCGCTTTACGGCGAAGACGTGGAGTATGCTGATGGTCATTCCAACGACTTGCACCACGAGGCCGAGGACGTGGCCGCGTTCCTGATGTGGACGGCGGAACCGAAGATGATGGATCGCAAACAGGCAGGCCTGACAGGTGTGCTTTTCCTGACGGTCGTTTCTGTTCTGCTCTACCTGACGAACAAGCGGATTTGGGCACCGATCAAAAAGGGCAAGAAAAGCTCCTGATCGGATCACCCGCGCAGTCAAATAAAGCCCTCGCCGGTTAATACGGCGGGGGTTTTTTTCTTGTCTTGCTGGCATCGTTGCTCAAACCGTACGCGGGCTATAGGCTTGTAAAGGTTGCAATCAGAAAGTTCCGGATTGCCCTTGCATCGATCTTCTCAGGCATTGCGTGTACTGATCGCGGCGTCGCTCGTCGCGGCTGTGCTTGGGTCGGTCCACGCATTTTCGGTCTTCATTGTCCCGTTGGAAAGCCTGTTCGCCGCAACGCGGTCCGGTGTTGCGTTGACGTACTCGCTTGCCCTGATTTCTTTGACCTTCGCGGTACTTTTGGGCCCCCGTTTATTCGTTCTCGCGCGACCGTCGTGGTTTTTTCTTGCCATTTGCACGCTTGGAGCATTGGGCGTCCTCATGGCCGCGTTCGCCAAAAGCCTGACGATGATTTGGCTGGGCTACAGCCTCATCTTCGGCGGCGCGAACGGTCTGGGGTACGGATTCGGGCTTCAGATCTCGGCGCAGGTCAACCCCAAGCGCGAGGGTCTTGCTATGGGCACCGTCACAGCGGCCTATGCTTTCGGTTCGGTCATCGCTCCCGGCCTGTTGGACATCGCGCTCGAGAGCGGGGGAGTCCGCCTTGCCATGCTCGGGCTTGCGATATGTCTCGTGTTGGTTGGTGGGGTGGCTTTCCTGCTTTTGCAAAAGGCTGACTTTGTTTTTTTGTCAGAACCAAGGGACGCAATACGCACTTCGCTGTCGAAAGCTGTGCAACGGCTTCTCTGGTTTGGCTACTTTGGTAGCGTGCTCGCTGGATTGATGGTTATCGGTCATGCTGCCGCGATTGCGCGGGCGGCTCATCCCGACATTCCGCCTTGGGTGGCTCCTGTCGTCATCGCCGCCTTCAACCTTTCGGGAAGCTTCCTAGGGGGCAGATTGGCCGACAGCGTGACGCCAGGCAGATTACTGGCTCTTCTGGCACTGACCACGTCTGCCGGGCTTGTCACACTTCTTTTTTTCGAGTCCGCCGCTGCTCTGTTACTAGGTCTTAGCTTTGTCGGTTTCGCCTACGGAGGCACGATCGCGGCCTTCCCGGCAGCCATAGCCAAGCTGGCGGGTCCCGGGGCAAGTGCGCGCATCTATGGCCGTGTTTTTACTGCATGGGGTGCTGCGGGGCTGGCCGGGCCTTGGCTGGCCGGCGTTCTTTTCGACGCAGGTGGTGGATACGACACATCCTTGGCCGTCGCAGCCGCGATTGGCGTTTTGGCGGCGGGTGTGATCCATATCCTGTTTCGGCGTTCCGACCTGCGGCTAGCGTGACATGAGAATCCCGCCGGTTGTCCGGCGGGACTCTCAAACGTCTTGTCATCCTGAGCGGCGCGTTTCAGCGGCGGATGACAGCATCCAACCCAAGGCCGCGCGTCATCGGGAGTGCACCGCCGCGAATGACAGAAAGGCTGCGTTCCTTGCGGGAAAGCAACGGCATGGGCCAGAATGCTTTCGACATGTATCTGCCACCGCGCATGGCCGAGTTGGCGGATTTCTTTTCCTTCAGCAGGGGCATCGGCCAGATCTTTTTCGACATGAATGCGCCTCCGTGGATGGCGGATGTGCGCGGGCGCTGCTTCATCAGAAGTTTCGGCCCGAGACCACGTGAAATCGGCCCCGCCTCTCTCAGGCGCGTATAGTCGAGACGCGAAAACAGGATATGAGGATGCCTGTCGAGAATGCTGGCTGCCTGTGTCGGACGGTCGGGGACGTAATTTTCCTCGTCGTCCACACCGATGTCGACAGAGGTGAACTTCGCCAGTGTCTCGCGTGTGATGCGCGCTGCGCCAAGCGGTTTGGAGGTTGCGTTGACCACGAGAACAGCCTTACCGCCAGCCGCGAGCTTCTTGGCGTATTTGCCGACCGCATCTGCGACAACATCCATGGACCCCAGGCGTTTTTCCAATGCCTCAGCGCTTTCGCCCTCTTGGGCTTGCACGATGCGCATGTCACGCGGCGGCAGTTTCTTGTCGCGCAACGCGCCGAAAGCCTTGCGCGCCGTGGTCTCGTCTTCGAAGAGACGGGTGATGACTAGGGTCATGTTACCTCCACCGATGGTTGCTCTGTGCCCGCCGCCTGCTGCGCCACCGGCGCGCCGCTTTGCGGTTTACGGGTGCCAGCCACCATTGGCAGCGCCACAAGGACGGCCAGTGCCAGCATGACAAGTTCGATCATGAATACGACGAGATAAGGCGTCGTGACGCTTAATCCAGCGCCGCCGAGAACAACGTCCCGGACGATACCGGCTAGGGCCACGGCAAGACCTGCGCATGTGGCCTGAACTGCGCCCCAAAGACCGAGCGCCAGGCCGATCTGTCCTTTGGGGGCGGCGCGCATCGTCGCGGTCAGGGTGGCGTGCCCGAACAGGCCGGCGCCGACGCCTGTCAGAAGTACGCCGACGAGAAAGGCCAGGATGCCGCCACCCAAAGAAGCGGCAATGATCGCGCCGAATCCGGGCAATCCGATCAAAGCGCCCAGAATCCCTACGCGACGCGGCTCCGTTCCCTGAGCCAGAACACGCGAAGCGATGCCGAAGCCAATAAGCGTGCCACCCGCGAGAAGGGCCGTCAGTTTTGTCGTATCGGCCACGCTCAGGCCAAGCGCCTGTCCGCCGTATGGTTCCAAAAGCACATCCGCCATACCGTAGCCAAAGGTGCCAAAAGCAATCACCACCAACAGGCGCAACATGCCAGGCCGCGACGAAATTCCGCGCAGCGCAGTTTCAAAAGGAACATGCACGGCACGATCCATACGCGCCGCGCGGTCGCGGTCTCGGGCTTCCTGTTTCCACAAAGCCAGCATGTTGAGACCGACGGTCACGACTGCTGCGCCCTGGATCACCTGGATCAGGCGTGCGGGGCTATAAGGCTCCAGCAAGGCGCCGAAAACAAGGGCGCTTCCGACCATTCCGAAAAGTAGCATGACATACATCAACCCGACGACTTTCGGCTGATCCTCGTCGCGGACAAGGTCGGTGGCAAGCGCCAAGCCGACGGTTTGTACCATATGCAGGCCGGCACCCACCAGAAGGAAAGCCAATGCAGCAGCGCTCATACCGATCCAGCGCGGGGCGTCCACGGCCTCGCCGAATCCGGACAGAACAAGAAGCGCGAAGGGCATCACGGCAAAACCGCCGAACTGGTACATTGTGCCTTTCCAGATATAGGGCACACGCCTTAGGCCGAGCGCGCTGCGATGCGTGTCAGAGCGATAACCGATCAACGCGCGCAAAGGAGCGAAAAGCAACGGCATGGCCAGCATGATAGCAACCACGCTGGCTGGCACCGCCAATTCGACGATCATGACTCGGTTGAGCGTGCCTATGAGCAACACGAGCGCCATGCCCACGGTGACCTGGAAGAGGGAGAGGCGAAGCAGGCGCGTTAAAGGGACCTCGTCGGTGGCCACATCCGCGAATGGCAGATATTTCGGCCCGATCGAAGTCAGTTTGCGTAGCGCGAAGCTCCGATAGTTGAACATGCTTTGCCAGCGCCGGCGCAAACCGGCGCAGTCCCAAAATCAAAAGCGGCGGGGCTTTGGCCCGGCCTTTTGGCCACGGGCCCGCGGCGGATTACCTCGCGCGCGGGCCCTGTAGCTTATTGTCGTGCCGAGGCCATGCGCTCGGGCGGCTGAAGAATCGCCTTTGCATGGGTGCCGTCGGGCAGAATCACCGTAATTTCGGTGCCGCCATCAGTGCTTGGTATCGCATAGCTTGCCGTCGAGGTGGTCGCCCCTTCTTCGGTCAGCGCTGCGCTATCGGCATTTATCCCGGTGCCCTGATGATAGCTTTCGATCCAGGACGTGTTCTTGATGATGGCCAGATGCACCGCGAAGGAACTGACAGCTACGGCCCCAAGAAAGATCGGAATTCCCACGTTGGGCGATACGACGAGCCAGAGTTTTGCGTTATTCATCTCTTGCCCCCCTTATCCGAGCCACGGCGTGGATACGGCAACGAGAATATGCGCCAAAAGCGCAATCACACCGAACACACGCGTGCCGTCAATCATGTAGCTGTGAACTTCCTCCGCCTCGCGAAGGGTCAGGCCGGTCGGCCATACCTTATCGGGATCATCGGACATCTTACCGTCTCCTCATGTCTTGTGCTGTACAGTGCGCCGGAGCGAACCACGCCCGGCCCAGCCGGAAATGGTCATCGTCTTCACTGCCGGTCAGCGCAGTCGGCGCAGTGACCTAGCGACAGACTGTCACAGTTAATTGACAAAAACAAATGTAAATTATGGCTGACACTTGGGCTGCGGCTATCGCTCACAGACGCGTTCGGTGCCTTTTCTCAAAGGAAAAAACGTAAGCCATGGGATTTGCGTCGAAATTCTTCAAGGGTGAAAAACTGCGCAAAAAACAGCGAACGCATTTGGTCCTTATGCCGATTGCCGTCTCAGACCTGTTCCTTGCCGTGCCAATAGTGCCAGTTGGAAGGGAAGGGCTGCTGACTGATTCCTGAGAGATGCAGTGCAGCGAAGCTTAGCGTGGATCTGGCGTTAGCGCCTTGTTGTAGGGCGCCCAGTCTTTGATCTCGGGATAATACTGTTTGCGCCAGGCACGCACCCGCGGATTCATCACACGCCGCCAGATCGGCGGGACCATTGCCGCCATGGTCATGACCGGATAGCCATAGGGCAGTTGTGGCGCTTCATCTTCGGTGTAGTTCTGCAGCAAGGGAAACCGCCGGTTCGGTTTGTAGTGATGATCCGAATGGCGCTGCAGATTGATCAGTAGCCAATTCGACGCCTTGTGGGCTGCGTTCCAGCTGTGGCGCGGTTGGACATGTTCGTACCGCCCTTCACCCAAATGCTTGCGCGTCAGGCCGTAATGCTCGACGTAATTCACCAATTCCAACTGCCAGATCGCGACACCTGCCTGCCACAGGAAAAGGGCCAATCCTTCCCATCCTCCGACTGCGAAAGACAGCACAAGAAAGACGGCCTGCAAGCTCCAGTACCGCCAGAAAGGGTTATCGCGGGCAGTCCAGGATTTTGCTTTTCGCAAAAGTAGGTCCTTTTCCGCAGCAAAGGCCGAAAAGAGGCTTTCGCGAAGCACGCGCGGAAAGAAACGGTGAAATCCTTCATTATAACGCGCTGTCACCGGATCCCGCGGCGTTCCGACATAGCGGTGATGCACCAGAAGGTGTTCGGACCGGAAATGAGAGTAGAGCACCATCGCCAGAAGGATATCACCCAAGCCGCGCTCTACCTTGTTCTTCTGATGCATGAGTTCGTGGCTGTAGTTTATCCCGATAGTACCCGTGATCACACCGACGCCGAAGAATAGGACGATCGTCTCGACCGCGCCGAGATGCGCGTCACCCGGGCCGGTGACGTACCAGATCATCCAAAAGAGCAAGGCAGCTTGTACCGGTGCCCAGACAAGCGTGATCGCGCGGTAGAAAGTCAGCTGCCGCTCCGCGGTTTCCGGGTCGGCATTGTCAAGCTCCAGTCCCAGGATCGCATCGAGAAAAGAGAAGAAATACCAAGTCGCGACCGGCAGAAGAATCACAGCCCATCCGCCCTGCACCGCGCTGAAGACGGCCAGGGGCACCAGCAGCAGCGACATGGCAAAAGGCAGAGCGCGGGTGAAACGGCCTACCTGATCCGCCGGAATGATCATATGCGCGATCCCTCGATCCCGTTCTGCGCCCGTGTACCCTAACCGATGTCTTGCAGGCTTTCTTGTGCCAAGTCAAAAACCTTGCGCATCACCGTCGGCAAATCCGAAGGCCGAAAGGCCATCTGGGGCAAAAAGTCGCCGCGTTGCGGCGTGGCCGTCTCTGGCACGTGGGCCACCGCGATCCGCAGTCGCAGGTGAAAATGCGTAAAGGTGTGGCGCGCTTCCTCGGGCAACAGCCGCCAGTCCGCTTCAAGTGGGGGAAATGGTTCGGGCGGTGTTTCCCGCCAGTCGCTGCCGGGCCAGCCAAGCATGCCGCCAAGCAGGCCCTTGTCCGCCCGCCGCTCAAGCAGCCACGCCCCGTCGGCGCGCCGTGCCACATAGGCGATACCCAACCTGACCGGCTTGGCCTTCTTGGGAGCTTTGACTGGCAAGTCGGCCTGCACCCCGACGCGTCGTGCGGCGCAGATATCCATCCACGGGCAAATCCCGCAGGCCGGGCTTCTCGGGGTGCAGATCGTGGCGCCGAGATCCATCACCGCCTGCGCATAATCACCGGGCCTTTGCAAAGGGGTCATTTGGGCCGCCGCCGCCTTCATTTCAGGCTTTGCCGCGGGCATTGGCGTGCGGATATCATGCACGCGGGCCATTACCCGTTCGACATTCCCGTCGACCACGACCTCGGGGCGATCGAAGGCGATCGCGGCGATCGCTGCGGACGAATAAGGACCTATGCCGGGCAGGGCGCGCAGTCCCTCGGCAGTGTCGGGAAAGGTGCCGTCATGCACACTCGCGACTTCGCGGGCGCATTTCAAAAGGTTCCGTGCCCGGGCGTAGTATCCCAGCCCGGCCCATTCTCCCATCACGGCGCCATCTTCCGCCGCTGCGAGGTCCCTGACCGTAGGCCAGAGCGCCGTAAACCTTTCGAAGTAGCTCTTGACCGCGGCGACCGTCGTTTGCTGCAGCATCACTTCGCTCAGCCACACGCGATATGGATCAGGTCGCACACCGGTAGATCGCGCCGCGGGGCCCACCCTCCAAGGCAAGTCCCGTGCGTGCAGATCATACCAATCCAGTAGCCGGTCGCTGTCACGCATCTTTTACCTCGCTTTGGGGTGGCAACCCCCGTCCGATCCCTTAAGTTAAACCTACCGGTAAGGGAGGCCATCCATGCCCGCGCAAAAGGGCAATTACAAGGGCACCACCAAAGGCTTCAAGCGCAGCGGAACTCTGTTGGGGGCCCGCATCCGCGAGGCATCCGAAAAGCGCGGCTTCGCGGTATCCCGCGTTCTGACGCAATGGTCCGAAATCGCAGGAGCCGATCTCGCCGCCATTTCCCGTCCGGTCAAGATTTCTTACGGACGGCAGGGCCTGGGAGCAACGCTGACCGTTTTGACCACTGGTGCTCAGGCACCTGTCCTCGACATGCAGAAAGAGAAGCTGCGCGAACGGGTCAACGCCGCGTACGGATACAACGCGATCTCCCGTATACACATCACGCAAACTGCGCCAACCGGTTTTGCCGACGGGCAAGCCAGTTTCGAACATCGCCCGGTATCCAAGCCTGCGCCACAACCCGATCCCGCAACCGTACGGAAAGTTACAGAACTCGCCGAACCGGTGGGCGATGATGACTTGCGCGCAGCGCTTGAAACTTTGGGGCGCAACGTCCTATCCAGAACGAAACGCTAGACCCATCAAGGTGACACAATGAAAAACGTCCTTCTTTCGGGGGCCATTGCCCTCGCTCTCGCCGCTGGTGCCGGATATTGGCTCAGCCAGTCCGCTAGCCCGACCGCGCCGGCCGGAACCGATCTCTTCGGTGCGGCCAACGCGCAAGACGCGAGCGAAGTCGATACCTCGACCATTACAGAGATGACCATGGGGTCGGAGGATGCTTCGGTCACGGTCATCGAGTACGCCTCTTTCACATGCCCGCACTGCGCCAATTTCCATGCAAATCAGCTCAAGCAGTTGAAGGCCGACTATATCGACACTGGCAAGATCCGCTTCATTTATCGCGATGTCTATTTCGACCGGTTCGGCCTGTGGGCCTCGATGGTGGCGCGCTGCGGCGGAGAGCAGCGGTTCTTCGGCATCGCCGACATGATTTACGATCAACAGAAAGACTGGATCGGCAACGGTCAGGACCCGGTGGCGATCACCGACCGGTTGCGCAAGATCGGCAAGGTCGCCGGACTTTCGGAGGATCAGCTTGAGGCCTGCCTGACAGACGCGCAGAAGGCGAAGACGCTCGTCGCTTGGTTCCAGGAAAACGCGGAGGCCGACGGCGTGCAGTCGACACCGACGCTCGTGATCAACGGCGAGACATATTCGAATATGCCCTACGCCGAACTCAAGGGCATTCTCGACGGGCTGATCGACGAATGACAACAGCGCCGCTCGCCGGTCTGAAGGTCGTCGAGCTGGCCCGTATCCTGGCTGGCCCTTGGGCCGGTCAGACACTTGCCGACCTCGGTGCCGAGGTGATCAAGGTCGAAAGCCCCGAAGGTGACGATACCCGCAAATGGGGCCCGCCGTTCATCGATCATGACGGCGACCGTTCGGCCGCATATTTCCACGGCTGCAATCGCGGCAAGACAAGCCTAGTGCTCGACTTTCGCACGTCCGAGGGACAGGCGGAGGCGCGTCAATTGATCGAGTCCGCCGACATCGTAATCGAGAATTTCAAGGTCGGCGGATTGGCGCGCTACGGGCTGGATTACGAAACGTTGAAAACGGCTAATCCCGGGCTGATCTACTGTTCGATCACCGGCTTCGGTCAGGATGGGCCTTATGCGGCGCGGGCGGGCTATGACTATATCATCCAAGGGATGTCGGGCCTGATGTCCATCACCGGAGAGCCTGAATGCCAGCCGGTGAAAGTGGGCGTTGCGATCACGGATATCTTTACCGGTCTCTATGCGACAACGGCGATCCTGGCCGCGGTCCATCGCCGGCAAAGCACTGGAGTGGGCAGTCACATCGATATGGCGCTTTTGGATGTGGCGGTGGCCGTCACCGCCAACCAGGCGATGAACTATCTCGCGACCGGTGTCGCGCCGGGGCGTTTAGGCAATCACCATCCGAACTTGGCACCCTATCAGGTCTTCGATTGCGGTGACGGTCATCTGATCGTGGCCGTGGGCAACGATGCCCAGTTTGCCCGGTTTTGTCAGCTTCTCGGCACGCCGGAGCTGGCGCGGGATTCACGTTTCGTGAACAATGCTGCGCGCGTCGCGCACCGCGAGGCACTCGATGCGGCGCTGACCGCACGTACGGCGACCTTCACCAAGGAAACGTTGCTGGCAGCATGCGAGTCAGAGGGCGTGCCTGCCGGGCCGATCAACGATCTGGCCGAGGTTTTCTCGGACCCGCAAGTTATCGCGCGCGGCATGCGCATCGAGCCAAACGGTGTCCCAGGGGTCCGCAGTCCGATCCGTTTTTCCAATGCAGAGCTTGATCTCGATCGACCCGCTCCGGGCCGCACGGGCCCCGGCTAAACGAGAAATATAAATTGCTTTCAAGACATTTTCCGGCTGATACGGTTCCGGTCAGCTCAAAGAATGCGGGCAAAAGCGGTATCGAAAGGCGCCCAGTCATCCAGTTCTAGCCGCACGGGCAGGGTGATGACCTTCTGCCGAAAATCCGCTGGCAGACGCACTGCGTCCTTCTCGGTGGTCACAAGCTGCGCTCCGCGCAGGCGGGCCTCACCTTCGAGCCGCGCCATGAGAGCAGCGGTCAGAGGTTGATGATCCTCAAGAGCCTCTTTGCGCACCAGGGTGGCCCCGAGCCCCTCTAACGTGGCGAAGAATTTTTCGGGATGACCAATGCCGGCGAAGGCCAGAAGCGGCGTGTCGGTCCAATCCATGCCGGTTTGCAATGGGATAAGTTGACCATGGAGATGGGGCAAGTCGACTGGGCTCTCCCATGTCGCTTTGAAACGCGCCTGTGCCCCAGGCTGGCCGATCGACAAAAGCAGCTGTGAGCGCGCCAAGCCCCGATGAACCGGCTCGCGCAAGGGACCGGCTGGAAGGCACAGGCCGTTTCCAAAACCTTTGACTGCGTCCACGACCACAATCGTCAAATCCTTGCGCACGGTCGGATTCTGATGACCGTCATCCATCACAATCACATCCGCGCCCGCCTCAACCGCCGCTTGGGTCGCGACCGCCCTATCGCGGCCAATCCACGTTTCGGCAAAGGC
This sequence comes from Roseovarius aestuariivivens, assembly GCF_004761875.1. GTDB lineage: Bacteria > Pseudomonadota > Alphaproteobacteria > Rhodobacterales > Rhodobacteraceae > Roseovarius > Roseovarius aestuariivivens. The sequence goes on from NZ_SJEY01000010.1 coordinate 20,458, forward strand.
CGACAGCAGCATCGGCTCGTCACCCACATCCGCCGCGCTGTGTATTTGTTCCTTTACGCGCACCGGCCCATGCAACCGGCCACCATGGCCGCGGGACACGATCGCGGGACGGTGCCCATGGGCTTGCAGGCGTTGGACGATGGCGATCACCGTGGGTGTCTTGCCTGTACCCCCGGCATTGATGTTGCCCACACAGATCACCGGGATTGGTGGCGTGTATTGCGGTGGCTGCGCCACCCGTCGGGCCGTGAGCGCGCCATAGATCCATCCTAAAGGCGCCAGCACCCGCGCAGTCACTCCCGGGTGGTCAGGCGGTCTGTCCCAGAAGCCTGGCGCGCGCATCACGTGGCCTCGCGCCGGTCAAGCTGGTCGTTGACCAGTTCGGCAACCCGGTCGGTCAGGGCCGCGCTCCGCGAGGCGACTTCCCACGCGGCATGCGCCATGGCGGCCGTTTCGTCGGGTGGGATCAGGCGGCTTACCGCATTCGCCAGAGTCTCTGCATCGCGCACGATCCTCGCGGCCCCGGCCTCGGCGAAACGGGTATAGCTGGTCAGGTAACGTCGGATACTCGGTCCGTACAGAATTGCCGAGCCATGCGCCGCCGGTTCGTTCGGATCGCTGCCTGTCGCGCCCGGCCTCAAAGAGCTTCCCATGAAGCTGATCGGCGCAAGGCGGTACCACAGACCCATTTCGCCCGTCGTATCTGCCAGAATGACTTGCGTCGTTTCTTCGGGCAATTCGCCCTCCGACCATGTCACGAAGCGCAGGCCGCTCCGTCGCAGGGCCTGTCGGAAAATGTCTGCCTTGCCGATGTCCCGCGGCACGACGATCAAAAGCGCTCGCAGAGACCGCCTGCTGACTTGCCGGTGTGCGTCAAGAATGCTGGCAATCTCGTCCTCCTGAAGCATGGCAGCAAGCCAGACGGGCCGACCCAGAAGCATGGCCGCCATTTCCTCCCGCGCGGCCTCGTGACAGGGAAGAGACGTCGTGCCGTCAAGAAACGGGCCGGTTACAAGAGAATTCTCCTCGGTCACGCCCAAACGGCGAATGAAGCGAAGGGTAGACTCGTCGCGTGTCATGATCACATCGAACAACCGCAAAAGCGCGCGCGGCAGGTCCGGGAACCAGCGCCAGGCAGGACGTGAAAGCGCGCTTTCCTCGATATCGATCAGAACAAGGGGCAAGTCGCGCTCTGCTGTCAAGTGAATCAGCGCGGCGTGAAGATCGCCGCCGGTCCAAAGTACGAAATCTGGCCGCCAATGATCTAAAAATCGCGCTGCGACCGGCAGGCTGTCCGCCGGTACTTGCTCATGCAGAACGGCACGTCGGCTTGCCGTCTTACTGTCGCCACCTGCATCCCGCGTCGTAAGCAGCAAATGCATATTCGACCGCTGCGCGCGGATACGATCGAAAAGTTGCAAAAGCGCGTCCACATGAGCCTGATCGCTTGCATGCGCCCAAAGCAATGGCCCCTCCGGTCGGTCGGCCTTCGGCGCGTAGGTGCCACTGGTGGTGCGCCGGGCGTAGGCGAGATAAGCCGCAAGGCTTAACGAACGTGGCATTGCATTTAGTCCTGCGGTCTGCGGGAGAACGCGGAGGGCTCGCGTTTGGTAAGGGACTTCGCGCACCACCTCTGGATCATTGGGTTTCCTTCCGCTCTGCAGTCCCTCGTGCAGGGTAGGCAATCGCCGCGCGGGGTCAAGCAAAGCGGCCCTTTGCCTTGACCGTACCGGCCGAACAGGCCTACGAGAGCGCATAGCCTTGAAGAGACCACAATGACCAAGCCCTTCCTTGTCTTGCAACTCAGACCGGAGACCGAAGCGTCGGATGACGAGTTCGAGGCGTTTCTGCGCAAGGGCCAGATTGCCCCTGACCGAGTGGAGCGGATCCGACTTGATCAGAGACGTTTGCCAGAGGGTCTCGATCTCGGTCGTTTCTCCGCCGTCATTGTCGGAGGAGGACCCGGATGCGTAAGCGACGCGCCCGAAGACAAGGACCCGATCGAAGCGCGGATCGAGGCCGATATCCTGTCGCTCATGCCCCAGATCACAGCGCTAGACGTGCCTTTTCTCGGGTGTTGCTACGGTATCGGGATATTAGGCAAGCATCTTGGCGCTGACGTCAGCAAGGTTTCATACGGTGAACCCGTGGGCACGGCGGCCTGTGAAGTGACCAACGACGGCAAGGATGATCCGGTAATGAACGGGATTCCAACCGCGTTCGACGCTTTTGTCGGCCATAAAGAGGCTGTACAGACGCTGCCGGACGGGTGCACACACCTCGTTCGTTCGAAAACCTGCCCGTTTCAGATGCTACGTTATCGCGAAAACGTCTATGCCACGCAATTTCACCCCGAGGCCGACGCTAGCGGCTTCGAAACCCGCATCAAGATTTACAAGAACCGCGGCTACTTTCCGCCCGAAACGGCTGGAGAGCTTATCGAGATGTGTCGCGCAGCGGACGTCTTTGCGCCCGAGATGATCCTTCGCAATTTTGTCCGCCGCTACAGCTAGAACAACTCAGATCCGCAAAAACGGTTGTGCGATCCGGGGCAGCCACGACCGGAACTTTAACGGAGCGTCGGTCGCTGCAAGACAAATACAGTCCTCTCCGACGTCGGCGACGGGCGTATGATCCAGCTCCTCATCGGCAATTTCCACGTCCCCGGCGGCAAAGCGGTCCACCTCATCCGAAAACGCGCCTTTCAGAACCAGCGTCAATTCTGTGCCGCGGTGCCCGTGATCGGGAACGGCTGCACCCGCAGGAATGTAAAGCAAGCGTGCCGTACCTTCTGCGTCGGTCGGAAGAATCGCCTGTTTGACCCCAAGGCCAACCGGGCGCCATTTCACTGCATCAAGGTCGCCGCCGACGTAGTCACGAATGGGCTGCGGCAAGATGCCGTCTGTCGAGGGAGTGACCGGCATCGCCGGCTCTGTATTCGCGTCATCAATTCGCGACATCGTTGCTTCAAAGCAGTCTTCTCGCAACGACACGGTTTCGCACGCGTCCATCACGGACCCGCCAATGGCGTCGAAAGCGCCAAGGCGCGCCCGGCATTCGTCACACATCGACACGTGTGAGGCTACGATAAGGCTGAACGCCTCGGGCAAATTGCCGGCCGAGTAGGCCATCAACAGCGCGTTATTGAGATGATGATTAATGTCTTTCGTCATGTTCGTCACTTCATTGCGTGGCGCAGTCGCTCCAGCGCCAGTCTGATCCTCGATTTGATCGTGCCGAGTGGCAAACCTGTCTCATCCGCGATTTCGCTATGTGTCAGATCGCCGAAATAGGCTTTCTCGATCAACTCCCTCTGTTTCGCCGGCAGCTTGGCAATCGCTTCTCCCAGCTTTTCGCTTTCCTGCTGTAAAGCCAGGCTGTCCGCCTGGTCTGGTTCGTGTTCCGGTCCCCAGGGCAAATCCTCTGGTTCCGGGCGTCTCAGCTTGCGGATTGCATCGATCCGCCGATTTCGTGCGATCGTGAAGATCCATGTCGATGCGCTTGCCCGGGACGGGTCGAAAAGATGCGCCTTGCGCCAGAGCGATGCCATTACGTCCTGCGCACATTCCTCCGCCAAAGTGGCGTCTGTACCCGATCGCATCAGGAACGCTTTGATCCGCGGCGCAAAGTGCTCAAACAGCGCGCGAAAGGCCTCGCGGTCTTGGCTGTCGCGCACCCGCATCAAAAGAATCGCCCAGTCTGGATCGTTGTTGCTCATTGAACGATTTGTATCAGATCGTGCCGCTACCGATTGCTCGCGCAAAGACCGCCCTGCGAGCATGCCGTCAAGGCCACTTGCCGGCCTGCCTGTTGAGAGTTCGGAATCACGATACATATCTCCTTTACGCAGACGAGCAGGGCATGGATCAGAAAAAACACATGTTTTCTTTATCATCCGCTTGCCGCATCACTGCGTATCACAGGTAACAAAGAAAAACAGGTCTGCAACATAATGCCGTTTGAAAATTCACGTCCGCCGCGGCGTAAGGTCGCCGTAATAGGCGCGGGTATCACGGGGCTTGGCGCTGCGTGGCGTCTTTCCGAAGAATGTGATGTGACCCTTTACGAGGCCGAGCCGCGGTTGGGGGGGCATGCCCGAACAATCATGGCCGGAAAGCGCGGAGATCAGCCCGTCGACACCGGCTTTATCGTGTTCAACTATGCAAATTACCCCAATCTCTCGAGACTGTTCGACGAAATCGATGTGCCCGTTGTGAAAAGCACGATGAGTTTCGGCGCCTCGGTGCGGGCGGGCAGGCTAGAATACGGACTTGATGGCGCCAGAGCCTTCTTTGCACAACGCCGGAATGCGGTTAGCCCGCGATTTCTGGGCATGCTGCGCGACATTTTCCGGTTTAACGCCAATGCGGTCGACCTTGCGCGTCAAGAAGGCAACCTGACCATCGGCGAATTTCTGGATCGCATGCGGGTAGGGCCTTGGTTTCGCGACTACTATCTTCTGCCACTGACCGGTGCCATCTGGTCGACGCCGACAGAAAAAATACTCGATTTCCCGGCACATGCGATGATCCGTTTCATGGAGAACCACGCGCTGCTGAACTACAGCGGTCAGCATCAGTGGTATACGGTCAAGAACGGATCGCAAGAGTATGTGTCGCGTCTGGCGGGTCTCTTGGAAAGCCGTGGCGTGGCGTTGCGTCCGGGCACGCCCGTCTCGGCGATCCGGCGCACCGATATCGGGGCAGAGGTGCGCGCCGAAGGTGCAGAGTGGGTGTATTTCGACGAGGTCATTCTTGCCACACATGGCGATGTAAGCCTGCGATTGCTGTCAGATCCGTCCGTTCAGGAACGCCAAGCGCTCGGTGCTGTGCGGTATCAGGCCAACGATATGGTGCTGCACGCCGACACATCCGTCATGCCGAAACGCCGTGCGGTCTGGTCTTCGTGGAATTACGCCGAGGGTCCGGCCCGTCGCGACGGGCAGATCGATATAACCTACTGGATGAACAGCCTGCAGCCGATCCCGATGGACGATCTGCATTTCGTAACGCTCAATTCTAATCGGCCGATCCGCGAAGATCTGATCTATGACCAAGCGGTGATGCATCACCCTGTCTACGACAAGGGCATGATTGCGGCGCAACAAAGCGTTCGGGCGTTCAATGGTACCGATGGAACGTGGTTCTGCGGTGCGTGGCTGCGCAACGGGTTTCACGAAGACGGGCTTGCAACCGGGCTTGAGGTCGCCGAGGCGATCCTGGCGCGTGACCGGATGCCGGTCGCCGCGGAATGAGTCAGGTCGACCATATCGCCGGTCACACGTGGCACGGACGTAAAGGCGAGGTGCGCAATGCTTTTCGCTACAGCATTGATTACGTCATGCTGGACGCCGAAGCACCCTTGGAAGACAGTTTTGTGTTCGCGCGAAACCGTGCAGCACTTTTTTCCATCCGTGAACGGGATCATGGCGGTCAGCCGGGCCAAGGTCGCGGTGCCGCGTGGGTGCGTGAGGTAGTTGCCGCGCATGGGCTTGAAAGCCCTGCGCGTATCATGCTCCTCGCCCAGCCGCGCGTTCTTGGGCACGTGTTCAATCCGGTGTCTTTTTGGCTCTGCTTCGATAAGAAAGAGACCCTGCGCGCCGCGATTGCCGAGGTCACCAACACTTATGGAGACCGGCATTGTTACCTGTGCACGCGCGAAGACCACGCTGCAATCACTCCGGAAGACCGGATTGAGGCGACCAAAATATTCTATGTGTCGCCCTTTCAGAGGATCGGAGGCACCTACAGCTTCCGCTTCGATATCCGTGCGGACCGCGTAGGCATCTGGATCGATCTTACCGATGGGAATTTTGGCGTGACGGCGACACTGACGGGTAAGCGACGCGCGCTTGGTCTGGTTGGCGTGCTGCGTGCCCTGATGCGCCGGCCTTTCGGGTCACGGCGGGTTCTGGCTCTTATTCACTGGCAGGCGCTAAAGCTTTGGTGGAAAGGCGCGCGGTTCCGTGCCCGTCCGGAACCCCCCGCCCACGAGGTGTCCCGATGACATCCGCCCCACGCCTGCCAGCCTACGCGGTTTTCGCGGCGATGATCGCCGCGGCCGGCCTGCCGCTTTACATGCACGCCCCCAAATTCTTTGTGGACGAGTACGGCGTATCCTTGGCCGCGCTCGGTTCTGTACTTTTCTGCCTGCGGCTTCTGGATGTCGTTCAGGATCCTCTTTTGGGCCATGTAGCGGATCGCCTGCGGCGGCACCGGGCGATCACCGTTATTGTTGCAGGATCCATGATGGCGGTCGGCATGTTCGGTCTCTTCGCCGTCGCGCCACCTGTCGCGCCGCTCGTGTGGTTTGGCATCATGCTGACGCTCGTCTTTTCCGCCTTCAGCTATCTTACGATTTGTTTCTACGCCCAAGGTGTCGCTGCGGCCTCTGAGATGCCGGGCGATGGCGGGCATCTGACGATCGCACGCTGGCGCGAGACGGGTGCGCTGCTGGGTATCTGCGCGGCGGCGGTCGCGCCAGTTGCGCTGGGCGGATATACCGGTTTCGCGATAGCCTTCGTATTTTTGTCGATCATCGCACTCTGGGCCATGCGGACAGAATGGAAAGCCATCAAGACGCCCGGCACCGGTATCTCACCGGTTTTGCGCGACACGATTGCCCGGCGTCTTTTGCTCGTGGCGCTCGCGAACTCCGCGCCGGTCGCAGTCAGCTCGACCCTCTTTCTTTTTTTTGTCGAGGACCGACTGGATCTTCCCGGATGGGAAGGACCGTTTCTCTTGATGTTCTTTTTGTCTGCGGCCCTCGCCGCACCGGTTTGGGGGCAGGCCGCGGAACGCTTCGGCACACGCCCGGTGCTTGTCACGGGTATGGTGCTCTCCATCGTCTCCTTTGCCTTCGCGATTTTTCTTGGATCCGGTGACGGGATCGCGTTTGGCATCATCTGCGTTGCCTCCGGCATCGCACTTGGCGCCGACATGACGCTTCTGCCCGCATTGTTCGCCGCGCGCATGCAGCAGGTCTCGCCCGGTGCGGCGGAAGGCTTCAGTCTTTGGTCGTTCGTAAGCAAGATCACGCTGGCAATCGCAGCCGTGTCTCTACTGCCGCTCCTCGAGGCGGGCGGATACCGGTCCGGGCAGGACAATGCCGAGGCCGAACTCTGGCTGTTGAGCCTGCTCTATGGTGCCGTGCCTTGCGTTTTGAAAGTGATCGCCATCGGCGTGCTGGTCACGACTCCTACAGACCGGATCGCGGCCCCAGCACACTCTTTGAAAGAAAGGAGCGCTACCTGATGTCCGAACTTTTCTATTTTGCCGCCGGCATTGCGCTTATGATCGCGCTGATGCTCTTGTATCGACGGTATGCATCGTTTTTGGCGCAATCTGCCGCAGACTATGTCGAGGATATTCCGAATTTCGATTTGCGACAGCACCTTAATGGTCCAATCCAATGCGAAGGCGTTATCTATGGTCCACTAGGACGTGTCACGTCGCGCTTTTCCGGCGATTTTGAGGCGGAGTGGGACGGCAATCGCGGCATCATGAAAGAGCACTTCAGATATCACAGCGGCAACACGCAGGATCGTGAATGGCGGCTCGAACTTGGCAATGATGGCGCCATAAAGGCCGATGCCGATGACCTTGTCGGTCAAGGTCAGGGCCAGCAGTCGGGGGCGACGGTCCAGCTCCGCTACAAGATACGTCTGCCCGAGGATGCCGGTGGCCATGTTCTGAGCGTGAGCGATTGGATGTATCTCACGCCCGGAGGAACCATCGTGAACCGCAGCCAGTTTCGCAAATGGGGAATCAAGGTTGCTGAGCTGGTGGCGACGATGCAGAAGAAAGAGAATGCATGACAGAGTGGAGCGGGAAACGATACTGGCTGGTTGGCGCAAGCGAAGGTCTTGGCGCTGCCGTGGCACGCAAGCTCAGTGCGGCAGGCGCGGAACTTATTCTTTCGGCCCGCAGCGAAGAGCGTCTGAACGAATTGGCTGAAAGCTTGCCTGGCCGGGCCCGCGCAGTACCAATGGATGTCAGTGACGACGAAAGCGTGGCCAAGGCGGCGGAAGAGGTTGGCGAAATCGACGGGCTTGTATTTCTGGCCGGCGTTTACTGGCCAATGCCAGCGACCGAATGGGATGCCGACCAGGCCGTGGCGATGGCCGACGTGAATTTCACGGGGACAATGCGTGTTCTTGGGCATGTTGTGCCCCCCATGGTCGCGCGGGACTCCGGGCATATCGTGCTCACCGGCTCTTTATCCGGATTTCGCGGCCTGCCGGGTGCGATCGGATATGCCGCCTCAAAGGCCGGTGTCATGGCCCTTGCCGAAAGCATGCGCGCCGACCTCTGGCGCACCGGCGTGCGCGTGCAGCTGGCCAACCCGGGCTTTATTAAGACCCGTCTGACCGACAAAAACGACTTTCACATGCCGTTTCTCATGGAAGCGGATGATGCGGCACAGCAGGTCTTCGAGCTCATGTGCGATGAGGCCGCGTTCGACAAGCATTTCCCAACAGTCTTCTCGTGGGTGTTTCGCCTATCGCGGTTGCTGCCCAACTGGGCCTACTACCGGCTATTTGCGTAAGATCAAGGACGCCCATCCGCACGACTGTCACGGTGCATGACATCACCGCGACAGGAGTTAGCCGCATGTTGGACATCTCTCACTACAAAGTCGCCCAGGTTATCCTCATGTCACGCGAACTTGACCGCGCGGAAGGAGAACTTCGGGCTTTCATAGACCGGCTGAGCGAGGACGAGCAGGCCAGTCTCGTTGCGCTCATGTGGATCGGCCGCGGCAGCTTCGATGCCGAAGACTTTGAAGAGGCAAAGGCGACCGCCGCGGAAGAGGCAACAACTCCCACAGCGGATTACCTTCTCGGTACGCCGCATCTTTCCGATCATTTGGAAAACGGTCTTGATGCTTTGGGGATTTCGGTCGTGGAGGATGAAGACGACCTTGTCCGAGGCGGCTAAGGCGGCGCCTTAGGCGCTCAAGGCTTGTCTCCCCATGTCCGACCCGAAACTGCGGCGGAACCAAAGCTCGTAAAGAGCGGGCGAAACGCCTGCGCGTTTTGCGACCAATGCGCGGGCGGCGTCGGTGAATTCCCACAGACCGACACTGATCTGAACTCGGCCGGTACCCAACTGTCCCAGGATTTCCGGGGACGATCCGATGGTCCGGTAGATCCGTACCATCCGGGCATCGAAAACCCCGGAGAAATGGCGCACGCCAAACTGGCGCATGATCTCTCCGCCGCCCAGCATCAGCGCCGCCGCGATGCGACTTTCCGCGCCCCGAGCCAGGCAGAACCGTGTGCATTCCCAGATTAGCGGGCTTTCGATCGTACCGCCGCCCAGAATATCGCGAAAATGTTCATTGATCATCGTACGGTCCGTTGTTGGAAGAAACCGCATGGACCCGCGATGCCGCCCGTCAGGTCCTTCCCAGATCACGTAAAGCGGATTGAGATCGTCGTACTCATCGCGCTCATGACCCTTCGCAGTGACCGTGACATCCCAGTTCAGGCGTGTCTTGAACTGGTCGGCGCGGTCCAGGAACATGCTGTTCGCAAGGCGGGGAAAGGCGGAAAGCTGGTCGGCGTAAAGGTATCGGAGCATGATCGTTCCCTCTTCTCTGTCGGGAACGAGACTGCGTTTGCCAAGGTTAACCGTCTTTCAGAACACCGTGCGTTGCATCACACAACGATCAAACCCTGACTGATGGCGCGTGCCACGGCATGCACGGTGTTGATTGCGCCAAGTTTGAAGCGGGCGCTTTCAATATAGACCCGCAATGTGTGTTCGGAGATCGAAAGCGTGTCCGCAACCTGAGCACGACCGTAGCCCAGAGCAAGAAGCGTCAACGCATCGACCTCACGTGGAGATAGTTGCCGCGCCGGCGCTGGCGCGCGATCCGGCTCGAAATCCAGGGCTTTCGTGTTGAAGTAATGCGCGCAGAGTATGAGTTCACGGCGATGTGCTTCGGTAAAGCTTTGCCAGCTGGCGTCGTCACATCGGTGATTGACGGTGAAGAGGGCGAACTGCCCGTTTGGGCCACGCAAGGGCACCGAATAACCCTGGTTTCCGAGCCCGTGCGCCAAGGCCTCCTTGAGAAATGCCTGGGCTGCTTTTCCCGACCAGTCGAGCGTCTTCCAGTCCACCGGATGAAAGCGCTGGTAACAGCCCCGGATGACGGGATCGACCCGCAGGTATTCCATTTCAAGATACCGTTCGACCCAGGCCTGATCATATGTCCCGCATCCGTACTGGTCGCCTGCGGCGCTCACCCAGTGGTAGACAAGATGGTCGACACGGAAATGATCGCGCAGCCGCTCGCTGGCGATCTGCACGGCGGCAATGTCAGGCGCGAGTTCGAGTTCCTCTAGAAGATTGTCCAGTCGCGACCGCGGATGGGCATTCATGAGCCGCAGCCCTTTCATCCTTTAGAGTCAGTTCCGCCGCGGCGACCAATCGCGTATCGTCGAGATGCTCGGCCAAGACTTCAAGGCCGTTCTGATGCGCGAAGGACCTCAGGTCTGTCAGAACGTCGAGTATCCATTCGTTTTGCATGATCAGCCTCGTCCATAGAAGGTTAATGAAAGGTTAATACAACCATAACACGATTAAGTTTTCCGCCGAACTCGCGCATTTTCCCTCCCCAGATCTAGTGAGGGTGATTGATTGCAAACCTTTGAAAGCGCTTGGAGCAGGACAGGATGACGAAAGAAAACCCGCGAACCACTTTCGTCATTCGCGGGCTTCATGGGCGGGTTCAGGTTTGGTGTTCTTTACGCTTTCGCGGCAAGTACGTCCTCAACCGTGCGCAGACCGGTGCGGGGCGCTTGCACAAGCACTGCCATATTGCCCGGTTTGTGTTCGTTGCGCAGCATCTTCATATGGGCCTCGGGGATTTCCTCCCACGGGAAAACCTCGGACATGCACGGGTCGATCCGGCGCTCGATTACCAGCTTGTTCGCCGCCGACGCTTGCGCCAGATGCGCGAAATGGCTGCCCTGCAGACGCTTTTGATGCATCCACATGTAGCGCACGTCAAAGGTACAGTTGAAACCGGTGGTACCTGCACAGATCACGACCATGCCGCCCTTCTTGCACACCAGCGTCGAGACCGGGAAGGTCGCCTCGCCGGGATGCTCAAACACCATGTCGACATTGTTGCCCTTGCCGGTGATGTCCCAGATCGCCTTGCCGAACTTGCGTGCCTCGGCGAACCACTCCTTGTACTCGGACGATCCCACTTTGGGCAATTGGCCCCAGCAATTGAACTCCTTGCGGTTGATCACGCCCTTCGCACCGAGGTTCATCACGAAATCGCGCTTGTCTTCTTCCGAGATCACGCCGATCGCATTGGCGCCCGCCGCATTCGCCAGCTGGATCGCGAAGGATCCCAGACCGCCAGACGCGCCCCAGACCAACACGTTCTGCCCGGGGCGAAGCTCATGCGGCTGGTGGCCGAAGAGCATCCGGTAAGCCGTGGCCAGCGTCAGCGTGTAGCACGCGCTTTCTTCCCAGGTGAGATGCTTGGGCCGCGCCATGAGTTGTTGCGCCTGCACACGGGTGAACTGCGCAAAAGAACCGTCCGGCGTCTCGTAGCCCCAGATCCGCTGGGTCGGCGAATACATCGGATCGCCGCCATTGCAGAACTCGTCGTCCCCGTCATCCTGGTTGCAGTGGATGACCACCTCGTCGCCCACTTTCCACGTTCTCACCTTGTCGCCCACGGCCCAGACCACGCCGGAGGCGTCGGACCCTGCGATGTGATAGGGCTCGCCATGGCCGTCGAAGGGGCTGATCGGCTGACCGAGACCGGCCCAGATCCCGTTATAGTTCACTCCGGCAGCCATCACGAGAACCAGCACCTCGTTGCTGTCGAGCGTGGGCGTGTCGACCACCTCGACCTGAAAGGACTTGTCAGGCTCACCGTGGCGTTCGCGCCGGATGGCCCAAGCATACATCTGCTTGGGCACGTATCCCAGCGGGGGCAGTTCGCCCATCTCGTAGAGGTCTTTCTCGGGCGCGTCATAGGGCGCGATGCCGGTTTCGTTATCCAGAGCCATCTGGGCCTCCTGTCACAAGGTTTGCCGCGATGCAGAATCGCGGCTGATCGGGACCGGAATACAGACCGTCACGCAACAATGCAATGCCTGTGGGTAGATTTTTGAAATTTTATAACCTCGCGGATGCAGAAAGGCGCCCGGTTATATGCTGCTGTCGCAGAAAAGCTGCCCTATGGAATTGGCGTAATAGGCAAGAATGGGTCGTTCCTCAGGAACTGCCTCGATGCCGTAGGCCGTTTCGCGGACAAGATCGCGTCGTTCAAGGATTCGCAAACCTGTCTCCATCATGTCGGTAGCATCGTCACTAGGCAATCTGAGGTGGCCACGCGCCAACTCCTTCTCCATCAGCTTAAGCCGCGATTCCAGCTCGGCCCGGGGTATCGGCGCGTCAGCTTGCAGCAGCGCCCGCGCCAGAAGTGGGACCGGCAGTATCGGTACTTCGTCACCGATACGCTGCATCAGCAGGTCTGCCAGGTCTTCGATACTTGCACCGGGATGCTTCTCTTCGAAATCCGCCAGAGAGATCGGCGGTCCGAAACTTGCCGCCGCATAGCCATGCCGGTGATAGCGGCGCGTGATCCAGCGCCAGATCTGTTTCAGAACGAAAAGTCCGACAACACTGATCCGCGCGCGGAATCGCCGCTCGCCGGACTGTCCCGCAGCGACGAGGATGCGGTCTTCGAATACCCGGTCATAATTTACCGCAACCGGAACGAATACGACGTCCCGTTCGCCGGGGGTGCGTTCTTCCACGATGTATTTCAAAAGACCCAGCTTGGGTGGGGCAAGCTTGCCATCAAGGCTGAGCCCGCCTTCCGGATAGAGCGCCTGTGTCACGCCGCCATCGGTGGCGAGTCCGACATAACGCGACAGAACCCGCCTATAAAGCGCGTTGCGCGACCGGCGGCGGATGAAGTACGCGCCCATGGCCTTGATTAGGCGGGAAAGTGGCCAGACCCGGGCCCATTCTCCAACGGCATAGCTGAGCGCAGAACTTTCGGCGGCGAGCCATGTGACAAGCACGTAATCCATGTTCGAGCGATGGTTCATCACGAAGATCACGGTCGCCTTGGGGTCGATATCGGCGATCCGTTCATCATGAAACCGGCTTAGCCGCACGCGGTAGAGTGCGAGGCTCAGGTATTTGGCGAAGCGGATCGCGATGGTGAAATAGGCCGTTGCCGAAAAACTTGGAACGATTTCACGGGCGTATCGACGCGCCTGTTCGAAGGCGACATTCTCGGGCACCTTGTTTTTCCGGGCATATTCCGCGATGGCGCGGCTTACCTCGGGGTCGTAGATGAGCCGTTGGATCATGTCGAAGCGCCGGGCCAGTTTGAACGGTTCGATCGGTCGTTCGAGCCGGGTATTCAGTCGCGCCACCACGCGTTCCATGCGTTTGCGGAAGAACCAGCGCACGGAGGGAAACAGGAAATGCGAGGCAAAAGTCACGGCCGCGAAGACGACGATCAGACCGAAAAGCCAAAGCGGCAGGGTGATCTCTTTACCCATCACCGTCCCCGGTCATCCGTCTCCTGCAGGACGCGGCCACCCGACATGCGCGACGGCGCGATTTGTCCGATGGGCGCGACCCCTGACGCGGCTCGCCAGGACGCGCGTCTTGCCGGTCCCGTTTCTGAGAATTGTACAACATGCACCAAACCTTAGACGGGACTTGTGCAAAATGTACATTCTGAATGCGCGCCGTCGCCGCAGCTTTGGAGCGGTGTTTTCAGGATTGTCGTTGCCCACCCTGTCATGCCGCAATGCAGCGAATTGACAGCGCCATATTATTCCGAATAGGTTCGCCCGGAAGAAAGAAAATTGCGCAATCTGATTCACGAGGTCGCCCCATGTCGCAGACGCAGAAAGAGCAGACCAAGGACCGTCCCTGGCTTATCCGGACCTATGCGGGGCACTCGACGGCGAAAGCGTCGAATGCGCTTTATCGTGGCAACCTCGCCAAGGGCCAAACGGGCTTGTCCGTGGCCTTCGATCTGCCGACGCAAACGGGCTATGATAGCGACCACGTGCTCAGCCGGGGCGAGGTGGGCAAGGTTGGCGTGCCGGTCTGCCACCTGGGCGACATGCGGACACTCTTCGACGAGATTCCGCTGGAACAGATGAACACCTCGATGACGATCAACGCCACCGCGCCGTGGATTCTGGCGCTTTACGTGGCCGTTGCCGAGGAACAGGGTGCAGATGTGTCGAAGCTGCAAGGCACGGTGCAGAATGATCTCATCAAGGAATATCTCAGCCGCGGCACATATATCTGCCCGCCGAAACCGTCGCTGAAGATGATCGGGGATGTGGCCGAATACTGCTACACCCATATTCCGAAGTGGAACCCTATGAACGTGTGTTCCTACCACTTGCAAGAGGCCGGCGCCACGCCGCAACAGGAACTGGCCTTTGCCCTGGCCACTGCTTGCGCGGTGCTGGACGAACTGCGCCCGCGCGTTCCGGCGGAGGATTTCCCGGCTCTTTGCGGGCGGATCAGCTTTTTCGTGAATGCCGGCATCCGGTTCGTCACCGAGATGTGCAAGATGCGCGCCTTTGTGGATCTTTGGGACGAGATTTTGGCGGAACGCTACGGCGTCGAGGATCCGAAATTCCGCCGGTTCCGATATGGCGTTCAGGTGAACAGTCTCGGTCTGACTGAGCAGCAGCCGGAAAACAATGTCTACCGTATACTGATCGAAATGCTGGCGGTGACGCTATCCAAGAAGGCCCGCGCGCGTGCCGTACAACTGCCCGCGTGGAACGAGGCGCTTGGCCTTCCGCGCCCATGGGACCAGCAATGGTCGATGCGGATGCAACAGATTCTGGCCTACGAGACCGACCTTCTGGAATTCGACGACCTATTCGATGGCAATCCCGCGGTGGACGCCAAGGTCGAGGAACTCAAGGAAGGCGCGCGCCACGAATTGGAAACGCTGGACGGCATGGGAGGGGCCATTGGAGCGATCGAGTATATGAAGGCGCGGCTTGTGGACAGCAACGCCGACCGGCTGGGCCGGATCGAGGCGGGCGAAACCGTGGTTGTCGGCGTTAACAAATGGACGACGACCGAACCTTCGCCGCTGCAGACCGAGGATGGTGGGATCATGGTGGTCGACCCGGCTGTCGAGGCGGAGCAAGTGGCGCGTCTCAACGCATGGCGGCAGGAGCGGGACGCCGGGGCGGTCAAAGAGGCGCTTGCCGATCTGCGCGCGGCGGCCCGGGCGGGTAAAAACATCATGCCCGCATCAATCAAGGCCGCCAAGGCTGGGGTTACGACGGGCGAATGGGCCGAACAGATGCGCGAGATCCACGGCCAATATCGCGGACCGACCGGCGTGTCGGCCAGCCCGTCGAACAAGACCGAGGGTCTTGACGATATCCGTAACGCGGTGGCCGCGGTGAGCGACAGGCTGGGCCGTCGCCTGAAGTTCCTGATGGGCAAGCCGGGGCTGGACGGTCACTCCAACGGCGCGGAACAAATCGCATTCCGGGCCCGCGATTGTGGGATGGATATTTCCTATGAGGGCATTCGCCTGACGCCGGAAGAGATTGTGAACGCCGCGCTGGAGGATCAGGCGCACGTCATCGGCCTATCGATCCTGTCCGGATCGCACATGCCTCTCGTCGAAGAGCTGTTGGAGCGGATGCGCGCGGCTGGTCTTGGCGACGTGCCGCTGATCGTGGGCGGGATCATTCCCGACGACGATGCCCGACGTCTTTTGGAAATGGGTGTGGCGCGGGTCTATACGCCGAAGGATTTCGAATTGAACACGATCATGATGGATATCGTAACGCTTGCCGATCCCAAGGCGGTCGCGGCGGAGTAATTCCCCGCCGCAACCATTCCCGCTTATTGCGTGGTCGTCTCGTTCTCGCTGTCGTCGCGCAGCTCGGCGATCTGCGCCATGATGCGATCGTTGAGGTCGCCATCGGCCTGCGCGGCCTTGTCGATTGCGATGTAATCCGAAATCGACATGTTCTCGACGCTGTCCACGGCTTCGACCACGGCTGCGTTGGCCTGGTCGATCAGCGCACTGCGCGCCTCGCCGTCGGTCGTTGCCTCGATCTTGGGCATGTAGGTCACGCGCACACGCTCGATGGCGATAAGCGCATCCACAAAGGCCGAAACCTGCGTGTCCGTCACCTGGTCCGCGGTAAGACCCGGGGTCGGCTGGATCTCGGACAGGGTTTTCGGCGCCGGGGTTTCTGTCGCCTCTTGAGCGACAAGCGGCGTGGCGATGGCCGTGGTGGATATCAGTGCGGCGGTGAGCATCGGTTTGAAGGTCATCTGCATCATCCTTTTCGATCTGAGTCAGGTTCGATCTGAATCTGGGGCGCGGTGTCCCCGGTTGGTCTTGCTGCACATGGCCCGCCCGGCGGGGGTTTACAAATCGGTCAGCGGAAAAATGCTGGCCCTCGGGAGGTGTTCGGCGCAGATTACGCGCAGTCGCTCAATCGAGGATGTTTCGACATGACGCTTCGCATTCGCCCCATCATGGCCTCTGACAAGCCCCGCTGGGCCGAGCTGTGGCGCGCGTATCTGGATTTCTACGAGACGACGCTGCCTGACCGGATCTACGACACGACTTTCGCGCGGATCTGTTCGCCGGTGCATGAGGATCAGCACGGTCTTTTGGCGATCCGGGACGAGGTGCCTGTCGGATTGGTGCATTACATCTACCACGCGCATAATTGGCGCGAGGAGCAGGTCTGCTATCTGCAGGATCTCTATGCTGCGCCCGAGGCGCGGGGCACCGGCGTTGGCCGCGCGCTGATCGAGGCGGTCTATGCCGCCGCGGATGCTGATGGGCGGCCTTCGGTCTACTGGATGACGCAGGAGTTCAACCAGACCGCGCGGCAGCTCTACGACCGGATCGGCCAGGTCACCCCGTTCATCAAGTACCAGCGGTCATGAGCCTGCATATCGGCGCCGCAGAGGGCGACATCGCGCCCACGGTCCTGCTGCCGGGCGATCCGCTGCGGGCGAAATGGGCGGCCGAGACCTTTCTCGACGATGTCCGACAGGTGAACGCCGTGCGGGGCATGCTGGGTTTCACAGGCACGTGGGCGGGGCACCCGGTTACTGTGCAGGGCAGCGGCATGGGCATGGCGTCGCTGTCAATTTACGTGAACGAACTGATCCGGGATTATGGGGTCAAGCGGATCCTGCGCATAGGATCCTGCGGGGCGATGCAGCCCCATGTCGGTCTGCGCGATGTCGTTCTCGCCCAGACCGCGAGTGCCGTGAGTACGCCGTCGGCCACGATCCTGCGCGAGCTGTCTTTTGCGCCCTGTGCCGACTGGGGCCTGCTGCGGGCCGCGGCCCGGGCGGCAGAGACGCGGGGTACGCGGCATCACGTGGGCGGCATCTATTCCTCGGACACGTTTTACGACGAGCGCCCTGACCTGACCGAGCAGTTGATCCGGCATGGGACGCTTGCCGTGGAGATGGAAGCGGCCGAGCTTTATACGCTGGCGGCCCGCCACGGGGTGCAGGCGCTTGCGGTCCTGACCGTCTCTGACCACCTGCAGACCGGTGCGGCGCTTGACAGCGGCGCACGCGAGCGCAGCTTTGGGGACATGGTGCAGATCGCGCTGTCCGCGGCGTTTCCCGAAACGCCGGATATTTGATTAGTTCGGTTAGGAAGACCCGGGTTAAGGCCGGGAGGTGCGCGGTCAGTCGTAGCTGCGCAGATCCTCGATCACCAGCCCGTCATTGGGCAGGCTGCCCGGCGCCACGACCTCGATCCGGCCCCGGAGCTTGAGTGTCTCCTGTACCGCGTCTTCCAAGGCGGCGGCGTCGATCCCTTCGGCCTCGATCTTGACGGTCATAGCGTCCATCTCGCCGTCGCGGCTTGCGACGACGCGCGCGCGCAGGATGGCGTCGTGCCGCGCGACCAGCGCGGCGACCTGTTCGGGGCGCACAAACATGCCCTTGATCTTGGTCGTTTGATCGGCGCGGCCCATCCAGCCCTTGATCCGCAGGTTGGTCCGGCCGCACGGGCTTTGGCCCGGAAGGACGGCGCTGAGGTCTCCGGTCGCGAAGCGGATAAGCGGATAATCGGGGTTAAGCGTCGTCACCACGACCTCGCCCACCTCGCCCGGGGCGACGGGATTGCCGGTGCCGGGGGTGACGATCTCGACGATCACGCCCTCGTCGACGGTCATGCCGTCCTGGGCGGGACTTTCATAGGCGATGTTTCCAAGATCGGCCGTGGCATAGCATTGCAGACAGGTGATGCCGCGCGCCGCGTAATCCTGCCGCAAGGAAGGAAAGAGGGCGCCGCCGCTGACTGCGGCCTTGGTGATTTTCAGCGGCAGGCCCATCTCTTCGGCCTTGTCGAGAATGACCTTCAGGTAATCCGGCGTTCCGGCATAGGCTGTCACCCCGATGTTATGTGCCGCCAGCGCCTGCAGCTCGGTCTGGCCGGTACCGGCGGGCAGCACCGCGGCCCCGACCGCGCGCGCGCCGTTCTCGAAGATCATGCCGGCGGGGGTCAGGTGATAGCCGAAACAGTTCTGCACGATATCGCCGGGCCCGACGCGGCAGGCATGCAAGAAGCGCCCGATGCGCCACCAGTCATGGCTCGTTCCACCGGGTTCGTAGATTGGGCCGGGGCTTTGAAACACATGCGCGAAAGCGGCGGCCGGTTTCCCGGTGTAGCCGCCGAACGGGGCGGCCGCCTTTTGCGCCGCGCCCAGAGTATCCTTGCGCAACACGGGCAGAGTCGCGAGGTCCTCGACAGATACAATGGCATTTATATCGACCTCGGCAAGTGTATCGGCATAGCCGGGCAAGCCCTTTGCCCGTGCGATCTGGTCTCGCAGGGCGCCGGATTGCTCGGTCGCGCGCGCCTCTGGCGACCGGGTTTCGAGATCGTCGAAAAACTGGGTCATATCGGCATCCTTTCGCCGTTTCGGGGGGAGGCGAGGGCGTTCCAAGTTGCGGAATGACGTAAGGTCAAGCTAAAAAGGTGTGCATCCGTATGCCGAACCGATGATCCGTTACGACACGAAAGGACAGCCCGATGCCCCATGATCACGCCGGGGTGCTGGATCACGATACCAAAACGCTTGACGCCCGCATCCTGTTTCACCCCGACTTGCAGACTATGGAAGCGGATTTCTCCGATCTTCATTTCGAAACCAGCCAGATCGTCAATCAGGTCTATGACAGGCTTGAGGCGCGCATTGCCGAAACGGGCGAACCGCTTTGGTTCTTTCTGGTCAATCTCAACAGGACGCGGATCGATCCTGCCGCATGGACCGCCTATTCCCGGCGGGGCCGCGCGCTCAACAAGGCGCATTCGATGGGCTCGGTGCGGTTTGACGCCTCGCCCGAAACCGCCGCCCAGATTCTTCGTGCTGCTAACACCGAGGCGTTCGATCCCAATCTTTTCACCAATCGCGACGATGCGATCGCCCGTCTGAGCGAGATGCCGAGCACGCGCCGGGCCAAGATTAAGCATGATCCGAATCTCACCATGCCCGACATGGTGCGCCGAATCCGGTTCGACACAGACCGTGTGATCATGCATGTCGATTTTTCGCACCTTACCTTTCACCACAGCCGCGACGTGAATGATTTTTACGACCACATCGAGGAACGCATCAAGGCAACGGACCGTAGATGGTTCTTTCTTGTCGATCTCAACGGTTGCGAGATTCTGCCCGCGGCGTGGATTCAATACGCGATGCGCGGCAAGCGGCTTAACGAAGCCGCGTCGCTTGGTACGGTGCGCTTCGCGGCCGGGTTCGAGACCGAGGAAGACATCCGCCTGCGCGCCGAAAGCCAGAGCTTCCGCCCCAATATCCGGAACACGCGCGACGAGGCGCTCGACCTGATCGAAGACATGCGGGCAAGTCTGAGCCACTCCTGACCCCTCAGCTCAGCCACCTTTTGCGGCGGCGATAGCTGCGCACCTCGCGAAAGCTTTTGCGGCCCTCATCGGACATGCCGAGATAGAATTCTTTTACGTCCGGGTTTTCGCGCAATTCCTTGGCGGGGCCGTCCATCACCACGCGGCCATTCTCAAGGATGTAGCCGTAATGCGCAAAGCGCAGCGCCACGTTGGTGTTCTGCTCGGCCAGAAGGAAGGTATAGCCCTCTTCCTCGTTCAGGGATTTGACGATGCCGAAGATCTGTTCGACCAGCTGCGGGGCCAGCCCCATCGAAGGCTCGTCCAGAAGGATCGTCTCGGGCCTGGACATGAGCGCGCGCCCGATGGCGCACATCTGCTGTTCGCCGCCCGAGGTATAGCCCGCCTGGCTTTTGCGGCGTTCCTTCAGCCGCGGGAAATATTCGTAAACAAGGTCCAGATCCTTTTCGATCTCGGCCTTGGTCGACCCGCGCGTATAGGCGCCGGTTAACAGGTTTTCTTCAACCGTCAGATGCTCGAAGCAATGGCGGCCTTCCATTACCTGAATGACGCCCTTTTTCACCAGATCGGACGGGACGAGATCCTGCACACGTTCGCCGCGATAGCGGATGTTGCCCTTGGTCACCTCGCCGCGTTCGGAGCGCAGAAGGTTCGAGATCGCCTTGAGCGTCGTGGTCTTTCCCGCGCCGTTTCCGCCTAGAAGCGCGGTGATCCCGCCCTTAGGCACGCTGAGGCTGACGCCTTTCAACACGAGGATCACGTGATTGTAGATCACCTCGATATTGTTGACTTCCAGCAGGTTCTCTTCTGTCTCAACAGCGGCCTCGGCCATGATCCAACTCTCCCGCGTCGCGACCGGGGCGCTTTTCTGCGACCGGCGGCGATTTTTTCGTTCATCAGATGCCTGGTAATCCCGGCCGCGACCGAGGCCGCGACCGGGTGTGTTTGTGCCGCCTTCAGCAGCCCGGCGTGATGCCGTTCTCTGCCGCGAAGGCCTGCGAGTCCTCTTCCACCAGCGGGGCCAGGATTTCCTGATCTGACTGGTAGTAGTCGGTGATCAATTCGAACTCACCGGCCTCGGCGTTCCACTGCGATACGGCGCCAAAGCCGTTGCCGCCGTGGTTTTCACAGCTGACGGTGAATTCCGGCCCGAAGTTCGGCAGGCCGAGCGCGGCCATCTTCGCCTCGGTCATCTCGAGGTTTTCCATGCCGTCGCGCATTTGGGCTGCGTTGATCGCGGCGGTGCCGTGCATCTCTTGCGCGGTCTTGATCGCCTCTGCGGCCAGCATCGCAGCGTACATTCCGCGGTTATAGAGGACGGTGCCGATCTGGTCGCCCGCGCCCGCGGCCTTGCCGGCGTCCACGACATGGGTCTGGATGTCGTCATAGACCGGGTAATCCGAGCCGAGGTTGTGGAAGGTCAGGGCCTTGTAGCCATTGGCCCTTTCGCCGGCGGCCTTCACGTCATTTTCAGAGCCGGACCACCAGATCCCGATGAAATTTTCCATCGGGTAGCGGATATTCACCGCTTCCTGGATGGCGACCTGGTTCATCACACCCCAGCCCCACATCAGCACGTAATCGGGGCTTTCGCGGCGGATCTGCAGCCACTGCGACTTCTGCTCCTGGCCGGGATGGTCGACGGGCAGAAGGGTCAGGTTATAGCCGTGCTTCTCTGCAAGGCTTTCCAGCGTACGGATGGGTTCCTTGCCATAGGCGGAGTTGTGATAGACAAGCGCGACCGTCTTGCCGGAGATATCGCCGCCGTTCTGGTCGAGGATGTGCTTGACCGCCAGCGAAGCGCCGTCCCAGTAGTTGGCCGGGTAGTTGAAGACCCACTTGAAGACCTCACCGGCCTTGGCCGAGGTCCGCCCATACCCCATCGTGTGAAGCGGAATGCCGTCGGCGGTGGCTTTCGGGATCAGCTGATAGGTGATGCCGGTCGAGAGCGGTTGGTAGACAAGCGCGCCTTCGCCCTTGGTCGCTTCGTAGCATTCGACGCCTTTTTCGGTGTTATAGCCGGTCTCGCACTCGATGAGGTTGATCATCTCGCCGCCGATGCCGCCGTCGCGTTCATTGAGGAGTGTGAAGTAATCCTGATAACCGTCCGAGAACGGGATCCCGTTCGCGGCGTAAGGCCCGGTGCGATAGCTCGTGTCGACGATGGTCAGGTCCGCCAGCGCGGGACCCGTCGCCATCAGGGCCGCAACGGCAGCCCCCAAAATCTTGCGTCTCATCGGCATGTATCCTCCCTTGGTTTTTGTCCGATGTTATGTAGGGCGTGCTTCAGCGCGCCACACCTCCGGCCCCGCCCTAGTGCGGGAAGGGCCACAGTCTCAATTTCTCTTTTGCCACGCGCCAGAGCTGGGCAAGTCCATGCGGTTCGGCGATGAGGAAGACCACGATTAGCCCACCCACGATCATAAATTCCAGATGTGCGGCCAGGTCGGTGGGCCATCCGAGCGTGCCCACGAGCACGTTTTTCAGCAGCACCGGCAAGAGCACGAGGAACGCCGCCCCCGCAAAGCTGCCGAAGATCGAGCCGAGCCCGCCGATGATCACCATGAAGAGCACGAGAAAGGACTTGTTGATGCCGAAGGCCTCGCCGACCTCAACGGCGCCCAGATAGACCGCAAAGAAAAGCGCGCCGGAAAGACCCACGAAAAAGCCCGAGATCGCAAAGGCCGACAGCTTGGCGCGCAGCGGGTCCACGCCGATGATTTCGGCGGCGATATCCATGTCGCGAATGGCCATCCATTTGCGTCCCGCCATGCCCCGCGTCAGGTTGCGCGCCAGGATCGCACTTGCCGCGCAGAACACCAGACAAAAGAGATAGGCCGCCCATGGCAGTGTCTCGGCGCCCGTCACGGCCACGCCAAAGATTTCGCGCTCCGGTGCGCTGATCTGGCCCGAGGCGGAATAGTTGTAGAACCACGGCACGCGGTTGAAGAGCCAGACCAGGAAGAACTGCGCCGCCAGCGTCGCCACGGCAAGGTAAAACCCCTTGATCCGCAAGCTTGGCAAGCCGAAGAGTACGCAGACGATGGCCGTGATCCCCCCCGCCGCGATCACGTGAAAGAAGATCGAGACCTCGGGAAAGCCGGTCATGAGCTTGTAGACCGCGTAGGCCCCCACCGCCATGAACCCGCCCGTGCCCAGGCTGACTTGTCCGCAATAGCCTACAAGGATGTTCAGGCCGATGGCCGCGATCGAGTAGATCAGAAAGGGCAGGAAGACCGCGTTCACCCAGTAATCGTTGATGACGAAGGGAACGATGGCGAAGGCGATGAGCAGCACCACGTAATAGCGATACCGATCGAACTTGATCGGGAAGGTCTGGCTGTCGTCCACATAGGACGTTTTGAAATCGCCGGCCTCGCGGTAAAACATGCTAGATGACCTCCCCGTGAATGTCGTCGTCTTCGGATTTCGCCACGCGGTTGGCCGGGCGGGCATAGCCGGTTTCCTCGGCATGGCGCACCAGCCAGAGGTAACACAACATCCCGACGCCGCCGCCCAGAGCGGCCAGAAGGGCCGCAATGACCATCTGGCCGGTATTGCCGGCCTCGGCGCTGAAGGCGAGGTAGCCGAAGGCCCAGAATCCGGCCCAGGCGACCACGTTGGCGATGGCGATCAGTTTCTGCATGGCCTCAGACCCTCTCGATGATCTTTTCGCCGAAAAGGCCCTGCGGCCGGAAGACGAGGAAAATGAGCGCCAGAACATAGGCGAACCAGATCTCGGTTGCACCGCCCAGATAGGGCGCGCCGATCGCGAATTCGAACAGCTTTTCGCCCACGCCGATGAGAAGCCCGCCAACAATGGCGCCGGGGATCGAGGTGAAGCCACCAAGCATGAGCACGGGAAGCGCCTTGAGCGCAATGAGAGAGAGCGAGAACTGTACGCCCGACTTGGTGCCCCACATGATGCCCGCGACCAGCGCCACGAAGCCCGCAAGCGACCAGACCATCACCCAGATGAAGTTGAGCGAGATCCCCACCGACAGCGCCGCCTGGTGGTCGTCGGCCACGGCCCGCATCGCGCGGCCCTGCTTGGTGTATTGTGCAAAGACGATCAGCGTGAACACGAGAGCCGCGGCAATGACCGTGGCCACGATGTCGAGATTGTCGATAAAGAAGCCGTAATCGAAGATGTTATAGGTCACCTCGTCGATCACCGGGTTGATGCCCTGCGGCAGGCCCACGTTCAGCGTCTTGATGTCCGAGCCCCACATCATGTCCCCGAAGCCTTCGAGGAAATAGGCAAGGCCGATCGTGGCCATGAAGAGGATGATCGGCTCCTGGTTCACGAGATGTTTGAAAATCAGCGTGTTCACCACCCAGGCAAGCGCGATCATCACCACCATTGTCAGAAGGATCGCGGCGAAGGCCGGCACGTGCCAGCCGAAATGGTGGATCTCCGTGCCGAAAGTCGCGTTGATCAGGTGAGAGAAGGGCACCTGGCCCTCCATGATGCCCACCAGCGTGAGCGCGGCGAACAGCGCCATCACGCCCTGTGCGTAGTTGAAGATGCCGCTGGCTTTGTAGATCAGGACGAAGCCAAGCGCCACGAGCGCGTAAAGCACCCCGGCCATCAGCCCGTTCAGAAAGACCTCGATCCCCCAGATAAACTGCTCAGGCATGCCGAACCCCCCTTGTCGCGTCGCCGGCCTTAGTCATGCGCCACCCCCAGGTAGGCGTCGATCACCGCCTGGTTGCCGCGCACCTCGTCGGGCGTGCCGTCGCCGATCTTTTTGCCATAATCCATCACGACCACGCGGTCGGAAAGGTCCATGACCACGCCCATGTCATGCTCGATCAGCACGATGGTGGTGCCGAATTCGTCGTTCACGTCGAGGACGAAGCGGCTCATGTCCTCTTTTTCCTCGACATTCATGCCCGCCATTGGCTCGTCCAGAAGCAGGATCGACGGCTCGGCGGCCAGCGCACGCGCCAGTTCCACCCGTTTCTTCAAACCGTAGGGCAGGCGGCCCACGGGGGTTTTGCGGATGTGCTGGATTTCGAGGAAGTCGATGATCTTCTCCACAAAGGCCCGGTTCTCGACCTCTTCGCGCTCGGCCTTGCCTTTCCAGAGCGCCTGCGAGAGAAGCCCCGCCTTCATCTGTCGAATGCGCCCCGTCATCACGTTGTCGAGCACGGTCATGCCCTCGAAGAGCGCGATGTTTTGGAAGGTGCGCGCGATCCCTTGGCGGGCCACCTGGTAGGGCTTCATCGGCGGGCGTTTCGCGCCCTTGTACCAAACCTCGCCCTCCTGCGGATTGTAGAACCCGCTGATGACGTTGAGCATCGAGGATTTGCCGGCGCCGTTGGGGCCGATGATCGCGCGGATCTCGCCTTCGTGCACGTCAAAAGAGATATCTTCGATGGCCGTCACCCCGCCAAAGCGCAGAGTGATATTCTTCATCTCCATCACCACGCCGCCGATCTTGCGGCCATCTTCCGTGGTGTAGCCTTCGGTTGCGTCAAGCATGCCGGATCTCCTCAAGCCATTCGGGACGGAGGGCGGGGCGATCTTGCCCGTCTGCGGGCAAGGAGCGGCGCGTGAACGTCCTCATTCCGCCGCCTCCTGCTGTGGCGCGTCCACCGGCACGACCTCGGCGTCGATGATCTTGAGCGTCGCGGAAATGCTGCCCTTGCGCCCGTCCTCATATGTCACTTCGGTTGTGGTATAAATTTCGTCCGACCCGTCGTAGAGCGCGCCCAAAAGGTCCTCGAATTTCTCGGAGATCACACCGCGTCGCACCTTGCGGGTGCGTGTCATCTCGCCGTCATCGGCATCCAGCTCCTTGTGCAGCACAAGGAACCGATGGACCTGGCAATGGGCCAGCATGGGATCTTCGGCGAGGCTGCGATTCACCTCTTCCACGTGGGACTTGATGGTTTCCAGCACCTTCGGGTGTCCGGCCAATTCCTGATAGGACGCATAGCCGATGTTGTTGCGCTCCGCCCAGTTGCCCACGGCACTCAGATCGATATTGATGAAGGCCGCGCATTGCTTGCGCCCATTGCCGAACACAACGGCCTCGAGAATGTTGGGGTAGAATTTCAGTTTGTTCTCGACATATTTGGGCGCGAACATCTGACCGTCGGCCATTTGGCCCACGTCCTTGGCGCGGTCGATGATGCGCAGATGCCCCGTGGCCTCGTCGATGAACCCGGCGTCGCCCGTGGCGACCCAGCCTTCGGCATCCTTGGTCGAGGCGGTGCTTTCGGCGTTCTTGTAGTATTCTTCGAAAACGCCCGCGCTGCGATAGAAAACCTCTCCGGTGTCCGCGATCCGCAACTCGACCCCGGGCGCGGCCACGCCCACGGTGTCGCTGTGCACCTCGCCATCGGGCTGCAGCGTGATGAAGACCGACGCCTCGGTTTGTCCGTAAAGCTGTTTCAGGTTGATCCCGAGAGACCGATAAAAATCGAAGATTTCCGGCCCGATCGCCTCGCCTGCGGTATAGCCCACCCGCACGCGGGCCAGACCGAGCGTATCCTTCAGCGGACCGTAGACCAAGAGGTTACCCAAGGCGTATTTGAGCCGTGCGCCTAAGCCCACGTTCTTGCCATCCAGAATGGCCGGGCCGACCTTGCGCGCATGGGCCATGAAGTGATCGAAGAGCCACTTCTTGAAACGCCCGGCATCCTCCATCCGGATCATCACGTTCGTGAGCTGCGTTTCGAACACGCGCGGCGGGGCGAAGTAATAGGTGGGCCCGATCTCGCGCAGGTCGGTCTGCATTGTGTCCGCACTTTCCGGGCAGTTCACGCAGAAGCCGCACCAGTAGGCCTGCCCAATCGAAAAGATGAAGTCGCCGACCCACGCCATCGGCAGGTAGGCCAGCACCTCTTCGTTCTTGGTCAGATGGTCGAATTCGGCCGAGGATTTGGATGCCTCGATGATGTTGCGATTGGACAGCACCACGCCCTTGGGCTTGCCTGTGGTGCCCGAGGTGTAAAGCATCACGCAGGTCGAGTTGTAATCGAGCTTGGCGCGGCGCGCCGCGAGATCCTCGGCGAATTCCTCGCGCGCGGCGCGGCCCTGTTCCTGCACGTGGCTGTATTGATGCAGCTTGTGGTGGTCGTATTTCCGCAGACCGCGCGGATCGATGTAGATCATGTGCTCAAGCTGATGCAGCTGATCCTGCACCTCGATGATCTTGTCCACCTGCTCCTGGTCTTCGACGATGGCGAAGCGCGCGCCGCAATGGTCGAGCACATAGGCCATCTCTTCGGCGGCGCTGTCCTGATAGACCGGAACGGGGATTGCGCCCACGCACTGCGTGGCCACCATGGCCCAGTAGAAATAGGGCCGGTTGCGTCCTGCGATGGCGATGAAATCGCCTTCGTCGACACCGAGATTCAGCAATCCGAGCGCGAGCGCCTCTATTTCCGCGGCGGTTTCGGCCCAGCTCCAGCTTTGCCAAATGCCGAATTCCTTTTCGCGATATGCGGGCCGCGCCCCCATCCGCTCGACATTTCGCTGCAACAGCGCAGGAATGGACGAAAGCCCATCCGCCGCGCTCGACGATTGTGCCAATGTGTTTCCTCCCATTGTTCGCGCCGCGAACAGCCCGCCCGTTCCCTGCAGGCGAATCTTGTGCCCCTTAGTAGGACGAGGCGGACCGGGGAGGTCAACGGTTTCCTTGCCATTTTTAGATGTCGCACCCCGCGAAGCCCGGGGACTGACGGGCCGGGCCGCGCGGTGACAGCGGTGTGTCGGTCAAAGCCCGTGCTGTGCCTCGGACCGGGCGACTTCCCAGGCGAGGATCGCCCGCTTGACGGGCAGGCCCCAGTGGTATCCGCCCAAGCCCCCCGATTTGCGCAGGGCCCGGTGGCAGGGAATTAGAAAACTGATCGGGTTGCGCCCAACCGCCGTGCCCACGGCGCGCACCGCGCGCGGGCTTCCGATCGCGCCGGCGATCTCGGAATAGGAGGTCACCTGACCCGACGGGATCTGCAAGAGGGCCTCCCAGACCTTGATCTGGAATGGCGCGCCGATCAGGTAAAGCGGCACCGGGGTATCGGCCGACGCGTCCGCCCCGAAGGCTGCCATTACCCACGGTCGCAGGCGCGCGGGATCCTCGACAAGCGTCGCCTCGGGCCAGCGCCCGGACAGGTCCTGCATGGTCGCCGCCTCGCCCGCCTCGCTGGCGAAGCCGATGGCGCAGATCCCTTTGTCTGTGCCCATCACGAGCGCCGGGCCAAAGGGGCTGTCGAACCAGCCCCAGTAGATCGTCAGCCCCGCCCCGCGCCGCGCGAAGGCGCCGGGGCTCATCGCCTCCCATCGCAGGAAGAGATCGTGCAGGCGGCCGGTGCCGGACAGGCCCAGTTCCTGCGCCGTGTCGAGCGTGGTGAACCGGTCGGCCAAAAGGTTCTTGGCCTGGCCCAGGGCGAGGTACTGCTGATAGCGTTTGGGGCTGACGCCGACCCACTGGGTGAAGAGCCGCTGGAAATGGGCGGGGCTCATACTCATCTGC
The DNA here is from genome assembly GCF_004761875.1 of Roseovarius aestuariivivens. Taxonomy (GTDB): domain Bacteria; phylum Pseudomonadota; class Alphaproteobacteria; order Rhodobacterales; family Rhodobacteraceae; genus Roseovarius; species Roseovarius aestuariivivens. The sequence continues at coordinate 48,870 of NZ_SJEY01000010.1, forward strand.
GCGGCCAGGTCCGACAGGGTCGCGCCCGGTCCGGCCTCGTCCAGCACGTCGATCGCGCGGCGCATCACGTGAAAATGGTAGCTCTGTTCGCTGGCCTCGCCCATGGATGGCCTCCCTTTCGTGGACAAAAGGAAATCTAGGCCAGCCGCGCCGCGCCCGCGACCCGAATGTTGCGCATCCGCACACAGGCGCTTCGGCCTTGCCCCGCCTGAGGTCCTGCGGCAAAAGGGCGGCCATGGCGCGACAGCTCGATTACCATACGATCCGCGAGATTTTCAGCCGCTTCCGCGAGGCTTCTGCCACGCCGGAGGGCGAATTGCACCACGTCAACGCCTTCACACTAGTGGTTGCCGTCGCGCTGTCGGCGCAGGCCACGGATGCGGGCGTGAACCGCGCGACGAAAGAGCTCTTCGAGATTGCCGACACGCCGGAAAAGATGCTGGCGCTCGGCGAAGAGGGGCTAATCGCGCATATCAAGAGCATTGGCCTTTACCGCAACAAGGCCAAGAACGTGATCAAGCTGAGCCGCCTCCTGGTCGAGGAGTATGGCGGCGAGGTGCCCAATAGCCGCGCCGCGCTGCAGTCGCTGCCCGGCGTGGGCCGAAAGACCGCCAACGTGGTGCTGAACATGTGGTGGCGCCATCCCGCACAGGCCGTGGACACGCATATTTTCCGTGTCGGCAACCGCACCGGCATCGCGCCGGGCAAGGATGTGGACGCGGTCGAACGCGCGATCGAGGATCATGTGCCGGCGGATTTTCAGCTTCATGCGCATCACTGGCTCATCCTGCACGGACGCTATCACTGCAAGGCGCGCAAGCCGGCCTGCCCCACCTGCATTATCCGCGATCTCTGCCAATACGAGGACAAGACCCAATGACTAAATACCAGGTTGTCGGCATCGGCAATGCCGTCGTCGACGTGATCAGCCGGTGCGACGACGCCTTTCTGTCGCGGATGGGGATTGAAAAAGGGGTGATGCAGCTCGTCGAGCAGGACCGCGCCGAATACCTTTACGAGAACATGGAGAGCCGTGTGCACAAGGCGGGCGGCTCTGTCGCCAACAGCCTTGCCGGTCTGGGCGCGCTCGGGCTTTCGGCGGCGTTTATCGGGCGCGTCCATGACGACGGTCCGGGCCGCGACTATATTCGCGATATGGAGCAGGCCGGTTGTGCCGTGATCAACTCGCCCGCCGCGGCGGGCGATCTGCCTACCTCCCGCTCGATGATCTTCGTGTCGCCCGATGGCGAGCGGTCCATGAACACATATCTCGGCATATCCACCGAACTCGGCCCCGAGGACGTGGACGACGCGGTTGCGGGTCAGGCGGAGATTTTGTTCCTCGAAGGATATCTTTTCGACAAGGACAAGGGAAAGGCGGCGTTCGAGGCAGCCGCACAGGCTTGCCGGGCCGGTGGCGGCAAGGCGGGCATTACCTTGTCGGATCCGTTCTGCGTCGATCGCCATCGCGCGGATTTCCGGCGGCTGGTCAAGGGGCTGGATTACGTGATCGGCAACGAACACGAATGGATGTCGCTCTACGAGACAGATGATCTTGGCGCGGCGCTGGAACAGGCGGCGGCCGAAAGCGGCCTCATCGTGTGCACCCGCTCGGGCGAGGGCGTGGTGATCGTGGAGAACGACGAGATCACCACCGTGCCGGTGACGCGGGTTGCGCCGCTCGACACCACCGGGGCGGGCGATCAGTTCGCGGCGGGCTTTCTCTTCGGGCTGGCCACCGGAGCACCGCTTGACGTGGCGGGGCGCATGGGCTGCATCGCGGCCGCGGAGGTGATCGGTCATTACGGCGCCCGGCCCGAGGCGGATGTCAAAGCGCGTTTCGAAGCCGAAGGTCTGATCTGAAATGACCGCTGCCTGCGCCCATGGCGGGCTTCGCGATGTGAGTATTTACCCCAGGTAGAAGCCGCATCCGGCTCTGGGCCTGTATCGGCAAAGGTCCAACCGAGGCCCGGTTCGGACGCGATTCTTACACTTCTTCCCGGAGAAACTACTCAATATTGCAGGTGGACCGCAGATGCGCTGCCTTGGTCGCGGGGCCGAGCCCGCCACGTGCGCGCCCACCCGAGCCGGCGCGACAGCGACGGCGAGATGACCGGCGCGCGCGGCACGCGCGCTCTGCTGGGTTTACGTCATTCGCCCAGTTTGGCGTGCACCTCGTCGAGGTCGATCTCCCCGATCGGCATCTTGTTGGACGGGTCGTCGAAATCGTATTTGAAAAGCTCGAAATCGCGGTGGTAGATTTCCTTGACGAGATGCATCGACAGGTCGTCGAAATACGCTTCGACAGGGTGCGCGCGTTTGGGGCCGTGCCCTTCGCTTTCGTTGAACCGCGGGATGGTGCCGAGATCCACGGCATGCGGTGTCTGGATCGCGTCGAGCACGTCCTTCATTCCGTCGTTGAAACTCTCGGTCCAGAAGATCTTGTCATAGGTGCCACCGTTCACGATGAAAGTCGACACGTGGCCCGACATCGAAGACCAGTGAATGTCCGGTTCCATGGGGCGTTTCCAGCGGATCGTGTCGCGCGCGAACAGCAGGAAACGGCGGAAGCTTTTGATCTGGTCGAACTCCTGCTTGCCGTCCTCGCCGCCCACTTCGATCCCGTATTTCTGGATCAAGAGCGGCACCAGCTTGCCGCGGTAGCGTTTGCCGTTGCGCTGAATGCCGCAGATCTTGTCGAAGAAGCTCGACAGGATGCGCGTGTAGGGATTGCGCACGCAGGTGAACGCAAATGACGTATGGGTTTTCACATTGGCATTGATCAGCGGCTGGCTCGCTTCGCGGGCCCATTTGTGCAGCCCTTCCGAAGCATCATGGATATCCCCGTCGAAAAATTCGCCGTGATCGGAAAAGTACATGATCTGCCCGATGGTCGAGCAGGCGCATTTCGGCACCACGCGATAGACCACGCTTTCGCTTTCCGTCATCCACGTTCCGGGAAAGCCCATCTTTCTGCCTCCACGCCCGCTGCCTTGCTTCTGTCGGGCTGTTTTGTTGTTACCGCTTTAAAAAAGCGAAAGAAAGCCTGTTTATTCAAGGTGTATTCACGACTAAGACTGTAAACAATAACGAGTATGGGACATAAATCTTTTCCATAATGGCAAAAATCGCCTTCATCCTTTTGTGCCACAAAGACCCCGATGCCATCATCGGGCAGGCGCGCATGCTGACCGCCGTGGGCGATTGCATGTCGATCCATTTCGATGCGCGCGCCAAGCCCGAGCACTACCGCAAGATCCGTGAGGCTCTGGCGGATAACCCGAACGTGACTTTCGCGCGCAAAAGGATCAAATGCGGGTGGGGGGAGTGGTCGTTGGTGCAAGCGACGCTTTATGCCATCGAGGCGGCGGTCGACGCGTTTCCGCGCGCCACGCATTTCTACATGCTTTCTGGGGATTGCGCGGCGATCAAGTCGGCCCGTTTCGCGCATGAATTCCTCGACCGGCACGATGTCGACTACATCGAAAGCTTCGACTACTTCGCTAGTGACTGGATCAAGACCGGCATGAAGGAAGAGCGGCTGATCTACCGCCATTTCTTCAACGAGCGGCAACGCAAGTGGCTGTTCTACACTTCTTTCCAAATCCAGAAGCGTTTGCATCTGACCCGTCAGATTCCCGCCGACCTGCAAATCCAGATCGGCAGCCAGTGGTGGTGCCTGCGCCGCAGGACCATCGAGTGGATCCTCGATTTCACCCGCCGACGGCGCGATGTCATGCGGTTCTTCCGCACCACATGGATCCCGGATGAGACCTTTTTTCAGACGCTCGTGCGCCATCTCGTGCCCGAAAGTGAGATCCGCACGCGCACGCTGACCTTCCTGATGTTCACCGATTACGGCATGCCGGTCACTTTCTACAATGACCACTATGACCTGCTGCTGAGCCAGGACGCGCTTTTCGCGCGCAAGATCAGCCCGGAGGCAACGGAACTCAAGACGCGGCTCGGGGCGCTTTACGCGGACAACACGGCGCGGTTCAATATCTCGGACGAGGGCCGGAGCCTTTTCAAGTTCCTGAGCGGACGCGGCCGGATCGGACGACGTTTCGCGCTGCGCTTCTGGGAAACCGAAAGCTCTCTGGGCCGAGAGCGCGAGCTGATGATCGTGATTTGCAAGAAATGGCACGTCGCCAAGCGGCTGATCCAGCGCATCCGGCAGGTCACCAACGTGCCCGCCATCGAGTATCTCTTCAACGAGGAGAATACGGAGTTGCCGGATCTCGGCGGAATTCAGGCCAGCCTTGAGAAACGCACCCGCCATCGCCGGGCGCTGATGCGGATGCTGTTCGACTATTTCGAGAGCGACCGGCTTATCATCTGCATGGATCCCGGAAGCATCGATCTGTTGCACGATTTCTGCGGTGACCGTGCGGTCACCCGCCTTCTGGAAATTCAGTGCGAATTCACCGACGAGTATCTTGTCGGGCACGCCAAGCGCGTGGGCCTTGCGGGCGATCAGACGCCGAAGGAAACGCTCGAGCGGCTGCTGCCGACGATCCGGGGGGATATCAATTTCGAATCCGACCGCATTCGCGACGCCGAGTTCGAGAACCACATGATCCTGAAGCAGTCCTCAGGTGTCGAGGAGTCTACCGGGCAGATCGCCCAGTTCCTTGATATCGGGCGCGACAAAGCGATAGAGATTGCCCAGACCGATCATCTTTACGCCGACTGAGGTGGCCCATGCCCTACGCCTATGACGACCAGAATATCTTTGCCAAGATCCTGCGCGGCGAGATCCCGAACGACACCGTAACGGAGACCGAGCATACGCTGGCCTTTCGCGATATCGAGCCGCAGGCACCGGTGCATGTTCTGGTGATCCCCAAAGGCCCTTATGTCTGCCACGATCATTTCGCGGCAGAGGCGAGCGAGGCGGAGATCGTCGATTTCATGCGCGTCACGGCACGGATCTGCGCCAGTGAAGGCGTGTCGCCGAGCGAAGGCGGGCAGGGGTTTCGCGTAATCGGCAATGCCGGCGAGGACGCGGTGCAGGAAGTGCCGCATTATCATTTGCATATTCTGGGTGGCCGTCCCCTGGGCCGGATGCTGCAAAAGGGTTGAGCGCAATGCCGCCGCGATCGGCGGAGCGTTGCGCGGGCAGAACCGGTATTCGGACGGGTGCATCTTGCTCCGGCCGGCGGCTTGCCCCATATGCGAGGCCATGACCCAGTCCGCCGATGCCCCCAGCCAATTACGCACCCGCGTCCTGACGTTCGTCGAGCGGGCAAGCTTTCGCAATTTCATCCTCGCGGTAATCCTGTTCAATGCTGTGATCCTGGGGCTTGAGACATCGGATGTCGCCATGGCGGCCGCCGGACCCCTGATCGAGATGCTGGACAAGATCTGTCTCGCGATCTTTGTCGTCGAAATCGTGCTCAAGCTTTTCGCGCGGGGCACGGCCTTCTTCCGCAACGGCTGGAACGTCTTCGACTTCGTGATCGTGGGCATTTCCCTCATTCCGGCGGGGCAGGGCGTGACCGTGCTGCGCGCGCTGCGCATCCTGCGTCTTTTGCGTGTGCTTTCGGTTACGCCGTCGCTGCGCCGGGTGGTCGAAGGCCTGATGAACGCGCTGCCTGGCATGGGCTCTGTCTTCGTGCTGATGGGCATTATCTTCTACATCGGCTCGGTCATGGCGACGAAGCTTTTCGGCGCGAGCTTTCCCGAGTGGTTCGGCACGATCGGGCGGTCGGCCTATTCGCTCTTCCAGATCATGACGCTGGAATCCTGGTCGATGGGCATCGTGCGCCCGGTGATGGAGGTCTATACCTATGCGTGGCTGTTCTTCGTGCCCTTCATCCTCGTCACGACCTTCGCCGTGGTGAACCTTGTCGTGGGTCTGATCGTGAACTCGATGCAGGACGCGCACCACGCCGAGGCCGATGAGCTGACCGGCACGTATCGCGACGAGGTATTGAGCCGTCTGACCGAGATCGAAAAGGCGCTGAAGCAGCAGGGCGGCAGAGACCGCTAGGCCCGTCTTTTCCTTGCCTGCGCCGCAGATTTGCCGCCGGGAACCGCGAAAATGATGCAATGGACCCGTTCTTGCGGCTATCGCTCTACCTTTGGGCGTCGATGCGCTCTTTGCCGCCGATCTCTCCCGGTCGGCTTCTAATGCCCGCGCTGTTCGTTGCAAGCTGGACGACCTTACGCGGACTGGAGAATGAGGCGGCGCGCGCCTTTGTGTGGTCGGCGGTGCTTGCGCAGGTGGCGCATCTTTATGCCGGCATGCCGGTGTCGGTGTTCCGGCAAAGGCAGGTTTTCGGGCGCGCGGGCAGGGCCATGAGGATCGCCGTCGTGGTCTTTCTTGCAATGTTTGCCGTGCAGATCTGGTTCGCCGATCCGGTGGTCACGCAGCGGCTTCTCACGGCTGTCTGCACCATCTACCTGTGCAGCCTGCTTCTGGGTCATCACGGGGATCGCCAGTTATGGATCGGTTCGTTCCGGTCGGTGATCGGTGGGATATTCCGGTGGAATTTCGCCGGCATCTGCTTCGGCTCTATGCGTTGACGGCCTTCCTGGTGATCGTTGTGAACGAAAGCCTGCTGGCGGCGGATGCGCCGCTTGGCATGCGCGTGGCCATATTGTCGGTCCTGACGGTGGCGCTGCATTACCGCTTTGAGATCATGCTGCGCCTCACCTCTCCGTCGCTTGAGGACGGGCACGGCAGATCGTCCTACCGGCTGCGCGTCAGCTCCAGAAATACATCCTGCAAATCGGCCTGTTCGGTCCGCACGTCCCGGATGTGGATGCCGGCGTCGCGTACCGCCGCAAGCACGGTTTCCGCCGGCATTTGGGAAGAATTGTAGGTCAGGGCCAGCGTGCCGTCGGGCCGGGTCTGAACCTCGATACCGTCCGCTTCGGGCAGGCGCTTGGGTGTGTCGTTGGGCTCGATCACCATGGTCTTGCCGTCCAGTCGTCCAAGCAGATTGGCCGTGGTGTCGCGCGCCACGAGACTGCCCCGATTGATGATGGCGATCTCGTCGCACATTTCTTCGGCCTCTTCGAGGTAGTGCGTGGTGAGAATGATCGTCATCCCCTCGTCGTTGAGGCGGCGGACATTTTCCCAAAGCATTTGGCGCAGTTCGATATCGACGCCCGCGGTCGGTTCGTCCAGCACCAGAACATGCGGATGATGCACCAGCGCCTTGGCCAGAAGGAGCCGCCGGCGCATCCCTCCAGACAGCGTGCGGGCATAGGCGTCGGCCTTGTCCTCGAGCCCGACCAGCCGCAGGATTTCGTCGCTGCGGCGTTTGGATTTCGGCACGCCATAAAGCCCTGCCTGCACCTCGAGCGCGGCGCGCGGCGCGAAAAACGGATCGAGGTTCAGCTCCTGCGGCATGACGCCGATGGCCGCGCGGCTTTGGCGCGGGTTCACATCCTGATCGAAACCCCAGATGGTCACCTGTCCGGCGCTTTTGACCACAAGCCCGGCAAGAATGTTGATCAGCGTGGATTTGCCCGCGCCGTTGGGCCCCAGCAGCCCGAAGACCGAGCCTGCGGGAATGTCGAGATCGATGCCGGTCAATGCGGGTTTCGCGGGCTCGCCCTTGCGCCCGGCATAGGTCTTTTCCAGACCGCGGATTTCGATGGCGTTCTCGCTCATGGCCCCTCTTGCTCCTGACTGTTCCTCCGATATAGTCCCAGCGATGGATTTGCCAGCAGAGGATCGGCCGCAGATGGTGACACAAGCCCCCGAAACCCGCATCGTCGACACCTGGCGCGTGGCCTGCGACGGCGGGGAGGGCGCGCTCGGCCATCCCCGGGTGTGGCTCTCGATCCCGCGCGAGACGGGATTTGTCGAATGTCCCTATTGCGACGCCAAGCTTGTCCACAAGGATTTCGAAGGCAAGGTTTGAAGCCGTCAGGCAAAAGGTGCGCCTGCGGTGCGCATTTTGTCTCGGCGTCGCAGTCGCGCCGCCTCAGGAGCCGCGTCAGTCGACTGCGCGGATGAGCTTGCGGTCGAGCACGCGCAGCACGGTTTTAAGGTCGTGGCCGCGCTTGAGGACGCGCCCGTCCATGCCGATCACGGCATATTCGCCCTGTCGCGTCCGCAGTTTTGGGCGTTTTTCGATCCGGTACATCGGGTGTTCCGCGGTGCGGCGGAAGACCGAGAAAATCGCCACGTCGCTCAACGAAGAGATACCGTAATCCCGCCATTCGCCCGCCGCGACCATGCGCCCGTAGAGCGACAGGATCACCGCGAGCTCGGTGCGGTGGAACGCCACCTGGCCTGCGTCCTGCGCGCCCGGGAAGGGAGTGGGGGGCTGGAAGGTCATGACCCAAGACTTGCCGCTCTGACGCCGCAAATCAAGACAATTCAGCCGCGCCCGATATAGGGCATACGCGTGGCCATCACCGTCATGAACTGCACATTTGCATTGAGCGGCAGGTTGGCCATGTGCAGAACCGAGCGCGCCGCGTCGGAGACGTCCATCGTGGGCATGCCGGGATTGGCCTGTTTCAGGCCTGCTACAAGCTCACTTTCGGCGTTGCCGATATCGATCTGGCCGCAGGCGATATCGAGATCGCGCCCGTCGAGCGAAAGCGAGCGAGTCATGCCGGTGATCGCGTGTTTCGACGTGGTGTAGCAGATCGAGTTTTCGCGCGGCACGTGGGCCGAGATCGAGCCGTTGTTGATGATCCGGCCGCCCCGCGGGTCCTGCGCGCGCATCTGTGCAAAGGCCAGCCGCGCGGTGATGAACATGCCGCGTAGGTTCACGGCCATAACCGCGTCGAACTCCTCGACCGTGACGGCGTCGGGCGCTTTGGCCGGGCCGAAGGTGCCGGCATTGTTGAAGAGCAGGTCAAGCCGGCCTGTGCGGGCGATGAAATCCTGAAAGACGGCCTCCATCGCCTGCGGATCGGTGACATCCGCGGGCAGCGCGGTGGCGTGGGCGTGGCCCGCGGCAATTTCGCCCAGCCGGTCGGCGCGTCGTGCGACGAGGCCCACCTGCCATCCGGCGTCCAGCAACACCTCTGCCGTGGCGCGCCCGATGCCCGAGCTGGCGCCTGTCACGATCGCGGTTTTCATGTCTCTGACTCCAACTCTAAGGGCACCGCCGCGGCTTTCAGGTCATCTATGCGCAATGGGCCGGTCGGTTTCGACAGGCGATTGCGCACAACCCAGTGCAGGCGTTCCTCGGCGCGGGTGATGGCCACGTAGGCGAGGCGCTTCCAGAGCGGCTGCCCGGCTTCTGTGCGGCCCATGCGGGAGGCGGCATAGATATCCGGTGCGAAGACCTGCACGTCGCGCCATTGCGAGCCTTGCGCCTTGTGGATCGTGACCGCCGCGCCGTGCAGGAACGTGGCGCCCATGCGGGCGGCGTAGGGGATGAAGGGCTCTTCCTCGTCGGGTTTCTCGATCTTGACGATGCTGGCCGCGCTGACCCTTGGGTCCTCGGCGCCGATGACGTGCAGCCGCGAGAATCCGGGTTTCCGCCCCGGTCCCAGATAAATCACCTGCGCGCCCTTGATGAGGCCGCGCGCCTCGAGGTCGAGGCGTTTCTTCCTGTGTTTCAACGGCAATTCAAGCCCGTCGCAAATCAGCGGCTCGCCTTCCAGAAGCTCTGTTTCCGGCGCGGCGTGCACCGCGCGGAAGGCCGTGATGAGGCGGATGCGGGTGGCGTTGCGCCAGACGAGAACGGGGCTGCGGGCCATGAGGTCGACCTTGACGCGTTCGGCCCATTGCACGCGTTCGTCGCGTTTGGCGGCGTCTTCCACCATGTGTTCGAAGGCGTGGAAATCGACCTCTGGGTCGGCCAGGGCGTGTGCCAGATCGAGGATCGGATTGTCGGCGTCCTGCCGGTGCACGCGGTTCAGCGTCAGTTTGGACGGGGCGGGCAGGGCGTCGAAGACCATGGAGCCGGACTGGTTCACAGGCGCAAGCTGGGCAGGGTCGCCGAAGAGCAGGAGGGTGGGGAAGATTTCCTTGAGATCCTCGAACTGGCGGTCGTCGAGCATGGAGGCCTCGTCAATGAAGCCGATGTCCAATGGCTCTTCGCGGCGCTTCCAGCCGGTGATGAAATCCGAGCCCCTGAGGCCCGCCGCGGCGAGGGCGCCGGGGATGGATTTATGCATTCTGTAGAAGGCTTTAGCGCGATTGAGGGCGTCTTCGGTAAGGCCTTCGATCTCGGGCTTTTCGCCTTGTCCGGCGAGCCATTCGGCGATTCTTTCGTATTCGGGATCGTAGACGGGCGTATAGAGGATGCGGTGAATGGTGGTGGCGGGCACGCCGCGCATGCGCAGGACGCTGGCGGCCTTGTTGGTGGGCGCGAGGATGGCGAGCGTGCGGCGGTCGCGGCGCCGGCGGCCTTCCCAGTCGCCCGAGACGATTTCGACACCCGCCTCTTCCAGCGCCTCGTAAAGGCTTGCCAGCAAAAGGGTTTTCCCCGACCCGGCCTTGCCCACGACGGCCATGACGCCGGATTTGCCTTCGCGCGGGGGCGTCAGGATGGCGTTGTCGAGATCGACGCCCACGCCGCGCAGGGCCTCGGCGATGCGGTCATGCGCCTCGGCCTGATCTGGGGAATATGTGAGCGCGGTCTGAGCCATGGCGGGACACTAGCGCCGGGCCAGAGGAGGGGCCAGAGCGGTTCGTCCGGAAATTATAGCGGGGTGCAACGGACGGCGCGTTTACCATGATCGGAGAGGACGAAAGCGGGCTGTGACATTGGTACACAAGCTGTACACAGGCCGTACACCGGGGTGATCTGTCTGGTCCGCGCTGGGATACGTTAAGCTTTGCCGTCAGCCAGCCCTATTTTTCGCGTGCGGGGTCTCCGTAGATCGGAGAGCTGGAACGCTCATAAAGTTCGGTGGCCGGCTGCCACACCTCGTTTCCTGATCGGAACCGCCGGTGTCGGTATCAGAAGTTCCGCCGGCGACGGCAGAAGCCGAGGATACCAAGACAGCTTGCGAGCAGGACCAGGGGCGCCGGTGCGGGCACGGTGCTGAGGCCTGCCGCCGAGAATTCGCCGAAGAATTCATTGTCTACAGTCCCGGTCAGATCGGTGAACACCACCCGGTCGAATCCACCGGGTTCTAAGATGCCGAGGAATGTCGGGGTATCGTCAAAGGGGAAGAAGGTCACATTCGTGATTTTGACGCCCTGTCTGAACAGAGAGATGTCGAAGCTTGTATCGAAACACGGCGCATTGCACGTCGGTCCGGAAAAGGGACTGGCAGGACCGGACACGGTCGGTTCGAAGGCCTTGAAGCTGAAGGCGGCGACACTCGAGCCGAAGTCGATCGCGAAATTCTCGGGCCCCGAAATGGCGAGGTCGTTGCCGGAAATGGCAGGGGCGAAATCGGGGCCGAACGTTCCCTCAAAGCCGGACGTGCCACTGAAGAGATCGGTTGCGCTGCCAAAGCTCGAGAAGGTCAACCCGCCGGTGGAGAAGGTGGACCCAACGTTGCCGAGATTGGGCAAAGGGACCGCCACCGCGCCTGTCGCGCTGAAATAGGTTGCTTCATCGAAATAAAACGTCGTCGCACTTGCTGCGCTCGTCAGGCTCGCGCTCAATAGCGCGGCTGCGGCCAATGTCTTGAACATGTTAATCCCCCTTTATTTATATGAATTACCCCATAATACTGCGAAATCCTCGGAAACGCGAAGGTATTTCTCATCGAGCGCATCTCTGGTTCGTTTGAACGCTTCGACGGACACGAGGGCCGCGCAAAGAATATTGCAGGCCCACGATCAGCCCTACATGAGCGATGCAGTTTGGAGCCTGGTGCATGAGCCGAAGGGATCTCGGCCTCAGAACTCCCCGGTTTCGCCTTGCCAGCCAGAAAACGCGATGAAGGAGCCGCCGGCGTCTGTCAGCCGAGGTGATCGACCACCTGCAGATGCTGGGCGAGATCGCCCACCTTGTCGAGAAAGCGTTCGACAAGGGCGGGATCGCTTGGGGCGGGGCTGACGCCGGGGGGGATTTCCCCCGCCAGAACGGCCTCGACCGCCATGGAGACGGGAATCGACACGAGGCGCGCCATCGCGGTGCCGTGCTCGTCGCCCCAGGCGTCCATCACGAAGGTCTTGTGCCAGACCACGTCCTCGCCCCGCTCGGCCTTGAGCGAGACGCACAGAACGACGCGGTCGGGCTCGCCCTTGTCATAGGCGTTCTGGCGCCAGAACGCGTCGGACATCTCGCGCATCCGGGCCTCGCCGGCGTCGCCTTCCAGAGTTTCAATCTCGGCGAAGACATCCGACCAGGCCCTTGACCAGCCGTCGAGCCGCAGCGTGCCGCGCACGAATTCCTTCACGCGCCAGCTCGGCTCGAACCCGTAATCGTCGAGGAAGGGCACGGAATCGCGGTTGGGGTAGACCTCGAAGGTTTCCGGGTCCGGCAGGGGGGCGGTGTAGGATGAGAGCGCATCCCAGGGCCGCGCGACGTTGAGTTCCTTGAAGTCGCGGATCGAGCGGGAGGGCGAGCGGAGCGCTTTGAGCACGCCAAGCGGCGACCAGCTGAATTTATAGCGGAAGGGGTTGGGGTGCTTGGGGATGCCGCCGCAATAGCTGAGGAAACTGAGGTCGTTTTCCGGGTTGAAAGCGTCCGAGGCGCGGTATTCGGCCACGAGATGGTGGGCCATCAGGTGGTCTATGCCCGGATCGAGACCGATCTCGTTGACGCAGGACACCCCGCGCAGGAGCGCCTTGGCGTGCAGGTCGCGCATCTCGGGCGAGATGTAGGAGGACGACACGAAATGCGCGCCCTTGTTGATGCACATCTCGGCCAGCGGCACGTGCCAGTCGCCGGGCAGCATGGACACGACCACGTCGCCTTCGGTCACCTCGGCGCTGAGCGTGTCGAAATCGAAGGCGCGCACGCGGTTGGTCAGATCGCCCACCGCCTTTTGCGCGGTTTCCAGCGTGCGGTTCCAGACGGTGACGTCCTGCCCCGCCGAGATCAGGCGGCGCAGGCCCGGCAGCGCCGACAGCCCCGTGCCGCACCAATGGATCGTCATGCCGTGTCCTCCCCCCAAGCATGCGCGCGGAAGATCTCCGCAGCGCGGGCCCAGACGCCCGCGTCCAGATTGTCCAAGCTTTGCAAAGAGGGCAAGAGTTGGTGTGCATAGTCCTGCGAGGATTCCAGCGGCAGAAGCGAGGGCAGGTTGTCGATCGCCATCACGTCGAGCGGCGGGGCGTGATGCACGCGGGTGGCGGGCGCGTCCCAGGTGGTGGCGGCGTCGTAGACCGGCACCGGGTTGTAATCGCTGTCCGGATCGCAGGCGACGTCGCCGATCACGGTCAGGCGGCGCGGCTGCGACAGCGCGGCGCGCGGCACGAAAACCGGCGTGCCGGTGCGCGCAAAGATGCAGTTGAGAAAAAGATCGTGGTCGAGGATTTCAGGGAAAGGCCCGCCATGGGCGGTCTCCGCGAGATCCCAGCGGGTCGTCGCCACCCCCATCGCGGTGCAGAGATCGGCCGCGCCCGTGCCGACGCGGCCGAGCGCGCCGATGACGATGGCGGTCGGGCGAGGCGCGCCGGTGGCGTCGAGCGTGGCCGCGAGATCGGCCAGAAGCGCCTCTTGGTCGGCATAGGCGGAGACCGGCGGGCAGATCCGCCCGCGCTGTTGCGCGGCCCAGGCCAGGAGTGACACCGCCGCGCCCGCATAGCCCGCCCAGTAGCCGAAGGCGGCCACGCGGCGGCCGGTCTCGTCGGTGAGGTATTCCAGATCGTAGAGCGTGCCGCCCCCGGCGCGGAAGCGCGCCAGAAGGCGCTGGCCGGCATGCTGACCCTTGAAGGCATGGCCGAACATGATGTGGCGATGCACGAGCGGGGTGCCGTCGTCGGGCAGTTCCTTGAGCCCGAAGACAAGCGCGTCGCGCGGCGCCGATGGCCAGCTATGCGCCGCGACGATCTCGCAGCCCGCCTCGGCGTAGGCGCGGGTGGGAATCACGCGGTCGCGGCTGTCCTCGACGCTGACCTTCATGCCTTTGGCCAGAAGCGTGGCCGCCCCGTCCGGCGTGAGGCCGGTGCGGTCTTCGTTGTCGCGCTGTTCGGCGCGCAGCCAGAGATGGGTCATGGACGGTGATCTTCGTGATGCGGAACCTGCGCCATGTGGTAGACCCGCCCGCCGCGCGCTGCAAGCGGCGCGGCGTGCGGAGGCCGCGCCCCCGGGCCGCCCGGTTAGACGAAGGTGCGGGCGTGGGCGCGGTCGGGCGCGTCGAGATGCGGCGTGGCGTTGAACCCGCCCAGCATCAGCGTGCCGTGCACATGGTGCAGGCGGTGCATCGAGCTGTTGAGGATCTGCAGCATGATCTTGGCCATGTTCGGCTCGTCAAGCCCGAGCGTATGGCGGATGGCCATGCCGATGACGCCGCCCGAGGTCACGACAAGGCTGCGCCCCGACAGCGCTGTCAACGCGTCGATCGCCGCCGTCACGCGGGCGGCGAACGCGTCATAGGGTTCGGGACAGCCCGAAAGGCGGCCCGTGGCCCAATAGGTGATGACCTGCGGCAGGTGCATCGCGAATTCGGTCGCGTCGCGGGGCGCGGGGATGCCGTGCTCGGTCTGCATCGCGCCGGCGAGGGCGAAATAGCTGAGCTCGTCGAGGCGGGGGTCGATATCGGTGATTTCGAGCCCCATGGCGCGGGCCGTTTCCTGCTGGCGCGTGAGCGTGCCGGTCACCACCCGGTCGAAGCGGTGGCCCGCGCCGCGCAGATGCGCGCCGAGCCAGCCCGCCTGGACATGGCCGAGTTCCGACAGGCGGTCATAGCCGGCCTCGTCGGTGGCGTGGCTCATGGCCTGGCCGTGGCGGACGAGAAGAAGGTCGGACAAGGGGCGGCTCCGTCGGGTTGGGGCGGGATTACGAACGCTTACCTAGCGCCGGTGGGCGGGTGGGGAAAGACCCTTGCGGCAGAGCATTGCCAGGCGGATCGCCCCGGGTTCGCGGCCGCGTTGACGCTTGTCGAGCAAAATGCCGACGAATCGGATACACTCAGGCCGGGCGTGGCAGCGTGGCCCGATCCGGTCGGGCCCGCAACGCGAGGGAGGCCCCAGCATGTTCGAAATTCAAGATCCCCCGGAGGAGACGCGTCTGACCGGGCGCGTGGGCGGCTTGCCGCCCGGCGCGACCTATCTGGGCGTGCGCGAAAGTTGCGTGGGCTGCGGAGATTGCGTGGAGGTCTGCCCGTCCGATCTTTTGCGCCTCGACGCTGACGGGCTGCCGCGTTTCGCCGAGGCGCTGGGCTGTGGCCTGTGCGGTCTTTGCGCGGATGTCTGTGCGCAGGGCGCGATCCCGCTGACGCCGGCTACGCGGCGGGGACTTGACCGCACGATGCGGCTTGAACGCGAGGCGGAGGCCACGCTGCGCGCGCTTTGACGCGCGCGCCCGTCGGCCCGGACCAGTTGGAAGGGAGTGGATCGTGGATGTCGTGACGCTGCTTTATTACGCGGCGATCTGCGCCGGTCTGAGCTTTGCCGCGCCAGCCCTGCCGAGCGCCCGTTCGCGGTTGCTGGTGGGTGCTGCGGTCGGGATTGGCGCCGCGGCGCTGTTGCCCGTTCTGCGGACCGCGATCGGCTGAGGCGCGGGGCGGGTATCCGCGCGGGGGCTGCGGGCGCGCGTGGCGATCTGCGCGGATTGCCGCCGAATTCCCCGTAGAATGCGCTTGGGGATCGGCGGGCTATTGCTTAGATTGCCCGCCAAAGCCCCGGCAGACGGGGCGCAGACTATGAGGCACGAGACCATGACCAAATTCCGCACCCCCGCATTTCTTGTGGCCGGCCTGTCGGCGCTGAGCCTGGCGGCCTGTACGAACCCTGCCCATCTTGACGGCCAGGACCCCAACCAGAAGGCCCGCCAGGGCGCGCTGCTGGGCGGGATCATCGGCGCCGGCGTGGGCGCCGTGGTGAGCGACGACAAGGCCAAGGGCGCGGTGATCGGCGGCGCGCTTGGCGCGGCGGGCGGCGCGGCCTACGGCAACATGCTCGACCGGCAAGAGGCCGAGTTGCGTCAGAATCTCGACAATTCCAATATCGGGATCACCAATACCGGCGATCGCCTGATCGTGACGATGCCGCAGGATATCCTGTTCGCGGTGGACAGCTCGAACGTCAATCCGGGCCTGCGCAGCGATCTTCTGACCGTCGCGCGCAGCCTGCAGAATTATCCCGACAGCTCGGTGCAGGTGGTGGGCCACACCGACAACACCGGCGCGGCCTCCTATAACCAGGCGCTGTCCGAGCGGCGCGCCAACGCGGTTGCGGACGTTCTGATGGACGGCGGCGTGGCCTTTGGCCGGATCCGCACCTACGGGCGCGGCGAGGATCAGCCGGTGGCGTCGAACCTCACGGATGTGGGCCGCGCCCAGAACCGGCGGGTCGAGATCGTGATCCTGCCCAACGCCGCCTGACGCGGTCTTTGGCCCATGAATAAAGCCCCGCGCGGAGGTGATCCGCGCGGGGCCTTGGTTTCTTTAAGATGCGCGGTATCGCGCAGTTTGGTCAGCCGAAGACCCGCGTCAGGGCCGCGTCGGTTGCCGCGACGATCTCGTCGATATCGTCTTTGGTGGCGATCAGCGCGGGCGAGTAGCACAGCGTGTTGTTGAAGCCCGGCACGGACCGGTTGGTCGCGCCGATGATCACGCCCTGCTCCATGCAGTCCTTGACCACGGCCTGCACCATCTTTTCCGGTGCGGGCTCTTTCGTGGTGCGGTCCGAGACCAGTTCGGCCCCGAGGAAAAGCCCCTTGCCGCGCACATGGCCGATGACGGCGTGCCTGTCGGCAAGGCCGTGCAGCTGGTCGAGCATGTAGTTGCCCATCGCGGTGGTGTTTTCCAACAGGCCCTCTTCCTCGATGATCGCCATGTTTTCCAGCGCCGCCGCCGGGCCCGCGGTGCAGCCGCCGAAGGTGGAGATGTCGCGGAAGTAATCGAGCGGATCGTCCATGTTGCCCTTGAACATGTCGAACACCTTTTCGTTCGTCACGCAGCAGGCGATGGCGGCGTAGCCCGAGGCGACGCCCTTGGCCATGGTCACGAAATCGGGCTCGATGCCGTAATGCTGATAGCCGAACCATTCGGTGCCCGTGCGGCCCACGCCGCAGACGACCTCGTCGATATGCAGCAGGATATCGTATTTGCGGCAGATCTCCTGCACGCGGGGCCAGTAGCCTTCGGGCGGGGTGATGACGCCGCCGCCGGCGGTCACCGGCTCCAGGCAGAGCGCGCCGACGGTGTCGGGCCCTTCGGCAAGAATGACCTCCTCGATGGCATTGGCGGCGGCCACACCGTAGGCCTCGCCCTCCAGATCCCACTGGGCGCGGTATTCCAGGCAATGCGGCACCCGCACGAAACCGGGCGCGAAGGGGCCGTACTGAATATTGCGCTGATCCTGGCCGCCCGCCGACATCGCGCCGATGGACGAGCCGTGATAATCGCGGTCGCGGTAGAGGATCTTGTGCTTTTTGCCGCCATAAAGCTTGTGCGCGATCTGGCGGACCATCTTGAAGGCTTTCTCGTTCGCCTCGGTGCCGGAATTGGTGTAGTAGACCCGGCTCATGCCCGGCATTTTCGAGATCAGTTTCTCGGAGAAGAGCGCCCCGGGAATGGACCCGCCGGAGCCCGCGAAATAGGGCAGCTTGATCAGCTGGTCGCGGACCGCGTTGGCGATGCGTTCGCGCCCGTAGCCGACATTCACGGTCCAGACCCCGCCGGACACGCCGTCGAGATGTTTCTTGCCGTTCTGATCCCAGACATGCATGCCCTTGCCCTCGACGATGATCTTGGGCGCGCCGGTCTCGAAGGGTTTGTGGTGAATCAGGTGATGCCAGACATGCGCGCGGTCGGAGTCCACGACTTTGTCGATATCGTTCAGCAGGTTGCCATCCATGAGATGCTCCATCGGGTAAAGCCCGGCGGGCGGGCCGGGGTCCAGCGCAGGTCTCCTGCGCGATCTATGCGCATTATCAGCCTGCTTTTGCGTCATGTCGATAGGGCCAGATCGGGGCTTTAGCTATATCCAGACGCCCGCGCCAGCCGCAGGGCGCGGCCCGAAATCCGGGAAAAAACGGGCGCTTCGGCTGCCTGATAATCCGAAGCGGCTTTTGGCGAAACGCGAAACAACCGGAACCTGCGGCATAAAATCATTGATCGAAGGGCGAAATTCGGCTCGGATGATCGCGCATCCGCCACCGGGGCGGGGTGTGGCAGCGGGCTGTTGTGCTCCCGGATCCGGCAAGGCGGCAAGAACACAAGAATAAACCGACGTCCAAAGGGAGAACGACACCAATGACACTGAAAACCAAACTGATGTCCGCTGCGGCCTCTGCCGCCATGATCGCGGGCGCGACCGGGGCCTGGGCCGAGGCGCATGGCGAAATCACCGTGGGCTATTTCCTCGAATGGCCGATGCCGTTCCAGTACGCCAAGGTGGAAGGCATGTATGACGATGCGCTGGGCATGACCGTCAACTGGCGCGCCTTCGATACCGGCACCGCCATGAGCGCCGCGATGGCGTCAGGCGATGTGCAGCTGTCCGTCAGCCAGGGCGTGCCGCCCTTCGTTGTGGCCACCAGCGCGGGCCAGGACCTGCAGATCGTCGATGTGGCCGTGAGCTATGCCGAGAACGACAACTGCGTGGTGCGCGAAGAGCTCGAGATCGACAAGGACAGCGCCGGCGAGCTGGAAGGCAAGAAGGTTGCCGTGCCGCTGGGCACCGCCGCGCATTATGGCTTCCTCAAGCAGATGGACCATTTCGGCGTCGATATCTCGACCATGGACGTGGTCAACATGGCCCCGCCAGAGGGTGCCGCCGCTATCGCGCAGGGCGCGGTGGACATGGCCTGCGGCTGGGGCGGCTCGTTGCGCCGCATGAAGGAGCACGGCAACGTCCTGCTGACCGGCGCCGAGAAGGAAGAGCTGGGCATTCTCGTCTTCGACGTGACCAGCGGACCGGCGGCTTACATTGCGGAGAATCCCGACGTCGTGGCGAAGTTCCTGGCCGTGACGGCCGAGGCCAACGAGATGTGGAACTCGGGCGAGGGCGTGGACAAGATGCTGCCCGTGATCGCCAAGGACGCGGGCATGGATGAAGAGGCCACTGCCGCGACCATGGAAACCTTCGTCTTCCCCGGCGTGGACGAGCAGCTGGGCGCCAAGTGGCTTGGCGGCGGTGCACAGGAGTTCATGAAGGGTGTGGCGGACGTGTTCGTCGAGGCCGGCTCGATCGATGCCGCGCTCGAGACCTATGCCGACAACGTCAATATCGGCCCGCTTGAGGACGCCAGCGGCATGTGATGCCGGCGCGACCGTGACCTGACACGCGCGCGGGCCGTTTGGGCGGCCCGCGCGACGCCAAGAAACAAGTTCACAGGAACGGGGGCGGGATGTCTGCTTTAACCATCGACAAGGTGTCCATGCGGTTCGACCTGCCGAATGGCGGGCATGTGCAGGCGCTCAAGGATGTTTCGCTTGAATTGCAATCGGGCGAACTGATGAGCGTGCTGGGCCCGTCGGGCTGTGGCAAGACCACGCTTCTCAATATCGTGGCGGGATTCCTCGCGCCCACCGACGGGCAGATCGTGCTCAACGGGCACCAGGTGACCGGCCCGGACGCCGAGCGCGGCATGGTCTTTCAGCAAGGCGCGCTGTTCGAATGGATGAGCGTGCGCGACAACGTAAGTTTCGGCCCTCGGATGAAGGGGCAGAAGCGCGCCGAATACGAGGGCAACGTCAATCACCTGCTCGACGTGGTCGGCCTTAAGGATTTCAAGGAAAAGGCGGTTTACGAGCTGTCGGGCGGCATGCAGCAGCGCGTGGCGCTGGCGCGGTGCCTGGCCAATGACCCGGATGTGATCCTGATGGACGAACCGCTGGGTGCGCTGGACGCGCTGACGCGCGAGAAGATGCAGGGGCTGGTGCTGAAGCTCTGGAAGGAGACCGGCAAGACGATCATCCTGATCACCCACTCGGTCGAAGAGGCGCTGTTGCTGGGCGAACGCCTGCTGGTCATGGCGCCGCGCCCGGGACGCATCCACAAGGAATACCGCCTGCCCTTCGCCGACGAGGGTGTGGGCAAGGACCTGCGAGAGGTCAAGAAGAACCCCGAATTCGGCGAACGCCGCGAGGAGATCCTGTCGATGATCTGGGACATGGAGGAAGAGATCATGGGTCGCACCGAGGAGGCCGACGCATGACCATCCTGATCATCTATATCGTCATATTCGTCGCGTCCTTCTTCGTCGTGCGCTTCGGCGTGCGGAAATTCCGCCAGATGAAGGATTTCACTTCGCTCAAGACGGTGACCTTCGGCGACGAAAGCGCCGTGCGGCCCGACCGCTGGGCGAGTGTCATTTCGGTGGTCACGGTGTTCCTGCTCTGGGGGGCGTTCACCGGGTCGAAATGGGTGCCGATCCACGCGCCCGGGCCGTTCATCGGCGAGACGTCGTTCACCTACACGCTGGAGGGGCCGGATGGCGCCACCGACGACGCCACGGTTTATGCGCGGGTCTTCGAGGTCGGGCAGGACGTGGACCCGGCCGAGGTTGACGCAGGGGACGGCTTTGCCAAGAACGATTCGATCGCCGTGGGCGCGTGGCGCTCCGACCTCATCCTGATGGATCGCAACGACGAGGTGACGCGCAAGGACGGCGCCAAGGTGATCGCCATCGACGGCCAGGCGGTCAACCCGGGCGACACCGTGCGCGTGGCTGACGGTACGGTCGCGATCACGTCGAAAGGGTCGCTTAACTTTGCGCCGGCCAAGGGCATGCAGATGGAGCCGATCTGGTTGCCGCCGCCCGAGGCCGTGGTGGCCCGGGTGGGGGAAATCGCCAGCGAAGGCTATCAGAACTTCACCCTGTGGGAGCATCTTTACTGGTCGCTTTTCCGGGTGATTGTCGGCTTCTTCTTCGGTGCGCTGGTGGGCATCCCGCTGGGCTATGCGATGGGCCTGTCGGACTGGTTCCGGGGCTGGTTCGACCCGATCGTGGAATTCATGCGGCCGGTGCCGCCGCTGGCGCTTATCCCACTGGTGATCATCTGGGCGGGGATCGGCGAGACCGGCAAGATCATCCTGCTGTTTCTCGCGGCCCTCTGGATCATGACCATCTCGGCCCGGGCGGGCGTGTCGGGCGTGGCGATTTCCAAGGTGCATGCGGCCTATTCGCTTGGCGCCTCGAAGTGGCAGCTGATGCGATACGTGATCATGCCGAATTCGCTGCCCGAGATCTTCACCGGAGCGCGGGTGGCGATGGGGGTCTGCTGGGGCACGGTGGTGGCCGCGGAACTGGTCGCCGCCGAGAAGGGCGCGGGCATGATGATCATGGTCGCGAGCCGCTTTCAGCTCACGGATATCGTGATCATGGGCATCATCCTGATTGGGGTCATCGGCTATGGTATCGATATCCTGATGCGCAAGGCCGAGACGTGGCTTGTGCCGTGGAAAGGGCGCGTCTGACGCAGCGCACGCCCCGGACGCCGGGGAAAGGGGGCGCGGCCCACACGGTATTTCGACCAGGACGAAAGCCGGTTCAGCGTCTGTGATGCCGGGTGTGCAAATCTTGATGCGCAAGACGGCCGAAACCGGTTTTCCTTGGGCGTGCGATGCCTAATTTAGCGGGCATGACGCTTGAACTTTATACCGCGCTTTTCGTCTTCGCGCTGGTCACCGTGATCACGCCGGGGCCCAACAACCTGATGCTGATGGCGTCGGGCGCGAATTTCGGCTTTCGCCGCACGGTGCCGCATATGCTGGGCATCGGGCTTGGTTTTCCGACCATGGTTCTGCTGGTCGGCGTGGGTGTGATGCAGCTCTTCGATCTCTGGCCCGTCAGCTACATCCTCCTCAAGATCCTGAGCGTCGCGTATCTGCTGTACCTCGCCTGGAAGATCGCCAATGCCGCGCCCCCGAAAGAAGCCAGAACCGAGGGCCGACCGCTGACCTTCCTGCAATCGGCGGCGTTCCAGTGGGTCAATCCCAAGGCCTGGTCCATGGCGCTGTCGGCGATCACGCTTTATGCCGCCAGCCGGGATCTGGGCGCGGTGATCTGGGTGGCCGGCACCTATGTGCTGGTGTCCACCGTGTCGGTCACAAGCTGGACCGTGCTGGGCCAACAGATGGGGCGGCTTTTGCGCAGCGAGGCGCGGCTGCGGATCTTCAACCGGGTGATGGCGATCCTGCTGGTGGCGACGCTTATTCCCGTGCTACTGCCCGGATCATGACGCTGATCCTGCTGCATACCGCCGAGGTGCATCGCGCCACTTTTGACGCGCTGCGCGACCGGATCGCGCCCGGGACAGGGCTGCGCCACGTGGTGCGGCCCGGCTGGCTTGCGCGGGCGCAGAAGGACGATCCGACGCTGGAGGCGGATCTTGCCGGGGCGATCGGGCGCGCCACGGGGCCGGTGATCTGCACCTGCACGACCCTTGGCCCGATGGCCGAGATGCTGGGCGCGATCCGGGTCGACTGGCCCATGATGCAGGCCGCCGCCGCGCTTCAAGGCCCGGTGATGCTGGCCTTTTGTCTGGAAAGCGCCGCCGCGCCGAGCGTGGCGCTTCTGGACCGGGCGCTGGAGGCGGCGGGCACGCCCCAAAAGGTATTGCCGCTGCCGCTGGTGCCCTACTGGCCGCTGTTCGAAGCCGGGGAGCTTGACGCCTTTGCCGCCGTGATCGCGGGGGAAATCCGGCAGGCCGTCGCCGCGCATCCCGAGACGGCGGGCGTGATCCTGGCGCAGGTGTCGATGGCGGGGGCCGCGCCCCTGCTGGCGGATCTGGGCGTGCCGGTGCTGAGTTCGCCCGAGCTGGCGCTGCGCGCGGGGCTTGCGGCACAAGCCAGTTGATCCCCCCGCGCCATTCCATATATGCCCTTGACCAAAGGAGAGCCCGGGCATGACCAATTACCTCGACTTTGAAAAGCCGCTGGCCGAGATCGAAGGCAAGGCCGAAGAACTGCGCGCGATGGCGCGGTCGGGCGAGGGCATGGACGTGGAGGCCGAGGCCGGCGGGCTGGACCGCAAGGCCGCTGACATGCTGCGCGATCTCTACAAGAACCTCACGCCGTGGCGCAAATGCCAGGTGGCGCGCCACCCCGAGCGGCCGCATTGCCAGCATTACATTGAGACGCTGTTCACCGAGTACACGCCCCTGGCGGGAGATCGGAATTTCGCAGATGACCAGGCCGTGATGGGCGGGCTGGCGCGGTTCAACGATGTGCCGGTGATGGTGATCGGCCACGAAAAGGGGCACGACACCAAAAGCCGGATCGAGCGCAATTTCGGCATGGCCCGGCCCGAGGGTTATCGCAAAGCCATCCGCCTGATGGATCTGGCGCACCGTTTCGGCCTGCCGGTCATTACGCTGGTCGACACGCCCGGCGCCTATCCCGGCAAGGGCGCCGAAGAGCGCGGCCAGTCCGAGGCCATCGCGCGCTCGACCGAGATGTGCCTGCGTCTGGGCGTGCCGCTTGTGTCGGTCATCATCGGCGAAGGCGGATCGGGCGGGGCGGTGGCCTTTGCCTCGGCCAACCGCGTGGCGATGCTGGAGCATTCGGTCTATTCGGTGATTTCGCCCGAGGGCTGCGCGTCGATCCTGTGGAAGGATTCCGAGAAGATGCGAGAGGCCGCCGAGGCGTTGCGCCTGACGGCGCAGGACCTCATCAAGCTGGGCGTGGCCGACCGGGTTATCCCCGAGCCGCTGGGCGGGGCGCATCGCGACCCAAAGGCGGCCATCGGGGCGGTCGGGAAGGCGATCCAGGCGATGCTGGACGAGCTGAAAGGCAAGACCCCCGAGGACCTGATCCGCGACCGGCGCGAGAAATTCCTGCAGATGGGCGCCAAGGGCCTCGCGGCCTAACCGGCCAGACGCAGCAGGATCCAGCCTGCGCCGGCGATATGCGCCAGCGTGATCCCCACAGACAGCCCGTGCAAACGCTTGAACCGGCGGGTGTTGCCCGCATCGGTGGCGGCGTTGATCGCGGGCATCAGGACCTGCCGCGCGAAAACGGTGCTGAGTGCTATGGCCGTCATTACCGCCGCCGAAACCGGATCGAGCGGGAGCGTCAGCGCACCGGCCAGCACCGCGCAGCCGAAGACGAAGAGGTAGAAATGCGGAAATGCCCGGCGCAGAAGCGGCCCGGCGGTGTCGGCGGGCAGCGCGGTGAAGAGAAACGCGGCGAAGCCGAAGGCATAAAGCACCATGCCGCCGAAAAGCAGCGCGGTGAGCAGAAGTGCGATTTCGGTCATGTCGCCCCCGGTTTGTCGGCGCGTCCGATATAGATCACGGTCTTCATTGGCAGCGTGCCGAAGGTAAAATCGAGCCGCCGGTTGATCCCACGCGGCCCGAGACCGGTCATCGGCCCGGGGATGAGACCGGCGCGGGTCATCGCCTCGGACAGTTCAGCGGGTTTGATGAACATCGCCGGATCATGCGTGCCTTTGGGCAGAAGCCCGAGGATGTCCTCGGCCACGGTGATCGTCGCTAGCCGCGCGATGGGGTTGCGGTTGATCGTGTCGAAAAGGAAAAGCCCGCCGGGCTTCAGCACGCGCATCACCTCGCGCAGGACCTGATCGAGATCCGACACGTGTTCGAGGACATCGACGCAGACCACCGTGTCGAACGCGGCATCGCGATAGGGCAGGTCCTCTCCGACGCCGGTGTCATAGCGGATCTCGTGCCCCTCCTCTCGCGCGTGGGCGCGGGCGGCGTCGATGGCGCCCGCGGCGGGGTCGATCCCGGTCATCTCTGCGCCGCGCTCCGCGATGGCCTCGGCCATGAAGCCGCCGGCGCAGCCCAGATCGAGCACCGATTTGCCGGCCCAGTCGATCTGTCGGTCGAAGAACGACAGCCGCGCGGGCACCAGATTTTTCAGCGTCCGGACCCAGCGGATATCGTCGGACCACCAGTGGGCGGCGACATCGTCGTAGATCTCTTGCTTGTTGCGGTTGGGGTCTCTCATTCGCGCCACCTCTGGCCGGGTTTCGGGATCATGTAGGGCACCTGCGCGCGATACCGTTTGAACCGCTCTCCGAACATGCCCGAGAACCGCTTTTCCTTGAGCCGGGGCGCGGCCACGCAATAAGCGGTGTAGCTTATCGCGAGGAAAAGCTGATCGGGGGTCCAGACCGGCACCGTCCAGAGCGTGAGCGCGAAGGACACGTAGATGGGCTGCCGGATATGGCGGAAAAGCCCGGTCGTGGGCATGTCGGGGAAGCGCGGTTTGATCTTCTGGATGAGCGACATCCACCCAAGCGCGCCGGACTGAAGCTCTGCGCCCGCATCATAGCTCGCCTTGATCAGCAGGAGCCATGAGCCGGCATAGGCGGCGCAAATGATCCAGAAGACAGCGCCCTCGGCCCGCCACCAGACGATGCCCGACGGCGTCCAGAGCGTGAAGAGCGCCAGAAGCTGCAGCGAGGCGATGATGGCAAAGCTGGTGGTGGCCAGCGTCTTGCCGTAGCGGGCCGGCCCCAGCTTGTTGAGAGCCGCCATGCCGCGTTTCGTCAGTAAAAGCGAATGGGCCAGCGGAAACTGCGCAATGAGCGCAGCATTGGCCAGCCATGCCCAAGGCTTCGGCACGGTGCCGAAGCTTTCGCTCATCCCGAAGAACATGGCGACGATCATGGCGATCACGCCGGCGGCGAAGGTCAGGTGACAGACCACGCCATAAAGAAGCGCGACGGCGATCCGCCCGCGTCCGGGCGGCGGGTGGAAGATGCCGGTGAAAAGCTGCCAGAAACGCTGCAGCGGGGTAAGGACACGCTCGGTCATGAACGTGGCAATTAGGCCGGGCGCGGGCCGCTTCTAGGGCGGCCGACAATCGGTCGCGGTCTATGCCTTGGCTCAGCGCGCGGTGCGGCGCAAAGCGATCAGGGTAAGGGCCGGGCCGATAAGCTCGAACGCGACGGTGGTGCCGACGGTCACGGTCAGGATCAGGCCGCCCAGCTCGGGAAAGTCGCGCGCCGCGACCAGCGCCATGCCCACCGCGACGCCCGCCTGCGGCAAGAGCGCCACCCCGTACCAGCGGCGTTCCCGGCGGGAGGTGCGCGCCAGCGAGGCGCCGAACCAGCCGCCCAGTACGCGCCCGGCCAGACGGGCCGCGATATAGCCCGCGCCGATCAGCCCGGCCTGACGCAGCTGATCAAGCTCCAGCGACGCGCCGGCAAGAATGAAAAAGAGCAGCATGAAGGGCCACTGGATATGCTCGATCTCGTGGAAGGCGCGGTCGTGATGGCGCGCGACATTGGCCACCACCGCGCCCGCCGTCATGCCCGCCAGCAGGAACGACACCCCGGCCCAGATGGCGATCCCGGCGGTCAGGAACGTGACCCCCAGCGCCTCGACCAGAAGCGGCTCGCCTTCCTGCACCCGACCGGTCAGGATCGCCGCGGGCCAGCCGATCGCCAGGCCTAGCGCCAGCGCGCCGCCGATTTCCCATGCCGCGCGGGCGAGCTGGTTCGTGCCGGTCGTGCCGGTCAGCGCCAGCGCGAGGACCGCCGCCAGTGAAAAGGCGATCAGCCCCCAGGCGTCGTCGATGGCCACGATGCCGCGCAGCCGGTCGACAAAGGGACCCTCGGCGCCGGATTGGCGGATAGCGTCCTGCGTGGCGGCCGGATCGGTCGCCGTGGCGATGGCCCCCAGCAGAAGTGCGGCCTGCACCGGCAATCCCAGAAGCCACAGGCCCCCGGTGACCACCAGCGCGCAGACCACCACCATGGATAGCGAGATGAGCAGGATCGCCCGCCCGTGCCGCGCCAGCGTGTCGCGGGTGAGAGAACTGCCCAAGAGAAACGCCACCATCGTAAGGGCCGTGACCGACAGGAAATCATAAAGCGCCTGCGCCTCGGGCGGGACGAGGTTCAGGCCGGGTCGCCCGACGATCAGCCCGCAGGCCAGCAGCAGCGTCACCCGGGGCAGGCGGGTGCGCCGCCCGATCCAGTCAGCGGCAAGACCGGCCAGGAACAGAAGACCAAGGGCGATCAGAAGCGTGGCGATCTGCGCTTGTTCGGGCATGGGGTCGACCTAGCCCAGCAGCATCTTGAGGCCTTGCGTCACGTCCGACCGCACCGCGAGCCTCAGGCCCGGCTCGTCGCCGGCCTTGAGGGCGGCGATGATGAGCCGGTGATAGCGTGGCGGCTCTTTCTGGCGGAGCCGGCCGTAAAGCGCGCGCATCGTGGGCCCGAGTTGCAGCCAGACGGTTTCGGCCATGGCCAGCATCGCGGGCGCCTGCGCGCGCAGGTAAAGCGTGCGGTGGAATTCCAGGTTGGCCCGGATATAGCCGACCGCATCCTGATGGGCGATCTGGTCGGCGACACGGGCATTGATGAGGTGCAGCCGGTCGATCAGCGCGATGTGCGCGCGCGGCAGGGCGCGGCTGGCCAGCTCCACCTCGATCAGCGCGCGCAGCGCGGCCAGTTCCTCGATCCGTTCGCTGCCAAGCTCCGGCGCGGTGACCCGGCCCGAGCTTGAAACGCTGAGCGCGCCCTCGGCCGACAGGCGGCGCACCGCCTCGCGCGCGGGCGTCATCGAGACGCCGTATTCGGCGCCGATGCCGCGCAGGGTCAGTGGCTGACCGGGGCTGAGTTCGCCATGCATGATACGGCCGCGCAGCCCGCGATAGACGCGGTCATGCGCCGAGCTTGCCGGGGCGGCGGCTGCGGGCGTGACGGGATCGGGGCGGGGCGGGACGTTCATGTGCCATTTGTGATCACAGATGGCAGGCGCGTCAATCTTTGAAACGGTAGCGATGCAGGGCGCCGCCCTGCGCGCGCAGCCATGCCCGGGGCGCGTTATAGCCCGGCATGAGCCGCGCCACGGTGTCCCAGAAGGCGCGGGAATGGTTCATTTCGGCCAGATGCGCCACCTCGTGCGCGGCCACGTAATCGAGCACCTCGGGCGGCGCCATCACCAGCCGCCAAGAATACATCAGCCCGCCGTCCTGCGTACAGGACCCCCAGCGCGAGCGGGTGTCGCGCAGCGTGATCCGCGAATAGGGCCGGCCCAGCGCGGCGGCGTAACGGTCCGATGCCTTTGCCAGCCGGTCACGCGCCGTCGCCTTGAGCCAGGCCTGCACACGCCGCGCCGCCGTCGCGGCCTCGCCCGGCACGTAGAGCAAGCCGTCCTCCAGCCGCACGCGCCGCCCCGCGCCGGGCTGCAGCGTGACCGTCTCGCCCGCGACGGGGATCCGGGCGCCCAGCCCTACGACGACGGTTTCGGGCTGGCGCGCAAGCTGGCTGCGCAGCCAGCCGGCCTTGGATTGCGCGAAAGCCAGCGCCTCGCGCTCGGCCACGCCGCGCGGCAGAGTCAGCGTGACCTTGCCGTCCACTCCCGAGACGCGCAGCGAAATTTGCCTGGCCCGGCCCGAGCGGCGCAACTCGACCGGCACAGGGGGGTTGCCGGGCAGAAGGTGATGGCCCATATGACGTCGCACTCCGTGATCTTCGCCGCCCGTCGCTAAAGGCTTTGACAGCTTACCCGACTTATGGCAGGTGGCGCGGATCGTCCGCAAGACATGTCAGATGCCAGAGGGAACCATCATGCCCAAGGAAGAATGGGGCGTTAAGCGCTTGTGCCCGACCACCGGGAAACGCTTCTACGACCTGAACAAGAACCCGATCGTCAGCCCCTATACCGGCGAGGTGGTCGAGCTGAACACCGGCAAGAGCCGCTCCATCACCGCCGATGCCGAGGATGCCGAGACCAAGAAGATGAAGGCCAAGGATGCCGAGACGGACACCGTGGCCGACGATGATGACGTGGATGTCGATGTCGACCTGGACGACGATGTTCTGGACGATGACGACGAGGACAACGTGTCGCTCGACGAGATCGCGGACGTGGCCAAGGACGACGACGACAACTGATCCGCGAGGGTCGGAAACGGGCGGGATTTTTCCCTTGATCCCGCCTGCCGCTTTCCGTAGATAGCGGCGCACGATGGGCCCGGCGGGGCCCGTGGCACGGGGCCTTAGCTCAGCTGGGAGAGCGCTTGCATGGCATGCAAGAGGTCAGGGGTTCGATCCCCCTAGGCTCCACCAACTTCCGACAAGTCAATCGATGGCACAGTCGCCCCGTTGCGCTGCGCAATGCCGTGTTTCCGTTGCTTGCAAACCTGTGTCGTTGCTGTTCACAGCCGTCCCGCGGGATCCGGACCGGGCAAGGATCCGTTCTGCAAGGCGGGCCAGCCTCGTTGTGTCGATGACGTTCGCATCCGCCGGACAGCGTCGCTGGGCCTGCTTCCCCCAAGGTTGAAGCGGGCTCTCGACCCCCGTGGCAGAATGGTCCCTGTCGGGCCGTCCGGTCACAGAAGGCTTTACAGACGGGGAAGATCGAAAACATACTTTTCACGGCCCAGTCGCCCTGGACGTGCAACCCGCGTGGCCGGACCGGACGTTTCGAACCCGAGCGTATGTTGATTACAGGACCCGACACATCCTCCGACAAGAAAGCCGCGATCCTGAGCGCCACGACCAAGTTGCTCATCTCGGACGGGCTGAACGCGCTCTCGTTCGAGGCCGTTGCGGCAAAGGCCGGCCTATCGCGCCAGCTTGTGCGTTACTATTACCCCAGCCTCGACGCCCTGATGATCGCGGTCTGCGACCACCTGGGCGCGGCCTATCGCGATCTCCTGATCGCGGGGATCGTCGATTTGAAGCAGGTCGAGCGCCTGCCGTTTTTCCTCGATTTCTTCTTCGATCTCGCCGACGGCCACAAGATGCCCGACAACCTCGAGGCCTATGACGCCTTTCTCGCCTATTCCGTCACGTCCGAGGCGTTCCGCGAGCGGCTTTGCTCGACCTACAAGACGCTGGGCGATGTGATGGTGCACGAACTGAAAATCGCCTATCCCGACCTGCCGGGCGCCGCCTGCAAGGAGCTGTCCTGTCTTTTTGTGCCGCGGCCGGCGTCCTCGCTGCTGTTGCGGACCGTTGCCGGCAGTCTTTTGGGGGCGAGGCGTGTGTTCCGTCGCGGGTGAGTGGTGACGGGGTGGCGAGGGCCATGGGGGACGTCACCGCGTTCCCCATCGGGCCCTGAAGGATGCGCCGGCCCCCTCCGCCGGCGCATACCCAATCCGACCGCGCATGTGTGATGCCCTGCCCGGTCGGCATGATTTTCAGGCTGGCGACCCCGGCAGGATTCGAACCTGCAACCTGCCCCTTAGGAGGGGGCTGCTCTATCCAGTTGAGCCACGGGGCCGCGTGGGGCGGTGATAGCCGTCCCGGTCGCGCATGTCACGCCTCAGAATGTCTCGGAGATCGGATAGATATAGACGAGATAGAGATAGAAGAATCCCATCGACAGCACGAGGATCACCAGCCCGACGACATTCGATGAGATCGACACGCCCTTCTCGCTTCCCGAGAGGTCGGTGTTCATGTCCAGTGGTTGCCCCGTCGCGCGCGCCTGTTCCAGGCCCAGCCGGAACTGCATCCAGGAAAAGACGAGGCCCGCGATGACAAGGCCGATCACCGTCCAAAAGATGATCCGCGAGGAGGTGAGTTGCCACGCGAAGACCTCTGAGCGGTGCTCGAAGCCCTGCTTGCGATAGGTGAACTGCGCCCGAAGCGCGTTGGCGTAGGCCTCGGTGAAGAGCTTTGTGTAGGTATCGAGAAAGGCCGCTTTCTGCGCCTCGGTCGCCGTCTCGTAGAAGGCGGTCAGGCTGGCCAGGTTGCCCGCGATGTCGGGCTGCGCGGGAAGCTTCGGCGTCGCGTCCTCGCGGGCTTCTTCTTCGGCGGCGAGGATCGCGGCGTTGATGTCGCGCGCGCCGTCCTGCGCGCCGTCCTGCGCGGCGACGGCGCCGGCTAGGGCAAGGCAGAGGATGACGGCAAGGCGGATCATCACGGGCCCTCCATGATTTTGCGCAGCACGCGCAGTTTGAAAAGCGTGCTGTCGAAGAAGTCGCCGGTGGCGGCGGTCTGCAGTGTCTCGTGTTCGTGCGGCAGCAGGATGCGCTCGCTCAGCTCGTCGACCGTCTCGGTCAGGGCGTTGGCCCAGTCGCTATGCGCCTGCCCGAGCGGCGGCAGCGCGTCGCCCTGCACCTGCAGCATCGAGATCATCGACACCTCGACCTCGCCATCGGGATGGGTGATGCGGCGGAAGCTGCCGTCGATCGAAGCCTCGATCAGCGTGCCATCGGGTTCGAGGTGCTCATAGTACCCCTCTTCGTTCAGGATCTGGTCGCGCGGCAGGAGCTTGCGCCAGTCGATGGGCGCGCGGAACGACGCGCCGGTGGTGCAAAAGGAATCCCCGGGGATGCGACCCGACGCCTTCCAGGCGCTCAGGATGCCGTCGCGTTCCTCGGGCCGCAGCGAGCCCACCGCGATCGCGTACCACCCATTTGAGGATGGGAAGACCTGCATGAATTTCCGGCTGACCGCCTCGGTCAGGATATAGTTGCGCGTATGCGCCAGCGACGGCTGCGAGGACACGACAAGCATGCACCGGCCCGCGGGAATGGGGGCGAGCGGATCCTGCGCGAGGGCCTGGGGCACGGGAAGAAGCAGTGCCGCGACAAGCGCGGCAAGGATGAAACGGATCATGGCAACAACTCTCTCAAATATAAGGAAGCCTACCACAACCAAGGCGCGACCGGCAACAGGCGGATCCGGCGCGCCCGCCGCGCGAGACGCTTGCGCGGCTTGTCGTGTTTGCGGTAACAGGGATGGGTTCCGACCAACCAGACAGGCCGCTTCGTGACCAGACAGGAGAATCGCCCGCTGACGCTGCGCGACGTGTCCGAGGCCTCGGGCGTGTCGGAGATGACGGTCAGCCGCGTGCTGCGCAATCGCGGCGACGTGTCGGACGCCACCCGCAAGCGCGTGCTGGAGGCGGCGCGCGCGCTGGGCTACGTGCCAAACAAGATCGCGGGCGCCCTGGCCAGCCAGCGGGTCAATCTCGTCGCCGTCATCATCCCGTCGATGTCCAACATGGTCTTCCCCGAGGTCATGACCGGCATCACCGAGGTGCTGGAGGAAACCGGGCTGCAGCCGGTGGTGGGCGTGACCGGATACCTGCCGGAAAAAGAGGAAAAGGTGCTTTACGAGATGCTGTCGTGGCGGCCCTCGGGCGTGATCCTCGCGGGGCTGGAGCATTCGGACGCGGCCCGCGCCATGCTGCGCGGCGCGGGGATCCCGGTGGTCGAGATCATGGATGTCGACGGCACGCCGGTTGATTCCGTCGTGGGCATCTCGCACCGGCGCGCCGGACAGCAGATGGCGCAGGCGATCGTGCAGGCGGGCTATCGCAAGATCGCGTTCCTGGGCACCAAGATGCTGCTCGATCACCGGGCGCGCAAACGGTTCGAGGGCTTCACCGAGGCGCTGGCCAAGGCGGGCGTCGAGGTGGCCGACAGCGAGTTCTATTCGGGCGGCTCGGCGCTGGCCAAGGGGCGCGAGATGACGCGCGATGTGCTGGCGCGCACGCCGGATCTGGATTTCATCTATTATTCCAATGACCTGATCGGCGCGGGCGGCCTGCTGTACCTGCTGGAGCAGGGCATCGACATCCCTGGCACGATGGGGCTGGCCGGGTTCAACGGAGTGAACCTTCTGCGCGGTCTGCCGCGCGAGCTGGCCTCGATGGATTCGTGCCGCCACGAGATCGGGCGGCTGGCTGCCGAGATGATCGTGGAGCGCGCGCAGAAGGGCGGTGCGCCCAAGCGCATCGTGCTGGAGCCGCGGATTTCGCACGGCGACACGCTGCGCCACGGCTGAGGTCGCAAACGCGCCCCTCTCTCTGCGATTGGGTCGTTTCCGGACCAGACCTGGTGCGCCCGTGGGCCAAGGATGGCCGGACGGACAAGCGCGGGAGAACGCCATGAAAGTCGGGTTTATCGGTCTGGGCAATGTCGGCGGCAAGCTGTCGGGGTCGCTCTTGCGCAACGGGGTGGATCTGCAGGTGCATGACCTAGACCCGGCCCTGGTCGAAGGGTTTGTGGCGCGTGGCGCGACTGCGGGGGGAAGCCCGCTGGCGATGATGCAGGCCTGCGATATCGTCATCACCTGTCTGCCAAACCCGGCCGCATCCTCGGCCGTGATGGACGAAATGCTGCCGGCGGTGCGCGACGGCAAGACATGGTTGGAGATGTCCACGACCGACGCCGCCGAGGTCAAACGGCTTGGCGAAAAGGTGATCGAGATGGGCGGCGCGGCGGTGGATTGTCCGGTCTCGGGCGGCTGTCACCGGGCCGACACGGGCAATATCGCCATCTTCGCGGGCTGTGATCGCGCCACGTTCGAACGAATCCTGCCGGTGCTGACGGTCATGGGGCGCCGGGTGTTGCACACCGGCGATCTGGGCAGCGCCTCGGTGCTCAAGGTGATCACCAATTACCTCGCCACCGCCAACCTGCTGAGCTGTTGCGAGGCGCTGGTGACGGCGGCGGGTGCGGGCATGGATCTTGCCACCGCCTATGAGGCCATCGCGATCAGTTCCGGCACGTCGTTCGTGCACGAGACGGAAAGCCAGGTCATCCTGAACGGCAGCCGGGATATCTCGTTCACGCTCGATCTGGTGAAAAAGGATATCGGTCTCTTTCAGGACGTGGCCGACCGCGCGGGCGTGCCGCTGGAACTGAACCCGCTGATGCAGCGCATCATCGAGGACGGCATCGCACGCTTCGGCCCGCGCGAGCTGTCGCCCAACATCATCCGGCGGCTTGAAGAGGCCACCGGGCTTGATATCCGCGCGCCGGGCTTTCCGCCTTTCATGACGGATGACGAACCCGAAGAGCCGGGATACGAGGTGCGGCCGCGCACCGCCTGACACTGCCCCCCGCGCGTTAACCCATCGGGGTCCGGCCTGTGGTAGGATTTGGAAACAATTAACCATGTGACCGGTTATTGTTTGACCGAATGGCCCAGCTGTGACCACCTTTCGACGGGGTAGTGTGGACGAAAGCGGATGTTTCTTCTCGCAGGGATGATGGGCATGATGGCCGTGGGCGCGGCGGCGCTTTGGGGTCTTGAAGACGTGGGTGCCGTGCGCGAGGAACCCGAGGACGACACCGCAGAGACCGCGCGGGATACGCAAGAGCCGGCACAGGCCGGCAGCGCGTCGATCATGGACATCGCGACCGCGACAGATCCCGAGACCGATCCAGAGGGCGACGACTGGACCGTGCAAACCGGCACAGTGACCGCCGACACCATGACCGGGACCGCGATCAACGATTTTCTCAACGGCTATGACGGTGACGACACGATCGACGGCGCGGGTGGATCCGACGCGCTGCGCGGCGGTGGCGGCGCGGATGACCTGTCGGGCGGCGATGGCGACGACAGTCTGCACGGCGAGGCTGGCGCGGACAGGCTGAGCGGGGGCGAGGGCGCGGATTCCCTTTACGGGCATGGCGGTGACGACGCGCTGGACGGCGGCGCGGGCGACGACAGCCTGTCGGCGGGACAGGGCGACGACACGCTTGAGGGCGGCGACGGGAACGACGCGCTGCACGGCTATCTGGGCAATGACAGCCTTGATGGCGGGGCAGGCGCGGACACGCTTTTCGGCGGGTACGGCAACGACATGCTGACCGGGCGCGAAGCCGGTGCTGACGCGGTTCAGGCGACGGATTACCTCAATGGCGGTCCCGGCGACGATGTTCTTGTCGCGGGCGGCGGTGACATCGTCACCGGTGGGGCGGGCGCGGATCAGGTCGTGCTGGGCGATTGGCTTTCGCAGGCGCATCAGGCCGAAGTGGTCGATTTCTCGACCGAGGAAGACAGCCTTGTGGTGCTGTTCGACGACACCGAGGACCCCGATCCGGAGCTGAGCGTGGAACAGGACGAGGAGGACACGGCCCTGCACCGCGTGCTGCTCAACGGGGTGGCCATCGCCCAGGTGCACAGCGCCGGAGGCCTGAGCCTTGACCATATCGCTCTGGTGCCGCATCAGTCTGCTTGACGGGGCCGCCTGACGCGCCCCCGTGAGACGGCAATCTATTGCCGCTTCCCTTTCAGCGCCGAATCTCCTATACGCCCGCAACCGCCGCAGACGAACCGCGGCGTCTCCCACAGGACCTTGCTGGACGACATCCCGGCTTGCGCCCTTCACCCTTGACCCGAAAGGAGACCCCGATGTCGATTACTGTTGAAGAAAAAGCCCGCGTGATGAAGGACTTCGCGACCAAGGAAGGCGACACCGGTTCGCCCGAGGTTCAGGTCGCCATCCTCACCTCACGCATCTCGACACTGACCGAGCATTTCAAGACCCACAAGAAGGACAACCACGGCCGCCGTGGCCTTCTCAAGATGGTCGCCCAGCGCCGCAAGCTGCTGGATTACCTCAAAGCCAAGGACGAGGCCCGCTACCTCGACCTGATCAAGCGCCTCGGCATCCGCCGCTAAGCCGCGCCAGATAAACGTTTTGCACGGCGTCTGCCCTTCCGGGCAGGCGCCGTTCTTCTTGGCACTTGTCCATCGCCGCACCCCGAGAAAAGCTGCGCGCAGAGTGCATAGCTCACTTGCGCAGCCAGTGATTGTTTCACGCGTGCAAAGTCTTACCTTGGATGGCAAGGGAGGACAGGCAAGCGGAGCAAGCGATGCAGTCCTTTCTCAGGCAACTGAAAACCCTATTCGCACCGATGCAGGCTGTTGGCCATCCCGCGTCCGGCGCGCCGACGCAGGGACATGGCCTTGCCTTGCCCGAAATCCTGCGCCGTCCGCTGCGGCGTCTTGTGGCCCGGCTGAGCCGGCAGGTCGCGCTTGGGCCAGATGACACCGGGCGCATCATCGCGCATTATACCGCCCTTTCGGTCACGGATCGAACGGCGCGCTTTCACGGCATCATGACCGCCCAGGCCATCGCGGACCGCTATTGCACGCTCGACTGGACCCGCGCGCGCTTTCTCGGGATCACGTTTTTCGGACGTCTCTTGGCCCTGGCCGAGATCGGCGATTTCGGCGATGCCCACGAACCGGGCAGCGAGATCGCGGTGTCGGTCCTGCGCGGCTGGCAAGGGGTCCATCTGGGCGAGCGCGTCCTGCGGGCCGCCCTGCGCGATGTCAACGCGGTGCATCACCTGCCCGCCCATGCGATCACCCGGCGCGACAACATCCGCTTCATCCGTCTGGCGCACAAGCTGGGGGCGACGGGCCGCGTGGCGGATGGCGAATACGATGCGGTCTTCGCCGCGCGCTGAGAAGGCCGCGGCGCCGGGCGGCGCGGCATGCCCGCGCGCCCCGGGATTTTCAGGGTTTCAAAATCGCCCGCTTTCCTGTAACGGCAATCCCATCTGAAACGTGACGCCTTAGACCCCGGCGCATGGCATGGTAGACAGGGGTCGGCGGCAATGGGGCCGCCAATGAAACGGAGGACCCGGGATACGCCCGGGAGTGCCTCCAGCCAGGACACCGATAGATACATGTTCAACGAAGTGAAAAAATCCATCCAGTGGGGCGAGGAAACGCTGACACTGGAAACGGGCAAGGTTGCCCGTCAGGCAGACGGGTCTGTCATCGCCACGCTGGGCGAAACCACCGTCATGGCGAACGTGACGTTCGCCAAGCAACCGCGTGAGGGACAGGACTTCTTCCCGCTCACGGTCCACTACCAGGAAAAATACTATGCCGCGGGCAAGGTGCCCGGCGGCTTCTTCAAGCGCGAGGCGCGTCCGACCGAGAAAGAGACGCTGACCGCGCGTCTGATCGACCGTCCGATCCGCCCGCTGTTCGTGCCGGGCTTCAAGAACGAAGTGCTGGTGATGTGCACCGTGCTGAGCCATGACCTCGTCAATGACCCCGACATGGTCGCGATGATCGCGGCATCGGCGGCGCTGACGATTTCGGGCGCGCCCTTCATGGGCCCGATCGCGGGCTGCCGCGTGGGCTATAGCGACGGCGAATACGTGCTGAACCCCGATGTCGAGGACATGCACGACCTGCGCAACAACCCCGAGCAGCGGCTCGACCTGGTTGTCGCGGGCACGAAGAATGCCGTGATGATGGTCGAATCCGAGGCCTACGAGTTGACTGAAGAGGAGATGCTGGGCGCGGTTACCTTCGCGCACGAGCAGATCCAGCCGGTGATCGACCTGATCATCGATCTGGCCGAAGAATCGGCGAAAGAGCCGTTCGACTTCCAGCCGCCGGATTATTCCGACCTTTACGAGGCCGTGAAGGCCGCCGGCGAGCAGAAGATGCGCGACGCCTACGCCATCACCGACAAGCAGGAGCGCACCAGCGCCGTGGCCGCGGTGAAGGAAGAGATCAAGGCAGCTCTCTCGGAAGAGCAGCTTGAGGATCCCAACCTCGGCTCGGCTCTCAAGAAGCTGGAATCCGGCGTTCTGCGCGGTGACGTGGTCAAGAACGGCCGCCGCATCGACGGTCGCGCGCTCGATCAAGTCCGGCCGATCGTGGCCGAAACCGGCATCCTGCCGCGCACGCATGGTTCGGCGCTGTTCACCCGCGGTGAGACGCAGGGCCTTGTGGTCACGACGCTGGGCACCGGCGATGACGAACAGATCATCGACGCGCTGCACGGCAATTTCCGCTCGAACTTCCTGCTGCACTACAACTTCCCGCCCTATTCGGTCGGCGAAGCCGGGCGCGTCGGCCCTCCGGGACGGCGTGAGATCGGTCACGGCAAGCTGGCGTGGCGCGCGCTGCAGGCAGTTCTGCCGGCCCCCACCGATTTCCCCTACACCATCCGCGTTGTGTCCGAGATCACGGAATCGAACGGATCCAGCTCCATGGCGTCTGTCTGTGGCGGATCGCTGTCGATGATGGATGCGGGCGTGCCGCTCAAGGCGCCGGTCGCGGGCGTGGCCATGGGTCTCGTGCTTGAAGACGACGGATCCTACGGCATCCTGACCGACATCCTGGGCGACGAGGACCACCTTGGCGATATGGATTTCAAGGTGGCGGGGACCGAGAACGGGATCACCTCGCTGCAGATGGACATCAAGGTCGCGGGCATCACGCCCGAGATCATGAAAACCGCCCTGGCCCAGGCCAAGGACGGCCGGATGCATATCCTGGGCGAGATGAACAAGGCGCTTTCGAGCGCCGGTGAATTCTCGATCCACGCGCCGCGCATCGAAACCATGCAGATCCCGACCGACAAGATCCGTGAAGTCATTGGCTCGGGCGGCAAGGTGATCCGCGAGATCGTCGAGGTTTCGGGCGCCAAGGTCGACATCAACGATGAGGGCATCATCAAGATCGCCTCGCCCAACGGCGACGCCATCCAGAAGGCCTATGACATGATCCACTCGATCGTGGCCGAGCCGGAAGAGGGCAAGATCTACAAGGGCACCGTCGTCAAGATCGTCGATTTCGGCGCCTTCGTGAACTTCTTCGGCAAGCGCGACGGCCTTGTGCACGTGAGCCAGATCGAGAACCGCCGCCTGAACCATCCCTCGGATGTGCTCAAGGAAGGCCAGGAGGTCTGGGTCAAACTGCTGGGCTTTGATGACCGCGGCAAGGTCCGCCTGTCGATGAAAGTCGTCGACCAGGAGACCGGCGAGGAAGTCAAGAAAGAGGCAGAAGCCGAAGGGTAATTTCGGCTTTCCTAAAGACAGGACCCCGGCGGTAACGCCGGGGTTTTTTTATGGCGATTCGTAACGTAGCGTCACGCGGGGACGGCCCCAAAAGTCAGGTTTTCCTTACGGGACAGGTCCGTTTGTTTTTCCCATGTAGCGGGCAACGATCCGCGCACTATAACAACCAAGAGAAGCGGATCCGGTCGCGCCACCACTCACGGACTATCCGGCGCACCGCGGGGAGCCCCGGCAGACGTGCCGGGGCTTTTCTGTGTCCGGCTCAGACCGGCAGGGCGGTGGTCTGGCGCACGGTGCGCAGCGCAAAGCTTGATTGCATGGTCGAGACGCCCGGCAGCCGCGTCAGGTACTGGCGATGGATGCGTGCGAAATCCTCGGTATCCTCGACGGCCAGCTTGAGTATGTAATCCGCGGTGCCCGCCATCAGGTGGCATTCCAGCACGTCGGGGATGCGTTTCACAGCGGTCTCGAAGGCGTCCAGGATCTCTTCGGACTGGGTGCTGAGCGTCAGTTCGACGAAAACGATGGTCGGCAGACCCATGCGGCGCGGATCAAGCAGGGCGACGTAGCCCCTGATGTAACCCTCCGCCTCGAGCCGTTGCACACGGCGATGACAGGCCGAGGCCGACAGATTCACCGCCTCGGCGAGTTCGGCATTCGAGATCCGGCCGCTCTTTTGCAGAACGGCCAGAAGACGGCGATCCATCGTGTCGAGACTCATTTTCGCAAATACCTTTCGCGGAAAAGCCGCTTAATCGTAGATCCTTCGAAAGTATCAATCGAAGGTGGCAAAAATATCAACCCGTTTGCAAGCCTGCCGGTGCATTTTGTACCCAAGTCCCAAGGAGGAAGAGACCATGAAAATCGGATGCCCCACAGAAATCAAACCGCAGGAGTTCCGCGTCGGGATCACCCCGAACGCCGCCGGCGAGGCCGTGGCCCATGGCCATGAGGTGCTGATCCAGGCCGGTGCGGGCAAGGGCGCGGGGTTCGAGGACGCCGATTATACCGCCGCCGGCGCGCGCATCCTGGACACCGCCGAAGAGGTGTTTGCCACCGCCGATATGATCGTGAAGGTGAAAGAGCCCCAGGCGGTCGAGCGCAAGATGCTGCGTGAGGGGCAGCTTCTCTTTACCTACCTGCATCTGGCACCCGACCCGGAGCAGACGAAGGACCTTCTGGAAAGCGGCTGTACCGCCATTGCCTATGAGACCGTCACAGACGATCGCGGAGGCCTGCCGCTTCTGGCGCCGATGTCCGAGGTCGCGGGCCGCCTGGCGCCGCAAGTGGGCGCCTATACCCTGCAAAAGGCCAATGGCGGGCGCGGCGTGCTGATGGGCGGCGTGCCGGGCGTTGGTCCCGCGAAGGTGCTGGTCATTGGCGGCGGTGTCGTGGGCACGCATGCCGCACGGATCGCGGCGGGGATGGGCGCGGATGTAACCGTGCTCGACCGCTCTCTGCCGCGGCTGCGCTATCTCGATGACGTCTTCGGTGACACGTTCAACACCGGGTATTCGTCCCAGGGCCTTCTGGCCGAGCATCTGGGCCAGGCCGACATGGTGATCGGTGCGGTCCTTATACCCGGGGCCGAGGCCCCCAAGCTTGTGAAGCGTGCGCAGTTCGCTGACATGAAGCCCGGCGCGGCGCTTGTCGACGTGGCCATCGACCAGGGCGGCTGTTTCGAGACCTCCAAGGCGACGACCCATGCCGATCCGATCTACGAGGTCGACGGGATCATGCATTACTGCGTCGCCAACATGCCCGGCGCCGTGGCGCGCACCTCCACGCTGGCGCTGGGCAACGCGACCATGCCCTTCATGCTGGCGCTGGCCGACAAGGGCTGGAAACAGGCCTGTGCCGACGATCCGCATCTTCTTAACGGGCTTAACGTGCATGCCGGCCAGCTGACCTATTACGCGGTGGGCAAGGCGCTGGGGCTCGACGTGATCTCGCCGCAGAAGGTCGTGAAGGGCTGATCCGAAGGCGTGGCTGCGCCACACAGGTGAGTCGGGGAATGAGGGGTTCCACCCCTCAAACTCCCCGAGGTATTAATAGCCAGATGAAGAGGGGCCCGCGCTATTTCTTCAGCGCGTCGCGGATTTCCATGAGCACGTCGATCTCGCTCGGGCCGGCTTCTTCTTCGGGTGCGGCCTCTTCTTCGGCGGTGGCGGCGTCCTTGACGCGGTTGACCATCTTGACCAGCAGGAAGACGACGAAGGCGATGATCAGGAAATTGATCACCGCCATCAGGAAGGCGCCATAGGCGAAGACCGCCGCGCCCGCCTCGCGCGCGGCGTCGAGCGAGGCGCCCTCGGGCACGTCGCCCGACAGCACGGCATAGTTGTTGGTGAAATCGATGCCGCCGGTGAAGAGCCCGATGATCGGGTTGATCAGGTCACCCACCAGCGAGGTCACGATCGCGGTGAAGGCCGCGCCGATTATGATACCGACGGCCATGTCCATGACATTGCCCTTGGCGATGAAGGTCTTGAATTCTTGAATCATTACGGTGTTCCCTCGTGTTCCGGGCGCGCTGTTGCCGCGCGGCCCAATTGCCCTTTAGCACGAGTTAACGAAAAATTAACCCAATTTACGCGAGTGCGCGGATCGTGCACCGCGCCGCCTGCGGGGCGCCGCCGATTGACATTTCCCGCCCGCGCGGCAAGCTGGCCCGCGACGGACAGGAAAGGCCGGGACAGCCATGGCGCAAGACCGCAGCGGCATCGTCGCCGGCATCGACGTGGGCGGCACCTTTACCGATCTGGTGCAGCTCGACCGGGCCACGGGGGCGGTCCGGCTGGCCAAGGTGGCGACCACGCCCGGCAATCAGGCCTTCGGGGTGATGGCGGCGCTCGG
The DNA here is from genome assembly GCF_004761875.1 of Roseovarius aestuariivivens. GTDB lineage: Bacteria > Pseudomonadota > Alphaproteobacteria > Rhodobacterales > Rhodobacteraceae > Roseovarius > Roseovarius aestuariivivens. The sequence continues at coordinate 90,178 of NZ_SJEY01000010.1, forward strand.
TGCCGCGGGCGGCGACCTCGCCGCGCTGGACCTGATCGTGCATGGCACCACAACCACGACCAACGCGGTTCTTGAACGCAAGCTGAGCCGCACCGGCCTTATCACCACCGCCGGTTTTCGCGACGTGCTGGAACTGGGCCGCCGTACCCGGCCCCAGGCCTACGGGATGACCGGGCAGTTCACCCCGGTGATCCCGCGCGATCTGCGGCTGGAGATTCCCGAACGGATGGACGCGGCGGGCGAGGTCGTGATCCCGCTTGACGAGGCAGCCCTGCACGCCGCCGCCCGTACCCTGCTTGATCGGGGATGCGAGGCGGTGGTGGTGCATTTCCTGCATGCCTATGCCAATCCCGCGCACGAAATCCGCGCGGGCGAAATCCTTGCGCCGCTCTGGCCCAACGACCATGTCACGCTGGGCCACGCCATCCTGCAGGAATCCCGCGAGTTCGAGCGCGGCGTGACGGCGGCGGTCAACGCGGCCGTGCAGCCGATCCTTGACCGGTATCTCACGCGGCTGCGCGCGGAACTGAGCGCGGGCGGCTATCGGCGCGACGTGCTGGTGATGACCGGCAATGGCGGCATGGTCTCGGCGCGGCAGGCGGCCCGCGAGGCGGCGAAAACGGTGATGTCGGGCCCCGCGACCGGTGTGATGGCGGCGGCCTATACCGGTCGGGTCGCGGGCATCGAGAACCTCATTACCTACGACATGGGCGGCACCTCGACCGACGTGGCGCTGATCCGGGGCGCTGAACCGGCGGTCTCCTCGGAGATCGAGATTGAATACGCGATGCCCATTCACGTGCCCATGGTCGATGTGCGCACCGTGGGCGCCGGGGGCGGATCCATCGCGCGGGTCACGGCGGCGGGGCTGTTGCAGGTCGGCCCGCACAGCGCGGGCGCCGACCCGGGGCCGATCTGCTATGGACGGGGCGGGAAAGAGCCCACGATCTCGGACGCCAACCTGATCCTCGGCCGGCTCGATCCGGCCAAGCTGCCCAGCACCGAGGTCATCGCCCCGGCCGAGGTCGCCCGGCGCTTTGCCGCGCCGCTTGGTCTGGACGTGACCGAGGCCGCGCAGGCCGTCATCCGCATGGCCAACACCCATATGGCGGGGGCGATCCGCATGGTGTCACTCTCGCTCGGGGCGGACCCGCGCGATTTCGCGCTCTTCGCATTCGGCGGGGCGGGACCGCTGCATGCCGCCGCGCTTGCGCGCGAGCTGGGCGTGCCGCGTGTCCTCGTGCCCGCGCGCCCGGGCATCACCAATGCGATCGGCTGTGTGGTGGCCGACCTGCGGCACGATTTCGTGCAGACGATCAACACCCCCGTCGATGCGCTGCCGCCGGGCAGGATCGCCGGGATCTGCGCGGATCATGTGGCCGAGGGCGAGGCGCTGATCGCCGGGGAAGGGGTCGAGATCCGCGCGCGGCGCCACATCCATTCCGTCGATATGCAATTCACCGGGCAGACCCACCTGCTGCGGGTACCCCTGGAGAGCCCCGAGATCGACGCGCCCGACCTGCGCGCGCGCTTCGAGGCGGCCTATTTCGACCGGTTCCGCGTGCGGCTGAGCGACATCCGAGCACAGGTAGTCAACGTCAACACCTCGGTGGTCGGGGTACGCCCGGCGCTTGATCTCTCGACCTTGATCGACCCCGCGGGGCGCAAGCCCACCTTGGCCGCGGCCCAGACCGGCACGCGCCGCGTGCATTTCGCGCAAGGCTGGATTGAAACGCCTGTCTACTGGCGCGATCACCTGCCGCTTGACGCGCATCTGCAGGGTCCCGCCATCGTCGAGCAAATGGACACCACCATTCTGATAGAGCCGGGCGACAGCGCCCGGGGCGACGCGCATGGCAACCTGATCCTGACCATCGGGGGCGCGCGCCCGTGACGCTTGATCCGATCACCCTGTCGGTCATCCAGGCCGGGCTGCAGCAGGTCTGCGACGAGATGGACCTCGCCTTTTCGCGCGCCGCCTTCTCGCCGGTCATCGCCGAGGCGAATGACCGCTCTGATGGGATCTACGCTGCCGCCGACGGCGCACTTATTGCGCAGGGCGCGGGCGGTCTGCCGGTTTTCGTGGGCACGATGCAGGAATCGACCCGCATCCTGATCGACAGGATCGCGCGCGGCCTGACCGCCCCGCCGGAGCCGGGCGACATCTATATCGTCAACGACCCCTATCTTGGCGGTACGCATCTGATGGACGTGCGCTTTGCCCGGCCGTTCTATCGCGCGGGCACGCTTTATTGCTGGCTATCGAATACCGGCCATTGGCCGGATACCGGCGGGGCGGTGCCGGGGGGCTTTTCCGCCTCGGCCACCGCGGTCGAACAGGAAGGGTTGCGCCTGCCGCCGGTGAAACTGTTCAAGCGCGGAGAGATGGATGCCGAAATTTATGCCATCATCTGTTCCAACATCCGCGTCGCCGACCAGCGGATCGGGGATGTGCGTGCGCAGGCCGCCGCCCTCGATCTGGGTGCAGACCGCCTGAACGCCCTCATGGACCGCTATGGCGACGCCACGGTGACCGCGGCCATCGCCGAGCTGCGCGCCCGCGCCGCGACGCAGATGCGCCAGCATATCCGCGCCATCCCCGAGGGCGATCACAGCGCCGTGGCCTGGATCGACAGCGATGGCGTGGTGAACGAGCCGCTGGCCATTCGCCTGACCGTGCGCCGCACGGGCGACGATCTTTGCTTTGATTTCACCGGCTCCGCGCCGCCCTGTCTCGGGCCGATGAACTCGGTGCGCGCCACGACGCTCAGCTCGGTTTATCTTGCCATGCGCCATATCTTTCCCGATGTGCCGATCAGCGCGGGCGCGTTCGAGCCGCTGGAGGTCACCGGGATCGAGGGCACGTTCCTCGACGCGCAGTACCCGCGCCCCGTCTCGGGCTGCGCGGCGGAGGTCAGCCAACGCATCGCCGAGGCGGTCTTTGCCGCGCTGGTGCCCGCCTTGCCTGACCGGGTGACCGCCGCGCCCGCCGGCACGTCGGGGAATTTCGCGCTGGGCGGGCACGACCCGGCGCGCGGGCGCGATTACGTGATGTATCAGCTCTCTGGCGGCGGCTATGGCGGCTGGGCGGGGGGCGACGGGCTCAGCAACGGCTGTTCGACCATCGGCATTTCCAAGGCGCCACCGGTGGAGATCATGGAACAGGCCTTCCCGGTGCTATACCATCGCTATGCCCTGCGCGAAGGGTCGGCCGGGGCGGGCGAGCATCGGGGCGGGTTCGGTCTCGATTACGAAATCGAGATCCGGCGCGGGCAGGCCAAGGCGAGCTTCGTGATGGATCACGGGCGGTTCGGCCCGCAAGGCGCGCTCGATGGCGAAGACGGCGCGCCGGGCGAAGTGACCGTCTGGCAATCGGGCCAGCCGATGACGCCCGAACACCTGTCCAAAGCGCAGGACATTCCCCTTGGCCCCGGCGACCGGGTCCGGGTGAAAACGCCCGGCGGCGGCGGCTATGGTCCGGCCTTCGCCCGCGATCCGGCCCGCGTCGCAGAAGATGTGCGGCTTGGCCGTTTCTCCGCAAGGCAGGCGCGCGATCTCTTCGGCGTGGTGCTGCGCGACGGGCCGGGGGCCGAGGTCGATCTTGCCGCCACGGTTGCGCTGCGCCAGACCCCGCACGACTGAGCCTATTCGGGCGCGAAAAACAGCCGTCCGGATCCCGAATTTGTGCTTCGAGCGCTTGTGCACCGGGCCCTGCGCCTGCTACGCGGGGCGCAATTCGCCACAGATGGCCGTCGCGCAAGGAACCGACACTTGATCCGCGCCTCCCGTTTCCGCATCGCGGCCCGCCGCGCGGCCCCGGCCAGCCCTGGCCACCCATGACCGAGCGCGGGATCCCCCACGTCACCATTTTGCTCGCGGTCCACAACGGGGCGCGCTATCTGCCTGCGCAACTGCAAAGCTTCGCCGACCAGACGCATCGCAACTGGCACCTCATCGCCTCGGTCGACGGCGACGAGGACAACAGCCGCGCCGTCCTGCAAGCCTTTGCGGACAAGGGCCACGCGGTGACCGTGCTGGACGGCCCGCAACAGGGCGCGGCGGCCAATTTCTTGAGCCTGCTGATGCGCATGTCCCGTGTCGTGCCCGGGCCAAGCTATCTTGCCTTCAGCGATCAGGACGATGTGTGGATGCCCGACCGCCTGTCCGCCGGGCTTTCCGTGCTGGCCGACATCGATCCCGAGATACCCGCGCTGTTCTGCGCCCGGCAGATGATCACCGACGAGACCCTCGCGCCGCTTCGGGTGTCGATGGCGCGGCCCCGCCCGCCGGGGTTTCGCAACGCACTGGTGCAGAACATCGCGTCGGGCAACACCTCGCTGCTCAATCCCACCGGGGCGCGGCTGCTTTGCGCCGCGGCCGAGGAGGCCGGGCCGATCGTCATGCATGACTGGTGGAGCTACCAGATCGTGACCGGAGCGGGCGGGCGCGTCCTGCATCACGAGACACCTCTGATTTACTACCGCCAGCACGATCACAACGCCATGGGCGCCAACACCTCGCCCAAGGCGCAGGCCAGCCGGCTGAGCATGATGGTCCGGGGGACCTATCGCCACTGGATGGATCTTAACGTCGCGGCCTTGTCGCGCAGTGCGCACCGTTTCACGCCGCGCAACCGCGCGCTGTTGCGCCGGTTCAAGGCGATGCGCCACGCGCCGTTACCGCTGCGGCTGTGGCGGTTCTCGCGTCTGCGGCTCTACCGCCAGCGCCGCGTTGGCACGGCGGTTCTTTGGCTGTCCGTCCTCCTGGGGCGGCTATAGCGCCACGGGTCGCGCGGGACCCAAAGTGGTCAGCTCGCCGCCTTCACCGCCGTGACGACCCGGTTCACCACCTGACCCAGAAGCGCCTCGTCCACCGCCTCGCCCATCACCCGGATCAGCGGCTCGGTGCCAGATTTACGGATCAAGAGCCGCCCGTCGCCGCCAAAGGCCTTTTCGCCGTCGGCGATGGCCTGCTGCACCTCGTCGGTTTCCAGCGGCTCGCGTCCCTCGGTATAGCGCACGTTGACAAGCGTCTGCGGCACCGGTTCGAAGACCCGCGCCAGGTCAGAGGCCCGCTTGCCCGTCTCGACCATGCTGGCCAGGAACTGCAGCGCTCCGATCAGCCCGTCGCCGGTCGTTGCATAATCGGTCATCACGATATGACCGGACTGTTCGCCGCCAAGGTTGTGCCCGCCCGCCCGCATGGCCTCGACCACGTGCCGGTCGCCCACGCCCGTTCGCTTGAGCGCGATACCCTTGGCCTCCAGGTGCCGTTCCAGCCCGAGATTGCTCATCACCGTCGCCACCAGCGTGTCGCCCTTCAGCCGGCCTTCCTCGGCCCAGCGGGTCGCGATCAGCGCCATGATCTGGTCGCCATCGGCGACCTGGCCTTTCTCATCCACCAGAACCACCCGGTCGGCATCGCCATCCAGGCAGATTCCCAGATCGGCGCGCACGTCTATCACCTTCTTCGCCGCAGCCTCGGGCCGGGTCGATCCGCAATTGGCGTTGATATTGGTGCCGTCAGGTTCGACGCCGATGGGGATCACCTCGGCGCCAAGCTCCCAAAGAACGGCGGGCGCGGTGCGATAGGCCGCTCCGTTCGCGCAATCCACCACGATCCGCAGCCCTTCCAGTCGTCCGCGATAGGGAAAGGTCGTCTTGGCATATTCCACGTAGCGCCCGCGCGCGTCCTCGAACCGCTTGGCACGCCCGATGTTTTCGGGTTGCGCCAGCCGAGCGCCGTCGCGCATGAGCTGCTCGATCCCGGCTTCCGCCTCGTCCGAAAGCTTGTAGCCGTCAGGCCCGAACAGCTTGATCCCGTTATCCGCCGCGGGGTTGTGACTGGCCGAGATCATCACGCCCACATCGGCGCGCAGGCCATGGGTAAGATACCCCACCGCCGGGGTGGGGATCGGGCCCAGCAGGAACACATCCATACCGGTCGACGCGAAGCCGGCGGTCAGTGCATATTCGATCATGTAGCCCGACAGGCGCGTGTCCTTGCCGATGACAACCCGGTGCTCCTGCCGGTCGCGCCGGAAATAGCGTCCCGCCGCCGCGCCCAGCTTCAGCGCCATATCGGCGGTCATTGGATATCTGTTGGCGCGCCCTCGCACGCCGTCCGTCCCGAAAAGCTTGTCCGCCATGCTGTCTCTCTCGTCTGCTGTCCGGCGCGCTGCGCCACTTGATTCTGTCATACCGGCCCGCATGGGCGCTGCCAACACCCCGCGCTCAGGCGGGCAGGATCACGTCCTCTATCGCCTTGGGATGGTGCGTGATCTGCTCATAGCCGTCCTCGGTCACGATGAAACTGTCGCCGACCTGCGCCCGGAAGCGCCCAGGATCGGTGACCGATCCGTCGACCGCCAGAACCATTCCCGGCTCCAGCACGGTCGTGTCGCCGCGCACAAGCTGCGGCGCTTCGAGATAGCTGAACCCCACCGCCCGCCCGCAGCGGAAGGGATAGGCATGGCCCGCGCCTTCGGTCACCGACGCATAGGCGGCGTGCACGCGTTCGGCGGTGACGCCCGGGTGCAGCGTTTCCAGCGCGGCGCGCTGGCTGGCCACGGCCAGCTCGTAAATCGTCCGCTGGTCCGGGTCGGCGATCTCGCCCACCCAGAAGGTCCGGTCGAAGCCCAGCTTGAAGCGGTGAAAGTTCGTCATCCCGCAGAAACACAGGAACACCGGCTCGCCCCGCTGCAGGATCCGGGCCGAGGCGCGGTGATGCGGCTGGGTGATCTCAGGCCCGCTTGCCATGATCTGCAGAAAATGCGTGAGCGGCGACATCGCCGCGCCGCTGTCGTGTCCGGCCAGAAGCCGCGCGGCCTCGCGCGTGCCGACGGCGGCGGTGGCCAGCGCCACCTCGTATTCGGCGATACCGGCGCGGATCGTGTCCCGGGCCGCCTGCATCATCGCGCCCGCGACCTGGCCCGCCTCGCGCGCCAGCCGCAGTTCCTCGGGCGACTTGATCATCCGCAGCCGCGCCAGTACCGCCGTCGCATCGCCCAGCCGTTCAGGCGCGACGCGCGCCTCAAGATGCGCGCGCACCACCTGCGGCATCGCGGCAGGCTCTATGCCGATGCGGCCGGGCGGGCGCAGCACATCGTCCAGCGGACCGCGCCATTCGCGGCCCATCCCGTCGTTCCAAAGCTCGATCCGGTCCACCTGCGCGCGGGCCTGCGCCATCTCGGCCTCCATCGCGGGGGTGATCAGCCGCGTCGCGCCGTCGCGTGTCACGACCAGGATCGTGGGGCGGCCGAATTCCATGTGCAGGTAATCGTAATAACCGCTCAGGTAATAGACGTTGTCCTCGTCGCAAATCAGCGCAAGGTCCAGCCCCGCCGCGCCCATCGCCGCGCAAAGGCGCGCCCGCCGCGCCTCATACGGGGCCATCGGTCAGTTCCTGGCGCACAAGCCGCACCCAGAATGCAGCGCCATGGGCCAGCGCGGCATCGTTGAATTCGTAATCCGCCGCGTGCAGCGGCCGGGCATGGCGGCCCTCGGTGCCGTTGCCCATCAGCACGAAACAGCCCGGCACGGCGGCGGCCATATGCGCGAAATCCTCGGAAAAAAGCTTGGGCGGCGCCGCGCTGTCGATCTCGGCCTGCATGGACTGTGCGGCGCGCGTCACCGCCTCGACAGGGCCGGGCGCGTTGATCGTGGGGGGGAAGATCGTGTCGTACCGAACCGTGCCCTGCACGTCATGGGCCGCGCACAGCCCGTCGACGATCCGGCGCATCGCCGTCTCGATCCGCGCGTTGACCTCGGGCGTGAGGGCCCGCGCATCGCCCGAAAGCCGCGCGTGGCTGGGCAGCACGTTGCGCGCGCCGTCGGTCTCGAACTGCGTGACCGACACCACCCCGTTCTGCGCCGGGTCAAGCTTGCGCGCGACGATGGTCTGCAGCGCGCCCACCACCTCGGCCCCGATGGTGATTGCGTCCGCGCCCATATGCGGCAGGGCGGCATGGCCGCCGCGCGCCGCGATCTCGATCTCGAACAGTGCCTCGCTGGCTGTGATCGGCCCGGCGCGCGTGGCGAACTGGCCAAGCGGCATGCCCGGAATGTTGTGCATCCCGTAAACCGCTTCGGCCTCGAAACGTTCGAAAAGCCCGTCCTCGACCATCGCCCGGGCGCCTTGCCCGTGTTCTTCGTCGGGCTGGAAAACGAAGATCGCGCGCCCCGAAAACCCGCCTTCCCGCGCCAGCGTGCAGGCCGCGCCAAGCGCCATGGTCGTGTGCCCGTCATGCCCGCAGGCGTGCATCTGCCCAGGTGTCTGCGACACATGCGGCAGGTCATTGGCCTCGGTAATCGGCAGGGCGTCCATGTCGGCGCGAATGGCCAGGGATCTCGGCCCGTTGCCCCGCTGCAGCACGCCGACGACGCCGGTGCCGCCGATCCCGCGATGCACCTCAAGGCCGAAACTTTCCAAAAGCTCGGCCACCCGCGCGCTGGTCCAGGGCAGGTCGAAGCCGATCTCGGGATGGCGGTGAAACGCCTGCCGCCAGCCCTGCATGTCCGTCTGGATGTGCTCTGATATCACGGCGTGACCTCCGGCGGGGCCCTATGCGGCCCAAGATAGACCCGGTCTGCGCCTTTTGCCGTGCAAAGTCAAAAGGTCCGGCGCGATGAAAAACGGCCTGCCCGCCGCATCCGATGCCAAGCACCGGCTGTCGCCGAAGCGTCTGGCGGACAGACCTTTCTCAAATTCAGGCCGGAGTAACTCGCTGTTCCGACCGTGCGGGCTTGGCCCGCCACTCCCCACGCACTCGGGGTGCCTGAAAACTGGTAAGAAGCGAAAAGTGCCTCAGATACTCGCGAAGTCGAAAATCACCTGTTTCGGCTTGGTCCGCGGCGCCTTCGGCGCTTTCGGCTTGGTCGCCGCGGTCGGTTTGGCGTTGTCCTTCGGTTCGGGTGTTTGCGTTGTCTTGGCCATACGTCGCCTCCACTGGATCCGCACACCGGACCGGAGACCACGCGCCGGACCGACGCAATACTCGTATGTTCGTGCTGAGATGTCCGCCCGCCGGCAGTCGATCCAAGCGACCGCGCCCGGACCGGGTGGACATCCCGGCACGTGCAACCCTGCCAAAAAGGTTAACGGCGATCTACCGGCCAGTTGGAAAAACTTTGTCTCCAATCTGGTAAAAATAAGGCGCAAATGTGACCGGGCTGGCGCAGGGCCGGGCGCGCGGTCAGCCCGGTGTGATCAGGATCGCGCGAAAGTCGTTCACGTTGGTCAGCGTCGGGCCGGTGACGACCTGACCGGTCGTGCGCTCGAAAAACCCGTGGGCGTCGTTGATGGCGAGCGCGGCCATGGCGTTTTCGCCCTTGGCCTCGGCCCGCGCCAGCGTGTCGGGCCCGATCAGCGCGCCGGCGACCTCTGCCGCGCCATCGACGCCGTCGGTATCGCAGGCAATTGCATGGATCCCCGGCGCCCCCTCCAGCGCCAGCGCCAGCGCAAGGCAGAACTCGGCGTTCGGGCCGCCTACGCCGTCGCCGCGCCGCGTCACGGTCAGTTCCCCGCCGGACAAAAGCAGCACCGGCGCGTCGCCCGCGCCCATCGCGGCCTGCGTATCCAACGCCAGCCGCGCCTGCTCGGCGGCCACATCGCGCGCTTCGCCTTCCAGCGCATCGCCCAGAATCCGCACCTCGCAGCCCTCGGCGGCGGCGATCTCGGCGGCCGCCTCAAGCGATTGCGACGGTGCGGCGTAGATCACGTTCTCGACCCGGCCAAGCCGCACGTCGCCCGGCGGCACCACGCCGGTCTCGCCCTCCAGCACGTCCCAGACCGAGGGCGGGACATCTATGCCGAACCGGTCGATGATGCTGCGCACGTCTTCGGACGTACTGCCGTCGCCCACCGTCGGCCCCGAGCCGATCATCGCCGGATCGTCGCCGGGCACGTCGGAGATCAAAAGCGCCAGCATGCGCGCGGGATAGGCCACGGCCGCCAGCTGCCCGCCCTTCACGCGGCTCAGGTGCTTGCGCACCACGTTCATCTGCCCGATGGGTGCCCCCGAGGCCAGAAGCGCGCTGTTGACCGCCTGTTTCTCGGCCAGCGTGATCTCTCCGGCGGGCTGCACCAGAAGCGCGCTCGCCCCGCCGGAAATCAGCGCCAGCACCATGTCCTCCTCGCCCAGGCCTCCGACCAGGTCCAGCATCCGTGCGGTGGCGTCCAGCCCGGCCTGGTCGGGCACGGGATGCGCCGCCTCGACGATTTCGATCCCCTTGCACGGGCGCGCATAGCCATAGCGCGTGATCACCAGCCCTTCGCATGGGCCGTAGACAGCCTCGACCGCCTCGGCCATGCGCGCGCTGGCCTTGCCCGCGCCCACCACCACAAGCCGGCCCTCGGGGCGCGGCGGCAGATAGCCCGCAAGGCTTTGCATCGGGTCGGCCACCTCGACGGCCCGGTCGAACAGGCGGCGCAAAAAGGGCAGGGGGTCTTGCATCGGGCTCACTCCGGTCTTGATCGTCGCAGCACCCTAGCGCCCCCCGCGCCGGGGCAACAGCCCCCCAATCGGCGCAGCTTGACAAAGCGCGGGCCACGCGCGACAGACGCGGCCATGTTCGCAACCCTTCTTCAGGTCGGCCTCGGGGGCGCCATCGGCGCCCTGCTGCGCTTCGGCGCCGGTGTGGGCCTCACCCGGCTGGTTGGAGGCGGCTTCCCTTTGGCCGTGCTGCCGGTGAACGTGCTGGGCTCGTTCGTGATGGGCGTGCTCTTCATCTGGTCGCTGGAAAAAGAGATGACCCATCTCAATCCCTTCCTGCTGACCGGGATCCTTGGCGGGTTCACCACGTTTTCGGCCTTCTCGCTGGAGGCGTTTCTTCTTTGGGAAGATGGCCTGCCCGGACAGGCGCTGGCCTATGTTGCGTTGTCGGTCGTGCTCTCTATCGCAGGGCTGGCGCTGGGGGTTTGGCTGGCGCGAGGGGCCTTCGCATGAGCGGGGTGCAGACCATCACCGTGGCCCAGGACGAGGGCGACCAACGGCTCGACCGTTGGCTGCGCCGCCGCTTTCCGCATGTGCCGCAGGGCCGGATCGAGAAGATGTGCCGAAAGGGCGAGCTGCGCGTCGATGGCGGCCGGGTCAAGGCCAACACGCGGCTCGAGGTGGGGCAGGCGGTGCGCGTCCCGCCACTGCCCGAGCCGGGGAAACAGGCGGCGCCCGACACCCCGCGCATCACGGAGGCCGACGCGCAGATGATCCGCGCCGCCGTGATCTATCGCGACGATCATATCATCGCCCTCAACAAGCCACCCGGCCTGCCGGTACAGGGCGGGTCCAAACAGACGCGCCACGTGGACGGGCTGGCAGAGGCGCTCAGTTTCGACGCCGAGGAAAAGCCGCGCCTCGTGCACCGGCTCGACAAGGACACGTCGGGCGTTCTGATCATGGCCCGCACCCGAAGCGTGGCCAAATCGCTGACCGCCGCCTTCCGCCACCGCGACACGCGCAAGATCTACTGGGCCGCCGTCGCCGGCGTGCCGGTGCCGCGCATGGGCACAATCCGCTTCGGCCTCGTCAAGGCGCCCGGACACGGCGCGGGGGGCGAGGGCGAAAAGATGCTGTGCCTGCATCCCGACGCCGTCGACACCACCCCAGGCGCGAAACCTGCGATCACCGATTACGCGGTGATCGAGGCGCTGGGCACCCGCACCGCCTGGATGGCGCTGGTGCCGGTCACGGGCCGCACGCATCAGCTGCGCGCGCATATGGCCGAACTGGGTCATCCCATCGTGGGTGACGGCAAATACGGCGGATCCGGGCAGGAAAACCTGGGCGACGGCTGGGGCGCGCAACTGGGAGGAGAGGTCAGCCGCAAGCTTCACCTGCACGCACGGTCGCTGACGCTGACCCACCCGGTCACCCGCGCCAAGCTGCACCTGACCGCGCCGCTGCCCGATCACATGGCGCGCACCTGGGACCTCTTTCAATGGCAGCCCGCGCAGGCGCCCGAGGACCCGTTCGAGGATTTCGCATGACCGACCTGCGCCTCGTGATCTTCGACGTCGACGGCACGCTTGTCGACAGCCAGGGCGACATCGTGGCTGCGATGACCCACGCCTTCGAGACCGCCGGCGCGCGGGTGCCCGACCGCGCCACGATCCTGTCCATCGTGGGGCTTTCGCTGCCGCAGGCCATGGCGCGCCTCGCACCGGGCGTTGGGCCCCAGACGCAGGCGCGCATGGTTGACTGGTACAAGGAGGCCTACATGCATCTGCGGGCCGAATCCGGCGCGGCGCAGTCTTCGCCGCTCTACCCTTACGCCCGCGACACGCTCGACGCGCTCAACGCACGGCCCGAAACATTGCTTGGCGTCGCCACCGGCAAATCCCGCCGGGGCCTCGACAAGCTGCTCGACGGTCACGATCTGCGCGCGCATTTCGTGACCCAGCAGGTCAGCGACCACCACCCGTCCAAGCCGCACCCCTCGATGATCCTGACCGCACTCGCGGAAACCGGCGTGGCGGCGCAAAACGCCGTGATGATCGGGGACACCACTTTTGATATGGAGATGGCCCGGGCCGCGGGCGTGCCCTTCATCGGCGTCGGATGGGGCTATCATCCCGCCGATCATCTGACCGGCGCGCAGGCCATCCTGCGCGATTTTCGCGACCTGCCCGGGCTGATCGACACCACGTGGGAACGAACAGCATGAGCGAATGGAAGGCCAAACGTTTCTGGAGCGAGGCGCATGTGACCGAAACGGCGGGCGGCTTCGGCATCCTTCTGGACACGCGGCCGGTGAAAACCCCCGCCAAGGCGACGCTAGCCGTCCCGACCCGCGCCATGGCCGATGCCATCGCCGCCGAATGGGACGCGCAGGAGGGCGAGATCAAGCCGCTCACCATGCCGGTCACGCGCGCGGCGAACGCCGCCATCGACAAGGTTACGCCTCAACACGCCGAAGTCGCCGACATGGTGGCGGCCTATGGCGACGCGGACCTGCTGTGCTACCGCGCCGACGCGCCCGAAGGGCTGATCGCGCGGCAGCAAGAGGCGTGGGATCCGCTGCTCGACTGGGCCGAAGAGGCGCTGGGCGCACGGCTTCAACCGGTGGAAGGCGTGATGCACCGCCCCCAGGATCCGCGCGCGCTCGACCGGCTGTCGCGGCAGGTGCACGCGATGGATGCTTTCACGCTCACCGCCTTTCACGATCTCGTGGGGCTTTCGGGTTCGCTCGTCATCGGCTTTGCAGTTCTGCACGGGCATCAGACGCCAGAGGCGCTCTGGTCAGTCTCGCGGATCGACGAAACCTGGCAGGAAGAATTCTGGGGCGTGGATGAAGAAGCCCGACAGATGGCGCTCGCCAAACGTGCGCAATTTCTGGACGCCAAGCGCTTCCATGACTTGGTGCGTGACCGCTAACATACTCAGCTTATGCGCGAAACGCGGGCTCGGCAGGGGCCTGCAGCGGGCCGCCGGTGCCCCGGGCAGCCTGCCCAGCATTTGTGCAATTGCCCTGAAAACACGGGGTTCCCAAGGGGAAATAACCCCGAAACGTGATCGTTTTTGCGGCACCGGGGCTTGACCTTCCTGAATGAATCAAAACAAACTCGCGCGCATTGATCGGGGTCAACGCCCCGGTCTGTCTATCGCTTCGGTCCGCAAGAGGGCCGCACAAACCGTCCGATACCCGGGCGGAGATATCAGGAAGAGGTAAACATGAATAAAACCGTTTTTCTTGGCGCGCTGACTGTCGCTGGCCTTTCGGCTGGCGCCGCTGCGGCTGCCACGCTCGATGACGTGAAGGCACGCGGCTCGCTGAATTGCGGCGTGACTACCGGTCTCGTCGGGTTCGCTGCGCCGGACGCAAACGGCGAATGGGATGGCTTCGACGTCGGCGTCTGCCGGGCTGTCGCAGCCGCAGTGCTGGGCGATCCGACCGCGGTCGAATTCGTCCCGACCACCGGCAAGACGCGCTTCACGGCGCTGGCCTCCGGCGAAATCGACATGCTGGCCCGGAACACCACCTGGACCTTCTCCCGCGACGTCGACCTGAAGTTCGAATTCACCGGCATCAACTACTATGACGGTCAGGGCTTCATGGTTCCGAAAGATCTGGGCGTCAGCTCGGCGAAGGAACTCGACGGCGCCACGGTCTGCATCCAGACCGGCACCACGACCGAGCTCAACCTGGCGGATTTCTTCCGCTCCAACAACATGAGCTACGAGCCGGTTCCGATCGAAACCAACGCCGAGGCGCAGCAGAACTACCTTGCCGGCGCCTGTGACGTCTACACCACCGACGCGTCCGGCCTTGCGGCCACGCGTGCCGCGTTCGAGGACCCCTCGGCGCACGTGATCCTGCCCGAGATCGTCTCGAAAGAGCCGCTCGGCCCGCTTGTCCGCCACGGCGACAACGAATGGGGTGACGTGGTCCGCTGGACCCTGAACGCTCTGGTCGCGGCCGAAGAGTACGGCGTCACCAGCGCCAACATCGCCGATATGGCCGCTGAACCGACCGACAGCCCGGAAATCAACCGTCTGCTCGGCACCGAAGGCAACCTCGGCGAGATGCTCGGCCTCGACGCCGACTGGGCCATGCGCGCCATCGCGGCCGGTGGCAACTACGGCGAGCTGTTCGAAAAGAACATCGGTGAGAACACGCCGGTCGGTCTGGCCCGTGGCCTGAACGCCCAGTGGACCGATGGCGGCCTGATGTACGCGCCGCCGTTCCGCTAAAAAATCCCGGGAAGGGCGCGGTGCAAACCGCGCCCTTCGCGCTTCAAAAGAACGACTGGCCTTCCGCGCGCATGACGCGCACATAAAAATCCGGGCCGGCAACGGGGACTCATCCAGATGACGACAATGACCGACCCTCCACAGGCGTCGTTTAAACTGTCCATGCTGTTGAACGATACGCGCTATCGTTCCTACACGTTTCAGTTCATCGCCCTTATCCTGCTGATCGCGGCGATCGCCTATCTCGGCTCGAACCTGGCGCAGAACCTGCGCGAGGCGGGGCTGAACATCTCTTACGGATTTCTCGGCGAGCCGTCGAACTACGATATCAACCAGCGCCTGATCGAATATGACAGCCGGTCCAGCCATTGGCGCGCCGCCGTGGTGGGCGTGCTCAACACGCTGCTGGTGGCCTTCCTGGCCTGTGTGACCGCGACGATCATCGGCGTGATCGCCGGCGTGCTGCGGCTTTCGAACAACTGGCTCGTGCGCAAGCTGATGGCCGGCTATGTCGAAGCCTTCCGTAACGTTCCGGTGCTGATCTGGATCCTCATCATCTACACCGTCATGACCGCCGTGATGCCGTCGCCACGCGATTTCCGCGGCGACGATGCCGACGCGTCGATGGTGCTTGGCTCTTTCGCCTTTACCAACCGCGGCGTCTACACGCCCAAACCCCTGCTCGAACCGATGGGCTGGGTAGTGGTCGGCATCTTCATCGCCTCGATCATCGGCATGTTCGCCTATCGCCGCTACGCGACCAAGCTGCTCTATGACACCGGCAAACTGCTGCCGATGGGCTGGCCGTCGCTTGCGATCCTCTTCGTGCCCGCCATCCTGAGCTTCTTCGTGCTCGGCCGGCCGATCTCGCTGGAATACCCCGAACTCGGCGGCTTCAACTTCCAGGGCGGTATCCAGGTGCTGGGCTCTCTCATCGCGCTCTGGTTCGCGCTGGCGATCTATACCGGCGCCTTCATCGCCGAGAACGTCCGCGCGGGTATTCAGGCCGTCTCCAAGGGCCAGACCGAGGCCGCGGCGGCGCTTGGCCTGCGTCCGCGCCGGATCATGAACCTCGTGATCCTGCCGCAGGCGCTGCGGATCATCATTCCGCCGCTCATTTCGAACTATCTCAACATCACCAAGAACAGCTCGCTGGCCATCGCGGTGGGCTACATGGACATCACCGGGACGCTGGGGGGGATCACGCTCAACCAGACGGGCCGCGCTATCGAGGCGGTTCTGCTCCTGATGCTGTTCTATCTGGTGATCTCGCTGTCGATTTCCGCCGTCATGAACGTCTACAACAACGCCGTCCGGCTGAAGGAGCGCTGATATGAGTGACATGCACCAGCACTCCGTCGCGTATGTCCGCGAAACCATGCTGCCCGAGGCGCCGCCCCCGGCGCGCGAGCAGGGCATCATCAAATGGATGCGTGAGAACCTCTTCGCCAACGTGCCGAATTCGATTCTCACGATCGCGTCGATCGTCGTGATCTACTACATCCTCGCGGCGTCTCTCCCGTGGCTTTTGAACGGGATCTGGAACGCCGAGTCGATCCGTGACTGCCGCGAGATCCTGCAAGGCGCCGCGGGCGGCTGTTTCGCCGTGCTGACCGAACGCTGGAACCAGCTTCTCTTCGGCTTCCAGTATCCCGACGATCAGTACTGGCGGCCTCTCATCGCCTTCCTGCTGCTCTTCGTGGCCATCGCGCCGGTGATGTTCTTCAAATACATCCCCTCCCAGTTCCTGCTGTTCACGGCGCTTTACCCGTTCCTGGCCTACTGGCTGATCTGGGGCGGGCTGATCCTGGCGCCGATCGTGGCCCTCGTGGGCTTCGTGGTGGGGTATTTCGTCTGGGGCCGGCTGGTGCAGCGCTCCTTCGCGACGGGCTTTTTCGGCGCTGTTGCGGCGGCCGTTATCGTGTGGTGGATCGGCGGACTCATCACCGCCGGGATGGATCCCGAACAGGCCATGCTCGTTCCCGTCGCCTCGCGCGACATGGGCGGCTTCATGCTGAACCTGATCCTCGGCACCGTCTGCGTGTCGCTGTCCATTCCCATCGGCATCGCGCTGGCGCTCGGGCGGCAATCCTCCATGCCGATCATCAAGTGGATCTGCGTGGTCTTCATCGAGTTCATCCGCGGCGTGCCGCTGATCACGCTTCTCTTCGTGGCGAACGTGGTGCTGGCCTATTTCTTCCCGCCGGGCACGAATTTCGACCTCATAATCCGCGTGATCATCATGATCACCGCCTTCGCCTCGGCCTATATCGCCGAGGTGATCCGCGGCGGTCTCGCGGCGCTGCCCACCGGGCAGTATGAGGCCGCCGACAGTCTCGGGCTCGATTACGCGCAGGCGATGCGGCTGATCATCCTGCCGCAGGCGCTCAAGATTTCGATCCCCGGCATCGTGAACGTCGCGGTGGGTCTCTTCAAGGACACCACGCTCGTCTCGGTGATCTCCATGTTCGACCTTGTCGGCATGATCCGGGGCCCGATCCTCGCCTCGACTGAATGGAACGGCGTCTATTGGGAGCTTTTCGGCTTCGCCGCGCTTCTGTTCTTCGTCGTCTGCTACGGCATCTCGCAATATTCCCAGTGGCTCGAACGCGAGCTCACCACGGATCACAAGTAAAAAAGGGGTTACTCCATGGCGGACACCGCTGAAATGAAGGTCTCGGACGAGGTCGCGATCCACATCGAGAACATGAACAAGTGGTACGGCTCTTTCCACGTGCTGCGCGACATCGACCTCACGGTCTACAAGGGCGAGCGGATCGTGATCGCCGGGCCCTCGGGCTCGGGCAAGTCGACGCTCATCCGTTGCATCAACGCGCTGGAAGAACACCAGCAGGGCAAGATCGAGGTCGACGGAACGCTTCTGAGCTCGGATATCAAGAATATCGACAAGGTCCGCTCCGAGGTCGGGATGGTGTTCCAGCACTTCAATCTCTTCCCGCACCTGACCATCCTCGAGAACTGCACGCTCGCGCCCATCTGGGTCCGCAAAACGCCCAAACGCGAGGCCGAACAGACGGCGATGCATTTCCTCGAAAAGGTCAAGATCCCCGAACAGGCCGACAAGTATCCCGGGCAGTTGTCCGGCGGCCAGCAACAGCGTGTCGCCATCGCCCGCTCGCTTTGCATGAAGCCTCGCATCATGCTCTTTGACGAGCCGACCTCGGCCCTGGACCCGGAAATGATCAAAGAGGTGCTCGACACCATGGTCAGCCTTGCCGAGGAAGGCATGACCATGCTCTGCGTGACGCACGAGATGGGCTTTGCCCGTCAGGTCGCAAACCGCGTGATCTTCATGGATCAGGGCCAGATCGTTGAACAGAACGAACCCGAAGAGTTCTTCAACAATCCCAAGTCCGAGCGCACCAAGCTCTTCCTCAGCCAGATCCTGGGTCACTAAAGGGCGCGCTGAAGCACGCCCTACCAGTTCAGGCTTCCGTAGGCCGTGCTTCAGCGCGGCCTTCGCCGTTCTAGACCCAGACCTTTTGGCGTGCGCGCAACAACCGGACGCGGTCGCGGATCTCGGGGCTGATCTCACCCGGGCGCGGCGCGTCGCGCAGGGTCTCGATCAGGTCATCCTCCGGCAGGCGCGGCGTCCGCGTCCAGCTCAGCCCCGCGAGAACCGCACGCGCCCGCTCCGGCAGGCGATCCGGGATCTCGAACCCGTTCAGTGTCGCCCATACCCCGGTCCAGAGGCGCCCCACGCTCCACGGGTTATACCCGCCGCCGCCCAGTACAAGCAGCCGTGGCGTTATCCCCATCAGCGCGCGGACCACCGACCAATGCGCGTTATTCGACAACTCCAGCCGCGCCAGCGGGTCCTCGCGGACCGCATCCGCCCCGCATTGCAGCACCACCGCCTCGGGCCGCAGCGCCTGCAGGCGGGGCAGGATGACCTCCTCCATCGCCATCGTGAATCCCGCATCGCCGGTGCCGCGCGGCAGCGGCAGGTTGATCGCCTGCCCGCCCGCCCGATCCTCCAGCGCGCCGGTAAAGGGCCAGCGGCGCTCTTCATGGGTCGAGATCATCAGCACGCGCGGCTCGCCTTGAAACGCCGCCGCCACCCCGTCGCAATGATGCGCGTCGATATCGACATAGGCGACCCGCGTCAGCCCCTGCGCAAGGAACGCCTTGATCGCCAGCACCGGATCGTTGAGGTAGCAAAATCCGCCCGCATGATCGGCCATGCCGTGATGCGTGCCGCCCCCGGGATTGTAGACGATGCCGCCCTGCGCCAGCAGCTCGGCGGCCAGGATCGAGCCGCCGGCGGCCGTCGCGGGCCGGCGGAACATCTCGGGAAAGACCGGGTTCGACAACGTGCCCAGCCTGAACCGGGCCTGGCTTGCGACATCGACCGCGCCGCGCCGTTCGGCTTCCTGCAGTGCGGCGATGTACTCGGGCGTGTGAAATGCCATCAGCGCGGCGGGCTTGGCGCGCGGGCTGGTGCGGAACCGCTCGCGCGGCAGCCAGCCCATGGCGCGGCTCAGATCCGTCACCGTGGGCACGCGCGGAATACTCAGCGGGTGACGTGCGCCGTAGCTCGAGCCGCGGTAGATCTCAGATCCAATGAATAGGGGTGCCTGCATGGGGTATATCTAGCAGCCCCGCGCGCCGGGCGCAGCGGGGCAATTTGGCGCTCGCGCCTCAGTCGGTCAGGTCGCGCGGCACGATGAAATCCACCGCCTCACCGCGCCCGGGCCTGACCTCTGACCAATTCCCGACGTCGAAGCGCACGACAAGCGTCGCACCGGTGGGATAATCCTCGAACCGCGGATGATCCGGCGCCGCCGTCACAAGGTCCTGCGCCAGCCAGCCGATACCGGGATTGTGCCCGATCATCAGAACGGTGTCGCCCTCTGCCTTGCGCAGTGTCTCCAGCATCGTGTCCGGTTCGGCGAGATAGAGCGCGCGCTGCGCGTCTTCCGCACAGTCAAGGCCAAGGCCCCGGAAGGTTTCGTGCGTCCGCCGCGCGGTCGAGACCAGCGCGCGGTCAGGCAGGTGCCCGCGTTCGCGCAGCCAGTTCCCAAGCGCCTCGACCGAGGCCACGCCCCGGTCGTTCAAGGGCCGGTCGTGATCGTCCAGCGCGGGATCGCCCCAGCTCGACTTGCCGTGCCGCATCAGGATCAGGGTCTTCATCGGAACGCCCTCATGTGAAAGGCCGATTGAGAATATTGCCGGCCATAGCTCTGGCTCACGGGGCAAAGCCTACGCACCCGGCAGCCGCGCGTCATGCAATCATTTCCCGGCCTGTCCAGATCGGCCTTGCACGCCGGCACATCGTAGCCGTCCGGCCCCAGCGCGTCGACCGGACAGGCGCCGAGACAGGGCGTTTCCCGGCATGTCTCGCAGGGCGAAGGCGGCGGCGCGGGCGCGTCGATCCGGTGCGCAAATCCCAGCGCACCCCGGTAGGACACCATCAGCCCCGCCGTGTCATGCACCAGAAGACCCACGGGCGAAACATGCGCCCGCCCGCTCGCCTGCGCCCACTGGATGAACGGCTGATAGGGTGGGCCGCCGAAGGGCAAATATGCACTTGCATCCAGGTCGCGCGCCACCCTACCGATGACGCGGGCGGACCAGCGGTCAAGCGGATCGGGCGCGCCATCGGCGTATTCCGGCGTGGCGGTGAACATGTCCCAGAAGCCGGGCTCTTTCGGCCCCAGAAGGACAAGCGTTGCGATCCCCTTGGGCAGATCGTCCCCTACGACGCCGAAGACCGCCAGATGCTCGCGCGCGGCCCGCGCTTCGATCTCGTCCAGCCCGGGGCTCACCTCAACCGGCCCGGATCAGCGACCCGGCCCCGTGCTCGGTGAAAAGCTCCAGCAGCACGGCGTTGGGCGCGCGCCCGTCGATGATCACCACGGCGCGCACGCCGCCGCTCAGCGCTGTCAGTGCAGTTTCCGTCTTGGGAATCATGCCGCCCGCGATCACGCCGCTGTCCGTCATTTCGTGGATCTGGGTCGAGGTCAGCTCGGTCACCACGTTGCCGTCCCCGTCGCGCACTCCGTCCACATCCGTCAAAAGCAGCAGGCGGTCGGCTTTCAGCGCCGCCGCGATCGCGCCCGCGGCCGTATCGCCGTTGATGTTGAAGGTCTCGCCGTCGCGGCCGGCGCCCAGGGGCGCGATGACCGGAATGGCGTCATCGCGGAAAAGCGTGTGCAGGATCGACGGGTCCACCACCTCCGGCTCGCCCACGAGTCCCAGCTTGGGATCGGCCGGCACGCAGGTGATCAGCCCCGCATCCTTGCCCGACAGGCCAACCGCCTTGCCGCCCTGCCGGTTGATGGCCTGCACCAGCTTCTTGTTGACCTGCCCCGACAGGACCATCTCGACCACCTCCATGGTGGCCTCGTCCGTCACGCGCTTGCCGCCCACGAACTCGGACTTGATGTCGAGCTTGTCCAGAAGCTTGTTGATCATCGGCCCGCCGCCGTGAACGATCACCGGGTTGACGCCCACCTGCCGCATCAGCACCACGTCACGGGCGAATTCCGACATGGCGGCGTCGCTGCCCATGGCATGTCCGCCCAGCTTGATGACGACGATGGCACCGTCATAGCGTTGCAGATAGGGCAGCGCCTCGCTAAGCGTGCGGGCGGTGGCGATCCAGTCTCGGTTCATCTCTCGGGTCTTCATTTGCGGTGATCCTTGAAGGCTCAGCCGCTTATCCCTTCCCGCGCGCCCGCGCGCAAGATGTGATGTCCCTGCTCAGACCAGAGTCGCGATTGTCGCGCGCAGCGTGGGCAGGCCCCAGCCCTTCTCGGCGGAGGTCACGATCAGTTCCGGGTAGGCGGCGACGTGTTTGGACAGCGCTTTGCGCACCTGCTCCAGCACCTTCTCGCGGTCTTTCTCTTTCACCTTGTCGGCCTTGGTCAGCACGACCTGAAAGGTCACGGCGGCACTGTCGAGCAGGCTCAGAATCTCGCTGTCGACCGGCTTGATCCCGTGGCGATGGTCGATGAGCACAAAGGCCCGGCGCAAGGTGGCGCGGCCCGACAGGTATTGCTTGAGAAGGCGCTGCCACTTCTCGACCTTGTCGAGCGGCGCGTTGGCATAGCCATAGCCGGGCAAATCGACCAGATAGCGCTGGGAGCCCAGACTGAAATAGTTGATCTCCTGCGTGCGCCCTGGCGTATTCGACGCCCGCGCCAACGCCTTGCGGCCCGTCAGCGCATTGATGAGCGACGATTTTCCCACGTTGGAGCGGCCCGAGAAACAGACCTCCAGCCGGTCAGGCTCGGGCAGGCCCGACATGGCGACCACGCCCTTGACGAACTCGACCTCGCCCGCGAAAAGCTTGCGACCCGCCTCGGCCTCGGCCTGCTCCGGCTCGGCGGCGATGGGATAGGGCAGGTCGGTCATGACGGCGTTACCGCATCGCCAAGCGCGACGTCCCCGCCCTCGGTCACCACCGCACGGACCGAGAAATCCTGGTGGCCGAAACTGTCGAGCGCGGCCAGAATATCGGCATCGCGCGCGCCCGTGTCGGGATTGGCATGGGTGGCCAGGCAGCGGTCGGTCCGTTCCTCGACCCGCAGCGTGGCGCCGCCGACCGTGACCTCCCGGCCGATCCAGTCGAATTCCGCCCAGGGGGCAAGCCCCTCGATCCAGATATTGCCGCGCCAGCGCTGCGGCGACAGGTCCGCGCCAAGCCGCTCTTCCACCGCCTTGTGCGATGCGGCGTTGCACAGCGTCACAGACGGAAACGCGCTGTCGGTGAAGTTCTGCGCGCGCGCCCGTACCACCCGGTGCGAGGGCGAGCGGTTCGCCGGGACAAGCCCGCCGGCCCACGCGATCAGGCGCTCGGGTTCGTCATCGGGGTGGAACTCCAGCTCTCCGAGATCCGGGTGGCGCAGCGTCACGCGCCCGGTCGCCTCGTCCAGGCGGGACGAGATCGCCGCGAGCCCCGGCGCCTTCGCGGCGCGGGAGAAATTCGCGCAAGACGCCCAGTCCGTTCCGTCGGCCTTGCTTTCGGTATGCGCAACGGCCCAGACCCTGTCCCACGGCAGGGCCTTTCCCGGTTCCAGCGTCACGCGCACAAGCGTCTCCCGCCCGTGGCTCTTGATCGGGTAGCGCCAGATCGCGCTGACGCGCCCGGTCATTTTTTCTCGTCTTTCGGCGTCTTCTTGAAGCCCGACTTGATGTTGCCAAAGACATCCGGCTTGTAGCCCTGGCTGCGCATGATCAAGTATTGCTGGATGAAGGTGATCGTGTTGTTCGCGATCCAGTACAGCACCAGCCCGCTGGCGAAGCTGCCCAGCATGAACATGAATACCCACGGCATCCAGGCAAAGATCATCTGCTGCGTCGGGTCGGTGGGCGCCGGGTTCAGCTTTTGCTGCAGCCACATCGAGATCCCCAGAAGCAGCGGCAGGATACCGATGAAAATGAGCGCCAGGATGCTGCCCGGTTCGGGCGCGGCCCAGGGCAGAATGCCCCAGAGGTTATAAAGCGACGAGGGATCGGGCGCAGAAAGATCGCGGATCCAGCCCACCCACGGCGCGTGGCGCAGTTCCAGCGTGACGAAGATCACCTTGTAGAGCGAGAAGAAGATCGGGATCTGCAGAAGGATCGGCAGACAGCCCGAGGCGGGGTTCACCTTCTCCTTCTTGTAAAGCTCCATAATCTCCTTCTGCAGCTTCTGGCGGTCGTCGCCGGCCTTTTCCTTGATCTCCTGCATCTGCGGCTGAAGCTCTTTCATCTTCGCCATCGAGACGTAGGATTTATAGGCGAGCGGCAGCAGCGCGGCTTTGATGATGAGCGTCAGCGCGATGATCGCCCAGCCCATGTTGCCGATGAGCAGGTTCAGCCAGTGCAGCATTGCGAAGATCGGCTTCGTGAGGAAGAAGAACCAGCCCCAGTCGATGGCGTCGAGAAACTTGGTGACGCCGCCTTCGTTCTGGTACTCGCGGATCGTGTCCCATTCCTTGGCCCCGGCGAAAAGCCGGGTGGAAATCGTGGCCGTTTGCCCGGGGGCCAGCGTCTCGGTCTTCTGCTTGATATTGGTCTGATAGATGTTGCGCGCGGTGTCCTGGAAGGTCGAGAACTGCGCGCCGGCAGCCTGCCCGGGAATGAGTGCGGTCATCCAGTAATGATCGGTGAACCCGGTCCAGCCGGTCTCGGCGATGGCGACGTTGTCGTGCTGCCCGGCGGGTTCGAAATCGTCGTAGTCGGTTTCGGTGAGTTCCCCGTCGGTGATGCTGATCGCGCCCTCGTGCAGGATGAAGAAATTCTTCAGATCCTGCGGCTCGCCATGCCGCGCGAGCACGCCATAGGGCGCGATGGTGGCGGTGGCGCCGCCGGTGTTTTCAACAGATTGCGTGACGGTGAACATGGATTTTTCGTCCACAGCCATCTCGCGCCGGAAGGTCAGGCCACTGCCATTGTCCCAGCTCAGCACGATCGGGCTGTCGGGCGTCAGGGTCTGGCCCGAGGCCAGCGACCAGACGGTGTTGGCGCCCGGCACCTGATCAGGCGTCAGGCCGCCGCCCGGCGCCCAGCCGAAAAGCGCGTAATAGGCGTGGTCCCCGCCGATGGGCGAAAGCAGCGTGACGATAGGGGCGTCGGGCTCCAGCGTCTCGCGGTAATTCTTGAGCATCAGGTCGTCGATGCGCCCGCCGCGTAACGAGATAGAGCCCGTCAGGCTGGGCGTGTCGATCTCGACGCGCGGGGCGGTGTCGGCGGTCGTGGCGGTCTCGGGGGCGGTCGCGGTGTCTGTCGCGGCCGCGCCGGCGCTTTGGGGCACCGCGGCCACATCGCCGCCTGAGGCCACATCGCCCGTCGGGGCGGTGGGCGCGCCGTCCGTCGCGGTGGCGGTGGCGCCGTCGGGCGCGGGTTCCGGCTCGGGCGGCGGGAACAGGACGAACCAGATCACGACGACAAGCAGGCTGAGCACCGTTGCCAGAAGAAGATTCTTGTTCTGTTCATCCATCGCCGGGGGCCACTTCATCTCATTGCTGTTCCCGGGGGTTCAACAGAGTGACGCGCGAAAGGTCAAGGGGTCTGGGACGATTCCCTGCGCGGTCGTCCCTGTGGCATATGGCCTTATCCGGTCTTGCGGCCGATCGGCGGCGGGCTTTGCAGACGCGCGAGATGCGTTTCGATCCACGGCAGCGTGTTTTTCAGCGGCATCGGCCTGGCGATGCCGAAACCCTGAACATGGCCGCAGCCGAGCTGCGCCAGCATCGCATGCTCGCCCGCAGTCTCCACCCCTTCGGCGAGGGTTTCAAGGTCAAGCTGCTCGGCCATCAGCTGGATCGCGTTGACCATGCGCCGCTGCTCGGGATCGCAGTCGATCTTGCGCACGAAGGACCGGTCGATCTTCAGCCGCTGCACCGCGAAACGCCGGATCGACGAGATCGAGGCATGGCCGGTGCCGAAATCGTCGAGATCGATGAGGCATCCCATCTCGCTCAGCCGGCGGATATTGCGCGTGACCGTGTCATCGGGGGTCGAGGCGACGACGGATTCCAGAATCTCCACCGCCAGGCGCCCGGGCGTCAGACCCGCGCGGTCGATATCCCACGCCACCCGGTCCGGCAGTTTCGGATCGCGCAACTCTTCAGGGCAGAAATTCACGCCCACATGCGGGATATCGTAACCGGCCTGCGCCCAGGCTTTCATCGCGTTCAGCGCGTCCTGCAGGATGATCTCTCCCAGCCGCTCGGACTGTCCCATCGCCTTGATCGCCGGCAGAAACTCGTCGGGTGGCACGATGCCCTGCGTCGGGTGGTGCCAGCGCGCCAGCGCCTCAAAGCCGGAAATCCCGCCCGTGTCGGTGCAGAGTTGCGGCTGGAACCAAGCACAGATCTGGCGCGCCTCAAGCGCGTGGCGCACGTCGTCATGGCTGCCCTGAGCCGTGCCGGCGCGCCCGCGCAGTTCGGGCGTGTAGGCGCGGATCGCCGAGGGCGCGTGCCGCCGCGCCTCGCGCAGCGCCATGCCGGCGGCGTCGGCCAGGTCGCGACCCGACCCGCCCGGCATCAGAACATCCAGACACAGCCCGACCGAGGCCGAGACGTAGACCGTCGTGTTGTCGAGTGCGACCGGCTCTTCCACCGCGGCCTGCAGGCGCGCGGCCATCTTCAGGCCGGTTTCCGAATCGACCTGCCGCACCGGCGACAGCGCGACGCCGATCTGCCCGCGGCCCAGCTTGACCACCTTGTCGCCGTCGCGCAGCGCGTTGCCGATCCGCGTCACCGCACAGCCCATCACCCGGTCCGCGGCGGCCTGCCCGTGGCGGTCCAGCAGCAGGTCGAAATCGTCCACCTCGATCAGGAAGCAGCCCGTCTTGCGCAGGCACCTGCGCGCCACTTCCAGCGCGTCGTCCAAAGCCGCTTCAAGACCTTCTGCGTCATCCCCCTCTTCCGGGGTAGGAGAGGCCGCGCCGACCAGCGCAAGCAGAAGCGGAAAGGCCAGCGCCGTCGCCAGAAGGGCCGGTTCCCCGCCAAGCCAGAACCCCGCCAGCACGACCGCAGGCAGAAAGGCCAGCGCCTGCGGCCCCGAAAGACCCGTGGCCAGCGAATGCCGAAGCGCAGTCAGCGAGGTGAACAGGGAAGGGCGCATGGCAGAGGGTCCCGAAAAGACACGCCACCTTGCTACGCGCGGCAGGTCAACACCGAATTAACGCAGCTTCGGCAGGCCCTTGTCCTTTTCCTCTAATTTTACGGTTTCCCGGGTCAGACCGGCGAAATCGAACAGCTTGGGGTCCAGAAGATGCGAGGGCCGCGCGTTCATCAGCGCGCGGAACATGACCTGCCGGCGGCCGGGGGAATTTGCCTCCCACCCGTCCAGGATCTGCTTGACCTGCTGGCGCTGCAGCCCGTCCTGGGATCCGCACAAGTCACAGGGAATGATGGGATAATTCATCGCCCGCGCAAACCGCTCGCAATCCGCCTCGGCCACATGCGCAAGTGGTCGGTAAACGAAAAGATCGCCCTCTTCATTGACCAGCTTCGGCGGCATCGTGGCCAGCCGCCCGCCATGAAAGAGGTTCATGAAAAACGTCTCAAGGATATCGTCGCGGTGATGGCCCAGCACCACGGCCGAACAGCCCTCTTCGCGCGCGATCCGGTACAAATGCCCGCGCCGGAGCCGCGAACAGAGGGCACAATAGGTCCGCCCGGCGGGCACCTTGTCGACCACGACCGAATAGGTGTCCTGATACTCGATCCGGTGCGCAACGCCCATCTTTTCAAGGAATTCGGGCAGTACCGTCGCCGGAAACCCGGGCTGCCCCTGATCGAGATTGCAGGCCAGCAGATCGACCGGCAAAAGCCCGCGCCACTTGAGCTCGTGCAGAACCGCCAAAAGCGTATAGCTGTCCTTGCCGCCCGAAAGGCAGACCAGCCAGCGGGCGCCGGGCTTGACCATGCCATACTGCTCCACCGCCTCGCGCGTCTGCCGCACGATGCGCTTGCGCAGCTTCTTGAACTCGGTGCCAGAGGGCGCGCGGGCAAAAAGCGGATGGATCTCGTCAGTCTCGTCAAGCATGACGCCGGCTTTAGGGGCTTTGACGGTCCCGCACAAGGGCAGGTGACATATGCGGCGGCACCGCCACCGGCGCGACCCGCCGGGCAGATCGGCGTGATGCATCTGCGCACCAATATGCTATGCTGGCGTCAAATGCATTGAAATATTTCTTCATTTTCCGGACCTTGGCCTTTCGATGACCAGTGATTTGCCCCAAGCACCGCCACAATTCTTCGGCAGCGAAGCACAGCAGCGGATGCAGGCCATCGCGCACGATTTATGGCCCCTGCTCAACAGCAGCCCGGCCTATGGCTACGAAGGAAGAATGGTCGGCATCGATGGCGCCACGGTCGCCGACCAAGAGGCCGTCGCGGCGCTGGCCCGGATTCAGGGCGCGACGGTGTGCCATTACACGCCCTTGGTGCAGGAAACGGCGCTGGGCCGCGCCTTTGCTCAGGGTGGCCTCGTGACGGATCGCTGGGATCAGTTCATGGGTGGCGCAGATTGCTGGCAGCGCTGTGCGGCCTTCGTGGCCGGCTTTCACATGCCGCGCGGCTATACGCTCAACCGGGTCGGGGCCGACACGCCGGCGCGCACGCTTGCGGCGTTGGCCGAAACGGCGCTGGGCTGCGGGGTCCTGCCGCCCGCCCTGCCGGTGCTCAGCGGGCAGCGCTTGAATGCGGTCTGTTACTTCCTGCAGGCGCCTGATGGCGGCGTCGCGGCCTGCGCGGGCGCGGTGATGCGCAACCATCCCGACAGCCCATTCGCCCGCGCGTCTTGGTGGGGCATGCTCGCCACGCGCCAACAGGACCGCGGCCATGCTCTGTCGCTCTATCTCGGAGCACGCGCGGCCCTGCATATGCAAGAGGTGTTCGGGGCGACCTCGGTCTATACCGGGGTGCGCCATGACAACGCGGCGTCGCGCCATGTCTGCAAAAAGCTAGGCGTGACCGAAAGCGACTATGCCTGCCTGGCTATTCTCGATCCGGGCTTTTTCGGCGCGGGCGGCTACACGAAGTAGACCCGCGGACAAGGTCTACTGTCACACATCGACCACGCCGCCGCGCGTTCTGCCGGGGCGGTCAGCCTTCCGCGCCGTCTTCGATCATTGCGCGGATGATCGCCTTGGCGCTGTCGGAATTCCAGACCGCGTCGCCCTGTAGGCGCGCGACCTCTCTGCCCTCGCGGTCCACGAGGATCGTCACCGGCAGGCCCAGCACGCCCATGGCGCGCGACAGGGTCATCGGACGGTCGATATGCAGCGGAAGGTCGGTCACGCCGATCTCTTCGAAGAACTTTTCCATCGCGGGGCGCGCGTTGCGGCCGACGGCGATGGTGACAACCTCGAAATCCTCGCCACCGAACTCGTCCTGTAGCTCGGCCAGCATCGGCATCTCCTTGCGGCAGGGCGCGCACCAGGTCGCCCAGAAATTCACCAGCGTGACCTTGCCCTTGTAGTCGGTCAGCCGCGCCTCGGCGCCTTCGCCGGTGGTGAAAGTCTCCTCCGAGACCGGCATCGGATCACCATGCACGACCAGCTTTTTCATATCGCCCTCGCGCAGCCCGGCAAGGTCGGACCCCGCCAAAGCCGCGTTTGCACCAAAGGCCAGCGCCGTATAAAGGACGGTGACGAACAAGGTTTTCACAGCGCCTCCCAAGAGCTCGGACATGACAGACAAATCCTCCAACCAGATGTGGGGTGGCCGCTTCGCCGCAGGCCCCGATGCTATCATGGAAGCAATTAACGCCTCCATCGGTTTCGACAAGCGGCTCGCCGCGCAGGACATCGCGGGATCGCGCGCCCATGCCGCGATGCTCGCCGCCGCCGGTATCGTCTCTGATAAGGATGCAGAGGCGATGAGGGAAGGCCTTCTCACGGTCTTGTCAGAGATCGAGGAGGGCCGCTTTGCGTTCTCCACCGCGCTGGAAGACATCCACATGAATGTCGAAGCGCGGCTGAAAGAGATCATCGGCGATCCGGCGGGCCGCCTGCACACCGGGCGCAGCCGGAATGACCAGGTGGCGACCGATTTCAAGCTCTGGGTCCGCGATCAGCTCGACGCGGTGGACGGCGCGCTCGTCACGCTGATGCGCGCCTGCCTCGCGCAGGCCGAGGCCGGCGCGGACTGGGTGATGCCAGGCTTCACCCACCTGCAGACCGCGCAGCCGGTGACCTGGGGCCATCACATGATGGCCTATGTCGAGATGTTCGGGCGTGACCTCGGCCGCGTGCGTGACGCGCGCAAGCGGATGAACGAATGCCCGCTGGGCGCGGCGGCGCTGGCCGGCACGTCCTTTCCCATCGACCGGCAGATGACCGCCGAGGCGCTGGGGTTCGACCGGCCCGCCGCCAACAGCCTCGATGCGGTCAGCGACCGCGATTTCGCGCTCGAGTTCCTGGGCGCGGCGTCGATCTGCGCCATGCATCTCAGCCGCTTTGCCGAGGAACTGGTGATCTGGTCCTCGGCCCAGTTCCGGTTCGTGTCACTGTCCGACCGGTTTTCCACCGGCTCCAGCATCATGCCGCAGAAGAAGAACCCCGATGCCGCCGAGCTTATCCGCGCCAAGATCGGGCGCATTTTCGGGGCCAATGTGGCGCTGATGACCGTGATGAAAGGCCTGCCGCTGGCCTATTCCAAGGACATGCAGGAGGACAAGGAACAGGTCTTCGACGCCGCCGACAACCTGATGCTGGCGCTGGCCGCTATGGACGGGATGGTAAGGGACATGACCGCCAACAAAGACAACCTGCGCGCCGCCGCTGCCTCGGGCTTTTCCACTGCGACCGATCTGGCCGACTGGCTGGTGCGGGTGCTTGGTCTGCCCTTCCGCGAGGCGCATCACGTGACGGGCAGTCTCGTGGCGCTGGCCGAGGGCAAAGGCTGTGATCTGCCGGACCTCAGCCTTGCGGACATGCAATCGGTCCATGGCGAAATCACCGAAGCGGTCTATGATGTCCTCGGGGTCGAGAACTCCGTCGCCTCGCGCACGAGCTACGGCGGCACTGCACCCGTCCGGGTGCGCGAACAGGTTCAACGCTGGAAGGAGATCCTGGGATGAAAAAGGGAATGATGCTTGCCGCGGTGGCGCTTCTGGCGGCCTGCGGTGTCGACGGAGAGCCTGTGCGCCCGAACTATAACGGAACGATCAGCGCGGGCAGCGACGGCGTGCGCGCCGGCGTCGGCGCTTCGGTCATCCGTGGCAATGTAAGCGTGCATGTGGGAACCCGCCTGTGAAGTGGATCTTTCTCGCGCTGGCCGTCTGGGGCGCCATCCACCCGATGGCCTATTTCCTGCAATGGTTCGGCGAGAACGAGGGCGGCCTGATGGGTATGGTCGATGCCTGGCATGCCAATCCGGCCACTTCGGGGCTGGTCTGGGATCTCACGATCGCTGCCGTGGCGCTGACCGTGTGGGTGATTTACGAGGCATTGCAGCGGCGCGACTGGCTGCGCCTGCTGGCGATCCCAGCGACCTTCTGCATCGGGGTCAGCTGCGGGCTGCCGCTCTATCTTTTCCTGCGGATGCGCTGACCGCGACCGCAGGACCGGAGGTTTTTTCCAAGAAGAAGCGAGGCGCGGGCGCGCCCGGAATTGCAAACCCGCGCGCCCGTGATATGAGGCGCGTCAAGCAAGGGGCGCGAGCGCATGGATCATTTTCTTTATCGTGATGGCGAGCTTTATGCCGAGGATGTGGCCGTGGCCGAGATCGCGGCCGAGGTGGGCACGCCCTTCTACTGCTATTCCACCGCCACGCTGACCCGGCATTTCCGGTTATTTGACGAGGCGCTGGGCGACATGCCCCATCTTGTCTGCTACGCCATGAAGGCCGCCAGCAACCAGGCGATCCTGCGCACGCTGGCAGGTCTTGGCGCGGGGATGGACGTGGTCTCGGGCGGCGAATACGCGCGCGCCAAAGCGGCGGGTGTGCCGGGCGACAAGATCGTCTTTTCCGGTGTGGGCAAGACGCGGGAAGAGATGCGCCTCGCCCTTGAAGGCGGCATCCGGCAGTTCAACGTGGAAAGCGAGCCCGAGATGGAGGCGCTCTCGGAGGTCGCCACGTCCCTTGGCGTCACCGCGCCCATCACCGTGCGCGTCAACCCGGACGTGGACGCCAAGACTCACGCCAAGATCGCCACCGGCAAAAGCGAGAACAAGTTCGGCATTCCGATTTCCCGCGCCCGCGCCGTCTATGCTCATGCCGCCGCGCTGCCGGGGATCGAGGTGATCGGTATCGACGTGCATATCGGCAGCCAACTGACCGAGTTGCAACCGTTCCGCGACGCGTACAGGAAAGTGGCCGAACTGACCGAGACCCTGCGCGCCGACGGGCACGAGATCACGCGGCTCGATCTCGGCGGGGGTCTGGGCATTCCGTACACTCGCTCGAACGAGGCGCCCCCGCTGCCCACCGATTACGGCGCCATGATCCGCGAGGAACTGGGCCATCTGGGCTGCGAGATCGAGATCGAGCCGGGCCGGCTTGTCGCGGGCAATGCGGGCATCCTCGTGTGCCGGGTGATTTACGTGAAATCGGGCGAGGGGCGCGAATTCCTCATTCTCGACGGCGCGATGAACGATCTCATCCGCCCGGCCATGTACGATGCCCATCACGACATCGTGCCCGTCCTCGAACCTGAACCCGGCGCCGACCAGCGCCCGTTCGACATCGTCGGGCCGGTGTGCGAATCGGGCGATACCTTTGCCAAGGCGCGGATGATGCCGCCCCTGTCAGAGGGCGAACTCGTGGCCTTTCGCAGCGCCGGCGCCTATGGCGCGGTCATGTCGAGCGAGTACAACACGCGGCCCCTCGTGCCCGAGGTGCTAGTGCACGGGCATCAATTCGCCGTCATTCGCCCGCGTCCGACCTTTGACGAGATGATAAATCGCGATACCATCCCAGAATGGTTGTGACGCCGGTTGCGTCGTGATCCGAATGGAAAGGGACGCATGGCGCGCGAGCAGTCTCCTCTGACCCCGATACTCACCCGGCTGCGCAGGCCGCTTTATCTGACATGGGCCGGCCTGATCGCCGAGCGCGTGGTGCAGGCCTTTTGGCCGCTCTGGACGCTTCTGATCGCTGTGGCGGGCCTGTTCATGCTGGGCCTGCAGGACATGGCCCCGGTCGAGGTGGTCTGGGTGACGGGCCTTGCCGCGATTGCCGCCGCGGTCGTGTTTGCCATCCGCGGCCTGCGCCGCTTTGCCTGGCCGCGCCGGGACGAGGCGATCGACCGGATGGACGCCGTCCTACCCGGGCATCCGCTGGCCGCGCTCGCCGACCGCCAGGCCATCGGCGGGGGTGATTCCGGGTCCAAGGCGCTCTGGCAGGCGCATATCGACCGCATGACCGAGCGCGCCAAATCCGCGCAGGTGGTCGAGCCCGACCTGCGCCTGTCGCGCCGCGATCCCTTCGGCCTGCGCTACGTGGCGCTTCTCGGGCTTGTGGTGGCGCTGCTTTTCGGCTCCGTGTGGCGCGCCGGCAGCGTGACGCAAACCCTGCCCGGCGGCGGCGCCGCGCTGGCCAGCGGCCCGGCCTGGGAAGGCTGGATCGAGCCGCCCGCTTATACCGGCCTGCCAAGCCTCTATCTCAACGATCAGTCCGACACTTTCCGCGCGCCCGAGGGCAGCCGCGTTACCATTCGCCTTTATGGCGAGGTCGGACAGCTTTCTGTGGCTGAAACCGTCTCGGGCCGGACCGAAGACGTCGGCGCGGCCACCGACAGCGAGCAGGCCTTCGAGATCGCCACCTCCGGCAGCTTGCGCATCGACGGGCCCGGCGGCGCGGCCTGGACGGTCGAGGCCACGCCAGACGCAGCCCCCGCCGTGGCCGTGACCGAAGGCGCGCTTGACGTCACCTTCGACGGTCAGATGAGCCAGCCGTTCGAAGCCCGCGACGATTACGCCGTCGAAAGCGGCACCGCCACCTTCGTCCTGGACATGGATCGGCTAGACAGGCGCTATGGCCTTGCCGTCGCACCCGACCCGCGTGAGCCGATCACGCTCGATCTGCCGATGCCGATCACCGGCGGGCGCGACGCCTTCGCCGAAAGCCTGATCGAGAACCTGTCGCAACACGCCTGGGCGCATCTGCCGGTCACCCTGACGATGTCCGTCACCGATGCGCAGGGCCAGGTCGGGGCCAGCGCACCGGTCGAAATGGATCTGCCCGCGCGCAAGTTCTTCGATCCGCTTGCCGCCGCCGTGATTGAACAGCGTCGGGATCTGCTTTGGGCCAAGGCCAACGCGCCGCGCATCGCCCAGCTTCTGCGCGCCATCTCCTATGAACCCGAACCGGGGCTTTTCCGCTCGGAAACCGCCTATCTGCGGCTGCGGGTGATCCTGCGCCGTCTCGAAACGCTCGCGCTTAACGGTGGTGGGCTGACCGACGAGGCGCGCGACGAGATCGCGCAGGCGCTCTGGGATCTCGCGATCCTGCTTGAGGACGGCGATATCGGCGACGCGCTCGAACGCATGCGCGCGGCGCAGGAACGCCTGAGCGAGGCGATGAAGAACGGCGCCAGCGAAGAGGAAATCGCCCGCCTGATGCAGGAACTGCGCGACGCCACGCAGGATTACCTGCGCCAGAAATCCATGCAGGCGCAGCGCGAGGGCGAGCAGAACGGCAATCAGCAGATGTCCGAAAACATGCAGATGATGAATCAGCAGGATCTGCAGGAAATGATGGACCGCATCCAGGAACTGATGGAACAGGGCCGCTTTGCCGAGGCGCAGCAGGCGCTGGAGGAATTCCAGCAGATGATGGAGAACATGCAGGTCACCCAGGGCCAGGGGCAGGGCGGCCAGTCGCCCGGCGAACAGGCCATGGAAGGGCTGGCCGAAACCCTCCGCGATCAGCAGGGTCTGTCGGATGAGGCCTTCCGCGATCTGCAGGAACAGTACAATCCAGGCGCGCAGGCCGGAGAGAACCAGGGCAACCGGGGCCGCAACGGCGGTCAGGGCCAGGGTCAGAGCCACGAGGGCCAGAACGGGCAGGGGCAGGGCCAGCAGCCCGGCCAGCAACCGGGCCAGGGTAACCAGCAGGCCGAGGGTCAGGGTCAGGGCGGACAGGGTCAGCAAGGCCAGCCCGGCGATATGGCCGGCGATCTGGCCGGCCGGCAAGAGGCGCTGCGCCGCGAGCTGGAGCGTCAGCGCAACAACCTGCCCGGCGTGGGCGGCGAGGCCGGAGAGGCGGCGCGCGAGGCGCTCGACCGGGCCGGGCGCGCGATGGAAGGCGCCGAAGAGGCGCTGCGTTCGGACGATCTGGCCGAGGCCATCGACCAGCAATCCGAGGCGATGGAGGCGCTCCGCGAGGGCATGCGCAATCTCGGCGAAGCGCTGGCCGAGAACGGCCAGCAGCAGGGCAGCGGACAAGGCCAGGCTCAGGGTCAGGCGCCCGGACAGTTCGGCGAACAGGACCCGCTCGGACGGTCGCAGCGCGGGCTGGCCGGCGACCGGGGCGAGTTCAACCAGCGCGAGGATATCTACCGCCGCGCCGGCGAATTGCTGGACGAGATCCGCCGCCGCTCGGGCGAAACCGACCGCCCCGAGATCGAGCTCGACTACCTGCGCCGCCTGCTCGACCGGTTCTGACGGCGTCCATCGCCCGCTCCGGCGTTTGACGTCTTTTTCGGCAGGGCGTGAAAACCCGCGTCCAAGTCAGACAATCGTGCCTTTCAGATCCGGCAAGTCGCCCCAAGCACCCTGTCCGAAAAACAGGAACGCGCGCGGGAGCGTTGGATCCAAAGCTTATCCTCCGATTGAGTGACCATTCATCCGGTTTGTGTTAATACTAAAGTATTAATTTGGAGGCGAAAATGATTGAACTTATTTTTATGACTTGCCTTGTTTCCGACCCGTCGAAATGCCGCGAACAAGAATTGATCTACTACGACATATCCATGATGACCTGCATGATGAAAGCTCAGCCGATGCTCGCACACTGGGCGACGGCCAATCCGGGCTGGCGGATCGACTCATGGCGTTGCGGCATGGTCAGGTCGGCCGACTCCGAAGCATAGGCGCAGTAACCGGCGGACGGTGCGCCCTTACTGAACCTCGCCCTCGCCAAGCGCACCGGCGAGGTTCTCGACCATCTCGGCCAGGGCCATGCGCCCGGAATTGACCAGATCGACATATCCCGCCAGCGGCCCGGTCAGCGCGGGCACAGACTCGGCCAGCCGCGGCGCAAAGGCGTAAAGCAAAAGCGCAAGGACCGAGGCCACGATCGCGATCCGAAATCCCCGCCGGAATCCGGTCTTCTCGGGCGGCTCAATCTGGGCATCCGCGTCCTGCGCGGCGGCGCGGCTCTTCTCCGCCTCCACCCGCTCGGGACCGAGGGAAGAATTGATCTCTTCGATATCCGGCAGCAGGTTGCGGCGCGACGCCGGATCGATATCGTCGTCCTCTGCATCGGGGTCGGTATCGGGCAGACCGCGCAGCCGCGCCATACGCGCGCGCGCTTCCTGATTGCGGCGCTCGGCCTCGCTCTCGCCCGCGTCGATCCCCAGTTCCTGCTGGGTTTCCACGCCGCCGCGCATCTCCGACTGACGCGCCTGTTCCTCGCGCTCGGCCTCTTCGCGCAGCAGATCACGGATCGACGGATCAAGCTCGCGCCGCGCGGGCGCAGCGCTCTCTGCGGTGTCGTCCATGGCAAAGACGTCTTCGTCGTCATAGGGACCGTCATCGGGCGCCTGCATGGCCCAGACCGCATCTTCTTCCGGATCCCGCTCCAATTCCGGTTCGGGGTCAGGTTCGGCGGCGCGTTCGGGTTCCGGCTCTGATGCGGGTTCCGGCTCCGGGGCGGGGTCTGGTTCTTCGGTTGCCGCCTCGGTCCAGTCAGGCGCGGTATCCTGCGCCATTTCCTCGGGGTCCGGCGGGTAATCGGGGTGATACTGAAACCACGTATCCCCGCAATCCGAGCATTGCACGTCACGCCCGCTTTCGGGGATCACTTCGTCGGGCACCTCGTATTGTGCACCGCAGTTGGGGCAAATCAGCCGCATATCGCCACCCGTCGCCTGTTGCCGTTGTCCGGCCTGCCATTGCTTCTTCGTTTCCACGAACCATAAGCGCAAAAGTGTTAACGGAAAAGGGTCAATGGCTGTGGCCTTCCGGTCATTGCACATGTGTGTCCTCTGGGGCATGTAAAGGCAAATCGGCATCGGGGGTCTTTGTGTGATCGAGCTTGAAAACGTCGCCTATAGCTATGGCGGAGGAGAGCTGTTGAGTGACATCTCGCTCACGCTGCAGGCGGGGTCGTTCCATTTCCTCACCGGGCCGTCCGGCGCTGGCAAGACCACCCTGCTCAAGCTCTGCTATGGCGCGCTCGTGCCCACGGCGGGGCACGTAACGCTTTTTGGTGCGGACCGGCGCGAGATGGACCGCGACGACATCGCCATGGCCCGCCGCCGTATCGGTGTGGTGCACCAGGATTGCCAGTTCCTCGATCACCTCTCGGTCAACGACAACATCGCGCTCCCGCTCATCGTGTCGGGCCGCGACCTTCTCGCGGAATCCGCCAACCTGAACGAGCTGATGACCTGGGTGGGTCTCAAGGAACGCGCCACGGCCATGCCGCCGGAACTGTCGGGCGGCGAGCGTCAGCGCGCCGCGCTGGCGCGCGCGATCATTATGTCGCCCGACGCCATTTTGGCGGACGAGCCCACCGGCAATGTCGACTGGGAGATGTCGCAGCGCCTGCTGCGCCTGCTCATCGAACTCAATCGCATGGGCAAGACGATCATGGTCGCCACCCACGATCTCGCACTTATCCGCGCCGCCAAAAGTCACGTGCAGGCGCGGGTACTGCGGATCTCCAACCGGCGGCTGCAACTGGCGGGGGCAGACCTGTGACCCGCGCGCCGGCCCGTATCGTGGAATTCATCATGGGCGACGCGCAGGCCGACCGCTGTGTGCCGCCCACCGGCTTCACCGCCTCACTGACGCTCTTCAGCGCGGCGGCCATGGCCTTTCTCGCGGTCTTCGCGCTGGCGCTGTCGCTTGCCACCGGGCGGCTTGCGGATCGCTGGGGGTCCGAACTGGCGCGCAGCTCCACCATCCGCATTTCCGCGCCCGAGGGTCAGCTCGCCGCCCAGACCGAGGCCGCGCTCCGCGTGCTCGAGACGACCAGCGGCGTCGCCTCGGCCCGCGCGCTTGGCCACGACGAACAGCGCGACCTGCTCGAGCCATGGTTCGGCCCCGACCTGCCGCTCGACACTCTGCCCATTCCCCAGCTGATCGAGGTGGTCGAGGCCGAGGACGGCTTTGATCCCGATGGTCTGCGCCTGCGGCTTGCCGCCGAGGTGCCGGGCGCCGTGCTCGACGATCACACCCGCTGGCGCCGTCCGCTGGTCGAGGCCGCCACCCGCCTGCGCACGCTGGGACTGTTCTCGATCCTCATCATCGGCGGCGCGACGGCGGCGATGATCACGCTGGCGGCCAATGCCGCCCTTGCCGCGAATGCACAGGTGATTTCGGTCCTGCGTCTCGTCGGTGCGCGCGACCGGTATATCGCGCAGGCCTTCGTGCGCCGCTTCACCCTGCGCGCGCTGATCGGCGCGGGCGTCGGCGTGGTGATCGCCGCCGTGGCGATCCTGCTTTTGCCCGCCGCGCAGGACGCGGGCGGGTTTCTCACGGGGCTCGGGTTTCAGGGGCTGCAATGGCTCTGGCTATTCGTGATCCCGCCGCTCGCCGCCGCCGTCGCCTTCGCCGCGACACAGGCGGCTGCGGTCAAGACGCTGAAGGATATGCCATGAAAGACGCCCTCCAATGGCTCCGCTCTCTGGTCTTCGTCGGCCAAATCTACCTGATGATGGCCCTCATGGGGCTGGTCTTCTTCCCCTGGGCCCTGGTCAGCCGCAAGGGCGCGCTCACCGCCTGCAAGACGTGGTGCGCCTGGGTCCGCTGGACGGCCTCTTGGATGGTCGGCCTCAAGACCGAAGTGCGCGGCACGCCGCCCAAAGACGAGGTGCTGGTCGTGGCCAAGCACCAGTCCTTCCTCGACATCATCCTCATCTTCTCGTCCGTGCCCGCGGGCAAATTCATCATGAAACGCGAACTGATGTACGCGCCGGTGATCGGGCAATACGCGCTCAAGATCGGCTGCGTGCCGGTGGATCGCGGCAAGCGCAGCGCGGCGATCAAGCAAATGGCCGAGGACGTCGCCAAGGGCCGGCAACGGCCCGGACAGCTGATAATCTACCCGCAGGGCACGCGCATCGCCCCGGGCGTAAAAGCGCCCTACAAGATCGGGTCCGGCGTGCTTTACGCGGAATTCGGGCACGATTGCGTGCCGGTCGCCACCAATGTCGGCGTCTTCTGGCCGCGCAAGGGCATCCTGCGCAAGCCGGGTGTCGCGGTGGTGGAATTCCTGCCGCGCATCAAGGCCGGGATGGACCGAGAGGTGTTCATGGCGCGGCTCGAGGACGAGATCGAGACCGCGTCAAATAACCTGATGAGAGAAGCGGGGTTCGATCCGGATGGAGTTCATTGACACGACAGAGGCCCTCGAGGCGCTTTACGACACGCCCGGCGCGCCGAGCCTGCGCAAGGTCGCGACGGCCCTGACCCCGCTCTACCGCCGCTGGATCATGACCTCGCGCTACTGCGTTCTAAGCACGGTGGGGCAGGCCGGCACCGACGGCAGCCCGCGGGGCGACGATGGCCCGGTGGTGGAAGAACTCGACGCGCGCACGCTGGCGATGCCCGACTGGCGCGGCAACAACCGGCTCGACAGCTTGCGCAACATCGTCGAGGACGGGCGCGTGTCGCTGATGTTCCTTGTGCCGGGCTCCAACACGGTGGTGCGCGTGAATGGCACCGCGCGGGTGACGGCGGACGCGGAGCTGTGCGCGCGGTTCGAGCGCAAGGGCCGTCAGCCCGCCACGGTGATCGTGATCACCATCGCCGAAATCTACGCCCAATGCGCCCGCGCCACGATCCGCTCCGGGCTCTGGTCCCGCGACGACAGCGCAGACCTGCCGAGCATGGGCGAGATCCTCGCGGAGGTGTCAGCGGGCGAAGAGGGCGGCGCGGACTACGACGCCGCCTGGGGCGCGCGGGCAGCCAAGACGATGTGGTAGCTGGTGCGGCAGGCGCGAGCCCAAGACACAGCGCAGCGCGCAGACTGCCATGGACCCGTTACGGCAAATGACAGGAATGAGCCCTTTTCAGACCTTGGCGTCAGGCGCAGCATTCGTCGCGATGGGCGGATTCCGGACCTTCTCTGCGGGCGCGAATTAACCTTGCCACGGTACCCGGAGCGGACATTCAGATGAAGCTGAACCGAGGCTTGCTTCGCCAACGCCGCATGGCAGCTCCGAGCCTGAAGCAAATCCAGTTTTTTCTTCAGAAACGTGGTGCCAGGGTCTGGTTTTTGTGACATCGTCAAAGAATTCGGAAGATCGGAAAGGACTGCAGAAGATGACCCAGGCGTTGAATTTCGTGGCGGGTGCGGGAGCTCTCGTCCTGCTCACTGGCTGCATCGAGGACACAGGCGGAAGCGCCAGCCAGCTGCCACTTGCACCAGGGAGCCCGCCCTTCATTACGACCATGGGTCCGGACGTCACCCAAGCTGCTATCGACTCGTGCCGCGCTGCCCTCGATGCTGCGACCAATGGGAACGTCATCGTGGTTGGGGGCGAAACCTCGCGAGCTGCGACTGCCATTTACATGCGTGTTGGCGCAAACGGTGCGCCATGGCGCTGCCTTGTCTCGCCCACCGGCAGGAAACCGTCGCTGATGTCCATGGGCGATGAGGGGGCGGCCTAGGCAAAAGCCTGTGCGCTCATTGATTTTCTGGGGAGGTAATCGTGCAAAATTTGGTATCCTTGCAGCAGATGTTTCTGGCTTCATTGGCGACGGTTCTGGCAACGGCTGCGTCCGGCAACGATGCGATTGAAGACACGCTCGGTGGCCCCGTCACGACCTGCACTGGTGCGATCGCATGGACCGACAACGACGACAAGCGCGTCGAGCCGATGCGCTTCGCAGTGCGGGATGCCGAAGACTCAGCCGAGATTGCTTTGTTTCTGAATGCGGCGGACTTTGTCCCGGACGATGTTTGGACTTGCCAGGATGGTCTGTGTGCGTCGAGCGCCGTCACGTCCGGCGGCGCAACGATGAACGTCGTCCAACTACACCACCACCTCGACCTGCCGGATGGTGAGGTCATCTATCGTATGGATGCCGTCTTCATGATCGTCGGCGCCGGTGAAAGCCCTATGCAAACCCAAGGCGCGAACGGGCAAGGCGCTTTCTTCTGTGAAAGACCACTTCCGCCCGGGTTGGTAGTTGCCGCACGCCAGTGATTTGCGATGGCATCGAAAAAACGTCGCCGATTTGAGCGCCATCACCTGCGTTTGTTTCGTCCAAGTGTCAGGATCAAGTTTCGAGCCGAGACGTAGATAGGGCGAAACCTCAAAAGGAGACTTGGTTTCATGCGTACCCTCATCTTGGCAGTGCTTTGGGCGGTGCTTTCCGTCCCGGCCTACGATGCCGCCGTCGCGCAAGACGCGGGTTCAGAATGCCCGATCGAGATCTCGTCATCGGAGACGCTCGGCGAGACGGCGCTCTGCGGCCAGATCATGGTTCCGCAGGATTGGTCCGACCCGAAAGGCACTATGTTCCGATCTCGTATGTCATTCTCAAGAGCACGAGCCTCGCGCCTCTGCCCGACCCGGTAGTCTATTTCCAGGGCGGACCCGGAGGGTCCGCGCTCAACTCCTTTGCCCAGATCAGTGGTGGTACAGCGGCCCTGCGCGCCAGCCGTGACGTGATCTTTTTCGATCAACGCGGAACCGCCCACAGCAACGAACTCTACTGCCCGCCCGATATCATGGCGGTCAATCCGGAGACGTATGACGAAGACATCCCCGCTGCAGATGCTCGGACAGATGCGCTCGGCGTCGACGCATACAGCGATCCGGACGCTGTTCTTGGTGTCATCTCAAGCTACTGGGATCTGATCGACCGCAGCCGCTGTTTACCACTCTTCGCCGAAAGGGGCATCGAACTCGAGCACTACAAAACGGCGAGCACTGTTCGGGATACGATCGCCCTGATGGAGCAGTTCGGCTACCCAAGCTACAATTTATACGGAGGCTCCTATGGCACGACTGTCGTGCTCGAGATCCTTGATCACTACGAGAGGGCCAACGACCCCGATCTACCCTCCATTCGTACCGCTGTATTGGATAGCGTGGCTCCGCGGGACACTGAGTTTTACGAACTCGCTTTCGATGTAGCACTGGCCGCACTGCGTGTCTTCGATACGTGTGAACAGGATCCGGCGTGTGCTGCCTCTTACCCAAATAGCCGTGCGACTGCAGTACGCCTGCTCGCTTCGCTACAAGAACAACCGATTTCTCGCGATGGCGAGGAACCGATTACGGTAGAAGAAGTGGCAGAGGTCATGCGGTCTGCCGTGACCAACCAGACTGGCCTTCTTCCCTACATTCCGAGGCTCGTAGCTGAATTGGAGCGCGGTGAGACAGCGGTATTCGATTTGGCAGGATCTGTATCGCGATATGAGGTGACCCTTCCAGATGCCGCACAGACTGCGGTGACATCGGATCCTGCCTCAGCCATGGCTGCCGCGAAGACGGAACTTGAGGCCTTCTCCGCGCAGCTCGACGAGATTAAGGAAAGCTACAGCCAGGTCCTTTTCTTGAACGCACTCATGAGAGAAGCGGCGCTCGAGGCTGAAGACCGTGCCGACCTGATCGTGGGGCTCTTCGATGGCATGGTCAGCATCGGAGGCTCGGCCGGCACGATCTTCGTCACTAAGCTGAAGCCCTACATCCTCCATCGCGAGCAGCGCACGAGGGCTGGATTGGAAACCCTGATCCGACAGGCTGTCGTATTTCCCGGTCTTCAGTCCGAAATGCTGGAGTTGACTGCCAGATTGGACGACTCCGAGGTTCGCGATGTCTTCGCAGTCCTGACCAGCCCGGCCTTTGAGATGGGCCTCGAAACGCTCGGGTCGATCACCAACAGGACCGTGTTCTGCAACGACCGCGGGCCAAACATCTCGCACGAGGTAGCCTATTCTAGCTACCTTGAGTTTGAAGCACCGCAGCTGATTGGTGTCCGCGCCTATTGGCCAATCAACTACCAAATAAGTTGCGAGCAACTCGGGCTGGGAGCCGAGATCTATGCGCCGCCGCCGCCACCCGTGGTCAGCGATGTACGCACTCTCGTTGTGACGGGGTCGATCGACGTCATGACACCTGCTGTTCACGCCTACCAAGCCGCTGAAACGCTGACAAATGCGACGCTTGTCGAGATCCCAATGGCAAGTCATGTGCCGGGCCTGTTCACCGAATGCGGGCAATCGCTCGTCCACGCCTTCATCCTGTCACCCGATGTCGAACCCAACCTTGCCTGCGTGGAGGCGGCTCGGCCGACCTTCGTGATGCCGGACGACGAGTTGCCGGAATAGGTCCAGAATAAGGAGCACGCCGTTGGACGCCGTAGAGCTTATTGCCATTGTCACCGGGCTACTCGGTCCCGAACCGGCACCCGTA
The DNA here is from genome assembly GCF_004761875.1 of Roseovarius aestuariivivens. GTDB lineage: Bacteria > Pseudomonadota > Alphaproteobacteria > Rhodobacterales > Rhodobacteraceae > Roseovarius > Roseovarius aestuariivivens. Next base: position 132,875 of record NZ_SJEY01000010.1, read on the forward strand.
TTCGATGTACTGCGTAACGGTGGTCCAAATGCTGCCTATCCGGTCACGGTAGAACCGTGCGAGGCCGAGACACTGGGACTGGAGATCGAAGGGCAGACCGTCATCTGTGGAACGGTCGAGGTGCCCGAGAACCATGACGCGCCGAACGCTGGCAGACTGGCGATCGAGTTCGCCATATTGCGCGCGCAATCCGAGGCACCGTTCGCCGATCCGGTTGCCTATCTGCACGGCGGTCCGGGCGAGGGAACGCTGGGCTCGCTCCCGAGAGTTGCCGGCATGTTCGCAGAACACCGCCGGACGCGCGACATCGTCACCTTCGACCAGCGGTCTGCCGGTCTCACGGCACGCAACCTTCGATGCGTAGACAGCCTGAGCCAGAACGCCGGACTGGTCGGCGCGCTGCCTGAGCCCGACAGCACCGGTCCCGACGAGGCGATTGTCTCGCTTACCGCTTCCTGCGTCGCGGAGATTGAAGATAGGGGCGTTGACTTGTCGCTCTATAATACCGTCATGAACGCCCGCGACGTGCGGGCGGTGGTTCAAGGCCTCGGGTATGACGACTACAATATCTACGGCATTTCCTACGGAACGCGGTTAGCACTCGAGGTGATGCGGACAAACCCCGAGGGAGTGCGCAGCGTCACGCTGGATAGTGTCGCGCCGACCACTGTGCGTCTTTATGATGAGCTTCTAGGGCCGCACCAGGGCATGCTCGACGCGATTGTCAGGCAATGTGCAGACGATCCGGGCTGTGCCGAGGCCTATCCGGATTTTGGCGAGCAGATCAGTCAGGTCGTTACGGATCTGCGCGCCAATCCCATTCCCGGCGGACGGGGAACAGTTGAGGTGACGGCAGATCTCTACATGCCGCTGCTTCAGGGGCGGAACCTTGCCGGGCTATTTGGAGATGTGACCGAGTATCTGCCTCGTATCACCGCGGAGTTGTCCGAGCGCAAGGCGACCGCGCTTGATCGCTATGTCGCGCTGGCGGAAGAGGAGCGCATTTCACCGATGCGGCGCATCTTCAGGGCTAGGGTCGATCTGGAGCCGGACGAGCAAGCTCTGGCCATTGCAGCGTTTCAGGCTGCAGATCTCATGGAAGCGGCAGAGGAGCTTGCGACGACGGCCCTGACGCAACTCGAAAGAGACCTGCGCGCCGAACCGAACATAGCCGCAGAGTTTTCGGCGGGGCTGGAAGCCGCTTACGATGGGATTCCGGACGACGGCGCGCGCACCGCAATGCTCGGCAGCCTGCTTGCCCTGCAGGACGGCCCGCAGACGCGGGAGCGACTCCTGCAGCTAATCACCGATCATGTTTTGCCAGCAACTCAGCCCCGTCTAAGCAACCTTGTGAACGCGATGACCGAAGAAGAACTATCGGAGGCGTATGCGCGCATCATCGAACGCGACGAGGTGCTCGCAGGCGCGTTCCTGACGTATTTCCATCAGATGACCTATGCCTGTCAGGAAGACATCCCTTGGAACAGCAGGGAGGGCGTTGCGGCGTTCCACGAGACCATTCGCTACCCGTTCCTGCTTGAGCCTACGAACCTCAGGGCGATCGAGACGATCTATGCCGCATGCGACGCATTCGACCAGCACTTGCCACGGCCAGACTTCCATGAGCCCGTCACCTCCGACCTGCCGGTGATGGTCCTGTCCGGGCTGGCTGACACCCAGACATCGTGGCGCTGGGGACCGAAGTCGGCGGAGACCTTGCCTAATGCGCAAACCTTTGTCTTTCCCGGAGCGGGCCACGGCGTTTTCCAGTTCTCGGATTGCGCGCGCGACATGACGGTCGCCTTCATCCACGCGCCACACCGTCCGGTGCCCGGTAGATGCATCGCCGGCTTGGAGCCCGATTTTTTCCTGCCAAACGAGCCTTTGAGATGACCGCAAACAGCGGCCTTGTCCGCATCGCAGCTACTTGCCCCCTGATAATGCTGCATGATGCACGAATGGCCGGTTCGGTGAAGCCGCGCTGCGGCCTGGCCGGACTCAGTCAAGGTCGGCTTTGGGCCGGAAGCGCCGGTTGAGCGATGATGCCCGTCCGGCCACTTCGTCCGCAAGGCTTTCATTGCGCTGATTTTTGCGAACGTCCGGTGTCGATAGAAGCGGTTGTTCACGGAGGAAACGTCGATTTCTACGGCTCCGAAGGCTGCTTTCAGCGCCTGTCCGGTCATCTGATGAAAACACTCAGATGACCGCCTTGAGCCCAAAGGCGACTTGGGTGATATGCAAGCATAGGTCATAAATGGGCGGATTGCGGAAGCTCACCGCGTCGCAGCGCGAATTGGGTCATGCGGCGAAAGTGGACCTTCATCACCTGGGGTTTTTGGTTCGTCCTGCTTCGGCACACAGCTTCAGCGAAGCTGACGTCCGCTGCAAGCCGATGATTGTGTGGAACGGAATGTCAAGGCAGACGCTCGGCAATACTATGCAGCTGTTGGCTGTACTTCGAGAGTAATAACTCTCCGTTCTGTTCCAAGCTCACTTCATGACCCAGTATCCACAACAGCAAAGCTAAGAGATGCAATTTGAAAGCACCGACAGCTGTAGCGAGCGCCTTCAAGCTGGAGCAAACGAATATATCTTCGGCAATTGAGCCTCCCCATCTGAATTGGTCCGCCGTTATGTTTAGGAAACGGAGGACAGAGAATGACCGCGCTTTACGGTTTTGAGAATGCAGTCCCTTTCGACAAGGATGCGGCTGGACACGGTCAGTTGACTTCCCCGGACAAACCATGCGTTAACTGAAATACGGCTCGGCGCAGCTGGCGTCACTGGGAGTCTTGAACAGATCCTTCCCGAGGTGACCGAACTGATTTTCGGGCGGCTCCGAGATTGGTCCCGCCCGAAGGGATAAACATGAAATCGAAAGTTATCATTCTGGGCGCCGGCTTCGGCGGACTGGAGTTGGCCACCCTGCTGTCAGAGGCGTTGGGCGAGGATGCCGGCGTTATCGTCATCGACAAGAGTGACAGTTTTGTCTTCGGGTACAATCGGATCGACGTGGTGTTCGGAAAGACCACGCTCGATGAGGTTCGTCTGCCCTATGACAATTTCGACAAGCCCGGCGTCCGTATTTTGAGGGAAACAATTACCGCCATCGATCCAGATACTCGGCGCGTGACCACGCAGAGCGGCGTCTATGAGGCTGATTTTCTCGTGATCGCGTTGGGGGCCGATTATGACCTTGCGGCGACCCCTGGGCTCGCCGAGCATGGCAATGAATTCTATTCCAATGCAGGAGCGACCCGGTTGCGCGATATTTTCCCAAGCTTTTCAGGCGGGTCGATAATCGTCGGTATCTGCGGTTTTCCCTATAAATGCCCGCCTGGGCCCAGCGAATGCGCCCTGACGCTTCACCATTACCTCACCGAGCGTGACATCCGCGACGCGTGCGACATCACGTTCGTCTCGCCGCTGTCCACCCCTATGCCCGCCTCGGCCGAGATGGCGCAGGCGCTGATGGACTCTTTCGAAGACTTCGGTATCCGCCTGTTGCGTCAGCGAACTGTGGTTCGGCTTGACCAGGGATTGGCGACCTTGGACGACGGCACGGAATTGCCGTTTGAGCTATTCCTCGGCGTGCCAAAGCATACCGCACCGCAGGTCGTCATCGATAGCGGCCTGACCGAGAACTCTTGGGTGCCAATCGATCTGGCGACCCTTGAAACCCGTTGCTCCGATGTATTTGCGATCGGTGACATTGCCGCGACAGGACTTCCAAAGTCCGGAACGTTTGCCGAAAGCGCGGCGCTGAGCGTGTCGACTGCTATCCTGGAGAGACTCGAAGGCAGAAAAGCAGAGCGAAATACCGGCACAGGTACCTGTATCGTTGAATATGGCGACGGCCGCGTCAGCTATGCCGAGCTGGACTTTCTGACAGGGGAGTCCCTCAAGGCGATTTATCATCCGCCCTCAATTGCCGGAAAGGCATTCAAGAATGGGTTCGATGACACGCGTCGGGAGCGCTGGTTCAACCTCCAAACTGCCGCAAGATAGATACGACAGTCTTCACTGGCTTCGGAGACTGTCATTTCCATGGTTGACGGAAATGAAACCGACGCGATTGCCTTTCTTCCGGCTTGTCGCCAGATCAGAAATCGGTTTCAAGGCTGCTTTGTCCGCAGAGCGGACCTTTCGACTTCGAGACCGCGCAGAAATGTGGGGCGGGGTGTCCCGCCCCCAAGGATCACGAATGAATCGGCCCATCCCCGCAGGCCAGCGCCGCCTCGCGCACCGCCTCGGAATAGGTCGGATGCGCGTGGCACGTCAGCGCCAGATCCTCCGCCGCCGCGCCGAACTCCATCGCGACACAGATCTCGTGAATAAGATCGCCCGCCATCGGCCCGATGATATGCGCGCCGAGGATCCGGTCGGTTTCCTTGTCCGCGAGGATCTTCACGAAGCCTTCGCCCGCGAAATTCGCCTTCGCGCGCCCGTTGCCCATGAAGGAGAACTTGCCGACCTTGTACGCCCGCCCCTCTTCCTTGAGCATCTCTTCGGTCTTGCCCACGGCGGCGACCTCGGGATGGGTGTAGATCACGCCGGGGATCACATCGTAATTCACATGCCCATGCTTGCCCGCAATCACCTCGGCGCAGGCCATACCCTCGTCCTCGGCCTTGTGCGCCAGCATCGGCCCGGTGACGCAATCGCCGATGGCATAGACACCGTCCACATTGGTCTTCCACTGTGCGTCGGTCTTGACCTGCCCCCGGTCCGTCATCTCGACGCCAAGCGCGTCCAGCCCCAGACCGTCGGTAAAGGGTTTGCGCCCCGTGGCCACCAGCACCACGTCGGCATCGACCGTTTCCTCGCTGTCATCCTTGCGCAGCTTGTAGGTCACCTTGGTCTTGGTCTTGAGCGCCTCGACCTCCTGCACCGCCGCGCCCATGATGAAATTCAGCCCCTGCTTCTTGAGCATTCGCTGGAACGTCTTCTGCACCTCGCCATCCATGCCCGGCAGGATGTGGTCGAGATATTCTACAACAGTCACCTCCGAGCCAAGCCGCGCATAGACCGAGCCAAGCTCCAGCCCGATCACGCCTGCGCCGATCACCACCATCTTTTTCGGAACCTTCGAAAGCTCCAGCGCCCCGGTCGAGGTGACAACGGTTTTTTCATCGATCTCGATTCCGGGCAGGCTCGACGCCTCGGACCCCGTCGCGACGATGATGTTCTTGGCCTCGTGTGTCTCGTCGCCCACCTTCACCTTGCCCGCCTCGGGGATCGAGCCCCAGCCCTTGAGCCAATCGATCTTGTTCTTCTTGAACAGAAACTCGATGCCCTTGGTGTTCTGTCCGATGGTCTCGGACTTGTACTTGAGCATCTGTTTCCAGTCGACCGAGGGGCTTTTGCCCTTGAGCCCCATGGCCGCGAAATTGTGTTCGGCCTCGTGCAGCATGTGACTGGCATGCAAAAGCGCCTTGGAGGGGATGCAGCCCACGTTGAGGCAAGTGCCCCCCAGCGTCTCGCGTCCCTCGACGCAGGCGGTCTTGAGCCCGAGTTGCGCACAGCGGATGGCGGCCACATAGCCGCCGGGGCCGGAGCCGATTACGATCACGTCATAGCTTGCCATGGGTCTCTCCCGGGTCTTTTGAGTTTTGTACAAATTGTAAAACAGGGCCGCGAATTTTGGTGCGTTTTGTACAAAACGCGGCCCGGTCGGGTTTCCTTGGTCATACCAGAGCGGCCCCCAGCATGGCCACCGTTGCGAAAAAACCTGTCGCCCAGATCACCGACCGCCACGGCACCCAGCCAAAGACATAGGCCGGGATATAAAGAACCCGCGCGACCAGATAGATGTAGGCGCATGTAGCTGTGTAAGCGGTAGCTGTACCGCTGACCGTCAGCACCAGACAGGCGATGGCGAAGAGCAGCAGGCCTTCGAAATGATTATCGAGCGCCCGCTTGATGCGCCCGGGTTTCTCAGGCAAATCAGGCATTTGGCCGTCCCGCGGGCTGAGCGCTGCGCGCGTGCCCAAAGCCAGGTTGCCGGCCACGGCGTAAAGGCAAAGCTGAAGCACCTGCAAGAGCGCGGCAAGGGTGAGGGCGGTCAGTTCCGGTGTCATGGCGTCAGACCTTTCGGACATGGGGGCAAGAGCGTGTGGCGGATCATGCGGCGCGCACGGCCTCCGCGATCCGGGCGGCTTTCTCGTCAAACGTCCCCGTCCGCGCCGACGGATGCGGCGCCTGCACATGCGGCACCCCGAAGTGTTTGAGAACACGAGCAGAATCGTGGCCGAGCGCGATGGGTCTGCGCCCTAGACGCTCGTGCTGGCCCACCGCTTCCCAGCTGGCGCGGGCATGGGCCGGCGGAATGGTCGAGGACCGCTGCGGCGTCAGCAGGTGAAAGACCGGCGTGATGTAGAGGTCGCTCCGCGAAAGCCCGAGCAATTTCAAGACCTTGTCGATCACCCGGTTGAACGGGTTTTCTGGCAGATACCCCTGTTTCATCAGCACGTCGCGATGCCTGCGCGCGGAGGGCGCATCCAGCCAGTCCTTTGACACCAGCATCGGCCCCGTCAGACTGCCCGACGTCATCTGGATGGGCGAGACATAATCGCCGTCATAGCCTTCATCTGCCAAGCTTGGATAGCCCGGCAATTGAAACGCACGCCGGGCGGCGATGGCTTGGGCATAACTGGACGCCAGGCTCATATCACGAATCCAAACACAATGGATAGGGTGGGCAGCCTGCCCACCCCGCAAGACCTAGAGGTCCATCAACAGACGGCGCGGATCCTCGAGCGCGTCCTTGACCCGCACGAGGAAGGTCACGGCGCCCTTGCCGTCGACGATCCGGTGGTCGTAGCTGAGGGCGAGATACATCATCGGGCGTGCTTTGATCTCTCCGTTCACCACCATCGGGCGCTGCTGGATCTTGTGCATACCCAGAATACCCGATTGCGGCGGGTTGAGGATCGGCGAGGACATCAGAGAGCCGTAGACACCACCGTTCGAAATGGTGAAGGTCCCGCCCTGCATTTCGGCCATGCTCAGCTTGCCATCGCGGGCGCGGGCGCCCTTCTCGGCAATGGCCTTTTCGATGTCGGCGAAGGACATGGAGTCCGCATCGCGGATCACAGGAACGACCAGACCCGTGGGCGTGCCGGTGGCAATCCCCATGTGGACGAAGTTCTTGTAAACAATGTCAGTTCCGTCGATCTCGGCATTGACCTCGGGCACTTCTTTCAGAGCGTGACAGCAGGCCTTGGTGAAGAAGGACATGAAGCCCAGTTTCACGCCGTGCTTTTTCTGGAACTCGTCCTTGTACTGGTTCCGGAGCGCCATGACCTCCGTCATGTCCACCTCGTTATAGGTGGTCAGCATGGCGGCGGTGTTCTGGCTGTCCTTGAGACGCTTGGCGATGGTCTGCCGCAGGCGGGTCATCTTGACCCGTTCCTCGCGGCTGGCATCCTCGGCGGAGACCGGCGCGCGAGGAGCCTGTGCAGGCGCGGACGAGGCCGCAGGGACCGCGCTTGCCGCCGCCGCGGCCTTTGCCACGTCTTCCTTCATGACCCGGCCATCGCGGCCCGATCCCTGCACTTGGTCGCGGCTGACGCCCTTTTCAGCCATGGCTTTCTTCGCCGATGGTGCGTCTTCCACGTCCCGACCGGCGGCAGGGGTGGTGTACTGCTCGCCTTCCGGTTTCTCTGCAGGCTCTGTCACCTCCGCTTTCTTCGCGGACGCGCCGCCGCCCGAGGACATGAGCGCCAGCTTGCCGCCAGCCTCGACCGTCGAGCCCTCATTGGCGAGGATTTCAGTCAACGTGCCAGAGGCCGGCGCGGGCACTTCGACCGAGACCTTGTCGGTTTCCAGCTCGCACAGCATCTCGTCGGCTTCGACCTTGTCGCCAACCTGTTTGAACCAGGTCGAGACGGTCGCTTCGGACACGGACTCGCCCAGGGTCGGCACCATCACGTCGATCGTGTCGCCGCCCGAGTTACCGCCGCCGCTGTCGTCGTCATCGGCGCTTTCGGACTTGGCCGGCGCGGCCTCTTTTTTCTCACCGCCCGAGCTGGCGCCCGCGCCCTCCTCGATCGTGGCCAGAAGGGCGTCAACACCCACGGTCTCGCCTTCCTTGGCGACGATCTCTCCCAGTTTGCCAGCGGCTGGCGAGGGCACTTCGACGGTCACCTTATCGGTTTCCAGTTCGCACAGCATTTCATCGGCCTCGACCGCATCGCCGGGCTTCTTGAACCAGGTGGCGACCGTGGCCTCGGAGACCGACTCGCCCAATGTGGGAACGCGTACTTCAGTGGTCATGGGTTACTTCCCTTCAATCGTCAGCGCCTCGTCGACGAGCGCTTCTTGCTGTTTCTTGTGCTGGCTTGCGAGCCCCGTCGCCGGAGAGGCGGAGGCGGCGCGACCAGCGTAGATGGGCCGCGTGTGCTTGGCCTTGATGCGCTGCAGCACCCATTCGATGTTCGGCTCGATAAAGGACCAAGCGCCCTGGTTCTTGGGCTCTTCCTGGCACCATACCATTTCGGCTTTCTTGAAGCGCTCAAGCTCCTTGACCATGGAAATGGCGGGGAAAGGGTAGAACTGCTCGAGCCGTAGAAGATACACATCGTCCAGCCCGCGTTTGTCGCGTTCTTCCAGCAGATCATAATAAACCTTGCCCGAACACATCACGACGCGCTTGATCTTGTCGTCTGATTTCAGCTTCAGGTCCGAATTGCCTTGCTGCGCATCGTCCCAAAGCACCCTGTGAAAACTCGATCCGGTGGTGAATTCCTCGGCCTTGGAGATACACAGCCGGTGACGCAGAAGCGACTTCGGGGTCATCAGTATCAGTGGTTTACGGAAGGTGCGGTGCAACTGCCGGCGCAGGATGTGGAAATAGTTGGCCGGGGTCGAGCAATTGGCCACGATCCAGTTGTCCTGTCCGCACATGGTCAGGAACCGCTCCAGGCGTGCCGAGCTGTGTTCTGGGCCTTGTCCTTCGTAGCCATGGGGCAGAAGGCAGACGAGGCCCGACATACGCAGCCATTTGCTTTCACCCGAGGAGATGAACTGGTCGAACATGATCTGCGCACCGTTGGCAAAGTCGCCGAACTGCGCCTCCCACATCACAAGGGCATTCGGCTCGGCCAACGTGTAGCCGTATTCGAAACCCAGCACCGCATACTCAGAGAGCATCGAGTCGATGACCTCATAACGGGCCTGCCCCTTGCGGATGTTGTTGAGCGGGTAATAGCGCTCTTCAGTGTCCTGGTTGACCAGGCCGGAATGGCGCTGCGAAAAGGTGCCGCGTGTGCTGTCCTGACCGGCAAGACGCACCGGGTAGCCCTCTGTCAAGAGCGAGCCAAAGGCGATCGCCTCTGCGGTGGCCCAGTCAAAGCCTTCTCCACTGTCGAACATCTTGGCCTTGGTTTCGAGAAGACGCTGTACCGTCTTGTGGAGCGGGAAACCATCGGGCGCGGTGGTCAGGGCCGTGCCGATTTCGGCAAGGGTTTCGGGCTTGATCGCCGTCTCACCCCGCTGATAGTCCTCTTGCTCCTTGTCCAGGTGTGACCACTTGCCGTCCAGCCAATCCGCCTTGTTCGGGCGGTATTCCTTGCCCGCCTCGAACTCATCGGCCAGATGCGACTGGAACGCCGCCTTCATGTCGTCGACCTCACCCTCGGGGATGAGGCCGTCCTTGACCAGCCGTTCGGTGTAAAGGGCCAGCGTCGTCTTCTGCGACTTGATCTTCTTGTACATGATGGGGTTGGTGAACATTGGTTCATCCCCCTCGTTATGGCCAAAGCGGCGATAACAGATGATGTCGATCACAACATCCTTGTGGAACTTCTGCCGGAACTCTGTGGCGACCTTGGCGGCATGCACCACCGCCTCAGGGTCATCGCCGTTCACGTGGAAAATCGGCGCCTCGACCATCAGCGCGATGTCGGTGGGATATGGCGATGAACGAGAGAAATGCGGCGCCGTGGTAAAGCCGATCTGGTTGTTCACGACCAGATGCATCGTCCCACCGGTCTTGTGTCCCTTCAGACCCGAAAGGCCAAAGCATTCCGCCACGACACCCTGACCGGCGAAGGCGGCGTCGCCATGCAGCAGGATGGGTAGAACGGCGGTTCGATCCTCGTCGGTCAGCTGGTCCTGCTTGGCGCGGCTTTTCCCGAGAACGACCGGGTTGACGGCCTCGAGATGGCTGGGGTTGGCCGTCAGGCTGAGGTGCACGTTGTTGCCATCGAATTCGCGATCATGGCTGGCGCCCAGGTGGTATTTGACGTCCCCTGACCCGTCCACATCTTCGGGTTTGAAGCTGCCGCCCTGAAATTCATTGAAGATGGCGCGATAGGGTTTTCCCATCACATTGGCCAGTACCGACAGACGGCCGCGGTGCGGCATGCCGATGACGATGTCCTTCACGCCAAGCTGCCCGCCGCGCTTGATGATCTGCTCCATCGCCGGAATGAGGCTTTCGCCCCCATCAAGCCCGAACCGTTTGGTGCCCATGTATTTGACGTGCAGGTACTTCTCGAAGCCCTCGGCCTCGACCAGCTTGTTCAGGATTGCCTTACGGCCTTCGCGGGTAAAGCGGATCTCGTTGTCGTATCCTTCGATTCGCTCTTTCAGCCAGGCGGATTGTTCGGGGTCAGAGATGTGCATGTACTGAAGTGCGAAAGTGCCACAATAGGTCCGGCGTACGATCTGCAGGATCTCGCGGATCGAGGCGACCTGCAGCCCGAGCACGTTGTCGATGAAAATGGGCCGGTCCATGTCGGCTTCGGTGAAACCGTAGGATTTCGGGTCAAGCTCCGGCCGGTCGGGATGTTCGCGAAGGCCGAGCGGGTCCAGATCGGCGGCAAGGTGGCCACGGATTCGATAAGCCCGGATCAGCATTAGCGCGCGCACCGAGTCCAGAACGGCGCGCTTGATGGCGTCTTCGCTGACCTCTACGCCTTTCTCCTGCGCCTTCTTCGCGATCTTTTCTGTCACGGCCTTGGCCTCCGCGGGATAGTCCCCGGTGAGCGCCCCGGTCAGATCGTCGTCGGGCTGTGGCGGCCAGTCGGACCGCGCCCAGGATGGACCCGCGGCCTCCTTCTTGACGTCCGTCTCCCCGTCGCCCAACTCGCGGAAAAACGCCTGCCAAGCTTCATCGACCGCGTTCGGATCATTGGCGTATCGCGCGTAAAGCTGTTCGAGATATTCCGCATTGTGCCCTTGCATGAAGCTGGAGGCATGGAAAAGGTCATTGGGGGATTGGTCAGTCATTGAGGCACCTTTCTATTGGGCGCTGGAAACCGGCCCGGGTGGCGGGCCATAGTCATTGGGGCCAGGATCGCTAGGCCTGGTCAACCACCAGATGATCAGAATGTACAGGACAAGCTGTACGATCCAAGCCAGACCGAACATCAGGTAACCCGCACCGGCCAGTCCGCCACGCAAGCCGGGACCAGTGACGCCGGAATTGTGCATCATGCCAAACCCCATGACACCGCCCATCATCAGGAGCATGGTGCCAAGCGCTACAGCAAGCGGCAGAAGTAATAGCCAGCCGGGGCGACCCGTATCGTGCATTCGCCGCCACCCGGCTGCGAACAGCGGCAGCAACGTGGCAAGCTGGAAAAGCGGTTGGAAGATCCGTGTGGCCTGATGGCCGGGCGCACGAGACGGGCCGAAAAACAGCAAGTCTAATAGGCCCGTCGCGAGAGCGCCAAGAAAAATGAACAACACAAACCACCAGTATTCCGACCGAGAAGCGCGTCCCGAAAAGGTGACGTATTTCACGAAGCAGGTCTTGATGGCGTCAGTGAATGACATCTTCGGCTTGATTTCTTCTTACCCGATTGCTTTGAGGACGGCTTCTCCGAGGCCTGCGGGGCTTTCGGCGACTGTGATGCCTGCGGATTTCATGGCTTCGA
>NZ_SJEY01000011.1 GCF_004761875.1 Roseovarius aestuariivivens
GTACTCGTCCGAGCCGGGCCCGCCGCTGTAAAGATCAAGCCCAGCCCCGCCATCAAGCCGGTCATCCCCGCCTCCGCCCACAAGCGTGTCGTTGCCGGCTCCGCCAAACAAGACATCCCGGGCCTCGCCGCCGGTGATGCGATCGGCGGCGAGGCTGCCCGAGGAGGCGGCCGCCATGACCTCGGTCTGTTCCGGCCACACGGGCAGAAAGCGGTCGCCGTCCAGAAACCCGGCGGACAGGACCTCGTCGGCTGTCAGCGCATCGCCCGAGGCGCTCTGGACCCGCAGCACTTCGTTACGAAAGGCGATCTCGATCCTGTCGGGCCGGGCGTGGAAGGTCAACTGCCCGGCGTTGCGCAAAAACGTCCAGCCCGACAGGTCCAGCCGGTCGAGCCCGGGCTGGAAATCGGTGATGACGTCAGTCGCGCCATCCGCGGCGAAAACGAAGACATCCGCCCCGGCGCCGCCCGCAAGCGTATCCGCCCCGGCGCCGTCGGTCAGCACGTCGCCACCGGCGCCGGATATCAGCCGTTCGGACGCCGCGCCACCCGCGAGAATATCGTTGCGCGCGCTGCCCCGCAGCGCGCCGGAAGCGTCCGGGACCGTCACGACGACGCCGGCGGAACCCGGATTTGCTAGCAGCCAGGTCAGGCCCGGCTCTGTCGCGCTGGCCACTGCGAGGCCCAGCGCGCCGTCTACATCGCCGGCGGCCAGAGCCGAGGCATCGGCAAGGCCGGTGTCGGTCGTGTCGGCGAGCGTCGAGACATGCAAAAGCCGCCCCCCGGGCAGAAGTTGCAAAACGCTGACGCCGTCCTCATCCCCAGATGCGACGACATAGGCGGCATCGCCCACCTTGGCGACCTCTAACTGGCTGACCTGGCCGAAGCGCGTTCCGGGACCGTCGAGCAGGTGATCGACCGGGTCCAGCCGCCCGGTGTCGGTCACCCGGAACACGCTCAGCGAACTGCTGTCGCGGGCGGCGACGATGGCATAGGTCTCGCCCGCCATATCTATTGTGCGCAGCTCGACCGGCTGGCCAATGCCAAGCCCGTCGTCCTGTCGGTGGCGTCCCGCAAGGCTGAGCGAGCCATCGGACGACACGGCAAAGGAGGACAGGATATCGTCGCCGTCCGAGAGCGCGAGCACGAAGCTGCGCCCGCCGGCCTGCGCCTGACCGAGGGCGATGAGCGTATCCCCGGCGTCGGAAAGTCCCGCGGGCTGCGCGGCGAGGGCCGTCAGACGCCCGTCGGACGCGATCTGCCAGCGCTGAATCTGGGTCGCGGCAGCTGTGATGCCGAGAAGCTCGGACCCTGCGTCGGTATGACGGATCACGGTGTCGGTCAGGTCTTCGGGCAGGGCCGCGCCGGGCAGGGCCTGCCCGGCTGTCGCGAACCGGCCCTGCCCGTCTAACGCGTGCAGCCAGAGGCCCGCCTTGTTGATGCCTGTCACGCCCAGCGCCAGCGTGTCGCCGAGCCTGTCCAGCACGAGTTCGCTGGTCTGTCCGATCTGGATGGATCCCGGCAGTGTGATCGCGTCGACCCAAGTGAGCGCCGTTTCGGTGACGTGATAGGCGGACAGGCCGCCACCCTCGCCCCGCGTCGTGCCATAGAGCACGGGAATATCCCCCGAAACGTGAAGTTCGAGATCGCTCAGTCCGGTCAGCCGGAGGTCATCGGCCGCGTTCAGCCAGAGCGGCCGCGCCCATGTCACCTGCACCATGCCCACACTCCTTTCCCACGCGGGGAAAGATGCAGAAGGGCCGTGATCGGGATGGTGAGACTTTGTGGCGGAACCGGGGCTCTTGCCGAGATTTTATCTCAACTCTTTCCCGGATCCGCGCGGGGCATTGGCGCCGCTTAACAGGTCAGGCGCGACCGCTGGCCAGCGCCTGGAGATATTTGCCGTAAGCGTTCTTGGAGAATTTCTCGGACCGCCGCAGCATCTCTTCCTGGTCGATCCAGTGCATCTGAAAGGCGACTTCGTCCGGGCTGCCGACCTGCTGGCCCTGCCGTTCGGTCAGGGTGCGCACGAAATTTCCGGCATCCAGAAGCGAGCCGTGCGTGCCGGTGTCGAGCCACGCATAGCCCCGGCCCATACGCTTAACGCTGAGCAGACCGTCTTCGAGGTAGCTTTCCAGAAGCGTGGTGATCTCGAGCTCGCCGCGATCGGACGGTGCGACGAGCTTGGCCCGCTCGGGCGCGGAGCCGTCGAGAAAGTAAAGCCCGGTGACGGCGTAGTTCGACGGTGGGACCTCGGGTTTCTCGATGATCTGCGTCACGTTGCCGGCGGCGTCGAAAGCGACCACGCCATAGCGTTCGGGGTCGGCGACATGATAGCCGAACACGGTGCCGCCACCAGTTTGCCGGTCGGCCTCTTCCAGCATGCGGGGCAGGCCGTGGCCGTAAAAGATGTTGTCGCCCAGCACCATCGCCGAAGGCGCTCCGGCAAGATAGTCTTCGGCTAGGATATAGGCCTGGGCCAGCCCGTCCGGCGAGGGCTGCACGATATAGGTGAGCGAAATGCCCCACTGGCTGCCATCGCCCAGCGTGCGCTGGAACTGCGCCTGATCCTCGGGCGTTGTAATCATCGCGATCTCGCGGATCCCCGCGAGCATGAGCACCGAGAGCGGGTAGTAGATCATCGGCTTGTCATAGACCGGCAGAAGCTGTTTCGAGACACCCTGCGTGATCGGGTAGAGCCGCGTGCCCGAGCCACCGGCCAGGATGATGCCTTTGCGTTGTGTCATGCTTTCAATGCTCCAAGATCTGCAAGAATTTTGGCGAGGCCCACGCGCCAGTCGGGCCGCGCAAGGCCGAATGCCGTCTCCAGCCCGGTATTGTCCATACGCGAATTGAGCGGACGCGCCGCCGGGGTGGGAAAATCGGTGGTTAGGATATCCACCACCTCGGGAGAAAGACCGGCCTGCGCGAAGATTTCACGCGCGAAATCCGCCCAACTGACATCCGGCGCGCCGGAGAGGTGATAGGTGCCGGATTTTTCCGGCGTATCGCGCAGCTGTGCCGCGATTGCCAGGCAGGTCGCCGCGATATCGGCGGCGCAGGTCGGCCCGCCGATCTGGTCGGCCACGATGGTCAGCCGGTCGCGTTCCGCCCCAAGCCGCAGCATGGTCTTGACGAAATTGTTGCCATGCGCCGAGACGACCCAGGACGTGCGCAGGATGGCGTGCACACCGCCGGCGGCGCGCACGGCCTCTTCGCCCGCGAGCTTGGAGCGGCCATACGCATTTTGCGGCGCAACCGGATCGGACGGCCGCCACGGCAGAGTGCCGTCGCCGGCAAAGACGTAATCGGTGGAAATATGCAAAAATGGAATGGCCTTGGCGGCACAGGCCCGGGCCATGGCGCCGGGCGCGTCGCCGTTGATCACCGTCGCCTCTTCCTCGTGGTCTTCGGCCCTGTCGACGGCTGTCCAGGCGGCGGCGTTGATCACCATGTCGGCGTCGCTGTCGGCGATGCGCGCCGCGCAGGCCGCGGGATCCGACAGATCGGCGGTGTCCCGACCCAGCGCGGTGACACGCGCCTGGGCCTGCAATTCGGTGGCCACCTGGCCGGTCTGGCCGAAGACCAGCACGGTCGGCTCAGTATCTGGTCGGGGCGTCGCGGTCATAGCCGAACCTTTCATAGTCTTTTTTGTACATGTCATAGATGCGGGCGCGATCCGCCTCACCCACGCGAAACGCAGCTTCCGGCATTTCCTTTGCGGCGAAGCGCAGGCTGCGGGCCTGCTTGAGAGGTATCTGACGCGGGCCGTCGGACTGTCCCAGTTGCGCATCGAGCCACGGGACCAGCGTTTCAAGACCGTCCTCCAGCCGGAAGACCTTTGCCAGCCCCGCCTTCTGCGGGATGAAGTCGCTGATCGGGCGCACGTGATTGTCGTAGGCGAATGGACTGCGCGCGCGCAGCGTCTCGACGCGGTCCAACCATTCGGAAAAGGAGGTGCCGGGGTCGATCTCGCGCTCGACCTCGAGCTTGAAAAGATAGACCGAGGCCAGACGGTCGACCGGGTGCCGGGTGATCCCGAAGATGGCATCGAAGAGATGCAGCGGGAAGATACGCTTGAGCTGTTCCAGCGGGATGTGCTGCGGCGAGCTTTTGGACCACCGCTGACGCGCCGGTACGGAATAGAACTTGTTATCCAGGAACGCCAGGCGACCAAAGCGCGATTGCAGATAGGTCTCGACCGCGCTGCCCGCGCATTTCGGCACGTGGATAAAGTAGATCAGTCGGTTATGAGCGCGCAGGATCGGCATGGTCTACGGCATATCCTTCAACGTCGAACCGGCCCGGGGCGGCGATCACGCCTTGACCCCCAGGCGTTCACCGACACCGTGGCGCGCCTGTAGCGGACGCCACCAGGCTTCGTTGTCGAGATACCATTGCACAGTACGCTCCAGCCCCTCTTCCACCGTCACCGAGGGTCGCCAGCCCAGCTCGGTGCGGATGCGGCTGGGATCGATGGCGTACCGCGCGTCATGGCCGGGGCGGTCCGTCACGAAGGTGATCTGATCGGCGTATGAACCGTTGGGCTTGGGACGTTTCAGATCGAGAATCCGGCACAGGGTCTGCACCAGTTCGAGATTGGTGCGCTCGTTTTCGCCGCCGATATTGTAGCTGCGGCCCAGTTCACCCTTCTGGACCACGAGCAGAAGCGCGTCGGCGTGATCCTCGACGTAAAGCCAGTCGCGGATGTTGTCGCCCTTGCCATAGATCGGCAGCGGCTTGCCGGCCAGTGCATTGAGGATGACCACGGGGATCAGTTTTTCCGGGAAGTGGTAGGGCCCGTAATTATTCGAGCAATTGGTCAGCACGACCGGCAGTCCGTAGGTTTCGTGCCAGGCGCGCACGAGGTGATCAGAGGCGGCTTTCGAGGCGGAATAGGGACTGCGCGGGTCGTAGGGCGTTTCTTCCGTGAATTTCACCTCCGGGTCGGGCGGCAGGCTGCCGTAGACCTCGTCGGTCGAGATATGGTGAAACCGGAACGTGCCGGGCTTGCCCTGCGCCGCCCAGTATCCGCGCGCGGCCTCGAGCATGTTGTAGGTGCCGGTGATGTTGGTTTCGATGAAATCGCCGGGCCCGTCGATCGAGCGATCCACATGGCTTTCGGCGGCGAGATGCATGACGGCGTCGGGCGCGTGCGCCTCGAAAACCCGGTCAAGCGCCGCGCGGTCGCGGATATCGACATGTTCGAAGGCGTACCCGGGCGTCTCGGCCACCTCGGCCACGTTCTCGAGACAGGCGGCATAGGTCAGGGCATCCACGTTGACCACGCTGTGACCCTGCGCGATGGCGCGCCGCACCACGGCCGATCCGATGAATCCGGCCCCGCCGGTGACCAGCAGTTTCATGCCGTGCCCTCCAGCGTGAAGGGGCTGTCATACCCGGCGATGCCCGGCGCGGCGGCGTCCTTGTCCGAGATCACCGGTGTGATGCCCGAGAGCGGCCACTCGATCCCGATATCGGGATCGTCCCAGCGCAGGGCGCCCTCGGTTTCGGGGGCGTAATAGTCGCTGCATTTATAGATGATCTCGGTGTCGGGCATGAGGGTCATGAAGCCATGCGCGAAGCCGGCCGGAACCAGAAGTTGCCGCCCGTTGTCGAAGCTGAGTTCGTAGCCGACCCACTGCCCGTAGGTCGGACTGCCCTTGCGAATGTCAACGGCTACGTCGAACAGGCTTCCCTTGCCGCACCGCACCAGCTTGTCCTGGGCGTGGGGCGGGGCCTGAAAATGCAGGCCACGCACCGTCCCCTGCGTGGAGGACAGCGAATGATTGTCCTGCACGAACTCAATATCGATGCCCGCGTCCGCCAGTTTCGCGCGGCTGTAGCTTTCGGAGAAAAAGCCCCGATGGTCGCCGAAACGCGGCGGAGTGATCAGTTTGACGCCATCGAGCGGGGTGTCTTCAACCTGCATGGGAATGCCTTGGCTTTCTCAAAAAACATCGGGACCGGTCAGTCGGGATGCTCTTAGCATCGGTCCACACCGGTGTCACGCCTTGCAGGCGCAGTGTTCCGCCGCGAGTCGGAAAGGCGCGGCTGTCGGGTCGGAGTGGCGGGGTGTTGCGCGTCGCGCGGGGCCGGCGGACGGTCGTCTCAAGTCCGGTTAACCCTCAATCCGTAGCGTGGCCCGAAGTGATAACTCACCGGGAGGCCCCGCCGATGTCCGACACTTCACCCGTTCTGTCGCTGCCGCTGATACAGCCATCGCAGGCGCAGAAGCACGTGACCCACAATGAGGCGCTGCTGCTGCTCGACGCGGCAGTGCAACTGGCCGTGGCGGACCGGGACCGAACCTCACCGCCGGCGCTGCCGGAAGCCGGTCAGCGCCACATCGTGGCCCCCGGGGCCACGGCAGAATGGGCCGGACAGGATGGTTTACTTGCGCTTTGGGATGGCGGCGCGTGGCGCTTCGTGACACCGCTTGTGGGCTGGCGGGCCGAGGTTCTGTCCTAGAGTGTTGCCGTTCTGTTCGACGGGGCCGAATGGCAGGAACGGCAGATGGATCTCGACAACCTCGACGGGGTCGGGATCGGGGCCGCGTCTGACGCCGTCAACCGGCTGGCGGTGGCGTCCGACGCATCGCTGTTCAGTCATGCCGGGTCGGGACACCAGATCAAGATCAACAAGGCGGCAAGCGGCGACACGGCCGCGCTGCTCTACCAGTCGGGCTGGTCGGGCCGGGCCGAAATGGGCCTGAACGGATCGGACCAGTGGTCCATCAAGGTCAGCCCCGATGGCGCGGCATGGACGACCGCGCTTGCGCTTGATCCTGACACCGGTCTGGCCAGCGGCGCCGCCGTTCAAAGCGATCCGGAAGACGCGACGCCCGGACGGGTGATGACGGTGGGCGCCTTCGGGCTTGGCGATGCGCCGCTTGACGCCGGCGCGAAACCCGCCTTTTCCGAATATGGCACTGTCACGGGGTTCGTGCAGGCCGGGTCGGCCACGGGTGGCGCGGCGGACAGACCGGTGCCGGCGCAGGATCACTGGGGCTGGACCGCCAACGCCGATGCGCAGAACGGCGCGCAATTCCTGATCGAAGGGTCCAACCGGGCCTTTCTGCGGACCAAGACCGATGGCAGTGGCGGGGCCTATTCCGACTGGGTCGAGTTCTGCACGCGCGCCGATATTCTGGGCGTGGTCGGTCAGGCAGGGGGCGTGCCGACAGGGGCGATCATGGAATCCGGATCGAACACCAACGGCGAATACGTGCGGTTCGCGGACGGCACGCAGCTCGTGAAAATCGTCGAGCCGTCGTCGAACGGGCTTAACGCGACATCGGGGCTTGGCAGTCTTTTCGTGTCCAGCGCGCCCTATGACTGGGTTTTCCCGGCAGCCTTTCAAGCCGCGCCGACAGTCTTTGGCTGCGTGCGATCCAGTGATCCTTGCTGGATCTCCGCCCGGCCGGTCAGCCCGCTGGCGGCGGAAGCCCGGCTGATCTCGCCCACGACGCTGGGCACGCGCGGCTTTGATCTTGTCGCGTTCGGACGCTGGTTCTGAGGAAAGGAAGCCCCATGATCCTGAATTTCACACCACAGCGCGGCGATCACGATCTTTCTGTCGAGCGTCACGGCGATCGCCTTGTCCTGAACGGTCAGGAGATCGACCTGTCCGATCTGGCCGAGGGCGAGACGCGCAGCGCCGAAGAGATTGGCAACGCGTGGATCGCCGGCCGGGTGCAGCGGCAGAACGGGCAGCTGACGCTGACGCTGATCGTGCCGCATGGCGCAGGCGACCCGGTCGCGGATGCGCCGCCCGCGCCCCTTCAGGTGGCGCAGGATGGTCTCGTGCCGCTGCCTGCAAAACAGAGCCGGCCCGGGTCATACGCCGCCGCCCGCGCAGCCGCGAAAAGCCGGGCCGGATCGGTCAGTCCTTGCCGAAAAGATCGCGGGTGAAGACCTTGTCGGTGACATCCGCCAGTTCATCAGTGTGGCGGTTGGCGATGATCACGTCGGCACGGTCTTTGAAGGCGTCCAGGTCATGGGTGACCTCGGAGCCGAAAAAGTTGTCGTCGTGCAGGGCCGGCTCGAACACTAGCACCTCGATGCCCTTGGCCTTGATGCGCTTCATGATGCCCTGGATCGAGCTTTGCCGGAAATTATCCGAGCCTTGCTTCATCACCAGCCGGAAGATGCCGACGCATTTCGGGGCTTGCCGGATGATCACCTCGGAGATGAAATCCTTGCGCGTGCGGTTGGCATCGACGATGGCGCGGATGAGGTTCTGCGGCACCTCAGAATAGTTCGCCAGAAGCTGCTTTGTGTCCTTGGGCAGACAATAGCCGCCATAGCCGAAGGACGGGTTGTTGTAGTGGCTGCCGATGCGCGGATCGAGGCAGACGCCGTTGATGATTTGCCGGCTGTCGAGCCCGTGCGCCAGCGCATAGCTGTCGAGTTCGTTGAAATAGGCCACGCGCATCGCGAGATAGGTGTTGGCAAACAGCTTGATCGCCTCGGCCTCGGACGGGCTGGTGAAGAGCATTGGAACGTCCTCGGCCAGCGCGCCGTCCTTCAAGAGGTTTGCGAATTCGCGGGCCCGGTCGCTGTCTTCTCCGACGATGATCCGCGAGGGGTAGAGGTTGTCATAGAGCGCCTTGCCCTCGCGCAGGAATTCCGGGCTGAAGAGAATCTTGTCGCTGCGAATCTTGCTGCGCATGGCCTGGACGTAGCCCACCGGCACGGTCGACTTGATGACGATCACGGCCTCTGGCGCGATCCGCGACACGGTTTCGATCACGTGTTCGACCGAAGAGGTATCGAAGAAATTGGTTTCGGGATCGTAGTTGGTGGGTGTCGCCACCACCACGTAGTCGGCGCCTCGAAAGGCCTCGGCCGGGTCGGTGGTGGCGGTCAGATCAAGGGTCGCGGTGGCCAGATACTCTTCCAGCATGTCGTCGACGATCGGGCACTTGCGATCATTCAGCATGCGCACCCGGTCTTCGCTGACGTCCAGCGCGCGCACGCTGTTGTTCTGCGCCAGAAGTACGGCGTTCGACAGACCGACATACCCGATCCCGGCGACGGCAATCTTTCTTCCAGACATGATCTGCCCTCTATTCAGCGTAATCAAATGCGTCCGAGCCGATACCCCAGTCAGGCGGCTTGTTCCACAATGAAAAGGGTGGGATCAAGAGGCCAGACGCCGGCGCGCGGCGATCCGGTCGACCATCATGACGATTTCGGATGCCCGGTGATCAAAGGTGTGGGCCGCCATGACGATGTCATGGGCGCGCCGGGCCTTTTCGAGGAAGGGAGCGGGATCGGCCATGCATTGCGCGACGATGGCGGCGAAGTGTTCGGCATCGCCCGCCTCAGAAATCGCGTCGCCGAAAACATCGGCCAGCCCCGCGACCGGATCGGTCAGGATCGGTGTCGCCACGCCCGAGCCGTCGAAGAGCCGATTCGACAGGAACCCGTTGTCGCGCATGCTGTCCCAGTGGTCGTTCAGCAAGAGAAGATGACCGCGATAGAAATCAGGCAGATCGGCATTGGCGATCGACGTGCCGCGCACCATGCCGGGTGGCAAGATGCCCTCCCAGCCGCCGCCGTAGAGCGCCAGAGGCAGATCGCGTTCGATGCACCAGCGCACCATGGTGCGATATTCGCGCCGCGAATTGCCGACGAAGAGACAGGTCGGATCGCGCTCGGCCTCCGGATCGGGAAAGAACAGGCTCGAATCCGTCGCCTGATGCAGCACGCTGACCGATGGCAAGCCGCGCGCGCGCAGTTCGGCCGCGTAGATGTCAGAGGCGACGAACACGTGATCGTAATCGTCGTACTCGTCTTCCGGAATGCGGTCGGGATGCGAGATGATCCACATCAGGTTGATCTTTTCAGGATCGGTCTTGACCCGGTGGCGCCCGCGGATCGTCAACACCACGTCTTCCTGCGCCGCCTGTTTGTACCAGACATCGGCCGTGTCGACGCTGGCCTGCAGACCCTGGCCCTGGAACGAGGCGGTGAGCGAATTGGCGAAGTGGTAGTCGCCCCACATCGGCGCCTCTTTGAGGTTGGGCGTCGAGATCTTGATGCGAATGCTCAGGTCGTGCAGCGGACGTGGAAGAACGCTTTGGCCTCGCCCGCCTTCTGCACCGGCGCGAGACGGCATGACGGTGATCCGCCCACCATCGAGCCGGTAATCCGATCCCGCCACGCCCAGCGTCACGGCGACCGGGGCCGGTGCGCCGGTGATGTCGGGCGGCAGGCGCAGGACGAAGCGGCCACCCTCGGCGGCGCGGGCCGAAGCGACGGCGACGGTCCGGTTGCCACTGACCGCCACCACGGCGCAATCCGTGCCGGGCCTGCGCGTGTTGCGCGCCCAGCCCATGATCAGCCCCCCGCGCCTATCGACCACGCGCCCGGCCCAGCCGCCCGCCTGCACCGGCAGCGGCGCGCCGTCATCGGGCTGCAGGGTGAAGTCGCTTTCGGGGCGCGGTTCGATCAGGCGACGCCCGGTCCGGCCAATGGCGCTTAGCGTCGTGTCCTGGCCATCGGCGCAGACGACGCGAAGGCCCGGCCCCCCGCCGATCACGACGCCGTCATCCACCAAAGGCACCAAGGGGCGCTTATCCAAGAGCATCGATCACCTCCTGTTGCGGGTCCTCGTGCTGGATGCAGTAGAGCGCATGACACAGCCGTTGCTGAACCAGGTCGGGATGCCACGCGATGCTGTGCACGATCCGGCTGCGCTCGGCCAGCCGTTCCATTCCGGCGGCGTCCGACAGCAGCTTGCGCAGTTTCTCGGCAATCCATTTCGGCTCGTTGACCTGAATCTCATAAGCCGCGCGCGCCTCAATCCACTGGCGGGCAAAGCCGGTGGCGCGGGCGCGCCCCTTGTCATTGAGCACCGCCGCCGGCACACCACGCGCCTGCAGGGCATTCAGCAACCCGAGCGAGAAAGCGTCCAGTTCCGAAACCGGCGCAAGGCTCGCGGTGACGGAAACCTGGCCGACCGCCTCTGGCAGGCCGGTGCCGGGATCGATCGCGAGCGTGGTCTCGCCGCTTTTGTCGATCCGGAGCCAGCCGTGCCCCGCCCCGGGCGGCACCAGCAGGGTCAGGTCGCGCTTGAGCGCCTCACTACGCAGCTTGTCCTGAACTGCTGCGATTTCGGATTGCCGGCCTTCGGGCAAAAGCGCCAGAACGCAGAGATTCTCGGGTTCATGTGCGGGCTTGGGCAGGGAGATCGGCAGGGCACCCAGATCGTACTGAATCGCCGGCGCCGCCATCGCCTGCAATACGCTGCCCTCGCCGGAATTGCGCACCCGCCAGACCAGCGACGTGTCGAGGTCGGGCATGCTGCGCAGCTGGCTTGCGGACAACCCAATGGTCAGGATCGCGCGTCCTGTCAGAAGCCCGTCGAGCGCGCCCCCCAACCGGTGCGGCGCACGCTGCAAGGCTTCGGGGATGGCGTGGTGCTGGATCGCGGCGGGAAGGCTGCCGGGCGGCGGCGCGAGGTCCGGATCGCCGCCCAGCTCGACCAGATCGATATCGGCCACCGGGGCGATCAGATGCGCCAGAGCGCGCGTCACCGCAAGGTCGCGCAGGCTGGGCCTTTGGCCTTCCGGTCCGCCGCACAGCAAGGTCACGCGGGCCCGCCCGGGCCAGTCGATGGTGAGCCTTTCATGCGCGCCGTCCAGCCGGGCCTGGGTCTTTTCGTTCACGGTGTTCTGGGCATCGCCGCCCATGAACAGGTGCGTCACCTGCCCCCAGGCCACGTTGCGGCGATAAAAGACACCGATCCGATTCACGTAGATCGGGCGGAACACCGATGTGTAGCGCAAGGACAGGTCCCAGTCCTGCAGGCGGGGCAAATTGCCGTCGAACCCGCCCAGCCAATCGTAGATCCGACGATGATGCACGATGGTGTTGAGATCCATGAAGTTCTTGGACGACAGCGGAATGGGCCGGAAATTGGGTCTCGGAATGGCCTGCAGGCTGACATGCGCGCCGCTGATCTCGGTGTCCAGATAGGCGCAATAGGCAATGGCGCGCCCGGGCTGCGCCAAGAGCTGGCGCAGCATCATATCCAGGAAGAGCGGGTGCCAGATATTATCGCTGTCCAAATAGGCGATGTATTCGCCCCGCGCATGGTGCAGGCCCTTGTTGCGCGCGCCCGCGCCGTTTGACTTGATGAAGCGCATGTAGCGGATGCGCGGATCGTCGAAGCCGCGCACGACCTCTGCCGTGCGGTCCTCTGAGGCGTCGTCGCAGACGATCAGTTCCCAGTTCGGATAGCTTTGGTCCAGCACGCTCTGGATCGCCTCGCCGATGGTGAAGGCGCGATTCCAGCTGGGCATTATGATGCTGACGAGCGGTTGGCGGGTCAGCGCCACCGCGGCGATGTCGCGGCGCATGCGGTAGTCATCGTCCGCGATCTCGGCGCGCTGCGCGTCGCTGAGTTGCAGCCGCGAGACCCACGCGGCATAGATCGCATCTGACGGAGACTGCGCCGCCACGGCGGGCGGCAGGCGCGTGGGCAGCGGTGCCGGTGCCGCAGGCGGGATGGCGTCTTCGAAAAGACTTTCCTCCGCTTCTTCCCGGCCCATGGCCAGGCTACGGGCGGTCGCCGGGTCCGTGCCGTTCAGCGTATCCAGCGCGCCACGGCCCAGCGCAAGTTCCACGGCGAAAGCGCAGGGCAGATCGCCCTTTTCGATGGCCCCGGCCAGCGCCGGATAGCGCTGCCGGGCCGTTGCCTCGTCGAACCACGGTCCGGGCCCCCTGCCGGCGCGTGCGCCGATGTCGCGGTAATGCGCCAGCAAGGCTGCGTCGTCTTCCAGCCCATAGGTGCCGGGATGCGCCCAGCGATACCAAAGCGGATCGAACCGGTCATCGGGATCCGCGCAGAATGTGTCGAACGCCGCGCGGGCGGCGGCGCACCCCGCCTCGGACAGCGCATCTGCGGGCAGATCCCGGGCGGGATCTTCGACGAAGTCGCCACCGGTGACGCGGAAGCGAGCCAGCAACGTGCCGTCCGGCAATGCCGCCACCAGCCACTGCGCCGCGTTCGGCACGGTGAGAATATAATCTGCCCCCCGGCGCTCGGTCTCGACAAGCGCCCCGTCTGCAAAGACTTGCAACGCGCCCTCGGGGGTAACCGGGCTGTCCTCGGTCTGGCGTAGCCTGAGGGTGATCCTTGATCCCTGCTGCGCCACCAGCTCCACTACCGGCAGCGCCCGGTCCAGCGCAAACTCGATCGGCGCGCCGTCCAGCATCGTGTCTGTCTCACCGAAACTGACATGGGCCACGTGTGGCTGGCCGTCGCGCAGGGTCTCGGGGATGGGCAGCAGAAATCCAGGCCGCAGACCGCTGCCAAAGCCCGGAACCACCCGATCAAGCGTCAGGGTCTGCGGCACGCCGCCGTCGAAATACACCGAAACGCTGGCGCAGCCGGTGGCCCAGCCACTGAGCGCGCCGCGCGCCCTGTCGAAAAAGACGAGACCCTGGCTAGGCCCGGCCTCGCCGGCGACATCGCCGGGCGTGGCTCCGGCGGTGCCGGCTTCGCCGTCGTCGCGGGCCGGGATCTTGAGCCGTCCACCCGACAGCAACGGCCCGTCACTGCCCAGTCGAAGTTCGACGACATGCGCGCGGCCGTCCCGCAGGCGTCGGGGCAGCGCGGTCTCGAACCCGCAGCGCAGCGGCCCAAGCCCGGCGGCCTGCACGTCTTCACGGGGAATATCGGCGACGACGTTCACCTCGGGCCGGCCATCCACATGCAGGCTGAGCAAGGCCGGCGACGCACGATCCGAAGGATCATAGGCCCAGCCGGCAACGCGGTAGGTGTCGAAATGATCGATATAGCCGGGGGTTCGCTTCGACCGGACCAGACGCGCCAGATGGAACAGGATGGATTTAAGCGACATGATTTTCGGAAGACTCCGTTTCGGGCTTAATCAATCCGTCACTGAGGCCGGGATTGCTGCGACCAGATCTCAAGCTGCTCGCGCGCCACCTTGCGCAGGCCGCGCACGTGGCTTTGGTCGACGGCCTTGTAGGCGTCGATATACTCCTTGGGGACCTTACGCAGTTTGCGGGCCAGAACGAAGGCCGCGTGCCGGTTCAGGATACGTGTGAATTCAGGTTCAGGCGCCAGGCCGAGAAAGGCGAGGATCGCCGCCTCGGTCTGCCCGGGGTTTTCGTAGATTTTGTCATAATCGAGCAGCAGCACATGTTCGCGCAGCGACTTGTCGCGCATGAGGTCGTGCAGCACCTTGTGCTGTTCTTCCCAGCTTGCGCAGGCCACGGCGAAACCCTTGCCCGCGGGCCAGCTGTCGCGGGCGCGGTTGGCCCGCGCTTGCCAGGACAGCGCCACGTCCTTGAGATTGCGCAGCAGGCAGATAGCCTTGAAGTCCGGATTGGCGCGCATGAAGTCGCTGAGAACCGGCATCATGTCAGGCACCTTATCGCCGACGATAGTGGCGTTGTCCCATTTTTCGGCCATGCGATCGTAGACCGGTTGCCAGGCTGGACGCGCCTCGGGGTCGAGATTGGTGTCCTCGGGGCGGAAATCGAAAAAACGGTCCCGTTCGAAGAGGGACGGATCGAACACATTGGCGCGCAGAAACTGAAACTTGAAACGTTCGACGCCAAGGCAGATTTTCGAATGACTGTTGAGCAGTTCGCCCATGGCGGTTGTCCCGCTGCGGGCCACACCGGTGACGAGAAGATGGCTTTTGGGCTCGGGTTCACCGGTCATGAAAGGTCCTGCATGCTGTCACACCTGGGCGCGGTCGCGCGTCTCTATGTATACGCGTCTGCGAACGTTGTCAGGCTATCTGCCGCAGGGAGCACGCGGACGCAACTCTTTATGAACCATCGTCAGGTGGCGCGGTGCAGGCGGAAGGACCAAATATCGCCTTGCACTCCACTTTGAAAATCCGTTTGCTGAAGCGGCTTCAGCGGCGGAAAAGCACGAAGGACGGCCCCGAGATGATTTCGACCAAGGATGCGTTGCGCGCAAGCCGAGACAACCCGCATGATCGCTGGACCGGCGGCGAGGGATCGGCCGAGGAGCGCATCTCGCGCCGGATCGTCGTGCCGCAGGGCCGCCAGAGCTTTACCGCCGGGGCAGGCGACACGTTCTTCGCCATCGGGTCTTGCTTTGCGCGCAATGTCGAAGAGCGGCTCGAAGCGGCCGGCGCCACAGTGACCAGCCGGCACATCAATGTGCGCGACCTCGGCAATATGTCCGCGCGGGAAGGCGGCATGTTCAACAAGTATACCCCCGTCTCGATCCTGCAGGAACTGAAATGGGCCGCCGGTATTGAAAGCTATCCGGAAGAAGCGCTGCTGCAGGAAAGCCCGGGCGTCTATTACGATCCGTATCTGTCGGGCAAGGCCGGACGGGGCAGCATCGAGGAGTTGATGGAGCGGCGGGCAGAAGTCGGCGCCTATTTCGGACAGGCCTTCGACGCGGATGTCGTGGTGATCACGCTGGGCCTCATCGAAACTTGGATCGACCGGAAAACCGGCCTGAGCCTGAACGAGGCGCCGGCGCCGCGGCTTCTGGCGCGGGGCGGCGAGCGATTTGGATTCCAGACGCTCGACTTGGCGACCTGCGAGAACGCCATCAAGGACACGATCGCGATCCTCAAGGCACACGGCAAGAAAGGTCAGCGTATCATCATGACGGTGTCGCCCGTACCGCTGGGGCGCACGTTCACCGATCAGGACATCATCGTCGCGAACATGACTTCTAAGTCGACCTTGCGCGTGGCCGCCATGCGCTTGGCCGAGCAGACCGAGGGCCTTGATTACTTTCCCAGCTACGAAGCAGTCGTGACCAGCGATCCCAATCTGAGCTGGCAGAGGGACCGCCGTCATGTCAGCGATGCGGTGGTCGGGCAGATCATCGAGACATTTCTGCAGCGTTATGGCGTGTCTCAGCGCACGCAGGAAAATCTCGACGAAGCGCTGGAACAGCTGCGCAACGACCCGAGCTTCCAGAAGTGGTCCGAGCGGGCCGAGGATTCCGAGGCGCTGATGGCGCGGCTCAATCAGGAATTGAACAAGTACAAGAACATGACGATCAAGCTTCAGAAAGAGTTGCGTCACGTCCGCGGCTGACTCTCGAGCGCGCCGAAATTGACACGTGTGTTGCTGATCCGCGACAAATTTTAGTCAAAATATCCCGGTAGCCCGTTGACGGTACACAACTGGATTCCTTCTTTGCAGTGTCAGCCGCAACGGATCTGAGAGCAGTCGACCACTTCAGAAATTCCCAAAAATTTCTGTCCGATTGACCAAAAATTATCCGGATGCTGCTTTTGATCGAGCAGTAAACCAATCTTCGCAGGGGATAATAGACAGAGATGGCGACTTTCCGACTCACGACGAGCGACGACAACTTTACCGGGACGAGCGGCGCCGATACGCTTGAAGTGCCGAACAACAACGCCAATCTCGCCGCGACCGATACAGTTGATCTGGGCGCGGGACATGACACGGTCCTGTTTGAACGGACCTCGGACATCGCCTTTGCCTATCAGCGCATGATCGGCTTTGCCGGTATCGACGAACTGGACGCCACCGCCGGCAGCTCGGCGCTCTTCTCGATTGACGACTCGCTGTTGGCGCAATCCGATTTCAACACGTTGACGCTTACTTTCGACGGTGATCCGCTTTCGCTTGATTTGCGCGATCTGACACCGGGGTTCGGGACGATCCGGCTGAACGGGACCGGACCTGTCACGCTTTACGATGCCGACCAGGCGGTCGAGACCGCCAGCGGCGTCGCGGGCAATGTGACCGGCGGGGCGCTCAACGATACGATCACCGGCAATGGCGGTAACGATACCTTCGTGGGTGGCGCCGGGGCGGATGTGCTGACCGGCGGGGCCGGCACCAATCAGCTGACCGGCGGCGCCGACACGGACCGATTTGTCATCTCGCAGGGTGAAACGGTGATGATCACCGATTTCGAAGGGTCGTCGAATTACGAACTGATCGACCTGCGCGCCTTTACCGGCGTTGGATTCAGCGACCTGGCGATTACGGCCAACGGAGGCAACGCGCGCATTGTGCTGCCCGGCAGTGCGGCCACCATCACGCTCAACGGCATCTCGAGCAGCGCGCTGAAGGCGTCCGATTTCCTGTTCGACGGCCAGACTACGCCGCAGATCTTCACGCTTTCCGGCGGCGCGGATAATTTCACAGGCGGCGCGGGTAACGACCTTTTCGATCTGATGGGCCAGAACAACCAGCTCGACGCTTCGATGGATACTCTTGTCGGCGGTTCGGGGACCGATGTGCTGCGGGTTTTCGGCGCGAACGACCGAGATCTCGGCGAAGCGCGCCTTGACGCATTGAGCGGGATCGAGGTGCTTGACCTGACGAACGTGACCGGCAACCTCGCCGTCACGATCGACGACGAGATCGCGGCGCGCTCTGACACCGGGTCGATCCTGGTGCGGTTCGGATCCCAGGACCTCGATCTGAACACCCGAAGCCTCGACGGCAGCCGCGGGGTGACCTCGGCCAATCAGGTCGTGGTCGAAGGCACGGGGCTTGTAACGCTGGCCTCGGCCAATGCAGGGCAGATGGTGTCGGTGTCCGACGAGGTCGGCGGCCGGGTGCAGTCCGGCAACGACGCGACGCATATCATCGGCGGTGCGAAAAACGATCTGCTGATCGGCGATGCCGGGTTCGACACGCTTCAGGGCGGCGGCGGCAACGACACGTTGCGCGGCGGCGATGGCAATGACAGCCTGATCGCGGGCGCCGGCGACGACGAGCTGGACGGAGGAATCGGCAACGACATCCTGATTGCCGATGCCGGGGCCAATCGGTTGATCGGTGGCGCAGATTTCGACCAGTATATCGTGAAGACCGGGGCACTTGGCACCGTCATTGCGGATTACGACCCGAGCAATTTTGTAGAGCGGATCGACCTGACCGATCTCGACGCGCTTAGCAGTATCGCCGATGTCACGCTCACTAATGTCGGTGCACATGTGCGTGTGACAGCTCCCGGGTTGAACCTGACGATCGAAAACGTTCAGGCCAACCAGCTGAATGATAAAGACTTTCTCTTCAACGGCGAGGATCCGCTGCTCTTCAACGTTTCTCCCGGCGCGACTGGTGTCCAGCTTCAGCAGCTCTTCGACGGCGTGCCGGCGGGGGCTATCATCCGCATCGCGGCCGGCACTTACTCGATTACTGAAACCCTTGAGATCTCGCGCAGCGACATCACCGTCGAAGGCGCGGGTGAAGGTCTGACAATCTTCCGCACCGACATTCCATTGACCAATCCGGGACCAACGCTCATCGTGCATCCCGACAGCCTACAGGACCGCTATGGCAGCCTGACCGTCGATCTCGTTGAGGGGTCGAACCAGGTACAGTTGCCCGATGTCGCGGCGTTACGTCTGGCGAATCCAGGCCAGGAATTCGACGACTTTCAGGTCGGCGACCTCATCTTCCTGTTCAGGCCGAACGATGACGCCTACCTGACCTTAACCGGCGATCTTGGCAATGCCGACGGGATCGACTGGAACCAGCCGACCACAACGACCGAGCTCGAGGCCGAGCTCTACTACCTACGCGAGTTCCGGTCGCGCATCGTTTCGATCGACGCGAACGGCGTGGCCACTCTGGCCGAGGCCTCACCCTATACCTTCTCGGCAGGCGACACGAACGTCGCCCGGAATACCTTCCTGGAAAACGTGCATCTGTCGGATTTCTCGATCGTGGGTAATTTCGAGAGTATTACAGGTGGTGCGCCCGATCCGTTCCTGTTCGAGAACACCATGCCGAAATGGGCGTCGATCGCCGCCCTTGAATTCGACGGGGTGCGCGACAGTTCGATGGAACGGATCACGGTCACAGATCCTGCGTCCCATGCCTTCAAGTGGCAGCGCGCGCATGAAACGACCGCCGATCAACTGACCGCGATGGGCGCGCATAACAAGGACGGTTCTTCGGGCTATCATTTCCTGCTGCAGGAAAGCTTTGCCAATGATTTCACGAATCTCAGCAGTACCGATGCTCGCCACGCCGTGCTGTTCTCGTCCTACAATGCCGAGCATTATAACTCGCTGCATCTGACGTTCTCGAACCGCGACATCAACTTCCATGGCTCGATGGACGATGAAAACATCATCCAGGTAGACCGACTGGCGATGGATTATCCCGCTGACGGCTCGACAGAGCAGTGGCAGGCAGTACATCCGGGTGTGCGTGGGCTTCATCCCAACACCGATCTCAGCGCCAATACCGTGACCTTCACCATCGCCCAAACCGGCGACCGGTCGGACGTTGTGCTGGCCAACACTGGCGGCGCCGAAGTGCGTCTACGCGACGGCAGCGACGAGGGCATTGGCCAGCAGGGTAATGATTTCTTCGATGGTCAGGATGGCAACGACACGCTGCGCGGCAATGGCGGCAACGACACGCTGCGCGGTAGCGAGGGCAAGGACAGTCTCGAAGGCGGGGACGGCACCGATGTCCTCGATGGCGGCAACGGCAACGACACGCTGCGCGGTGGGCCAGGCGATGATCTGATCGTCGGCGGATTGTCCGGCGACAACCTCTTCGGCGGGTCGGGGCGCGATACGTTCCGCCGTGATTACGACGACCTGATCGACACTGTCTTTGATTTCCAAGCCGGGGCCGGGGGTGACGCGATCGAGGTGCGCGGCACCGCCTATGCCCGCTTTGCGGATGTCCGCCTGACCCAGGCCGGCGCAGATACCGTGGTGGAGTTCGGCACCGAAGGGCACATGGTGCTGCGCAACGTGACCGCAGGCACCCTGACGGCGGACAATTTCGCCTTTGGCGAGGATGGCGGAGGCGGTCAGACCATCGCGATGCGCGCCACAGAGTTCTTCGGCCTTGGCACCAACCGCTCAGACACGTTCACTGTCAGCCGGGTGCACATGGACAGCGCCGCCTTCGAAGTGCAGGCCGGGCGCGGCTACGATACGGTCGTGATCAACCAGTCCTCGCTGAATGCCAATCTGGGCGAAACCGGCCTATATTCCGGCGTCGAGGAATTCGATCTGTCCTTGATCGGCACGCTCGGGCTGGTCATCGAAAATCCGCTTGTCTCACAATCGAACAGCGGCAAGCTTTATCTCAGTATCGGCGACACTGGCACGCCGATCCTGCTCGATGTGGGTCCGCTTGGGCGGGGCAAGAACGTATTCATCGACGGCGCGAGAGAGGTTCGTCTGACTGGCGACCGGTCTCATACGGTGAAATCCGGGGACGATGTCGGCACCAATATTTTCGGCGACACGCAGCGCGACATCCTTTACGGCGGCCGCGCGAATGACGTGGTGCGCGGCGGCGACGGAAATGACAACGTCTTTGGATCGGCTGGCGACGACACGCTTTACGGCGATGCCGGCAGCGACACGATCAACGGCGGCCCGGGCTCGGACCTGATCTATGTGGAGGATGCCGGTGACCGGGTGGCCGAAAGCAACCGTTGGGCGGGTCACGACACGGTCATCTCCTCGGTCGATTTCCGCATGGGCCGCAGCCATATCGAGGATCTGGAACTGACCGGCACGGCCCGGGTGGGCGCGGGCAACGGCCTGACGAACCGCATCACCGGCAATGACGGCGACAACATCCTCGACGGCGGCAAGAACAACGACACGCTTGTGGGCGGTCTTGGCGATGACCGGTATCTGGTGCGCGCGCCGGGCGACACGGTGGTCGAACAAGCCGGCGAAGGCGTCGATGTGGTGCTTGCCTATCGCAGCTATGCGCTTGAGGCGAACGTGGAAAACCTCTTCATGCAGACCGTCTATACAAAGGATGGCGATCCGGCCATTTTCAACGGGATCGGCAACGATCTGGACAACGTGATCGTGGGCACGCCCTTCGCAAATTTCATGATCGGACGCGAAGGGCGGGACACGTTGCGCGGCCAAGCCGGGGCGGACAATTTCGTCTTCGATCGCGCGATCGGCCCCGACAACGTGGACCGGATCATCGATTTCAACACCAACGAGGCGAATGAGGGCGACAAGCTTTTGATGAAAGGCTCGGAATTCGGAAACATGGCGGCGGGTGTTCTGGCCGCGGGACAGTTTGCGCAAGGCACCGCCGCAGCAGACGCCAATGACCGGTTCATCTTCGACCAGGCCTCGGGGCAGCTCTGGTTCGACGCCGATGGCACGGGCGCGGATGACCAGGTTCTGATCGCCACTTTCGAACAGAATGCCACAGTGACCGCGGCGGATATCGAGATCTTCTGAGGAGGCGGCCCGGCATCCGCGCCGTATTCCGCGCACCCGTTTGACAGGGGCAAGCTGAGCCTTGCGCCGGTGACATTGCCATCGGCCCTTGTCGGGACAGGCCGGGTCACGCCTGCATTTCGGGGACTGGCACAACGATTTGCGGAAGCGGCTGATTTCACGGCGAAGCGACATGCCGGCCGGTCTTGGCAGAAGATCCAGTCCGCCGCGCCGGTGCCGTCGCGCGCCCTTTCCCCTTCAGACCCTTCATGCTAGAGGCGTAGCAATGGACTATTCAAGGCGGAGGCGGCGGTGAGCGGCGTCACGAAACCGAACCT
This sequence comes from Roseovarius aestuariivivens, assembly GCF_004761875.1. Classification (GTDB taxonomy): domain Bacteria; phylum Pseudomonadota; class Alphaproteobacteria; order Rhodobacterales; family Rhodobacteraceae; genus Roseovarius; species Roseovarius aestuariivivens. The sequence goes on from NZ_SJEY01000011.1 coordinate 21,537, forward strand.
CATCATTGTCGGGGCACAGAAATCGGGAACGACTTGGCTGCACAAGCAGCTGAGCCTTCATCCCGATTTTTTCATGAGCGAACCGAAGGAACTGAACTTCTTCAACAATGCCGACCAGGTTTCGAACGAAGAGAAGCAAGCGGAGTATTTCGCGCATTTCGACGCGGTCACAGATCAGACCTTCATCGGAGAGTCCACGCCGCATTACTTCTGGAAAAAGGTCGAAGGTTCGCCCTTCAGCAACCCGAGGCCAGGCCATGACACCGCCACCTGCCTGCATGCGGCGCTTGGGCCGGATCTGCGGATGATCGCGTCGCTGCGTGATCCGGTGTCCCGGGCGGTATCAGCCTATTATCACAACTTCGCCGTCGGCCGGAATCCGGAGAAGCGCGGCATTTTCTGGTGCGATCCGTCCATGGGGATCGTCGACCTTGGGTTTTACAAACGGCACTGGGAACACTTCGTCGAGGTCTTCAGCCCGGCCAATATGTGCATGGTGCTTTACGACGACATCTCGAAAAACCCGGTGGGCTATATCCGGCAGGTGCTGCGGTTTCTCAAGGCGCAGGAACCGGACGGTTACATGGACAGCCTCGATCTTGGCGAAAAGATCAACTACCGCGCCCGCCTGATGAAGCGACGGACCGCCGAGGAACGCGCGGATCCGCCGGTGATCCGACCGCAGGAAGTGGCCGCTTTGCTGGAGCTTTACCGCGAGGATATCCGGTTCGTCTCGGAGATGACCAAGCGGCCCCTGCCGCATTGGTCGGACCTGGATGGACTGATTGCCAAGCATTGCCCCGCGGACGTCAAGGACTGAGCGTCGGGAATGAAACGCCTTCTCCTGCACATCGGGCCGCACAAGACCGCCTCGACCTACCTGCAGGCGAACATGGTGGTCAACGACGAGGTGCTTCGCTCGGGTGGTGTCTGGTATCCCGATGTCCTGCGCGTGGGCCCCGGCCATCAGCGGGCGGTGCACACCTTGAAGGCCGCCGAGACCGCGCCGCTTGACGCCCTGCGCGATGCCGCCACGGATTTCGAAACGATGGTGCTGAGCGCCGAGAATTTCACAAAGCTCAATCCGCGCGAGATAGGCCGTCTTGCCGATGTCTTCGGCGACTGGGATATCCAGATTTTGTTCTACTACCGCGGATGCCACGAACTTTGGCCGTCGCATTGGCAGGAGACGATCAAGCAGGGGGCGTTCGACATCTGGCCGCATTACCTGATGGCGGTCATGGGCTTTACCGAGAAAGGCACGCTGGGCTTCGTCAATCCGGAAACGGTGCTTGGGCACTGGGCGCAGGTTTTTGGGTCTGAGCGGCTGCATCTTTATCCCTATGCCGCCATCGGAGAGGATCCTCGCGATGCGTTGCGGCCGGTCTGCCAGCTTGTCGGACTTGATCCCGACGAGTTGCGGGTCGAGGAAAAAGGGCGCAACGCGTCCTACCCGCCCGAACGGATCGAGGCGCTGCGCGTTCTCAACCTTCGTGCCGCCTTGCGTGGCCAGAAACCGGACTCTCGGTTGCGGCGCGCCTATATGAAGAATGTCGAGGCGATCGAGAAAAGCCAGGCGTTCAAGGATCTCGAAGCGCATTGCGCCGACCATGCCAGAACCAGCGTGCTGCGCCCGCAGCGCGGCTACCTCGCCCATCTGGAAGACGCGGTCGAGGCCACCTATGGTGCGCGCTTTATGGCGCCCCTGCCCAAAAAATCGGCATTGCGCAGTAAAACAATCTTGTATCTGGATCCGTCTTTCCCGGTGCCGGACCAGACCGTTGAAGAACTCGAAAATATGATATGATCGGTACCGAGGCATCGGCCAAGCGGTCAATTGTGCAGGATCCTGAAATGAACGAGAAGCGACGAAGCTTTCTCCATGTCGGCCATGGCAAGACCGGCTCCAGCGCGCTGCAGGACTTTTTGGAAGTTAATGCCCCGCTTCTGGAAGAGTTCGGCCTGAGCTATCCAACTGGTCGCGGCGGGGAGGCAGGCAAACTTGGCATGTCCGGCAACGGGATGTTGTTTCTGGACGTCGATGACCTGAACGGCGGAGAGATATTTTCCAGCGAACTTTTGTTCAAAGACGAATATATAGACGAGAAGTCCGTCCTGATCTCCAAGCTGATGCAGTTCCGGGATTCCTTGACGGTGATCATTTATACCCGGGATGTGTACGATCACTTTGTTTCAAGCTGGGGACAGTCGATCAAACGCGGCGGCGAGAGCCACAACATCGCGCAGTTCGCAAAAAAGTATCGGAACTTTCGAAAGCTCCGAACTTTCCTGGAAATCCTTTCCAAACGGGACATCGATTTCGTCATCAAGAACTACAGCAGGACGGGCGGTATCGAAGCGTCGTTCATGTCTTTGGTTCTGCCCGAAAACAGAGACGCGTTCATGGCCCGCGCCACACTTGCGACGAGCAAGGTGAACCGAAGCCTGACTTTGGCGGAGTTGGAGTTGCAACGACATATGAACAAGATATTCGGGAACAAACCCTCGGGCAGAATTTCGGAGCTTTTTGAAAAAAGGCTGCCGGATCTGCCGTCGGACAAGCTGACTGTGCCGCAAAGTGCGATCTCGGTCATTCAAAGATCCAACTCGGACGCGATCGCAAAGATCAACCAGTATCTAAACGCCGACGACCGGCTGTCTCTTGATCCTGATCCTTCGATCATTCTCGACGTCGAACAGACCGACTATGTGTTTTCGGCAGAGCATCTGGAGGCCATAGCGCGCTTCTGTTCAAATAAGGTACAAAGGGAAAGCTAATCGGGTGGCAAAAAAGTCAGAGAATGAAGCACGGTTTCATGTGGCGGACTTCATGTCTTGGGGACGTATCTGACAGGGGCCATATGCCTGAATTTTGAACAGCGGAAAGGTTCTATCATGAGCAACAATCCCTACAAAGGCCTGCCCGAGTCGGCCTTCTGGTCGGCAGGTGTTGCGCATCACTCGCCGTTCGAGTTCGAAGGGCTTTACAGCCGGAAGTGGCGCATCCAGAAGAAAACCCAGGTGGCCACGGCTGGCAGCTGTTTTGCCCAGCATATCGCGCGCAACCTGCGGGCGCGGAAATTCAGCGTGCTGGACATGGAGCCTGCCCCCCCCGGCCTGCCGGAAGAAGATCATCTGACCTACGGCTACGGCACCTATTCCTGTCGTTACGGAAATATCTACACCGCACGGCAGCTGCTTCAGCTGCTGCAAGAGGCGACAGGCGCCTTCGAGCCGCAGGATATCGTGTGGGAAAAGGACGGGCGTTTTTACGATGCACTTCGGCCCGCGGTGGAGCCAGAGGGCCTGCCAACCGCTGAAGAGGTGCGCGCCCAGCGGCGTGACCATCTGACCCGCGTCCGGGCGATGATCGAACAGATGGATCTTTTCGTTTTCACCCTTGGCCTGACGGAAGCCTGGGAGCATGTCGAAAGCGGCACGATCTATCCCACGGCCCCGGGCACAATCGCCGGATTCTTTGATCCTGATAAAGTCCGCTTCAAGAATTTCGGCTTTGCCGAAATCCGCCGTGATCTGGACGATTTTCTTGCGCTGGCGCGAGAGATGCGGGGCGGACGGAATTTCCGCGTGCTTCTCACCGTCTCGCCGGTACCACTTACCGCGACGGCCTCGGGCGGGCATGTGCTCAAGGCGACGACCTACTCAAAGTCGGTGCTGCGCGCGGTGGCCGGCCATTTCGAAAGCCGGCCCAATATCGATTATTTCCCGTCCTACGAGATCATCACCAATCCGGCGGCGCGTGGTCTGTTTTACGAAAGCAACCTGCGCTCGGTCCGAGCGACAGGAGTCGAGACCGTGATGAAGGTCTTTTTCGACGCCCATGGCACCGCCGCCAGCCCACAGTCGGAGGCCTCTACCAGGCCACGCACGACACCCGAGGCGGTCGCTCCGCAACTTGACGAAGACGTGCAGTGCGAAGACGCGCTTCTGGAGCAATTCGCACGATGAAAAAGATTCTTTGGTGTGGCGGATCGCATCTGGCCAATGCCCGCCCGCTGATCGAAGAGGCGCATGACACAGGCGCCCTTGGGGCATTCGACGCGGAGTTCTATGTCACCGGTGGGCCACGGAACCGCGACTGGAGCGGCGCGGGTGGCCGGTACACCGTCGAGGGGTCCGTGGTGAGCGGTAACGCCCACGAGCCCGAGCGCCGGATCGATCTTGCCGCGTTCGATGCAGCCGTGTTCATCGGCCAGTATATTCAGCCCTTCAAGGCCTTCATCGGCGATGTGCCGCATTCCTCTTCGGTGGTCGAGCGAACGCTTCGGGAACTGCCTATCGAGGGCCGTTTTCACGACCCAGAGCGCGGAATTCGGCACCGCTGGTACAACGAACCCCTGGTGCTTTTCCCGCCGCTCGTCTCCGGCCCGACGTTCCTGCTGCCGGATCCCGCACCTGTCGGCAAGCGTTATGGCGACGTTCCGCAACCGCTCAAGCAGGCCTATCATAACCGGATGACGGATTTCTGCGCAGAAGCAGGCATCACTTATGTCGACATGCCGCCGGAACTCTTTACCGAAGACGGCAGAACACGGCGTCGCTATGCCCTGCCCGGCGACGCGCTGCATATGAATGCAGAGTATTGGCACGTTGTATTCGACAAGGCCTTACTGCCCGCAATGACACAGATTTTGTGAGCGCGCATTTCTAACTTGATTGAGTATCTCAATGTGTTGGGCTCTTTTCGGTCCGGCGCCATTGATCCCAGTCACGCGCTCAGATTCGCCTCTATGTCATCCAGAAGAGACGACGCGCCAAACCGGAGGAGTGCGGGCGTAATCCATTCATCGCTTAGCTCGGCCCGCACAAGCGCCAGGTAATCTAGGGCCAGCGCGGCGGTCGAAATGCCACCCGCAGGTTTGAACCCGACGCGAAATCCGGTCGCGGCGTGATAGCCGCGGATTTCGCGCAGCATTATGAGGGCGGCGGGCAGCGTGGCGTTTACCTTTTCCTTGCCTGTCGAGGTCTTGATGAAATCCGCCCCGGCCTGCATCGCCACCTGAGACGCACAGGCCACGGTGGAGAGTGATCCCAGCTCTCCAGTGGCGAGGATCACTTTCATATGCGCCGTACCGCAAGCCTCGCGAAACGTGCGGATCTCTTCGTATAGCGCAGGCCAGTCTGCCGAGAGCGCGAGGTGGCGGGCAATGACAACATCGATCTCGGTGGCGCCTGCCGCGACGCTCGCCTCGATCTCGGCCACGCGGGCGGAAAGCGGCGAGAGGCCGTGCGGGAAGCCCGCCGCGACGGCGGAGACCGGAATGCCCGAGCCGTTCAACGCCGCAAGCGCCGGGGCGATCATGGCGTGATAAACACAGACGGCGGCGACGGTCAGATCTGCGGCCCCGAGCCGTTCAAGAAAGTCGGCGTGCATGGGCTGACGCGCGCGCGCGCAAAGCGCCCGCACACGCTGGGGCGTGTCGTCGCCTGAAAGCGTCGTGAGATCCATGCAGGCCACGGCCCGTAAAAGCCAGCGCGTGCGATCGTCCGGGGACGGATCAAAACGCGCGGCGATTTCCCGCGCCTCGGACCCGAGCCGCGTGTCGTCGAAGGCGCGGGCCTCTACCGCGTGAAGGTCGAGAGGTGTCCCGGGGTTGCGCGGCTGCTCTGCGTGCATGGCTCTGCCTCGAAGCTTCGTGTTCTCGATTGGTGTCACGCGCCGGGGCGATCGGCAAGCATGACAATTCACGCGATCTGCACATCTTGAACCAACAGGCTGCACATCCTCACGTCGACATGGAAGACCAAGGTGTTCGACGTCGCCACGGAGAAACCCTATGACGCCGCGCCGGATTCCACCTCGGCGCCTGCTGCATATCTTGGCGCTTTGTCTGGCGAGACTCTGGGCGGGCGCGATTGGAGGCGCGGCAGGCCGTGGTCCGGCTGGCCGAAAGCGACAAGTGCAGCTTTTTCGAAATTACTTCTCTGACGGCTTTTTTGCGAATGGTTCTCATTATCATTGACTTTTTGCGAATGACTCTCATATACAGTCATAATTATCCAACAGCAGTGGAGCTTCTATGATCACCGATCGCCGACATGTTCTTGGCCTTGCCATCGGGGCCGCCGTGATGGCGGGCACGCCTCTGCGAGCGGCGTCTGAGATTTCTGTGGTCGCTACCACCGGCATGATTGCCGACGCGGCACGGCAGGTGGGCGGTGATCTTGTCGATGTGCGTGCGCTTATGGGGCCGGGTGTGGACCCGCATGCCTATCGGCAGACGCGCACCGATATCCTTGCCGCGACGCGTGCCGACGTGGTGCTGTGGCATGGCCTTTATCTCGAGGCGCAGATGGAAGAATTCCTGCGCAAGCTGTCCGACCGCACGCGCGTGATCGCGGTCGGCGAAGCGGTGCCGCAAGACCGGCTGATCGGCCACGAGGATTATGACGGCAAGTTCGATCCGCATGTCTGGATGGTGCCGGAATTGTGGGTGCATGTGGTTGACGCAGTTCGCGACGCGCTGATCGACACCGCGCCGGAGCATGAGGCGGCGTTCCGCGCCAATGCGGCTGCACATCTGGAGGAGATCGAACGCTTGGGGCTCTACGCGCGTGACGTGCTGCAAACCGTGCCCGAAACGCGTCGTGTACTTCTGACCGCGCATGACGCCTTTGGATATTTCGGCAAAGCCTATGGGTTTGAGGTTGTCGGCATCCAGGGAATTTCCACCGAATCCGAGGCCGGTCTGAATCGCATTTCAACCCTCGCCGACATGCTTGTTGAGCGTGAGATCGGCGCAGTCTTCGTGGAAAGCTCGGTCAGTGACCGTAACATCCGCGCGCTGGTCGAAGGGGCCGCGGCGCAAGGCCATGACGTGAAAATCGGCGGAGAGCTTTTTTCCGACGCGATGGGCGAGCCGGGTCGCTACGAAGGCACGTATATCGGCATGATCGACCACAACGTGACCACCATCGCCGCCGCGCTTGGCGGCCGGGTGCCGGAGCGAGGCATGGACGGTAAACTCGGGCTGGAAAGCTGAGGATGGGCCTGACCCTTGCCAGAGACGCCGGCCGGGCGCCTGACGCCCAGAGCCCCCTCGAAATCCGGGGGCTGACCGTGACCTATGCAGAGAAACCGGCGGTTTTTTCTGTCGACGCACGGTTCGAGCCGGGAGTGATGACGGCCATCGTGGGCCCAAACGGCGCGGGCAAGTCCACGTTGCTGAAAGCAGCGCTGGGAATCGTGCGCCCCGTGTCGGGACAGGTCAGCGCCTGGGGCGCGCCGATCGACCGGATGCGCGGACGCATCGCCTATGTGCCGCAGCGCGCCAGTGTCGACTGGGACTTTCCGGCGCGTGTGATCGACGTTGTTCTGATGGGCCAGTATCGCCAGCTGGGCCTTTTGCGCCGGGTGCGCACGCGTCACATGGAGGCCGCGTTCGATTGTTTGCGCCGGGTTGGCATGGACGGCTTTGCCGAACGCCAGATCGGGCAGCTGTCCGGCGGACAGCAACAGCGGGTCTTTCTGGCCCGCGCGCTTGCGCAAGGCGCCGACCTTTACCTTCTGGACGAGCCTTTTGCCGGCGTGGACGCAGCCACGGAAAAGGCGATCATCTCCGTGCTGAAGGAGTTGCGCCAGCAAGGCAAAACCGTGGTCGCGGTACATCATGACCTGAGTACCGTTCCGGATTATTTCGACCGCGTCTTCCTGATCAATACCACGCGCATTGCCGAGGGCCCGGTCGATAAGGTCTTCACCCAGAGCAATCTGCAGGAAGCCTATGGCGGACGTCTGGCCACCGCGCAGATGAACGCGCTCGGCTGATGTTTTTCGAAGCAATCACGCTTCAGCTTGGCTACAACGCCACGCTGGTGACGATCGGTGCCGCCCTGCTGGGGCTCGCAGCCGGGGCAACCGGCACGTTTCTCTTCCTTGGCAAGCGCGCGCTGGTCAGCGACGCGATCAGCCATGCCACCCTGCCCGGTGTCGCGCTGGCGTTTATCACCATGGTCGCGTTGGGAGGAGACGGACGCGCTCTGCCGGGGCTGCTTTTGGGTTCGGCGCTCAGTTCCGCGGTCGGGCTTCTTTGCGTCTCGGCGCTTACCACGCGCACGCGGTTGTCCGAGGACGCGGCCATCGGGGCGGTGCTGTCTGTCTTTTTCGGGCTTGGGATCGTTCTTTTGACGGTGATCCAGACGATGAGCGCGGGACGGCAGGCCGGGCTCGAAAGCTTTCTTCTGGGCTCGACCGCCGGGATGCTTTGGAACGATGCGCTGGTAATCGCGCTTGGCGGTGCGATTGTTCTGGCCTTGGCGCTGCTTCTGCGTCGGCCCATGACCATCGTCGCCTTCGATCCGGAGTTTGCCGCCGGGGCGGGCATGAATGTTCGCCGGATCGAGCTTGCGATGATGGGGCTCGCGCTGGCGATCACGGTCGTCGGCCTCAAGATCGTCGGACTGATCCTGATCGTGGCGCTGCTTATCATTCCGGCGGTCGCTGCGCGTTTCTGGAGCGAACGGGTGACCGTCGTTGTCGGGTTGGCCGGGACCATCGGCGGCGTGTCCGGTTATGTCGGGGCCGCCGTTTCGGCCACGGCACCGGATTTACCGACAGGCCCGATCATCGTGCTTGTCGCTTTCGGGCTGTTCGCGATTTCGCTTTTGCTCGCGCCGGGGCGCGGGGTGCTGGCGGCGGTCTTGCGCCACCGCCGGTTCCAGGCGCGCGTGCACGTGCGGCAGGGCCTTCTGGCGTTGGCGCAGGGGCAACCGATCTATGAGCGCCTAACGCTGCGTTTGATGCGCGCGCGAGGATTGATCCGGGCCGACGGTGTGGCGACAGAGGCCGGACGTGCGCAAGCCGCGCAAGCGCTGCTGGACGAACGCCGCTGGCAACTTTTGCGGTCGGATCCCGCGCATGAAGAAGCGGCGGCGCATTACGACGGGCTGACCCCGCTGGAAACGGTCCTGACACCCGATCAGCTGCGCGCGCTTGACCGCGGCTTGCGACTTGAGGCGGCGCAATGATGGGCGAGGAGTTCGTTGCCCTGTCGCTTCCCCCGATCCTAATCGGGATCTTCGCCGCGGTGGCCTGCGCGTTGCCGGGCAATTTTCTTTTGCTGAGACGTCAGGCGCTGATCGGGGACGCAATCAGTCACGTGGTGTTGCCGGGGATCGTGGGGGCGTTTCTGGTCACAGGCGTTGTGGCCGCATGGCCGATGATGATCGGGGCGGGCGTCGCCGCCCTTGTCGCCGTCGGAATGATCGAGGCGATCCGGCGCTTGGGCGGAATCGAGCCGGGTGCGGCGATGGGGGTGGTGTTTACCACACTTTTCGCTGCCGGTGTGTTGCTGCTCGAGCAGTCGGATACATCGTCGGTTCACCTTGATGTCGAACATGCGCTTTACGGCAATCTCGAAAGCCTGATCTGGCTGGATGGGCTGGGCTGGGGGTCGTTGCTTGATCTTGCGGCCCTGCGCGGGCTGCCACCGGAACTGCCGCGGATGGCCATCACGCTGGCGCTCGTGACACTCCTGACCTGGATTTTTTGGCGGCCGCTGAAACTCTCGACGTTCGACGAAGGCTTTGCCCGCTCTCTTGGCTTACCCGTGGGCGCGATCGGACTGGGCCTTGTGATTGTTGCGGCCATCGCGGCGGTAGCGGCCTTCGACGCGGTCGGCTCGATCATTGTGATCGCGATGTTCATCTGCCCACCTGCGGCGGCGCGCATGATGACCAACCGCCTTGAGACGCAAATCAGCTGGTCGGTGCTCTTCGCCACGGTCTCGGCGGTTCTGGGTTACGTCCTGGCCGGCTATGGCCCACTTTGGCTTGGCTTCGACAACGCGGTCAGCGCGGCGGGCATGATCGCGACAGTATCGGGATTGATCCTGGCAGGAGCGGCGGTATTCGGTCCGTGTCGGTCGCGCGTGGGTGCATCCGGCTTGGCAGGTTGAACACGCAGGTCTATTGGGAATAGCCGATCCAAAGTTCGCCTCAGATATCAGTCGGAAAGCCTAAGCGCCCTGCCAAGTGCGACAAGCCCGGGGCGCAGCAGGGTTTCCGGATCATGCGCCGTGACCGGCACGCCTTGATCCGACAGGGACGCGACATGGGGCTCGGGGTTGTCGGCGATCACGGCGACCTCCTGCCCCAGCCAATAGGGGCGCGTCGCAGCCAATTCGGCTCCCAGAAGGTGCCCGGTGATCGCCTTCGGCCTGCCCGCGACCTCTGCCGCGCGCAGATGGGCAGCGAGCCGTTCCGGGCGAGAGAGCGTTTCCGACAAAGCTTTGGCATCTGCGGTCGGCGCACCGTCTAGTGCTGCAACGAGGCGCGGCGTCAGCAAGCTTTGGGAGCTTACGGCTTCGTTCGCGCTAAGATGGATCCAGTGGGTCACATCGGCCTGACTGGCGCAGATCACGCCATCCCAGTTCGGCCGCGCCGCAAGAAACCCGGCGATCCAGAGCCGGACCCAAGCACCAATGATATCCGGAGGCGAGTCCTGATCCCAAACGGGGAGGCTTTTGCCTGTCTCGGGCAGAACCGACGCGGGAAGGCGCGATGCCGGCCCGTCGCCGATGCGTACGAACGGCGCGTCTGGCATGTCCTGCAGCGCGGTTGCCTCGTCCGGGCCTTGCCCCTCGGCAACGATGCGGTCTGCGGTCATGGCAAACGCGCGCACGCCCTGACCGGTTGGGCCGCACGCGATCCAGAGAGTCATCGCCCCTGCAACTGCCGCAAAAGACCGGACATATCATAACCGGCCTGCGCGGTACGGGCCTGCAATTCGGTATCTGGTAGCGTGCCGTGCCGCGCAATTGTCCAGAGCATCGTGCAGCGCGTGCCCGAGCGGCAATAGGCGAGGATCGGTTTTGGCATGTCCTCAAGTGCGGAGGCGAAATCGGTAAGCGCCTCTGGCGTGACCATTCCAGACACGATGGGAACCCACGCCACCTCCAGCCCTTCGGCCTTGGCCGCCGCTTCTATCGTCGCAAAATTGGGCTGACCGGGTTCTTCGCCATCAGGGCGATTGCACAGGATCGAGGCATATCCCGCGGCCTTGATCTGCGGCAGTTCGGACGGGTCGATCTGAGGCGCGACGGCGAAGTCGTCTGTCAGCGGGCGGATATCCATGGCGCGGGCTCCTTGCTCTGGGCGGTGCGAGCGTTATGGGCGCAAACGCATCGGGATTTCAATGGCCGGGCGCGTTGACATTCCCCGGTATGCGCCGGAACGTGACGAGGTATCAGGAAGGGGCAACGCATGCAGGGCACGTGGGAATTCTGGATCGACCGCGGCGGCACGTTTACCGATATCGTTGCAGTGGATCCGACCGGTGCGGTGCATACGCACAAGCTTTTGTCCGAGAACCCGGAGCGGTATCGCGACGCCGCGGTGCAGGGCATCCGCGAGGTCATGGGCGTAACCGGCGATTTTCCTGAGAATGGCATCAGCGCGGTGAAGATGGGTACCACCGTGGCCACGAATGCGTTGCTTGAGCGCAAGGGGGAGCGAGTTCTGCTGGTCATCACCAAGGGGTTCCGGGATCTCTTGAAGATCGGCTACCAGACGCGGCCGCGCCTGTTCGACCTTGAGATCCGGCGGCCCGATCTTCTTTATGACGACGTGGTCGAAATGGACGAGCGGTTGGATGCGGAAGGCGGCGTCGTGCGCGCCCTGGACGAGGGGCCGCTGCGCGCCGCGTTGCAAGCCGCGTATGACAGTGGCATCCGGGCGATCGCGATTGCCGGACTGCACGCCTATCTCAACCCCGCCCACGAGGACCGCGTGGCGCAGATGGCGCGCGAGATCGGATTCACGCAGATCTCGACAAGCGCAGAGGTGTCGAAGCTTGCCAAATTGGTGGGTCGCGGGGACACGACCGTGGTGGATGCCTATCTTTCGCCAATTCTGCGGCGCTATGTGGATCAGGTCGCCGATGCTCTCGATCTGGGTCGCGCCTGTGAGCGGCTTCTCTTCATGCAGTCCAATGGCGGGCTGACAGAGGCGCACCGGTTCCAAGGGCGCGATGCGATCCTGTCTGGTCCCGCTGGCGGGATCGTAGGGATGGTCGAGACCGGGGAGCAGGCCGGGTTCGACCGGCTGATCGGGTTCGATATGGGAGGCACCAGCACGGATGTGAGCCACTATGCCGGGACCTATGAGCGATCCTTCGAGACCGAGGTGGCAGGCGTACGGATGCGCGCGCCGATGATGGATATCCATACGGTTGCGGCTGGTGGCGGAAGCATCTGCAAATTCGAAGATGGGCGGTTCCAGGTCGGCCCGGAAAGTGCCGGCGCGGATCCGGGCCCAGCGTGTTACCGGCGCGGCGGGCCGCTGGCGGTCACGGATTGCAACGTCATGCTGGGCAAGCTGAATCCGGATCATTTTCCCGCCGTCTTCGGAGTGGGCGGCGACGCGCCTCTGGATGCCAAGGTCGTGCGCGCGAAATTCGCCGATCTTTCCGACACTGTTGCGCAAGAGACGGGCGAGACGCCCCGCAGCCCCGAGGAAATGGCGGAAGGCTTCTTGCGGATCGCCGTCGACAACATGGCGAATGCGATCAAGAAAATCTCGGTCCAACGGGGCCATGACGTCACGGGCTATACGCTGCAGTGCTTTGGCGGCGCCGGTGGGCAGCATGCCTGCCTTGTGGCCGACGCGTTGGGGATGCGACGGGTACTCATCCATCCATACGCAGGCGTCTTGTCAGCTTACGGTATGGGACTTGCCCAGATCACGGCGATGCGCGAGGCACAATATGATGCCCCGTTGAGCCGCCTTGATGGCGCGCAAGAGCTGGCAGACAGGCTAACCCGCGATGCGCGGTCAGAGGTCGAGGCGCAGGGCGGCACCGGCATCACTACGCGAGAGCGGGTCCATCTGCGCTACGAGGGCTCACATCAGACGCTGCCAGTGGAGCTTGCCGACAGCGAGAGCGCTCGGGACGCTTTTGAAACACTGCACAAGGCGCGGTTCGGCTTCGCCTCGCCCGAGCGGGCAATCTTCATCGAGATGATCGACGTGGAGGCGATGGGCGAGGTCGGCGAGGTCGCGCAACCCGAAGTGCCAAAGGGCGACGGAGCGTCGGTAGCCAAGGTGCCGGTCTATTGCGAGGGCGATTGGCGGGATGTGCCGATTTACGGCCGGGAGCATCTTGATCCTGCGCAGACCCTCAAAGGGCCGGCGATCATTACCGAACCCACAGGCACGAACATGGTCGAACCCGGCTGGTCCGCACGGGTGGATTTGCATGCCAACCTGATCCTTGAACGTCACGCGGAGAAGCGGCGCGACCTGGCCGCGGGGACCGAGGCCGATCCGGTGCTGCTGGAGGTGTTCAACAACCTCTTCATGTCGGTCGCGGACCAGATGGGTGCAACGCTCGCCAACACGTCGATGTCGGTCAATATCAAGGAGCGGCTCGATTTTTCCTGCGCGATTTTCGACGAGGCGGGCGATCTGGTGGCCAATGCTCCGCACGTGCCGGTGCATCTGGGCTCCATGTCGGACTCGATCAAGACGATGATGCGGCTGAACCCCGAGGTACGGCCCGGCGACGCCTTCATGCTCAATTCACCCTATCGCGGCGGGACGCATCTTCCGGATGTAACGGTGGTCACGCCGGTCTTCGTGGATGGAAAGCCGGCGTTCTGGCTGGGCTCGCGCGGGCATCACGCCGACATTGGCGGTCGCACGCCCGGTAGTGCCCCGCCTGACAGCCGGCACATCGAGGAAGAGGGCGTTCTGATCGACAATGTTCAATTGGTTGATCAGGGCACCTTTCTGGAGGCCGAAGCCGAGGCGGTGCTGCGCTCTGGCCGGTATCCATGCCGCAACGTGGGCCAGAACATGGCCGATCTGAAGGCGCAGGTGGCCGCAAACGAGACCGGGCGACAGGCATTGATGAAGGTGGTCGAGACCTATGGCGCCGATGTCGTGCACGCCTATATGGGCCACGTGCAGGACAATGCCGAGGAAAGCGTGCGCCGGGTGATCGACCGGCTCCGCGATGGGCGGTTCAGCTATCCGATGGATCACGGCGCGACGATCGAGGTCGCCGTGACCGTGGACCAAAGCGCGCGCGAGGCTACGATCGATTTCACGGGCACGAGCGGACAGCAAGAGGGCAATTACAATGCCCCCAGGTCGATATGCCGGGCTGTCGTGCTCTATGTGTTCCGCACAATGGTGGGGGCGGATATTCCGCTGAACGAAGGGTGTCTTAAACCTTTGAACATCGTGATTCCCGAAGGCTCGATGCTGAATCCGGTATACCCGGCGGCGGTGATTTCCGGGAATACGGAGGTCAGCCAGGCCACCTGCAATGCGCTTTATGGCGCGCTGCACGTGATTGCCGGAAGTCAGGCGACAATGAACAATTTCGTCTGGGGGAATGACCATTTCCAGAATTACGAGACCATCGCTGGCGGCACCGGCGCCGGGCCGGATTTCGACGGTTGCGACGCGGTACAGAGCCATATGACGAACACCCGCATGACCGATCCCGAGGTTTTGGAACTGCGGTTTCCGGTCCGGCTCGAGACGTTTGCCGTGCGGCCCGGATCGGGTGGGGCGGGCGCGCATCGCGGTGGCGATGGTCTTGTCCGGCGGCTACGGTTTCTCGAGCCTGTGACGGTTACGACCCTGAGCAATCACCGGCGCATCCCGCCTTTTGGCGTGGATGGCGGCGAGCCGGGGGCAGTGGGGCGCAACTGGGCCGAACTGCCGGATGGCGAGATCCGGACCATGGCGGGTAACGACGAAATCGATCTGCCTGCCGGCAGCGTTTTCGGCATGGAGACGCCGGGCGGCGGCGGCTGGGGTACGCCAAACGGATAGGTCCGGCAGACGGCGGCGCGCATCGCTTGGCAAAACGCCTGCCAAGGCTTAGATGGGGATCATGGCAAAGAACAAATTCCACGATGGTCCCGGCCCGTCGCAACGGCAGTTGCGGGTGGGTGAACAGATCCGGCGGACGCTGTCGGATGTGCTGATGCGCGGCGATATCCACGACCCCGAACTGAACCGCCTGTCGGTGACGGTGGGCGAGGTGCGCACATCGCCCGACCTGAAGATCGCGACGGCCTTTGTGCTACCGCTTGGTGGAGAAGGCCAGGATGAGATCATCGGCCTGCTGTCGCGCAACAAGGGCGAGCTGCGCCGGATCCTTGGAAAAAAGCTGGCGCTCAAATTCGCGCCGGATCTGCGGTTCCGGCTGGATGAAACCTTCGACCAGCTAGACGAGACGCGGCGGCTTTTCGAGGACGAGCGCGTGAAGCGGGATGTTGAGAAGTAGCCCCCTGCGCCGGTTCTTGCCCGCGCTCGTCATTCTTGCCGCGGGCACCGTGCAGGGCCATGCCGATGCCATCGACTGCCAGAGGATCGAATTCGAGGGCGACCGGTATTCCGTCTGCCAGGTCGATGCGAGCCAGCAAGAAATTCGCCTTTTTCTCAATGACGACCGCAAGGACCGGCCGTTCGGCAGCTTCGATAACGTAGCCGAGCAGCTTCACGCCGAGGGCAAGGTCCTTCGCTTTGGCATGAATGCCGGCATGTACCACCAAGATCGCAGCCCGGTGGGTCTTTACGTTGAGAACGGCAAGCAGATCGCACCGCTGATCACGCGCGACGGACCCGGAAATTTCGGCCTGCTTCCCAATGGTGTCTTCTGTATCCGCGAGACCCGCGCCGACGTGATCGAAACCCTTCGCTTCCAACGCGAGGCGCCCGAGTGCCGGTTTGCGACGCAGTCCGGGCCAATGCTCGTGATCGACAGCGAACTGCATCCGCGCTTTTTGCCCAAAAGCGACAGCCGTTACATTCGCAATGGGGTTGGCACGGATAAGGACGGGCGCAACATCTGGTTCGCGATTTCCGAGGCGCCTGTAACCTTTCATGCTTTCGGGAGACTGTTTCGCGATGTTCTGCGCCTGCCGCAGGCGCTTTATTTCGACGGGAATATCTCGAAGTTGTTTGCGCCGGGGCTTGGGCGCCATGACGGCGGTCTGCCCATGGGACCGATCGTGGGCGTGGTCGGCGATGGGTCATAGCGCCGCGTAACACGTGGCATTCATGGACTTGGACGGCGGCCGCACTATCACTCGGGAATGCCGATGCAAGGACCCTGCCCATGAGCCGCGACCGCAATTTGAATGAAGGACCTGTCTGGAGGGCGTTGATCGCCACCAGCGCGCCGATGACACTTGGAATCCTTGGCGTGCTCTCGGTGGGAATCGCCGATGCATTTTTCCTTGCACGGTCAAGCGAGGCTGCGCTGGCGGCTATTGCCTTTATCTTTCCGGTGATCACGACCCTCACCTCGCTCTCTATCGGGCTTGCGGCGGGAACGAACACCGTCGTCTCGCAGGCCATCGGCGAAGGCGAAAGCGACGCCGGGCGATATCGCATGACCCTGCACGCGATGGCGCTTGCGGCGCTCCTGTCGACGGCGGCGGCGCTTGTCTTCTACCTGATCGCGCCAGGGTTTTTTGCGCTGATGGGCGCGAAAGACAAGGTTCTGCAAGAGGCGATTTCTTACGTACCGTACTGGTGCCTCGGTTTTCCCTTTCTTGTCACGGGCATGTCGCTCAACGCGGTTTTCCGTGCGGCGGGCCGCGCAGAGGTCGCCGCGACGGTGATGGTCATCCAGTCCGTGATGAACGTCGTGCTGGACCCGATCTTTATATTCGGCTGGGGCATTGTGCCGGAGATGAGCACGCAGGGCGCAGGCGTTGCAACGGGGCTGGCGCGGATCCTCGGGTTTCTCGGACTGCTGATCTATGCCGTCAAAACAGGTGCGATCCGTCTCGATTGCAACCCGCTGCGCAACGTGATGTCGTCATTCAAGCATATCGCACGTATCGGCGCGCCGGCGTCTATCTCAAATGCCATCAATCCCGCGGGCATGGCCATCGTCACCGCGGCGGTCGCCGTTGTCGGCGATGCCGCCGTGGCCGGTTTCGGTGCGGCAGGCCGGGTCCAGAGCCTCGTGATCGTGCCGCTGCTGGCGCTGTCCTCGGGCATTGGCCCTGTTATCGGTCAGGCCTGGGGCGCGCAGGACACGACACGCGCCTGCAAGGCGCTGCGAGTCGTGTTCCTGTGGTGTCTCTGCATCGGGCTGAGCCTGTCGGCGCTGGTGGCGCTCTTTGCCAACCCCATCGCGAACGTCATGACCAACGGGGACAGTGCGGCGGACTATGCCGCGCTTTATTTACGCATCGCCGGGTGGGGCTTTTTTGCCTATGGCATCGTGATTACAGCCAACGCGGCCATGAACGCGCGGGACAAGGCGCTGTATTCGATGGGGGTGAGCGTGTTTCGGGTCTTTGCCCTGACCGTGCCGTTTGTCTGGGTTGGCGTTTGGACCGCGGGATATACCGGGGTTCTGCTGGGTGTGCTTTCCGCCAATATCCTTGGGGCTTTCTGCGCCATCGTGGTCTGCCGTCTGGTCGGGCTGAATGCCGTGGACTGGGCGCCATTTCGCCGCGTTGCGGGCTGGATCGACTGGCGCGGGCCCGCGTCAGCGAATTGACAGGCGTCCGCGCCTACGCTACGCCGCCGTCTTCAGCGACACGGATCAGGATGGACGCGCCATGGCACGCAAGCGCAAGGGCAGGGATATTTCCGGCTGGCTGGTGATCGACAAACCTGCAGGCATTACATCGACCGCGGTGGTCAACAAGGTTCGTTGGGCGCTGCGGGCGAAGAAAGCCGGTCACGCTGGCACACTTGATCCCGAAGCGACCGGTGTGCTGGCGGTGGCGCTGGGTGAGGCGACGAAAACTGTGCCCTACATTACCGATGCGTTGAAGGCCTACAGGTTTACCGTGCGGCTTGGTCAATCCACCAATACGGACGATGCCGAGGGCGAGGTGATCGCGACGAGCCCGGCGCGCCCTGAGGACGAGGACATCAAGGCTGCGCTTGGGCGGTTCGTGGGCGACATCCAACAGGTCCCGCCGAAATTCTCCGCCGTGAAAATCGACGGCGAGCGGGCGTACAAGCGGGCGCGCGATGGCGAGGAGTTCGATGTCGAGGCACGGCCACTTTGGGTGGAGGAACTGGTTCTGATCGACCGACCAGACCCGGATCACGTCGAGCTTGAGATGATCTGCGGCAAAGGCGGATACGTGCGGTCTATTGCGCGAGATTTGGGAGAGGCACTGGGATGCCATGGCCACGTTGTCACGCTACGCCGGATCTGGTCGGGACCGTTCGAGGTCGAAAGCGCCCTGAGCATAGACGAAATCGAGAGTCTGGCGCAGGATCCCGCGCTTGATGCGCATGTTCTGCCGCTGGAGCAAGGGCTGGCAGATTTGCCTCGCGTGGACTGCGCCGACGTGGCCGCGGCTCAGCTGCGAAATGGCAATCCGGGGCCTGTGATCGCGTCGGACGTGGCCTATGGCGAGGAATGCTGGGCCGCGCATCAGGGCCGTGCAGTGGCGGTGGGCCGGTATAAAGGCGGCGAATTGCACCCGAGCCGTGTGTTCAATACTGCCCCGGCAGGTGCCTGATCGATATGGCCGGGGAAGATGCGCATGATCCGGGCGGCAAGGTTCGGCTGCGCTTGCCCGAGGGCGTGACCGGAGAGGCAGTCTTCTCCGATTGCGGGCGGTACCGGCAGGTTTTGCGCCGCGACTGGACGCCGAAAGGCGCGGCCCCGCGGGCCGTTCTGTTCGTGGGCATGAACCCTTCAGTTGCCGATGCCGAGGCCTCTGACCCGACCTGTCACCGCGAATTGGTATTCTCCCGTGACTGGGGCTTTACCCGCTATCTCAAAGGCAATGTGCTGGATTGGCGGGCAACGTCGCCGCGCGATCTTCCCGCGCCGGAGTTGGCGGCAAGCCGTTCAAATATTCCTGCGCTGGTCGAGATGGCGGAGGAAGCAGAACTGGTTGTGATGGCTTACGGACGATTGCACAAACGATATGGCGGGATCGTGCGTGAGACGGTTGCAGCGGTAGCAGCAACCGGCACAGCCCTCAAATGCTTTGGCCTCAATAAGGACGGGTCGGCCAAGCACCCGCTCTACCTGCGCAAGGATGCTGGGCTGATTTCCTACCCCCTTCAGACATGAAACGGGCGCCCCTGTCGCCAGAGACGCCCGCCGAGGTAAGGGCCTTGGGTTGGACGGCCCTTTATTCGTCGCTTTTTTCTTCCAGAGACAGGGCGACGAAACGCGGCTCGCCGGCACGGCGCACCAGAAGCAGAAGCGACTTGCGCCCGGCTTCCTTCGCGTCCGCGATGCGATCTTCAAGATCCGAGATGCCCGTGACCTTTTGCTGGCCGGCCTCGGTGATCACGTCTCCGGCGCGCATACCTTTTTCGTAAGCTTCCGACAGTTGGTCGATATCCGTGACCACAAGACCGGTGGAGTCAGCTCCCATGTCGAGCTGCCCCCGCAATTCGTCATTGAGCTGCGACAAGGTCATGCCGAGAATGGTTGCCTCCGACTGATCCTCGGTCTCTTCCTCGATCTGCGCGGCCGGCACGACACCTTCGGCAGCTTCGCGGCGGCCAAGCGTTACCTGCAGGGTCTTGGTTTTGCCTTCGCGGAAAACCACCACGCGCACTGTCTTGCCCACCGTCGTGTTGCCGACGCGGCGCACGAGACCGCGGGTGTCCTCCACGTCGAAGCCATCGAACTTCATGATGACATCACCGGATTCCATACCCGCCTCTGCCGCAGGTCCTTCGGGGACGTCGGTTACGAGCGCGCCGGCGACCTTCTCAAGACCGATGGCCTCTGCCACATCCTCTGTCACGTCCTGAATACGAACGCCCAGCCAGCCACGGCGCGTCTCACCGAATTCCTGGAGCTGGTCGACCACGCGCGTGACAACGTTCGAGGCCATGGAAAAGCCGATGCCGATGGAGCCGCCGTTGGGCGACAGGATGGCAGTGTTCACGCCGATCACCTGACCGTCCATGTTGAAAAGCGGACCGCCCGAGTTGCCTCGGTTGATGGCCGCGTCGGTCTGAATGTAGTCGTCATAGGTGCCGCTAAGTTCGCGGTTGCGCGCAGACACGATCCCGGCGGAGACCGAAAAGCCCTGGCCGAGCGGGTTGCCCATGGCCATGACCCAGTCGCCGACGCGGGCGGTATTGCTGTCGCCAAAGCTGACGAACGGCAAAGGCTCATCGGCCTCGACTTTCAGAAGTGCGATGTCCGTCTTGGGGTCGGTGCCTATCACCTCTGCGACAAGCTCCTGCCCCGAGAAGAACTCGATCACGATTTCATCTGCGGATTCGATCACGTGATTGTTGGTCACGACGAAACCGTCTTCGGAAATCACGAAGCCCGAGCCAAGAGCAGAGCTGCGTCGCGGCCGGTCGCCGTCGCGGTTGCGATCCTGGAACTCGCGGAAGAAATCTTCGAACGGCGAGCCTTCAGGCACAATTGGCGAAGGGCCGGTGCCTTGGGCCACCACTGTCGAAGTGGTGATGTTGACAACCGCCGGACTGATCTTTTCAGCCAGGTCGGCGAAACTTTCGGGCCGGGCCTGTGCCGCGATCGCCTGTGCGATCACGAGGGCCATGGCCAAGGCCGTGAGCCAGACCGCGCGCAGCGCTTGTGTTTGGCCTCGGGCAAGGGTGAGGGTCTTTACAGTCACGCCTTACTACTCCTTGAAAAGTTGAAAACCGTCTCGCGGTCGGATTGGTCTGAACCGCGAAGTCTAGACTCAATGTAGGTGCTCTAAACAGTATCGCAAAACTCGCAACAACTTGTCACGCCCATGTGATCGTTTCGCGAGGCAATCAGACCCCCAGCATCTTTGCGCACCAAACCAGGACCACGCCCGCCGCAATGCAGGCCAGCCCGATCAGACAAATCTGATCCTCGCGGAGGCTGCGTAGAAGGGCGAGTATCTGCTCTAACGAGGAAGGGGCCAGTGCGTACACCAGCCCCTCCACGATCAGAACCAGCCCAAGGGCCAGAAAAAACGTGCCGATCATCGGCCCGCCGGCGCGCCCATATCGGAGCGCAGGTAGTCGAAGAATTCGCTGTCGGGTGACAGGACCATCGACGAATTGTCCCCGCGCAAAGCCTGACGATAGGCATTGAGCGAGCGGTAGAATTCGAAGAACTCCTCATCTTCGCCAAACGCCTGCGCAAAGATGTTGTTTCGCTCGGCATCGGCCTCGCCTCGGGTCACCTCGGCATCACGCTGAGCCTCCGACACGATTTCGACCTGCGTCCGGTCGGCCTGCGCGCGGACACGCTGTGCAGCCTCGTTACCGCGGGCGCGTTCGTCAGCAGCCTCGCGTTCCCGTTCGGCCCGCATCCGGGCGAAGGTCGCATCGAGGTTCTGGCGCGGCAGGTCGGTCCGCTTGAGGCGGACATCGACGATCTCGACGCCAAGCTCCGTGGCTTCTTCAATCGCCGCGTTGCGGATCCGCAGCATCAGCGCGGCCCGGTCCGAACTCAGGATGTCGTTCGAAGAGACCGAACCTAGGATTTCGCGGGTCTGCGAGCGCAGGATCGAATCCAGGCGATCCTCGGCGAAGGCGATGCCGCCGGCACCAACGGCCTGACGGAACCGTTCCACGTCGGTGATCCGGAAGCGCGCGAATGCGTCCACGACAAGACGGCGGTCGTCGAGCGGCGTGACTTCGAGCGGATCGATGTCGCGGCTGAGGATCCGGTCGTCATAGCGCACGACTTCCTGGATGAGCGGGATCTTGAAGCCCAGACCGGGATCTTCCTGAACTTTCACGACACGGCCGAATTGCAGGACGAGGGCGCGTTCGCGTTCGTCCACGATGAACACAGCCGACAGCGCGGTGACGATGACCACTGCGAGGATGGGCAGAAGAAAGGCTCGTTTCCGCATATCAGTTGCCTCCGGTGGAATTGCTGTTGCGACGAAGTTCATTCAACGGAAGGTAAGGCACCACGCCCTGACCGCCGCCGCCGGTGTCATTGTCGAGAATGATCAGGTCGATATCGCCAAGAACTTCCTCCATCGTTTCAAGATAAAGACGCTTGCGCGTGACTTCGGGCGCCTTCTGGTATTCCTGCAGAACGGCGGTGAAACGGCTAGCCTCACCACGCGCCTCGTTGACCACGCGGGCGCGGTAGCCTTCGGCTTCTTCGAGGGTTTGCGCAGCTTCACCGCGCGCCTCGGCGAGGATCCGTGCGGCATAGGCGTCGGCCTCTTTCTCAAGGCGGTCACGCTCCTGCTCGGCGGCCTGCACTTCGCGGAAGGCGTCGATCACTTCGCGCGGCGGGTCGGCCTTGTCGAAGTTGACGCGGATGATGTTCACGCCGCTGTCATAGCTGTCGAGCGTCGACTGGATCAATTCCTCCAGCCGGTTGGCGATGGCGCCCCGGTCACGGTTGAGGATCGGTGCAAGGCGCGACTGCGCGATGATCTCACGCATGGCCGATTCCGACACGGCGCGAATAGTCGGGCGCGGGTCGCGCAGGTTGAAGAGGTATTTCGCCGGATCGTTGATGTTCCAGACCACCTGGAAGTCGATATCGACGATGTTCTCGTCTCCGGTCAGCATGAGGCCCGCATCCGAGCCGCTACCACCGACGCCGATGTCTTCGTTGCGTTCGCTGGTCACCGCAAGCTTTTCGTAGGTCACAAGCGGCCAAGGCGCGAAGTTCAGGCCCGGATCGGTCGTGCGGTGGAAATCGCCGAGAAATAGTTCGACCGCGCGTTCTTCGGGCCGCACGGTGTAGAAGCTGGCTGCGCCCCAGAGTACTGCGGCGATAAGAAGGCCGATCAGAACTGTACCGCGTCCAAAGCTCGGGCCGCCGTCGCCACCCGATCCACCGGTGGCGCCACCGCCGCCGCGCCCACCCATGAGAACGCGCAATTGATCCTGTCCTTTGCGGACGAGTTCATCAATCTCCGGAATCTGAGGGCCGCCGCCTTCGGGAGGTCTGCGCCCGCCGTTGCCGCGATTGCCACGGTCGTCGCCGTTACCGCCGCTTCCGCCTCGGTTGCCGCCACCGCCGCCCCAGGGGCCGCCAGATTGTCCTGCCATTGGCTCTTTTTCCTTCCTCTTCGCGCCCGCACGGCGCCAGTCTGATGTGTAACCTGTGCAGCACAGGTGAAAATTCAAGCGTTGCGCAAGGGCTCGCGCATGGTAACCATTTCCTCGGCCATGGTGGGATGCACCGCCACAGTGCGGTCGAAATCCGCCTTGGTCGCGCCCATCTTGACCGCGATCCCCGCCATCTGAATCATTTCGCCCGCGCCGGGTGCGACGATATGGCAGCCCAGAACCTTGTCGGTTTCCTGGGACACGATGAGCTTCATCAGTACGCGGTTCGGCTTCCCGGCAAAGGCGGTTTTCATCGGGCGGAACGAGGTGCAGTAGATATCGACCGGCTCTTGGTCGCGGGCTGCTTCCTCGGTCAGGCCGACAGTGCCGAACTCGGGCTGGGTGAAAACCGCCGACGGAATGAGATCGTGGTCCACGGGCGTGGGAGTGCCCTTGAAGACCGTATCAACAAAGGCCATGCCTTCACGGATCGCGACCGGGGTTAGGTTCACTCGGTCGGTGACGTCACCAATGGCATAGATCGACGGCACAGATGTTTGGCTGTACTCGTCCACCTCGATCTGGCCGTTGCGGCCCAGTTTCACGCCGACCTCCTCAAGCCCCATATCGTCGGTGTTGGGCTTGCGACCGGTGGCGAATAGCACCGCATCGAACTCGTGTTCGGCGCCGTTGGTGGCCTTGACCCAGATCGGCCCGCCCTTGGCGTCGTCCTCGTTCAAAAGATCTGTGGACTCGCGTGCCGGTGCGCCCATCGCGGCGTCCGACTGGGTGCCCGCCTCGCTGGCGCTGCGATCATCAGAAGCCGCGGCCATCTCGACGATATTGGTGCCGACATGCAGGTCGATCCCCTGCTCTTTCATCGCGTCGGCGATCAGGCCGCGCGCCTCTTCGTCGAAGCCACGCAGGATTTGCGCGCCACGATAATATTGCGTCACCTTCACACCAAGACCATTGAGAATGCAGGCGAATTCACAAGCAATATAGCCGCCGCCGATGATCAGGATCGATTTGGGCAACTCTTTGAGATTGAAGATGTCGTCAGACACGATGCCAAGATGGGCGTTCGTCATGTCCGGCCGAACCGGATGGCCGCCGGTTGCGACAAGGATATGCTTGGCGGTCACCGTGTCGCCGGACGAGAGGGTGGCAGTATGGGCATCCTTGAGCGTCGCACGGGCGTCGAACCGCGTGACGCCCGAGCCGTCGAGAAGCTTGCGGTAGACATCTTCGAGCCGGTCAAGCTCGGTATGAAGCTTTTCGGAAAAGCCGCTCCAGTCGAATCCGCCGGCATGAATGGTCCAGCCATAGGCCTGCGCATCGCTGACCGTGGGGGTGAATTCGGACGCGAAGACCATGATCTTTTTCGGCACGCAGCCCCGGATCACGCAGGTACCGCCATAGCGGCTTTCTTCGGCAAGCGCGACTTTTGCACCGGTCTGCGCGGCCATGCGTGCTGCGCGCACGCCGCCAGATCCGCCGCCAATCACGAAAAGATCAAAATCGAATGCCATGCCGCCGTGCCTTTAGTCCTGCAGGTCAGTGAAAAGATTATCCGTCTCGACGAAATCTATCCGATCCTCTTCGACCGTGCCTTCGTTGATGTCGCGCGTTTCGACCCGACCATCGCCATAGCCGAGGATCACCACATCGCAGATATCTATGAAAAGCCCGTTTTCAACCACACCCGGCATCTGATTAAGAACCATCGCCATCTGATGCGGGTTGCCGATCCGGCCGAGATGCAGATCGAGAATGTAATTGCCTTCATCCGTGATGAAGGGGCGGTCCCCGTTCATCCGCAAACTGGCATCGCGCCCCAGCACGTCCATCGAGATGAGCAGTTCCTCGATCAGGGACTTGGTGGTCTGCCAGCCGAAGGGAATGACCTCGACCGGAAGAGGAAACGCGCCAAGCTTTTCGACCTCCTTGCCGACATCGGCGATGACGACCATCTGGTCCGACGCGGTCGCGACGATCTTTTCCTGCAGCAGCGCACCGCCGCCGCCCTTGATCAGGTTGAGATTACCGTCGAACTCGTCCGCGCCGTCGATCGTGACATCGATCCAGCGTGCCTCATCGAGGCTGATGACCTCGATCCCAACCTCGCGGGCCAATTCCGCGGTACGGGTCGACGTCGGCACGCCACGGATCTTCAATCCGTCTTCCCGGACCAATTCGCCGAGACAGCGCACCATCCACGCGGCCGTCGAGCCGGTGCCGAGCCCCACGCGCATGCCATCCTCGACATAGTCGACAGAGCGTTTCGCGGCGACGAATTTTGCCTTGTCGATGGGCGACAATTCTCCTGCCATAGCGCATTCTCCCCAGGTATCCGGCGACATCTGGCAGGGTTATAGGGAGTTTGCCGCCGGGGGGCGAGGGGTCAATTGATGTCTATGCCTGCGAAGGCATGGCCAAGGAGGTCGCTGGCTCAGTGCACCAGCAGGCCGGCCTGACGCGGGGCAATCGACAGGGGCGAATCCACCGCGCTCGGCTGCGGCCCGCCGAACAGCATGATGACACCCGCAGCGAGCAAAAGAATGAAACCGGCGGTTTGCATGGTGATCCCTTTCCGAGGCCCAATTGATCTATTCAGGTCAATCTGACGCGAGTCGGTTAAACGCCGGTTAAGCATGGCCGGAAAAAGAAATGCCGGTGTCCCGCAATGTCGCGAACGGGCGGTTTTTGCCCCCGTACACGTCTGTATTTGGGATGCATGACGCCCGATTACATATTGCACTACGCGCCTGATAACGCCTCTCTTATCGTCCGGCTGGCGCTGGAGGAGCTCGGAGTGGCATTCAAGACCCGGCTGGTCGACCGCGGCGCGCGGGCGCAGGCGTCCGCGGCTTACCTACAGCTTAATCCACACGGCTTGATTCCAGTGTTGGAAACACCGGACGGCCCCATCTTCGAAACCGGTGCGATACTCCTCTGGTTGGCGGACCGGCACGGGCGGCTGGCGCCGTCGCCCGATGACCACGCGCGCGCGGCCTTTCTGAAATGGTTGTTCTTCGTGGCCAATACGTTGCATCCGGCGTTGCGCATGATGTTTTACGCCGAGAAATATGCCGGCCCGGATGAGGCGGTACAAATCAGCTTGCGCACCCAGATGCAGGGTGAAATCTCACGCCACCTGGACAGAATAGAAACAGCCGCAGGTCAAGGTCACGGCTGGCTCAATGGCAAGACGCCCTCGATTCTCGATCTTTATCTCGGGCCCTGCCTGCGCTGGCTGGTTCTTTATCCTTTGCCCGAGGGCGGTGCGTCCTGGTTCCGGCTGGCGGATCGACAGAACCTGCTAAACCTCTGCGCGCGGCTCGAGACGCGTGCATGTGTGAAGCGCGCGAGCGAGGCCGAAGGGCTGGGGCTCCGCCCCTTTACCGCGCCGGATTACGCCGACCCGCCCGAGGGTAGCGCGACATGAGAGCCTCTTATATACGATCGCCGGAAATGCCCGGCGCAGGTCGTTTTTGCGCCAGGGTTCGCCGAAGGTATGGGGCATAAGGCCGAAAACGGCGCGTCGGGCTTGCGGTGCACCGATGCAGATGCCACGAAGGGTGCCATGTTTCTTTCCGTCTTCGACATGTTCAAGGTGGGCATCGGCCCATCCTCGTCTCACACGATGGGGCCTATGGTGGCCGCCGGGCGTTTCCTCGACGCGATGCGCGCGGCGCCGTTTTCCTGTGCCGGACTGAAAGGTTCTTTGCACGGATCTCTGGCTTTTACCGGGGTTGGCCACGCCACCGACCGCGCAACCATCCTTGGGCTCGCGGGCTTTCGCCCGGAAGACTATGACCCCGAGGCCGCCGAAACTGCTCTTGCGCAAATTCGCGACACGCACAGGATTACGCCGCCGGGCCTGCCCGAGATGCAGTTCAATCCCAAGGATGATCTGACCTTCGATTTCGGTCCCAACCTGCCGGGCCACGCCAACGGCATGATCCTGATGGCGACCGACGCTCAGGGCGACGTAATCCTGCAAGAGACCTATTATTCAATCGGGGGCGGCTTCGTGTTGACCGCCGATGAACTGGCCGAGGGCCGCGACAAGGACGAAGGCGCACCAATACCCTACCCGTTCAAATCCGCTGCCGAGATGCTTGCCATGGCGGAAACCAGCGGCAAGAGCATCGCCGAGATGAAGAAAGCCAATGAGATTGCGCGCGGCGGGTCAGAGAATCTGCGCGCCGGCGTCGCCCGGATCTGGCAGGTGATGAACGGCTGCATCGAGCGCGGCCTGAGCGAAGAGGGCATTCTGCCTGGTGGATTGCGGGTACGGCGCCGTGCGCACGCCATTCACGAAGCGCTGCTGGCCGAGCGGGGGACGAATCTTCATGCGCCGCACAAGATCAACGACTGGATCGGCGCCTACGCCATGGCGGTCAATGAAGAAAACGCCGCTGGCGGTCAGGTCGTGACCGCGCCCACAAACGGCGCTGCGGGCGTGGTGCCTGCGGTGATCAAATACTGGCAGGAACATGTCCCGGGCGCGCGAGAAGCGGATATCGAAACCTTCCTTTTGACCGCCGCCGCTATTGGCGGGCTGGTCAAATTCAACGCGTCGATCAGTGGAGCCGAGGCCGGATGCCAGGCAGAAGTTGGAAGTGCGGCGGCAATGGGCGCTGCGGGGCTTGCGGCCGTTCTCGGGGGCACGCCTGCACAAATCGAAAATGCCGCAGAGATCGCGCTGGAACACCATCTCGGCATGACCTGCGACCCGGTAAAGGGCCTCGTGCAGGTGCCCTGCATCGAGCGCAACGGCCTTGGCGCGATCAAGGCGGTGAGCGCGGCGAGCCTTGCGCTGCGCGGCGACGGCAACCACCTTGTCCCGCTCGACGCCTGCATCGAGACGATGCGCCAGACCGGCGCGGACATGAGTGAGAAGTACAAGGAAACCTCGCTTGGCGGTCTGGCCGTGAACATTCCCAATTGCTGAATCTGAAAACCCAGTGCAAGAATTTGCCCTGTGACGGTCAGAATTTCCCCTCATTGCTGTGGTCGTTAGGACCCCATGACAGAGGTCTTCGATATCGCCGCGCGCGCCGCATTTGAAAACACCGCCGAGTTTGCGGAGCCAGTGAACACGTATGCTGTGCAGGGTCTGCCCTTTGGTTTGCACGCGATCCTGATCTCAATGGTCTGTGCCGCGCTGGCTGCAATGGTGCTCAAGCGGCGCCTGCCCGGGCTACCGCTTAAGGTTTGCCTGTCGCTGCTGATCGCCTTCGGCACGGTTCTGGCCGCCCGTCAGACGGGCCAACGCGAAATCGCCATTGGCGGTTTTTGCGTGATCGTGGCGATCTACGTGATCGAGTACTTCTCCCGCGTCATGACGTCTTTGGAAGAAGACGACGCATCGGACAAGTCGAAGACAGATCCCGACTGCGCCCCCTCACAAGGCTAAGCGCATCGGGCTGGCACCGGGATCGGAAATCAGTCACACCAAAGTGTGAGCCATCCGCCGGAGCCGCACAGTGACGCATCCCAACCCCACGACCAAGGACACAACCGCCGCCGGTATCGTGCTGATGACGGCGTTTTCCCTGCTGGCCCCGGCGATGGATGCCTGTGCGAAGCTAATCGGCGACGCCGTCGCGGTCGGCCAGGTCGTCGGCACGCGGTTCGCGGTACAGGCCACCCTGCTCGTGCCGCTTGCGTTTCTGATGGGATGGCTGCACCGACCCGGTCTGCGCGAGGCCGCACTGCACGCGGTTCGAGGCGCATTGATCATCGTGGCAACCGGCTTCTTCTTTTCGGCCTTGCGGGTTATGCCAATTGCCGATGCCATCGCGATATTCTTCGTCGAGCCCTTCATCCTCACGCTTCTTGGCGGGCTCCTGTTGGGCGAGCCGATCGGACCGCGCCGTTACATCGCCTGTGCGGTCGGTTTTGTCGGGGCGCTTCTGATCATTCAACCAAGCTTTAGCGAGGTTGGTCCCGCGGCACTCATGCCGCTCGTCACCGCGGTCTGCTTTGCGTTCTACATGATCCTCACTCGCCGTATGGCGACGCGTATGCATCCTATCACTCTTCAGGCTTATACCGGGCTTGCTGCCTCGGCGCTTGTCTTGCCTTTGCTATGGGTCTTTGATGGGTCGGGCATCGCACCGCTGGATCCGGTCTGGCCGGGACAACGTGAATTATGGCTGCTGGCCGGCGTCGGACTGATCGCGACGCTCAGCCATATCTGCATCAGTTTCGCGCTGGCGCTGGCCCCTGCTTCGGTTCTTGCCCCGATTCAGTATCTCGAAATCGTCGGTGCTACCTTTCTGGGCTACCTGATCTTCAACGATCTGCCTGACGCGCTCACTTTCGTTGGGATCATCCTGATCGTGGGCGCGGGACTTTTTGTCTTCATCCGGGAACGGCGCATGGGCCGCAGGCCGACGCCCGCGCCATGATCCTTTTCAGCGGGACCAGCTTGGCCGGGTGTCCTGCAGGGCGCGGACCGCGAGTTCAAAGCAGGTCTGCGGCAACAGCAAAAGCATCTTCGGCGTGGTAAAATTGAGCGACACATCCCCGGTGGCCATGTTCGACGTACCGATCTGCCCGTCCGGCGTGAAGTTCAGCCCGGCGATCGGCCAATGTAACCCGTCCGACACCCCTTCGACCGCCGCCATCGGAAATAATGAGACCGGCGTGCCTGCCTCGAGCGGCAAATGAAGTGCCGGGGGCGCGAGAAATGCAATGTTGTCCTGACCCAGAAGCAGGCAGCGCCTTTCCGGTCGGCGGACCAGCGTGTTGAACGCCGCAAGTTCGTGATCCAGGCGCGCACCGCCAAAGCCCAACCCTATGACAAGCGGCGCATCGATGTTTCTCAGGCATTTGTCGAAATCTGTGCTGTCCTGTTCTGCGATAGCGTGCAAGCGATCCTGCGGAATAGCCGCTCGTGCTGTATCCGAAATCGAATCGAAATCGCCGATCACCGCATCGGGCATGATATCGCCAGACATCAAGGCCTCTGCCCCGCCATCCGCGGCGACTGCCACGTCGCAGAATGATTGCGCCCTGCGAAGCTGCGCTGGGGTGACAACGCCGCCGCCGACCAGCAAAACAGGTTCCGAATGACGAACAATCACGGTGATCTTTCCGGATTAATCACTATTTTGGAAACAAGACACATTCTGGCCTCCAAATGATACGGTAAAATTCTAAGAATCGGGCCGCTTTGGTCTCGGGCAACATGGTAAACCTCAATGTTGCAGGCAATGCAAAGCGAGCAAAAAACATGGTGAGTGCAAGTAAAATCCTGACGGTCTCCTACGGCACGTTCTCGTGTACGCTAGAGGGCTTCGACGACTCCTTCGAGACGATGAAGGCGATCGCGGAATATTTCCGCGACCTGGCGGCGGATGACCGGTATTTCGGAGCCGAGCCGCCCACGCCGGATGCAGAAATGCTGGCGCGGATCGCAGAGCGCGAGATCTCTCGCCGTGTTCAGGCTCATGAAGAGCGCGGCAAGATCGTGCTGCGCGCCGAAGAAGCGGCAGCGCCGGATCTTGCACAGACGACGCCAGAGCCTGCCAAAGATGAACCTTCGGAGGCCCTGCATAAGGCCGACCCGGACTCGCAGCAGCAAGAATCCGGTGAGCAAACGATACCCGAGCTTGCTTCGGACGCGATGCCAGAAACTGACGCCGGATCGGACCAGGCTGACGATACCACCCCACAGCTTGCCGCTTTCCTTGAGGATGCCAAGGCTGACGCCGAAACGGCCGAGTCCATGAAGGCACCCGCTGAATCGAGCGAAACAGAGCCCGTGTTGCCTGAGGAGCGCGCCGAGTTTGGCGAGACATTGCCCGAGGTGGCGCCGGAAACTTCCGAAGAAGATACGCACGAACCCATCGGCGAAGACATCGCGGAAAACGTTCCAGACTCAGTTGCAGACCAAAGCGCAGAAAATATCGCGGGCGAAACTGGCGAACCAGAAGTGGAAGACCCCTCCGAGGTGTTGTCTGACGAAACCGACACCGATCTCGCCGAAGATACCACGGATATCCCGCCGGAGGAGACCGCCCCTTTAGCGGCAGAAGACACTGGTTCAGAAGACGAAGTCGAATACTCGGACGCGTCTGACGGCGAAAACCTTGAAGAACTGGCCGCCGAGCCGGTTGCGAAGGAAAGCGCCGAGAAGCTTGCGGAAGATACCGCGTCCGAGGCGGAGACGGCTGCCGAAACACCCGAACAGATTCTCGCCGAAGCCGAAAGCGTGGCCGCCAAGCTGCGCCGGATCCGATCGGTCGTGGTTCAGAAAGAACTCGACTACGAGGTAAGCGAGTATAGCGAAGACGAGCATGCGCAGGGCGTACTCAACGATGCGTCGGCAGAGCTCGATGCGCTTCTGGCCGCTGCGCGCGACGAGGATGACGAGATCGAAGCAGACGAGCCTGAAGAAGCTTTCGATCTGCAAGGCTTCATGGCCGATGAAACCGACGCGGACACCCAAGACGACCTGACCCGTGCCTTCGAAGACGAGGGCGAGGACGCTACGGAAGCCGAAACTGATTTCGACGAAATCCTTGAAGAGGATGAGCCCGAGGACATCCTTGCCCAAGACGGCGTCGGCACGTCCGAAACCGAAGAAGATGGTCTTGAAACCGCCGAGTGGGAGATTTCCGACTTCGACGATGAGACCGACGAGGACACCGGAACGGCCAGCCCCGAACTCGACGAAGACTCATTCGCGCAGCTTCTTTCGGATGCCTTGCCCGATAGCGCAGAGGCGTCTTCCAAGACGCAGGCCGCGCCAGCTGACCCGTTCGTTCTGGGCACCTCTGCGCGTGTCGATGACAGCGCACCCGATACGACAGACACGGCCGCGGCTGAGCCCGAAATGACCGAGGCAGAGGATGAGCCTACACCGGCCGAGAACCCGCTTCGGGCGCGCTTGATAAAGATGAAGCGCAGTGTTTTCGAAGAGGCGGTCAAAACCGGAAAGCTGGAAGAAGAGCCGGACGAGGATGAGACGGCAGAGCTCGACGACAGCGATCTGACGCCTGAAGAAGAAGCCGAACTTCAACGCGAACTGGCCGAAGTCGAAGCAGAGATGGGCCAGGACAACTACGAGGACGACGTCGCCGACGCGGAAATCAACGAGAGCGCCTCGGACGAGGCCGACACGGAAGAGAGCGTCGAGGTCGTCGAAGAAATCGCGACAAGTGAGATCGAGGAACCCGAGAGCGAGGTGGCCGAGGCCGCCGACGCCGACGAACCGTCCGCCGAGGAGCAAAGGGAAAAAGAACCCGTTGTGACAGACGAGGGCGAACCGGCAACGCCAGAACCGAAAGCCAAGCCTCGACGTGGTCTGGCCCGGCTGATCGGTGGCGTCAAGCGCTCGTCCGAGGATGTCGAGCGGATCTTCCACGAGGCTGACAGCCAGATGGACAGCAAGGAAAACAGCATGCGTCGCAATGCGATCCAGCATCTGCGCGCCGCTGTTGCCGCGACCCGGGCCGAGAAAAAGGCCGGCGGCCAGATCGACAAAGG
Source organism: Roseovarius aestuariivivens (assembly GCF_004761875.1). Classification (GTDB taxonomy): domain Bacteria; phylum Pseudomonadota; class Alphaproteobacteria; order Rhodobacterales; family Rhodobacteraceae; genus Roseovarius; species Roseovarius aestuariivivens. The sequence goes on from NZ_SJEY01000011.1 coordinate 54,009, forward strand.
TGTCGACGACGCACCTTACCGGTCGGATCTCGCCGAGGTCGTGCGTCCCCGCCGCCCAAGCGCCATAAGCGGTGCCGAGGGACAATCACAGGCCCGGTCCACGCGCCCCACCGATCAGCGTCCCGCACCGCTCAAGCTGGTGGCCGAGCAACGTGTCGACCGCGAGCGCGCACCCGTGCGTCCCCGCCGTGTGGCCGCGTCGCACGAGAGCCCGGCCACGTCCGGCGACGGCTCGGGGGGCTTTTCAGCTTTCGCCGCTGATCTCGGTGCGACGGATCTGTCGGATTTGCTCGAAGCCGCCGCAGCCTATCTTTCCGATGTAGAGGGTCAGCCGGAATTCTCGCGGCCCATGCTCATGAGCAAGCTTAAAGAAGCCGCGCCAAGAGAGTTTTCCCGTGAGGACGGATTGCGGTCCTTCGGGCAGCTCCTACGCGAAGGCAAGTTGCGCAAGCTAAAGGGAGGCCGGTTCGCGGCCACCGAAGACACGGAGTTCCGGGAGGAGGCTCGCAACGCGGGCTAAACCACCCGAACGATCCCCAAACGCCCTTGGATCACTGCATCCGAGGGCGTTTTCATTTGACCTGTCCTAGGCGCTTTGCCCCCCGGCGAAAGCATGTTGGCGAATGTCCTGCGGCATCTGACCGTATTTTTGATGAAACCAACGTTTCATCAAGGTCACGTTGGAAAACCCGCACGCGACAGACACCTCCCCAAGAGGCAGCGCGGTCTGCGCCAGCAGTCGGTACGCCCGGTCCAACCTCAAGTCCCGGTAGACCTTGAGCGGCGAACGCCCCAGGCGGTCGGAAAAGCAACGCTCCAGCTTGCGCGGTGAAATGCCCAGAAGTCCGGCCACTTGCGCGACGCTCAGCGTATCCTCCAGATGATCCTCCATGATCTGAAGGGCCTGGCCGATCACCTCGTCACCTTGCGCCATACGCTGAAAACGCCAGTGCTCGCCGGTGCCACAGGTCTCTTCAGGGTCGGTCAAGCCCAGATCACGCGCCAGCGTCGTGCTTGTGAAATCGCCATCGCGCGCCCCGACCAGTTCGACCATCATCCGCATGGCTGCCGCCGGGCCCGTGGCGCTGCTCAGTGCCTTGTGGTGGCATGTGGCGCCGGGATGGAGATCCACACCGCCACCCGCTTCAGCGACAGCGGGCTGAAAAACAGGATGCACCGCCAAGCGCTTGGCACTCAGCACCCCCGCCGCCATTGGCACGAATACCGCCGCGCCGACGACGCAGACGCGTCGCGCGCTTCGAATGGCCGAGCGCAAAAGGCGCAGATGCGTTCCTCTCGGCAGCCACGCACGTTCCGTCCCTCCTATCAGTACCAGCGTCTGGTCCGGCCCGCATAGGGACCCTTCGCACCGCTCGAGTTCACGCTCAGTAAGATGGGTCCATCCATAGCTGTCACGCTCCAAAAGGCGGTTGGCGCTGCGCAGGACGTGAATGCAGGCTTCGGCGGTGAACCCGACGCTGTCATCCTGGCTAATGAAAAGAAATTCCCCCGAAAGAGAGCGCCGCGCCTGCAAAGGGGCGGCCGGGGCGACCCGCGCGGGGTCGAAACTGTCAAGATACATGCCTTGGCGTCCTTTCCCTGGTGGCCGGATCCCTGAATCCGAGGTGACAGATGTCTAGATGACGTTTTTGATCGATGTCTCGATCGCGTGTAGAAAGGAGTCCGCCGACGACGAGGCGGACAAAAGAAGATAGGTGTCATCGTCCGTGCGCAGGATGATTGTGCCCAAATGCTCCATCACCGTGCGCGCGCCATCGTTCAATGCAAACGCATCTGTATAAAGATCGAGTGGACAGATGCGTTCCAGTGCCGCTCGGGCCATCGGACCGCTAAGTTCCAGCGCCGTCCAGACATCGGTCTGGTCAGTTAGATAAGCTTTGTCCTTAAGCTTATCCGCGACGATGGTCTCAGCGTCTGCACCGGCGTGGGTGAAAAACACGAAAGCCAGATCGGGCGCAAGACGAAGGATGCGCTCTTTCCCTTTGGCAACAACAGATTTGCCGGGCGCGGGCAGCTCGACGCCATAGGCGGTTTTTATCGCCTTTTTCGCCGCGGTTTCGCCGCCAAGCGGCAAAGCGACCGAGACGATTGCAAAATCTTGGGGCGCATGCAGGCGCGTATCGCCGAAAGTCTCGTCATGGCCCGCAAGCGGTGGGGCCGCGGTAAGGGTGAATTCAGCCACGCAGACGCTCTCCTTCGGGGTCAATGAAATGGGGCGATACGACCTCGACCTCCATTTCGGTGTTATGGATGGGGCTGACGGCGCGGACGATCTCACCCATGCGATTCTGCCCTTCTTTCAAAAAGCCCAGCCCGATCGAGTAGCCCAAGTTGGGCGAGTAGGCGACCGAGGTCATCCAGCCCTGATCGTTGGCCATGCTGGCAGTGTCGCCTTTGGTGATGAAATGCGACCCGGCGATCAGTTTGCGGCTGCGATCCACGGGGCGGAAACCGACGAGGCGCACCGCATCCTCGCGGATCATCTCGGGGCGTTGGGACAGGACGTTGCCGATGCATGCTTTCTTCTGGCTGACCATCTTGCCGAGGCCGATATTGTGCGCGGTGGTCTGACCGTTCAATTCGTTGCCGGTGCAATGGCCCTTCTCGATGCGCATGACGCCCAGGGCTTCGGTTCCATACGGCACCGCATCGAACTCTTTACCGGCCTCGTTCAGAACCGCCATCATGGAGTTGCCATACCGCGCGGGCACGGCGATCTCGAAGGCCAGCTCGCCCGAGAAGGAGATGCGGAAGAGACGCGCGGGCGTGCCACCGCAGACCGTGACATGACCGCAGGCCATGAAGGGGAAGGCGTCGTTCGAGATGTCGTGGTCTCTGTCGATGACCTTGCGCAGAAGGTCGCGCGATTTCGGACCGGCGACGGCAAACTGCGCCCAGCCATCGGTTGTCGAGATCAGGTGCACGTCCATGTCCGGGCAAAGGCATTGGCGAACGAATTCCATCCGGCGGAAAACCAGCACGGCATTGGCCGTGGTCGTCGTCATTACGTAATGATCTTCGCCCATCCGCGCGGTGGTGCCATCATCGTAACAGATCCCATCCTCGCGCAGCATCAGGCCGTAGCGCACGCGGCCAACCTTGAGCGTCGAGAAGGTATTGGCATAGACCATGTCCAGAAACGCACCCGCATCCTTGCCCTGAATGTCGATCTTACCCAGCGTGGTCACGTCGCAGATGCCGACGCTCTTGCGGGTCTGAAGCACCTCGCGATCCACGCTGTCGCGCCAGCCTTTTTCACCCGGCTGGGTGTACCATTCGGCGCGCAGCCAGTTGCCGACGGTCACGAAACTCGCGCCGTTCTCCTCGGTCCATTTGTGCGAGGGCGTCAGACGGTAGGGGCGGAAATCCTTGCCGCGGGCCCGACCCGCCAGTGCACCCAGCGGCACGGGTGTGTAGGGCGGGCGGAAGATGGTGGTGCCGACCTCTGGTATGGTCTTGCCCGCTTCTTCGGCGAGAATGGCAAGGCCCGCGATGTTCGACGTCTTGCCCTGATCGGTGGCCATGCCCATCGTGGTATAGCGCTTCAGCAGTTCGACCGAGCGGAAGCCTTCGGTATTTGCGAGCTTCACGTCCTTCACGGTCACGTCGTTTTGCAGATCGACCCAGGCGCGGTTCTTGGACTGTTTCACATGCCAGAACGCGGCGCAGTCGCGCGGCTCATCCTCGGCCTGCGGCATCTCTCCGCCCTTGGGTTTGATCCCGAGATCTTCAAGCTGCGCACTGGCCTTCACGGCCCCTTCGGACAGGGCGGCGGCCAGAGTCATCGCGCCGTTCGCTGCCCCCGCCACGACCATTCCGGGGGGCAAATCGCTGCCGGGAACAAAAGCGCAGAGGTCTTCACGCCATTCGGGCCGACCGCGCTGGTGGCACGTCAGGTGCACATTGGGGTTCCAGCCGCCCGACACCGCCAGACCGTCGCAGGGAATGACTTGCCCATTGGTCAATTGGATCGACTTCATGCCAGCGCGTCCAACTGTATCCATCACTGCCTGACCGCCGAAATGGCGCGCGCCGGGGATGTTTAGCAGGGCGGGCTTGTCGCGGCTGTCCACGACTGTAGTGATCTCGACCCCCTTGGCATAGAGATCGGCGGCCGTACGCCAGCCGTCGTCGTTATTGGTAAAGACCGCAATCTGCTTGCCCGGGGCCACCGCGTAGCGATTGGCGTAGGCACGCATCGCACCGGCCAGAAGGATGCCGGGTCGGTCATTATTTCCAAAGGCGATGGGACGCTCGGTGGCGCCGGCAGCGAGCACGGCGCGCTTGGAATAGATGCGCCACAGGATCTGGCGCGGCTTGCCGTTCGAGTCCCGCAAGTGATCCGTGCAGCGTTCGAGCACGCCGTAGATGCCGTGGTCATAAGCACCATACACTGTCGTACGGCTCATCAGCCGGACATTGTCCATCTCGGCCAGTTCCTTGACCGCCTCCTCGGCCCAGGCGTGACCCGCCATGCCGCCAAGCTCCAGCGTCTCGGCATTCAGCCGCCCGCCCGGACGGAAATCCTCATCCGCGAGGATCACCCGCGCGCCGGATCGCCCAGCGGTGAGCGCAGCGGCAAGTCCCGCCGGGCCCGCGCCGATTACCAGCAGATCGCAATGCAGAAACCCCTTGTCATAGCTGTCGGGATCTTCCTTCATCGACAGCCGGCCCAGACCGGCAGCAGAACGGATGATCGGCTCGTAAAGTTTCTCCCAAAACGCTTTGGGCCACATGAAGGTCTTGTAATAGAAACCCGCCGACAGGAACGGGGCAAAGAAATCGTTGATCGCCAGCAGATCGAATTCCAGCGAACCGCGGTGGTTCTGACTGGTCGCGTAAAGCCCCTCGAACAGCTCGATCATCGTCGCACGCGTGTTGGGTTCCTGCTCGGCGCGACGACGCAGTTGCACCAGCGCATTGGGTTCTTCCGACCCAGCAGTAAAGACGCCACGCGGGCGGTGATACTTAAAAGACCGGCCTACCAGAAGCTGACCGTTGGCCATCAGCGCCGAGGCCAGCGTATCGCCGGGATAGCCGCGCATCCACTTGTCGTTGAACTGGAACTTCACTTCCTCGGAGCGGTCGACCAGACCACCGGGCAGACGATTGACCTGAGTCATTTGCCACGCCCCCGAGCCTTAGTTTTCCCACGAGCCACATCGCGGGCCAGTTCAACCTTGGTGATGGTATGGGTGACAGTATCGCGCGTCACCACCAGCCACGATCGGTCGCCCTGCTCGTGATACCAAAGTTCCTGATGTTCTCCCGCCGGGTTGTCGCGCAGGTAGCCGTAGGCGTGGAATTTCTCCATCGCGTCTGGTGCCTGCCAGTCTGGGCGGTCGATAAGGCTCGCATCCCCGAGATAGACAAACTCGGCTGCGTCACGCGGACCTAAAAGAGGGTGGTCGATAATCATTCTGGCTCTGTCCTCAATGCAGGTTGGGCTGGTTGCCCGAGCCTTTTTCGTCAATCATGTTGCCGGTCATGAACCGGTCGAGGCGCATTTGCGTGGCCGTCGGATGCGGTTCGTCCTTGGCCAGCAGATGCGCATAGCAGAAGCCGGACGCCGGCGTCGCCTTGAAGCCGCCATAGCACCAGCCGCCGTTGAAATAGAGCCCGTCGATATGGGTCTTGTCGATGAAGGGCGAGCCGTCCATCGACATGTCCATGACGCCACCCCAGCTGCGCAGAAGGCGCGCGCGGCCGATCATCGGCATGATCGCCATGCCGCCCTCGCAGACGTCCTCGACCACCGGCAGGTTGCCGCGTTGGGCGTAGGAGTTGTAGCCGTCGATATCGCCGCCGAAGACAAGCCCGCCTTTGTCGGACTGGCTGACATAGAAATGCCCCGCGCCGAAGGTGATGACGCCGGGCAGGACGGGCTTCAGCCCTTCAGAGACGAAGGCCTGTAAAACATGGCTCTCGATCGGCAGGCGCATGCCCGCCATCGCCGCGACCCGGCCCGACGAGCCGGCGACGCACATCGCCACCTTCTTGGCGCGGATCGCGCCGCGCGAGGTCTCAACCCCGGTGCAGGTGCCGTTCTCGATCTGGAAGCCTGTGACTTCGCAGTTCTGGATGATATCCACGCCCCGGCTGTCGGCGCCGCGCGCATAGCCCCATGCGACCGCGTCATGCCGCGCCGTGCCGCCGCGACGCTGGTAAAGCCCGCCCTTGATCGGAAAGCGCGCGTTGTCATAGTCGAGAAACGGCAGTTCCTGCCGCAGCTGCTTGGCGTCGGCCAGTTCGGCATCGGCACCGGCCAGAAGCATAGCGTTGGCACGGCGCACATAGGCGTCACGCTGCCCGTCGGTATGATAGAGGTTCAGGATCGAGCGCTGCGAGACCATCGAGTTATAGTTCGTCTCTTGCTCCAGGTTCTCCCAAAGCTTCATGGAAAACTCGTAGAAGGGCTCGTTGCCCGGAAGCATATAGTTCGAGCGGATGATGGTCGTGTTCCGTCCAATATTGCCTGAACCAAGCCAACCCTTCTCAAGCACGGCCACATTGGTGATGCCGAATTCCTTGGCAAGGTAGAACGCCGTCGAAAGACCATGACCACCGCCGCCGATGATAACGATGTCATAGTCGGGTCTGGGTTCTGGCTCGCGCCAGGCCTTGGTCCAGCCTTTGTTGCCGGTCAGGCCTTCTTTCAGAACGCGGAAACCGCTGTAGCGCATGTGGCACCTATTCGATGAGACGACCCCAGTGTGTCTGTTCCGAAGCCGCTCGACTTTTCTGATTTGGACGGTATCTTGCCGAAAATGGACGTGATTGGTGCAAAATCTGTGCGTACCCGAAGAATCGGCATTTTGCCGCTGCCCGGCTTCGCGCTGATGTCCTACGCCGCGCTCACCGAGCCGATGCGCGCGGCAAATTTATTGGCGCGTCGGGATCTGTACCAGATGATCAATCTAAGCGCGACCACGGGCCCTGTGCAAAGCTCCGGGGCGGGGCAGGTCGCCACGCAGGGACGGGTGGGCGGGGTGAGCAATCTCGACTACCTGTTCGTGATCGCGGGCGGCGACCCCACGGGATACGCCGACCGGGCAGTCATTAATTGGCTGGCCACGATGGCGCGCAAGGGAGTGATCCTGGGCGGTGTTTCTGGCGGGCCGATTGTGCTGGCGCGAGCGGGGCTGATGGCCGGGCGGCGCATGACCGTGCACTGGGAACATGCGGCGGCCCTGTCCGAAATCTCGCCGCACCTGATGCTCGAAAGATCCCTGTATGTGATCGACCGTGACCGCGTGACCTGCGCAGGCGGCACCGCGCCCATGGACCTGATGCACGCGCTCATCACCCAGCATCATGGCGCGGTCTTCGCCCGCCTCGTCAGCGACTGGTTCATGCATACCGAGATCCGTCCCTCGGCCGGGCCGCAGCGTGCGGGGCTTGTGGAGCGGGTCGGCACCACCGTTCCGGCAATTCTGGATGTGGTCGAAGCGATGGAAGCGAACGTGGCCGAACCCCTCGATCTTTCCCGCCTCGCCTCGGTTGCCGGGCTTTCCGCGCGACAACTCAACCGGCTGTTCCGGGACAAGCTGGGCCGATCCACCATGACCTATTACCGCGAATTGCGTCTTGAAAAGGCACAAAGTCTCTTGCGCAACTCGCCCCTGTCATTGACCGAAATCGCGCTGGCCACCGGCTTCGCCAGCTCTTCGCATTTCTCGCGCGCCTATGCCGCGCAGTTCGGACAGCCCCCGTCAGCCTATCGCTGATTTGCGTCAGGCGCGCGTCCTTTTGCGCAGCCGGCTTGCCATTGTCCGTCCCTTGGGTAGGCTCCGCCGGAACCGTTATGGAGATTGCCCATGCATATTCTCGTGCTCCAACATGAACGCGTCGAACATCCCGGCATCTTTCGCCAGTTTCTTAAAGAGGACGGACATACATGGGACGCCGTCGAACTGGACGAAGGCGAGGCGCTGCCCGGGATCGACGGCTATGACGCGCTTTGGGTGATGGGCGGGCCGATGGACGTCTGGCAAGAAGACGAGCATCCCTGGCTGAAAGACGAAAAGGCGTTCATCAAGGACGCGGTCGAGGGGCGCGGCGTGCCGTATCTGGGCCTTTGTCTGGGCCATCAATTGCTGGCCGACGCCTTGGGGGGCAAAGTTGAAAAAGCCAAGACGCCCGAAATCGGCGTGCTCGATGTGCACCTGACCGAGGCCGGTGCGTCCGGCGTGCTGTTTGACGGGCTGCCGGAAACCTTCAAATGTCTGCAGTGGCACGGGGCCGAAGTCACGGAGTTGCCGCTTGGCGCGCAGGTGCTGGCCACCTCACCCGCCTGCCCGGTGCAGGCGATGAAATGGGGGACGCGCGCCTATTCGATGCAGTTTCACATGGAGATCGAGGCCGACACCGTGCAGGTCTGGAACACCATCCCGGAATATGGCGGTGCGCTGGAGCGGGTGATCGGCAAGGGCGCGGTGGAAGATCTCGACCGCGCCTGCGCCACGCATATGGCCACGTTCAACGAGATGGCAGAACGGGTCTATATGAACTGGTTGCAGGCGACCGCACGGGCCTGATCACATCGCATTAAAAGCAAAACCCGCGAATTCAGGGGCAAGCTGCGGCGTGCCCGCGATATAGTCCGCGGCGCGTGCGGCGATCATTTGCGTGGGCGCGTTCAGGTTGCCGCTCGGCACCCGCGGCATGACCGAGGCATCGACGACGCGCAAACCTTCGATCCCATGAACCCGGAACCGGTCATCGACCACGGCATCGGGCCCCTGCCCCATCCGGCAGGTGCCACAGGGGTGGAAATCCGTCTCCATACGCTGACGTATCCAGCTCCCGATTTTGGCGTCGGTCTTTACCGTCGGACCCGGGTCAATCTCGGCTCCGCGAAGACCGTCAAAGGCCGGTTGCGAGAATAGATCACGCAGGCGGTGCACGCCTTCGATCAACTGCTGCAAATCGCCCGGCTGTGACAGATAGTTGAAGGTCAGGATCGGCTTGGAGCTCGGGTCGGCAGAGGCCAGCCGCAAACGCCCCCTGCTTTCGGGCCGCAGCAGATCGATATGACAGGCCATGGCCTGAAGTAGGCTGATCTTGTTACCGCTGTAATCGAACCCCACCGGCCCGAAGTGATATTGCAGATTTGGATAGGTAACCTCTGCATTCCCCCGGATGAGGCCGCCCGCCTCCCAAATATTCGACGCGGCCACACCATCACGGGCAAACACCCAGTAGGCCCCGGCGCGCAGCTTGTTCCAGGGACGGTCGATGCGGTGGATCGGATAAGACTTGAGGCTTTCATATTGCAGAATGATGCTGGGATGATCCTGAAGGTTGCCGCCCACACCGGGCAGGTCCGCAATCACGTCAATACCATGTTCGCCCAGCTCGTTCGCCGGACCGAGTCCCGACAGCATCAAAAGCTGCGGCGAATTGATAGCTCCGCCCGATAGGATAACTTCCTCGGCCATCGCTTTATGCTCTTTGCCGCGATGGCCAAAAACCACGCCTGCCGCCCGATTGCCTTCTACGATTACCCGTCGCACCAGCGCGCCTGTCAGCAGCGTGACATTACCCCGCGACAGCGCGGGGCGAAGATGCGCCACTGCGGCAGAGCATCGCCGCCCGTGCCGCTTGGTCGCGTCGAACCGCGCCACGCCCTCCGGGTTGTAACCGTTCAGATCCTCTGACTGTCCCTGCCCCACCTGTCCGCCGGCCTGCAGAAAGGCATCGTATAACGGATTGTCATAGGTCCCGCGTGTCGTCCCCAAAGGCCCACGATCACCGCGCCAGTCATCGCCGCCGCGAGAATGCGTTTCGCCGGCACGGAAATAAGGCAGGCAATCGGCATAGCGCCAATCTGACAGGCCGCAGTCGTTGGCCCAGGCGTCATAGTCCAAGGGATGGCCGCGCATATAGACCATCGCGTTGATCGAGGACGAGCCGCCAACGACCTTGCCGCGCGGCATGAAGACCTCTCTGTCGTCGCATCCCGGTTCCGGCGCGGTGTCGTAGTTCCAGTTCAGCTTCGGGTCGCACCAAGCTTTGTAGACGCCCGCTGGCATATGGATCATCAGGTTGCGGTCCATGGGCCCGGCTTCCAGCACGAGGATGGATTTCGACGTGTCCGCGCCCAGCTTGTTCGCCAAGGTACAGCCAGCAGACCCCGCGCCTACGATGACGTAATCATAGGCGCGCGCGGTCATCCCGCCTCGCCCCAGCCGCTCGATTGCATCTCTCGCAACCGGCTGGCGGTGCGCTCGAATTCGAAACTGCCCTCGCCTTCGACATAAAGGTATTCCGGCGCCGCCGCGGCAGAACAGATAAGGCGCACTTTCGCCTCGTATAGCGCATCGATCAGCGTGACGAACCGCTTGGCCTCGTTGAAGTTCGACCGGCCAAGCTGGGGAACGTTTTCCAGCACCAGCACGCGCGCGGCTTGCGCCAGCGCGAGATAATCCGCCGGGCCAAGGGGCCGCCCGCAAAGGTCATAGAACCGGGCCCGCGCGACCCCGTTGTGAAAGGCCGGGATCTCAACCTCGCGCTTGCCGACCTTGAGCGTCAACGGCTCGGCCTTGCCCTCGGTCAGGTCCTGCCAGATTTCCTCGATCGCCGCGCGGGCCTCGGCATTGGCGGGCGTGAAATAGCTTGGGCTGCCCTCCAGCCGCCCCTGCCTGTAATCGGTGGCGCTGGCCATCTCACGCACGACCATCCGCTCTTTCAAAAGGTCGATAAAGGGCAGGAAAAGCTGCCGGTTGAGTCCGTCCTTGTATAGATCATCGGGCACCCGGTTCGACGTGGTGACCACCGCGACGCCCGCCTCGAACATGGCCTGAAACAGCCGGCCCACGATCATCGCGTCGGTGATATCGGTGATCTGCATCTCGTCGAGTGCGAGACAGCGCAACCCATCGGCGATGTCCTTGGCCACAGGCACGATCGCATCGTCGGCCCCGCTGGCGCGCGCCTTGTGCAGCGCGGCATGCACCTCCTGCATGAAGGCATGGAAATGCACGCGGCGGTTCGGGGCATCCAGCGTATCGACGAAAAGATCCATCAGCATGGACTTCCCGCGCCCGACCCCGCCCCAGAGGTACAGGCCCTTCACCGGTTCGGGCGCCTTGCGGAACCACCCCTTCTTGACCGGCTTTTCAAGATCGGCGCGCACGCGTTCGAACTCGGGCAGGACCTCTTCCTGCGCCGCGTCGCGCGTCAGCTTGTCCTCCGAGACCAGCCGCTCGTATCGCTCGATCAGCGTTTCCATTCCTTTCTGGATACCGAAGCCGCAGCGCAGAGGAAAGCGGCAAGGCCCGGATCACCTGCCGCGATTGTGCGGCGCACAATTCCTGAATTGACCCGCGCGGCACCGACTGTACCTTGTCGCGACCGTAACCAGGATACACTGAATGAAGCCCGCCACGCCGCTTTTCACGCCCGTTCTTATCGCCGGCGCGCTTATCTTGATGGTTTCCTTCGCGATCCGGTCGTCCTTTGGTGTTTTTCAGATCCCGATCGCCTCGGAATTCGGCTGGCTGCGCGCGGAATTCAGCCTCGCCATCGCCATTCAAAACCTTGCCTGGGGCATCGGGCAGCCGATCTTCGGCGCCATTGCCGAGCGCATTGGCGACCGCAAAGCGATCGTGCTCGGCGCGCTGATCTATGCGGCGGGCCTTGTGCTGTCCTCGTTTGCCGTCACGCCGGAAGCGCACCAGATCTACGAGATTCTGGTCGGCTTTGGCATCGCGGGTACGGGCTTTGGTGTCATCCTGGCCGTCGTGGGCCGCGCGAGCAGCGACGAGAACCGCTCGATGAGCCTTGCCATCGCCACCGCCGCCGGATCCTCGGGACAGATCTTCGGCCCGCCCGCCGCGGAACTGCTGCTCGGCGTGATGAGCTGGCAGATGGTGTTTTTGTGCTTCGCGGGCGTGATCCTGTCGGTGTTGCTTTTGCTTCCGCTCCTGCGCTCGCCGGCACCGGCCTCCACCGCGCAGTTGGAACAAAGCCTCGGCGAGGCGCTCGGCGCGGCGTTTCGCGACCCGAGTTACACGCTCATTTTCGTCGGCTTCTTTTCCTGCGGCTATCAGCTTGGTTTCATCACCGCGCATTTCCCGGCTTTCGTGACCGAGATGTGCGGGCCCATCGCACCGGGCGGGGTTCTTCACGGGATAGGCATCACCACGACATCCGCCTTGGGGGCGGCGGCCATTGCGCTGATCGGTCTGGCCAACATCGTGGGCACTTTGACGGCAGGCTGGCTGGGCAAGCGGTTCACCAAGAAATACCTTCTCGCAGGCATCTATACCGGCCGCACGATCATTGCCGCGGTTTTCATCCTGCTGCCGATCACGCCAGCCTCGGTCCTGCTGTTTTCGGCGGGGATGGGCGCTTTGTGGCTGGCGACCGTTCCCCTGACCTCGGGCCTCATCGCGCATATCTACGGTTTGCGCTACATGGGCACGCTCTACGGAATTGTTTTCTTCTCGCACCAGTTGGGCAGTTTCCTTGGTGTCTGGCTGGGCGGGCGGCTTTACGATCTGCACGGCGATTACACGTTGGTCTGGTGGGTCGGCGTGGGCGTTGGCGCCTTCTCGGCATTGGTGCATCTGCCCGTGCGCGAGCGGGCTTTGCCGCCGCGCGCGCGCGCCGCCTAGTTGCGGCGCAGACCGGCCAGGACTTCAGCGATCTCGTTCACGTGGGTATAGGCCAGCGCATGTCCCGCGTCCTCGAATTCCTCTTGGCGCGCATCGCGGTTCCATTCGGCCAGCTTACCAAGACCGGCGATCGGAATCACATCGTCCTCTTTGCCCCAGATCGCGAGAACGGGCACACCCGTCTTCGCAATCGCGGCATGTGCCGGCGCAAGGTCCTCCGACATGATCCCGCGCAACGAAGACAGCACCGCCGGGGCAAAGCCGCGCCAGCGAGTCTCAAGTATCTGACGGTCCACCATGTCCGGAATGGCCGAGGGCAAGGCGCGATCGGCCTCTGTCGCGCGGCGCAGTACCCGCGGATAAAAGCCCAATGCCAGCCATTTGCCGATCCAGTCTTGGTTGACCGCAAGATCGGCCACCGGGCCAAGATCGTGACCCAGTCCCGCGGGCGCAATCAGGACCAGTTCGCGAATCTTGGCGGGATGCCGGGCCGCATAGGCCGTGGCGATGGCCCCGCCCATCGAATATCCGAACAAGGTAAAGGGTTCATCGATCCGCAACTCGTCCAGAAGCGCGTCAAGCTGGTCGCAGAAGAAATCCGCGTCCTGCAGGCCCTTGGGACGGTCGGAATATCCGCGCCCGTAAAGATCGTAGACCAGCACGCGGAATCCCATCTCGCCCAGATGCTGCGCGATCGGCTCCCACACAAAGGACGGCGTGGTGAGACCATGCACACAGACGACAAGCGGCCCGTCCTCCGCCCCAAGCCATCGGTAGTGCGTCACACCCTTTGGGAGAACGGCAAACGCGCCGGGGGCAAGCGCCCGGTCCTTATCCCGCATACGCGGGCGTATGGATTCGATCAGGAAGGGCCAGACCAAGATGGCCAACGCGGCGGCAGCAAAACCCCAGACGATCATCGCGCCGCCCAGGCCTCGAGGATATAGCGGCTGGTCATCAGGTCCAAATGCGCACCACCGCCATTCTTGAACAGCGTGATCTCGTCGTTGTCCCGGCGCCGGAACGCCTCCGGCTCATAGTAGTCTGCGACAATGTCGCCACGCTGGATCACGTCGGCTTCAAGCGGAATCTTGATCTCGCCGATATGACCGATGGTGGTGTCGTAGCTGTCCACGAAAATGCGCGCTCGGCTCAGCGCAACATCGTCTGCCTCGCGCATGTCGGGCCGGTAGGCGCCGATCAGGTCGATATGCTGGCCAGGCTGCAACCAGTCTCCTTTCAGCACGGGCTCGGTCGACATCGTGGCGGATGTCACGATGTCGGCCCCGCGCACCGCCTCCTCCAGATCGTCGGCGATCTGAAGCCCCGGACATTCCTTTGCCATCGCCTCGGCATTGGCGCGGGTGCGGTTCCAGACGGTGAATTCCGCCTCGGGGAAGGCCGCGCCATAGGCTTCGAACAAGGACCGGCCCACGGTCCCGGCGCCCACAATCAGAATCCTGCGGCTGTCGGGCCGGGCCAGGCGCGTTGCGGCATAAAGACTGTCGCCCGCGGTTTTCCACTTGGTCACAAGGTGGAAATCCACAACCGCTTCAAGCATGCCGTTCCGGTCGGAAAAGACGCAGACCGCGCCATTGACCATCGGATCACCCGCATCGGGATTTCCGGGAAAAATCGTCGCCGACTTCACCGCAAGGCCCATTCCGTCGATCCAGGCCGACCGTGACAACAACGTGTCGGGATCGCGATAAAGGAAAGTGTCGCCAATCTCTGCCTTGGGCAAAGCGTGCCCCGCTTCGAACGCGGCGCAAAGCGCCATCCAGTCCAACTGCGCCTCGCCCTCCTCGAAGGGAATGATCGATATACTCACCTGCACTCTCCTTGTCCGGTGCCCAAGATATGCGGTGTGCGGACCCTATCGTCAAACGCAAGGCGCTAGAGATGGCTCGGTTCATCGCTCGCCAATGTCTGATCCTTCCGCGATTCCCGCCAGATGAGGTAGAGACCCGAGCCGAGGATCAGCGCGATTCCGATCCACGCGGTCCGGTCGGGCCATGTGCCGAAAACCGTGACGCCCCACATGATCGCCATGGGCATCGCCACATATTCGAACGGCGCGGCAAACGCCGCCTCCGAAATCCGATAGGCCTGGCTGATAAAGAAGCCGCCCAGAACACCACTGACCCCCAGCAGCACAAGCAGCCACCAATCGCCCGGGTCGACCGGCCCCCAGGCGCGGAACAAGAAGGTCAAAGACGGATGATCCTGCGCGGCGAATCTGCCGTCACCGATTGAAAGACCGATCAGGCTACAGGCCAGAAGAAACGTGATCTGGATGTAGACCGCCATCGTCGCCGCCGATTCCGTGCCGCCGACCTTGCGCGCGACCATGTGGATCACGGCATAAAGCACCGCCGCCGCCATGGGCAAAAGTGCCGCCACCTGAAAGGCCGAGGTGCCCGGTTTGACGATCACCAGAACACCGGCAAAGCCCACGGCGATGGCCCCCCAGCGTCGCGCGCCTACAGTCTCGCCCAGGAAAATCACCGAGAAGACGGTGATCACCAGTGGCGAAATGAAGAAGACAGCGACCGCATCGGCGATAGGCATCGCCGCAAGCCCGAGAAAGAGGCACGTATTGGCCCCCACCACACAGACCCCGCGCAAGAGATGCGCGCCGGGCCGCCACGTGCGCAGCACGCGCAGGCCGTAGATTGGCAGAAAGATCGCAGAGAAGGTCAGCAGGCCGATCGCCGAGCGGATGAAGACGATCTGATGAAGCGCATAGCCGCCCGACAGAAACTTGATGCCCACGTCATTGAGCGAAAAGCACATGACCGCCAGAAGCGCGCAGCCCGCCCCGGCGAGATTGGCGCTCGAGACGCTCATCCCCTTGCGGCTTGCCGCAGCGCGCGCTCCAGCGCGTCGAGAAAGCGCGAGCGGTCGGCCTTGGTGAAGCCCTTGCCGCCGCCCTGCCGAAACGGATCGGCGGCGCGCAGATCGGTCATCAGGTCGCGCGTGGCCAGCGCATTGCCCACGTTGGCCGCCGTCAGCGCCTCGCCATTATGCTTGAGCACCTGCGCCCCCGCCTCAACGCATTTCGCGGCCAGCGGAATGTCCCCGGTGATCACCACGTCGCCCGGCCCTGCGCGATCCGCGATCCACATATCGGCCACGTCCGGGCCATCGGGCACTATCACCGTCTCGACCATCGGGTTGGCAGACGGGCGCAGCCCGCCGTTCGAGACGATGAACATCTGCACCCGGTGCCGCGTGCCCACCTTCTCGACCTCGGCCTTGACCGGGCAGGCGTCGGCATCGACATAAATCGCCATTTCCTATTCCGCCGCCTTGGGCGCGCGATTGACCTTATATTCCTCGGGGATGGGCATGCGGTTGAAGGCGTCCAGGCCCGCGATCTTGTAGGCCTCGGCCAGCGTCGGATAATTGAACGTGTTCTGCACGAAGTAATCCACCGTCCCTTTCAGGTTCAGCACGGCCTGAGCGATGTGAATGAGCTCGGTCGCCCCTTCGCCCACGATCTGCACGCCCAGAACGCGCCGCGTCTTGAGCGACACGAGCATTTTCAGCATTCCGTGTTCCAGCCCCATGATATTCCCACGAGAGGTCTCGCGGAAGCGCGCGATGCCGACCTCGTAAGGAATGCCGCGCTCCTGCATTTCCTCTTCGGACATGCCGCAGGTGGAAATCTCGGGCACGGAATAGATCCCATAAGGGAACCACGGGCTTTCCGGCAGGGTCGGCGTGTCGAGCGCATGGCAGGCGGCGATCCGGCCCTGTTGTAGCGAAGTCGAGGCGAGCGAGGGATGCCCGATCACGTCCCCAGCGGCATAGATATGCGGCACGGCTGTCTGATAGCTCTTCCGATCCACGCTCAGCCGCCCGCGATGATCCGTCTCCAGCCCAGCCTTGTCAAGATTGAGCCGGTCCGTTGCACCCATCCGCCCGGCTGCGAAAAGCAGCATTTCAGAGCGGACATGCCGCCCGTTGGCCAGCGTTGTCTCGATATGCACGCCCGCGTCCTCGATGGTCTCGATGGCCGAGCCGAGGCGCAGATCGACGCCGTTCTCGCGGATCTGGTGGGTGAAATCCTGAATGAGTGTGCGGTCGATGAAATCGAGGAAACTGTCACGCGGCTCGATCAGGGTGACGCGCACATCCAGCGCGGAGAACATCGTGGCGTATTCCACGCCGATGACACCCGCGCCCACCACGACAAGGCTGCGCGGGATCTGGCCCAGTTCGAGAAACTCGTCGCTGTCCACCACGGTCTTGCCGTTGAAGGGAACGTAATCGGGGCGATAGGTTTTCGTACCGGTCGAGATCAGGAACCTGTCCGCCGTCAGTCTGGTCTTCTCCCCCGCTTCGGTCGCGACCTCAAGGCTGTTCGGGCCGGTGAAACTGGCAAAGCCGTTCAATGTCTCGACATGGTTGCGGTTGAACTGATGCTCCAGAACGTCGACCTCGTAATCCAAGGTCTTATGCAATCGCATCTTCAGGTCCTGCGCGCCGATATCGTCCTTCACCCGGTAGGACCGGCCGTAAAAGCTTCGCTCGCGGTAGCCCGACAGGTTCAGCACCGTCTCTCGCAGGGTCTTCGATGGGATCGTACCGGTGTGAACCGAGACACCGCCCAGCCGGTCCTTGCGGTCCACGACCAGCACACGGCGCTTGAGCTTGCCAGCCTGAATCGCGGCAGAACGCCCGGCCGGCCCGGAGCCGATGATGATGAGATCGTAGTGCTGCTTGGCCGTGTCCGCCATGGCGCATCTCCTCGGGCTGGTCGTGGAATATCTTCCTGTGACGGCAGGCTTTCCTGTGCTCGCGACCCTAGAAGCCGGGCCTACCCTCTGCAAGCGCGCCGGGAGGGCGGCGCGCCTGGATCTGCGGCATTCCAAGAACAAAGCCGAAAAACCTGGCGAAGTATGACGCGCCCGCCGCGTTTTGGGGGCATCCAGATCAGGCGTAAAGCGCCTCGGCGTGGAACGCCACGTGGTCCTCCATGAAGGTGCTCACGAAGAAATAGCTGTGGTCATAGCCCGGCTGCATCCGCAGCGTCGCCTCCTGCCGGCGGGCAGCGCAGGCGGCGGCGAAACTTTCGGGCATCAGCAGATCGATGAACTGATCCTTGGTGCCGGTATCGGTCAGGATCGGCCCGTCAAAACCGGTTTCCTTCATCAGCACCGTCGCGTCATGCTTGGCCCAGGTGCTTTCATCCTCGCCCAGATAGGCGGTGAACTGCTTGCGGCCCCAGTCGCTTTGCGTCGGGTTCACGATCGGCGAGAAGGCCGAGACCGAGCGGAAACGGCCCGGCAGGCCCATGGCCAGCGTCAACGCGCCATGCCCGCCCATGGAATGACCGGTGATCGCCTGCCGTTCTTCGTCCAGCGGGAACTCTTTCATCAAAAGCTGCGGCAATTCCTCGGCCACGTAACGCCACATCTGGAAATGCGGCTTCCACGGATCCTGCGTGGCGTTCACGTAAAACCCGGCCCCTTGACCCAGATCGTAGGCGTCGTCGTCGGCGACGCCCTCGCCGCGCGGGCTGGTGTCGGGAAAGCAAAGGGCGATGCCCTGTTCGGCCGCCCAAAGCTGGGCGCCCGCCTTCACCATCGCGTTTTCATGGGTGCAGGTCAGGCCCGAGAGATACCACAGCACCGGCACCGGGCCGCTTTTCGCCTCTTCCGGCAGGAAAAGACCAAAGGTCATGTCACAATCGCAGGCGTCCGACGCGTGGGTATAGACCCCTTGCGTGCCGCCGAAACAGGCGTTTTCCGATACGGTTTCCATTGTGATCTCCCCTTTTCGTTCATTCGCTTTGCCCTGTCTGTAACAGGCCAGCGATTGGCGGCAAACGCAAAATGAGGGTCGCCGGCCTCGTCGCCCGAGCCAGGCTTTCAAGAAATGACCGCGCGCGTGTCACACCGGCGCCGTAAAAGACCACAACCCATAGGCGTGCTCAATGCCGGAGATCGCCTTATGTTTCGCCTTTTGACCGCCCTGTCCGTTGCTGTTGCGTGCCTGGTCGACCCCGCCCGGGCCGAGATCACCCACGACTCCATTCTGGAAGCGATCCGCGCAGGCGATATAGAGAAAGTCGAGCGTGATCTGGCTTCTGCCCATGGCGACTTTCTTTCGGGTGACGCTCCGGCAGATGACATGAGGAGGATTTACGGCGTCTTCGGTACGACCGATCCCAAGGTCCTGAACTTTTCCCGGGACTGGCTCGATCGTTATCCGCGCTCGCCCTATGCGCATGCCGCTCAGGCCTGGAACGATTATCAGGCAGCCTGACTTATCCGGGGCGGCGGCACCGTCCGACAGACCTATCCCGAGGCGCTCGAACTCTTCGACCAACTCCTTGACAGCGCCTGAAACCATGCGAGCCGCGCATTCAATGCCCAAACTCGCCTGATCCCTGCCTCGGACGCCCTTGTCCGGTTGGGCATGATGAATCGCTACACGATGGCCTCCTACGAGGTTCTGGACACGGTCATGCAGGAGGATCCGAACTGGGGCACGCTGGAGCGTGCGGTCGATGCGACCAATCCCGGCTGGGGCGGCACATGGGAAACCGCCGAAAGCATGTGCAATTATTACGGACCGTCCGTGGCTGATCTGCCGCGCGGACAGGACCCTGTGGGTGCCTGCAAGATCTATGCCGCCGCCGAACAGCACGCCCGTTTCGGCGACCCTTTGTTCTACTGGTATCAGAATGCGCTGAAGCACGGGCGCTATCCGGGCCTCGACCGTTTTCGCCTGTCGCTTGCCACCTCGACCCATACCACGCGCGAGGACGCCGAATTCGCCCATGAATATCTCAAGGACCTGCTGGACGGCGACGGCTGGAACCTGCACAGGGCCGAGGCGTTCGACCGGAATATCGCGCCCAAGTTCGGGTATCCTCTGATCGCCGAGGCGCATTACCACGCCAGCCAGAAGGGCGCGCGCGAACGTCTGTCGGAAAATCCCTATGATGACAAGGCGTTGAACGGTCTACGGCTGCGCCTGCACAGCTACAAGGAAATCGAACCTTTCACGTTTGAAGAGGTTGTCGTGGCAGCGCCCGATCCCGCCGAAGAGATCGAGTATGTGCGCCGTTTGCTGGAAATCCGGCCCTATGACGACGGGCTCTGGTCGGATTGCGCGAACCTGGCCTATCCGCTGACGCGCCCCAAGGCGCTGGCCTTACGAGACGGCCCGCTGATCAATGCCATCGCCTATTCCAACCATGGCCCCTATCACCTGAACACGTTCAACAGCTCCAAGCTCATCATGCTCAACATCTACGAAAAGCGGGAGTTGAAGGATCGGGGTGAGGCGTGGCGCAAAGCTCGGAACAAGGTCGATCTGGCAGAGGACATCCTGTGTCCGATGGCGCGTGTTCAAAGGCTTATAGAGGCAGTCTGCTCGGTCGATGACAGCGGGTTCTGCGAAACAAGCAGCTTCGAGCGAAGAGAAGCCCAAAAGAAACTGGCGAATTACGGGGCCAAGGAGGTCTGCAAGGCGGTCTATGACGCCCCGCTGGAAGATCTGGTTTTTCTACCGGTCCAGGTGGATCTGCTGGATGCGGACGGGTGAAGCGCGTCAGTAAAGCGGCGTCACCCAGCCGATCACGAGGGACACCGTGACCACCGCGATAGCAGTCGAGATCAGGATCGAGGCCGAGACGCGTTGCGGCGCCACCTTGTAGTGCTCTGCAAGGATATAGACATTGCCCGCCACAGGCAGCGAGGCCGCCGCGATCATCACCGCCGCCGGATAGGGATCGACCGGAAACAGCACCAGCGCCGAAAACGCGACCATGGCCGGATGCACGATCAGCTTGTTGAAGCTGAGCCAGCCCGCGATCACCGGACGCTCGGCGCGCTTGTTGGCCAAGGACGCGCCGATGGCGAAAAGCGCACCGGGGGTCGCCGCCGCCCCAAGCGTTGTCAGAAAGGCGTTCATCGGATCCGGAATGGGCAGGTTCAACGCCGACCATGCCAGCCCCAATGAGATTGATACGATCATCGGATTCTCAAGAAGGCCAAGGCCGACGGTCCGCAGGATTCCAACGCTCATCCGGCCGTCGCGGCTCCCTGTGACGATAATCACGATCAGCGAACTGAACACGATAAGGTCCACGGCCAGCACCAGCATCACCGGTCCGATCGCCGCCGGCCCCATCAGCAGCGTCAGCATCGGCACACCCATGAACCCGGTGTTGCCGATGACGCCGCATTGCGCCTCGAACGCTGCCTCCGCCGCCGGCAGGCGCCGGATCAGCGCCACCAGCGTCACCAGCCCATAGACAAAGGCCGTGCCCCACAGATACGCCATGACGAAGTGCCAGTCGAAGATCTCGGACATGCTCAGATTGGCCGAAAACCGAAAAAGCATGGCCGACAGGGCGAAATAGAAGACGAACTTGGTCAAATACGCCGTCGCCTCATCGGTGAAAAAGCCTTTGCGCCCGGCGCCATAGCCTAGCCCGATGATAAGGAAAAAAGGCAGCGTCTGAAGGAAAATCGCGAACATGGCAGGGTGTTAGCAGCTTCCACAGGCGCGTCAATCGAGACGGTTCAACACGTTACGCGTCGCACCCGACCCGCAGTCAGCCCACCGGGCGGTGTTTGAGATGACCGGTCCGCTTTTGATCCATCAAGACAGACGGTCAGGCGATCATGACCGCAAGCGGTAAGCGGGCCCGTCACGCCTGAAAAGACGCGTTCCCGATCTACCCGCTGCCGATCAGAACGCCCGCTGCAAAGACCAGAGCACCGCCAAGAACCACCTGGAACGCGGCACGGAAAAACGGGGTTTCCATGTACTTGTTCTGGATCCACGCAATCGCCCAGAGTTCCACGAACACCACGGCGATGGCGATCACGGTCGCGGTCCAAAAGTCCGGGATGAGATAAGGCAACGCGTGGCCAAGCCCGCCCACGGTCGTCATCACGCCCGAGGCGATTCCGCGCTTCGTCGGGCTGCCCCGGCCCGACAGCTCACCATCGTCACTGGCCGCCTCGGTAAAGCCCATGGAAATGCCCGCACCGACAGACGCGGCGAGACCGACGAGAAACGTGGTCCATGTATCCTGCGTGGCAAAGGCGGTGGCGAAGATCGGCGCGAGGGTCGAGACAGAGCCGTCCATGAGCCCGGCCAGACCCGGCTGTACCCAGGTCAGAACGAATTGCCGCTTGGCGGTGCGCTCCTCCGCATCCTTGGCATCCTCGCTCAGATGCGCCTCGCTCAGCTCTCCGGCACGATCCTGATGCCCGGCCTCGGCGGCGGCCAGATCGCCCAGAAGCTTGCGGGTGCCGGCATCGGTCGTGTTCTGTGCGGCCTTGAGATAAAAGGCTTCGGCGTCCCGCTCCATCGCCTCGGCCTCGGCGCGGATACGCTCGATCCCAAGATTCTCGATCAGCCAGACAGGCCGGCGGGCGTAGAATCCTGCTACATGCTCGCGCCGGATCAGCGGGATCACTTCGCCAAAACGTTTCTGGTGCAGTTCAATCAGACGCTGTCGGTGTCCGTCTTCTTCGGCGGCCATGCCGTCGAAGATCTTCGCCGTATCGGGATAATCCGGACGCAGCATCTCGGCGTAACTGCGATAGATGCGCCCGTCATCCTCTTCGGACGAAATCGCAAGCGCGAGAATCTCCTGCTCGCTCAGGTCCGAGAACCGCCGACGGGATGAGACACCGGGTATCATGGGGAACCTCCACCACTTTTTAGAACAATTCTAAATTACCGTAGAAAGGCCGGTTTTCAAGCCCCAAAACTTCTGAGGCCGCACGGGCACAACGGAATGTGAACCGATCAGTTCACTTTTACCTTGAAAGCTGAACTGTTCTGTTTAGATTTATGAACCGTACAGTTCACTTTTTGGAAAGGTCTCTACCATGTCCCGTCTTTTCGCACCGTTCGCGCTTGCCGGTATCCTGATCGGTGCCCCGGCCCTTGCCCTGGCTGTGACCGTCACCGACATCACGCCCGATCTGACCTTCCCGAAACCAAAGCCCGACCCGGTCACACAGGATGACACCGGAATCGACAACTGACCCACTGATGCAGCTACAAACCGCGTCCCGTCCTCCGTCACTTGCGGTCAGGCTTGCAGACCGGTGGACGGGCCGTCTAAGGTTCTCCGGGGCAGGGAGAGAACAGCATGACGGCAGCGGATGCCGAGATCAAGAAAGGCCGGAAGTTCGATCAGGTGCTCACAGGCGCGCGCGAGGTTTTCATGCGTGACGGGTTCGAGGGCGCCAGCGTCGATGACATCGCCCGGGCCGCGGGCGTCTCCAAGGCCACGCTCTACAGCTATTTTCCGGACAAGCGGCTCCTATTCACCGAGGTGGCGCGTCTGGAATGCAACCGACAGGGCGAAGCCGCCCTGCAAGAGATCAGCACCGATGCCCCGATCGAAAAAGTCCTGCGCGAGGCGGCCAGCCGGATCGTGCGGTTCTTTCTGTCGGATTTCGGCCAGCAGGTTTTTCGCATCTGCGTGGCGGAATCCTACCGGTTTCCGGAACTGGGCCAGCGATTTTACAATTCCGGCCCTGCCCTGATGCGCGAGCGTCTGACAAGCGTCCTGCGTCCCTATGTGGAGCGCGGCGAATTACGCATCGACGACATGGACCTTGCCTGCAACCAGTTCGGCGAGCTGTGCAAAAGCGATCTTTTCGTGCGGTGTCTGTGCGGCGTGCCCTGCTCGACGGACGACGCGGCCATCGACCGGGTGGTCACAGGCGCGGTCGAGATGTTTCTCGCCCGCTACCGTGCCTGACCCAGGGACCTACTCGACCGCGAAGGTCAGTGAAGCCCAATAGCTTTCCCAAAAGACGTCGCCCGCGCCGTCGCGTTCGAACATATGCACCGCGTTCAGCATATAACGCCCCGCCTCGGTCAGCGGCACCTCCGCACGGCCTTGCGCATCGGTCACCACATGCGGCGGCGGGCCTGACGTGCCTTTGGTGAAGATGTTGATCCGTTGTCCGGCCAGCGGCGCGCCCTGCCATAAAAGCTGCACAGGCATCGTGTCGCCCACGCTGACCTCGGCAGGATGCGCCTGCGCGATCAGTTCGATGGGCAGGCCTAGCGCCCGGTCGCCCTCGCCCGGCTGAACCGCGCCCACCTGAACCAGCGCCTTGGCATTACGGGAATACTCTTCCTTGAACCCGGTCTCGGGCATGCCCGCCGCGCGGTGCGCCTCCAGCGCCCATTCGTTGCCTTCATATGTGACGTAGTTGAGGAATTTCTCCATTTTCCGGAACGTCAGCGTGTCGACACTCGAATGGTAGGCAAGGATGTGCAGACCCTCGCCTTGCGGCGGCACATTCGCCGCCGGGCGGTCGCCCAGCGTGCCTTCCACGTCGTATGTGCCCGCCGGGCCGGTCACCGTGAAGCGTTTGAATCGGCTTTCGAGAAACGGAAACTCCGATCCCTTGAAATCCTGGCCCACGCGCAACGCCGCGCGAATGTTATCGTCCGGGGCCACGCGATGCGCCTCGGGTTCGATCCAGAATTCATGTGCGCTGGCGCCGTGCGCGGCGACAAGACACAAAACCGCCGTGACGGCGCAAAGGAAATGTTTCATGAAACCATGGAAAACAGCACCTGCCCGGGGGAATCAACCCATGACAGACACCCTCTCGCGCCGTGCGGCCATTTGCGGCCTCTGGCTGTTGCTCATGGCCGTCGCCGCGTTTGTCCGGCCGGCAGCGGCGCACGAGCTTAGCCCGGCCATCGCCGAGCTGACCGTCACCGGATCAGGTCAGGCAGAGCTGCGGGTCGATCTCAACCTCGAGGCGGTTTTGGCGGGCATCGGGCCCGAGCATGACGATACCGAGGACGCGCCGCAGGCCGCCACCTACGACGCGCTGCGCGCCACGCCGCCCGAGGACCTGACTGTGCGGTTCCAGAGCTTTCAGTCCGACGGCCTGTCGGATCTGAGCCTATTGGCCGATGGCGCCCCGGTCGAGATCGGCCCTGCGCGCGCGGACATCCCCGAGGTGGGCGATACCGACGTCGCCCGCCTGTCGACCCTGCGCTGGTCCTTTGCGCTGCCGCCCGGCACAGAAGTGATTACCTGGCGCTTTCCCGAACGCTTCGGCGCCTCCATCTTTCGCGCCACCCGGGAAGGGGCCGAAGAGCAGTTCTTCGCCGGTTTCGTCTCTCCCGGCGATACCGTCACCGCCGCGCTCGATCCGGCAGACGGCGCGACGCAATCGGCCTCGTTCCTGACCTACGTGACGATCGGTTTTGACCACATCCTGCCCAAGGGGCTCGACCACGTGCTTTTCGTGATCGGGCTTTTCCTTCTGAACACCCAAATGCGCCCGCTGCTGATCCAGATTACCATGTTCACGCTGGCGCACACCATCACGCTGGCGCTCGGCATGACCGGCGTGGTCAGCGCGCCCGCGCATATCGTGGAGCCACTGATCGCACTCTCCATCGCCTATGTCGCGGTCGAAAATATCTTCACCTCCGACCTGCACCGGTGGCGCACGGTCATCGTCTTCCTGTTCGGGTTGCTGCACGGTCTCGGCTTCGCGTCCGTGTTCCGGGAATACGCGGCCTCCGGCGCCGAGTTCGTCAAAAGCCTCGTCGGCTTCAACATTGGCGTAGAACTGGGTCAGCTCACCGTGATCGCGCTGTGCTACCTGGCGGTGGGTTACTGGTTCGGGGACAAGCCCTGGTATCGCCGCGCCGTGGTTATCCCGGCCTCGCTCGCCATCGCTCTGATCTCAAGCTACTGGGTGCTGGAACGGACCGGGCTTCTGGCCTGATCCGGTCCCGATCCCGGTCAGGTGGGCGATCAGGCGCCCACTTCCACGATCGCCTCGGCGAGGATCGGCACGGTCTTCTGGTTCAGACCGGCAATATTGATCCGACTGTCGCCGACCATGTAGATCCCGTGATCGCGGCGCAACGCCTCGACATGCTCGGGCGAAAGGCCAAGACGCGAGAACATGCCGCGATGCTGGCCGACAAAGCCGAACCGGTCAGAGCCCGACAGCCGCTGCAATTCCGCCGCCAACTGCTTGCGCAGCTCAAGCATGCCGGTGCGCACGTCCTCAAGCTCCGCCTCCCAGTCGGCACGCAAATCGGGCGTGGTCAGCACCAGACTGACCAGCCGCGCACCGTGATCGGGCGGGAAGGAATAGTTCTGCCGGTTGAGATAGGCCAGATTGCCCTGCGTGACCTTGTGCTTTGACGCGTCGTGGCTCACCGCCATCAAGAGGCCCGTACGCTCGCGGTAGATGCCGAAATTCTTCGAACAGCTCGCCGCAATAAGCACCTCGGGGCAGCCCTTGACCACGGCACGGGTCCCGGCGGCATCGGCCTCCAGCCCGTCGCCGAACCCCTGATAGGCGATGTCGATCATGGGCACCGCGCCGGTGTCATTCATGAGCTTGATCACCGCGTCCCATTCCGGGCTGGTCAGGTTCGCCCCGGTCGGGTTGTGGCAGCAGCCGTGCAGCAGTACCACATCGCCCGGCTTCACCCCCTTGAGATCGGCCATCATGCCGTCGAAATCCACGCCACCCGACTCCTCGTCGAAATAGCGGTAAGCGACGGTCTCCATGCCGAGATGCTTGAGAATGCTCAGATGGTTGGGCCATGTCGGATCAGACACGAACACGCGCGCCTCCGGGTTGGCCATCTTCACCAGCTCGAAGGCCTGGCGCACAGCGCCGGTTCCGCCGGGTGTGGCCACCGCGGCGACCTGTTCGCGCGAAACGACATCGCCCAGAACCAGACCGATCAGCGCGTCGGAAAACGCCGGATCCCCGGCCAGCCCGGTATAGGCCTTGGTGTCTTCGCTTTCCCACCACCGCTTCTCGGCCGTCTTGATCGCGCGCATGATCGGGGTCACGCCCTCGGGGTTCTTGTAGACACCCACACCGAGGTCGATCTTGGTCTCGCGCGGATCATCCTTGTAGGCCTGCATCAGGGCCAGGATCTTGTCGGCGGGAAGTTCCTTGAGGTGGTCGAACATTAGTCGTCTCCGGTCGCGACGGGCACGGTCGGAAAGGCGCCCCATTCCGTCCAGGATCCGTCGTAAAGCGCGTGGTCGGTCTTGCCGATCCGTTCTAGCGCAAGGTTGATGATGGCGGCGGTCACGCCGGACCCGCAGGTCGTGATCGCGGGCTTGGCCAGATCGACCCCCGCAGCCGTCAGCGCGTCGCGCAGGCCGGCTTCGTCTTTCATAGTGCCGTCCTCGTTCAGAAGACTGCGATAATGCACGTTCTTCGAACCTGGAATGTGCCCCGCGCGCAGGCCCGGACGCGGTTCGGCTTCCTCGCCCCGGAACCGGGCCGGCGCCCGTGCGTCCAGAATCTCGTGATCGCCCAGCTTCGAAGCCGCCGAAACCTGCGTGACGTCGCGCACCATATAGGCCTGGCGGCGCACGGTCATGTGCCGGTCGCGCACCACCGGCGGCAGGTCCTCTACCGGGTGGCCTTCATCAATCCATTTGGGCAGGCCGCCGTCAAGCACCGCGACATGCTCCTGCCCCATCAGGCGGAACAGCCACCACACCCGCGCCGCCGAAAAGAGGCCGTGCGCGTCATAGATCACCACTTGATGCCCGTCGCCCACACCCATCGCCCGCAGGCGCGACATGAACTTTTCCACCGGCGGCGCCATGTGCGGCAGCTCGGACCGGTGATCGGAAATATCGTCGATGTCGAAAAACCGCGCGCCGGGAATGTGACAGGCGTCATACTCGGCCTTGCCGTCCCGTTCTTCGGTCGGCAGGTACCAGGTGGCATCCAGGATACGCAGGTCGGGGTCACTCAGGTGCGCCGCCAGCCAATCGGTGGAAACCAACGTTTTGGGATCGTCCTGTGCCATCGTGTCGGCCCTCGGTTTGGTCGCTGACTGAGTACAACCTGCCCGTGGGAAGGGCAAGAGACAGCGCGCCCGCGTCTCACTCCTGTCCGCGCCGCCCGGCCAGTCCCGACAGCACCACGAGCGCGCCGCCGCCCGCGCCGCAGATCGCGACCTGCACACCAAGCGCCACGGGGTCGATGCCGCTGCCGTCTATCGCGGCGGCCTGCGCCAACCCGCCCACCCCGCTGCGCCCCAGCGCCAGACCGCACAGCCCGCCGCCGATGACGCCCAGCGCCGAGGCCAGCAGAAACCCAAGCCGGTCATGGCGCAAACCCCGGGCAAGATTGCCGCCCAGCGCCCCGGCCATCAAGCTGACGAGAAGCTCCATTCACTCCGTTCCCGCGATCCAGATCCGTGCGCGACCCTAGCACAGGACGCCGCCGTTGCCGCGGGAAACCGCCGCGCATCACAGCTCTTGCTTCAAAAGCCGTTGTTTCTGCCTGTTCCAGTCGCGTTTCGCTTCGGTCGCGCGCTTGTCGACGGTCTTCTTGCCCTTCGCGATGCCGATCTTCAGCTTCGCGATGCCCTTGTGATTGAAGTATAGCACCAGCGGCACCAGCGTCATGCCCTTGCGCTGCGTGTCGTTCCAGAGCCGCGCCAATTCCTTGCGGTTCACCAGAAGCTTGCGCCGCCGCCGTTCGTCATGCCCGAACGTCTTGGCCTGCTCGTAGGGCGCGATATAGGAATTCACCAGCCACAGCTCGCCATTCTCGACCGCCGCATAGCTTTCGGCGATATTGGCGTTCTTCTGGCGCAGGGATTTCACCTCGGACCCTTCCAGCATCATGCCGCACTCGATGTCATCCTCGATGGCATAATCATGCCGCGCCTTCCGGTTCTCGGCGATGACCTTGTAGTTCGGATTGTCTTTCGGCTTGGCCATATGCTGTCCTGTTGTCCTGAACCTCGTTAGATAAACCCGATACCGCCGCGTTCCAAGGGCATCAGCCCGGGATGAGCCCCTCTGCCCGCAACGCCGCGCGTATCGCCTGACTGTCCGCGCCACGTTTTGGGATCGGGCCCGCGATACGCGCAACGCCGTCAAAGCGGGGCGCCGGCGCGGGCTGTAACATGTCCTCGCGCCTGTCCCAGACGCCACGCGCGGCCATGTGCGGATCCTCGGCCGCGCCCCAGGGGCTAAGCACCTCTGCCACGCAAGCATCCGTTCCGGCAAAGCGCGCGGCCCATGCCGCCGCCGTCTTTTCGCGAAAAATCTCCGAAAGACGCGCGGCCTGCGCGGGCCATGCCTTGCGGTCCATCTGCTCCGCAAAAAGCGGATCATCGGTAAGGCCAATCCCCTCCAAGAAGATCGCGTAGAACTGTGGCTCCAGGCATTGCACGCTCAGCCACCCCGCGGCGCAGGCATAGACCCGCCCCCAGGGCGGCGCATCGAGAAGGCTTGAACCCCGCGCTTCCTCAAGGTTACCGGATCCCTGAAGGCTCATCAAAAGCGCCATCATATGCGCCGATCCGTCCACGATCGCCGCGTCCACCACCGTGCCCTCGCCGGTGCGCGCCGCGCGCAGCAACCCCGCCAGCATTCCGGCCACCAGATACATCGCCCCGCCGCCCACATCGCCAAGCAGCGTGGGCGGCGGCACCGGCGCCTCTCCGGGCAGGCCCGCGTACCAAAGCGCGCCCGACGTGGCCAGGTAGTTGAGGTCGTGCCCGGCCGTCCGCGCCCGCGGTCCGTCCTGGCCCCAACCTGTCATGCGGCCATAGACCAGCTTTGGGTTGGCGCGCTGCATCTCCTCGGGGCCGAGCCCCAGCTTTTCCATCACGCCGGGCCGGAATCCCTCGATCAGCGCATCCGCCCGCCCGAGCAGGGCCCGTGCCACGGCAAGGTCCGCCGCCGATTTCAGATCCAGCTCGATCGAGCGTTTGCCCCGGTCCAGAAGGTTTCTGCCGCCACTGATCGCAGGCCCGCCGCCGGGCCGGTGGATCACCGTCACCTCGGCGCCGAGATCCGCCAGCAGCATCGCCGCGAAAGGCGCGGGTCCCAGCCCCTCGATCTCGACCACCCTGATACCGTCCAGCATGTCCGCCTCCCCGCGCACGCCCATCGCCGATCCTCGTCCCGGCGCAAAGCGGGACTGGCAAAACCGACGCAACTCGCGTTCTATATGCGCAAAACAGGCGCGCGCGCCACGGGGCAACATGGCATGACACCCAAAATCCTGATTCACCCGGGGTTTCACAAGACCGGCACCAGCAGCCTGCAGCGCGCCGCCTCCGCGCTCGCGGACTCTCTCACGCCACGCCTGCAGGTCATGCAGACCGACGATATCCGTCCCGCGATCCACGTCGCCCGGCGGCATTCGATCGATCCCGAGGATCACAGGCTTGCGGCCTTTGCCAGCAACTTCGCCGCCTGCCTCTCGCAGATCGACCCGACCGATCCCCGCCCGCTTCTGATCTCGGCCGAGGCGCTGTCGGGCCAGATCCCGGGCCGCAAGGGGATCGAGGCCTACGACACCGCGCCCGACCTTCTGGAGCACGCGGTTTCGGTCTTGCACACCCATTTCGGCCCTAAGCCCGGCATCGCGATCTGGTTCACCACCCGCGACCCCGAAGCGTGGAAGCGCAGCGCCTATTACCAGAACCTGCGCTCGACCCGGCTGACCGAGGACTACGACACCTACGGCCCGCGGCTTGACCGCGCGGCACGGCTCGACGATGTGGTCGCGGCGGTGCGCGACCGCCTGAAAGACCGCGCCACGGTCACCTCCACCCGGATCGAGACCTGCCGCGATCTGCCCCTCGGCCCGCTTGAGGTGGCGCTCGACCTGCTCGGGATCGACAAGACCGGCCTTGCGCCCCAGCCCTCGCAAAACACCCAGCCGCAGGACGCCGCCGACCGGCTTCTCGCGCTCAATCGCTCTTCGATGAAGGACGAAGAGCTGAGCCGCGCCAAGCGCGATCTGCTGCGCCGGTACCGCCGCAAGGCCGAAAAACGGTCGAAATCCGACGCGGACAGCACCGATTGACATCGCACCGTCAGATCCGCGACTTGCGACGCCTGTCGTACTTGGCGGTGCGACGGGCATCGGCTACGCTCTTTTCAGCTAAGGGAGGAGAACCCCAATGGAAATGAGCGGAGAACGCACGATCAAGGCAGATCGCGCCACCGTGTGGGCTGCACTGATCAACCCCGACGTGCTCAAGGAATGCGTGCCCGGCGCGCAAGAGGTCACCGGCAGCCCGGAAGAGGGGTTCGAGGCAACCGTCACGCAAAAGGTCGGCCCGGTGAAGGCCACTTTCAAAGGCGCGGTCTCGCTTTCGGAAATGGACGAACCCAACAAGCTGCGCCTCGATGGCGAGGGCAAGGGCGGCGCTGCGGGCTTTGCCAAGGGCGGCGCGACCGTCACCCTGACCGAGGTCGAGGAAGGCACGAAGCTCAGCTACGATGTCGAGGCCAAGGTGGGCGGCAAGCTCGCGCAGCTCGGCAGCCGGATCGTCGACGGCTTCGCCAAGAAGATGGCGGACAATTTTTTCGCCAATCTCGAATCGGTGATCGAGGGTCCAAAGGACGATGACGCGCCCGAAGAAGCCGAGAAAAAAGGCTGGCTAAAGCGCATGATCAAAAGCTGACCCCGGGATCAGCGCTTGATTTCGGTCACGATCCGCGCGCCGATGGCGTCACTGCCCTTGGCGGACGGGTGGATCAGATCGAGCGCATGAAAGCTCCGGTCGCCATTGGGCACCAGACCTTCGAGCGACAAGAAATGCACGCCCCGGTCAAGCTCGGCCAGCCGCGCGAGACGCGCATCCATTTCCCGACCCTCGTCGACGCAGTGTTCTATGGGCGAGGTCACGCCGGGCGTGCGCATGTAGCCGACGAAAAGCACCTGCGCGCCGTCCTGCCGCAGCTTCGAGATGAAGCCGGGGATCACGCCCTTGCGCCCGTCCTCAGAGATCAGCCGGTCGATCTTGTGACCGCACAGACCACAGCCGCAGCCAAACAGGATGTCGTTGCCGCCGCCGTTCAGGATCACCCAGTCCCAGTTGCCCGCACGGTATTGCTTGGTGATGTTCATCCCCGCCGCCCCCGAAATCGGCAGCTTGTAAAGAAACCGCGCGCCGGCCACGGACCGATCCACCACCGGCTCGCGCAGCCGCTTTTCCACGGCATGCGACACCGACGCGCCGGTCATGCCATGCACCGACATCATCGAATCGCCCATCAAAAGGATGCGCGGATTGTCATGCCGGGTGACCGACTCGGTACACCCGGCAAGTGCCAGAATCGCAATGGAAATCAGCCAGACAAGGCCATGTCTCATCATTGTTGCCCCCTGCCGCCGGCCAACAGGCCGACGCTCGCGCCCACATCGCAAGAGACAGGATTCCGGGGAATGCGCCGCCGATCAATCCACAAACCGGAAACATAGTGTTACCGGACCGACCCTTCGCAGGAATGCACAGAGCGCTCTGCCGCGCTGACGGATTGCCCGAGGCCCACAACGGCTTACGTTCGCAAACGGAACAATAAAGGGACAAGGGTCATGGCACCAATTGTCGATATCCAGGGGCTCAGCAAGGTCTACGATGACGGGTTTCAGGCCCTCAAGGGCGTCGATCTGGCGATTGAAGAGGGCGAGATCCTCGCGCTTCTGGGCCCGAACGGCGCGGGCAAGACGACCCTCATTTCCACGCTCTGCGGCATCACGGTGCCGTCGGGCGGCACCGCCCGCGTGGGCGGTCACGACATTCAGACAGGCTTTCGCGAGGCCCGCGCGATGATCGGCCTCGTGCCGCAAGAGGTCGCGCTGGAGCCCTTCGAGAAGGTCATCAAGACCGTGCGTTTCTCGCGCGGTCTTTTCGGCAAATCCCGCGACGACGCCTTTATCGAGAAGATCCTCAAGCAGCTCTCGCTCTGGGACAAGCGCGACAATCAGATCAAGGAGCTTTCCGGCGGCATGAAGCGCCGGGTCCTTATCGCCAAGGCGCTCTGCCACGAGCCGCGCGTACTTTTCCTCGATGAGCCTACCGCCGGGGTCGATGTGGAGCTGCGGCGCGACATGTGGGAGATCGTCGAAGGCCTGCGCCAGAGCGGCGTAACGATCATCCTGACCACGCATTATATCGAAGAGGCCGAGGCGATTGCCGACCGCATCGCCGTCATCAACAAGGGCGAGATCCTGCTGGTCGAGAAGAAGGCCGATCTGATGACCCGCATGGGCCGCAAGACCCTCCGCATCGAACTGGCCGAACCGATTGACGCCGTCCCCGACGCGCTTTCGGACGATGATCTCGAACTGACCGCCGATGGCGGCACGCTGGTCTATACCTATGAAACCTCCGCCCAGCGCACCGGCATCACCCGCCTGCTGCAACGCCTGTCCGAGGCCGGTCTCGTAATGCGCGACCTCCAGACCACGCAATCGAGCCTTGAGGAAATCTTCGTCGATCTGGTGAAGGAGGAAGCGGTATGAACCTCACCGCTATCAAGGCCATCTATGTCTTCGAGATGACCCGCTTTTTCCGCACCCTGCTGCAAAGCTTCATCTCACCGGTCATTTCCACCTCGCTCTACTTCGTGGTTTTCGGCGCCGCCATCGGCAGCCGCATCGATCAGGTCGAGGGCGTCAGCTACGGCGCCTTCATCGTGCCGGGTCTGGTGATGCTGTCGGTCATGACACAGGCCATCTCGGCCGCGTCTTTCGGCATCTATTTCCCAAAATTCATCGGCACGATCTTCGAGCTTCTCTCGGCCCCGGTGAATTTTCTCGAAATCGTCGTGGGCTATGTCGGCGCGGCGGCCACCAAGGCGCTGTTCATCGGGGCCGTGATCCTGGCCACCGCCACCTTCTTCGTCGACCTGCAGATCCAGCACCCCGCGGCCATGGTGGCCTTCCTGCTGCTGACCTGCATGTCCTTCTCGCTTTTCGGGTTCATCATCGGCATCTGGGCCAAGAACTTCGAGCAGCTCCAGCTCGTGCCGCTGCTGATCGTCACGCCGTTGGTGTTCCTCGGCGGGTCCTTCTACTCGATCTCCATGCTGCCCCCGGTGTGGCAGACGATCTCGTTCTTCAATCCGGTCGTATATCTCGTCTCCGGATTCCGCTGGTCCTTTTTCGGGCAGGCGGACGTGCCCATCGCGGTCAGCCTTCTGGCCATCGCCGGCTTCACCGCGCTCTGTCTGGCCATCATCTGGTGGATCTTCCGCACCGGCTGGCGGCTGCGCAGCTAGGGCGCGCGACATGACGGAAACAGGCAACGATCACAGCCGTCAGACACGCCGAAGCCGCCGGGCTTTCCTGTCGGCCATCGCGGCCGTCGGTCTGATCTGGTGGGGGTGGCCCCGCGTTGCGCCCCTCTTCGTCGGATCTTTCGATTTCGAAGAGATGACCTCGCCGCCCGGGTTCCGCCGCCTAGTCGCCGGCGATCAAAGCGAATTGCCCAATCCGTTTATCGGCCTTGGTACGCCGGACCGCGTGGATTTGACTGCCGACGTGGAAAGGGCGCGCGTCGGGATGTGCGCGGCCCTCTTCGGCGGCGTTCCGGGCGCTGATGTCGTGCCAATCGCGGCGTTCTCGGATTACAACTGTCCTTATTGCCGTGTCCTGACCGAAATACTGATCGACATCGCCGCACGATCCGAAGGGCGCGTGCGCATCACATGGCATGAATGGCCCTTGCTTGGCCCCACCTCCGTGGTTGCCGCCCGCGCCGCCCTCGCGGCCGATTTGCAAGGGGCCTACGAGACGTTCCACAAGCGCCTGATGCGGACGCGCTTCCTGCCGACCGAAGCCTTTCTGGCCCGCACCGCCGAGGATATCGGGGCCGATCCGGACCGTCTGATCACAGACATGGCCGGCCCGGATGTGGCCGCGAGGCTCCGCAACACCGCGGCCCTGGCCCGGATTTTCGGGTTTCGCGGCACGCCGGCCCTCGTGGTCGGGCGCACCGTCGTGATCGGCGCTGTGTCCGAACCGACCCTCCGAGCGCTGATCGATCAGGAACGCCGCGACGGCCCGCCGCCGGTGTGCAAGGCGTAACATTTTTCGCGGCGCGCAGTCGCGCGCGCGCGCGCCGACCGGGACATTGCGTGGCCAAAATGCCCCCGCCACGGGCTTTTCCGCCGCTTGCGCCTTTAGTCTGGGCCGCGCGACCTTGTTTGTGGCGGACGGTCAATCTACATCCCCCTCCATGATGCTGCGTATCCCCTTTCTGAACCGGCACCCGGTCGTGTCCGTCCTGCGCCTGTCCGGGGCCATCGGCACCTCGGGCCGCATGACCCTGAATGACGAAGCGCTTGCGCCGACGATCGAAAAGGCGTTTTCCAAGGGAAAGCCCAAGGCGGTCGCGCTGCTCATCAATTCGCCCGGCGGCTCGCCTGTGCAATCGGCGCTCATCGCCTCGCGCATCCGGCGGCTGGCCGACGAAAAAGAGATCCCTGTGCATGCCTTCGTCGAGGACGTGGCCGCCTCGGGCGGCTACTGGCTCGCCTCTGCCGCCGATGACATCTGGGCGGATGAGAACTCGATCCTCGGGTCCATCGGCGTGATCTCGGCGGGCTTCGGCGCGCATGTCTTCCTGGCGCGTCAGGGAGTGGAACGCCGTGTGCACACCGCCGGCAAATCGAAATCCACGCTCGACCCGTTCCTGCCGGAAAAGAAGGAAGACGTCGAACGGCTGACCGAACTTCTGGAAGGCATGCACGCCTCCTTCATCAACCAGGTGAAAACGCGGCGCGGCGATCGGCTTTCCGATGAGACAGACCTTTTCACCGGCGAGTTCTGGCTCGGCTCCCGCGCGGTTGAACTTGGCCTCGCCGACGGCGTGGCCCATGCGGTGCCCAAGCTGAAAGAGCTTTACGGCGACAAGGTCCGGCTCGTGCCCTACACCAAGAAAAAGGGCCTTTTGCCCAAGCTCGGGATGAACATCGCCGAGGACGCCCTCGCCACCATCGAGGAACGCGCCGCCTACGCGCGGTTCGGCCTCTGACGTGATCGTCAAGATTGTCATACTTTTCCTCGTCGCCATGGGCGTCCTGGCCATGTTCGGCAAGCTCCGCTTTCCGGGGCAGCAGAAACTCGCCTCGGCAAAATGTCCGAAATGCGGGCGGTTCCGCATCGGCAAGGGGCCGTGCGTGTGCCAGAAAGGCCGTCGTAAATGATGCCTTGGCTTCTTTCGGGCCTGGGTCTGGTGATCCTGCTTCTGGCTGGTGACGCCCTGGTCAAAGGCGCGGTCAACCTCAGCCTGAGGGTCGGCGTGCCCGCGCTGATCGTCAGTCTGACCATCGTCGCCTTCGGCACCTCGGCGCCCGAATTGCTGATCTCCGTGAACGCCGTGCTCGAAGGCAAACCGGGGCTTGCGCTCGGCAATGTGGTGGGGTCCAACACCGCCAATATCCTCTTGGTACTGGGCGTGCCCGCGATCCTCTCGGTGCTGCACACCTCGGCCTGCGAAACCCGCAAGACGTATAATTTCATGCTCGCGGGCAGCGTGCTCTTCATTGCGCTGGCCATGCGCGGCACCTTCGATCTGGTCGCGGGTCTGGCACTGCTGGCGTCGCTGTCTTACGTGCTCTTCGATGCCTTCCGCGATGCCCACAACCACCGGAAAGAGGCCAACGGCGCCGCCGCTCTGGCCGCACAAAACGCCGATCCGGACGAGGACGAAGTCGAAGGCGCCGATCCCGACATGCCCTGGTGGCAGATCATCGTCTTTCTCGTTCTGGGCCTCATCGGCCTGCCGCTGGGCGCAGACCTTCTGGTCGACAACGCGTCGATCATCGCCGCGCGGTACGGCGTCTCCGACAGCGTGATCGGCCTCACGCTCGTGGCGCTGGGCACCTCGCTGCCCGAACTCGCCACCACGGTGATGGCGGCCTTGCGCAAACAGGCCGATGTGGCGCTGGGCAACGTGATCGGGTCGAACATGTTCAACCTGCTGGCCATCATCGGTATCACCACCCTGGTGGGCGAAATTCCGGTAGACCGCGAATTTCTCGTTTTCGACCTCTGGGTGATGCTCGCGGCCTCGTTGCTGATCATCCCCTTCGTCTATTTCAAACGTGACATCACGCGGATCTGGGGCATCGCCTTGACCGCGCTCTATCTGATCTACGTTGTCGTCGTACTCAGCTAGACGAAAGGGCCGGCTTTGACGGACAGCACTTCACGACGCGCGCTGGTCACCGGCGCCGGCAAACGCCTGGGCCGGGCCATGGCGCTTGAACTGGCGCGCCAGGGCTGTGACGTGGCGGTGCATTACGGCAGCTCGAAAGACGCCGCCGAAGAGGTCGCAGGCCTGATCCGCGACATGGGCCGCCGCGCCTGCACCTTGCAGGCCGACCTGCTGCAAGAGGCGTCGGTGCAGGCCCTGCTGCCAGCCGCCGCCGAAGGCCTCGGCGGGCCAGTGCACGTGCTCGTCAACAACGCCTCGATTTTCGAGCATGACAGCTTCGGCGACGCCACCCGCGAAAGTTGGGACCGCCATATGGAATCGAACCTTCGCGCGCCCTTCGTCTTGACACAGGCGCTGGCCGCCCAAATTCCCGATCCGGTTCCGGACGAAAACCACGAACCCGTGGCGCAAGGTCTTGTCGTCAACATGATCGATCAGCGCGTGCGCAAGCTGACCCCGGATTTCGCCAGCTACACGATTGCCAAGATGGGCCTCTGGGCGATGACGCGCACCGCCGCGCAGGCCCTCGCGCCACGGGTGCGCGTCAACGCAATCGGCCCCGGGCCGACCATGCAAAGCATTGCCCAGACCGGCGACAAGTTCACCAGTCAGCGCCAGCGCACCATGCTGCAGCGCGGTGCGAATCAATCCGATATCACCGGCGCGCTGGTCTATTTCCTGCAATCTCCGGCCATCACCGGACAGCTTCTTTGCGTCGACGGGGGCCAGCATCTGGCGTGGCAAACACCGGACGTTGTGGGCGTCGACCTCTGATCAGGCGGCAAGTTGTGCACCGCTCCGAGAAGAGACATAAAACCGTTACAAAAACTTTAATCATTTCAAATATTTGCCTTCCGAAAACTTTTTTATTCAATGTTTTCAATGGTCTGAAATAGTGCACAAAAACTGGGCAAACCAGAGAAGGCAATTCAAAACAAAGAAAAATCCCGGTCACCCAGAACTTTTCCGCAAACTTATCCACATCTTCCGTGGATTTGTTTCCTCTTGTTCCCACCGGCATAAGATTGCAGCCGCAGCAAAAGAATCAGATCCCCGACACCATGACCGATTCGCAGCCAGAAAAAACGCCGCCCACCGGGCACCGCGTGATCCAGTCCTATCTCAAAACGCTCGACGGCTCGCCGGGCGTCTACAGGATGCTGGGTGCCCAAAGCCAGGTGCTTTACGTGGGCAAGGCGCGCAATCTCAAGGCGCGGGTGTCAAGCTATGCGCGGCCCACCGGACATACGCCGCGCATCGCGCGGATGATTTCCGAAACCGCCTCGATGATGTTTCTCACGACGGCAACGGAAACCGAGGCGCTGCTGCTCGAACAGAACCTCATCAAGCAATTGAAGCCGCGCTACAACGTGCTTCTGCGCGACGACAAATCGTTCCCGAACATCCTCGTCACCGCGCATGATTTCCCGATGATCAAGAAGCATCGCGGCGCGCGCAAGGAAAAGGGCCGCTATTACGGCCCCTTCGCCTCGGCGGGCGCGGTCAACCGCACACTCGGACAGCTTCAGCGCGTCTTCCAGCTGCGAAACTGCACCGACACGCAGTTCGAAACCCGCACGCGGCCCTGCCTGCAATACCAGATCAAGCGCTGCACCGCGCCCTGCGTCGGTTATATCTCCAAAGCGGACTACGCCGCGCAGGTCGCGGACGCCCAGCGCTATCTCTCCGGCAAATCCACCGAGATCCAGGAGAAGCTCGCCGCCGACATGGCCAAAGCCTCCGAAGAGATGGAGTTCGAACGCGCCGCCGCACTCCGCGACCGGATCAAGGCGCTCACACAGGTGCAGACCTCGCAGGGCATCAACCCGCGCACCGTGCCCGAGGCCGATCTCATCGCGCTGCATCTGGAAAAGGGGCAGGCCTGCGTGCAGGTCTTTTTCATCCGCGCCAACCAGAACTGGGGCAACAAGGATTACTACCCCCGCGTTGGCGCCGACGTGGACGCGCCCGAGGTGCTGGAGGCGTTTCTGGGCCAATTCTACGACACCAAGGAACCGGCGAAGCAGATCATCCTCAGCCACGAGTTGGAGAACCCCGATCTGATGGCCGAGGCCCTGACCGGCAAGCTTGGCCGCAAGGTCGAGATCGTCGTGCCCCAGCGCGGCGAAAAGGCGGAACTGATCGAGGCCGCGCTGCGCAACGCCCGCGAAAGCCTCGCCCGCAAGATGAGCGAAAGCGCGACACAGGCCAAGCTGCTGAAAGGTCTGGCCGAGGCCTTCGACCTGCCCGAACCGCCTGCGCGGATCGAGGTCTACGACAACTCGCACATCCAGGGCACGCACGCCGTCGGCGCGATGATCGTGGCCGGCCCGGACGGGTTCATGAAAAACCAGTACCGCAAGTTCAACATCCGCGGTGAAGACCTCACCCCCGGCGACGATTTCGGCATGATGAAAGAGGTGCTCAAGCGCCGCTTCACAAGGCTTAAGAAGGAGGACCCCGACCGGCAGAACGGGCTCTGGCCGGACCTTCTGCTGATCGACGGCGGCGCGGGGCAGG
Source organism: Roseovarius aestuariivivens (assembly GCF_004761875.1). GTDB lineage: Bacteria > Pseudomonadota > Alphaproteobacteria > Rhodobacterales > Rhodobacteraceae > Roseovarius > Roseovarius aestuariivivens. The sequence continues at coordinate 93,173 of NZ_SJEY01000011.1, forward strand.
TCTCGGCGGTGCGCGAGATCATGCGCGCCATGGGGGTGGAGGATATCGCCATGGTGGGCGTCGCCAAGGGCATCGACCGCGACGCGGGCAGGGAAGAGTTTCACCGCACAGGGCAGCGCCCCATGGCGCTGCGTCACAACGACCCGGTGCTCTACTTCATCCAGCGCCTGCGCGACGAGGCGCACAGGTTTGCCATCGGCACACACCGGGCGAAGCGCGCCAAGGCGGTCAGCGCCTCACCGCTCGACGAAATCGCCGGGGTCGGCGCGGCGCGCAAGCGCGCGCTGCTGGCGCATTTCGGCTCCGCCAAGGCGGTAAGCCGCGCCAACCTCGCCGATCTCAAGGCGGTCGAGGGCGTGTCAGAGGCGCTGGCGCAGAAGGTCTACGACCATTTCCACGAAAAGGGATAAGCGGCAAACCGGGCGCGCGGCCTAGTTCGCAGGCTTCGGCTGAGTGATCACACCCCACATAAAATCGAACTTGTTCGACCCGAGCAGCGGTTGCTCCAGAGGACGGCCCGTCGGGTTGTAAGGCAGCATGTTGCCTGCCGCAGGCGCCACGTAGCCCGAGCTGTCGAAGGACGCGTAGACGTGGCAGGCGATGCAGGACGACGCCGCCACCGTGCCGTTGCCCGTGATCCCCTCGATCACCGAATTGCCCAGCACATAGGGCGTGCCATCCTCAGCGGTGTAGTCGGTCATCGTGCCCTTCATGCAGTAGTGCTGCCAGACCTCGTCCAGACCCGCCTCCTCGAAGAGCGCCAGAACCGCGTCGGTTTTCTCGCACGTACCGTACCCGCCGTTCATGTCGGCCCGGTTCGGCTCCACCATCGGCACCACCGCGCCGAAGCTGTCGGCGCAGCCGATGAAATCGCAGCGCCCGGGATTCATCTCATGCTCGAAAGATCCCCAGACCCAATTCGGGTTCTGCTTGGTGCTGACATGCAGCGACAAAAGCGCGTATTCCGTGCCACCCGAGACATCGGTGTAGTAAAGCGCGCGCACCTGCTCTTCGCTTTCAAGATCGGGCAGCCACGCCATCAGGTCCTTGACCGGCGTCCAGTCGCCCTTGACCGAAATCGCCGTCGTGGGCATCTGGATGTTCACCTTGTCGAAGGCCGCGGCGCGGCCCGGCCCGGTGTTATACCCGTTGCCGGTGATGAAATCCCATTGCGGCCGGTTGCGCTTGGTTTCCTCGGCGATACAGCCGGTGGCGGGGAAATTGCCGGTGGCCGCCCCGGGTGGCGGGCTGCAGGCCACGTCGATCGGCTGTAGCCCGCCATGCCCGTCGGTGGATTGCAGGCTCACCTGAAGCTTCTTGTCGGCGCCGGGATCGGGCCAGACCGGATTTTCGTTGAATGTGTCGTGATCCGAGGCCCAGGTCTCGAAGATCACCGGAGACCGTTCACCCGGCGTGAAAGGCGCGGTGAACTTCACAAACTCGCGCCAGATATACTCGTCCGACATCATATCCATGCCGTCGACGGGGCCTTGGACAGCGCGGACACCCGGCGGCGTCTGCGAGAACGCAGGACCCGTCAGGACAAAAGACGCGGCAAGCGTGGCGGCAACGAATCTGGCTATGTGCATGTCAGTATCTCCAAAGGTGAATGACACAACCCTAAGGCAAGCGGTGCTTTCGCCATAGGAGAATCTCATGTCCTCAACGTCCGGCTCTGGGCCTGGCCCCTGCTTTGCCTGTAGACTTCTCGAGAACCGGAGACGCCCCCATGACCCATGACTTTTCCCCCCTCAAGGATGCGCAGTGGCCCCAAGAGATCGCCGATCTGAAAGACGGCTTTGCCGGGCGGCTCAATGTCTACCGCACGATGGCGCATCATCCCGCACTTCTGCGCGGCTGGGCGCCCTTGCGCGAGCATGTGGTGCGGAAGACCACGCTCGGGGCCGAGCGGTCCGAGGTAGTGATCCTGCGCACCGGTCTCAGGCTCGGGGCCGAGTACGAGATCGCGCATCACATCGCGCGCGCCACCGCCATCGGCATGGAGAGGCCCCGCATCGACACCATCCTGGGCCCGCTCGACGGGATGGCCGAGAACGACGCAACGCTGGCCCGCGCCGTGGACGAACTGTGCGAGAGCGCCGCGCTCACGCCGGCCACCCGCAGGGCTCTGGAAACCCTCACCGGCCCGCAGGGCGTACTCGATCTGATGGCGACCGTGGGCTTTTACACAACGCTGGCGTTTCTCGTGAAAAGCTTCGATGTGCCCATCGACGACGACCTCACGTTGCCTCCCGCGCGCTGACGCCCCTTTCCCCGGTCACGCGTTCAGGCTAGGTAGCAGGGCATGACTTGGAACATCCCCAACGTGCTGACGGTCCTCCGTCTTCTGGCCGCCCCGGCGGTTGCGGTGATGTTTCTCTACTTCCACCGGCCCTGGGCCGACTGGTTCGCGCTGATGCTCTTTGTCAGCGCCGCGATCACCGACTGGTTCGACGGTTATCTGGCGCGACTCTGGAAACAGACGACCAAGCTCGGCACGATGCTCGACCCCATCGCCGACAAGGCGATGGTGGTGATCGCCCTCGCCGTGATCCTTGGCTATTCGTCCATGTCGCCCTGGCTGGTGCTGCCCGCCACCGTCATCCTTTTCCGAGAGGTGTTCGTCTCGGGCCTGCGCGAATTCCTCGGTGACACCGCCGGCACGCTCAAGGTCACGAAACTGGCCAAGTGGAAGACCACCTGCCAGATGGTCGCCATCGCTGTGCTGTTCGCCCAAGGCGTGTTCGAGCACTATTTCGGCATGTCCGCCTATGGCATGGACGCGGCCCTGGTCGATGATATTCTGGCCGGGCGCGAAGAAGACCTGCAAGGCCTGCGCTGGAAGATGCAGGGCATGGTGCTGACCGGGCATGCGGGACTCTGGCTTTTGTGGCTGGCGGCAGCTTTGACATTGGTGACCGGCGTGGAATATTTCCGTAAGGCCATGCCGTATCTGAAGGACTGACTGAGATGGACGTGCTCTATTTCGCCTGGGTGCGCGAACGCATCGGACACCCCAAGGACACCGTCGAAACCAAGGCCGGCACCGTGCGCGACCTGGTCGAGGAACTGCGCGCACGCGAAGAACGCTATGCCGCGGCCTTTGCCGATCTCGACGCGCTGCGCGTGGCCGTGGACCAGGAACTGACCGATTTCGACGCATCGCTGGCCAACGCGCGCGAGGTTGCGTTCTTCCCGCCCATGACCGGCGGCTGACGCGGATGGAGATCAAGGTTCAGGACGCCCCCTTCGATCTGGGCGCAGAGGCCAACGCCTTCGCCGCGCGCCAGACGGGCATGGGGGCGATCGTCACCTTTACCGGTATCGTGCGCGATATCGCGGCGGGCCTCGACGCCATGGAAATCGAGCATTACCCGGGCATGACCGAGAAAGCGATCGAGGGCATCGTGTCCGAGGCGATGTCGCGCTGGTCGCTGGGCGATGCTCTGGTCATCCACCGTTACGGGCGGCTTGGCCCGGACGAGGTGATCATGATGGTCGCCACCTCGGCGCCGCACCGGGTCGATGCGTTCCAGGCGGCAGAATACCTGATGGACTACCTCAAATCCCGCGCGCCATTCTGGAAGAAGGAAATGACGCAAGACGGCGTCGACTGGGTCGCGGCGAAAGACGAGGACGAGGAAGCGCTCAGCCGCTGGTGACGCAGCGTCGCGATTGCCGCCGCGCGTCCCTCAGCACAGGATGCCATGATCCAAGCCGGAGCCCGCGACATGTCCCCCGTCATCCAGTCCTACATCGACACGCTTACACCAAAGGCGCGCGGCGCCATTCGCGGCACGGCCAAGCTGGTGATTTCGGGCGAGGGCACGGTGATGCTCGATGAGACCGGCGCACGCGCGGGCGATGCGGTGGCGGACGTGACGCTCATTGCCAGCGACGAGGTCTTCCGCAAGATCCTGTCAGGCGACCAGAACCCCGTCATGGCCTTCATGTCCGGCAAGCTCAAGGTCGAGGGCAACGCCCAGCGCGCCCTCAAGGTCAGCGCAATCCTCACCGGCTGACACAGAAAAACGGGGCCGTTTCCGACCCCGTTTTCCGAATGATTCATCGCAGTTCCGAAGTGCTTAGCTGAAGCGCTTCCAAGCGTTCTCCATCGCGTTGGACATGTCGTCCCACGCCTTGTCGGCTGCTGTTTTGACGTCGTTCCACGCCTCGCCCTGCGCTTCCTGCAGTTCTTTCAGCTTGCTTTCCATCTCATCGCGCTTGGCACGTAACTCTTTGATCTGCTCTTCGTATTTGATCTTGGTGTCGGCCTGCGCTTGCTCGGCTTGGGCCTTCATCTTTTCGATATTGGCCTGCCACTCGCTCATCTGGGCTTTCAGCTTTTCGGTATAGGCGTTCTGGTCAGTCATTCTAAATCCTTTCCGGCGGTCTTGACCGCTCTTATAAATGTAACGAGCAGCGTGGGGTTTGGTTCCACCGAAAAATCGCATTCCGCGCCAAACCCGCGAATTCCTGACAAAAATAGTGCGCCACTCGGTCGCAAAGCCGCGACAGCAGGGCCAAACGCCCTATATCTCCATTATAATCGACAAAGCCTGCAGCGCAGGAGAACAATCCGATGGACACGCTCCTTTTTTCCCGCATCCAGTTTGGTGCGAACATCTCGTTCCACATCCTCTTCCCGACGATCACCATCGCGCTCGGGTGGATGCTCTTCTACTTCAAGATGCGCTACGCCCGTAGTGGCGCCGAAAAATGGATGAAGGCCTACCATTTCTGGGTCAAGATCTTCGCCCTCAGCTTCGCGATGGGCGTGGTATCGGGCATCACCATGTCGTTTCAGTTCGGCACGAACTGGCCGGGCTTCATGGAAACCGTCGGCAATATCGCCGGGCCGCTTCTGGCCTACGAGGTGCTGACCGCGTTCTTTTTGGAGGCCGTGTTTCTCGGCATCATGCTGTTCGGCTTCTCCAAGGTGCCGGGCTGGCTGCACACGCTGGCCACCTTCCTCGTGGCGTTCGGCACCACGATGTCGGCCTTCTGGATCATCGTGCTCTCAAGCTGGATGCACACGCCGGCCGGCTATGAGATGCGCGAGGGCGTGGCCCACGCGACAGACTGGCTTGCGATCATCTTCAACCCCTCCATGCCTTACCGTCTGACGCATATGCTGCTGGCCAGCGGGCTGACCGTGGCGTTCCTGATGGCCGGGCTTTCGGCCTATCGCTGGCTGCGCGGAAATCGCAGCGGCGAGGTGCGCTTGTCGCTCGTGACGGGCCTGTCTCTCGGCGCGCTGCTCATTCCGGTGCAGATCCTGATCGGCGACATGCACGGGCTGAACACACTGGAACATCAGCCCGCGAAAGTGGCGGCGATGGAGGGCAACTGGGAAACCCAGGGCAACGTGCCACTTCTGCTCTTTGCGCTGCCCGACGAAGAGGCGCGCGAGAACCGGTTCGAGATCGGTATCCCGAACGGCGCATCGCTGATCCTCAAGCACAAGGCCGATGGCGTCGTGCCCGGGCTGAACGAGTTTGTCACCGAAGACGGCGAGGTCCTGCACCCGCCGGTCGCGCCGGTCTTCTTTTCGTTCCGCGTAATGGTGGGCACAGGCATGGCGATGCTGGCGCTCAGCTGGGCGGCGGTCGGGTTGATGGCCTGGCGTCGGCGCGGCGCTGACGCGCTGCCCAAACCGATGCTCTGGGCGATGGTGCCGATGGCCTTCTCGGGCTGGGTCGCCACGCTCGCGGGCTGGTACACGACCGAAATCGGCCGTCAGCCCTGGCTCGTGACCGGGCTGATGACGACCGAACAGGCGGTGGCGGACGTGCCCGCGCCGATGGTGGCCAGCACGCTGGCGCTCTATCTCGTGGTCTACGCGGTGCTGCTCGTGGCCTATGTGGGCGTGCTCTTCTATCTCGCCGGGAAATCCGGCGAGACCGCGGCGGCAACCGATCCGCGCCGCGCGTCCACCAAAGCCCTGCCGGCGGAGTAGATCCATGATCGACCTCTTCGGACCCCCCGAGATCTGGCTGCCTCTGGCTTTTGCGACGCTGATGGGTGTCTCCATCCTCGTCTATGTCTGCCTCGACGGGTACGACCTTGGCGTCGGCGCGCTCTTTCCCTTCGCCGAGGACGACGAAAAGGACCGTATGATTGCCTCGATCGGCCCCTTCTGGGACGCGAACGAAACCTGGCTGGTGCTGGCCATCGGTATTCTGCTGGTGGCCTTTCCCACCGCCCACGGCATGATCCTCACGGCGCTCTACCTGCCGGTGGCGATCATGCTGGTCGGGTTGATCCTGCGCGGTGTCGCCTTCGATTTCCGCGCCAAGGCGCAGGCGAAATACAAACCCTTCTGGAACCGCGCCTTCTGCGCCGGCTCGTTGATGGCATCGCTTTCCCAAGGCTTCATGCTGGGGCTGTACATCATGGGGCTGAAGGTGACGGCTTTCACACTAGGCTTTGCCGCGCTGACAGCGGTCGCCCTGACGGTGGCCTATTCCTTCATCGGGGCGACCTGGCTCATCTTCAAGACCGATGGCGCGCTGCAGGCCAAGGCGATCGCGCAGGCGCGCCGGGGGCTTTGGGGCGTGGTGCTGGGCCTTGGCGCGGTCTCGGTCGCGTCCCCGCTCGTCAGCCCGCGCATTCTTGAAAAATGGATCTCGGTGCCCGAGGTCTTCCTGCTTGCCCCGCTGCCGCTTCTGTCAGGGGCGCTGATCCTGACGCTCTGGCTTCTATTGCGGCGCATGCCGCTGGAAAAGGACGGTCTGTCCTGGCTGCCTTTCGCGCTGACCGTGACGCTCTTCACGCTGGGCTATCTCGGCATGGCCTATTCCTTCTACCCTTACGTGGTGCCCGACCAACTGACGATCTATGACGCCGCGAGCGCGCCCGAGAGCCTTCTCATCATCCTCGTCGGCACCGTCTTCGTGCTGCCGATGATCGCCGGGTACACGGTTTTGTCCTACGTGATCTTCCGCGGCAAGGCGACGGAACTACGCTATGACTGAGGCCGCAATCCAATTGAGCGGCTGCGCCGCGCAGATTTGTGCGGCATGAGGGGTTCCACCCCTCAAACTCCCCGAGGTATTTATCGCCAGATGAAAGCCGCACGCGGTTCGTCGTTGTGATGGGGCTACGGCTCGGGCTATTGAGGCGGCACAGCAGCGGGAGGCTATGGCATGACAGATCTGCCGGGCATCGTGATCACGGGCGCATCAGGGCGCATGGGGCAGATGTTAATCGAAACGGTGCGCGCGTCCGACCGGGTGCGCCTGATCGGCGCGCTGGAACGGCCCGGCCATGACTGGGTCGGGCACGACGTGGGCGAGGCCATGGGCGGCGCAGAGATCGGCGTCCGCGTTACCGACGACGCGCTCGAGGCCATCGCGCCCGCGCATGCGGTCATCGACTTCACCGCGCCAGCCGCGACGGTGAACTTCGCCGGTATCGCCGCGCAGGCGCGGTGCGTGCATGTCATCGGCACCACCGGCATGACCGGCGAGGACCTTGCCAGGATCGAGGCCGCCGCGCGCCACGCCACCATCATCCGCGCCGGCAACATGAGCCTCGGCGTGAACCTTCTGGTTCAGCTCACCAAGCAGGTCGCCCGCGCGCTTGACGAGGATTTCGACATCGAGGTGATCGAGGCGCATCACAACCAGAAGGTCGACGCGCCCTCGGGCACCGCGCTCATGCTGGGCGAGGCCGCTGCCGAAGGGCGCGGCGTGTCGCTCGACGCGGTCAGCGACCGGGGCCGCGACGGCATCACCGGCAAAAGAGAGAAGGGCCATATCGGATTTCATGCCATCCGGGGCGGCGATATCGTGGGCGAACATGACGTTCTCTTTGCCGCCACGGGCGAACGGATCACCCTGCGCCATGTCGCGTCGGACCGGGCGGTTTTCGCGCGCGGCGCGATCAAGGCGGCACTTTGGGGACAGGGCCGCAAACCGGGCGAATATTCCATGCTCGACGTGCTGGGCTTGACGGAAAACTGAACCATACCCGGGGCTCGTGCGTATTCCTTGTGATAGTGCAAGGAGACGAACTCATGCGCCGACTGACCCATATCCTCTGCGCCGCGCTTCTCGCGGCGTCGCCCGCCGCCGCCGAAGGCTTCAGCCAGATCCAGAGCCGCGACGCGTTTCTGTCCGTGATCTCGGACAAGAAGCTGACGCGGCTCGGCATCAACCTCGTCGTCACGCCGTCCGGACAGATCGCCGGCCGCGCCTTCGGCCGCGACGTCAGCGGCGCGTGGCGCTGGCAATCGGGCTATTTCTGCCGTGATCTCTACTGGGGAGAGCGCAATCTTGGCGCGAACTGCCAGGCCGTGAAGGTCGACGGTCAAACGATCCGCTTCATCTCCGATCGCGGCGCGGGCGATTACGCCGACCTGACGCTGCGCTAAGGCAAGACGCGCGCGGCCCCTCGCGGGGCTGCGCCACCGCGATCAGAAATCGATCGCCAGTCCTTTTTTCTCCCAATCGCCATAGCGCACGGGCTCCAGCCCTTCTCGCCGCCCGCCAAGCTCTTTCGGCAGGTCCAGCGCCTCGGCGGCCTTGCGCCGCTCTTCGGCTTCGGCAAGTGCCCGCTGCGCGGCGGGGGGCAGGTCTTTGCGGTCGTCACTCATGATCTCTCGATCCTCTGGCGTTGGCCTTATGCTCCTGATATATGCCGCTTTCGTCCGAAGACCAAGAAAGCATCCCCGCATGGCCGCTCCTTCCGCCCCGTCCGCCCGCCGCACGGCGGTTCACCTGCTCGACAAGGTTCTGGGCGAGGGCCGGCTTCTCGCCGATCTGTCGGGGCCGCTTGACCGTCTGCCGCCCGAAGACCGCGCCCGCGCCCTGCGCCTTGCGGCCGACACGCTGCGCGGTCTCGACCGGGCCGACCGGCTTCTGGCGCGGCAGCTTCGCAAAGCGCCGCAGCTGCATGTCCGCAACATCCTGCGTCTCGGCACGGTCGAGCTGGCGATGGGCGGGGACGCGCATGGCGTAGTCAGCGCCTGCGTGGACCTCGTGTCGGACCATCCGCGTTACAAACGGCTGAAGGGCATGGTCAACGCGGTGCTGCGTCAAATGGCCGATGGCGGGGTAAAACCCTGGGCGGATCTGCGGGTGCCGCGCCTGCCGCTCTGGCTGCGCGAGCCGCTGGTCGCGGCCTGGGGCAACGGCGCGGTCGCGGCAATGGAGAAAGCGCATTTTGCGGGCGCGCGGCTTGACCTGTCGGCCAAATCCGATGCGTCGGCAGTGGCGCAGGCGACCGGCGGCACGCTTTTGCCCACCGGGTCGGTGCGGCTGACCAATGCTGGACAGGTCTCGACCCTGCCGGGGTTCGAGGCGGGCGACTGGTGGGTGCAGGACGCCGCCGCCGCCCTGCCGGTCCGCGGGCTCGCACCGCGGACAGGAGAGCGCGTGCTCGATCTCTGCGCCGCGCCGGGCGGCAAGACAATGCAGCTCGCCGCGGCGGGCGCCAAGGTTACGGCGGTCGATCTGTCGGAAAAGCGGATGGCGCGGGTGGCCGAAAACCTCGCGCGCACCGGGCTCACGGCGGAGTGCCGCGTGGCGGATGTCTTCGACCTGCAGGAGGGCGGCTATGACGCCGTCCTGCTCGATGCGCCCTGTTCGGCGACCGGCACGATCCGGCGCCACCCGGACCTGCCCCATGCGCGTGACGGCGCGGGCATCAGCGAGCTTATCGCGCTTCAGACCCGGATGCTCGACCATGCGCTCGGCCTTCTGGCACCCGGTGGGCGGCTGGTGTTCTGCACCTGCTCGCTTCTGCCCGACGAGGGCGAAGTGCAGGTCGAGGAGGCGCTGGCCCGGCACGCCGGTCTGCGCGCCGATCCCGAGGCCTTCGCGCTGCCGGGGATCGACCCCTCGTGGCGCACACCCGAAGGCGGGCTGCGCCTTCGGCCCGATTACTGGCCGGAGCTTGGCGGAATGGACGGGTTCTACATGGCCTGCCTGCGCCGCGCCTGATCGCGGGAGAAGGGCGGTGACTTGCCCGGCACCGCGCGCTATACTGGCGCTCACAACGCCGCAAAGAGCGTGCCGAGGCCGGGATAGATGCCCAGAACAGATGGATTTTCCATGCGCGCGACGCGCCTGATGAACCGCCTTGCCGCGCGCCGGGCGGCGCTGGCGCGCTCGGCCACCGCCTTCGTGTCGCATCCCGAACCGCGCACCATCGGCAGTTTTGCGCGCGGTCGGCAGCTTTGCGCCGGAAACTTCCTGTTCGCCGGGCATCTCATCCGCCGACCCGGCGCTTCGCCCTGGGATCTGCCGGCCCCGGACGAGGCGTTCTCCTCGGCGCTGCACGGCTTTGCCTGGCTCGACGATCTCGCGGCGGCGGGCGATCTGCCGGCGCGCCAGATGGCGCAGGCCTGGCTCTGGGACTGGATCGACCGCTACGGCGCCGGGCGCGGCCCGGGCTGGACGCCGGATCTCACGGGCCGGCGACTCATTCGCTGGATCAACCACGCGATCTTCCTGCTGGCGGGGCGCGACCGGGCGCAGGGCGACGCCTTCTACCGCTCGCTCACGCGGCAGACGGTCTTCCTGTCGCGCCGCTGGCGGGCCGCCGGCCCGGGCCTGCCACGGTTCGAGGCCCTGACCGGCCTCATCTATGCCGGCCTCTCGCTGGAGGGCATGGCCGGCCATGTCGCCCCCGCCGCCGCGGCGCTGGCGCGCGAATGCACCACCCAGATCGACGCAGAAGGCGGCTTGCCCACGCGCAACCCCGAGGATCTTCTGGATGTCTTCACCCTGCTGACCTGGGCCGCGGTGGCGCTCTCGGAAGCCGGGCAAAGCCCGCAACAGGCCCATTGGGCGGCGATCGAGCGGATCGGGCCGACACTGCGGACATTGCGCCACGCCGATGGCGGGCTGGCGCGCTTCCACGGCGGCGGGCGCGGGCTTGAAGGGCGGCTCGACGCCGCGCTGGCGGCAAGCGGCGTGAAGGGCCGCAGATCCGACGGGCTGGCCATGGGGTTCGCCCGGATCGGCGCGGGGCGCACATCGCTTATCATCGACGCCGCGCCGCCGCCTTCGGGCGCAGCATCAGACAGCGCGCATGCCTCCACGCTCGCGTTCGAACTGACCTCGGGCCGCCGCCCGGTGATCGTCAATTGCGGCGCGGGCGACAGTTTCGGCGCCGACTGGCGGCGCGCGGGCCGCGCCACCCCGTCCCATTCGACCCTGACGCTGGCGGGCCAGTCCAGCAGCCGCATGGGCCGCGCGCCCCGCGACCGCGAGCGGCTGGTCACCACCCCGAAAGAGGTGCCCATCCGCCTCAGTACCGCCCCGGACGGGCATCGCTTCGAAGGCGGGCATGACGGCTACGTCTCTGGCTTCGGACTGACCCATGTGCGCAAGCTCGAGCTGACCGCCGACGGGCGCGGCCTTGCCGGAGAGGACATGCTCGCGGCCCTCGACGAGGCCGCCCAGGCGCGGTTCGACGCGGCCATGGACGGGGCGCAACTGGGCGGGATCGCCTTCGATATCCGCTTTCACCTGCACCCGGATGTCGATGCCTCGGTCGACCTGGGCGGCAGCGCGGTGTCGCTGGCCCTCAAATCCGGCGAAATCTGGATCTTCCGCGCCGACCGGCATGCCGCGCTGACTGTCGAGCCAAGCGTCTATCTCGAAAAATCGCGGCTGAAGCCGCGTGCGACCAAACAAATCGTTCTCTCCGGTCGCGCGATGGAGTATGCGACCCGCACGAGATGGTCACTGGCCAAGCCTTCGGACTCGCCCATCGGCGTGCGCGACCTGGCCGAGGACGGGAGGACCCCGGTGACCGTGACCTGAACGACCTGATCACCAGACCCGAGGACAGCTGCCCCATGACCGATCTCGCTCCCGTGCGCCGCGCGCTTCTTTCCGTTTCCGACAAGACCGGCCTGGCCGATCTGGGCCGCGCCCTCGCCGGGCGGGGGATCGAGCTTTTGTCCACCGGCGGCACCGCCAAGGCGCTGCGCGAGGCCGGGCTGACAGTGCGCGACGTGTCCGAGGTGACGCAGTTCCCCGAGATGATGGACGGACGGGTGAAAACGCTGCACCCCATGGTGCATGGCGGGCTTCTGGCCCTGCGCGACAAGGACGATCACATCGCGGCAATGGAAAAGCACGGCATCGGCCCGATCGACCTGCTTGTGGTGAACCTCTACCCGTTCGAGGAAACCGTCGCCAAAGGCGCCGACTATGACACCTGCATCGAGAATATCGATATCGGCGGCCCCGCCATGATCCGTGCGGCGGCCAAGAACCGCGCCTTCGTCAACGTGGTCGTGGACGTGGAGGATTACGAGTCGCTTCTGGCCGAGCTCGAGACGCATCACGGCCAGACCACCTATGCCTTCCGCCAGAAACTGGCGCAGGTGGCCTATGCCCGCACCGGCGCCTATGACGCGGCGGTCTCGACCTGGATGGCCGGCGCTTTGGGCGAGACTGCGCCCCGCCGCCGTGCCGTGGCCGGGCATCTGGCGCAGACGCTCCGCTACGGCGAAAACCCGCATCAGGCGGCGGCCTTCTACACCGATGGCTCCGCCCGCCCCGGCGTCGCCACCGCGCGGCAGGTGCAGGGCAAGGAGCTGAGCTACAACAACATCAACGACACCGACGCGGCGTTCGAACTGGTCAGCGAGTTTGACCCCGCCGACGGCCCGGCCTGCGCGATCATCAAGCACGCCAATCCCTGCGGCGTGGCGCGGGGGGCGACGCTCAAAGAAGCTTACAAGGCCGCCTTCGACTGCGACCGCACCTCGGCCTTCGGCGGGATCATCGCCCTGAACCAGCCGCTCGACGGCGTGACGGCGGAAGAGATCTCGCAGATCTTCACCGAGGTGGTCATCGCGCCCGGGGCAGATGAAGTGGCCATGAGCATTTTTGCCAATAAGAAAAACCTGCGTCTTCTCGTGACCGACGGCCTGGCGGATCCGGCAGAGGCGGCGCTGATGCTCAAGCAAGTCTCGGGCGGCTATCTGGTGCAGGACAAGGACAGCGGGCGGGTGTCGCAGGATGACCTCAAGGTCGTGACCAAGCGCGCGCCCTCAGATCAGGAAATGGCCGACATGCTCTTCGCCTGGAAGGTCGCCAAGCACGTGAAGTCGAACGCCATCGTTTATGTGAAGGACGGCGCGACCGTGGGAGTGGGCGCGGGCCAGATGAGCCGGGTGGATAGTTGCCGCATCGCCGCGCGCAAGGCGCAGGACATGGCCGCGGAGCTGGGGCTCGACACGCCTCTGACGCAGGGCAGCGTCGTGGCCTCGGACGCGTTCTTTCCCTTTGCCGACGGCCTTCTGACCGCGGCCGAGGCCGGGGCGACGGCTGTGATCCAGCCGGGCGGCTCGATGCGGGACGAGGACGTGATCCGCGCCGCCGACGAGGCCGGCCTCGCCATGGTCTTGACCGGTATGCGCCATTTCCGGCACTAAAGCGTCACAGGCCGCATCAGCCGGCCACGAGCAGGAGAAAGCCATGCGCACCGTCTTCTGGGTCGCCGCGATCGTCTTCGCGGTCGATCAGCTCAGCAAGTATTGGATCGTGCATGTGCTGAACCTGCGCGAGGTCTTCGCGATCGACGTCTTTCCGCCCTACCTGAATTTCCGCATGGCGTGGAACACAGGCATCAATTTCGGTGCGCTGGCCTCGGGCAACCCGGCGATGCGCTGGGTCTGGATCGGCGTGGCGCTGGTGATCGTCGGCGCGGTGCTCTGGTGGGTGTGGACCGACCCCCAAGGGCGCTGGCAGAAGATCGCCGCCGGTCTTCTGGTGGGCGGTGCGCTGGGCAACGTGATCGACCGGGTCATCTACGGCGCGGTGGCGGATTTCCTCAACATGTCGTGCTGCGGTTTCACCAACCCGACCTCCTTCAACGTGGCGGATATTTCGATTTTCGTCGGCGCCTTCGGTCTGGTAATCTTCAGCTCGGATAAAAAGCCCGCGTGACCTTCGCCGCTCGATACGGTAGGGGAGGTCACGTTCTGACTGCGAAAGCGAGCACGGCCATGAAGCTGACCGGCACATCTCTTCTTCTCATCGCGGCGCTGGCGCTCTCGGCCTGTGGCTGGGGCGACCGCGAGGTGCGGCTGACCCGCTTCAAGGACAACGGCGCGGGGCCGGACGAATTCTCGATCCTGCCCGGCAAACCGCTGCAACAGCCCGAAAGCTATACACGCCTGCCCGCGCCCAACCCGGGCGGCGCCAACCTGACCGACCAGAACCCGCTGGGCGACGGCGTTGCGGCGCTGGGCGGCAACCCGAACGCGCGCGTGCCCACGGGCGTATCGCCCGCCGACGGCGCGCTTCTCAATCACACGCGCCGCTACGGCGTGACCGACGGGATCCGCCAGGTCCTCGCGCGCGAGGACGCCGAGACGCGCCGCCGCTACGGGCGGGTCAACATCCTCAATATCGGCCCGAACGACGATTACACCGATGCCTACCGGCGCCAATGGCTCGACTCCTACGGCGAGGCGCGGCGTCTGCGCGGGCTTGGCATCGCCACGCCCTCCGCCCCGCCGGGCGAACCGGCGCGCGCGCGACGCTGAGGCGCGGCTCCAAGCCACCGGCACAGGTTGAAAACCGGCGCGCAGGCCGTATCTATGACCGAACCCTTTCACGGCTTGGAGATCGCCTCATGCGCCGAATGTTCGCCTGCCTGATCCTGACGCTGGCCGCTGCGCTTCCCGCGCGCGCGTCCGACCAGGTGACCACCTTCACGCTCGACAACGGCATGGATGTCGTAGTGATCGAGGATCACCGCGCGCCGGTGGTGTCGCACATGGTCTGGTACCGCGCCGGCTCGGCGGATGAAAAACCCGGTGTCTCCGGGGTCGCGCATTTCCTCGAACACCTGCTCTTCAAGGGCACCGAGAAGATGGAGCCGGGCGAATTCTCGGCCACGGTCGCGCGCAACGGCGGTTCGGACAACGCCTTCACCAGCTACGACTACACCGCCTATTTTCAGCGTGTCGCTGCGGACCGGCTGGAGCTGATGATGCAGATGGAATCCGACCGCATGGTCAACCTGCAGATCAGCGAGGCCGACATCGCGACCGAACGCGACGTGATCATCGAGGAACGCAATCAGCGGGTCGAAAACAATCCCTCCGCACTCTTCCGCGAACAGGCCAGCGCGGCGCAGTACCTCAACCACCGCTACGGCGTGCCGATCATCGGATGGCAGCACGAAATGGTCGATCTCGGCCTCGATGACGCGCTGGACTATTACGAGACCTATTATGCACCGAACAACGCGATCCTGATCGTGGCGGGCGATGTCTATCCGGACGAGGTGCGGGCGCTGGCGGAGAAGTACTATGGCGTGATCCCGGCCAATCCCGACCTGCCCGAGCGGATGCGCGCGCAGGAGCCGCGCCAGATGGCCGAGCGGCGCATCGCCTACGAGGACGCGCGCGTGGCGCAGCCCTATGTGACGCGGTCCTATCTCGCGCCCGAACGCGACAGCGGCGCCCAGGAAAAGGCCGCCGCGCTGACGCTGCTGGCCGAGATTCTCGGCGGCGGCACCACCTCGCTTCTGAACGAGAAACTGCAGTTCGACACGCGCACGGCGGTCTATACCGGCGCGTGGTACGGCGGCATGGCGCTTGACGACACGACCTTCAGCATCTCCGTCGTGCCCGCCGCGGGCGTGACCCTGCCCGAGGCCGAGGCGGCGCTTGACGAGGTGCTGGCCAACTTCCTCGAAGAGGGCGTCGACGCCGAACAGCTCGAGCGTATCAAGATGCAGATCCGCGCTTCGGAAATCTATGTGCGCGACGATGTGGGCCAGCTGGCCAACCGCTATGGCCGCGCGTTGACCCAGGGGCTGACGGTCGAGGATGTCCAGGCCTGGCCCGGTCTCCTCGAGGCCGTGACAGAGGAGGATATCCTGGCCGCCGCCCGCGAGGTCTTCGCCAAAAAGAACGCCGTTACCGGCTATATCACCGCTCCGGAGGTCACCCAATGATCCGTGCCGTTCTCGCCCTTGTGCTAATGCTGGCCGCGCTGCCCGCGCGGGCTGATGTGAACATCAAGGAAATCACCTCGCCCGGCGGCATCGACGCCTGGCTCGTAGAAGACCACTCTATCCCCTTCGTGGCACTTGAACTGCGGTTTCGCGGCGGTGCGGCGCTTGATGCGCCGGGCAAGCGCGGCGCGATCAACCTGATGACCGCTCTTCTCGAAGAAGGCGCGGGCGAGCTTGATTCGCGGGCGTTCGCGCGCGAGACGGAAGCGCTCGCCGCCTCGTTTTCCTACGACGCGAGCCAGGATTCCATTTCGATCTCGGCTCGGTTTCTGACCGAGAACCGGGCCGAGGCGCTCGAGCTTCTGCGTCAGAGCCTTGTCGAGCCGCGCTTCGACGAGGAGGCCATCGACCGCGTGCGCGCGCAGGTGCTGTCGGTCATCCAGTCGAACGCCAAGGACCCGTCCGAGATCGCGGGCCAGCAATTCAGCAGTCTCGTTTTCGGCGATCATCCCTATGGCAGCCCGCTGGAAGGCACCGTCGACAGCGTCTCGGCGCTCGACCGCGAGGACCTTTTGGCGGCGCATGACGCGGCGCTGGCGCGCGACCGGCTTTACGTCAGCGCGGTGGGCGATGTCACCGAAGAGGACCTTGGGGCGATCCTGGACGATCTGCTTGCGGGGCTGCCCGAAACCGGCGCGCCGCTACCGTCCGACGCCGATCCGAACCTGCCGGGCGGGATCGAGGTGGTGGATTATGCGACACCGCAATCCATCGTCACCTTTGCCCAGCCGGGCATCGACCGCGACGACCCGGATTTCTTCGCGGCCTATATTCTCAACCACATCCTGGGCGGCGGCGGATTCGAAAGCCGCCTGATGGAAGAGGTGCGCGAAAAGCGCGGGCTGACATATGGCGTCTACTCCTACCTGCTTGACCGGGATGGCGCACAGATCTGGATGGGTCGTGTCGCCTCGGCCAATGACCGTGTCGCCGAAGCGGTCGCGGTGATCGAGGAGGAATGGGCCAAGCTGCGCGAGACCGGCGTGACTGCCGAGGAACTGGCCGACGCCAAGACCTATCTCACGGGCGCCTACCCGCTGCGCTTCGACGGCAACGGGCCGATCGCGAATATCGCCGTGAGCATGCAGATGGAAGGGCTCGAGCCCGACTATATCGCCAATCGGAACGCGATGGTCGAAGCGGTGACGCTGGACGACATCAACCGCGTGGCACGCGAGTTGATGGATCCCGAACGGCTGACTTTCGTGGTGGTCGGCCAGCCTGTGGGGCTGAGCGGCACGCTCAACTGAGATCGGGATGAGGTCGGATCGGATCGCCTTCGGCGATCCGACCGGGGCGAGGGGCGCTGCCCCTCGCGCTCCCCGAGGTATTTATCGCCAGATGAAGAGGACGAGCGCTGTGTCAGGGACCCGGCGCAACAGTCGTTGTGCGCCGTTTCGGTGTACGGGTTGTGTACAGGTTGTGTACGCGGATCATACGGCCGATTTCGGCGTCATGCCGCTGTTAAGGTTTGATCAGCCGACGGGGTCGTCGACGGTTTTGCCCGGTGCCTCGCGGTAAACGAGAGGCGCGTCGTCGCGGGTGGCGTGCTGATCGGCTTTGACCTGAAGCGCGCCGTGATGAGGCGACTTGATACAAACCGGATCGGTCGCCGCGGGGTCGCCCACGACTGCCATGGCCTGGCACCGGCACCCACCGAAATCGATCTCTTTACGCTCGCAGCTCTTGCAGGGTTCCTGCATCCAGTCGGTACCGCGATACGCGGTAAAGGCTTCACCTTTATACCAGATTTCATGAAGCGGCGTGTCACGGACATTGTCGAACTTGAGGTGCGGGATGCTTTGGGCGGCGTGACAGGGCAGGACTTCGCCATCGGGGGCGACGTTGAGCCCGGTCGTGCCCCACCCGCCCATGCAGCGCTTGGGGTAGTCGTCGTGATAATCGGCCGGCACGTAGTCGATCACGAGCTTGCCCTTAAGTGCAGCACGCGCCTCGGCCACGATGCGCGTCGCCTCTCGCGCCTGGTCCCGGGTGGGCATGAGCGCGTCGAGGTTTCTCAACGCCCAGCCGTGGAATTGAACCGTCGCCACCTCGATCCGCCGCGCACCCATCTCCTGCGCCATCTCGATCGCGCGGGGCAACTGGTGCAGGTTGCGGCGGTGCAGAACCGCATTGAGTGTCAGGGGAAAGCCGATCTTTCCAATGATCTCCGCCACCTGCATCTTCCGTTTGAACCCTCCCTTGTAGCCCCCGATCTCGTCGGCCATTTCAGGCGTGGTGCCTTGCAGGGACAGCTGCACATGGTCGAGACCGGCCTCGTCGAGTTCGGTCAGGCGGCGTTCGTTCAGGCCGATCCCCGAAGTGATCAGATTGGTGTAGAGCCCGGCGTCGCGGGCGGCGCGCACGAGCGAAACGAGGTCGCGGCGTGAAGCCGGTTCGCCGCCCGACAGGTGTAGCTGCAACACGCCCAGCTCCACCGCTTCGCGAAACACGCGCATCCAGTCCTCTGTGCCGAGTTCCTGATCCTGCATCGCCATCTGCACAGGGTTCGAGCAATAGGGGCAGGATAGCGGACAACGGTGCGTCAGCTCGGCCAGCATGGCGATCGGGGGGCGGACAGAGGTCATGCGCTCACCACGTCGAGGAATCGCCGGTCGCGGAGCGCACCGAGAAATCCAGCACTGTCCTTGGCAATCTCCTCGGCCGGCGCGTTGTATTTTTCGGCCAGAGCCGCGGTGATCTCACCGAAACTGCGCGCACCGTCGACTTCGCTCAGAATGGCGTGGCCGATATCGTCCAGCGTCACCGCGCGTTCTGGCGCCAAAAGCACCCAAGTCGACCGCACCTTGTCAAAGTGCAGGCGCACGCCGCGCGGCAGTGAGGGTACTTCCTGTGCAAGCATCACGAGGCCCTCTGCATCAAGAGACCCTCGCCCGGCACCCACGCACCGGGCGGAATACGGCCAGGTTCGACATAGGCCCCCCAAAGCGCATCGAGCTGTGACCAAAGCACGTCGGTCTTGAACTTCAGCGCGTCCGCGGCGGCATCCTGCTTTTCCTGCGTATCAGCATGATCCAGCACCCAGCCGAGACCAAAGGCCACGTCCTTGGGCGCCTCTTTCAGGCGGTTCTTGAAATAAGACAGCGAGCTGTCGTCAGCGAACTCGTAATTCTTCAAAAGACCCTGGATTCTGTTGGCATGGATCTTCGGCGCGAACAGTTCCGTGAGGGACGACGCCACCGCTTCGAGAAGCGTTTTTTCCCGAACGAAGCGAACATAAGCGTCACAGGCGAAATTCGTAGCCGGCAACACGCCCTCGCGCGAGGCAACGTAATCGGGGTCAAGCCCTACGGCTTCGGCCAAACGCAGCCACCGGCGGATCCCGCCTTCATTCTCTGTGGTCCCGTCGTGATCCTCGATGCGCGAACGCCACGCACGGCGAAGCTCGGGCTCCTCCACACGGCTCATGAACGCGGCGTCCTTCATAGGAATGGTGTGTTGGTAATAGTAGCGGTTTATGACCCAGGCGCGTACCTGATCGGGGGTGCAGCCGCCGCCGTGCAACAGATCGTGGAAAGGGTGAAGGTCATGATACCGCTCGGCGCCGATCTGTCGAAGGCGGGCTTCGAATTCTTCGCGTGTCTGGGTCATAGCGAGATCTCCATGCCATCCTGCCCGATTGTCCAGCCAGCCGCTTCGGCCTCGGCCTTTTCTGCCGCGTCAGGACGCAGGACAGGGTTCGTGTTATTCATGTGCACATAGACTTTTCGGCCAATATCCAGGCCGGAAAACGCAGCAAGCGAGCCGTCAGGACCACTCATCGACATGTGGCCCATGCGCTTGCCGGTCTTCTGACTAAGGCCCGCCCGCACCATTTCGTCATCTTGCCACAATGTCCCGTCAAAGAACAGCAGGTCAGACCCGTGGAGACGTTTCGCGAGCGCGTCGTTCAGGAGCGCGCAGCCGGGAATGTAGTGTATCGTTCTGTCTGACGTCCGGAGTTCGACGCCGACGGTCTGATCGCCCATCAGGTCGGTCTGCACCTCTTCGCCTTCCATATAAAGTGGGACCTTGCCGGGAACCGAATAGAGCGTCGCGATGATGCCCGGCACCAATTCGAACGGCGTGTCGAGGGCAATCGCAGACCTTGTCACGACCGAAGCATTCAGCGCATCGAAGATCGGATTCTGCCCAAGCACATCGTGAATGCCTTGCGTTGCGAAAAGCGTGAAAGGCTGCATTTCCCGCAACGTCAAAAGACCTGCCACATGGTCAATATCACCGTTCGTGACAAGAACCGATGACAGGGGCAAAGCGCGTAGGTCGGTGGGATGAAGCGGCGGCGCAGAAGCGAGCTGTTGCCGGATGTCGGGGGACGCATTCAACACCGCCCACGACATTCCGTCGGCGGTTACAGCGAGCGATGACTGAGTTTGTGCAGGGATTTTCCCGGAACGTGCAAGATTGCAGTTATCGCAACCGCAGTTCCATTGCGGGAGGCCGCCACCGGCGGCCGCCCCCAGAATGTGCGCGCGGAAGATCATTACTATCCCGCGCGCAAGAAATCAGAACAGGACGCCGTGATCGTCTTCCGACTCGGGGCCATACATGTTGATTTCCATACCGCACTCGATTTCGCGGATCTTCGGTTTATTCCATGCCATTGGATTGCTCCTCCTGAATGCATGAGCTCTCGCTCGTGTGACTACAGTAAAATGGCAAAGCAACCTCGGCAATGCGACTCTTATTTTTTAAGAAGCTCTGCGACTTTGGTCGGTATCAGGTGCCGTCGCGGCGTGGTGCAATGCCGTCAAGGCAAAAACCCTTATTGCGTATTGTCTTGATACCAAAGCCGAATTCCTGCTCGGCAAGCTTTTTCCGTAAATAGCCGATATATACATCCACCACGTTCTCGCTAGCGGATCCTTCTGCCGCCCATAGAGTGTCGAATATCTCGCCGCGCGACAAAGGCGTGCCCGGCTCACGCATAAGCAGATCCAGCAAGGAAAACTCTCTTTCCGTCAAGGTCACCATCCCTGTCTCGCACCGAAGCACTCTGTCCACGGGATCGATGCAAGATTGTGCGGGACGTTGAAAGATCGCACGGCGTTCCTGTACCCGCAGACGAGCCACGAGTTCATCGAACGAGAACGGTTTGACGACGTAATCATCTGCGCCAGCCTCAAGGCCCGCCGCTCGGTCTTCCACATCAGACAGGGCTGAAAGCATGAGAATGGGGAGCGTGACGCCCTGAGCGCGTAATTTCCGAACCAAATCCAGCCCGTTATCCGCGCCGAGCATCACATCGATCACGGCACCCGAAAACCGATCGCTGCGCAATCTTTCAAGGGCCCGATCCGCACGATTCTCCGTCTCTGCTTCGTAGCCATGCAAAGCCAAACCGCGCGCCAATGCCGAGGTGATTTCCGGGTCGTCGTCCACAATCAGGAGCCGCGTTTGCATGAAGTCAATCTAAGGTGCGACGAGCGGCAAGCGAACCGATATTTTCGTACCGGGTGCCGTGCCGATGGCTTCGTCAGCTTCGACCGGGCTTTGCAGACTTATCTCGCCGCCCTGTGCCTCTGTCACCCATTTCGCCAACGCAAGGCCGATGCCGAATCCTTGTGCATTTGGCTGCCCGCCCTGACTGAACCGGTCAAAGACGCGGTTCTGATCGTCCGGCGCAATACCGGGTCCATTATCAGTCACCGAAAGGCCGAAGAGCCCATTCGCCTGATCAGGCGCCAACCGTAGCTTTGCACCATTCCGGGCATGACGGATCGCATTGCGGACGAGACCGACGATCACCTGCCGCAGCCAGTTGGCGTCGCAGTGCAACGCGACATCAGGCATGGCGACCGTTTCAAGCTGCATGCCTGCATTATCCACCTCTGCCTGTATTTCCTCGACCACATCACGCGCGATCACGTCCAAACACACCTTGGCAGGTTCAAGCGCCAACCGGCCCGTATCGGACCGGGCAACGCGCAAAAGGTCGTCGATACGCCGATTAAGCCGGGCCGCCCGCGCCGAAATCGTGGCAAATGCTGCTTGCGTATCACTCCCCTCCTGCTGGCCCAATTGTGCCTCCATCAGTATAACAGTCAGCGGCGTGCGCAATTCATGGCTGACATCAGCAAAAAAGCGACGGCGGTTTTCGTCGATTTTCTCAAGCGTGGCGTTGGCCGCGCGCAGTTCCTCCGTGCGCTGTTCAATGGTTTCGTTCAGGCGCGCCCATTCGGCCCGGATGACATTCTGCCGCTCAGACAGAGCCAAAGCCATGCGATTAGTCTCTTGATAAAGCTGGCCGATTTCATCGCTTCTCGAGATCGGCAAAGCGACGGCAAAATTTTCCTGGCTGATCTGGCGGGCCGCCTCGCGGAGACGGTCGAGCCGAAGGAACTGAGGCCGGATCAGACCAAGGTAGAAGCCCAGCAGGATCAGAAGGCTCAGAATGCCGATGACTATGGCGATCCGCGAAAGGGAACGGCGCAATTCCTCGATCCCGGAAAGGATATTGTTACGGAACAGCACCTCGGCATTCACCGCCTGATTTAGGAGCGGATCGACACTTGTCGCGAACGTGTCGATGTAAGCGCGCAGACGGGCCTGATCCTCGGTTGATGCAGTCAGCCCCCGCATTGTGCTGTTGAGCATCGCCTCCATACGCGCGAGACCGAGCGATTGCGTGCCGTGACGGGATTGTTCATCGATACCCAGTTCGCGAGCCTGGTCGACCGCAACTTCCAGATCCGCATGCAAGAGACTAAACGTATCCCGTATCTGGTTCACGATCGGCAAGATGCGGTCGCTTCGAATTTCGTGAGATTGCCCTGTCTGGATCATCTCGGTTGCAATTACGAGGAAGGTCGAAGTTTGGGTTGAGAGGGCCGAGTATCGGGCAATTCGATTTTCGGAGGCTAGCGCCGCATCCAGCCGCTGCGCCACCTCAGTCATGCCGACATAAAGAATTCCAGCCGTCAGGATCGTTCCAACCCCAAGCAAGGCCGCCCCAAGCCCAAGTTTAGCCTTGAGCGATTCAACCAGCCTTCGGGCCATAACACTCTCTGCCAGCTGCCGAATAAGCACTCTCACGGCATGATTTTGCCAATTTTTTGTGCAACCGTTGCAGGCACTCGCGACCGTCACGGTGGATCAACGAGAAATCAAGGAACGAAAGTTTAGCTCCGGTCCTACTCGGTTGTATCTTTTCGAAAGGTCTTCGCATGGTAGAACTTCTTTTCATTGCCTGCCTGGCCGGCTCCCCTACCGAATGCCGGGAACACAGCCTGCTATTCACCGGTGTGACACCACATCAGTGCCTGATGGGCGCACAGCCTGAATTGGCCAAGTGGATCCAGTCGCATCAAGGTGCCCGTATCAAGAGCTGGCGTTGCAGAAACGTGTCCTTTGCCGAGCGCGAGCTTTAAACCTCGCTACTTGTGGCAGCATCATCCTCCCTTACGCTTCATCAATCCGCGCGAAGGATCGTAGGCCCAAACCGCCAGTCCGCCAAGGATCACGGCACTTAAGGCGACCCAACCGGTCGCCAAGAAATTTATCTGAAGATAGAGCGAAAACCGGATCAGCTCGACAGCATAAGTAAACGGATTGAGCGCGCAGATATCGCGAAGCAGGTCCGAGCTTTCCGCCATTTTCCACAGCGGGTAGAGCGCGGACGACAAAAAGAACATCGGAAAAATGACGAAATTCATCACGCCCGCGAAGTTTTCCAGTTGCTTGATGAAGCTCGACAGAAGCAGTCCAAGAGCACCCAGCATTATGCCTGACAAAAACAAGGCCGGCAAAACCGCGAGATACCCAAGCGGCGGCATCGTAATGCCAACAAGCGCCGCGATCGCCAGAAAGGTATAGACCTGCACCACTGAGATTGTTGTTGATCCGAGCAACCGGCAAAAAAGAAGCCAGCCACGCGGGAATGGGCTGGTCAGCAAAAGCCGCATAGATCCCATCTCACGATCGTAGACAAGGCTGAGCGAGCTTTGCATCCCGTTGAACAAAAGAACCATGCCACACAAACCGGGCACGATATACGTCTGATATGTGATGTAGGTCTGATAGGGCGGGATGATCGACAGGCCAAGCGCTGCGCGAAAGCCTGCCGCGAAGATGATCAACCAGACAAGTGGGCGGACAAGCGCTGCGATGAACCTTTCGCGCTGGTGCACGAAACGCAGGAACTCGCGGCCGACAATGGCGCGCAGAACGAGAAACCAGCGGTTCACGCCATGACCTCTGTCTGCGACAGAAACCAGTCCGGCAAGGACTGATTGCCTCGGACATCGCGCGTCGTGCCATCGGCCAGAATCTCCCCTTGATGAAGAACAAGCAGATGATCCGTATCGCGCACTTCGTCAGTCAGGTGCGTCGTCCAGATCACGCAAAGGTCTCCTTCGGCCAGATCGTGCACGTGCTCGACAATGGAATGGCGCGCTGCGGCATCAAGGCCGACGGTCGGCTCATCAAGCAAAAGCACCTTCGGCTCGTGTAACAGGGCACGGGCAAGTTCCATACGCCGCCGGTGACCGCCGTTAAGGGCACGCACCTTTTCCTCAGATCGCTCCAGCATATTGAGACGGTCAAGCGCTGCGTCTATCCTGTCGCGCTGCGCTTTGCGGGGCATGCCATGCAGGGCGGCGAAATACGCCATATTCTGCCGCACGGTCAGATCCATGTCCAGGGTGGGCTGCTGAAACACCACGCCGAGGTCGGCCATCGCCTGACGAGGTGCAGTCTGCAGATTGTGACCCGCGATCCGGATCTCGCCATCACGCGAAACAAGAAGCCGTGTCAGAAGTGAAACGAGCGTGGACTTGCCTGCCCCATTGGGACCGAGCAGAGCACAGAACCGCCCGCGTGGCAGACTGAAAGACACATTCTTTAACGCCTGCTTGGCGCCATAGTTGAAACTCAGGCCGCGCACGGTCAGGCCATCAGACATCGGTCTCGCTTTCTGTTTGCAACGTCGCGGGCGCACCTTGCAGCCTCAGCACCCGGTCGGCAAGGCGCTTGGCCTCAGCCTCGGCATGAGTCACCAGAAGCGTGGCCGGTCGCGCTTCGGCAATAAGTTCTTCGGTCAGAGTCATCATGGTGTCGGCCATGTCAGGGTCAAGCGATACGAAGGGTTCATCGAGGATCAGCAAGGCAGGTCTACCTGCAAATGCACGCGCCAAAGAGAGGCGGCGCTGTTGTCCAAGAGAAAGCTGGCCGGGAAACTGGTCTTCCTTTCCTGCCAAACCAACCTTTTTCAACGCGCGAAGTGCGGTTTTTCGATCCAACCCGGCGCAAACCAGCAGCAAGTTATCAAGGGCGGACCGCCACGGCAGGAGTGTTGGCTCCTGAAAGACGATCGAGACTTCCTCCGGTCGGTCGACGTTACCTTCGAAAGCGGTGTCGATGCCGGCTACGATACGCAAGATTGTGGATTTCCCGATGCCAGAAGGACCGACTAACGCAACTGTCTCTCCGGGGGCGACGGAAAACTCAACCCGTCCCAGCACCTGCTTGCCGCCATAGTATTTGGAAAGAATCGAAACTCTGATCATGCCGTGCGCCAGCGTCTGACACGCCGCTCCCAGGGTTGTAGGAGCGCCCATTCGACTGCCAACATCACGCAAATGAACGACAGGGCGTAAACAAGAACCATCGCCACATCGAAAAGCTGGAAATACAGGTGAATCTGAAAGCCGATCCCTGAAGAGCGACCCAGAAATTCGACGACCAGCACGATCTTCCAGATCACCGCAACACCGCCACGCGCAGCCGCCGCAATAAAGGGGGCAAGCTGCGGCAGCACCACGTGACGCATTCGGGCCATCCAAGACATTCGGTACACCTTGGCCATGGCATCAAGATCCGGATTGAGCGCCCGGGCGCCCTCGCGCACTACAGTGGCCACGTTTGGGATCTTGTTGAAGGTCACCGCCAGAATGGCCGCGGTCTCTGTCAAACCGATCCAGAGATAGCAGAGTACGATCAGCACGAGCGCAGGCAGGTTGAGAAAAATCACCAACCATGGATCCAACCAGCGATTGACCCGCTCCGAACGTCCCATCAAAAGCCCAAGCGCAACACCGAATAGCATCGCAATGGCAAAGGCCCAGATCACGCGAAGAAGCGTGGCACCAAGATGATGCAGGAGTTCACCCGAGCCCAATTCACGCTGGAAAAGTGGGATCAACTGCCACGGGCTTGGCAAAGTTTGGGGATCGTCGGTGAGCAAAGCCGCAATGATCCAGAGGGCAAGAAGCCCCGCAATAGAGAAGAAAGGCGTGGCGCGGCTATCGGGCATGAGACTTTTTCAGATCATTCGACCTGGGCAAAGAGACCCTCGGGCACTTCGGTCGCTCGCCCAACGAGTTCCGCGCCGCCGAGTTCGGCCAAAAGCGTTAGAAGCGCGGACGCGTTCCCGGCATCAATCGGACCGCGTTTCGGAACACCTGACCGCCAATCACGCCGGAGGATCTCGAACTCGGTGTCGGTCTCAACACGCATCTCCGGGCGCAGGTTTTCCCACGCGTCGTCGGATTTCAGAAGAATGTCCTTGGCGTCTCGCGTCGCGGCGTAAAACGCTTGCGCAAGCCCAGGACGCTGATCGAAAAAACTTTCCTTACCATAATATCCCAGAAGTGGGGTTTCCGGGTCGAGTCCAAGCGCAGCAGTGGCCTCCTCGACATTGACCAGTTCTTTCATTCCAGCGGCCTTCATCTTGGCCAGAAAGTGCCAGTAATTGATAGCACCGGCATAGCTATCGTCGAGCGCGGATTTAAAGATCAGCGGCGGCGCGCCATAGACCTGCTCTGTTCCGGCCTTGAGATCAAATCCGTAGGTGCGCGCGGCGTAGGCCCGCAGGAGAAGCCAGGACTTGTCCAGAGGACCGCCTGCGATGCCGAGCTTACCGTCTTGCAGATCAACCAACGTCGTCGCTAGGCTGTTGCCCGGGACAACGACCCCGCCCACGGCCTTGGAATAAGGAATGAAAACATAGTCCTTGCCCGCCGCACGCTGCCTGGCAACCCAGATCCAGTCCGCGACGGCCATGTCGGCCTCACCTCCTGCAACGGCGATACGCGTCGCGCCGTTATCGGCATAAGCGCGCACATCAAGATGGAAGCCGTGCTTTTCGTCCAGCCCATTGCGGACGATCGTGTCCAACTCCCAGTTGACTGTCCCGATTTGGAGAACCGCAAGCCGCACGGTCGGCATATCGTCCGCCTGAACGGGCAGGGAAAAAAACAGCAACGCCGTGAGCAGGCGGCCCAGGAGGCGCATGCGGATCTCCTTTCCGGTCCTTATTCGGCCCGACGGGCGACTTCGTTCAGATCCTTGTCCAATTCGATATCGAACTGGTTGCCGCCTTTGCAGATGACATCGTCAAGCTCGTACCCGGTATCCTCGACCTCGATATCGGCAGGGTCCATCTGGCATTCCATCTCGGCGAGCATCGCTTCTATCTTGGCGATAGTTTCCTCGTCTACACCGTGACCGCCGGCAAAAGCCGGAGCCGCAAGCAATGCGGCAGCGATGAATGCAATTGCCTTTTTCATGATTTGATCACCTCGTTACTGAATTGAGAAGGTCACGCTTTGCGCGTCACCTGTAGAGCCGGGGATGCGTAGCGTGTGTCTGCCGGGCTTGATGGCGATGAAAGACAGCTCGGCTGTGCCGGCTTTGTCGAATTCGATGCTGTCGATAGCCATAGGGCGAATCTCGATCTTGTTGATGACGATCTCGTTCATCCAGATCGCACGAAAGAAATCCGGGCCGCTAACGGCCAATTCTGCGGATCCGTCGGCGGTAATCTCCAGCTTGTAGTAGGCCCCAGATTGCAGCACGTGATCCTCGCCAAGGGGCTGACCGGAGGCGAGAGTCAGCTTGATGGTTTCCCCACGATTGCACGCGGCCAAAAGGCCAGCAAAGCCGAGATCGTCACAAAGAGGTGCCGCTGCAGCGGGTCCTGCAACCAGGGCGGAAAAGGCCGCGGCCAGAAGTTTCTTCATCGGTCTTAGTCCTTTCAATCTTCGATTGTCACAACGCCCCAGGGCTGTTGGCCCACCTGAACGGAACGGATGGCCTTTTCCTTTTCGACATCAATCACGGTGATGTCGTTGGAATTGCCGTTGGTGGTCAGGAGGTATTTCTGGTCAGGGGTGAAGCCCAATTGCCAGACCCGCTGACCGACGAGGATATAATCCAGAACCTCGAGACTTTCCCCGTCGACGACCGCCACGCGGTTCGCGGGACCAAGCGCGATGAAGACGCGGCTGCCATCTTCGGTCACCTTTACGCCCACGGGCTGCAACCACTCGGGCAAGACGCCCGGAACCTCGAAAGTAAGTTTCTTGATGACCGTGGGCGCGCCGTCTTCGGCAATGTCCATCACAGTCACCGTGCCACCGATCTCAGACGAAACGTAGAGACGAGTGCCGTCGGCGGTGTACTGGGCATAGCGGGGTCTCTGATCGACCAGCACGTTGTGCTTGATCTTGTAATCCTCGGTCGAGATGAAATGCGCCATGTTCGTGGTCTCGGACGTATTGACCACCCACTTCGCGTCTGGGCTCATGCCCATGCCCTCAGGCTCCACACCCACGGGAACCTCGGCCAGAACAGTGCGACTTTCGGTATCGGTCACGGTAACGAGGTTGTCGTCTTCGTTCGCGATGTAGAGCCGTTTGCCCGATGGCTCTATGATGAAAAGTTCCGGGTCAGGTCCGGACGGAAGACTCGGTAGCTCTTCGTAAGTCTGGGTGTCGAAGACGCGCACGATATTGTCGTCCGAAGCACAGACATAAAGCTTGGTGCCATCCGGGCTAACGGTAATGCCGCGTGGGCGGTTGCCGCCAAAGAACTCGGTCTCGACCTCCCAAGTATCGGTATCGACCACTGTGATGGTATTGCTGCGCTCGTTCGACACGAAGGCTTTGCCGGCAAACGCCGGAGCCGTGGCAAGCGCGACAAGCGCAGAGGCGAGAATGGCGGTTTTCATCGTCTCTCCCTTAGTTGAAAGCAGTGCATTGTGACTCGGGCCGGTCGAGCCCCATCGTGTCGAGCGGCGAGGTCTGGTGCAGAAACCCGTCCTGCGGACTGATGCTGACCGTCAGCCGCCCGTCATAAAGCATAACCGGCGTGCGAAGCTGTCCATTCCAGTCGCGGAAAGTGACCTTCGAGCCCGCAAAAGCCGCAAGTTCGAACTGATCGCTGATGACGTAATCGCGCACGCCCATTGGATCGGCGGTGCTGGCGCGTGTCACGGCCTCTCCTACGGCGCGCAACGCGATCCAGGTTGAATAATCGAGGGGCTGGATATAGCGCTCAGAGAGAGCCTCGAAACGGTTTTGGAACTGGGTCGCGCCAAACGCTTCGTGTCCGCCGTGAATCTCGATAGGGCGCAGACCTGCCGAACCCAATGTTGGGCGCGGCGTCCAGAGGTGAAACGGCAGATACTCGGCGAAATACTTGGTTTCATCGGCGGCGATGATCACGTCATGATCCGGCAGATCCTGCATGAACACGGGCAACTGACGCTGCACCATGACATGTCCCGAATCCGTTCGGCGGCTGCCGCCGGTATCTTCGAACTCACGCTCCTCGACGATGCGTGCGCCGAATTTGCGTGCCGCCCTGCGAAACGCGTCCGCCAGAGCAACATCCGGCGGATTGGACCCGTGAACGAGGACCCAGTCTGTCCATTTTTTCCAAACGGCGAATTGGGCCACGGCATCGGCCTGCATCCCGTATGAGTAGGTGGTATGCAAAAGGTTCGCACGGCAGGCGTCATCCCTGATCGCCATATCGGGGGCTTGCGCATTGAAGACAAGCGCCCCCTCCTCGGCGGCACGGTCGGTGAGGCGCAAGAGGTCCTCCGCTCTTGCCAGGATCACGATCAGGCGGATGCCTTCTCCAAGGATACGGTCCAGCGCGGCATCCGCCTCTTCCGGCGGCGCGCTGACCTGCAGTGTTTCATAGGTGTGGCCCATGAAGGACCCGGTCGTGTTGTTGTCCTGGTCGGCTAGGGCCGCTCCGGCAAAACCCAGATCGTCCGGCTTTAGATCGTAGCGGGACAGGGGAAGAAGCGTCTGATAATCTACCCGCAACACGGCTGCGCGCACATCAATTGCAAACGAAGGTGTCACGCTTAAAAACAACAGTGCCGACGCTAAGAGCGTCAGAGCGATGTTTCTCAATTTTTCCTCCCTGGGTCCGAATTGCATCGGATCTTCAACGTGGTCAGATAGCGGCGGTTTGAAAACCAATACTATCGGCCCGGTTGCCGTCGAAACCGTATCAGGGTGAGCATCGGATAGGAGTCTTATTTTTTAAGAATGCCCATGCGATATCTCGTTTTCGGTCTTTGCCTTCTTCTCGCTGACCCGTTGCATGCCGGTGAAAAGGTGGCATTCTTCGGCATGACCAAGCTCGACACCTCTTTGCAAACCAAGGCGCTTGGTGAAAGTCCGCAAGAGGCTATGCGGCTTGCCATGATCGAAGCGATCATTGTCGAGCGGTTCGAGAAAGAAGGGTTTGAATTCGTCGATCTGGAGCCGGAGCGCGAGGCCATCGACCGGCAGGTAAACCTGGCGAAGTGCTATGGCTGTGATAGCCGGATCGCCCGACGGCTTGGCGCGCAGTATTCTCTGGTGGGAGAAGTACAAAAGGTCTCGAACCTGATCTTAACCATGAATCTGCAATTGCGTGACGCGGAATCCGGCGTCCTTGTGAAAGGCGGGGTGGTCGACATCCGATCCAATACTGATGAAGGTTGGAGCAGAGGGATTCGGTACATACTGAAGAACAGAATTTTCCGAAGGGAGGAGTGATGAAACGACGTTTATTTCTTGCGGCAACGGTCGCGGCCCTTATGCCGTCCTTGGCCTTGGCCCACGGTCCGACGCGTCAGAAAGTGACTTTGACGACAGAAGTTGCCGCTGAACCGGCAGAAGTTTGGGAGGTTGTGGGCAACTTCCAAGACATGTCGTGGCACCCGGCGGTCCACAGCTCGACCGGCGAAGGAGGTAACGACATCGACGCGACGCGCGTACTGGTCCTTGGCGAGGCCGGTGGGCCGACCATTTCGGAAATCCTCTACAAGTTTAGCGACGAGAAAATGAGCTACTCCTACAGGATCACCGACGTTTTGGTCGAGGTCCTGCCCGTGACGAACTATTCGTCCCACCTTACGGTAAAGGCACGTGACGGCGGCGGATCCATAATAGAATGGCGTGGCGCATTCTATCGGGGCTTTCCGAACAACGATCCACCGCCCGAACTCAACGACGAGGCTGCCGTGGCCGCGGTGACTGGCGTCTATCAGGCAGGACTTGACGCGCTGGTCGATCGCTTCGGTGCGCCGGGGTCGTAAATTACTTCTATGTCTGTGCCTCGCCGCCGGGTCACCGGCGGCGGGCGATACGGCATTCGTAACCTGCCAGAACGGCGAGGTTCTCAGCATCCTAGATATCGATAGCGGCGAAGAGCGGGCACGCTGGCTTGTTCCGGGAAAACCCGCCGGCGTTTCCGTTGCGCCGGATGGCTCGGTCTTCACGGTGTCGCCAGACAGTAAGACCATCCGCAAATTTTCCCCGGACGGCGCGCTTCTGGGTAAGATCGTGCTGGATGGCGGCCCGATTGGTGTCGCGCATGATGCAGTGCGCGGGCGACTTTTCGTATCTGATTGGTATAACAGCCGCATCTGGGTTCTTAACGATGAAACCCTTGATATCCAAACAGAGCTTGTGACCGGTGCAGCTCCCGCAGGCCTTGCGCTTTCGGATGACGGACAGTTCCTCGCCTCCGCGGATCGGGACGCGGACCAAGTTACGGTCTTCCTCGCGGACACTCTGACGCTCCACGCGCGCGTCACTGTGGGCATCCGGCCATTTGGCCTGCGCTACGCGCCGGACGGCCGCTTATTTGTCGGCAATGTGGGGTCCAACGATGTGAGTGTCATCGCAACGGACGGCTCGGATGTGATCGAGACCGTTCCGGTCGGCGCCCGGCCTTACGGAGTGGCTTTCGCTCAAGGTCGCGCTTTCGTTACCAATCAGTACGAAGACAGCGTCAGCGTAATCGATTTGTCTTCCTTGGCCACTATTGGGAAAGTATCGGTTGGTGAGTATCCCGAGGGCATAGACAACACTTCCGACGGACGGCGCATCGTCGTGGCAAACTGGTTTGAGAACACGGTCACCGTTATCGACGCAGCAACCCTTGACGTGGTAAATGAGATTGAAACTGGTGACGGCCCACGCGCCTTTGGCGAGTTCGTTCTGGGAGGGAAAGAATGAAAAAGCAGTTTTTCGGAGCGGCGCTCGTATCGCTTTTTGCGTTTCCTGCGAGTGCCGGTGAGGCATGGGACAATCTGCGTAGTCAGCTTTTTGGCGAGCGCCCCTTGAAGGCCGCTGATCATGTCATTGCGATTGATGCCCCCTACCGCACGCAAGATGACGCGCGGACCCAAATCGCTGCACAAATTGTGGCCCCGCGCGGGCTGCGGGTCGGCACGGTCACCGTCGTTCTCGATGAAAACCCGATGCCGGTATCGGCGGTTTTCGCCCTGGATGATCCGCAGGCGAGCTTTTACTTCGACGTCACCATGCGCGTGAATGGGCCGACCCCACTGCATGTCGTGGCCGAGACGACTGATGGACAGCTTTTCGTGGCGGAAACCTTCGTTAAGACATCGGGTCAGGGCGCCTGTTCGGCCCCGCCCGGGTCCGATCCCGAAGCGGCCTTGGCGAGTTTGGGTAACATGACCTTGGATGTCGGAAGCGCGGTGCCGCTTTTGTCCGCTGATGCCCTTGCCAGTCTGGAGGCGCGGTTCCGCAAACTAAACGTTGATATTCAGCATCCTTCCCACTCGGGTATGCAGATGGACCAGATCTCACTTCTTTTCATTCCGTTAAGATATGTCGAAAAGGTCGAGATCGATCTGGACGGTGGCGGTTACGTTGATATGACCGGATCAATTTCCTTATCTGAAAACCCTCGCGTCAGCCTTTCGGTACCCGGACAAACACAGTCCGTCGATGTCACGATGACGGACACCAACGGCACGGTGAGCCACGAGCATAAACGGATCGCCGGTTTTTAGGTCTGCATTGCCTACGGCTGGGGTTCCATAGGCTTTATCCGCTCCAAAGGGTAGGACCAGAAAGCCCAGCCATCGGTGCCCTCTGGCATCCAGTAGACATCAGTGTAGCCCCATTCGATCGCCCGCTTCGCGGCGTTCCAGCTCATCCAGCAGTCTTCGAGACAGAACATGACGATAGGATGTGACATTTCCCCGCCGGTAACCTGCTCGAGCCCTTTGCGGAAATAGTCGGCGGTTACATCGGCGATTGCGCCATATCCGACATTCGGAAGCCAGATTGCACCAGGGATCGTGTCGCGGGGCTTGTCGCGCCAGATCGTTCCCTCTGGCAGGTTTTCGGGCTTAGGCGCCTGCGGCATCACGTCAATGAAAGCGGCGTTTCCGGATAGCCAAATATCATTTGCTGCCTGAGGATCCAGGACGGTGCCACCGGCAATGGTCGCAGGAACCGGCGCCCGATAATGATCCATCCTGTAGTCTTGGGGTTCCGGTATGATGTCGCTAAGAGCGAGGTTTGGCAGCAGCGCAAGAAACGTCGCTGCCAGAAGTTGTTTCATTTTCCGGTCTCCAGTACAGCATCGCCCATGTCATTCACCAACGGCACGCCAGCCTTAACCATGAGCGCATTTATCTCATCCTGATGACGGCGGATGAGCGAATTAAGTTCTCGCTGCCAGACCTTTTCACCTTGGCGCACGCCCATAGTAATGCGGAAAAAAAGCCTTGGCGGTAAATCTTCCTTGATCAAGGGAATGACGATGAAATCAGGATAGCTCTGTTTCACGATCGGCCCACCGAGCGGCCCCCAAGACAGTGCCGCGTCGATCTCTCCTGCCTTGAGATCCTCGAGCATATTCTCTGTCGGACTTTCATAGCGGCGATCGACCACGAGATTGTAAGGTCGCGCATTGACCAGGAGCCCATTTCGCGCCATGTGCGCAGACGGCGGAGTGCCAGCAATGACCCCGATCCGCTTATCCTTCAATAGCGGATCGGACAATTCTGTCACCTCAGCAAGTCCACCGTCCTTAGGCACAATCAACGTGTAGACCGATGTCATGTAGTGGTTCGTGTTCAGGACCAGTTCGTGGCCCTGAGCGTAGCCCATCACGACATCGCAGCGCTTGGCTTTAAGTGTATTGCGAATAAACCCCGTTGCCATCGGATACCACGTGTATTCTACCGGGAGATCCAATTTCGAGGCGATCAGCTCTGCCAGTTCGTTTTCATAGCCGCTTCCGTCTTCGGCGGACATCGGTAGATTTGCGGGGTCGGCACATACACGAAAAGATGTCGTGGAAACCAAATCCGAGGTCTGCGCTTTACCGGGTTCTGCGAACGCCACCAAAAGCAGCGCGAACAGAACCGGAAACGCAAGAAATCGGTCAGCCCATGCAGGCATCTTCAGCCTCTTGGATCATCTCCGATTTGGCTTCTTTCTTACCCGGACGGCCGCGCGGAACGGCTTCCATGCCACGTGCCTTGAGGTAGACGTAGATATCGTCAAGGTAGCACATGACGTTCGGGTTATCGCCGAAGTGCGGCATCACGGAGTTGCCGTTCTCACGACCGTTCACGACAACATCGTAGAACGCGTAGTAATCCATATGTACGGCGGAATTCTTGATCTTGGGTGCGTAAGTCGACCCCTCGCCATCGGGACCGTGACACACATGGCATTCCGCGTGATAGCGGCGGAAGCCTGAGAAGGTAAGCCAGTCAACGGTGCCGTCGTCGGCCACGTTGTAGGTCGGGATATCGTCTTCATTATAGTAGCGACCACCCTCTTCATAGGCGACGGCAACATCGACATCGACCTTGTCGGGATTGACCGGCTGGTCACTCCAGGATTGGGCGTTGGCACCGCCTGCAAGCGAGACTGCCAACGTCGCGGCGGATAGGTAGTAGGATGCGGTACGCAACATGAAGCAAGCCTTTCAGTTTGGGACTGTTAGTAAAAAAAGGGGCCGGCACCCCGGTCTGGCGTGCCGGCCCCGTCGTTCAGGATCGCTTAGTCAGGCAGAGCGAACACAGTCAGCTGACCACCCAGAGCGGTGTAGTCACTGAGGGCCGCGTAGCCGCCCACGGCGCCAAGACCGTCGTTCGGGTTGGTCAGACCAGCCGCGAGGCCGATACCTGCCCAGCCACCGACGCCCGAGAGGACGGCGACATACTGCTTGCCATCAGACTCGTAGGTCATCACGTTGCCGATGATGCCCGACGGAGTCTTGAAGCGGTAGAGCTGCTCGCCGGTTTCGGCGTGCACGGCCTTCAGGTGACCTTCGAGCGTGCCGTAGAAGACCACGTCACCGGCGGTTGCCAAGGCACCCGACCACACCGAGAACTGCTCCGGGATCGACCACTTGATCTCACCGTTGATGTTGTCCCACGCAATGAAGTTACCCATGCCGCCATGGCTGTCCGGAGCCGGATACATCGCCAGGGTCGCGCCCACATAAGGCTGACCTGCAGTGTAGGACACACGGAAGGGCTCATAGTCCATGCAGACGTGGTTGGTCGGCACGTAGAACGTCTCGGTCTTCGGCGAGTACGCAGCAGGCTGCTGGTCTTTTGTGCCGAGAGCCGCCGGGCAGATGCCGGTCGAGTTCACGTCTTCGCCGTTCTGCTCGGTGGAGTACTGAGCCACAACCGCAGGCCGGCCATAGGTGTCGGACTCGGGGTCCATGTCCACGCCAGTGGTCCAGTTGACGACCGGGTCGAACTTCTCGGCCACGAGAAGCTCACCGGAAACGCGGTCCATCGTGTAGGCAAGACCGTTCCGGTCAAAGTGGGTCAGAAGCTTACGCATCTCGCCATCGACTTCCTGATCCGTGAGGATCATTTCGTTGATGCCGTCGTAATCCCACTCGTCATGCGGGGTCATCTGGTAGAACCACTTGGCCATACCGGTGTCGATGTCGCGGGCCATGATGGTCATGGACCAGCGGTTGTCGCCCGGGCGCTGTGCCGGGTTCCACGTCGACGGGTTGCCGGTGCCGTAGTACATCAGGTTCTCTTCGAGATCCGCCGAGTACCAGCCCCACGTGGTGCCGCCACCGATCTTCCACTGGTCGCCTTCCCAGGTGTTGGTGCCCGAGTCTGCGCCGACCGGCTCACCCAGATGGGTGGTGTTTTCCGGATCAGCAAGGATGTCGGAGTCCGGACCCATGGAGTAAGCGCGCCAGACCTGCTCGCCCGAGTTCATGTCGTAGGCGGTCACATGGCCGCGCACGCCGAATTCTCCGCCCGAGATGCCGACAATGACCTTGTCTTTGACTGGAAGAACGGTCGCTGTATTGGTCTCGCCGATACCCGGATCGCCGTTCACGGCTTCCCACTGAACCTCACCGGTTTCCGCATCGAGCGCAACGATCTTAGTGTCGGCCTGGTGCAGGAAGATCTTGCCCTCGGCATAGGCCACGCCGCGGTTCACTGTATCGCAGCACATCACCGGGATCACGTTGGGATCCTGCTTGGGCTCGTACTTCCAAATGATCTTGCCTTCCTGGCTCAGATCGAGAGCGTAGACCATGTTCGGGAACGGCGTGTGCACATACATTGTGTCGCCAATCACGAGCGGTCCACCCTCGTGACCGCGAAGAACGCCGGTCGAGAATGTCCACGCAACCTGCAGATCACCGACGTTGTCGGCATTGATCTGGTCCAGCTCCGAATAGCGCTGGTTTTCATAGTCGCCCGTCTGGATCGCCCACTGTTTGGGGTCATCCATCTGGGACACGAGATCGTCATTTGCAAATGCCATCGAGGCACAGCAAAGGGCGATCCCCGAAGTGAAAAGCTTGAGCTTTTTCATTTTGGTCCTCCCTGAGGCGCGGCGGGATTGCCGCAAAAATTGACAACGGATCCACAATAGGGCGCTGCCGTTTTGAACTTTCGGGCCAAGTCTCTCCCCTCAGCCCGAAAGCATTTCGTTATCCTCCCTGCGTTCTCACTCGAACGAGGCAAGATATGCGATGACGTCTGCGCGGTCTTCTTCCTTGCGAAGACCGGCGAACGACATTTTGGTGCCCTTGGCGTAATCGCGCGGCTTTTCGAGGAAAGCGGCAAGCTCTTCAGGCGTCCAAGTTTTTCCTTCCGCTCCCATATCGGCGAGCGCGCTAGAGTAATTGAAACCTTCGACCGAGGCGATTTCGCGACCCACCACGCCGTTGAGTTGCGGGCCAACCTTGTTCTGGGCGCCTTCGCCGACGGCATGGCAGGCCATGCATTTGCGGAACACTTTCTCGCCAGCGTCCGCATCGCCATCCTGCGCGACGGCGCCGAGGGGCAGCAGCATGAGACAGGTGGCTCCGATGATTTTCTTCAGCATAATTAACCTTCCTTGGGATCAGTTCTCAGTTCAGACGGTCGGCGTGCCAGGCAACGTGATCTCCTGCGAAGGAATTCACGAAGAAATACGAGTGGTCGTATCCTTTCTGCATGCGCACCTGTCCGGGCTGCCGACGCTTCGCCATCATTTCAGCGAGCGCCTCGGGTTTCAATAACTCAAGAAACTGGTCATCTGCGCCCTGGTCAACCAGAAGTTCTCCTTTCCAGCCGTGCTCCTCCAAAAGAAGAGTTGAATCATGGTCCGACCATGCGCTTTCGTCATCACCCAGATAGGCACTTAGCTGCTTGCGCCCCCAATCCGATTGGGTCGGGTGCGCGATAGGCGAAAAGGCTGAAAGCGACTGGAAGAGGTCCTTGTTTCGGATCGCCAAGGTGATCGCGCCGTGTCCTCCCATTGAGTGGCCGGTAATTCCGTGACGGTCCTGAAGAGGCAAAGAATCCATCACAACAGAACGCAATTCGCTCACGATGTAATCATACATCCGGTAGTTGCGCCGCCATGGGTCGCGCGTGGCATTGACGTAAAATCCGGCACCCTGTCCCAGATCATAGGCCTCGTCGTCCGAAACGGAGTCCCCGCGCGGCGACGTGTCGGGAAAGATGACCGCCAGGCCGTGCTTGGCTGCATGTTCCTGAAAGCCACCCTTTGTCATGGCGTTTTCGTGGGTGCACGTCAGTCCAGACAGATACCAAAGCACCGGTACGGGCCCTTCCTCTGCCTGCGGCGGCAGGTAAGCGGCAAAGGTCATTTCGCATCCGCAGGTGTTCGAGCTATGCTTGAAGACCGACTGGGTGCCGCCAAAACTGCGGGTTTCTGATACGATATCGAGAGCCATTCAGAACTCCACGACGGCTCTGATGGATTTGCCCTCGTGCATGAGGTGGAAGCCCTCGTTGATCTCCTCGAGTTTCAGCTTGTGGGTGATCATCGGGTC
>NZ_SJEY01000012.1 GCF_004761875.1 Roseovarius aestuariivivens
ATTAATTTGAGATAAGTTTACCTAATCAGGCTCATATGAGGTAGCCAGCCTGAGCGTAACGAGTGTTCTGAGTTGCAGTGTGAAAGGCAACCTGAGTGTGAGTGTTGATTGATGTTACGCCGGGGTCATTCGCCAAGAGTGGCCCCGGTTTATCGCAACGACAACACATGCTGCAGGGTGCGTCTTGAGTAAGTGAATGGTGTGTTGAGCTTTCTTAATGGACGATAGCTTTGCGAGCCGTAACCCAGTTTGCTCAACGTGTGGACTGCGTACGTTTGGTAAATGAAAAAACGAGCCGGGTAGATGGCTTGTCGCGAGTGAAGTGGTGAAAATGCAAAACGCAAACTGTTACGAGTCCGGCTATGTCGACAGTACGCCGCCACCGCGTCGCAAAGTCAAAACTCGTAAAAAGCGCCGAGTTGCCCTGTCGCTCGTTGGCTTCTTAAGCATCCTTGTCCTGCTGAGCTAAACAGGCCGCTCTCGCGATCCGGTTTTTCAAGGTCGCATACGGTGATAATCTGCGCATTTCAGAGGTCGGAAGCAACTCAAAGCAACATTCGCGAAAGGATAAACGAAAGTTGAAAGGGCGCAACATGCGTTGTACGGGGTGTGCCGTTTACGCGCGGAACTAGGTCGCTCGGCATTATAGAAGGCCATCCATTCCTTGATGACACTCCGGGCGTGGAAGCCGTCATTGCCTACTTCGAGATAAATTGCCTTGTGCTTCAGTGAGCGCCATTGTCATGGGACCTGCACTGTTGAAACGGTTCATACCCAAGATTATCTGCCCGAAAGTCAGGTTGTGCTGACAGCTAGAACACGGGGTTCAGTTTCTCAAGTTCGGTGCTGGTGAACGATTTTCTACGAGCCACCTCTTTGTCATGCGCTTCCAGAAGCTTTTGAGCTTTCTGGCTGGGTTTCAGCACTTCACAGGTCTGCGGGTTTTGAAGTTTCATATTGCTAGTTCCCGCTCCGTTTATCTTACAAAGATTCAAGCCTGTATCCTGCGTGGATAGCTACGAAACATGGTGATATTTGGAAACTTGCTTGGAACTTCGAAGGCAACTTCGGCCATCGAAAACCAAAGATATAATCTTTTCAAAGCTCAGAGAAGACTTTGCTCCGCCATATCCGGGCCGAGAAGATGGTTGTTTCGATGCTTGTAAGATCTGTCGCCCCAGCCAGCTGCTCCGAAGATCAAAAAAGCTAAGTCATCAAAAAAAACACCCCGGATAGATCACAAATTTGCCACAAAGTATTCGCCGATCAAGCGTTTTACAATTTTGAGAAGAAGTGCAGTTTGAGCCATCGGCTGACGGTCGAAACGCAGTGTTTCTTTTTCATGAACATTTCCTTCTTCTGCCCTGATACCGCCCGGTTTCAGGACCATTAATCCAATCGAAAGCAAAGGCATGGCACAGAAGACCAAGCCAAAGCCTTTCGAGATGGCAAGGGCAGAGAGTCACGCATCATGGCCACGATCAATGGCACCAATGGGCAAGATACCCTTAACGGTACACCGGATGACGATCTCATCAATGGTTTCGGCGATCGCGACTCTCTAACGGGCGCCGGCGGCAACGATACCCTTAATGGCGGTGACGGCGATGACACCCTTGTCGGTGGCGACGGGGACGACCTGCTTTCGGGGGGCGCGGGCAAAGATTCGATACTGGGCGGGGCCGGCAATGACACCTTCATGGGTGATCTGGGCGACGATACGCTGAATGGCGGTACCGGCACCGACGAAGCGGATTACAGTGCGTCGGCGGCGGCTGTTAATGTGAACCTGTCCACCGGCCAGGGCAGCGGCGGCGACGCCAACAACGACCGCTACACTTCGATCGAGAACGTCACCGGCTCGGCCTTCAACGACACGATCACGGGCAACACCAGTGACAACACGCTGGTCGGCGGCGACGGCAATGACAGCCTTACCGGGGGTGCAGGCAACGACAATCTCGATGGTGGTGCAGGCAACGATACGCTTTCCGGGGGCGCGGGGGCCGATACGCTCTCCGGCGGAGCAGGTACTGACTTTGCGGACTACGCTTCTTCTTCCGCTGGGGTCAATGTTGACCTGGCCTCAGGCACAGGCACGGGTGGCGACGCCGAGGGCGACGTTCTGTCGGGGATCGAGCAGGTCCAGGGTTCAGCCTTCAACGACACGCTGACCGGTGGAGCCGGCAATGACACGCTTCTGGCCGGAAACGGTAACGATACGTTGACCGGTGGAGCCGGGGCAGACAGCCTTGACGGTGGCGGTGGTGTCGACCGGGTGAATTACAGCGCATCCGGGTCAGCGGTGAATGTCAATCTGAACGCGGGAACCGGGCTTGGCGGCGACGCGCAGGGCGACACGCTGAACGCCATCGAAGACGTCATCGGCTCGGATTTCAACGACACGATTACCGGCAATGGGTCCAATAACCTGCTGTCCGGCGGGCTGGGCGACGACTCGATCTTTGCCGACAACGGCAACGACACGCTTCTGGGCGGTGCCGGGGCTGATACGCTCGACGGCGGCGGCGGCACCGATTTTGTCGACTACTCGACCTCGGCGGCGGCGGTAAATGTCGATCTGGGCGGCGGCACCAGCTCAGGCGGCGATGCACAGGGCGACGTGGTCACAAACGTCGAGGCGGTCACTGGCTCTGCCTTCAACGACACACTGACCGGCAATGCCAGCGACAACACGCTGATCGGTGGCGACGGGGACGACCTGCTTTCGGGGGGCGCGGGCAAAGATTCGATACTGGGCGGGGCCGGCAATGACACCTTCATGGGTGATCTGGGCGACGATACGCTGAATGGCGGTACCGGCACCGACGAAGCGGATTACAGTGCGTCGGCGGCGGCTGTTAATGTGAACCTGTCCACCGGCCAGGGCAGCGGCGGCGACGCCAACAACGACCGCTACACTTCGATCGAGAACGTCACCGGCTCAGATTTCGCCGACACGATCCTCGGCGACGCAGCGGACAACTTCTTCATCGGCGGCGCGAGTGGCGACTCTCTCGACGGCGGTGCAGGAAACGACACGGTCAGCTACGACACGTCCTCGGCAGCGGTCTTTGCGAGCCTCCAACTGGGCGCCGGCAGTGGGGGCGATGCCAACAGCGACACGCTCGCCAATATTGAAAACCTGATCGGGTCGGACTTCAACGACTCTCTCGTCGGGGACGCCAACGACAACATCCTCTCTGGCGGCACAGGGGACGACACCCTGATCGGTGGCGCGGGCGCCGACACGCTAGAGGGCGGCGCAGGCAGCGATACGGCGGATTACTCTGCCTCGTCTTCTGCCATCAACGTCGATCTTGGTGACGGAACAGCCAGCGGAGGAGACGCACAGGGCGATAGCCTGTCGGGAATTGAAGGCGTCATTGGCACGGATTTCAACGACACGATCACAGGCGATGCGTCAGCGAACGAGTTTGAAGGCGGTGATGGCAACGACAGCCTTACTGGCGGGCTTGGCAACGATACCCTGATCGGCGGCGACAACGACGACACAATCCATGGAGGCGGTGGAGCCGACCTGATCTACGGCGACGGCACACCGCCGCTGACGCCGCTTTCCCAAACCGTCCAGTACAGCTACGCGCAGGACTTAAACGGGAACCAGGCTTTTCATTTTGGTGATCAAGGTACGGGCCTCGAGGACGATCCCTTGCTGCTCATCGATGGCGATGAAAGCACGGAAGTTAAGTGGCACGATGGCGACATCATCGAGTACGCCTTTGGTCAGGAACTCAAAGCTGGCACCTCGATCACGCTTATAGAGGGGCTAGGAACCGAAGATGCCGGAGTCGAAGTCTACGTCAGTTTCGGGTCTACGGACCCGAACGGTGATGCGTTGTCCGGTAGTGGCGGCGGCATTGGATATGAGAATACCGTCGCGAACGGGCAGGGCGTTCTTGTTTACTCTGGCCTCTCGGATTCTACGGTCGAATTCGTCCTGCCGATCAATGCGACTCATATCCAGTTCGTTTCAGCCGGGAACCATAGCG
Organism: Roseovarius aestuariivivens; assembly: GCF_004761875.1. Classification (GTDB taxonomy): domain Bacteria; phylum Pseudomonadota; class Alphaproteobacteria; order Rhodobacterales; family Rhodobacteraceae; genus Roseovarius; species Roseovarius aestuariivivens. The sequence continues at coordinate 4,014 of NZ_SJEY01000012.1, forward strand.
GCTGGTCGGAAATGGTGCTCACCCAGGATATTACCGCGCCGGTTCCCGGCGACGATAGTATCACGGGTGGCGACGGTGACGACACGATTGAGGCCGGTGAAGGCAACGATACGGTCGACGGCGGCGCGGATAACGACTCGATCATCGGTGGCGACGGCACGGACTCGATCACCGCCGGCACCGGGAACGACACAGTCACAGGCGACGCGGGTGCGGACACGATTGACGGTGGCGACGGGGCCGACAGTCTCGATGGAGGTGCCGCCGATGACGTGATTACCGGCGGCGACGGTAATGACACGATCACCGGCGGCGTTGCCGTTACCGGTGTTGCGCCAGACCGGATCGCGTTCGAGTGGAGCAACGTGCCCGACCCGGACGATGGCGGGCAGATCGATGACAACGACACGATGGTTGACGGATCGCAGACCATCAACGGAGTCACCGTCGACTATGCCTTTACCACGGCGAATGTCAGCTATCAGACGCAAAGCATCTACACCGGTGGCATCGATGCGGGCGCTGGGTCCGTTAATGCCAACAGCGCACTGTCGCTGGACGACGCCGTCACCATCGATCTCGACTTTTCCGAGCCACTCACGAATGTCGAATTCAATATCGCCGATCTCGAAGCCGGCGCAGAAGTGGTCACGATCTACGCCTACGATCAATACGGCGCCCAGATCCCGATTAGCGTCACCGAGGGCGCGAACATCGTCGGATCGGACACCGATACCATCTCCGGAAATGATCAGTTCGAAGGCACCATCGACCCTGAAGGAGACACATCAGCCGACGGTGCCATCACGGTCAGCGTAGCCGGCCCGGTTTCCAGTATTCAGATCGTCATGACAGCGCCGGGCGCTGGTTCGTTGGTCATGAGCGACATCTACTTCGACGATCCGGCCACCGGTGTGACGGCCGTCGATAGCGGGAATGACTCGCTGCTTGGGGGCGCGGGCGACGATGTCATCGACGGCGGCGAAGACAACGACACCATCGATGGCGGCTCTGGCGCGGACAATATCACTGGCGGTCTCGGCGACGACAGCATCGTCCTGACGGACTCCTTCGGCAACGACACAATCGACGGGTCGGAAGACGCAGGCGACGCGGATATCGATATCCTTGATACCAGCGCGCTGACCGAAGGCATCAACGTCACCTTCGCCGCAGACCCGGAGAACGGAACGCTGGTGGGCGGTACGTCCGGCGATACCGTCACCTTCTCCAATATAGAAACGATCACCTACACGGATCAGGGCGATACCGTGGATGGCGGCGCCAGCGGTCAGGCGCTCGACCTGAACGCGGGGCTGGGCAATGACTCTCTGGTCGGCAGCGCCGGTAATGACACTCTCACCGGTGACGCAGGTAATGACACGCTTGTTGGCGGGGTCGGCGCGGATCAATTGTTCGGCGGCTTGGGCGATGACGAGATGTATCTCGCCGAAGGCGACACGGCAGACGGTGGCGACGGAGACGACCTCTTTGTTCTGGGTGATCTGGGTGAGGCTGGCAGCAGCACTATAACGATCGTGGGCGGTGAGACTGGCGAAGCAAATGGGGACACGCTTCAGCTTACGCCGGATGTGACGCCCGGTGACATTACCTTCACGAATACCGACGACGCCGCGGGTGGGTTGTCAGGCAACTTCGCCTTGGCGGACGGCACGACGGTTACGTTCTCTGAAATAGAGAATATCATTTGCTTTACCCCGGGTGCTCGAATACTGACGCCGCATGGTGAGCGCGCTATAGAAACGCTCAAGCCTGGTGACTTGGTGATTACACGAGATAACGGGCCGCAGCCGATCAGATGGATAGGGCGACGCATCGTAGAAGGTAGGGGAAAGTTCGCTCCAATCGCAGTGAACTCTACGGTAGTGGCTGGCGCAAAGCGACCGCTTCTAGTGTCTCCGCAGCATCGGCTTTTGTTCAGTGGCTACAAGGCGGAACTCCTGTTCGGCGAAAGCGAAGTTCTCGTGGCTGCAAAGCATTTGGTGGATGGAAAGGATGTCCGCGTCGCAGAACGCGTAAGGGTAACCTATTTTCATATGATGCTGGATCGTCATGAGGTCATCTACGCGGAGGGCGCTGCGACCGAGAGCTTTCATGCTGGCGACATTGGCGTATCCGCTCTTTCAGACCAGTCACGTGAGGAGATGTTCGCTATTTTTCCCAAGCTGCGCTCCAGCATTTGGACCTACGGTGACACTGCCCGTGTCTGCCTCCGCCAACATGAGGCCAAGCTGTTGGCAGCGTGAATCGATTCGTCGCTTGGCATAGCCGTCTGTCATTTAAGCTCGAACAATGTCTGTGTTAATTCAGGACTGTAGCGAACCGAGCTCGCAGATCTCATACTTAAGATTGTATTGAGCTGCCTTCTTGCAGGCTGAGGTAATAAAATTGACGCATGCAGAATGTTTCATTTCTCAAATAGACATTTGCCGAAGTACCATTAAGGCGATTTTGTGGCGAGTTGGGGGCTTAAGAGTAAAGTAAACGCGTTCGTTTCGTTTGGCGTCGCTAAGCGCGCTTTATCTGCGTTATTCGGAAAATTGACCATATTCAAGGTTGGCGGTGCGGTTGAGCAGTGAACACCGTCGCAAACTCAGATAACGCGGGGGGAAGACTTCCCCGACTTAGTATTCGAATTGTTGCACTGCTCTAGGCATCACGACACCCGCCGTTCTTGAAAACCCTCACCGGATTGCACCGGTGTGACCTTGCGATGGGAGAAGCTGCCATGAGCCTCGATGATCAGAAGTTCGTGATTTCCGAAAATACAGAATTTGTCACCGATCTGGATTGCGGGGAGGGTGAGAATCCTGATCTCGGCAAGGACATCTGCGCGGTGACGGACAAGGATCTGAACGGCTTCGGCGAGGATACCGAGAAGCCGACGTCTTATGTCCTGAGCCTGGGCGAGCTCAGCGCCACCTTGGTCACCCAGGATACGACGGGCAAGGTGAATGACAAAGTCGAGGTGGGCGCGGTCGGGTCCGGCGACGACGGGGACGGCAGTTACTTCATTCGCGTCTCAAAGGACAGCGACCCGACGAAGACCGACGGACTGTTCTTTGAGGGCACGGTTGCACAGGGCGACAGCTTCGAGGCGGCCGGTTCCTTCGGGTCGGAAACATTCGTGCACATTTACAGTTCCGACGGCGGCACATTGCTGCAGACGATCAACTTCCACACGTCCTGCTCCTCGCCGCTGATCATCGGCGATCAGTATGGGTCGATCACGCTTGAGGGTGCGACGCTGGAGGGCAAGGATACCGGCACGGTCTACACGGTCGGGCAAACCGAAACCGATGGGGATGTGGGCGTGGTCTACGAGATCACGGGCGGCAACGATGCCGATGACTTTGTGGTTGATCCCGACACGGGTGAGGTGAGCTTCCTCACCCCGCCCGATTACGAGAACCCGACGGACAGCGACGGTGACAACAAATACGATGTCGAGGTCACGGCGTTCTTCGTCGACGCCTACGGCGTGAAAACCGGCGAGATTTGCGAAGTCAAACCGATCGAGGTCTGCGTCGAGGATGACTGCATCAGCATCCTGGAAAACACCAACCCGGTAATCGTCGACCTGGATTGCGGAGAGGAGGAGAACCCGGATCTAGGGCTCGACCTCTGCGTCGAGCGCGATGCTCTTCGCGATTCTGGTGTGGATGCGTCCAAGCTCACCCAGCTGACGCTGAGCCTCGGCAATGAGCTGACCACCGTATCCAGTAGCGACCAGGGGGGCAAGCTCGAGGTCGGGTCGGTGCAGCCGGGCGATGACGGCGATGGCGTCTACTTCATCCGCGTATCGAACAAAAACAATCCCGACGATCTGAACGAGAATTTTTTCGCAGGCACGGTGTCCGCGGGCGGCAGCTTCACCTTCCAGTCGACCACCGGCGGGCGCAACGAGTTCGGCTCCGAGACCTTCGTGCATATCTTCGACGATGACGGCACCTTCCTGCAGACGATCAACTTCCATACCTCCTGCTCTGCGCCTATCGCTATCGGTGACCAGTACGGGTCGGTCACGCTCGAGGCGGGCGCGTTCACAGACAAGGGCACCGGTGCGCTGATCGAATATGGCGTGTCCGGCGCGCCTGGCGACGCGGGCGTGGTCTACGAGATCACGGGCGGCAACGATGCCGATGACTTTGTGGTTGATCCCGACACGGGTGAGGTGAGCTTCCTCACCCCGCCCGATTACGAGAACCCGACGGACAGCGACGGTGACAACAAATACGATGTCGAGGTCACGGCGTTCTTCGTCGACGCCTACGGCGTGAAAACCGGCGAGATTTGCGAAGTCAAACCGATCGAGGTCTGCGTCGAGGATGAGCTCGACGAGGTCTGCATCGGCGAGAACACCGTGTCTGTCATCAATGTGGACCTCACGGTCGATTGTCCCAAAGAAAAGCCCAAAGATGTCGGCCTCGAGGTCTGTGCGGAAATCGAACGGCTTAAGGATGCCGAGAATATCGAACTCGATAAACCCACCGAACTGACCCTGACTCTAGGCGATACGCTGTCGACCGATCCGTCGAGCGTCCAGCCGTCCGGCAAGTCTTCCGTGTCTTCGATCTTCGCGACCGAGGACGGCGACGGCGAGTTGTTCGTCCGGGTGACCGACGACGATGACCCAACAAACACCGGAACGGTCTATTTCTCGGGCAGCCTGCAATTCGGCGAGACCTTTACTGCGCTGGCCTCGAACGCCGGGGAGGACAAGTTCTCATCGAACACCTACGTCCACATCTTCGACGACAACGGCACACTGCTTCAGACGATTCAGTACCACACATCCTGCTCGGCCCCGATACTGATCGGCGATCAAGTGGGTTCCGTGACAGTAACAGCGGTCGGCGTGCCCGACAGGGAAACTGGCATCGTCACCACCTTCGGCGGAACCGAAACCACGATCGAAACCTTAGGCGAGGGCGACATCGTCTACTCGATCGCGGGCGGTGCCGACTCGGCACGCTTCACCATCGACACCGATACAGGCGAGCTGACCTTCATCGATGCGCCTGATTACGAGAACCCCCAGGATATGGGTGGGGACAACGTTTATGACGTGATTGTGCGGGCGACGGCCAAGTCCGACCCTGCCTGTTTCACCGACAAGCTGCTGGAGATCTGCGTCGAGGATACGCCGGAGGGCGGGTCGCTCTCGGGCCGGTATTTCTGCGACACCAACGACAACGACCAGGATGACAATAACGGTGACGAGCCGGGCGTGGCGGGCGTGCTGGTCATCCTACTTAATGCTGACGGCACGCCGGCGACCGATCTCGATGGAAACCCGGTTGCCTCTGTCTATACCGATGCCAATGGGGAGTACAGCTTCGACAACCTTTCCGCGGGCACTTACGCCGTGGTATTCGACGATGTCGATGCCGTGACCTTCGGCAAAGCGCTGGTGACGCCGAATGTCGGTGACGACACTTCCGACAGCGACGCCGTGGGCACAAATGTCCTGTCGACAATCGACAACGTCGTGGTCGTCGACGACGCCGATACCGGCGACAACGATGTGGGCGTCGAATATCTGTTCGGCTCGCTTTCAGGACGGTACTTCGTGGACAACGCGCCGGGCGACCGGGACACCGACTGCGACGGGCAGGACAACGACTTCGGCGGCGACACGACGACGACGGCGGTGGCCGGCGCGCTGGTCCAGCTGCTGCAGGGCGGCGTGGTGGTCGCCGAGACGACCACGGACGGCAACGGCGGGTACACCTTCGAGGGTCTCGCGGCCGGCGACTACCAGGTGCGCTTTGCCGCGGATCCGGACCGTCCGTTCAGCCCGCAAGACGTGGGCGACGACGCGACCGATTCCGACGTTGATCCGACCAACGGCACGACGGACACGATCACGCTCGCCGCGGGCGAAGACGTGTCCGACGTCGATGCTGGCGTCTGCGAGAAGGCCTCTCTGGGCGACAAGGTGTTCCTCGACGCGGACCGGGACGGCGTACAGGATGTCGGCGAGCCTGGCGTGGCGGGGGTCACCGTGACGCTCACGGGCGGCGGCGCGGACGGCGTCATCGGCACGCCGGACGACACCACCAAGGTGCTGGTGACCGACGGCAACGGCGAGTATCTGTTCACGGACCTCGATCCGGGCACCGAGTACAAGGTGACCTTCTCCGACCTGCCGGCGGGGACCGAGTTCACGCTCGCCAACCAGGGCGGCGACGACGCCGCGGACAGCGACGCGGATCCGACCAACGGCATGACCCAGATCGTGACGCTGGCGCCGGGCGAGGAGAACCGCACGCTCGACGCTGGCATCGTGGAGAAGCTCGCTTCTCTCGGGGACCGAGTGTTCGAGGATCTGAATGCCAACGGAATTCAGGATCCCGGGGAAAGCGGGATCGCAGGCGCGCTTGTCCGATTGCTGGATGCGGCGGGTACAGTGCTTGCCACCGATACGACGGACGCGGACGGTCTTTACGACTTTGATGGTCTGGCACCGGGCGATTACCGCGTCGAGTTCGTGCAACCTGCCGGTTTTGATGCGGCGAGTGCGCCGAACCAAGGCGGCGACGATGCCGTCGACAGCGACGGCACGCCGGAGGCCGGCAATTTCCGCACGGGCGTCATTTCGCTCGATCCGGGCGAAAATGATCCGACGAACGATCAGGGCTTTTACAAGTTTGCCAGCCTGGGCGACTTCGTCTGGCAGGACCTGGACGGCGATGGAATCCAAGATGTCGATGAACCGGGCGTCGATGGTGTCACGGTCGAGTTGAAGGACGCGAATGGTGCTGTCATTGCCACGACAACGACGGCGAATGGCGGTGCCTACCGGTTCGACAACCTCACGCCGGGCACATATTCGGTTGCTTTCGTCGCACCTGCCGGCTTTGCGTTCACGGTGGCTGATGCAGGCGCCGACGACGCTCTGGACAGCGATGCGGATCCGACCAGTGGCATGACGCAGCAGGTCACTCTGGCATCGGGCGAGTTCAACGGAACGCTCGATGCGGGTCTGATCATACCGAACCAGCCGCCCGAGCCCGCGCCGGACAAGGCCGCGGTTTGCTCGGACGAGACCGTCACGATCGACGTGCTCGCAAATGACATCGATCCGGAAGGCGGGGCGCTGAACATCGTCGCGGTCGATGGCGTGGCGATCACCGAAGGCGACTCTGTCACGCTTTCAGGAAGCCAGGCGGTTGTCACGCTGATCGGCGGCCAGCTGGTTTATGATCTGTCCGGTGTGGGCGATACGTTCGATGCGCTGTCCTTCGGCAGCGAAGATGCCGACAGTTTCAGCTACACGGTCGCGGATGCCGGCGGGGCCGTCGCAACGAGCACCGTGGACGTGAAGGTCTGTGGCTCGGCGAATTCGCTGCTCACCGACGGTATCCCAACAACGATCTCGTATGAAATCTTCGACAAGGTGCCGGGCGACTTTTCGGAGGCCTTTACCGTGGCGTTGGCCAGCGCGGATGCCCGGTTCGACGGTCTGGTCATCGACGAAGTGTATTGCGTCGATGCCTTCCTGCCGACTGACGCGGATGTGTTCATCGGCGGCAGTTTCGCACTGGCGACCGAGGCGAATGCCGATGCCCTGGGCCTGCTGCCCGAGGTTGGCGACAATATCGACCTGATCAACTACATCCTGAACCAGGATTTCACATCGCAGGACAATGGCGATGGGACGTCGACCAACTACACCGACCTCGAAGTTCAGGGTGCGATCTGGCAGTTGACCAACGGCGACGACTTCCTGTTTGGTCCGGGCGGAAATCCGGGGGACGGCCCGGCTGGGACACAGGCGAATGTCGACGAAATCGTGGCTGACGCCGTGGCCAACGGCAGCGGCTTCGACTTGGGTGACGGCAGTGTCGTCGCGGCCTTCCTGGTTCCGACGGCACCGGGCTTCGAAGACAGCCAGCCCTACATCGTCGCCTTCGAGTGCGATTGTGATACACCTTTCGTGTAGGTGCATGAGGGAATGAAACAGGGATCAATGCGGGGACGCGCAATTGCGGGCCCTCGCGCTGATCCAAAAAAATAAACCTGCCGGAGCACCGCCGAAAGCCTTGGCGAATTGGGCAGGCAAACCGAGGAGCGCGAGCATGTTAAGATGTGAATCTGAAAGGAGTGGACTATGAAGAAACACCTGATCGGTCTGTCGACATTCGCGACGACCACCATCATGGCCGGTGCGGTCATGGCACAAGGCGTGGTGCCGAAACCGGTACGCGTCCCAGAGATCAGCGCTCTGGAAGGCGGTGCGGCATTGGCTGCGCTTGCAGCCATCGTGCTGTTGGCGTGGGAGCGTCGTCGCCGCGCGTCCTGATCGACGCGTTAAAGCTGATGGTCACGTGGGGTCCGCGCCCGAGGGTGCCGGGGCCCGCGTGGCCATTCAAGGCACTGCCTGGATAAGCATTCAAAATCGATCTCTTATCCGCACCGAGCTGATGTGATTCATGAGCCTAGCCAAGACATCGTCTAAACCTGTCCAGATCCCGTGGCCTTGGGTCCTGGCGGGCGTGGTGTTGATGGGTGAGTTGCTCGTCTTGTGGATCCTTTACGACGAAGGCTTCGAATTCACCTGTAGGGATGCTCTGCCCGAGGCGTATTGCGCCTTTGCAGGCCACATCGTTCCGCGCGCGCTGGGGGTTTTGGCCGTGCTTTCGGTCGGGGCGCTTGCGTGGCCCTCACTTCTGCGTCCGCTTCTCACCAACGGAAAGCCGCAAACCGTCCCCGGTATGGGGCTCAATCTTCTTGGTTTCTCGTTGATCCTGGCGCCCTTCAGCTGGGTGTCTGATGCGGCTGGATCATTTGCCGTGACGATGGCCGCTTTGATGTGGTCCGTCGGGGGGATTTTGGCCGCCGTCGGCATTTGCCTGATGGTGACGCCCGCACGGGGCTGGCGGGACCTGTTGTCGAAGTCCTGGCTCTTGCTCGGGATCCTGACCGCCGTGGGCCTCGTGCTGCCGGAGGTCACCACGCAGCTTTTCGCCTGGTCCTATCCGCTCTGGCATACGGGGCAGGTGACCGAATGGACTTTTGCAGCGGTCGTGTCGGTGTTGCTGGTATTCGGCTACACGCTTGAGACCGATCCGTCGATTCAGCTGATCTCGGCCAATGATTTCGCCGTTCTGGTCGGACCGCAATGTTCCGGCGTGGAAGGATTTCTGCTGATCACGGTATTTCTGACCGTCTACCTAATCCTGTTCCGTAAGGACCTGCGTTTCCCTCACGTGCTGCTGCTGTATCCCCTCGGGCTCGGCATCAGCTGGCTCTTCAATGTCGCGCGCATTTCCGTTCTGCTTGCGATCGGGGCCGACATTTCCCCGTCGCTTGCGGTCGGTGGCTTCCACTCTCATGCTGGTTGGCTGACCTTCACCGCGCTGTCCATCGCGCTGATCGGGCTTTCGCGCTTTGTGCCGTTCTTCACGACGCACGAGTTCAGGCAAGCCCCCACGGGGAGTTCGATTTTCAAAGATCCCGTCGCGGCGAGGATCCTGCCGTTCATTGTCTTCATGCTGAGCGCCTTGCTGCTCTCGACGTTCTCGCAGAACCCGAGCCTCTATTATCCGGTCAGGGTCTTGGCCTTGACCGCTATCATTTTGGCGTTCTGGCCCATTTACAGGTCATTGCCCTGGCGCCCCAGCCCAGAGGCCCTGCTTGCTGGGCTCGCTATCGGAATGCTTTGGATCCTGATCCCGGCATCGGACGGATCCGTTCAGCCCTATGGCGACTTGGCTGGACTGTCTCTTGCCGCGTGGTTCCTCTTGCGCGGGATCGGGACCATCATGCTTGTTCCGATTGTCGAAGAGCTTTTCTTCCGGGATTACCTGGAAGGCAGGCTGCGCTTGCGCGAGGGACGGGGATGGGTCGTCTTTGCAGCGTTGCTTTCAGCGGCGGCATTCGCGGCGTTGCACGATCGCTGGGCCGAAGCCTTTGTCGCGGCCTTGGTATTTTCGTGGGTGTTTCGGCGTTCGGGCCGCATCACCGATGCGATTGTGGCCCATGCCGTGGCAAATGGAGCTATATTTGCATTTGCCGTTCTTTCTGGGCGAATGCATATAATTTGATCATTTGTATTTAAAAATTTAAACTAATAACGAAAAGTTTTTCAAATAATGATATAATCACACACAAGATTTCTGATGTCTTTAAAATTATCTATGCTCGATTTCTGGAATATATTGGAGTCAAATTAATTTAAAATTTTTCGACAAGCGTATATTCCAGAGACGTGTCGAGTCGCCCTTCTATGGCCAGGTATGTTTTGAAGTTCAAGGCTCTGTTTTTTGTTTCAGATCTGGTTTGTGTGAGCAAGCATGCGTGAGTTGTTCGTCCAAAATTCGACATGAAAACCAAATCTTCATTCTTCATCATTTTCAATTTTTGAACTCCTATTGGTGCGTTATGCAAAAGAAAGACTTCAGCATTTGGTCCTTTGAAATTAATATGGGTTGGTATTTGTGTGATGCCTTTTGTGATGAAAACATCTCCAACTTCAAAATCACTACTATCAGTAATCACTTCGCCATAAAGAACGCCGATTTTTACTGACATTTCTTCCACGCAAACTATCCGCGTGTAGGTCTCCAAATGTTTTGAGACTTGGTGTGTTGGGTTCTGAAAAACTTCCCAACTACGTCCAGCCTGCGCTGCGGTTAAAGCGCTCATCAGCTAAGCCTCATATTTTTGTGTGCCGTTCATTCTTTGCGTCTGTAGACACTTGTCGTTAGATGAAATGATTGTTTGGACATCACGATGATGAAACTTTGAAGAATTTTGTTCGAAAAAGAACGTTTTTTGGGCTTGGAGGTAGAGGCTTTGGCGGCCACAATCTATGATTGTGCGTCTTTTTTCCGGTACTTACGCCTGTTGGGTATCTGATTTGATGTCCCAAGTTTCCACATCTGAATTGGTCCACCGATATGTTGAGGAACTGGAAGGCGGGGAATGACGAACAAGCGACACAAGCCAGTAGAAACAGTTCCGAAGCTTCGGCAAGTTGAGGTTCTCGTCGGTCAAGTCATGGCGCGTGTGGATGTGATCTACGAAGTGCGCACGCCGGAATAGACCCAGTACCTTTGATGCACGCAGCTTTACGAAGTGCCTATTGCTAAAGACTTCTCGTACATTCTTGCTGCTCTGTTTCTGACAGTAGATCAGCCCAGATGGAGTCTGCGATTGAACCGCCATTACTTGTATGTAGCGCGTGCGAACTCCTGATTTGGAAATCCATTAGCGTTAGGCACGAAAAATAGCCTCACTAAGTGGTTTTTTGCGCAAAGCGCCGCCCGCGCGACTTAAGGCTTTCTTTTATGGTCCGCACGTCGAAGCAGGAAAGGACTTTGATTGGATCAGCGACGGGCGCGGGAAGGCGTTTGTACAATCTGTTGAACGGCTTCTGTCTGGCCTGCCGGACCGCTTGCAAGACAAGCTGCGCGCCGAACTCGACCACTTAACAACTCTGGCCGATAGCGACGGAATGAAAGGCGCCGAGAAAGTCTGCGCCGGTCAGGGCATCGACCTGGAGGGCTTGCAGGGTAACAAAGACGTTTTGCTTATGCTGGCGGTTGATCACCCGCAGATCATCGGCCGCGTATCGGTCGAGCGGCCTGACCTGATCGCAGTTGCAGGGGATTACAAGGTGCTGGCCACGCAGATCGCGTCGGCCCTAGAGTGTAGGCCACGCGCGCCGCGCCCCCTTGCCGAACAGGCTTGGCACATCGAGACGGTCAGGTCTGACGCTGCTGACATCGCGGTTTATGTCCATCCCTGCCTGGAGACGATGCAAGACCTGCATTCGCTGGAGACCGTTCTGAGCCGACAGGTGCGCCCACGATTTGGGCTGTTTGCTTATGGCGGGTGGCACCTTGGCAGTGCCTCGCATGACCACCGCGCCCCCTTGATCAGGTGTTCGGGTTCGATGCGGCGCAAGGTTGTCTTGTGGCCAAGGTCGGCTCGTCCGAGCTTGTCGACGCTCCTGCCAAGCCCAAGGGTGGACGCACGTCCCGGCACGCCGACCTGATCAAGGCGATCATCGCGGATCGCGCCGCGAACGGGCGCACAGAAACCGGCCCGTACGCGGAAATCCGTGCGATCCGGAGCGAATACGCCGCGCGTTTCCATTGCCATGCCCCACCGTCGCGTTCGACCATCGCGCGCGACTTGGCCGATGCGCGCAGTGGCCCATACCTGGTTCATAACCAAGGCGCTGTTTTGAACCGCCCTCCGTTCGTCATCGTCCGTCCATACCCAAGCAAAGGAGTGTGCGCCATGACGGATACGCCCAAACTGTTTTCGCAAGCCATGCAGGTGCTGGCCGTTTCCCCAAATGAAGTGGCGCGCTTGTGCGGCATCGGGCGCACGTCGCTCTATGCCGCCATCGGCAAGGGCGAGTAGAAAAGCCTCAAGATCGGCACGCGACGCCTGATCACCATCGATGCTCTGCGCGAATGGCTCAAGCGTAACGAGGCCCCTTCGGGCGAGTGAGGCGACGATGCGCGCGACCACCCCACGCGAGATGCGCGACAAGGCGCTCTTTGGCATGCTTTGCTTGACAGGAATCCGCGTCTCGGCCCTGATCAGTCTGCGCCTCAAACATATCGATCTGAACGACAAATCTGTAACTCAGAATCCACGCGAAGTTGCCACGAAGTTCGGTAAATCCATGCAAACCTTCTTTACCAAAGGTTTCCCCGAGGCCGAGACAGCCCTGCGCGCGTGGATCGCCTATCTCGAAGACGAAGCACTCTACGGCCCGGACGATCCGCTATTCCCTGCGACCGCCATCGCACCGAAAATCAACGCCGGCTTCAAGGCGAATGGATTTGACCGCCGTACGTGGAAGAGCACCGAGCCCGCCCGCAAGATCGTTAACGCAGCCTTTACCGCAGCAGGCCTGCCCACCTTCGGCCACCACGCCTTCCGTCACATGCTGGCCCGCCATATCCCAAAACCTCGGCCACACGGATCTTCTGACCACCCTGCGCAGTTACGGTCGGATTGACTGCGGCCGGCTGCGCAGACTGATCACTGGCGAGTCAGTCGACGATACTCGGGAAGAGTGAAACGAGCCGCTTTAAAGAGCATTCAGGTGTTGGAATAAGCGTGGGAACGCATTTTCAACTGTGCCGTAAAACTTCGCAAAAACGCAAAGTTACAAGCATATAGTGGCGGAGACGAAGGGAGCAATACTCTTCTTTTCTTCAAGGCGTGAAAGTAAAATAACATTCTGTTAAAAAACATTTTTTCGGATTTCCACTATCATGCGCTTGCAACCGCTTTCACTGAATGTCACGCTCAAAGTGTATCTGGATGTGATAAAAGTGTATCTCAGTGAACAAGCCCCTGACAACAGACGTCGCGATCCGGAAGTGGAAGCCGTCAAGCCCTGGTGAGGCCAAGAGTACTGGCGGACGCGATGGCCTGTATGTTCGTGGCTGGCCGAATGGTTCTAAAGCTTTCTACTTTCGCAGCGCCACATGGTTGAAGATAGGTGATTACCCGACTGTGAGCCTCGCCGCTGGCCGCGAGCTAGCTGTCGTGGCCAAGCGGCTGAAGAAGGAAGGCTTTAGCAATGAGGCGCTGAAACGCGGCTTCTCCAACGCACATACGGCAAGCGAGCTAGAAGGTGTCGTTCGGGGAAAGGTCTTGTATGGTCTTGAGCACCGAGGCGTAAATTCGGTGCCGACCTACGACCAAATGTGGGAAGAGTGGTTTTGGGACGTTGAGCCAACGCTGCAAGAGGGGCCAAGCCGCCGACGTCCAAGAGCCATCCATGAGCACCACATCAGTCCTGTCATTGGTGCGCGCCCGATAAATGAAATACGTCGCCGAGAGGTCTTTAATCTCCTGAATCCTTTGTTCAAGGATAAGCCCGTCACGGCGGGACACGCACTCGGGCACATCAACAAAGTCTTCGAGCGCGCAATTGTTCAGGAGTTCTGCGAGAATAACCCTACGCCGCCACGTTCAAACTTCCCCAAACGGGTCACCAAAAAGAAGCATCACGGCACACTGCCAGCTGAGAGACTGCCAGAGCTGTGGAGGTGGGTCCAACAGACAGGAGCGAGCGACAGTGCAAAGCTGACAATCCTTACCGCTATGGTTACAGCACATAGGATTGGTGTCGTGGTCAGAGTTGAGTGGGACCACATCGACGAAACCACCGGCGTTTGGACAGTCCCTGAGCGAACAGACAAATCGACTAAAGGCAGGATGAAGTCGGGACGTGCTTATTCCCTAAAGTTACCTTCTGAATTACTTGCTAAGATTGGCCAGCTCCGCTCCACCTCACGCGGCAAGTATGTGTTTGAAAGTCCTTCAACTACCGGCCACCTGACAGAAAACGCTGTGCTGAAAATCTTAAAGAGGTTCGATCCTGCGTTGACTACCCACGGCTTTCGCAACTCCATCAAGGAGTTCTGCCGGAAGGCTGAGCCGCCAGTGCCAGATCATATCGCCGACGCTTTTTGTGATCATTCTTTGAAGGGGCTGGACGCCAGTTATCGGCGTTTTGATACTTCAATAGAGCGGCACCAGCTGGCTCAACGTCTATATTCATACCTTGAAGGTGATGGGCCGTGTTTGCTGCGCTGAAATTTCGCTGGGTCTTGGCTTTGTGGATCTCAGAGGCGAAAAGTGGGCCAAACTGCATCCACCAAAATCGGACGGATTCATGGCTCACGTCGATGCCGCGCTCATGCAGGAGATCTTCGACATTGCGCAGGGACAGCGGAAATCTCACATACATCATCACCGCCAGACGGATGATCTCGCGGCTGGTTCGAAAGTAGCGGAACGGGTTGGGCTTGCTCATTAAGGCAGGGTAGGGGGCGACTACAACGGTCGCAAGCTCATCCCTCTGACAAGACCATTCGGCGGCTTTCCGGAAAAGCAGGCGTTGGTTATTTAAATAGCTTCCGCTAGATAATACCATCCCAATCGGGTGTCGGGGGCGGGGGGGCTTCGACGGTGTTGAGGATACGGTTCCACCCAAAGTCCGTCTTCGCCGTGTCGTCGAGGTAGGTTGCGCCGATGCTGCCGGTCTCGAACACGAGCGCGTCCCGCGTCTCGTCCAGTCGGGCTTCGCTCACGAGAACCTGATCGAAAAGATGTTCGGCCAGAAGCGTTCCGTTTGCCCTAGCGCCGTCAGCTTGCCAGACTTCGATCTCCATCGTGTCGAAATGCGTTCCCACCACAAGATCGCGCAACAGCCCAGACAGGTCCGGGTTGGTGCTGTCCAGAGTGACGTCGATCTGCGAAGTTTTCACCTTGCCGGCATCGCCGCCGCCGCCAGTCGAAGAACCGACATTCGTGGAGTTCTCAAGCACGATGTCGAAGCCCGAGAGCTCAATAAACTCGCCCTTGCCGAGGCGCAGCATATAACTCAAGTCGCTACCCGTCGGGCTCTCGCCGAAGCTAGTACCGCCGCCTTGCCCGACCGCAACCGCGCCGGTCACTTCCGCGCCCAAAAGGCTGCCCGTTCCCGGACCCTCGGGCAGGTTCTCGATCCGGCTCCAGCTCATCTCGGGACCGTTACCGGTTGCAATGCTGATCGCCCCGTAATCGACCACGATACCCTGGTCACGGCCTTCCGCTGTTCCGCCGTAATGGCTCTCCGAGACCAGCGCAAAATCGAGAACAACTGCGGCTTCCACGACAGCTTTGTCAGGTGCGGTCGAGATGCCAACCAGTTCGACACCGTCGAAATGCGTCCCGGCCAGCAGCGCCTCGCCGAGCGCCCCCGACGCCAGGCCGATCTCGGCGAGGTTCAGCTCCAGCCGATCCAGTCGAACCTTGCCCGCGCCTCCGGCGCCGTCCGAGGTGGAGCCGATCAAGGTGCTGTTCAGGGCCGCGAGATCGAAAGCGTCCAGACCGACCCAGCCAGCTTGCCCCCCGACAATAATGTCGCTCGTGCCCGGGACCGCGGACGCCGTTCCCTCGCCAGAATCGAAACGCGCATACCACGAAAGTTCCGAAGAAGGCTTCGCGACCGAGCCATCCCAATCGGGTGTCGGGGGCGGGGGGGCTTCGACGGTGTTGAGGATACGGTTCCACCCAAAGTCCGTCTTCGCCGTGTCGTCGAGGTAGGTTGCGCCGATGCTGCCGGTCTCGAACACGAGCGCGTCCCGCGTCTCGTCCAGTCGGGCTTCGCTCACGAGAACCTGATCGAAAAGATGTTCGGCCAGAAGCGTTCCGTTTGCCCTAGCGCCGTCAGCTTGCCAGACTTCGATCTCCATCGTGTCGAAATGCGTTCCCACCACAAGATCGCGCAACAGCCCAGACAGGTCCGGGTTGGTGCTGTCCAGAGTGACGTCGATCTGCGAAGTTTTCACCTTGCCGGCATCGCCGCCGCCGCCAGTCGAAGAACCGACATTCGTGGAGTTCTCAAGCACGATGTCGAAGCCCGAGAGCTCAATAAACTCGCCCTTGCCGAGGCGCAGCATATAACTCAAGTCGCTACCCGTCGGGCTCTCGCCGAAGCTAGTACCGCCGCCTTGCCCGACCGCAACCGCGCCGGTCACTTCCGCGCCCAAAAGGCTGCCCGTTCCCGGACCCTCGGGCAGGTTCTCGATCCGGCTCCAGCTCATCTCGGGACCGTTACCGGTTGCAATGCTGATCGCCCCGTAATCGACCACGATACCCTGGTCACGGCCTTCCGCTGTTCCGCCGTAATGGCTCTCCGAGACCAGCGCAAAATCGAGAACAACTGCGGCTTCCACGACAGCTTTGTCAGGTGCGGTCGAGATGCCAACCAGTTCGACACCGTCGAAATGCGTCCCGGCCAGCAGCGCCTCGCCGAGCGCCCCCGACGCCAGGCCGATCTCGGCGAGGTTCAGCTCCAGCCGATCCAGTCGAACCTTGCCCGCGCCTCCGGCGCCGTCCGAGGTGGAGCCGATCAAGGTGCTGTTCAGGGCCGCGAGATCGAAAGCGTCCAGACCGACCCAGCCAGCTTGCCCCCCGACAATAATGTCGCTCGTGCCCGGGACCGCGGACGCCGTTCCCTCGCCAGAATCGAAACGCGCATACCACGAAAGTTCCGAAGAAGGCTTGGTTACGGTGACGTGAATCACATTTGCATCGCTGTCATTGGGCGCTCCGCTGTCATCCCTTGCCGTTATCTCGTAGGAAATTGTCAGAGACTGTCCGTCCTTGAGGAAATCGAAAGCATCGGCATCGGCGGAGAACTTCCAATCCACACTGGCGTATGTTTCGGTCGGCCCAAGAACCATCGTCGGCAAGAGCGACAGGTAGCTCTTGAACACGCCTGCATCAGGTACTCCGGACGCCGCGGGCGTTGAGACGCCCGACACAGATATATTGACCGTATCTGTGATGTCACTGTCAGCCACCATCAGGCTGCCGGACGCCGTAACTTTATCGACGGTTACAGTGGCAACAGCATCTGTCTCTTCTCCATAATCGAACGAAATCACGGGCGCAGAATTCTTGCCGGATATGTCCACCGTCACGATCTGCTCGTCGCTGTCGGGAGGGATGCCGCTATCGTCAATCGCATACACAACGTAATCGAGTCTCAAGGTCTCTCCAAGCCCGAGAAAATCGAAACTCTCACCCGCGGAATAAAACTGCCAGGTTATTTGATCCACCGTCTCGGAGGAATCGATCAGCACCCCGTCCGCATTGAGTTGCGTGCCCATCGGATCGAGCGTGAGCATCGAAAACAGAGCGTCATCGGTCATCGGACGTGGGCCAGTATACCCGGAGATATCAAGCGAAATGAGTTTCAAATAAACTGCGTTGGTCTGGTCCTCGTCAATTACAGTGAGCGAGCCTGTTGTGGCCAAACCATCAGCATCTTCAAAAATGAATGCGTTTGCCGTGTCGCCAATCTCAACTGATATATCCGGAGGACGGTTTGCCAGGATCAAACCGGCATCAACAGAGAGCTCGTCAGCGTCTGAGTTAAGCACGATAACACTGCTTAAACCTGTCGTCGGATCAACCTCGCTATCAATATTGTCATCAAGACCCTGATCACGCAGCGTAAACTCGTAGCCGAAAGGCAAAGTGAATGCAGTGCGATATTCGCGATCTGGGTCCAAGTCCGCGAACAGGTAATCGCCTGACTCGTCTGTAACGACAGTTTGTGTTGTATCGTCAGATGTTCCGAGGATACCGTCCGCACCACTTCCGGTCAGGGTGACCGCCACACCTGACAAGCCGACCTCGTCTGGGTCTTGAAGGCCGTCGCGGTCAACGTCGAACCAAACCCTCCCGCCGATATCCGGCGCCACAAGGGAGACGATGTCCTTAAGCACAGCTTCTAAGATCTGATCTTCTGTCCCAAGGCTACTGAGAACCTCCAGTAGGCTTTGGGTGGTCTCTGTGTCGGGAAAATATCCTTTTTCGATCTCCGCCAGATATGCGATGGCGAAGGTCGCCAACTGTGGATTTCGACTGATGTTATTGTTTGAAAAGATCAGGGCCTCGAAAGCCTTGGCATCTTCCATGATGTAAACTCCCCTGAAGTTTTTGGGGGAAGTATAGCGCACGATCACCTGATACTTGCTTTTTTTTTAGCCGGCCAAGGCCGGAGCGCTAGAATGGGCGGTGGTCACTATGCTGCGTCACCGTCATATCGGTTTGTGAGCCGTAAGCCACGGCTTGCAACGGGAGTCCAAAAGTCTGGAAAGTCCGCAAGGGGAGGAAGCAGAGATCGAACGCTCGGTCCTGAATCCGACAGGCTGTCCTTCCCCCCGTAAAACTGGGCCATTACACTGACTGCAGAAGGAGGGTTGGCATGGCAAGGAAGCGACATTCAGACGAAGACGTCTTGAAACTGCTGCGTGAGATCGAGTTGAAGCTGAGTTCTGGTGCGGATGTGGCCTCAGCGTGCCGCAGTGTCGGGATCAGCGATGCGACATACTATAACTGGAGGAAGCGGTTTGGCGGGATGGGCCGCGCTCGATGCTGGCACAATGAGTTGTCAGACAGCTTCTAACCAGTCTCGTCAAGGTCAGTGTAGCTGCCTTTTATTCCATGCAGAGACCGCGCCACTCTGCGAGAGCGGCGGCGCGGTTTCGTTTGAAATTAGCTCGTGAATAGAGGCTGCGTTCCTGAATAAAGAGATTGAAAACGGAGGCGCGAACGGCGGCGAATTTCTGCAAACTTCGCATACGCCTGAAGCTGGACATGGCTCGCTCTCTTCGTCGAAATGGCAGGTGCGCGTTTTCTATTCGGTTGTTCAGCCAGCGATCTTCACGAAAACCTCGTCGAGATGCCACTGGTGGTTCGAGTATGCACGCATCCGCTGAGTCCTGGTCTTGTGGATCTCAGAGGCGAAAAGCGGGCCAAACTGCATCCACCAAAATCGGATAGACTCGCGGCTCACGTCGATGCCGCGCTCATGCAGGAGGTCCTCGACATTGCGCAGCGAAAGCGGAAAGCTGACATACATCATCACCGCCAGGCGGATAACCTTGCGGCTGGTTCGGAAGTAGCGGAACGGGTTGGGCTTGCTCATTCAGGAAGGGTAGGGGGCGGTTGCCGAGGTCGCAAGCTCATCCCTATGAAACCGCCCCGACGCGGCTCCGCGGAACAAGGAAAAGGCCCTCGCCCGACCCTCGGCCGGACGCGCGCATGACAAGGGCGAAAAAGGCGCGACTCAGCCGCGGCGGCGGCGTCGCCCAACGAAGCCGAGCCCCGCGAGCCCCGAGAGCATCAGCGGCAGGGCGCCCGGGACCGGAATGGCGGAAATCACGTTGCCGAATTCCAGGTTGTCTAGGAAATAGCCCGCGGTGCTCAGGTCGTCGAAATCGATGTGGAACCGATGCATGCCGGCGAGCGCGAACACCTGGTTGCTGAACGAGGAGCTGGAGACGTTGCGGGCTTCCAGCAGGTTGTCCTTCACGTCGTAGACGCTGATCAAAAAGTTGTCGACGTCGCCCCCGGTGTCGCCGAGGTCGAAGGCCACCGAACTGGTCGTGCCGGCGACGCTCGAATTCGCCGGATCGACGAAGTTGAAATAGATGTCGGACGCCGCGAAGGTCTTGAAGCTGCCGTCGGCCTCGAGCCCGGCGATGGCGTTCGGGGCCGAGACGTATTCGCTAAGGAAGCTGATCACCGCCACGCCGGCACTGACGCCCGCGCGGCCGAAGACGACGCCGAGGTTCGCGAGATCGTCGGTGAGAACCGCGCTCGCGGCGGGCGTGCCGCTGCCAGTGCTTACGGAGGTGAGGGAGTCAAAGTCGACGGTTGTGGCCGACGCCGACGACGCCGCGCCCATCAGTGCTATCGCGGCCGCTGCGCCGCACAAGGTTCTGGAGATCATGAATCTTTTCCCTGAATATAGTTTAAGAAACGCCGATATCACCAATGCCCGCGAAGGACACGCGCGCACCCACGCGTTAGTTTTAGGCTTCAATTAATACCATCGTCTCCATTCGAAAACAACCCGGTGCGGACCGCGGGCGCGGGTGCTGTCAGACGGATTCGAACTCGTCTCTACTTGTACTGTGAGGCTGCCCCTTATTCGATGCAGAGATCGCGCCACTCGGCCAAAGCAGCGGCTCGGTTTCGCTTGAAATTTTGTCTGCTGTAGAGGCTGCGCTCCGAATCGAACAAGTTGTGGATTGAAGAGTGGACGGCGGCGAATTTCTGCAAACTTCGCATACGCCTGAAGCTGGACATGGCTCGCTCTCTTCGTCGAAATGGCAGGTGCGCGTTTTCTATTCGGTTGTTCAGCCAGCGATCTTCACGAAAACCTCGTCGAGATGCCACTGGTGGTTCGAGTATGCACGCATCCGCTGAGTCCTGGTGTTGTGGATCTCAGAGGCGAAAAGCGGGCCAAACTGCATCCACCAAAATCGGATAGACTCGCGGCTCACGTCGATGCCGCGCTCATGCAGGAGGTCCTCGACATTGCGCAGCGAAAGCGGAAAGCTGACATATATCATCACCGCCAGGCGGATAACCTCGCGGCTGGTTCGGAAGTAGCGGAACGGGTTGGGCTTGCTCATTCAGGAAGGGTAGGGGCCGACCAGAACGGTCGCAAGTTCATCCCTCTGACACTACCCGAGCGGGCAAGCCAGCCGAAGTCCTCGCTGAAAACCCTACGACAAGATTTTCCTCTGACAGCGCCACTGTGCCCCTTCGACCGATTCACCTCTGCCCAATCTTAATGTCCTTAAACAGGCTTTTGAACTCTCGGGGCTGGCACCGCCAGTACTGCTTGGGCGCTGTCACCTGCGCGCCCAGTTCGGCCGCAGCGTGCCATGGCCAGCGTGGATCGTAGAGCATGCCACGCGCTAGGGCGATCGCGTCTGCCTGGCCGTTCTGCAGGATCTCTTCGGCCTGGGCGGCCTCCGTGATCAGCCCGACCGCGATGACAGGCAGGCCGATCTCGGCCTTGACACGTTCGGCGAACCCGACCTGGTAGCCGGGCTCCAGCGTGATCTCCTGCAACGGTGACACTCCTCCGGATGAGACGTGGATCGCGGCACAGCCGCGCTGCTCCAATGCATGAGAGAGCGCGATCGTGCCGTCCAGGTCCCACCCGTCCGGTACCCAGTCCGAGGCTGATACCCGGACCCAAACAGGGATTTCGGCGGCCACAGCCTCTCTCACGGCCTCGAAAACCTCGAGTGGGAAGCGCATCCTGTTCTCCAGGCTTCCCCCGTAGTCATCTTTTCTTTGGTTCGAAAGGGGCGATAGAAACTGGTGTAGCAGGTAGCCATGCGCCATGTGAAGTTCGATCCCGTCCAGTCCCAGAGCCACGGCACGCCGTGCCGCTTTAACAAAGTCGTACCTAACGCGCGCCAGACCTTCGGCATCAAGCGCAATTGGGACATCCTCGCCCTCGGCATGTGGGACCGCAGAAGGGGCCTCGGTTTTCCACCCCTGCGGCGCATCAGGCGCGATCTGGGCGCCGCCCTCCCAGGGAGCAAGGCTCGACCCCTTGCGACCGGCGTGCGACAGCTGGATCGCGATCGGCATGTCAGAATACCTACGCACCGAATCCAGAACCCGGGCGAGCGCGCGCTCATTGTCTTCAGAGTAGAGTCCAAGATCATGCGGAGAAATTCGCCCCTCGGGCGACACAGCTGTCGCCTCAAGAATTAGTAGTCCCGCCCCGGACAGCGCCAGGCTGCCTAGATGGATTATGTGCCAATCCTGAGCATTCCCGCCGACTGCCGAATATTCGCACATCGGCGCAATGATGATGCGGTTTTCAAGGCGTAGCTGGCCCAGTGCGAGGTCTTGAAAGAGGAGGCTCATATTTGCTGTTCCTGATGACATGTCGTCCTGACCTACCCTTGAGGTCTGCCCGAGGCAATCAGCCATGTGATCCTGACCGGGAGTCTGCCGCAGCGCGCTCACCCTCATCCAATTCATCCAGTCGGTGCTCGTTCTCTCGAGCATATTGGGGCGTTATAGGCGGTGAAGCGGCGCTGATGGCTCTTGCAGCAGCGATCAAGTCCTCAGATGCATTGAGCTTTACATCGTCCTTGAACATTTGCAGGTGGCGCGCGACTTGTTCGAGAGCCTTGGCCCTGTCAGCAATCTTGATCTCAATTCCGTCTTTGGTCTGCTTCACGCCCTCATACAGCGGATGTGAGAGGGCCTCACGGGTGTCGGCTACCACGACATGCACGATGCCTTCACCGGCGCACTCGGGGCAGTCTGGGTTAGGATCGGCGGTCGGGTCGAACCCATAGCCGCCCGCGTCGGTGGGTATGCCGGGGATGCGCTCGCCTGCATCGAACTTCACGCCCAGCTCAACGAACTTGTCCGGATCGTCGGTGCCAAACTGGCGGCGGATTTCCTTGTCGTAGTGTTCGCGGAACTCGCGGGCGGTCTTCCACTGGTATTCGTGGTCGACACCGTGACAGTACCGGCAGCAACGGCGCTCCACGCGGACTAGCTCATTCACGTCAGCTGTTGCTTTTTCCCATAGGCGTAGAAGAACGTCATTGGCTTCGATTTCGAGCTGCCTCGCGCGTTCCCGGGCCAACTTGTTGATCTGCGCCTTGATGTGAGCATTGGTGAGCAGTCTGTAACCTTGCTCCTTGGCGGCTTTCTCAGCGTATCCTGCGCGGATGGCAGCCTGCGTGGCGTTTCGATCTTTAAGGTATTCGCGACAAAAAGCATCGCGCTTCCAGGTCAGCCCTGACGGTGCAAGGTTTGCCGGATTCTTGTCGCTGCTCTTCTTGCTCTTTGCCATAAGGTGGTCCTGTTGACTGCTTCTATTCCGGGTTTGTCGTTGACGGCTTCATTATCATTCTTGGGCCAGAGCCAAATATTTTGGAATCCGCGGATCTACCTTGGCGCCAGCCTGGTCTTCATCGAGCCACCGGTGCTCATTCAGAAAAGTCGCTGGATGAATATCAGTGGCTGTCGGGTTGTTTTTTCGCCAGGAGATTGCCCACTCATAGACACGCTCAATAGCCTGAACCTTGTTTGGCTTTGAAAGGCGCTGAAACGCTTTCACGGCTTTTTGTTTGCCCTGCTTTTTGAGCGGCCACTGTTCCCAGAAGTTCGAAAAACACGGATCACCGGTACGGTGATCTTCTTTTTGACGGTTCTTGACGGTTCCTGACGGTTCGGGTGCAGCTCCTGCGGGGGGAGGGTGCAAGAGCTGCGGGGGGTCCCGCATTTCCTGCGGGGGTGCAGGATCTGCGGGGTGCATCTGTTTCGGGGGGGTATCTGCCGGGGCGTTGCTGTCCTTAGACGGATAAACGGTGAAGAGATTACAGCCTTTGGGGCCAGCATTTTCATCGACCCGCAGCTTACCGACTTCGCGAAGGTCTTTGATTGCCTTTTGCACCGTTCTCGCAGAAAATCCAGTCCGCCTCGCCAGCCTGGCTATTGAAGGATAACAGACGCCCTGATCGTTTGCATGATCAGCAAGAGATCCCAGAACGAGCTTTTCAGTCGGCGAAAGATCTTCGTCTTCCCACACCTTTGATGTAAACTTATGGCTCATGTCTTTATTCCCAAATCAGATTTAACGCGGGATTAAAGTGAAGCTTTGCCGTCCCAATCGCGCCCTGGCGCTGCTTCGCGATGATGATTTCGAGGCGGTTGCGCTGGTAGGCCAAAGCTTTTTCCCAGGCTGAGTGCGCCTCGTGATCTTTTGGATCGGGTTCATCCCGTTCGAGATAATATTCATCGCGGTAGCAGAAGAGGACGCCATCAGCGTCCTGCTCAAGCTGACCGCTTTCTCTCAAGTCTGACAACATGGGACGTTTGTCATCGCGCTGCTCAAGCGCCCGGGACAACTGCGACAGTGCGATGACCGGAATAATCAAGCCCATGGCCATGCCCTTCAAAGCAAGGCTTACGTCCGTGATCTGTTCGTAGCGCGTTGCCGCCTTCGAGCGCAAAAGCTGCGCATAATCGACGATCACGAGTGGCAGCTTGTCCCCATTCATCCGGCGCAGAGCTTGTTTGACACCGACCTGCAAGAGGCTCGTGTCTTGATACTCGCGTGGAAGGAAAGTGATGGGCAGATAAGCCACTTCATGAGTGGCCTTCTCCAAGGCGTCACGCTGCTTTTCCGAGAAATTTCCTGAGCGCAGATTTGCGTATGATACGGCAGAAGAAGTTCCTCCTGTCGCTTCGGACAGCGCCCGCATCGCCATCGCCTCGGGTGTCATTTCAAGGCTGGCAATGACGACCGGGTGCCCAGAACGCGCGGCATTCAACCCGATGAAAAGTGCGATTGCCGTCTTGCCCATCGAGGGACGTCCGCCGAGGAGCCACATTTCCCCAGGTGCGAACCCGGGCACAAACCGATCAAGTGAGTTAATCCCCGACATAACGCAGCGCCGCTCTTCTCCGCTATACGCGGCATGTATTTCCTTCAAGGCGCCTTCAACGGCCAGCATCATCGAGATGGGTTTGACACGGCTTTCAGCGGCAGTAAGCGTCTGAAAACGGGCTTCCATTTGCGCAGCAACATCAGATGCGCTCAAGTCGCCGTCAGCGATCCCGTCCTTGGCATCGCGCATGATTTCGAGCAGTTGGCGCTTGGCGGAAGCCTCGGCTACGATCTCGGCATACTCCCCGATTTGCGATGGAGAGATCGAATAACCTGCTAACTTGGCGAGATAGCCGACACCACCAAGCGGCTCCATTCTTTCTTTCAGCTCTTCTGATATGCTGGCTTTGACCGTGACGGGGGAGACAAGCTTGTCTGCTTTTTCCAAGTTGCGGCATACCCGGTAAATTTCCGCATGAACCGGTTCGAAAAAAATGTCGGCGCCGCCCGCCGACTCAACAGGTCCGCATGAGCAACCCAACAGAATCGCGCCAAGGATCATCTGTTCCGCCTCAACGCTATGTGGCTCTACTTCTTTTTGAGCTTTGGGGGAGACCGTTTTCATTGATCACCCCGACTTTTCTTTTTTGAAGTTTTCCAGTGCGTCTTTGACAACTTGGCCCAAAGGCTGGCTGATGTGTTGCCACTCGTTCGATTTTTTTCCCTCAGGTATCTCAACATCACGAGCACCTCGCGCATTGCCGAGACGGGTGTCTGTGACGAATTTTGGATCATCGAGAGGCACGGTAGGGTTTTGTGGCATCTTAGTCATTGGAGCCACCTTCACCGAATGCCTGTTGTTTGCGACGATAAGCGCCTAAGAGCACGCGGGTTGTGCCGCCAACGCGAACAACCGGCCAGTGGCCGTCGCGGACGCGGCGCCACGCCGTGGACATGGAGACGTCTTCAAGAGCCGCGATTTCACTGACGCGTACAAGCGCGCTGTCCGGCAGCACTTGAATTTCACAGAGACGTTCGGTGGATACTTTCTGTCGCATGATGATGCTTCCAAAGTTTCACACCCGTCTCGTAGACGAGTGCTTTAGGTGGAAGCCACGCATCATGCAGGGCTGATACTCCCAAAATAATGTGTCATGTAGTGCAGGGCAACACCAAATATTGATCATATGTCGAAATTCTAGTTTGCTCTGTCAAATGCCAGCGCTCTGAGTTTTCCCTCAAAATATTCAAGCGAGGATGGCTTAAACTACGGACCTGCAACCACATGCAAAGGTTCTTTGAAGGGCCCTATGTCTTGTTCTTACAAAATGAGACTGCTGCTCGTCGTGCCGAGATTTGCTTCATTTGCACGGCATGTTAGCGTCGTGGCTGAATCTCATCGCGTGGTGCAATAAGAGATATGAAGACAGGTCAAAGCATGAGCGCAGGACTCAAATCTTCCGAAGATTGCGGGCTTATGGCTGACGTCATACGCCGTGGTTATGAGAAGCTTCTCTAAGTAGTTCGAAAGGGACTTAATGCCTAAGAAATGCAAACTGTGCGGTAAGAACTTTGCTTACGTGGATGATGATAAAGATGATATTAAACTTCATGAAGAAAAACATGCTCCATTGCTTGAGGCTTTGGACCCAAACCCTTCGCCAACTTTCCAGAAAGCGTTTGAAAACGATCAAAGTGTAGTTTGGATTACTGATCAGTCCGAGCCGTGGTTGCGAAAAGAGGTTCGTCTAAGGGCAGAACTGTTCCAGCGCGAATTTAACTACAACCATGTTCAATGGGAATATGATGGGTGTCCTGAGCGAAAGGGTTTAGGCTTCCTCTTTCACGATCAGAGTTTTCGCATCATAGGTGCCTGCGTTTTTCGTCCTATTTGGCAGGGTTATCAATCCAAGGGACGCAGTGAAAAAATGCGCATGGACTGGCTCTGGATTTGTACGAGATCGCGGCGGAGTGGTGTATTGGCTCGCCAATGGGGGCTATTTAGAGAGCGTTTCGGCGTTTTTGCTTTAGAACATCCACTATCTGACGAAATGCTCAGCTTTTTGAAAACTTACTATCCAGACCATGAAGTGGCATATCGAGGAAGGACTATTCCTGTTTATAAATCCGAACAATTAGATGAGCTTAGCCGCTTAGAACGTCATGACCTCAGCCAGTATATCCCGGGCTGGGGTCAAAGCTTCAACTAATGGGCGTAAGGCAGATACGCGTTCTGACATGCATTGGATAGACGGACGTTCCACATCTTTAGAGTTATGCTTGCACCGCGCAGAATCGTGGTTCTATGACTAGAAACCGCTGAACCAAATTTCACATCTGCACCAAGTGTATCCATAACTGTATCCGACAAGAAATCGGCGAGGAATTATTATTTAAAATCAATATTTAAGATAGGTTTTGTGGCGGAGACGAAGGGATTCGAACCCTCGAGACGGTTTCCCGTCTACTCCCTTAGCAGGGGAGCGCCTTCGACCACTCGGCCACGTCTCCGGGGACCCGTCTAATGCGACACGGCGCTCAGGACAAGGGCCGTTTTGCACTTGCCAGGGTCGCATCTCAGGGTTGCGCGCCCGACCGTCCTGCGTAAGCTTGCGTCGGGAAAAGGGTGGTCCATGGTGGAAAAGGTTCTGCATGCCGGCAATATCGCCGCGACGCTTGCCGCGGTCGCCACGGCGACCGAAATCACCCTGGCCGGCGGCTCGGTGTCGGCCATCGGGGCGGCGCTCTCGGGCCATGCGCTTTTTAGGAAGCTGGACACGCCCGACAAGGTCCGCGCGCTCGAAATTGCCGAACGGGCCGACGCGCACCTGAAAGGGGACCACCTGACCCCGGATCGCCGCAAGATCCTGATCCAGATGTTTGCGGCCTTTCTGCCCTCCGATAGCGACCTCGCGACGGGCAGCATGCAGCCCGCCCCGATCGTCGCCCACATGCAGGCGCGCATCCGGGACGAGGCTCGCGACAGCGCTTATCGCACTGAAACCGCGCTGGATGACTACGCGGCACTTCTGCACGCCATCCTGCCCATAGCCCTGCAACCCGCCTCGCGCCAAGAAGCCATGCTTCAGGAACTCCTCGCACGCACCGATGATTCCGAAGGTGGCAAGCGAATGCGCGAAGAAGGCATCACCGAACGCGCCATCATCCGGCTGGCGCAACGCGTGGCTCAGGACACCGATGATCTGGCGGCGGCGTGGCGCGAACTCCAGAACGCGATGTACATCGCCGTGCGGTTGCAGCGCGAGGGGCAGGTCACCTCGAACTAGGGCGGCTTCGTGGATCAAGTCCTCGCCCGCATGGCTGAACTGGCGCGCGAGGGCGACTATGCCCTTGCGGGCGAGGAAATCGACGCCGCGCTGGCCGAGGAGGACGCCGCGCATACCGCACGCAAGATCCGCCTACTCGACAGCGGTATCGAGGCCGCGCTGCTCGACGACAACACTGCCCGCGCCGCTGATCTGCTGATCCGCAAGGCGGATCTGGAGGCAGGCGGGAAAGCGGCTCTGGAAGATCTGAGAATGCTGTTCTTTGCTTAATATGAGAAGGGCCATGATCGAGGACTAAAGCAGCCACTGGAACTTGCCGTCGACTTAGCCCGAATTCTTCACGAACGCGCCGAAACGCGGGAGCAACGTGGTGCGCTTCTGAATGACCTCGGCATATCGCTGGCGATATTAGGAAAACGAGGGGCCAATCCTGCGCGCCTCGAGGCAGCTGTCGCGGCTCATAGAAACGCTTTGTTGGAGCTGACGCGCGACCGTTCGCCACTGGACTGGGTCAAGGTGAAGATGAACCTTGGCATTGCGCTCAGTATCCTCGGTCAGCGGGATGCCGACAATGTCCGACTCGAAGCAGCGGTTGCAGCCTTCGAGCTTGCTTTGCAGGAGCGGACGCGCGATCGCGCGCCTCTGGACTGGGCGAACGCACAGACGAATTTGGGGAACGCTCTTCAAGCTCTCGGAATAAGGGAGGCTGATACCTCCCGGCTAAGGGCAGCTATTGAAGCCCACGAAAACGCGTTGCAAGTGCAAACTCGTGAGCGCGCTCCTTTGGACTGGGCGAGCACGCAAATGAATCTAGGGGGTACGCTTCGGTCTCTCGCTGAGCGAGAGTTCGACAGCTTAACACTGAAGCAAGCGATCGGATGCTTCGAGAATTGCCTGCAAGTAATCACTCGTGAGCGAGCACCGCTGGACTGGGCTGGAGCGCAAATCAACCTAGGGACCGCGCTTCAAACTCTTGGCGCACGGGAGGCTGGCACTGCCCGGCTGAGGGCGGCTGTGGCGGCCTTTGAGCATGCCTTGCAGGAGCTTACCCGCGATCGAACACCTTTGGACTGGGCCTTGACCCATATGAGCCGAAGCGTGGCGCTGCGGATCCTCGGGGAGCGTGAGAACGACATTACGTGGCTGGAGGCGGCGATTAAAGCCTATCTTGCGGCCTTGCAGGTTTACACTCGCGAGCGGATGCCGCTCGATTGGGCCAAGGTTCAAGGTGGACTCTGCTACGTCGATCTCGCATTTTTCGATCTGACGAAGAACCCGGGCCATCTCGACCGCGCCATGGCCAATGTTGAGGCCGCCGAAGCGGTGTTCACGAAGGCGGGCGCGACGCAGTACTTCGCCCAGGCCGATTCCCAGATCGCAGGAATCGAGGCGCGCCGCGCCGGTCCGTCCTGACGCCCTTGCGCGCCTTGCAAAATTTCCGCATAACTCACGAAACTGGGAAATAATGCAAAGTAACGCAAGATGTCCGACCTTTCCGAGGCTGTCTCTCTCGCTCTCACGCTCGTCCTCACCTTCGATTCGGACCTGATCGAGATCGTCGCGCTCTCCCTGCGCGTCAGCCTCAGCGCGGTTCTTCTCGCCTGTCTCATCGGCCTGCCTCTTGGCGCCTTTCTCGCCATCACCCGTTTTCCCGGGCGCGGCGTGGCGCTCACGTTCCTCAACGCGCTCATGGGCCTGCCGCCCGTCGTCGTGGGCCTCATCGTTTACCTGCATCTCTCCCGCGCCGGCCCTTTGGGCTTTCTCGGTCTCCTCTACACCCCCGCCGCCATGATCATCGCGCAGACGATCCTCATCACCCCCATCGTCGCGGCGCTCTCGCGGCAGGTGCTCGAAGACCTCCACCTTGAGTATGCCGACCAGTTCCGCTCTTTCGCGCTGACCCGCGCCCAGACCATGCGGGCGCTCATCTGGGACGCGCGCTATTCGCTGCTGACCGTCGCCCTGGCGGGGTTCGGCCGCGCCGTGGCCGAGGTTGGCGCGGTGATGATCGTGGGCGGCAATATCGATCATCTGACGCGCGTCATGACAACCGCCATCGCGCTCGAGACCTCGCGCGGGGAACTGGCCCTGGCCATGGCGCTGGGCGTGGTGCTCATGGTGCTGGCGCTGGGGGTCAACGCGGCCGTCCACGGGGTGCGCGCCACCGCGGCGCGGCAGGCCCATGCGTGACATGACCGATAGCGCCCTCACCCACGCGCCGGGCATGAGCCTGCGGGTCCGCGATCTGTCGCATCGCGCGGGCGCGCGCCGCCTGCTCGACGCGATTTCCCTGTCGCTGAAGCCTGCAGGCGTGACCGTCATCATGGGCCCCAACGGCGCGGGCAAAAGCCTTTTCCTGCGCCTCGTCCATGGCCTTGCCACGCCAACAGCGGGCCAGATCAGCTGGGGCGGCGCCTTGCTCAGCCCCGCGCTCACCCGGCGCCAGTCGCTTGTCTTTCAGAACCCAGTGCTGTTGCGCCGCTCGGTTGCGGCCAACGTGGATTTCATCCTGCGCGCGCGGGGCCGATCCGACCCCGCCAAGCGCGACGCCGCTCTCGCGCGCGTCGGCCTGAGCGACGAGGCCCACCACCCCGCCCGCCGCCTCTCTGGCGGCCAGCAACAGCGCCTCGCGCTGGCCCGCGCTCTGGTGACCGAGCCCGAGGCGCTCCTTCTCGATGAGCCCACGGCCAGCCTCGACCCGGCCTCGGTCCTGATGATCGAGCGCATCGTCGCAGACACGGCCGCGCAGGGCACCAAGATCGTCTTCGTGACTCACGATATCGGACAGGCCCGCCGCCTTGCCGATGACGTTGTGTTTCTCCATGCCGGGCAGCTCGCCGAATACAGCCCCGCCGCCCGTTTTTTCGACGCCCCCCGCAGCGAGGCCGCACAGGCCTATCTGCAGGGCCGCCTGCTGATCTGACAGAAAGAAGGACATCGGATGCTCAGACCCGTCCTGACGACACTCACCGCCTTGGCCCTCGCAATGCCCGCCGCGGCCGAACGGATCCTCGTGCAGTCCACGACCTCCACCGCCAATTCCGGGCTCTACGATCACATCCTGCCGATCTTCACCGATGAGACAGGGATCACCGTCAACGTGGTTGCCGTGGGCACGGGGCAGGCCATCAAGAACGCGCGCAACTGCGACGGCGACGTGCTTCTGGTGCACGCCAAACCGGCGGAGGAGAAGTTCGTCGCCGACGGGCGCGGCGTGGCGCGCGCCGACCTGATGTATAACGACTTCATCATCGTCGGCCCCGGGGCCGATCCGGCAGGGGTCAAAGGCATGGAGGATGTGCAGGGCGCACTGACGAAAATCGCCGAGACCAAGGCGCTCTTCGCCTCGCGCGGCGACGAGTCCGGTACGCATAAGAAAGAGCGCGCGCTTTGGGCCGAGACCGGCATCGACCCGACCGGGGCCTCGGGCGGCTGGTACCGCGAAACCGGCTCGGGCATGGGTGCCACGCTCAACGCGGCCCAGGGCATGGCCGCCTACGCCATGACCGACCGCGCCACATGGCTCAGCTTTGCCAACAAGGGCGATTTCGAGATCCTCGTGCAGGGCGACGCGGACATGTTCAACCAGTACGGCATCATCCTCGTGAACCCCGAGGTCTGCGCGAACGTCAAGGCCGAGGCGGGCCAGAGCTTTATAGACTGGCTTTTGTCCGACGCGGGGCAGGGGGCCATCGCCGGCTATACCCTGGGCGGCGAACAGCTCTTCTTCCCCAATGCGGGGGACTGATACCCGATGACCGACACCTCGCCCGAATTCCTCACCGTCAAGGAACTGGCCGCGCTCCTGCGCATCAAGGAGCGGAAGGTCTATGACCTTGCCGCCTCGGGTGAGGTCCCGTGCTCTCGCGCCACCGGCAAGCTTCTTTTCCCCGAAGCCGAGATTCGCGACTGGATCGCGGGCGCCAGCAGCGGCACCACCACGCCCGGGCCGGACCGCCCCGCGGTATTTCTGGGCAGTCACGATCCCGTTCTCGACTGGGCCCTGCGCCAGTCGCAATGTGGCCTCGCCACCTATCTAGACGGAAGTCTCGATGGCCTGTCGCGCTTTCGCTCGGGGGCGGGCATCGCGGCGGGGGTGCATATTCACGATGCGGACACGGACGAATGGAACATCCCCCGCGTGTCGAAACTTTTCTCAGGCCGCGACGTGGCGCTCATCGGCTTCGCGCGTCGCCAACGGGGGCTGGTCCTCGCCCCCGATCTGGTGGGCAAGATCGGCAAACCCGCCGATTTGATCGGCCACGCCTTCGCCGCACGTCAGGCCGAATCCGGGACCGAGCGACTTTGGGGCGATCTGCTGGATGCTGCGGGGCTCAAACCGGGCGATATTCCGGTCGCGGAAACGACGCGCAGCGAGATGGATGCGGTCCTCGCCGTCGCCTCGGGTACGGCGGCGGCGACCTTCGGGCTCGAACCCTTGGCCCGGCAATTCAGCCTTGGCTTCGTCCCGGTCATCGAAGAACGCTTTGACCTGCTCGTTGACCGCAAGGCCTATTTCGACCCGCCGATGCAGGCTTTCCTCGCCTTTTGCCACTCACCCGCCTTCGCCGCCAAGGCCAAGGCGATGCCGGGTTACGACATCGCCGATCTCGGCGCCGTGCGCTGGAACGGCTAGGCGGCGACGGTCCGCGACGGGCGCTCCTGCACGCGATCCGGGCTCAGAGCGGCTGCCGTCATCGCCGACACATAGGCCGCGCAGAGGAACATGATCTCACCGCCGAGCTGCGTCGAAACCTCACCGGCGAGGATCGGCCCCAGCACCGAGCCGACGCCCACGGCCATCAGCGCCACGGTAAAGCTCAGTGACGGCAGATCGGGGAAGAGCCGGTCCGACCAAAACGCCAGGATTGCGCTCATCATCATCACGAACGTGCCCTGCAGCCCTGCGGCCAGGATCACGGCCCCCCACGCCGTCGGCGCCACCGCCACCAGTGTCATCGAGAGGGCCGAGGCCAGCATCAGCGCCCGGATGAGGTTCACCAGACCCAGCCGCGCCTTGAGATGGCTCGTCGCCAGCCCGCTGAGACCAACCAGTCCGAACGTCATGAACACCAGCGCGGGCGTGGTGCCACCGGGCATGCCGGCCAGACCCCCGGCCTGCTCGATCCGGTCGGCGGCAAAGGACAGAAAAACCGCCGTCGTCAGACCAAAGGACAGTGCCACGCCATAAAGCGGCAGCGCCGAGGGCCGCGCCAGCGCGCTCCACGGGCTTTTTGATCCCGGCCCGGGCCGCCCGGCCACGTCGCGCAGCGACGGCGCCGCGATAACCAGCGCCAGCGCGCCCAGGCCGGCAAAGACGACCCAGCCTGCACGCCACGAAAACCCCGTCGTGTCTGCCATCAGCGCCACCAGACCGGCGGTCGCAATGCCCACGCTCGTCCCCGTGCTGATGAGCGACAGAGCGGTGGGCCGGTCCTCGTCATGGATGAGCTGGTTGACCGCGTTGTTGAACGGCGTCCAGGCAAAGCCGGCGCTGCTCATCGAAAAGAAGACGCCGATGTAGAGCATCCAGAGCGTCTCTGCCCGCGACACCAGGGCGAGGCCCAAAGTGGCCGACACCAGCCCCAGCGCCACCGGCAAGCGCGGCCCGCGCCGCGCGGTCAGCCAGTAGGCCGCGAAAAGGCCGACGAGCATGCCGAAAAAGCCCAAGCTCGAAAATTGCCCGGCGGCGCGCGTCGACATCTCGAACGTGCCGCGAAACTCCGAAAGGAAAAGGCCGAACCCCATGCGGGCCGGCCCATAGGTGATCGCTGTCGCCGCGAAGCCCGCGACCGACAGCTTCCAGAAAGGGGATAACATATGTACCTCGCGATGGTCTGCGAGGATGAGACAGCAGCGCGTCTGCGGACCTTAAAAGATCCCGTCGCCGCCCTCTTCCTCTTCGATGATCTGGTCCGCGGCCACAACGGCCCCGGCGCCAATGGCCGGTGCGCAGGCCTGCAGGGCGGTCATACTGCCCAGAAAGGCAAGGGAAAGCCAGAAACGATGGGTCATGGGAAACTCTCCTGTTGGGGCAGGGGGGAGGCGCTCAGTCCACGCTCTCGTAAACCGCCGAGGTCGTATTCTCGACATCCTGCACGAAACCTTCGGTTGTCTCGCACCCGGCAAGAGCCAGAAGTGCAAGCGAAAGGACCAAAAAGGCGCGGGCGGAATCGTTTAAAATCGTTGTCATGGCCTACCAACGCGACGGATCAACTCATCGTTCCCCCGGAGATGAAGCGGCGTACAAGTCCAGACGGGTGAGACACCTGCCTGCTCTCGTTTTTCGCGGTGCACGTCCGCAACCAAAACAACGGGGTGCGTGAGGATCATGGCCGCTCCGAGGCCATAGCGGCCACTAGGATACTTGTCAGCGAACGGCAGCTTCGAGCCCTTACTGACCTATGCTGCGCCGGCCACGAGGAGCAGCAAAGCGCGGATGGCGGCCTTTGCAAAGTCCCGTGGTTCACCGAAAGGAGGGAGGACCGTTGCGGCATGCGCACTCGCACATTACAGCCCTTTGTTTCGCAGACAGCAAAATTCAAACTTGAACGGCAAGCGGGCGGAGGAGGTTGACGTTTGGCTGGTTGGAGACTTCGCTCAAACGGAAATTTGAGATTTGCTGGCGACTCCTACCGCTCGACCGACCAGTGCAAAAAACTATGCAAATTTTTCGTAGATGGTTAAGGTAGTTAAATTGCGTTCAGAGTATTTTACGCTCGTGAGATCTAAATATCGGGGGACTTTGAAGAATGAAGACTTTAATCGCTTTCATAACAGCTGCGGGCATGAGCCTGGCGAGCGGAGCCTATGCCGCGACCTTGCACGGAGCGTTCTACAACACAGGCGGCAATCAAGGTGGTGGTTCGCCGCTGACAAACACCATGACACTGGCCGACACGTTCCTGGCTGGAAACCCGACCCCAACCGCCACGTTCAAATCGACTGGTATCGACTACGGTGGGCCCTCGCCTTACATTTTAAGCGACTTGGGGACGTTCCTCGGGGCAGACGCTGCCTCGCTCAGCCCTGCCTCTGCCGCTTCGATCGACATGCTGGGCTCGGTGATTGTCCTGACGGGCACCATCCGCCTCGGAGCGGGCATCAACAACTTCGAAGTCTTCAGCGATGACGGATTCTCGATGCTTCTCAACGGCGTTGAAGTCGGCCGGTTCGAAGGGTTGCGCGGTCCAGGCTCGTCGTTCTTCAACGTCGACGCTGGCTTTGGTGGCGACGTAAACATGGAGCTGCGTTACTTCGAAGGGGCGCTGACCCAGGCCGCGCTTCGTGCCGCGCTCAACGGCAAAACGATTACAGGCTTGCCAACTCCTGTGCCGATTCCGGCAGCCGGGTTCCTGTTGATCAGCGCGCTGGGTGGCCTGGTCGCAGTCAAGCGCCGCCGCAAGGCCGCGTGAATCTTCGATCAACCGCTTAACAAGATACAGAAACGGCGGCCTTAGGGTTCGCCGTTTTTTTGCATCGACCAGGCGTCTCTTTGAAATGGGAATTCCTGTCTTTGGCGGCAATCTGAAAAGGAGGCGGCTCGCGTCAGAGCGAACCTATTTTGCAGGATCAGGCGCGGGCAGAACACCGTCTCGGCGAGGGTCGTCAGCCCATCGGTCAAAAGCAGCCATTCGGCTTTGCAGGCACAGGTATACAGCCTTGTTGCTTTCTGGGTTGGCTACCAGAAGACGACAGAACTAGCCCAAAGCGGACGTGTCACTTCCGGAGTCAAATCGCTATACCTGTTCTTTGCAGCAGGACCACCGAAGTAGGAAGAACAAGGGCAACGCTGCCATTCAACTTTTCAAAGCGAACGGCAGCTACGTCCGCAAAGCCGACGGTAATTCGTTGCTCCCAAGCCAAGGGATGAGCGTATCAACCGCTTGTCGGATGTCGACGGCTCGACATATGCGTCCGGTCTTGTGACAGGCTGCGCAAGCGCAGTGCGAGAGTAGTCACGCAATCGCCGAGGTGCCTGCTAAAACCTCTCAGGTGTTGAAAAGGAAATGCAGCACGTCGCCATCCTTGACGACATAGCTCTTGCCCTCCGCGCGCATCTTGCCCGCTTCCTTCGCCGCTTGCTCACCCCCGAGCGAGACGAAATCGTCATAGGCGATGGTTTCGGCCCGGATAAATCCCTTTTCGAAATCGCCGTGGATGACGCCCGCCGCCTGCGGCGCGGCGGTGCCGGTGCGGATGGTCCAGGCGCGCGCCTCCTTGGGGCCGACGGTGAAATACGTCTCCAGATGCAAAAGGTCATAGCCTGCGCGAATGAGCCGGTCGAGCCCGGCTTCCTCCAGCCCCATCTCCTCCAGGAACATCGCGGCTTCGTCCGCGTCGAGCTGGCTGATTTCTTCCTCGATCTGGGCCGAGATGATCACGCTTGCCGCGCCCTGCTCGGCGGCCATGGCCTCGACCGCTGCTGAATGGGCGTTGCCGGTGGCGGCGCTCGCCTCGTCCACATTGCAAACGTAAAGGATCGGCTTCGTGGTCAGAAGCTGCAGACCCTTCCATGCTTTGGCGTCCTCGGCATCCACCTCGACCAGCCGCGCGGGCTTGCCCTCTTCCAGCATCGCCTGCGCCGCGGCCAGAAGACGGTCGGCCTGCACGGCCTCTTTGTCATTGCCCTTCAGCTTGCGCACCAGCCCCGCGCGCCGCTTCTCGATGCTTTCCAGATCGGCGAGCATCAGCTCGGTCTCGATCACCTCGGCATCCTCGACCGGGTTCACGCGCCCCTCTACATGGGTCACGTCGCCATCCTCGAAACAGCGCAGCACATGCGCGATGGCGTCGACCTCGCGGATATTGGCCAGGAACTGGTTGCCCAGCCCCTCACCCTTGCTGGCCCCCTTCACGAGGCCCGCAATGTCCACGAAGGTCATGCGCGTCGGCACGATCTGCTTCGACTTGGCGATCGCCGCCAGTTTGTCGAGCCGCGCGTCGGGCACCGCGACCTCGCCCACATTGGGTTCGATGGTGCAGAACGGAAAATTCGCCGCCTGCGCCGCGGCGGTCCGCGTCAGCGCGTTGAAGAGCGTCGACTTGCCCACATTGGGCAGCCCCACAATTCCCATCTTGAAGCCCATGATGCACCTCTCTGGCCAGACTCGCGCCGCTTCTAGGATCAGCCCGCCCCGGACGCAAGTGGACCCGCACCGCGCGTGGCCTGCATAATTCGCTTTGTCCCCGACGCCGGCTGGCGCACACTCCTGGCATTGATCCCAGCATCCGGCATGTCCCGCCGCGATGCCCCAGCCATATCGAGACGAACATGACAGGAACGCCCGCCAGTATTCCCCATCTGATGATCAACTTCACCAATGAAAATCAAAAGCCGAAAAAGATAGATTGCGGTCCCGCCAGCTATTCCCTCAGCTTCGACGCCCCGGCACAGGCGGGGGCCGCCTCGCCCCCGCTCGTGCTGCATTGCACCTTGGGGTCCTGCCGGTACCTGCCCGAACTTCTGGAACTCCTGCAGACAAAGAAGGCCTTCGTTTTCGTCCTGGGCAATCCGACCGCGGACGGCACGATCGAAAAAAGCGGCTTCCGCTATGATGTGACCGACGCGGTCCTCGACCATATCTCGATCACGGGCGAGCCCGGCCTCGAAGAGATCGCCGTCTCGATCAAGGTCCAGACCGACAGCGAGTTCCATTATTTCGGCAAGACCCACGATAACCAGGGCAAAGAGATATCGCTCGACGACACATATATCTGGAAGCAGCACTGACCGGCTGGCCACGCTCTGGCATGGCGCACCCCGGAGCCCGGCTTTTCGCGGCGACAAGCATTGATTTTCCCGCCCGCCTGACGCAAAGGAGGGGCAACAGGAACGGGAAGATCACATGACACGCATCGACGCCACTTTCGCCAAGCTCAAGAAAGAGGGCAAAAAGGCCTTCGTCGCCTATGTGATGGCGGGTGATCCGGACTACGAGACCTCGCTCGAGGTGGTCAAGGGACTGCCCGGCGCGGGCGTGGACATCATCGAACTGGGCCTGCCCTTCACCGATCCGATGGCCGACGGCCCCACCATTCAGCTCGCCGGGCAGCGCGCGCTCGAGGCCGGCATGACGCTTCAGCGGACGCTCGATCTGGCGACCGAGTTCCGCAAGACCGACGACACCACGCCGATCGTGCTCATGGGCTATTACAACCCGATCTACAATCGCGGCGTCGACACGTTCCTGATCGATGCCAAGGCCGCCGGCATCGACGGGCTGATCGTGGTCGATCTTCCCCCCGAGGAGGACGACGAGCTTTGCGTGCCCGCGCAGAAGGCCGGGCTCAACTTCATCCGGCTGGCCACCCCCACCACCGACGACAAGCGTCTGCCCAAGGTTCTCTCGAACACGTCGGGCTTCGTCTATTACGTCTCGATCACCGGCATCACCGGCGCCGCCGCGGCCGAGGCCGCCGAGGTCGCCCCGGAGGTCGCCCGCATCAAAAGCCAGACCGACCTGCCAATCGTCGTGGGCTTCGGCATCCGGACGCCCGAAACCAGCCGCGAAATCGCCTCCGTCGCCGATGGCGCGGTCGTGGGCTCGGCCATCGTGGCCAAGCTCGGCGAAGGCGAACGCCCGGAGGCCGTGCTCGAGTTCGTGCGCGGCCTGGCCGAGGGCGCGCATTCCGCCTGAGTCATTCCGGCGATACCGAACCCGGCCCCGGCCAGGGCAGAACCGCGCGCAGGAAGCACTCAAAGGCGCCGCAACCGCCGACTTTCTGGTAATGCACGACCTCGCGCACCTCTCCGCCGACCGGGTCGCGGTTCTCATGCCGCCGTATCGTGCCCCGCGTCACGGTGGCGTCTCCATAGCGTTGGTCCTCCTCATATGTGTAGGCAAGGCCATAGCCGATCGGCGGCAGCTCCGCTCTAAGGATCGTGACAAAGTCGGCGCCTGTGCCGACGGTCAGTTCCAGAACCCCCAGATCCCGGGCCCGCGCCGCGATCCCGCCCGCCCAGTCGGGGTCGATGACCCCGGCTGCGTCCACATGCGCCGGGAGCGCCGCGAAGACGTCGTCGGCCAGCGCCAGTTGCGCGCCCATTTCTGATGCCAGAATGCGCTTTGTAGCCTCGGACACGGGCTTTGTCCGCACCTCGACCTGCAGCGCCGCGAAGAGCACCGCCGCGCTTAGCAGGTTGGCCAGAAAGAACGCCCCCGCCCTTTGCCACCCGAACCGAAGGCCGTACCCCGCCGCTCTCGACAGACCGGCCAGAAGCGCCAGTTCCACAGGCGTGTCGATCACGGCGGCGGCGACGCAATAGGCGGCGATTTCCACAATGTCCCCGGCGCCGAAAACCTCGCTCACCACCGGCGCCAGAAGCGGATAAACCGCAAGGCCAGCGGCGGGATAGATCACGAATCCCAGCGCCGCCGTACCGATGTTGACAAGGATCGCCGCCAGTCCCGCGCGCCGGGCCGGCATGTCGAAGACCGCCCACAGCACCACCGCCTCGATGGCGATGGCCACAAGCACGGTCCACCACAAGGTGACCCGCACCGTGGCGAAGACGAAAAAGATCGGAACATTGGCCAGCGCCACAGCCGGAATCAGCGACAGAAGAAAAACGGCGAGAACCAGCGGCTGCAGGTCGGCAAAGCGTTTCATGCAGATAGTCTTGCCGGTTGGCCTCCCAACCGCCTTGCGCAGGATCAAGTCCCTTCGCGGACGCAACCAGTGGCGCATCCTACAGCGCCGGGCGGCTGCCATCCATTGTCAGAAGCGGCGCGTAGGCATCCGGGCGGCGGTCGCGGAATACGCCCCATCCGGCGCGCATCTCGGCGATCGCCTCCAGATCGAAGCTCGCGGTGATCACCATCTCGGACCGGTCATCGGCCTTGGCCCTGATCTCGCCCTGCGGCCCGGCGATAAAGGACTGCCCCCAGAACTCCGTCTCGCCCAGATCGCCCGCCTCGCGGCCCACCCGGTTGGCTGCCACGAGCGGCGTCAGGTTGGCGCCCGCATGGCCGCGCATCACCGTCTCCCAGTGATCGTGACAGTCCGACCCGATGGCGGCGGGATAAAGCAGCACATCCGCGCCCTTAAGCGCCATGATCCGCGCCGCCTCGGGAAACCACTGGTCCCAGCAGATTGCCGCGCCGATCTTGCCATGCGCCGTCTCGAACACCTGAAACCCGGTGTCGCCATAGCTCGTGTAGATCTTCTCATAACAGCCCGGCGGGCCGCCCGGGATATGCGTCTTGCGATAGATCCCCAGAACCGTGCCATCCGCGTCGATCACCGCGTTGGTGTTGAAATAGGCGTTGTTCGCCTTCTCGAAGAAGTTGACCGGTATCACGACGCCCAGATCTTTCGCCACCGTGCGCATATGTGTCACGATCTGGCCGTCGACCGTTTGCGCCAGCGCGAAATGCTCAGGCTTCCAGTCCATGAAGCCGAAGAAATGCAGGCCCACGCTTTCCTGCGGCAGGATCACCTGCGCGCCCAGGCCGGCGGCCTCGCGGATCAGGCGCTCGGCCTTGTCGAGGTTCTCGTCGATATCCCAGCTACAGCGCATCTGGGTCGCGGCGACAGTCAGGGTCATGAGGCCTCCGGATCATGGAACGGGACAAGGCCATGGTGCGGATGGCGGTGGCCGCTCAAATGCCGATTGCCGACACCAAAGGTCGCTTTCGGTACGGTACGGCAAGACTTCTTCGCAACAGTTGCGCCATTCAAAGCCGGTGTACGGAGTGTGTACGGGCTGTGTACGCAAATCATACCGCAGATTTGCCCATTCGCCCACCGTTAACACGCCGTCTCGTTCGGGTGCTGGCCGCATGGACAAAATCCCGGGATCGGGCTAGGGGTCGAAGACCTGACCACGATCCAAGGCCGCGCCCATGCCCGTCATCACCTGCATCGACGACCTGAAGAAACTCTACGAACGCCGCGTGCCGCGCATGTTCTACGACTACGCCGAAACCGGCAGTTGGACACAGCAGACATTCCGCGAGAATACGAACGATTTCAGCGAGATACACTTCCGCCAGCGGGTCGCGGTGGATATGTCGGGCCGCTCGACCAAGTCCACCATGATCGGACAGGACGTGGCCATGCCCGTGGGCCTCGCCCCGGTGGGC
Source organism: Roseovarius aestuariivivens (assembly GCF_004761875.1). GTDB lineage: Bacteria > Pseudomonadota > Alphaproteobacteria > Rhodobacterales > Rhodobacteraceae > Roseovarius > Roseovarius aestuariivivens. Next base: position 45,119 of record NZ_SJEY01000012.1, read on the forward strand.
CTGACCGGCATGCAATGCGCCGACGGCGAGATCAAGGCGGCCCGCGCGGCCGAGAAATTCGGCGTGCCGTTCTGCCTCTCCACGATGTCCATCTGCTCGATCGAGGACGTCGCCGAGAACACTCAAAAACCCTTTTGGTTTCAGGTCTATACACTGAAAGACGGCGATTTCATGCAGCGCCTTTTCGACCGCGCGAAGGCCGCCGGCTGCTCGGCGGCGATCATCACCGTGGACCTGCAGGTGCTCGGCCAACGCCACAAGGATCTCAAGAACGGCCTATCGGCCCCGCCCAAGCTGACGGCGAAATCCATCGCCAACATGATGACCAAGGTGCAGTGGGGCCTGGGCATGCTCGGCACCAAGCGGCGCTTTTTCGGCAATATCGTCGGCCACGCCAAGGGCGTGACCGATCCCTCCTCGCTCAGCTCCTGGACCGCCGAGGCGTTTGACGAGGCGCTCGACTGGGACCGTATCCGCGAGTTCCGCAAGATGTGGGACGGGCCCCTTATTATCAAAGGGATCATGGACCCCCGCGACGCGCGCGAGGCGCTCAATGTCGGGGCTGACGCGATCATCGTCTCCAACCATGGAGGCCGCCAGCTCGACGGCGCACTCTCGGCCATCCGCGCGCTGCCAGAGATCGTGGATGCCGTCGGTGACAAGATCGAGGTGCATTTCGACAGCGGCATCCGCTCGGGTCAGGACGTGCTCAAGGCGCTCGCTCTAGGCGCGCACGCTTGCTACATCGGGCGCGCCTTCACCTACGGGCTCGGTGCCATGGGGCAGGAGGGCGTGACCAAGGCGCTCGAGATCATCCACAAGGAGCTTGATGTGTCGATGGCGTTCTGCGGCCATCAGGACGTGACCAAGGTCGACCGAGATATCCTGCTGATTCCAAAGGACTTTACCGGAGACTGGGCGTAACCTGCCCCTTGTTCCGGGCGTAAATCCTCGATCCGCCGCTGCCGCCGGGCAAAAGCCGCGGTCGTCGCGCGCCGCTCCGTCAGGATTTCTTAATCCTTTCCGACAAGATTCGTCTTTCAAACTCCTGCGATCCGGTCTATACGCGCGGCTTCACGCGGGGCTACAGCCTTGGAGGAGCCCCGCCTTAGCTTATGGAGACTTAAAATGGCTGGAGAAATTCCTGATCTTCACGCCCAGGAACGCACGGGGACGGGCAAGGGCGCCGCTCGTGCGGCACGCCGTAACGGCATGGTTCCGGGGATCGTATTCGGGGGCGACGTCGATCCGCTTCCGATCAATATTCCGTTCAACGTTTTGCTCAAGCGGCTCAAGGCTGGCCGGTTCAAATCGACGCTCTTCAACCTCAAGGTGGACGGGCACGAGGATGTCCGCGTCATCTGCCGTGACGTGCAGCGGGACGTGGTCAAGGACCTGCCCACGCATTTCGACCTGATGCGCCTGCGTCGCACGACCAAGATCAACCTCTTCCTGCCGGTGGAATTCATCAACGAGGAAGACTGCCCGGCCCTCAAGAAGGGCGGCGTACTCACCGTGATCCGCAACGAGATCGAGGTGATCGTGACCGCTGGGGATATCCCGGAATCGATCGTGGTCGATCTCAGCAGCCTGGAAAACATCGGCGACAACATCTCGATCAGCCAGGTCGCTCTGCCTGAAGGCGCCAAGCCGACGATCACCGACCGCGACTTCGCGATCTGTAACGTCGCCGCACCGTCGGCTCTGGCCTCCGACAAGGATGAGGACGAGGACGAGACAGAGGCCGATGAGGTCCCGACCGTGGGTGAGGACGGCGAGGCCGAAGGTGGCGAGGCCACCGAGGGCGACGCCGAGAGCTGAGATCGCTCTCCCGCAGAAAAGTCAAAGCCGCGGCCTGCCTGCCGCGGCTTTTTTCATGAGCCACGCCCTCGCGACAGCCGCGGTTGATTCCGCCCCGCCCGGCGCGTAGACCCAAGGCGGCACAAAGCGGGGATAAAAGCGATGCTGCTTTTCGTGGGTCTGGGCAATCCGGGCGCCAAATACGCGCAGAACCGGCACAATATCGGCTTCATGGCGCTCGACAGGATCGCGGCCGATCACGGTTTTGGCCCGTGGAAATCCAAGTTTCAGGGCCAGATCGCCGAGGGCAATCTGGCGGGCGAGAAGGTCCTGCTGCTCAAGCCCGAAACCTTCATGAACCGCTCCGGGCAGTCGGTCGGCGAGGCGATGCGCTTCTACAAGCTCGGCCCGGAGGATGTCATCGTGTTTCACGATGAACTGGACCTTGCACCGGGCAAGCTGCGCGTCAAGCAAGGCGGCGGACATGCCGGCCATAACGGCCTGCGCTCGATCCACCAGCATGTGGGCGAGACCTATGGGCGGGTGCGTCTGGGCATCGGGCATCCGGGCCACAAGGATCGCGTCGCGGGCTACGTGCTGCAGGATTTCGCCAAGGCCGATGCCGAATGGCTCGATGATCTGATGCGGGGTATCTCCGACGGTGCGCCACGCCTAGCGGCAGGCGAAAATGACAGGTTTCTCAACGCCGTATCACAGCGTACCGCGCCGCCGCGCTCGTCCAAATCCACGCCGAAACCCGCCGCCAAGGACCAAAGTCCTGTGCCCGAAACCCCTGCTGCGGGCAGCCAAACTGCCCCGGTCGAAGACAGCCGAACGCCGCTGCAGAAACTGATGGACAAGTTCCGTTAGGGTCGCCCCGAACCCGCCGCGTCAGGAGGCCGTGCCATGAAATCCGTCGTCAAATGGGGCCTGCGCCTGTGCTTGGCGCTGCTGCTGGCCGGGGCGGTCGTGGGCGTCGCCAAGCGCGAGGAGATCACCCGCCTTATGGCCGTGAACAGCCTCTTCGAGGAAGACCGCATCGTGCGCAACTTCTCGAATATGCGCGCGCTCTTTCATGCCACGCCTGTGCCGCGCGGCGACGGGCCGGTCACGCCGCTGCCCGTGGGGCCGGCCATGACCCTCCCGCCCGGGGTCGCCGCGTGGATCGAGGATCGTGCCGTCACCTCGCTTCTGGTGCTGCACGAGGGCCGGATCGTGCACGAAAGCTATCACCTCGGTACCAATCCCGACGACCGGCGCATCGGCTGGTCGATTGCCAAATCCTTTTTGTCCGCGCTCTTCGGAATCATTGAAGCCGAGGGTGCGATCACGTCTCTGGACGATCCCGTCACCGACTACGTGCCGCGTCTTCAGGGATCCGCCTATGACGGCGTGACCATCCGGCAGGTGCTGCAGATGACCAGCGGCATCGAGTTCGACGAGGATTACCTGGACTATGATTCCGATATCAACCGCATGGGCCGCGTGCTGGCCCTCGGGGGCACGATGGACGGCTTCGCGGCGGGTCTGGCCGAACGGGTGGCGCCACCGGGCGAGCATTGGCACTACGTGTCGATCGACACGCATGTGCTGGGCATGGTCGTGCGGGCCGCGACCGGGCGCGATCTGCCGTCGCTTCTGTCTGAGAAGGTCATCGCGCCGCTCGGGCTCGAGGCAGAGCCCTATTACATCACGGATGGCGAAGGCGTGGCCTTTGCCCTTGGCGGTCTCAACCTGACCACGCGCGACTATGCCCGCTTTGGCCTGATGTTCGCGCAGGGCGGTCGCTACGCGGGCCAACAGATCGTGCCGCCCGACTGGGTCCGCGCCTCGACCGCGCCAAGCGCGCCCACGCCGCCGGGCAAGATCCGCTACGGCTATCAATGGTGGATCCCCAAGGATGGCCCGGGCGACGTGTTCCTCGCGCGCGGCATCTATGGGCAGTATATCTACATCGATCCGGCCCGCGACGTCGTGATCGTCACCACCGGCGCCGACCGCGCCTTCCGAGAGGACGGCGTGCACGAGGCCAACATCGCCGTCTTTCGGCAGATCGCCGCGGCGCTTTGACCGGCTTGCCGGGACGGTCCGGGCCGGGCAGGATGCGGTCAGACAAGTTGGAGAGACCATGAGCTATATCGCGATGAACCGCTTTCAGGTCCGCCCGGGCCATGAAACCGATTTCGAGGAGATGTGGCGCAGCCGCGAAAGTAAGCTGCAGCAGACCCCCGGCTTTCAGGAGTTTCGCCTGCTCAAGGGGCCGGCGGGCGACGGCTACCGGCTGTATTCCAGCCACGTGGTCTGGGCGTCCAAGGCCGATTTCGAGGCCTGGACGAAGTCGCAGAATTTTCGTGACGCGCACAAGGACGCGGGCAAGTCCAAGACGCAGGATGCGCTGATGGGGCCGCCGCAATTCGAAGGCTTCGAGACCGTCCTGCACGAAACCTGAAGCAGAAAGGCGACCCCATGGAAAAAGACCCATCCGTCAATGTACTGGGCGGCGAACTGGCGCTATGCGGCAGCGATCCGGTGACCGGGTTTTTCCGGGACGGGCATTGCAACACCTGCATGGAAGACCGCGGAAGCCACACCGTTTGCGCGACCATGACCGAGGAATTCCTCGCCTATTCGAAATACGTGGGCAACGACCTGTCGACGCCCCGGCCAGAGTTCGGCTTCGAAGGGCTCAAACCGGGCGATCAATGGTGCCTCTGCGCGGCTCGCTTCCTGCAGGCCCATGACGAAGGCTGTGCGCCCCGGGTACGACTGGCGGCGACGCATGAACGCGCGCTCGATATCGTGCCGATCTTCGTTCTGGAAGAGCACGCCACCGACAAACCGGGCTGAGCCCCGCGTGGCGCATTGCCCGGCCTGTGCCCCGGGCATAAACGGACCGCGGGTCGCGCTGAAGCACGGCCTACGGGGCCCGGCGCTCAGTCGTCGTCGCCCATCTCGAAGCCGAGATGCCGTGCGACGGTATAGATGTCCTTGTCGCCCCTGCCGCACATGTTCATGCACAGGATATGATCGGCGGGCAACTCGGGCGCGATCTTCATCACGTGGGCGAGCGCGTGGCTCGGCTCCAGCGCGGGAATGATCCCCTCGCATTCACAGCAAAGCTTGAACGCCTCCAGAGCCTCCTTGTCGGTGATCGCCACGTATTTCGCGCGACCGATCTCGTGCAGCCAGCTGTGCTCAGGGCCGATGCCCGGATAATCAAGGCCCGCGGAGATCGAATAGCCTTCGAGGATCTGACCATCGTCGTCTTGAAGCAGATAGGTCCGGTTGCCGTGCAGCACACCCGGGCGCCCACCGGTCAGCGACGCGCAATGCTCCATCTTCTGGTTCACGCCCTTGCCGCCGGCCTCAACCCCGATGATGTTCACATCCTTGTCGTCGAGGAACGGATAGAAGAGGCCCATCGCGTTCGACCCGCCGCCGATAGCGGCGATGATCGTGTCGGGCAGGCGGCCCTCGGCCTCCATCATCTGTTCCTTGGTTTCCTTACCGATGATCGACTGGAAATCGCGCACCATAGCCGGATAGGGGTGCGGACCGGCCACCGTGCCGATGCAGTAAAACGTGTCGCGCACATTGGTGACCCAGTCGCGCAGCGCGTCGTTCATCGCGTCCTTGAGCGTGCCGCGCCCGGATGTCACCGGCACCACCTCGGCCCCCAGAAGCTTCATCCGGAAGACGTTGGGCTTTTGCCGCTCCACGTCATGCGCGCCCATATAGACGATGCATTTGAGGCCGAACTTGGCGCAGACCGTCGCCGTGGCCACGCCGTGCTGGCCCGCGCCGGTCTCAGCTATGATGCGCGTCTTGCCCATGCGCCGCGCCAGCAGGATCTGCCCCAGCACGTTGTTGATCTTGTGCGCGCCGGTATGGTTTAGCTCGTCGCGCTTCATATAGATCTTGGCGCCGCCCAGATGCGCGGTCAGCCCCTCGGCGTGGTAAAGCGGGCTGGGCCGCCCGACGTAATGTTTCCAAAGGAAATCCATCTCGTCCCAGAACGACTGATCGGTCTTGGCATTTTCGTACTGCTCTTCCAGTTCGAGGATGAGCGGCATCAGGGTTTCCGACACGAAACGCCCGCCGAATTGCCCGAACCGGCCTTTCTCGTCGGGGCCGGTCATGAAGGAATTGAAAAGATCGTTCATGGCAAGATCACCTTGGTTGAGATCCTCTGTGCATAGGACAGAGGGCGCGATTTATCCAGAGCGATTCCCACGTGTTTCCGGGCGGAATGGTCGCGCCTCGACCCGTCTCAACAATTCATCGGGTCCGCGATGCAAGATGCCGCCGGCGCGCCGGTCAGGGTCCGGCCATCCGAGGTGCGCACGACCCATTCGTTCTTGCGGTCGATGCCGGACAGAAACCGCGCGGTCTCTTCGGTGACGATCATCCGCCACCCGTCGTCCTGGCGCACGAAGAGCGCCTCGATCTCGCCGCGCTGCCGGCCCGAGGCCGCGACATTGGCAATCTGCGCAATTTTGGTCTGATTCGATCCGGTGGCGCGGTTATAGGCAAAGACCTCGGTCTCGACGCGCATCGTGCATTGGCGCACATCCTCGTTCTGGGTCTCTTCGCACACCGGCGTATCCTGCAACCGGACGACATAAGAGGCATCCGTGCCCGCAAAGCCCAGATTCGCGCCGACATCCTCGATCACCACGCCATTGGCGGAAAACCTGATATACCCGGTCAGATCCAGCGCCATCCCGGCGCCTTCGGGATATTGCCGCTGCACTTCGCGCACCAGTTCGCGTTTGGCCAGCCGGAACGGGATGCCGTCCGCATCGCCCGTCACAAAGGCGGTCATCTCCGGGCTGCTCTGTCCCAGCAGCATCGCCACGGGCGCGACCTCTTCGGGATAGTCGGTATAGTCGCGCTGCACGCGGGGAAACCGCTCGTAAAGTCCGTTGGAAAGGTTCACCACGTCGAACGGGCCGTCATAAAGGAAGTAGCAGGACTGCGCTGCATGATCGCAGCCGCCGACGCGGGGGCGGTCTTGGGTATCGATCGTCGTCACGTGATAGATGACGAAATCGGCGTCTCCATCGGCGCTTTGGACACGGAAGAAGGTGAAAAGCCGCGGCTCCTCGCGATTGTTGTAATCGCTCCAGATGTTCTTCGTCACATGCGCCACATGCGAGACGTAAAAGCCGTTCTCCTCCATGGCGCATCCCAGATCGAGGGTTCTACCCTCGGACCGGCTGAACAGATGCAAATACGACAACCGGTAGGATTTTTCGTTGATGACCTCGGAATGGCCGAGCGCCTGACAGGACGTCACAGGCTGCCAGATCGGCTCCAGCTTCGCATCAAGCGCGTCAAGCGGCATGACCTCCTTGCCGGTTCTTTCCCATTCCGCAAAGTCCGGTCTGCCTTCGGGCAACTCCGTGGCCGGGCGCGGCAGGGACACGGCGTCCTGGGCAACACCATCGCTTTTGCAGGCCGCAAGGGCCACCACTGCCAAAACCAGCGCGCGTCGCATGCGCCAACTCCTTACCCGGTACATCTCGAGTTTATTTCACGCAGAGAGTGCGCAAAATGGCAAGCGCCAGAAACGCCGCCCAAAGGTGCGAGGCCGGCACGTGCTCTTCTGCTTGTGTGCAACGGCTCTATCTCGGTCCGATCTGCACCACATAGGCCGTGCTCAAAAGCTCTGGCTCGGCCAGCAGGAAGGGGCGGAAAGACGGGGTTGTGGCAATAACCTCCCAAGCCCCGCTTTTGGCGAGCCGGTCCATAACAGGCGGAAAGCCCTGCGCCTCGAAACTGCCATCAAGCAGGTTGAACACACCGATCCCACCGGGCCTCGTCACCCGCGCAAGGTGCTCCAGCGTCACGGGCGGCGCATGGCCGGGCCCGAAGGCGCCAACACAGACAAAACCGGCAAAGGCGTCATCGTCGAAAGGCAGCCCGACACTGGTGTCGGCCTCCTCCAGCCGCGCATACGCCCCGGTCTTTTCGGCTAGGGCCAGCATGTCCGGTGACAGGTCGCACCCGGTGATCCGATCGTACCCCAAAAGCCGCAGCGTCTCTCCCACAAGGCCGGTGCCGCAACAGGCGTCCAGCACCATGCCGTCCGTCGCGCCGAGATGCCGTGCCAGCAGGCCCGCGGCCAGACTTGGCAGGCGAAACCCCTGGCTCAGGCAATCCGCGTCATAGCTCGACGACCAAGCGTTGTAGATCGTCCGCGATTCCTGAGGCGTTTTCGCCCCGTAGACATCGTCGAGGTCCTTGGTATCCATCGGGGTCTCCTTCGATAAAGCTTGGGTCAGGCGGAATGATCCGTCAATCCAGCACGATCTTGAAGCCGGTATGAGAGGCGACAAACCCGATCCGCTCGTAAAACCGGTGCGCCTTGGTTCTCTGCGCGTTCATGGTCAGCTGCAACAGCGTGCACCCCGCCGCCCGCGCCCGCGCCTCGACGTCCTCGAACATCGCCTCGCCGATACCCTCTCCACGCAAGGCCCTCGCCACGCGCACGCTTTCGACCTGCGCCCGCCGCGCGGCCCGCAGCGAAAGCCCGCTGATGAAAGTGATCTGGTAGGTGGCGACGATGCGGCCTTCGGTGTCCTCACCCACGATCAGCCGGTTACCGCCTTCTGTTTGCATGCGGGCAAAGGCGGTCTCGTAAACCTCGATATCGGCGCCTTCACGGGTCTGGCCAAGCGCATCATCGGTCAGCAGCGCCACGACATCGGCCACGTCTTCGACTGTCGCTTCCCGAAACCGGATCACGTCAGTCTCTCACCGCGAAAGAAAACGCCCTCGGCCGACGTCCTGACGCATGCCGTTCCGGCATCCTCGGAATTCATGGTGCACCCTCCAGCTTCAAAAAGGGTGCTGCTCAGGCGCGGGCGTTGTCAACGATCAGACGCATGAGATCGGCGTCCTTGACCCCCGGCGCGCGTTCCACGCCCGAGGACACGTCGATCTGGTTGGCCCCGGTCAGGCGTACCGCCTCGGCCACATTGTTCGGTGTCAAACCCCCGGCCAGCATCCACGGCACGCTCCAGCTCCGGCCCGCGATAAGCCCCCAGTCAAAGGCCACCGCGTTCCCGCCTGGCCGGTCCGCGCCTTTGGGGGGCTTGGCGTCGATCAGAAGCTGGTCCGCCACCTTGCTGTAAAAGTCGATCTGCGTGAGGTCCGTCTCGGTGGCGATCCCGATCGCCTTCATCACCGGCAGGCCATAACGCTGCTTGACTTCGGTAACCCGGGCCGGACTTTCCGTGCCATGCAGCTGCAGCATGTCCAGAGGCACCGCGTCTGTCAGCTCGTCGAGCATAGCGTCATCAGCATCGACCGTCAGCGCCACCTTGGCGATGCCTTCCGGCACGGACCGGGCCATATCGGCGGCCAATTCCAGCCCCAGGTGTCGGGGCGAGGGTGGAAAGAAAACGAAACCCACGTAAGACGCACCCGCAAGAATAGCCGCGGGAATATCGGCGGGATCGGTCAGCCCGCAGATCTTGACCTTGACGTTTCGGGGCATGAGGGGCTCAGCTGGCCTCTTCAAGCATGACGAGGACCTCGTCCTTGTCCTTGTGCTTCTCGCCCTTGAGGCGCGTGATCTCGGCCCGCAGACGCGCCATTTCCCGCGCCTGACGCGCGGCCTCCGCCCGCTCCTTGGCCTCGCGGATCCATTCCCAGATGAAGCCGATGATCAGACCGGCCAGCACGCCGCCGAACATGATCACGAAAAGCGGCACGGTGTAGGAGGGGGTCAGCGCGAAAAACCCGGCCAGTTCGGGCGGCAGCACATCGACCTCCACGGTCTGGCGATTGGCCAGCGCGATGAGGACCAGCGCCAGTCCGAAAATGGCGATACAGGCGTAGCGGATATAACGCATCAGGATTTCCCGTTAAGTCTTTCTCGAAGCAGTTTCCCGGCCTTGAAGAACGGCACGTGTTTCTCCTCGACCTCGACAGATTCGCCGGTGCGCGGGTTCCGTCCGGTGCGCGCGTCGCGTTTCTTGACCGAAAACGCGCCGAAACCGCGCAACTCGACCCGGTTACCGTCGGCCATGGCGTTCGTAATCTCGTTGAAAACCGTTGTCACGATGCGTTCCACATCGCGCTGGTACAAATGCGGGTTTTCGTCGGCAATCTTTTGAATGAGTTCCGACCGGATCATCGGCTCCCCCCGTTCTGGTTCATTGGCGCGTTCTTTAGAGAACCGCATTGTTATGATTGGAAACTATAGATTGAAAATCCCGGCCCGGAAACTGAAAGCCACGCAACGTAGCGGCCAAAAGCGCGATTTCTGAGCTTCGGATCGCGATTCTCGCGGCTTTCCCGGTATGAGTGAGGCCGCGCGCCGCCTTTCGCCCGCTGATATTGCGCTGCGGCAAAAGCCATTGATTCGCTTGGATTTGCGGGCATGCCCTGCTGCGCATGCAGGCGGGCGCGAACGAAAAACGGCCCCGTCGGGGACGGGGCCGTTTGCGAATGTCTCAAGCGTTGCGATCTTACTTCTCGTCGTCCGCCTTCAGAGCGGCGCCAAGGATGTCGCCCAGCGAGGCGCCCGAGTCCGAGCTGCCATACTGTTCCACGGCTTCCTTCTCTTCCGCGATCTCGCGCGCCTTGATCGACAGACCCAGACGGCGGGACTTGCTGTCGACGTTGGTGACGCGCACGTCCACTTTGTCGCCGACCGAGAACCGCTCTGGGCGCTGCTCGGAACGGTCACGGCTCAGGTCGCTGCGGCGGATGAAGGACTTCATGCCCTCGTATTCCACCTCGATGCCGCCATCCTCGATCGAGGTGACCTCGACGGTGATGATCGAGCCGCGCTTCACGCCGCCCACGGCTTCGGCGAACTTGTCACCGCCAAGCGCCTTGATCGACAGCGAGATCCGCTCTTTCTCCACGTCCACTTCCGAGACGACCGCCTGAACGACGTCGCCCTTCTTGTAGCTCTGGATCGCGTCTTCGCCGCGCTCGTCCCAGCTCAGGTCCGAAAGGTGCACCATGCCGTCGATATCGCCATCGAGACCGATGAAGAGACCGAATTCGGTGATGTTCTTGACCTCGCCCTCGACCTCGGTGCCCTCGGGGTGGGTTTCGGCGAAAACCTCCCACGGGTTGCGCATGGTCTGCTTGAGGCCCAGAGATACGCGGCGCTTCGCCTGGTCGATCTCCAGCACCATGACCTCGACCTCCTGAGAGGTGGAGACGATCTTGCCGGGATGCACGTTCTTCTTGGTCCACGACATTTCCGAGACGTGCACCAGACCCTCGACACCGGGCTCCAGCTCGACGAACGCACCGTAGTCGGTGATGTTCGTGACGCGGCCGGTATGCACCGATTCCAGCGGGTATTTCACGGCCACCAGATCCCACGGATCTTCCTGCAGCTGCTTCATGCCAAGGCTGATGCGGTGGGTTTCCTTGTTGATCTTGATGACCTGAACCTTGACCGTCTCGCCGATCGACAGGATCTCGGAGGGGTGGTTCACGCGGCGCCAGGCCATGTCGGTCACGTGCAGAAGGCCGTCCACACCACCCAGATCGACGAAGGCGCCGTATTCGGTGATGTTCTTGACCACGCCGTCCACGGCGTCGCCCTCGGTCAGCTTGCCGATCACCTCGGCGCGCTGCTCGGCACGGCTCTCTTCAAGGATGGCACGGCGCGAGACAACGATGTTGCCACGGCGGCGGTCCATCTTGAGGATCTGGAAGGGCTGCTTGAGACCCATCAGCGGGCCGGCGTCGCGCACCGGGCGCACATCGACCTGAGAGCCGGGCAGGAAGGCCACGGCACCGCCCAGATCGACGGTAAAGCCACCCTTGACGCGGCCAAAGATAGCACCTTCGACACGCGCGTCGTCGGCATAGGCCTTTTCCAGGCGATCCCAGGCTTCTTCCCGGCGCGCCATCTCGCGGCTGATGACAGCCTCGCCGCGCGCGTTCTCGACCTGACGAAGGAAGACTTCGACTTCGTCGCCCACTTCGATCTCGGGCGCTTCACCGGGATTTGCGAATTCCTTAAGCTCGACGCGGCCTTCCATCTTGTAGCCGACGTCGATGATGGCTTGTCCCGCTTCAATCGCGATGACCTTGCCTTTGACGACACTGCCCTCGTCGGGGGTGTCCATTTCGAGGTTTTCATTAAGGAGGGCCTCGAATTCCTCCATCGATGCGTTCTGAGCCATGTGGCAGTCGTTTCCTTTACGTATCAATTTGTCCGGCCGTGCGGTTGGGTCCGCCGGTCTTGAGGGTTTCGTTGGTCAGGCGGGACAGCCTTGATCGCAAAACAAAGAGGGCCGGTGATCCCGACCCTGCCCGATCTCGTTCGTTTCGCGGCGTTTCCCGCCTTGTCGACGTCGCGCGTATAGACCCGGCAGGCTGCGTGATCAAGCATTTTCGCTATCGTCGTTTGCTTCGTCAGTTCCTGTTTGAAGGTGATGAGCGGCGTTCAGCATCGCTTCATACATGGGTAGATAGTGAGGTGCAAGAAAGGCTACGACACGCCACCATGGGTGATAGTTTTGATCGTCCGGCAGGTCAAATCTCTCCGACGGAAGAGCAATTAACTCTGGGTATTCTTCATGAACTTTATGACGAAACTCGTTTTCTAAACGTCGCTCTCGCTCCCAACCGCTTTGCCCTGCTGCAGCTAGCGACGCCTCATTCATCTTTTTTACGAGCTCAGCGCCAGCAACTGCGGTGAGGGAAGCTCGGCTTAACACTCTTTTTAGAACTAAGCCGCCTAGATTGGTTTCATTAAATGCCAGACACACCAGCAACGGAACATCCATCGGTTCGCCGCGGTGGCACCGGATCACCAATTCCACGCGCTCAAGTGTTCGCTTAATCTGCCGCATTGTCGGGCCGCAGGCCTGAACTGCGTCAAAGGCCACTTGACCGGCGCGTTCAAGACCGAACTCTGGATCATCGCCGTATGGTTCGAACTCTGGATACTGAAGCACGATCTGACGAGCTGCCTCTGCCTTTGCTTCAGGCTTGGGGGCCAATTTCAAACGCAGATCAATGAATTTATCGAGGTATCCCTCTCCACCTTCGCTTCCGAAAGCCCCAAAGCGGTGTTCGGCGAGGTTTTCAAGATACTCGCGGTTGACGAAAAGCACGAAAACATATCCGTCTTCGTTGAAGGCGAGTTTCATGGCTTCAAGCAGTGCGATGGCGTAGTCCGGGTGGCATCGCTCCAGTTCGTCGATCAGGATGACGACGCGGTCAGTCCCGGTGTCCTGTGTGAGAGTTTGTCGCAATTCGGCCAGTTGTTGAGGCATTTCGCGGCTGCGGACTTGCTCGGCTGACAACTGCGCCGCCACTTGGGTACTCAGCGCATGAGACACGTTTTCACCAAAGGATGTCAAAATTTCATCGATCTTTGATGTTTCACCGTCTTTGGAAAGCATGTTGTCCAAGCTTTCGACCGCCTCCTCTCCAGCCTTGCGCGCAAGGACAGTCGCGCCGATCTTCATATCGCCCCAAGCCAACTTTTTCCCGGTCGACCAAGCATTGAGAAACTTCGATTGTTCCTTTTCCGGCAAAGCGGCCATCAAGGCACCGAGGAACGTTACCACCGCATCGCCGGAATGATCGGATTGCTGCGCATCTATCTCAATAGCAACTTCGCCATAGTCGCGGAGGTGTTGTGCCCAAGCCTTGCGGAAAAAGGTCTTGCCCCAGCCAAATCCAGCTTCGATAGAGATAACCTTTGCTTCATTCACGGATTTGATCAAGTTCGTGAAGGTCGCCCCAAGGCTCCTGTATCCCAGCGTGTCGCAAGCCCAAGGGTCGTTAACATTCTTTTTCACTATACCATTAACCATCACGGAAAGAATGAACTTCTACTTAAAGTGTTAAATGGAGAATCTCTTCATCGCAACTTCCGAGTGTGTTTCTCTAGACCTTCAACGCATCGCTGCCCGGATTTCCCGCTCCGCCGCCGCGACTGCCTCTTCGATGCTCATCTTGCTGGTGTCCAGCACCACGGCGTCCTTGGCGGGCTTCAAGGGTGCGTCGATGCGGGCGCTGTCGCGTGCGTCGCGGTTGCGCAGGTCCTCCAGCACCGTGTCGTAATCCGTCTCGTGCCCGGTCTTGAGCAGTTCGGCCAGCCGCCGCTGCGCGCGCACATCGTCGCTTGCCGTCACATAAAGTTTCACCTCCGCCTCAGGGCAGATCACCGTGCCGATGTCGCGCCCGTCAAGTACCGCACCACCCGCGCGCCGGGCAAAGGCGCGCTGGAAATCCATGAGGGCTGCGCGCACCTCGGCGATGGCGGCCACCCGGCTGGCGGCCTGCGCCACCTCCGGCGTGCGCAGGTCGTCGGCCTCGAGATCCGCCGCCGTCAGGGCCCGCGCCGCGTCAATCGGGTCCGTGCCGTCCAGCGTGCGCCGACCCGTCGCACGGTAGAGCAGACCGGTGTCCAGATGGGCAAAGCCAAAGGTTTCGGCCACGGCGCGCGACACCGTTCCCTTGCCCGCCGCCGCCGGCCCGTCGATTGCCACCGTGAATGCCATCTTGCCCCTTTTCCGCCGCCTTTTCGATGGTTAGTGCAACCGCTTGCGGCGCTCAAGTCCCCCCTGAACAACCCTGTCGTGTCGTCAACGAAGTGTTTCCGGTTTTTTCGTCGTGAGAATAAACAGGATTCTCGTCGAATTCGGTCAATTTTGATGAAAATTCAAGCATTTCACGTGTGAACGCTTCCCTTACGTAAAGCGCGCTTTGTGCCCCTCAACTCCCGGGGGTGGCCCGGTCCGGGATCGGGCAGAACAAAGACATTTTCGCCGAATTTGCGCCGAAACTGACGCGCAAGCTTAGGGTCGACCCAGAACGAGAATCTTTTGTTACCATGTCGAAGTCGGAAGACCCGGAAATCTTACTCAGGACTGATCCTCTCGTTCAGCCTCCCCGGCCGGCCATTCTGCGCGTCTGGATGAAGACGCAGATTTCGGTCTTGCCGTTCCTCGAGATCGCCCTGCTTGCCGTGCTGCTTTTGATCCGCGCGGTTACGGACTGAACCTGTCCAGGACTTCCGTCGGCGCCGCTCAAAAGCTTTCGCCCTAAGACCGGCACCATCGCCCAATATCTTTTGAAGGCTTGAGCGGGTAGCGGGAATCGAACCCGCGCGTTCAGCTTGGGAAGCTGACAGGCTACCATTACATCATACCCGCGTCTGGCGCGGATAGTTACGCCTCACGCCGGGGCCGCGCAAGCCCAATCCCGGTCGTGGGCTGCAAGGCGCTTGCGATTCTTCATGCGTGCTTTATTTACAAGGTCCTCAGACCGACAAGGCAACGGGCGCGCCCGGCGCCGACCAGTTTCACGGGTGATCCCATGGCCACAGGGCCGCAGACAGCAACCACAGCAGACAGCGGTGCCGCCAGCGCCGCGCTGGACAGGCTCATTGCCTGTCCGACCTGTGATCTCGTCTACACGGTGCCGGATCTGGCCTCTCTCGACCGCGCGGTCTGCGCGCGGTGCCATACCGTGCTCATCGCGCCACGCCGGAAGGCGGGCAAGCAGCTGATCGCGCTGGCGCTGACCGTGCTCATCCTGATCGTCGCGGCCTGCCTCTTTCCGTTCCTGTCCATCGGGGCCGGCGGCGTGACTCAAAACGCCTCAATCCTCAGCACGGCTCTGGCGTTTTCCGGCACGTTTTCCATCCTCTCGGTGGCCGTGCTGTTTTTCATCGTCGTCATCCCCGCTGCGCGCCTTTGCCTTCTGATCTACGTGCTGACGCCGATCATCCGCGACAAGCCGCCCGCGCCGTTCGCCCGCGATGCCTTCGCCCTGTCCGAGGCCCTGTTGCCCTGGGCCATGGCCGAGATCTTCGCCATCGGCTGCGCGGTCGCGCTGGTCAAGCTCAGCGACATGGCCGATGTGGTCTTCGGTCCGGCGGCGTGGATCTTCGCCATTCTCGTGGTGCTCGTGGTCGCCACCGACAGTCTCATGTGCAGGTATTCGATATGGAAGTCGCTGGAGACTTGAGAACCGCCCGCGAGATGGGCCTTGTCGCGTGCCGGCAATGCATGCGGGTCTCTCCTCGCGGGGCGGAAACCTGTCCGCGCTGCGGCGGCGCGCTAGCCTCGCGCGATGAGACATCGCTGCAGAAGGTCTGGGCGTGGTGGCTTCTCGGGCTTGCCTGTTACGTACCCGCCAATCTCTACCCGATGCTGGAAACGCGTACTCTGGTCTCGACCCAAAGCGACACCATCGTCGGCGGCGCAATTGATCTGGCGCATCATGGCGCCTACGGTGTGGCGGCGATCATTCTGATCGCCAGCGTCGCGATCCCGATGGCCAAGTTCATCGCGCTGGCCGGTCTGGCGCTTGGCGTGCGCTACGGCCCGCAGCTGTCCGAGGCGCGGCGGCACCTGCTTTACGAAGTCGTGGAATATATCGGGCGCTGGTCGATGATCGATGTGTTCGTGGTTGCCATCCTGTCGTCGCTGGTTCAGCTTCAGGCATTGGCGTCCATCACACCCGGCCGCGCCAGCCTGTTTTTCGCGCTGTCCGTGATCTTCACTATGCTGTCGGCCCGCAGCTTCGACAGCCGCCTGATCTGGGATAGCGATTCCGGCGCGCAGGAGCACAGCCCTGCGCCGGGCCAACCACAAGAGGACCTGACCGCGTGACGAGTGACACCCAGAACCCGCCGACCCCGCCCGTGACACGGGGCAGGGCGAATAAAACCATCTCGCTGGTCTGGATCGTGCCCCTTGTGGCGCTCCTGGCGGTGCTTTTCATCGCCTTTCGCGCATATTCCGATCGCGGTCCGCTGATCGAGATCAGCTTCGAGAACGCCGCGGGCGTCAAGGCCGACTCGACCGAGCTGCGCTACCGCGACGTGCGCGTCGGGCTGGTCGAGGACGTGACCTTTGCGGAAGGTTTGGACCGCGTCATCATCTCTGTGCGCGTCGACAAGGAAGTGGCCCCGTTCATTGACGAGCGCGCCACGTTCTGGGTGGTTCGGCCGCAGGTCTCGGCGCAGGGTGTCAGCGGCCTGAGCACCGTTCTTTCCGGCGTCTATATCGAAGGGTTCTGGGACACCGATGCCGGCACGCCGCAAACCAGGTTCGAGGGCCTCAAGGACGCACCGCTCGAGCGGCATGGTCAGGAGGGACTGCAGCTCAGTTTCCGCGCCTCGGGACGCGCCTCGCTCATGGAAGACACGCCGATCCTCTATCGCGGGGTCACCGTGGGGCGCGTGGGCAAGCCCTTCATCTCCGAAGACGGCGCCTCCGCCGAGGCGCCCGCGGTGATCTTCGAACCGCATGATCGTCTGATCTCGACCTCGACGCGTTTCTGGGACGCGTCGGGTTTTTCCTTCTCGCTCGGCCCCGGCGGCGCGGCGCTTGACTTCAGCTCGGTGGCCTCGCTGGTATCCGGTGGCGTCACCTTCGAGACGATGGTGTCGGGCGGCGAGCCGATCTCGCCCGGGGCGACCTTCGTGGTCTACCCCGAGGAATCCGCGGCGCGCAGCAGCCTTTTCGCCGGCGACGACAGCGAGGTGCTGCGCCTGTCGGTCGTCTTCGCCGAGAACGTCACCGGGCTCAGCGCCGGGGCCTCGGTCGAACTCAACGGACTGGCCATCGGTGAAGTGACTTCGATCAACGGCCTGATCGACCCTGAACAGTTCGGAGACAATCGTGTGCACCTCGTGGCCACGCTGGCCATCCGGCCCGCCAGGCTCGGGTTGGCGGCGGATGCCGGGCAGGGCGAGGCGCTCACCTATCTCGAAGACCGCGTCGCGACAGGGCTTCGGGCCCGGCTCGCCTCCGCCTCGATTCTGACGGGCGGACTCAAGATCGAGCTTGTGGATGTCCCCGACGCCCCGCCGGAAGAGCTGCGCGAAAGCGAGCAGGGCACGCTTTACCTGCCGACGACCGACAGCGACATTTCCGACGTCACCGCGACGGCGCAGGGCGTTTTCGAACGGATCAACGCTCTGCCCATCGAAGAGGTCATGGTTTCGGCCACCGAGCTTTTCAATTCCGCGCGCGGCCTGATCGAAAGCGACGATCTGCGCGCGGTTCCGGAAAACCTCAACGGCCTGCTCGGCGATGCACGGCAGGTCATCAGCTCGGACGAGGTGCAGGCGCTGCCCGAACAGCTTGCCGGCCTGATCGAAGAGCTTGACCGCACCGTGGAAAGCTTCAACGAGGCCGCGATCATGGCCCGTCTGGGCGAGGCGGCGGAAAGCGCGACCGAGGCCGCGACCGGCGTCAGCGACGCGGTCGAGGGCGTGCCCGAACTGGTCGAGCAGCTCAATACCGTGGCCGCAAGGGCCGGAGAGGTCGAAATCCAGCAACTGGCCGACGAGCTGACCGAACTTGTGCGCTCCGCCGATGCGCTTATCGCCTCCGACGACACCCGTGCGCTTCCCGGCAAGCTCAACGATGCCCTGGCCGAACTCAGCGCGGTCCTGGCCGAGTTGCGCGAAGGCGGGGTCGTGGACAACGCGGTTTCCGCGCTCGACAGCGCCTCCGAGGCCGCCGACACCATTGCCGAGGCCGGGCGCGATCTGCCGCGCCTGATCGAACAGGCCCGCGCAGTGCTGTCCCGCGCAAACGCCACGCTCGAAGGCTACCAGGCCGAGAACGGGCTTGGCCGCGATGCCCGCTCGGCCCTGATCGAGGTGCAGAAAGCCGCCAAGGCAGTCGCCTCTCTGGCCCGCGCCATCGAACGTAATCCCAATTCGCTGCTGACAGGACGTTAACCGCCATGACGCGACCCATTTCCGCCTTCGCCCTTCTTTGTGCCGCCGCGCTTGCCGCTTGCGGCGCGCCCGAAAGCCGCGTGGCCATTCCCAAGCTGCAGGCCGATGAACGCCAGAGCATCGCCTATCGCTCGGTGTCGCTGCGCGAGGTGTCGCTGCCCAGCTACGCCGCCTCCGAGGAGATCTTCGTGGCTGGCGAGGACGGGCTGCTGAGCCCGAACGAGGGCTTGCTCTGGGCTGACGATCCCAGCCGCGCCATCACGCTTGAACTGTCGCGCCATCTCTCGCAGATCACCGGCGCGCAGGTCGCCTCCGAGCCGTGGCCCTTCGACGATTACCCGCAGGTCGAAGTCGAGCTGCGCATCGAGACGATGCTGCCCGGCGCCGATAATGTCTTCCGCTTGTCCGGACAGTATTTCGTGGCCCCCGAAAACGGCCGCGACCGGTCACGCCTGTTTGATCTCGCGGTGCCGATTGTCGCCGAAGGGGCAGGGGGCATCGCCGCCGCGCGGGGACGTGCGGTACAGGATCTGGCGCTCGATATAGCCCGCAACGGTCTGCGCTAGACGCGCGCGCGATCCTGCGCCGCCTCTGCGCCAGGGGCGAGCCCGCCGATCTGGGACAGAAGCGCGATGATTTCCGGCAGGCCCTCGCCGCGCCGAAGGCTGGCGAAGACCACCGGACGCGTGCCGCGCATACGCTCGGCATCCCGCGCCATCACCTCAAGGCTGGCGCCCACATGCGGCGCAAGATCCGTCTTGTTGATGACAAGGATATCCGAACGCGTGATCGCCGGGCCGCCCTTGCGCGGGATTTCCTCTCCCGCCGCCACGTCGATGACGTAAATCGTCAGATCGGCCAGTTCCGGGCTGAATGTCGCCGACAGGTTGTCGCCACCGCTTTCGATCAGCACCGCCTCGACATCCGGATGCCGCGCGACCATCTGGTCCACGGCGGCCAGGTTGATTGAGGCATCCTCGCGGATCGCGGTATGCGGGCAACCGCCGGTTTCGACCCCGATCACCCGGTCCGAGGGCAGCACCTGCATCCGCATCAGCGCCTCGGCATCCTCTTGCGTGTAGATATCGTTGGTGATGACCCCGAGAGAAACAGTCTCGCGCAGCGCCTCGCAAAGCCGCGCGGTCAGAGTGGTCTTGCCCGCGCCCACCGGCCCGCCGATCCCGATCCGCAAGGGGCCGTGCTGGACCGTCATGTGCGAAACACCCGCGAATACTGCGTTTCGTGGCGCATCGCTGCGATATCCCCGGCGAAGACGGCCCCACCTAGATCGTCGAGGTCGCCGGACGCCGTCGTTTCGGCCACCTTCAGGCACTGCGGCGACAGCTTCGCGATGATTGCCTGTCCTTCGGTCTGGCCGACCGATCCCAGCCGCATCCCAACCGAGGCGAGGTTCGACACGAACGACTGCAGGAACATCTGCGCCGTCAGCACCTGTGGCAGGCCCTCGGCGCGCGCCGCGCATCCCACGGCCACCGGATAGCAGTACGCGCCGGCCTCGCGGCCGGTCAAGGCGCCGGTGATCCGCGCAAAGGCCGCGCCCATCTCCTGCGTCTCGCGGCGTCGCTCCGCGGTGCCGGCGAGCGCCCGCGCGGTCGCCTCCACGTCGCGCAGCGCGTCGGCGTCCTTGGCCTGGTATGCGGCCGCGAGCAGAATCGCATCGTTTCGGCCCGCCCCGTTGCACAGCACGTCCCAGATCCAGCGTTCCAGCCGGTCGGCGCCGTTGACACCTCCTTGGGTAATTTCCCATTCCAGCCCGTGACTGAAATGAAACGCTCCCACCGGATAGGCCGGTGAGAACCATTGCGTAAGCGTCAGTATCTGTTGTTCAGTGGCTGTGACCATGGGTCCTCCCCATTCCATAGGCGCCGCCTTCGGGCGTGAACGGCTCGCAGACCTCGTGCAGAACCGCGCCAAGCCGCTTCAGCATATCGCGCAGCACATGGTCTTTCTGGATAAGTAGTCTGCCCTCTTCGATCTGACAGGGGGTATGTCGGTTGCCGATATGCCAGGCCAGCCGCGTCAGGTCCGGCCCGGTCACCTCAAGCAGATCCTCGTCCGCCGGGATCACCGCCACGCGGCGGTTATCCTCCAGCACGAAGGCGTCGCCGCCGTTCAGGGATGTCGTCTTTTCGAGATTGACCAGAAACCGCACGCCCTCGTCGCTGACCAGCACTTTACGCCGCAGGAAACGGTCCTCGTAGGTCAGCGAGACCGTGGCGTCGGCGGCACGCGCCTTGCGCTCGATCGTCAGGGCGGCAGGCAGGGTGGGGGCGGCAGGGCGCGTCATCGCCCCGCCTCCGCCAAGTTCAGCGGTAGTAGGCGTGCTTGAAAACGTGGTGCACGATCTCGTCGCGCGGCACGCCAAGCGCATTGAGTTGCCGGTCGCTCATCCCCTGAAGTGCGCGCACACGGCGCATATAGGGATTGGCGTCGGCGACCGCTGTTGTCCAAAGCGCCAGCGTATCGAGCAGGCGCGTCATAAGTGGACGTTTCGGATAAAAATCGGTCAGTTGGTCGGCTGTATAGGCCATTGGAACTTGTCCTGTTTGTCGTTTCAGCTCCTCCCGTGCACAGGAAATAGGCAGTTTGATAACGCTCCAACACCACCAACTCCGCAATCCCGTCTTGTTGTCTCTGCATGGCTTGCCCCCTTGCCGGCCTCAGAACAGGAAATATCTCTGCGCCATCGGCAATTCCGCCGCCGGCTGACAGGTCAGCAGTTCGCCATCGGCGCGCACCTCGTAGGTCTCCGGGTTCACCTCCACCTTCGGGCAGGCGTCGTTCAGGATCAGGTCTTTCTTGCCAATATCGCGGCAGCGCCGCACCTCGACGGTGTCCTTGGCCAGACCAAGGTTCGCCCCCAGCCCCGCCGCCTGCGCCGCCTGGCTCACGAACGTGACCGCCGACCGCTCCACCGACCGCCCGAACGCGGCAAACATCGGCCGCGAATAGACCGGCTGCGGCGTCGGGATCGATGCATTCGGATCACCCATCTGCGCACAGGCGATGGACCCCCCAAGCAGAACCATCTCCGGCTTCACGCCGAAAAAGGCCGGATTCCACAGGCACAGATCGGCCCGCTTGCCCACTTCGATGCTCCCGATCTCATGGCTCATGCCGTGCGCGATGGCCGGGTTGATCGTGTACTTCGCGATATAGCGCCGCGCGCGCAGGTTGTCGTTCTCACCGGTCTCGTCCGACAACCGCCCGCGCTGCTTCTTCATCTTGTCGGCAGTCTGCCAGGTGCGGATGATCACCTCGCCCACGCGCCCCATCGCCTGGCTATCGGAAGCGATGATCGAAAACGCCCCCATGTCATGCAGGATATCTTCGGCGGCGATGGTCTCGCGCCGGATCCGGCTCTCGGCAAAGGCCACGTCCTCGGGGATCGACTTGTCGAGATGGTGACAGACCATCAGCATATCGAGATGCTCTTCCAGCGTGTTGACCGTGAAAGGCCGTGTCGGGTTGGTCGAGGAGGGCAGCACATGGCTCTCGCCGCAAATCTTGATGATATCCGGCGCGTGGCCCCCGCCCGCACCCTCGGTGTGAAACGCATGAATCGTCCGGCCCTTGATGGCCGCCACGGTGTTCTCGACAAAGCCGCTTTCATTGAGCGTATCTGTGTGGATCATCACCTGCACGTCCATGTCGTCGGCCACGCTCAGACAGCAGTCGATGGCGCCCGGCGTCGTCCCCCAATCCTCGTGCAGCTTCATCGCACAGGCCCCGGCCTCGACCATCTCCACCAGCGCGGCGGGCTGGCTTGCATTGCCCTTACACGACAGGCCGAAATTCATCGGAAACGCATCCAGCGCCTGCAGCATCCGCCCGATATGCCAGCTGCCGGGCGTGCAGGTCGTGGCGAGCGTCCCGTGCGCGGGCCCGGTGCCGCCACCCAGTAGCGTGGTGATCCCGGAATGCAACGCATCCTCGATCTGCTGCGGACAGATGAAATGGATATGGCTGTCAAAGCCCCCCGCGGTCAGGATCCGGCCTTCGCCGGCGATGGCCTCGGTCCCCGGGCCGATGACGATATCGACGCCGGGCTGCGTGTCGGGGTTGCCCGCCTTGCCGATCGCCGCGATACGCCCGTCTCGCAGGCCCACATCCGCCTTGTAGATACCGGTGTGATCCAGAATGAGCGCATTGGTGATGACCGTGTCCATCGCGCCGCTTGCCCGCGTCGCCTGGCTCTGCCCCATCCCGTCGCGAATGACCTTGCCGCCGCCGAACTTCACTTCCTCGCCATAGGTCGTAAGGTCCCGCTCGACCTCGATGATGAGGTCGGTATCGGCCAAACGCACCCGGTCGCCGGTGGTTGGGCCGAACATCGCGGCATAGTCGTGGCGGTTGATCGTGGCGGGCATGTGCGTGGCTCCGGTCTGGTCAATTCATAGAGAACATGCGCAACTCTTCAGTGCGCGCTTCGGTCATTCGGGTGAGACAGCTTATGCGAATGAGCGGCTGGCTAGAGCCGCCATCATAGGGCGCCGCCTCCGCCGCACAGGCGGCATCGCGATAAGGGATCCAAAGGCGCTGCGCCGCGCGCACCTCCTCGGCATAGCCGCCCGCCTGCGCTTCGTGCATGACGCGCTTGTAGACGGCATTCAGCTCACCATCTGCCAGGTCGAGCGACCGCGCGCCGCAGTCGATCATCTCCGCCGTGGTGCCATCGCAATCCTGCGCGGCCACAGGACTGGCCAGCATCACCGCAAGGATCGCCGCAGCCCTCACAACTTCCCCATCACGGCCTGGTTGAAGCCATAGACCTCGCGCGCGCCTCCGAAGGGAATAAGCCGTACCTCGCGCCGCTGCCCCGGCTCGAACCGCACGGCTGTTCCGGCCGCGATATCCAGCCGGCAGCCGCGTGCAGCCTCTCGATCAAACTCCAGCGCGGAATTCGCCTCGGCAAAATGGTAATGGCTGCCCACCTGCACCGGCCTGTCGCCCGTATTGGCCACCATCACCGTGATCGCCTCGCGGCCTTCGTTGAGGGTAATCTCCCCCTCGGCCACCATCACTTCGCCCGGGATCATCGCGCGCCCTCCTGCTTCTTCTTGGCCAATATACCCAAGCTCCTCACCGGATCGGCTGGTGCACGGTCACCAGCTTGGTACCGTCGGGAAAGGTCGCCTCGACCTGCACTTCGTGGATCATTTCCGGCACGCCCTCCATGCATTGATCGGCGGTAATCACCTGCGCGCCCGCCTCCATCATGTCGGCCACGGACCGCCCGTCGCGCGCGCCCTCGACCACCGCATCGGTAATCAGAGCGATCGCCTCGGGGTGGTTGAGCTTAACACCGCGCGCCAGCCGCTTGCGCGCCACCTCGGCGGCCATCGCGACCAGAAGCTTGTCTTTCTCTCTCGGGGTCAGGTTCATGTCAGATCATCCATGGTCTTGGTAAATCGTCCTGTGCCAGCATCCGCAGCGCGGGCATCAGCGTGGCGCGCAACGCAAAGCCGTCTTCGGCCAGCATCCGCGCCACCAGTACGTCTTCGCGAACAAGGCTTGCGCCGGCCGTTTCGGGCAAGAGGCCCCGCAAGTGGGGCAGGGCGACCGCGGCCCGCGGCCCGGCCAGCACGATCAGCGCCATCGCCCGCGCGCCGCCCGCCACCGCCGTGCGGGCCAGTTGCGCGTCAAGATCGCCCGCCATCCGCGTCGCATCCAGTAACACTGTCTCTCCGCCAAGGCTCAGCGTGATCCGGTCGTCGAACCGCCCGTCGCGCACGACCTCGCCCATCGCCGCGCGCCCGAAAATCACCGGCTCGCAAAAAAGCACCTCAGCGGTTGCGTCGGCCTCCACCAGCAGCCGTCGGCGCAGGTGGCAGCCCTCGAACAGCAGCGTTTCCTGCGGCAACCAATGCAGCCGCGCCGCTGCGCCGGCCTCGAGCCGCGTGTCCATCACGGCTGGCGCATCGCCGCTCGCTCGGTACGCCCGCTCGGCGGCCTGTGTCGTGAGGGTCAGCGCCGCACCCGCGCCCGCTTTCGCGCGGATATCCATCCGGTCGCCGCCCGTCAGCCCGCCACTTGTGTTGATAAGTACCGCCTGCATCGCGCCGTGCGCCACACGCGGAAAAAGCACGCGCATCGCCCCTTGCTGGCGCAGCCCGCCAAGCCGGGTGCTCCGCGCTCCCGTCACCGCTTCGATGCGGGCAAAGCCGCGCGCCCTCGGTTGACGCAGGGCGGCGCGCGGGGCGGAATAAGGTGTTGCGTCAAGCATGCGGCAGCGCTGTCTTTACGTAAGGGTCGTCACGGCCCGACTCTCTGGCCTTACCCGGATCAAACCACAAGAATCACACCGCCCGACAAAAATTTACTCTTTTCTGCGCATTTCCCGGGCATTTCGGAAAGAACTGCCGTCAAAATGGGCAAAATACCCGGTCTCACCCTCCCGGCCTCCATGAGCCGATTGGCGGAACGCGTGCTTTCTCAAAAGGATCAGGCACCCGGCATTCACGCAGGCCCCTTAGAATGGGCCGCCGGGTGATGTGACGGCCAGCGGAATTGGACCTCTCACCGGCCGCCACACGCATTGCAACAACCAAGTTGCAGGGTCCATCTAGGCGCGCTTGTCCCTCCCGGCAAGTTGCCCGCGTTCGGCCCTGCAGGGGAGACTGACTATGAAAGACCTCAAATCCACTCTTTGCGCCGCGGCCCTGCTGGGGGCGACCGCCGCACCCGCAATGGCACAGGATTGCCCGATCAAGGTGGGCGTGCTGCACTCGCTTTCCGGCACGATGGCCATTTCCGAAACCACGCTCAAAGACACCATGCTCATGCTGATCGACGATCAGAACGCTGCCGGCGGCCTTCTGGGTTGCGAGCTTGAGGCAGTCGTCGTCGACCCCGCCTCCGACTGGCCGCTCTTCGCCGAAAAGGCACGCGAGCTTCTGACGGTGCAGGACGTCGACGTGATCTTCGGCAACTGGACGAGCGTCAGCCGCAAGTCGGTCCTGCCGGTGATCGAGGAACTGAACGGCCTTCTCTTCTATCCCGTCCAGTACGAGGGCGAGGAAAGCTCCAAGAACGTGTTCTACACCGGTGCGGCCCCGAACCAGCAGGCGATCCCGGCCACGGACTACTTCCTTGAAGAACTCGGCGTCGAGAAATTCGCGCTTCTGGGCACCGACTATGTCTATCCCCGGACCACCAACAACATCCTCGAAAGCTACCTGATGGACAAAGGTATCGCCGAGGAAGACATCTTCGTGAACTACACGCCCTTCGGCCATTCCGACTGGTCCAAGATCGTGGCCGATGTCGTGGCGCTGGGCGCCGACGGCAAGAAGGTCGGTGTCATCTCGACAATCAACGGCGACGCCAATATCGGCTTCTACAAGGAACTGGCGGCCGCCGGCATCTCCGCCGACGACATCCCCGTGGTCGCCTTCTCGGTCGGTGAAGAAGAGCTTTCGGGCCTCGACACCTCGAACCTCGTCGGTCACCTCGCCGCGTGGAACTACTTCCAGTCCGCCGATACCGAGGCCAACGCCGACTTCATCGCCAAGTGGAAAGAGCGCATGGGCGAAGAGCGCGTGACCAACGACCCGATGGAGGCGCATTACATCGGCTTCAACATGTGGGTGAACGCGGTCGAAGACGCCGGCACCACCGATGTGGATGCCGTGCGCGACGCGATGTACGGGCAGGAATTCCCGAACCTCACCGGCGGCACCGCCGTCATGCTCCCGAACCACCACCTCGCCAAGCCGGTGCTCATCGGCGAGATCCAGGAAAACGGCCAGTTCGACATCATCAGCCAGACCGAGGAAGTCCCGGGCGACGCCTGGACCGACTACCTGCCGGAATCGGCAGTGCTCAAGTCCGATTGGCAGGAACTTGGCTGCGGGATGTACAACACCGAGACCGAGACCTGCGTACAGATCAAGTCGAACTACTGATCTGACGCCTGCGTGATCTACGCCGGGGGCGTCCGCGCCCCCGGTCCGCACCACCTCTCGGGAAAGCCCCCAATATGCTGCGAGTTCTCTTCGCATCGCTGGCGTTTCTTTGTCTGGCGCTGACCGCCCCCGCGCGGGCGCAGGACGAAGGTTCGATCCAGCCTATCCTGCAAGAGCAGTCCGAGCTCATCCAGGAAAGCTCGCGCCGCACGATCCAGCCCGCCATCGACGCCATTGCGGCAAGCGGCCTGTCCCAGGCGCAGACCGTTCTGGAAACATGGCAGGCCAAGGACATGTGGCTGCGCTTGACCGACGGGCAGTATTTCCGCGCCGAGCGGATCAACCGGGAAACCTATCGCCTCTTTGATCTCGATACCGGCGAGGACCTCGGCGAATTTCCCGCCGACGATCTGGACCAGATCAAGCCCAACAGCGGCATTCGCGGCCTCATCGCCGTGGCGCTGGTGCAGTTCCAGCTCTCCGATCCCGACCCCGAAAACCGCCGCGCTGCGCTGCAATCGCTCGAACGCGACCCGAACGAGGACGCGCTCGCACCCTTGAGAAATTCGATTGAGGGAGAGACCGATCCGGACCTACTCGCCAAGAAACAGCGTCTCGAACGGCTGCTCACCATGGCCTATGACCGCGACCCGGAGGCCCGCATCGCCGCGATCGAAGAGATGTCGGAAGATACCGGCGTCGACGTGCGCGCCACGCTTAACCCGATCCTGTCCACGCGCCTGCGCGTTTTCAACGGCGCGCCGCCCGACAGCCTGAACATCGCCCGCACGCTGACGCCCGGCTCGGACGCCCTGCCGCGCGCCGAAGCCTACGAGATGCTCGTCTCCGCCGGCGACGCCCCCTCCCGCCTCGGCCCTGATGCGATCAAGGATACGCTCGCGCAAAACATCACCGATGGCGAGGTGGCCGGCATTCAGGTGCACAATCTCAATACGCAAGAGACCCGACGCACCGCCTATGACCGGCTCGTGGCCGACGGTATCGCGCCGCCCGTCCCGACCGAGGCCGAGGTCGACGCAACTCTCGCGCAATACATCTTCGCCGAGGTCTATGACGAGCCCAACGCCGCCGTGACGACAGCCGCGCAAGCCGCGCTCGACAGCATCGCCACCCGCGTCGCCGTGGGGCAGGCGGTTGATCTTACACTCGACGCGCTCTCTCTGGCGTCGATCTACTTTCTCGCAGCCATCGGTCTTGCCATCACCTTCGGCGTGATGGGCGTGATCAACATGGCCCATGGCGAATTCATCATGATGGGCGCCTATACCGGCTACGTCGTGCAGCAGTTCGTGCCTGGCCCGACCGCGTCGATCCTCGTGGCCATCCCGCTGGCCTTCGCGGTCACCTTCGGGGCGGGCGTGGCGATGGAACGGCTGGTGATCCGCTTTCTCTACAATCGCCCGCTGGAAACCCTTCTGGCCACTTTCGGCATTTCCATCGCGCTGCAGCAGCTGGCGAAGAATATCTTCGGCACGCAGGCCCGGCCGCTCACCTCGCCTGACTGGCTCGATGGCGCCTGGGTTCTCAATGACGTGGTCTCGATCAGCTATATCCGCATCGCCATCTTCGCCCTCGCGCTCATCTTCCTTGCGCTCTTTCTTTACATCATGAACCGCACCCGGCTGGGTCTTGAAACCCGCGCGGTTACGCAGAACCGCCGCATGGCGGCCAGCATGGGCATCAATCCCGACCGAGTGAACATGCTCACCTTCGGGCTGGGGTCCGGCATCGCGGGCATCGCGGGTGTCGCCATCGGCCTCTGGGCCAAGGTCACCTCCGAGCTGGGGCAGGATTACATCGTGCAGTCCTTCATGACCGTGGTGGTCGGCGGTGTCGGCAACATCTGGGGGACGCTTCTGGGCGCCACGATGATCGGCTTCCTGCAAAAGGGGATCGAGTGGTTCAACCCGTCCAATACGCTGGCCGCACAGACCTACATGATCATCTTCATCATCATCTTCATCCAGTTCCGTCCGCGCGGCATCATCGCGCTGCGCGGGCGCGCGGCGGGGGACTGAGCCATGCAAAGACGCCCGCTTGTCGCCCGTCACCCGTCGATCCTGATCTTCCTCGCTTTGCTGGCGCTCTTCACCCTGGGCGTAACGCTCCTGTCAGAGGCCTACGGTACCGGCTATCTATCGACGTCCTTCGTCAAGACGCTGGGCAAGACGCTTTGCCTCTGCCTCGTCGCCGTGGCGATGGATCTGGTCTGGGGCTATGCCGGCATCCTCAGCCTTGGGCATTTCGCCTTCTTCGGGCTAGGGGGCTACATGATCGGCATGTGGCTCATGTACGAGCGCACCCGTGACATCGTCGCGGGCTCCATGGCCGAGGCCGCGATTCCGCCCACGGAACAGGAAATCGTCGACGCCATCGGCACGCAGATCTTCGGTGTGGTGGGCGCGTCCGAGTTTCCCGCGATCTGGGCCTTCGCCGACAGCCTTTTGCTGCAACTGGTGCTGGTTGTGGCCGTGCCGGGGCTTCTGGCGCTGGTCTTCGGCTGGCTGGCCTTCCGCAGCCGCGTGACGGGCGTCTATCTCTCGATCCTCACGCAGGCCATGACGCTGGCTCTCGCCCTCTACCTTTTCCAGAACGACAGCGGCCTGCGGGGCAATAACGGTCTCTCGGGCCTGCAGAACATTCCTGGCCTGACGGACGTGCCGCAATCCCACGTGTCGATGTGGTTCCTCTGGGCCTCCGCCGCCGCCCTCGCGCTGGGCTATGTCCTCTCCGCCTGGATCGTCTCGGGCAAGTTCGGCTCGGTCCTGCGCGGCATTCGCGACAACGAGGCGCGCGTGCGTTTCCTCGGCTACCCGGTCGAGCAGTACAAGCTGATGATCTTCACCGTGACGGCCATGATCGCAGGCATCGCGGGTGCGCTCTATTATCCGCAGGCGGGTATCATCAACCCGGCCGAGATCGCGCCCATCGCCTCCATCTACCTCGCGGTCTGGGTCGCCATCGGCGGGCGCGGGCGGCTTTACGGCGCGGTCATCGGCGCGGCCTTCGTCAGCCTTGTCTCAAGCTGGTTCACCGGTGGCCAGGCACCCGACGTGAACCTCGGGTTCTACACTATCTCCTGGGTCGACTGGTGGCTGATCCTGCTGGGCCTGTCCTTCGTGGCCGTGACTATTTTCGCGCCGCGCGGCATCGGCGGGCTGGTGGATCTCATCGCCGATGCCCGCCGCCCTGACCGCCACGGCGCGGACCTTGGCCCGGATCAGGGCGCCCTGCGCGAGAAGGAGGCCGACCGATGAGCACGCTTCTCGAAGTCTCGGGCGTCTCCGTCACCTTCGACGGCTTTCGGGCCATCAACAACCTGTCGTTCAACATCGGCCCGGCGGAACTGCGCGCCATCATCGGCCCCAATGGCGCGGGCAAGACCACCTTTATGGATATCGTCACCGGCAAGACCAAACCGGACGAGGGCCGCGTGCTCTGGGGCGAGAAGAACGTCTCGCTCCTCAAGATGTCCGAGGCGCAGATCGCGCAGGCCGGCATCGGGCGCAAGTTCCAGCGGCCTACGGTGTTCGAGGATCAGAGCGTCGAAGACAACCTGCTCATGGCGCTCGCCCGCCCGCGCGGGCCACTTTCGGTTCTTTTCTGGCGCGCTTCGCAAAAGGCCCTTTCGCGGGTCCGCGAACTGGCCGAGGAAATCGGCCTCGCCGATCAGCTGTCGCGCAAATCCGGCGAACTGTCGCACGGGCAGAAGCAATGGCTGGAAATCGGCATGCTGCTCGCGCAGGAGCCGAAGCTGCTGCTGGTGGACGAGCCCGCCGCCGGCATGACGCCCGAAGAGCGCGAGCACACGACCTCACTTCTGGTCGAGGCCGCCAAGACCCGCGCGGTCGTGGTGGTCGAGCATGACATGGAATTCGTGCGCCGCCTCAATTGCAAGGTCACGGTCCTGCACGAGGGCAGCGTGCTGGCCGAGGGCAAGCTCGACCACGTGACCGCCAACCAAAAAGTCATCGACGTGTATCTGGGGCGCTAGAGAATGCTGGACGTGCAAAACCTCAACCTGCATTACGGCCACAGCCAGATCCTCTATGACGTCTCGCTGCAGGCCAAGACCGGCGCCGTGACCTGCGTGATGGGCACCAACGGCGTCGGCAAGACCTCCCTGATGAAAGCCATTTCGGGCACACATCGCCGCAGCTCCGGCGAGGTCACGCTCGATGGGCGCGCGCTGGGCCGGCTGCCTGCGCATCACCTCGCCCGCCACGGCATCGCCTATGTCCCGCAGGGGCGCGAGATCTTTCCGCTACTGACCGTGCAGGAAAATCTCGAAACTGGCTTCGGCTGTCTGCCCAAGGGCGACCGCCGCATCCCCGACGAGATCTTCGAGCTCTTTCCGGTGCTCGACGAGATGCGCGGCCGGCGCGGAGGTGATCTCTCGGGCGGTCAGCAACAGCAGCTCGCCATCGGGCGGGCCCTGGTGACGAAGCCGCGCCTCCTCCTGCTCGACGAGCCGACCGAGGGCATTCAGCCCAACATCATTCAGCAGATCGGCCGCGTCATCGAACGCCTGCGAGAGCGCGGCGATATGGCCATCGTGCTGGTCGAGCAGTATTTCGACTTCGCTTATGCGCTCGCCGACAGCTTTGTGATCATGCGGCGCGGGCGCGTGACCCTCTCCGGCAAGAAAGGCGATATCGATCGCGACACGCTGCTTAAAGGTGTGTCCGTCTGAGACAGCCCTGTGCGCCAGCGCGCGCAAAGACCGCTTTCCAAATCCGGCGCCCGCGTTATCTAGCTGCCAAGGAACGGACCCGGAGACGGGCCCGTAAAGACCCGTAGTTTCCGAGGATTTCGACCTGATGCCCCGTTTTCTTGCCATAGTGTCGCTCTGTGCCCTGATCTTTGCGCCGCCTGTCTCGGCGCAGGCGCCGGGCGGGCAGGGGCCCAAGCCGGTGGGCGTGATCACCCTCGAAAAACAGGCCGTGCCCTTCACCCTCACCGTGCCGGGCCGGGCCGTGGCGTTCCAGGAAAGCCTGATCCGCCCCCAGGTCAGTGGCATCATCGAGGACGTGGTCTATGACGAGGGCGCCGATATCTCGACCGGCGATATCATGTTCCGCATCAACGACGACACCTACGCCGCTGATGTCCGCGCCGCCGAGGCGATGGTTGCGCGCGCCGAAAGCGCGCTGCAGGCCGCGCGCAACACCCTGAGCCGCACCGAACAGCTGCGAGAGCTTGCGACCTCCGAGGCGCAGCTCGAAGATGCCCGGGTCGGGGTTCTCTCCGCCGAGGCCGAGCTCGATTCCGCCCTCGCCACGCTGGAACTGGCCCGGCTCGACCTGGAGCGCACCGAAATCACCAGCCCGA
Organism: Roseovarius aestuariivivens; assembly: GCF_004761875.1. Taxonomy (GTDB): domain Bacteria; phylum Pseudomonadota; class Alphaproteobacteria; order Rhodobacterales; family Rhodobacteraceae; genus Roseovarius; species Roseovarius aestuariivivens. The sequence continues at coordinate 76,901 of NZ_SJEY01000012.1, forward strand.
TCGACGGCGAGGCCTCGGTCGCGGCGGTCAGCGTCGGCGCGGTCGTCACCGCGCGCCAGGCGGAGGCGTTGGCCACCGTGACCCGGCTCGATCCCATCTACGTCGATCTCGTCGAAAGTTCGGCCCGCGTCGTGCGGATCCAGGATTTGATCCGCAACGGCGCGATCAACACCGACGAGGCGTATCGCTTTGATCTGATCCTCGAAACCGGCGACACCTACGACCAGCCCGGAAAGCTCGTCTCGCAAAGCGCGGGTGTCTCTACCACCACCGGGACCGCCGAATTCCGCGTCCGCTTTCCCAATCCCGAACACATCCTGCGCCCGGGCCAGTTCCTGCGCGTCGATGTCACGCTCGGCACGCGCCAGGCCTTTCTCGTGCCGCAGCGCGCCGCGCGCCGCAACGCTGAGGGCGTTCTGACCTTCTATCTCGTCCGTGACGGCAAGGCAGAGCAGATCCGGGCCGAAAGCCTCGGCGTCTACGACAACGCCTGGATCGTGGCCGAAGGGATAGAGCCGGGCGAACGCCTCGTCGTCGACGGCCTCACCGGCCTGCGCAGCGGCGCCGAGGTCGCGCCGCAGCCCGTCACCCTCACCAAGGACGGCGTGACCGTTCCGGCAGAGGAGTAACATCAGTGGGTGCGTTCTTCGTCGACAGGCCGGTCTTCGCCTGGGTCATCGCCATCGTCATGTCGCTAGTCGGCGCGATTGCGGTGGTGCAGTTGCCGGTCTCGCAATATCCCGACATCGCGCCGACCTCGGTGCGCATCTCGGCCCCTTATCCCGGCGCGACCGCGCAAACGGTAGAGACCACCGTGACCCGCGTGATCGAGGATCAGCTCACGGGTCTCGAAGGGCTTCTTTACACCACCGCGGTCTCGCGCCCGGGTTCGTCCGAGACCACGCTCACCTTTGACAGCTCCATCGCGCCGGTCACCGCCCAGAACGACGTGCAGGTGCGCGTCACGCAGATCGAATCGCAACTCCCCGAGGTGGTGCGCGATCTGGGCGTCACCGTCACCCGCTCGAACTCGTCCTTCCTGATGGTCGGCTCGATCGTGTCCGAGGACGGCACGCACACCTCCACCGATCTCGGCGATGTCTATCTCGACCTGGTCGAAAGTCCGCTCTTGCGCCTCGACGGGGTGGGCGACGCGCGTCTCTTCGGGTCGGGCTATGCGATGCGCGTCTGGCTCGATCCGCTGGCGCTCGCGCGATATCAGCTTACGCCGAACGACGTCATCGCGGCGGTGCGCGCGCAGAACGCCTCGGTTGCGGTGGGCAGCATGGCCGCGCCGCCGCTTGTCGAGGGCACGCAATTCACCGCCTCGATCACCGCCCAAAGCCAGCTGGAAACCGAAGAGGATTTCCGCCGCATCCTCCTCAAGACGACAGAATACGGCGGCGCGGTCTTCCTCTCGGACGTGGCCCGCGTCGAGATCGGCAACGAATCCTACGACCGGCAGTCGCGGCTCGACCGCAAACCGGCGGCGGGCTTCGGCGTCAACCTGCGCACCGGGGCCAACGCGGTGGAAACCTCCGCCGCCGTGCGCGACCTGATGGAAGAGCTTGAAAGCTCTCTGCCCGAAGGCATGACATTCGAAGTACCCTACGACACCGCGCCCTTCGTGGAATTGTCGATCGAGCAGGTCTACAAAACCCTGATCGAGGCGATCCTGCTGGTGCTCGTCGTGCTGATGATCTTTCTGCAGACATGGCGCGCCACGATCATTCCGATCATCACTGTGCCGGTGGCCCTTCTGGGCGCCTTCGCGGTGCTCTCGCTGCTGGGCTACTCGATCAACACGTTGACCATGTTCGCCATGGTGCTCGCCATCGGCCTTCTGGTGGATGACGCCATCGTCGTCGTGGAAAACACCGAACGCCTGATGGAAGAGGAAGATCTTGGCGCGGTCGAGGCGACCCGCCGCTCCATGACCCAGATCCAGAGCGCGCTCATCGGCATTCTGGTGGTGCTCGCCGCGGTGTTCCTGCCGATGGCGTTTTCCGCCGGCTCGGTCGGCGTGATCTACCGCCAATTCTCCGTCACCATCATCTCCGCCATGGTGTTGTCGCTTGGCATCGCGCTCTCGCTTACGCCGGCGATGTGCGCGGGCCTCCTGCGCAAGCGCGGCGAGGTGAAATTCGCCCCCGCCCGCTGGTTCAATAGCGGACTGAAGGGCCTCGTGTCGGGCTTTGCCGCCGCGGTGGCGGCGACGTTGAAGATGCGCACGGTGATGGTTCTGCTGCTTGCGGGCATCATCGGCGGGGGCTTGTGGATCTACGACCGCCTGCCCACCTCCTTCATCCCGCGAGAAGACCAGGGCGTGGTGCTGTCGCTTATCTCGCTGCCGACGGGCACCACCATTCCGATAACCGACGCGGTCTTGTCCGAGGTCGAAGCCTACTTTCTCGAGGACGAGGCCGACGTGGTCGACGGCACCTTCGGCGTCCGCGGGTTCAGCTTTCAGGGGCAGGGGCAGAACTACGCCATCGTCTTCACGCGGCTGATCGACTTTGAGCAGCGCACGACGCCGGCGCAATCCGCGGGCGCGGTGGCGCAGCGCGCCAATCAGCGTTTCTTCGGTCACCGCACCGCGCAGATCTTCACCATCCAGCCGCCCGCGATCCAGGGCCTGGGCAATACCGGCGGGTTCTCCATGTACCTGCTCGACCGTGCGCGCAACGGCACCGAAGCGCTGATCGAAGCCGCCAATTCGCTCGTCGGGGCGGCCCGGCAGGACGACCGGCTGACCTCGGTGCGCGCCGACGGCACGGAATTCGAGACCGCGCTCAACCTTGAGATTGACCGCACCAAGGCCGAAAGCTTCGGCGTGTCCGTCGATCAGGTCAACGCCATGCTGTCGGTGATCTTCGCCGGGCGCGACGTCAACGACTTCCTGCTGCAGGGCGGGCTGCGGCCCGTGGTCGTGCAGGGTGATGCGCCCTACCGCATGTCGCCCGACGATGTGCAAGGCTGGTACGCGCGAAATGCCGGCGACGAGATGGTGCCGTTCAGCGCCTTCATGCAGACGCGCTGGGATCAGGTCCCGCCGACGCTCAACCGCTTTGACGGGGTCAGCGCGGTTCCGATCTCAGGCGATGCGGCACAAGGCGCAAGCTCGGGCGTCGCCATGTCGGCGATGATGGAACTGACCGAGGACACGTTGCCCGGCTACGGGGTCGGCTGGTCCGGCATCAGCTATCAGGAACGTGCGGCGGGCTCCAACGTGCTGATGCTCTACGCCATCTCGGCGCTGGTCGTGTTCCTCGCGCTGGCGGCCCTTTACGAAAGCTGGGTCGTGCCGCTTGCCGTGATGCTGTCGGTGCCGGTGGGCATGGCGGGCGCGCTGGCGTTTTCGTATTTCCTGGGTCAGGCCAATGACGTCTATTTCACGGTGGGCCTTCTGACCACGATCGGTCTTGCGGCGCGCAACGCGATCCTCGTGGTCGAATTCGCCGAGGAACGCTTGCGCGCCACCGGCGATCTTGTGCAGTCGGCGGTGACGGCCGCCCGTCAGCGATTGCGCCCGATCCTGATGACGGCGCTCACCTTCATGCTGGGCGTCGTGCCGCTTGCGCTGGCCTCGGGGCCCGGCGCGCAGGCGCAGAACGCCATCGGCATCGTGGTCCTGGGCGGCATGACTGCCTCGACCGTCGTGGGCGTGTTCTTCGTTCCCGTGCTCTACGTCGTCGTGCGGTCGCTTTTCTCGCGGGGCCGGAAGGATAAGACCCCGGGCTGAGGCTCAGCGAAAGTGAAACGGCTCGTCGGGATCGGTCAGGCTGCGCGCGTCCCAATGGCCAACATTGGTCAGGCCGTGCGCCGCCATCACGTCGAGAATGCGCTTGTCGATCGTGTCGATGAATCGTCCAAATTCCATTTCGTCGCGGACCACCTTCGCGATGTCCTGCGAGATCTGCACGCGCTGCTTGGCCAGCAATTCGCCGATCCAGTGCCGTGACGCCTCGGCGAACATCTTGGCCGAGGCGATCATCAGTTCGCGCAGCTTCTCGGTGGTCAGATTCGCCTTGTCGAGGCAATCCAGAGAGCCGCGCTTCATCGACGTGATCGCCACTTCCGTCGACATCGCCGAAGAGATCATCACCACCGCCGCACTGAAATTCACCGGGTGGTTCTGCACCATCCGCTGCGCGGCAAGCCCGTCGCCTTTGGGCAGCAGATAGTCGATCAGCACCACGTCATAGCTTTGCTGCGACAACGCGGCTTCGAATTCCTGCAGGTCGGTGGCCAGCGTCGTCTGCACCGGCAGGCCGGTTTCCGAACAACTCCGCATGATGCGGCGCTGCTCGAACCGGTCGTCATCGAGGATCAGGACATCGAACCGGCCCCGCGACGTCCCCGCGGAATCGATCTGCACCAGCGGCGGGGCGGGCGCCACCCCCGCCGGATCAAGCTGCGATACTGGAATCATGTCATGTCCTTTCCCAACGTCTCTGCCCCCTGCCGGTTCACGCTATGCCCGGCCGCCTCTGCAAGGGGTTAAGATTTCGGGTTTTATTCATAGAACTTAACTCAAACCCAACGCGGCCAGCGGGGCGACCTTCAGGAATTGGAAAGCCTTTCGGGGGCAGGGTTCTGCGGTCAAAACAACGGACGGGCACGCGACGTGGGCAGGCAGGATCTCATGGCCTCCGGCACCGAAGCCGAGGAATTTCTTTACCACCTCACGCATGATCTGCGCGCGCATGTGCGCGCCCTGCGCGTGCTGCCCGACTGGATCGACGAGGATCTCGCGGCGGCGGGCGTGACCCTGCCCGCCGGGGTGGGGGAGCATATCGCGATGCTGCGCGACTACGCCAACATGCTCGACCGGATGCTGAACGCGCTGACTGATCTGTCGCGCGTCGGGCGGCTGGCCGATGCGCCGGGGCCGGTGCCGCTCTGGCCGCTGCTGCGCGAGATCTGGTCGGCGCTGCCGCATGCGGCCGGCTTCACCCTTGACCTCAAAGGCGATCCGCCAGTCGTTCTGGGGCCCCGCAACGATCTGGCCCGCGCGTTCGAGGCGCTTTTGCGCAACGCGGTCGATCATCATCACATGGGGGGCGGCCACGTCGAGGTCAGCGCGCACCGGTCCGGCGCGCGCGTTCTCCTCTGGATCGAGGACGACGGCCCGGGTATCGCGCCCGAGCTCCGCGCGCAGGTCTTCAAGCCCTTGCAGTCGCTCAAACCGCGCAGCGAAACGGGCCTCGCCGGCATCGGCCTGGCCATCGCGCGCAAGGTGGTCGAACAGGCCTCGGGCCGGATTTCGCTTGTCGATCCGATCGGAACGACCGGATGCGCGGTCACGGTGGATCTGCCCCTCGACAGCTCCGGCTGACCGGGGCGGGCGCCCGAAAAGCCGAGCCAATCTCGCGCCGTGCCGCATGACCTCCGGTTGCCACGGCAACGCGCGTCCGGCGCGCCCCGCGCAGGGGCATGTGCCGCCCGCACCGCGTTGCGCCAGCGGCGCGCCGCCCTGTCTGGGCGGATGCTCTTTCCTCAAAAATGGCCGGGTTGGCGAATGGCGGCCGGCCGCCAGATGCTGACGGTAAGCGCATGCGGACCGCAAGGCAAAGCCGCCCCGCCGGTTCAGCCAGACTTCCGGTCGCGCAGAAAATCACGCAGCGTCGCCGGATAGCTTTCGCGCAGGTTCCGCCAGCGCGCCATCTGCGGCGCGCGCCCAACAAGCTCGGTCGTTAGCTCCCAGGATTCGGCGATGTTCCGCAAGGCCCGCGCGGGTGTTTCCCGCCCGGTCAGGGCTTGGCCCAGCCAATGGCTCAACGCGCCGAAATACTCGTTGCGCCGCGCCAGGTAGAGATCCGGTATCGCCATCTTCATGCCCTCCCGATGCGCGCTCAGGAACGTCTCGCCATAGGTGTCCACGATCCGCGCGTCGGCGTAATGCTCGATGCGGAACGGATCGAAATAGCCGTCCGTCGCGGCGACGGCGGTGGCTGAGACCTCGGCGGAGACGGCGAAACGGGCAAAGGCGTGGGCCAGGTCCGGCACCGGGCAATGGCGGGTCACGACATAGCTCCAGCCCCAGTTGAAATAGGACATCGGCACGCGCTGACCGTCCCGCGCGCCGCAGGGAAGCCCGGCCGGCAGAACGCGCCCGCGCACCGGCGATCCCGGGGCGACAAGGCTTTTCTGGGTGCCGCCCCAGCCGATATTCGCGAAGATATCGCCGCGCTTGTAGCGCGCCCAATTATCGAAAAGCCCAAGCCCGGTGCCGGTCAGATGGGCCGCGCTTCGGATCATGTCCTCCAGCGCGGCCAGTCCCGCATCGCCGTCGATCTGCGGCACCATGTCGGGTGAGAAGGGCCAGGCGCCCTTGGCGTGGAACCGCGCCCACCATTCCCAGGCCGCGTAAATCTCCGTCCGGAAAAGACACCCGCCATAAAGACCGTCCTCGGGCCGGTGAAACCACGCCATCTGCCGGTCAAGCTCGGCCCAGTCCTGCGCCGGTTTCAGCGCCACGCCATGCCGGTCGGCAAAGCGCGCGGCCTCGCCGGGATCCTCAAGCAGATCGCGCAGGTAGAACATCATGTAGATGTCGCCATCCGTCTGATAGCCCCAGTGACGCCCATCGAACCAGTCGCCCTTACGGTAGAGCATCGCGTCGATCTGCTCCGCGCCGCCCGCTTGCGCGTCCAGCGTGTCGAGCGGCAGGATTGCGCCCGCCTCGGCGAGATCGGGAATGCCGAAGGTCGCCGGCAGCGCCACGTCGATCTGCTCGCTGCGCGTCACGGCCTCGATCGACAGGGTCGCGTTGATGCTGTCGAGATCCGTCACCACGATCTGAACCGGACAGCCGCGCCCCGCTTCGAACAGCGCTTTTACGGGCGCGATATTGGCTTGAGAGCCTTCCGGCACCAGCACCCGCAAAGGTCGGCCAAGCGCCTGCGCCCAGATCGCGACCTCGTCCTTGGCAGCGGCAACGCCGCCGGCCAACCCGGCCAGCCCTGTCAGCATCATATATCGTCTTGTCAGCATCGCGACCGGTTCCGTGCATGTGCGAAGATGACGGAAATCTACCGGGCGCGGCTTAAGGGATCGTGAAGGGTTGCGGCGTAACGTGCGGATCGAACAGCAGTTGATCAGGCTCGGTGATGCGGTTCTCGGCAGAGTCCATAATTTCCAAATCGCGCATCTATCTCGTGGCGCTGCTGTCGATCCTGTTCATCGGCGTCGTGGTCGAATGGCGCGAACTGTCGCGTGTGCAGACCGATATCACCCGGCTGGCTGCGCGCGCGACCCCGCTGCTGACGACCGTGGCCGATCTGCCCGATCTGGAGCATGAATTGCGCAATGTCGCCCAGTCTATTCCCGCCCTGCGTAGCGAAGCAGAGCTTGACGCGGCCAGCGACGCCGTCGCCTCCATCACCGATCGCCTGGCGCGTCTCGTCGCCCGCGCAGAGCTTTCGCCGGGATTGCCGTACCTCGCGCATGACCTGCGCAAACTCCTGCGCACGCAAAAACGCGTCCTGGCCGCCGAGGCTCGGATCGACGCGCGCATCGCCGACGCGCGTGCCAGCCTCGATGACATGGTGCGCGTGCTGCTGCCGTTGCACGACACCGAAATGCGGTTCCTGTTGCGCCCGCCGCAGGCCATCGTCGATCCCGCGCAGCGGCGCGCACGGATCGGCGAGGCCGTTCTCGTCTCGGAAATGAAGGCCAGCGTAACTGAACTGTCGATCCTGCTCGGCGGCTTTCATCCCGCCGCGCGCCGCGCCGGGGACTTCGCCAAGGCAGAGCTTCTGGCGGAAATCGGGGCCTTCGCGACCCGTATGGCGCGGTTGCAGCCCGGGCCGTTGCAACAGGGTCTCGCGCGGGATCTCAAGCGGTTCCGCGACGCCATGATCGGGGCAGGCGGCGCGGTCGAAACGGCCGCCCTGCTGCGCGACATGCGCGAGACGCGCGCGCGGGCCGTCGGCGCGGTCGCGCGCCATGTCGACCAGGTCGGCATCGAACTGGGCCGTGCGTCTCTGGCTTCGGCCACCGCCTTTGAAACCGCCGCGCAGGGCACGGCCGACACCCTGCGCAAGGTGCTGTTGCTCAAGCTCGCGATGACGCTCGGGCTGGTGATGGCGGCGGCGGGCGTGCTGTGGTTTTTCATCCAGAAAAGCATCCTGGTGCGCCTTGCGGCGATTACCGAGCATGTCCGCCGGATCGCCGCGGGCGACCTTTCGGAACCCGTGCCGGTCACCGGCGCCGACGAAATCGGCGCGATCGAGCGCGTGGTGGACCAGTCGCGGACCATGGCCAAGGCGCTGCGGCGCACCAATGACGAGCTGGAGCGCTTCTCCTATGTCGCCGCGCACGACCTGCGCAGCCCGCTGCGGGCCGTGGCCGACCTCGTCGAGTGGACGAAAGAGGATTACGGCGCGGATCTGCCCCAGGGCGCGCGCGACAATCTCGATATGATCGGCAACCGGGTGCGCCGGCTTTCGGGGCATCTCAGCGGCCTGCTGGAATACGCCCGGATCGGCCAGACAGGGCAGGGGCAGGCGATCTTCGATCTCACCGCCTTCGCTGAGGAACTGCGCGCCGTTTTCGTCGACGCCGCGCAGTTCGACATTGTCTTACAGGACGCGCCCGTGCCCTTCCTTACCCGCCCTGTGCCGGTCAAGACGATTCTGCTCAATCTCGTCAGCAACGCGATCAAGCATCACGATCACGGCCGGGGCCGGATCGTGATCGCGTGCGTGGACACCGCCGACGGGCTGGATATCTCCGTGTCCGACGACGGCCCCGGTATCGCGCCGGAATACCACGACCGCATCTTCGAGCTGTTCCAGACCCTGCGCGCGCGCGACGAGATCGAAGCCAGCGGCATGGGCCTTGCGCTGGTGCGCAAACTCGCCGCCACGCTCGACGGCGCGATCACCGTCGCCTCCGATCCCGCGCAGGCCCGGGGCACAACCTTCACCCTCCATCTGCCGCGCCAGCCGGCCCAGACAGAGCAGCCCGCGCCGCAGACCCTCGACATCCCCCAACGCCAAGGAGACCTCGCCGCATGACCCCAAAGCCCCCCGTGACCTTTCTTGTGGTCGATGATGACGACGTTGCCGTGATGGCCATCCGCCGCGTGGTCAAGAAACTGCGTCTGACCAACCCGATCGAACGCGCCGTCGACGGGCGCGACGCGCTCGATCGTCTGCGGGACACCGGCGAGGAAGCTGTCGGCCGGCCCTTCATCATCCTGCTCGATCTCAACATGCCACGCATGAACGGGTTGGAATTTCTGGCCGAGTTGCGCGAGGATATCGAACTGGCCAATTCCGTCGTGTTTGTGATGACCACCTCGGATTCCCCGCGCGACATCGCCGCCGCCTACGATCACAAGATCGCGGGCTACATCGTCAAGGAAAGCGCCTATGACACCTTCGCGGCGGCGATGGACATGCTTCAGACCTATACCGAGATCGTCTCGTTCTCGCTGGACCTGCCCGCCAGCTCGGCGGCCTGATCGCCGCCTGCCCGGTTATTCGGCGGCACTGCGAAAGCTCATGCGCAGGTCGTGAAACTTTTCGCCCTGCACCGCGACATGCTCGCGCAGCCGCGCCGCGGCAGTGCCCGCGTCCCCGGCCTCCAGCGCGTCCACCACCGCCTCGTGCTCGGCCATGGATTGGGTCAGCCGCCCGCGAAAGCGCAGCTGCTGACGGCGGAAGGGCTTCAGCCGGCGATGCAGCCGCAGGGTCTCCTCTTCCAGAAACGCGTTGCCCGATTCGCGATAGATCGTCTTGTGAAACCGCTCGTTCTCGAAATAATACGCGTCCGCGTCGCGCGCCTCGACCGCCGCAAGGCACTTGGCGTTGGCATCGCGCAGCTCCAGCAGGGCCGCGTCCGAAATGCGCAGCGCCGCAAACCGCGCGCAGACCGCCTCCAGCTCGGCCATCACCTCGAACATCTCCATCAGCTCGGCCAGCCCGGGCTGTCGGACAAAGGCGCCGCGCCGGGGGATAAGCTCGACCAGGCCGGACAGGGCAAGCCGTTGAATTGCCTCGCGAAGCGGCGTCCGCGAGACGCCGAATTCACGGGCAAGCCGCACCTCGTCAAGGCGGGCTCCGTCGGCAAATGTCCCGTCGAAGATCGCTTCTTCGAGATCTTGCGCTATCTTTTCCGATCGGCGGCGCTCCAAGGGATGCGTCCTCCCGCTTAGAATACAGTCCCCAAAATCTTGTATACAAAATGCTTGACTTAAAAAACAAGCATAAACTAACGTAACGGCAATGCCCGCTCCGGCGGGTTCATGACTTTTGGGAGGATACCAATGAAGTTTTCGATGAAATCGGCCCTGGCCGCTGCGGCCCTGCTGGCCACCGGCAGCTTTGCCGCCGCCGAAGAACTGCGCCTGTCGCACCAGTGGTCGACCAGCGACGTCCGTCACAAGGTGGCGCAGATGGTCGCCGACGAGGTCGCGGCGGCGGATGTGGGTCTGGATATCCAGATCTTCCCGTCGCAGTCGCTCTTCAAGGCGCGCGAGCAGTACAAGCCGCTGGCACGCGGACAGGTCGACATGATCGTGTTCCCGCTGTCCTATGCGGGCGGTCTGCGCAACGCCTACAACCTCACCCTGATGCCCGGCCTCGTGAAAAACCACGACCACGCCGCGCGCCTCAACGAAAGCCCCTTCATGGAGGAAATCGAGGCGATCATGGCCGAGGATGACGTGATGGTGCTGGTGCACGGCTATCTCGCGGGCGGGTTCGCCGGCAAGGAAAAGTGCATCACCGCGCCCGAGGACGTCGAGGGCCTGCAAACCCGCGCGGCCGGCAAGGCGTTCGAGCAGATGCTGGCAGGCGCCGGCGCGTCGATCGCGTCCATGAGCTCGGCCGAGATTTACAACGCAATGCAAACGGGCGTTCTGGACGCGGCCAACACCTCATCCTCGTCCTTCGTCAGCTACCGCATCTATGAACAGGTGGCGTGCTTCACGCCGGCCGGCGACTACGCGCTGTGGTTCATGTATCAGCCGATGCTGATGAACAAATCCAAGTTCGACAGCCTGACGCCCGAACAGCAAGAGGCGCTGATGGCCGCCGCCGCCAAGGCCGAAGCCTACTACCTGGAAGAAGCCAAGAGCCAGGACGGCAACGCGCGGGACGTCTTTGCCGAGAACGGCGTCGAGATCGCCGAGATGAGCCAGGAAGAGTTCGACGCCTGGCGTGCCATCGCACAGGAAACCGCCTACAAGGCGTTCCTCGAAGGCTCGCCCGAAGGCCAGAAGCTCTTGGATCTCGCGCTCAGCGTCGAGTGATCCGCCAGTAGGGTGGGCAACACTGCCCACCCTGCGCCCCAGCCCTTGCACATAGTCACGGAGGCCGAGCGATGTCCGGTTCCGCCCATGCCATTACGGCCGCCCGCCACGGCGGCAACCCCATCCTGCGCGTCATCGGCTGGATCAGCCAGCTCTGCGGCATCATCGCCGCGCTGATGATCGTCGCCGCCGTCCTGATCGTCTGCCAGATGATCTTCATCCGCTTCGTGCTCAACGGCTCCACCATCTGGCATACCGAGGGCGTGACCTATCTGATGATCGGCGCGACCATGCTCGGCCTGCCTTACGTGCAATATCTGCGCGGCCACGTGAACGTCGATCTTCTGCCGCTGATGCTGCCCAAGGCGGCGCGCAAACTGCTGGCCGGGCTCGTGATGGCGCTGACCATCGCGGTTGTCGGCGCCATGCTCTGGCACGGCTATCATTTCTGGCACGAGGCCTGGGATTGGGGCGAAACCTCGAACACGCCCTGGAACCCCAAGCTCTGGGTGCCCTATCTTGCGCTGCCGATCGGCTTCGGCCTCTACGCGCTGCAGCTCGCCGCCGATCTTTACGCGATGACCTCCGGCATCGATAAACCCTTCGGATTGGAGGACGTCTGATGGATCCGCTGTCCCTTGGCGGTGTCGTCGCCATCGTCACCATTCTCGTGCTCTTCTCGGGCATTTCCGTCGCTGCGGGCCTTCTGGTCGTGGCCGCGGGTTTCCTGATCGTGTTCGACGGGGCCAGCTCCCTGTCGCTGATGCCGGAAATCTTCTTCGGCAAGCTCGATAACTTTGCGCTTCTGTCGATCCCGATGTTCATCATCATGGGCGCCTCGATCGCCTCGACCCGGGCAGGCGCCGATCTCTACGAGGCGTTGGAACGCTGGCTGACCCGCGTGCCGGGCGGGCTCGTCGTGTCGAACCTCGGGGCCTGCGCGCTTTTCGCCGCCATGTCCGGCTCCAGCCCCGCCACCTGTGCCGCCATCGGCAAGATGGGCATCCCCGAGATGCGCAAGCGCGGCTATCCCGACGGCGTCGCCGCCGGCTCCATCGCCGCGGGCGGCACGCTCGGCATCCTCATCCCGCCCTCGGTCACGATGATCGTTTACGGCATCGCCACCGAAACCTCGATCGGGCGTCTCTTTCTGGCCGGTGTGATCCCGGGCCTGCTGCTCGTCGGGCTCTTCATGGCCTGGTCGCTTTATTCCACGTGGAAATCCGGCAATGCGGGCGTGCTCTCCGCCGGCAGCTACACGTGGAAGGAACGGGTCGAGATCCTGCCGCGCGTTCTGCCCTTCCTCTTCATCATTCTTGGCGTGCTCTATGCCATGTATGGCGGCATCGCCACGCCGTCCGAAACGGCGGCGGTGGGCGCGCTCATGTGCATGCTCATCGCCATGATCATTTACCGCCTCTGGGATCCCCGCCAGATCTGGACCGTGCTGCGCGACAGCACCCGGGAAAGCGTGATGATCCTCTTCATCATCGCCGCCGCCGGCGTCTTCTCCTACATGCTCTCGTCGCTCTTCATCACGCAGTCGATCGCCGAATGGATCGGCACGCTCGACGTGAACCGCTGGGTGCTGATGGGGGCGATCAACATCTTCCTGATCATCGCGGGATTCTTCTTGCCGCCCGTGGCGGTGATCCTGATGGCCGCGCCTATCCTTCTGCCGATCATCACCAGCGCGGGGTTCGATCCGATCTGGTTCGCCGTGGTGCTGACCATCAACATGGAAATCGGCCTCATCTCGCCGCCCGTGGGTCTCAACCTCTACGTCATCAACGGCATTGCGCCGGACATCTCGCTGCGTACGATCCTCGTGGGCTCGCTGCCCTTCGTCGCCTGCATGATCATTGCGATCATCCTGCTCTGCATGTTCCCGGGGCTGGCCACCTGGCTGCCTGATCTCGTCATGGGCGCTGCTATATGACCATTCTCGCCGATCTCCTGTCGACGGTCTTCGACCGCAGGCACCGCTCGCTGCCCGACAGCGACACCGCCAAACGCCCGATCGAGGACATGGCGCTCGACCTCGTCGGAGAAAAGGGCGAGCTTTCGGGCCTGCAACTAGCCGGGCAGATCCTGTCAAGCTTCATGGCGCGCGACGACGGGGGCAAGCTGGCGTTCCTCACTCATATCGCCACACAGCTCAATCTCGATCCCGAAAGCGTGCGCTCGACGCTCGACGCCTACGAGGCGCAGCCGTCCAGGGCCTCCTACCGCGCCTTCATGACCGCCTCAGAACCGCGCCGCCAAGAGCTGATCCGCCGCCTCAATTCCTACCCGGGCGCAACCGGGGCGTTGGTGCGGATGCGCGCGGATCTCTTGCGGCTCGGGCACGGCACGCCCGAGCTTGAGGCGCTCGATCTCGACTTCCGCCACCTTCTCTCCTCGTGGTTCAACCGCGGCTTTCTTGTCCTGCGCCCGATCAGCTGGGAAAGCCCGGCACATATTCTGGAAAAGATCATCGCCTACGAGGCCGTGCACGCCATCGACAGCTGGGACGACCTGCGCCGCCGGCTTGAACCGCGTGATCGCCGCTGCTTTGCCTTCTTCCACCCCGCCATGCCCGACGAGCCGCTGATCTTCGTCGAGGTGGCGCTGACCCAGGGCGTGCCGGGTTCGATCCAGAAGCTCCTGTCGGACGCAAACGAAACCCTGCCCGAGGAAAAGGCCGACACCGCCGTGTTCTACTCCATTTCCAACTGCCAAAGCGGGCTTGCGGGCATCTCCTTCGGCAACTCCCTGATCAAGCAGGTCGCCGCCGATCTCTCCGCCGAACTGCCGGGCCTGAAAACCTTCGTCACGCTTTCGCCCATCCCGGGCCTCGTCACCTGGGCCGAAACGGCCGGAGTGGAAATGCCCGCCTCCGACCCCGACGCGATGCAGGCGCTTGCGGCGCATTACCTTGTGAACGTGCGCCGGTCCGACGGTGCGCCGCTCGACCCGGTGGCGCGCTTCCATCTTGGCAACGGCGCCATTCTGCACGCCGTCCACGCCGAGGCCGACACCTCGCCCAAGGGGCGCACCCAATCGGGCGGCACCATGGTCAACTATCTCTACGACCTCGAGCGCGTGGCGCAAAACCACGAAGCTTTCGTGACCGACCGCACCGTCGCGGCCTGCGACCCGGTCCGAAAGCTCGCCCAATCCGCGAAACTCCCAACGGAGTAAGATCACATGGCCAATCCGCTTTACGACACGCTTTTCGGCGCCCATGCCGGCAAATCGGACACCTTCCTCCACCTGCCGGACGGCAAAACGCTGTCTTACAAAGACTTTCTCGGACAGGCCGCGCAGATCGCCCACGCGATCACCGCGCTGGGCGTGAAACCCGGCGACCGCGTCGCGGTGCAGGTCGAAAAATCCCCCGAGGCGCTGGCGCTCTACGCCGCCTGCGTACAGGCCGGCCTGATCTTTCTGCCGCTCAACACCGCCTATACCGCCGACGAGCTGGAATATTTCGTCGAGAATTCCGAGGCCGCGCTGCTGGTTTGCGACCCCGCCAAGGAGGAAAAGCTCGCGCCCATCGCCAAGCGCCTCGGCGCCCGGCTGGAAACGCTCGGCGACGACGGCAAGGGCAGCATCATCGAGATGGCGGCGGGCCATGGCGACACGTTCGAGACCGCCGAGCGGACCGAGGACGACCTCGCCGCCTTCCTCTACACCTCCGGCACGACGGGCCGCTCGAAAGGCGCGATGCTCAGCCAGGGCAACCTCTTGTCGAACGCGCGCACGCTCAAGGAACATTGGCGCTTCACCTCGGATGACGTGCTGCTGCACGCGCTCCCGATCTTTCACACCCACGGCCTCTTCGTCGCCACCAACATCACCCTTCTGGCCGGCGGCGCGATGATCTTCCTGCCCAAGTTCGATCTCGACGTGATGATCGACAAGCTGCCCCAGGCCACAGCGATGATGGGCGTGCCCACCTTCTATACGCGGCTTCTGGGCGATGAGCGCTTTACCGGCGATCTCGTCTCGCATTTCCGGCTCTTCGTGTCGGGCTCCGCGCCGCTTCTGGCCGAGACGCATACCCAGTTCGAGGCCCGCACCGGCCATCGCATCCTCGAACGCTACGGCATGACCGAGACCAACATGAACACCTCCAACCCCTATGACGGCGAGCGCCGCGCAGGCACGGTCGGCTTCCCGCTGCCTGGGGTAGAGCTGAAAGTCACAGATCCCGATACTGGTAAAGAGCTTGCGCAAGGCGAGGTCGGCCAGATCGAGGTGCGCGGCCCCAACGTGTTTCAGGGTTACTGGCGCATGCCGGAAAAGACCAAGGCCGAGCTGCGCGACGACGGCTTCTTCATCACCGGCGATCTCGGGAAAATCGACGACGACGGCTACGTCCATATCGTCGGTCGCAACAAGGACCTCATCATCTCGGGCGGCTACAACATCTACCCCAAGGAAATCGAGCTTCTGCTGGATGAACAGCCTGGCGTCATGGAAAGCGCCGTCATCGGCGTCCCCCATCCGGACTTCGGCGAAACCGTCGTCGGCGTGCTCATCCCCGAGAAAGACGCCTCCCCCGATGTCGACGCCATCATGGAGGCCGCCAAAGAAAGCCTCGCGCGCTTCAAGCATCCGCGCAAGCTGGTGATCGAGGATGAACTGCCCCGCAACACGATGGGCAAGGTGCAGAAAAACATCCTCCGCGACCGCTACAACGACCTCTTCACCGAGGCCTGACACCTCTCCGGTCGCCGCGTCATCTGGCGGGAATTACCGCAGGAGGCCGGTCCGAGCGAAATCGCCCTCATTTGCCGATGGGTCGTGCCGGGGCGGGCGCTCGAAAGCTGTGGATTGCCCCGGAATTAGTTTGTACAAAATGTAAGAAGGTGCCTTTCAGCCTGCTACATTTTCTACAAAACGCGCCTCAGCGTCCCTTCCAGACCGGATCGCGCTTCTCGGCAAAGGCCCGGGCCCCTTCCAACTGGTCTTCCGAGGCATAAAGCGCGTCCACCGTTGCAAACTGTCGCTTCGTGATCCGGTTCATCGCGTCTTGGAACGTCATCGCCTCCGCCTCACGCACGATCTCCTTGATCGCGGCATAGACAAGCGGCGGGCCAGAGGCCAGAAGTGCGGCCATTTCATGTGCTTTTTCAAGCAGTTGATCGGCGGGGTAGATATGGTTCACCATGCCCCAGCGATGCGCCTCCACTGCGTCGATCCAGCGGCCGGTGAACAGCATTTCCATCGCGATATGATAAGGAATCCGCTTGGGCAGCTTGACACTCGCGGCATCCGCGACCGTGCCCGACCGGATTTCCGGAAGCGCGAATTGCGCATGGTCCGCCGCCAAAATTATATCAGCACTTAGTGCCCATTCCAGGCCACCTCCACAACATATGCCGTTCACCGCCGCGATCACCGGCTTGTTCAGGCCTCTGAGTTCCTGCAAACCGCCAAATCCGCCGACCCCGTAATCCCCATCAACCGCGTCCCCGTCCGCCGCGGCCTTCAGATCCCAGCCGGGACAAAAGAATTTCTCGCCCGCGCCGGTGATGATCGCCACGCGGTAGTCGGGATTATCCCGGAAGTCGCGAAACACCTCGCCAAGCGCGATACTGGTTTTCAGGTCGATCGCATTGGCCTTGGGTCGATCCAGCGTAACCTCAAGGATGCGCCCGGAAGCTTCTGTTTTTACGGGGTTTTCACTCATTCCTTTTCTCCCTTCCGGATCAGGGCGTCCACCGCCACCGCTCGCTCGGGCGTGACAATCAGCGGGTTGATCTCGATCTCGTCCAGCATCTCTCGGTGCTCCATCACATAGGCCTGCACCGCCAGCACCGCCTCGACAATGCTTGCGATATCCGCCCCCGCCGCGCCACGGTATCCCCGCAGCAGCGGCGCGATCCGCAGCCCGTTCAGCATATCCTCGATCTCACCGGCGACCACCGGCAAAAGCGCTGTACGGGTGTCGCGCCACAGCTCCGTCAGAGTGCCCCCCGCCCCGATCGTCAGTACGAACCCATGTGCCGGATCGCGCACGACCCCGACCAGAAGCTCGGCAACGCCACCTTCGACCATCTCTTCGACAAGCCAGCTTTCGCACCCCATGCCCAAGGCTATCTCTCTGGCTTTGCAGGTTTTGTTCCGAAAAAACGCGACACCGCCCGCGTCGGTCTTATGCGCCAGACCCTCGGCTTTGATCACCAGGGGCGGTGGGAATGCCACCAGCGTTTGAGCCAGCTGATCCGCGCCGGCAACCTGCCGCGCTCGTGGTACGACAAGCCCATGCCGCGCAAGCGCGTCCTTGGCCTCCGCCTCCGACAGGGTGCGGATGTCGCGCGGTGCGCCGGATGCCAGCACCGGCTGCGACGCCGCCCGCGATTGGCCGAGAAACGCCGCGGCCTCAATCGCCGACAGCGCGTCGTCCAAGCCGTGCAGCGGGACAAGTCCCGCGCGTATCGCCCGCGCGACCAGTGGCTCCGGCAGGGTTTCGGGAAGGGTGGCGAGCAGGGCAAAGGGTTTGTCCTGCGCCCGCACCACCGCTTCGCCTGCCTCCAGCACGCATTCCCAGTCCACAGGGTCGCAACGATCCGCGCGGGGGAAATCGACGATCAGGCATCCAATGGCCACATCGCCGGCCATCATGGTCACGAAAACCTCTGCCATGCGGGCGGCGTCTGTCCAGATAAATGTGTGATAATCCAAGGGGTTGGCCAGGGCCACCATTGGCCCCAAGGCATCTCGCAGGCGGCGCGACTGCGCATCCGAGAGCTGTGGAAAGGCGACGTTGCGCCCCTCGGCGCTATCCGCGATCAGGCTCGCCTCGCCGCCCGAACACGACAGCGAAACGACCCTGTTCGAGCGCAGCGGACCGGCCATATGCAGCAGTTTGAGGGTTTCCAGAAAGGCGGTCAGGCTTTCGACCTGTGCGATTCCAAGACGCCGCAGCAACGCCCGCGCGCTTGCGTCGCTGCCGGTCAGCGAGGCCGTGTGCGACACGGCGGCGGCCCGGGCCCGCTCCGATTTACCCGCTTTCAGTGCAACGATGGGTTTTCCGCGCGCATGGGCCTCGGCGGCAAGCGCCTGAAACGCGGCTACATCGCCGATCCCCTCGATATGCAGCCCAAGCGCCGAAACCCGGGGGTCCTCCAAAAGCGCGCTTCCGATCTCTGCAAGACCGGTCTGCGCTTGATTCCCGGCGGTCGCGACATAGGCCAAAGGCAGCCCGCGCGCCTGCATGGTGATGTTGAGTGCGATATTCGAACTCTGGGTCAGCACCGTGACACCGCGGTCGACCCGTTGCCCGCCATGCTGATCCGGCCATAAAAGCGCACCATCGAGATAGTTGATCAATCCATAGCAATTCGGCCCGATGATTGGCATATCGCCTGCCGCGGCGACCAAGGCCGCCTGAAGGTCGGCACCGTCCCCGGTCTCGCTGTCGGCCTCGCGAAAACCGCTTGCGAAACAGATCGCTCCGCCGGCGCCCATGGCCCTCAACCCCGCCACGGTTTCGATCGTGAGGCGGCGGTTGATGCCGATAAATGCCGCGTCCGGCGCGGCGGGCAGATCCGACAGACGCGCCACCGTGGGCACCCCGCCGACCGTTTCCTTGGACGGATGCACCGGCCAAACCGGCCCCGCATAACCCATTTTGAGACATTGCCTGACAACGCTGTCGCACCAGGCACCGCCACCGATTACGGCTATGGAACGCGGCTGAAGCAGGCGCGAGAGTGACCGGATCACGGGCGAGCGCCTGTTTTGGCCGGGCAAGGGCTCTGCCCCTCTTGGCCTGCGGCCAATTCACTCCGAGTTATTATTCGCCAGATGAAGAAAGCTTTTGTTAACTCAGACCCGTAGTTCTCATCCTGCGGAACAGGCTGAGGAGCCGATGACCGCGCCAGCTGGAACCCCTCGTTCTTTTTGGACGACGGGTGGACTTGCTTCCGGGCTGACTTCATCTGGCCGAGAATACCTCGGGGGTGTGGGGACAGAGCCCCCATTCGGTCGACGCGCCGAAGGCGCGGCGAAACCACTGTCAAGCTCCCAGCGGCCGCAGCAAATCGCGGCTTATGATGTGACGTTGGATCTCGGACGTGCCATCCCAGATGCGCTCGACCCGCGCATCGCGCCAGAACCGTTCGATCGGAAAATCATCCATCAGGCCCATCCCGCCGAAGATCTGCAATGTCGCATCAGTTACCCGGGCCAACATCTCGCTGGCATAGAGTTTGGCCGAGGCGATCTCGCGATTGGCGGGCAGACCTTGATCCAGGCGCCAGGCCGCGGCCAGCGTCAGCCAGTCCGCGGCGTCGATTTCGGTGATCATGTCGGCGATCTGAAAGCTCACGCCTTGAAACTTGCCGATTTTCTGGCCGAACTGGCGGCGCTCGGCGGCGTGGGCAAGTGCGTAGTCGAAACAGCGGCGCGCGCGCCCGACGCTCATTGTGGCGACGGTGATCCGCGTGGCGTACAGCCACTCGCTCATCACCGTAAAGCCGCCATCAACCTCGCCAAGGACCTGTGCATCAGGCAGGCGGCAATCGTCGAATTCCAGGATCATATTGTTGTAGCCCCGGTGACTTACAGACTTGTAGCCTTGCCGGATGGTAAAGCCCGGCGTGCCGCGATCCACGAGAAAGGCGGTGATGCGCTTTTTGGGGCCTTTGTCGGTCATATCCTCGCCAGTGGCGATGAATACGATGATGAAATCAGCATGGTCAGCACCGGAAATGAAATGCTTAGTGCCGTTCACCACCCAGTCCCCGCCATCGCGTTTCGCGAAGCATTTCATGCCCCGCACGTCTGATCCGGCATCGGGCTCGGTCATGGCGAGCGCATCCATCCGTTCGCCACGGACGGCGGGCAAGAGGTAGCGATCGCGTTGCCCGCCCTCACAGGCCATCAGGATGTTCTGTGGGCGGCCAAAGAAATGCGTGAGCGCCATGGAGCCGCGTCCAAGTTCCCTTTCCACAAGGGCAAAATCCAGATGCCGCAGCCCGGCGCCGCCCACCTCTTCGGGAAAGTTGCAGGCATAGAACCCCAGATCCAGCGTCTTTTGCTTGATCTCTTGCGCTAGATCGGTCGGCACCTCGCCGGTTCGCTCTACAGCTGCCTCATGGGGGTAGATCTCTTTCTCTACGAAGCTGCGCACGGTCGAGACTATCATGTCCTGCTCGTCGCTCAGTCCGAAATGCATGTCACGCCCCCTTGTGCTGAAGCGCAAGCGCCTTGACCTTGGCCGCGAAATCGTGTGGCGGTTCGCAGGTGCGGCGGGTCTCCAGGCTCACGTGCAGCATCAACTGGTCGCAAGTCGCCATAACCTCGCCATCCGAGGCGCGGCGCATCTCATGGGCACAGCGCAGCTTTTTGCCGCCACCTTCGGTTACGCGGGTCAACACCTCGACCTCTTCGCCGGCGTAGGTTTCCG
Source organism: Roseovarius aestuariivivens (assembly GCF_004761875.1). Classification (GTDB taxonomy): domain Bacteria; phylum Pseudomonadota; class Alphaproteobacteria; order Rhodobacterales; family Rhodobacteraceae; genus Roseovarius; species Roseovarius aestuariivivens. The sequence goes on from NZ_SJEY01000012.1 coordinate 97,567, forward strand.
CGACATACTTGATCGTCGTCTCGACCGTGAAATAGCTGAAGCCCCGCGCGACGTAATCCTCGTCCGCGCCCACATAGGCCATCACGACCTCGGCCGCGTCCGAAAAGAGCTGGCCGTAACGGCCTTCGTTCATGTGGCCGTTCATGTCGGTCCAGTCCACGGGGACCATCCGGCGTTGCGTGACCATGGGCGTGGCAGCCTCGGCCTTTGGCCAGATCGCGCGCTGATGCTCGAGGATGAGCCGGCCCGAGGCGTTGCCCTGCTGCTTGAGCGCGCGCATCATCGCGATGAGGTTCTTGTCGCGCTTGCGTTCAAGCTCGCGAATGGACAGGTGGCCTGATTGCGCGTCGGACTGGTCGGCGATGCGGTCAATGAGTTCATCGGTCAGTTCGGGCACGTCCATCAGCTTGGTCCAGGGCCACTGCAGGGCCGGGCCGAACTGGGCGATGAAGTGGCGCATCCCAGCCTCGCCGCCTGCCACGCGGTAGGTCTCGAATAGCCCCATCTGCCCCCATCTGAGGCCAAAGCCGAAGCGGATCGCGTCGTCGATTTCCTGCGTCGTCGCTACCCCGTCGCGCACCAGCCAGAGCGCCTCGCGCCAGACGGCCTCGAGAAAGCGGTCGGCGATATGGGCGTCGATTTCCTTGCGCACATGCAGGGGGTAGAGGCCGATGGATGTGAGGATGCCCTTGGCGCGTTCGACGGCATCCACGGCAGTCTCGGGCGAGGGGACGACCTCGATCAGGGGCAACAGGTAGACCGGGTTGAACGGGTGCGTGACCATGATGCGCGACGGGTTGATCGCGTTCTCCTGTAGCTCGGACGGCTTGAAGCCGCTGGTTGAAGACCCGATGATGACGTCCGGATTGGCAGACTGGATCTCGGCAAAGACCTTGTGCTTGAGCGCCAGTTGCTCGGAGACGCTTTCCTGTACCCAATCCGCACCCTCTACGGCATCGGCGATGGAGCCACAGAGGCGCAGCGTCCCCTCGGCAGGCAGGGCGCAGTCGTAGAGCATGGGCAGCGCGGTGCGGGCATTCGCCAGAACCTCGTCGATCTTGCGCTTGGCCTCCGGGTCGGGGTCGAACACCGCGACGTCCCAGCCGTTCAGCAGGAACCGTGCGGCCCATCCGCCGCCGATCACGCCGCCGCCGATGATGGATGCTGTCTTTGTCATGTCGTCGTCCTTGTCAGCGCTCGGTCAGGCGCGATGTGTCGTAGCCGTTGAATTCTAGGATTTCGCGCGCCGCGCGCAGTCGATCCGCGCCGCCCCGGGCCTCACGGTTCAGGATCCAGGCATAGCTGCCGTCGGGGGTCCCGATGGCGGCGGTGCGGAAATTGTCGTCGACCCAGATCACCCAAAGTTCACGGCTTTCGATGCCGTTCAATTGCCAGCGGTTCTGTCCTAGCGCTGTGGCGCGCAGCACGGTGTCCTCGGTGACGCAATCGCCCGAGAGATCGCAGGCCGCGCGGCGCAACTCCACCGCATTGCCGCTGGCGTAGCCGGGCAGAAAGTTAACCATCGCAAGATCGTAATCGCGCGAATAGCCGGCGCGCAGGAACCACGGGCCGGCCATCTTGCCGAATTCGCCCGCGGGCGCGCCACGGGTCGTGACTGATAGGGGCACGGAGGTGTCGCGGTAGGAGGGCGCGACCCCGGTGACCGAGCACGCGCTGACGAGCAGGGCGAGTGCAAACAGATGAAACTTCATGGCACTAGCGTCTCCGTGTGTCCGTCGATGGCGAGGACCTGTCCCGAGATCTTGGACGCGGCCGGCGAGGCCAGATACATCAGAGTGTCAGCCAGATCGTCGGCGGTAACCCAGGACCGCAGGCTGACGCCCTTGACGTATTGCGCGCGGATCTCGGTTTTGGTCTTGCCGCTGGCCCTCGCTTCCATCGCCACGACCCGATCCATCCGATCTCCCTCTACCGCCCCCGGGGCGATGGCGTTGACCCGCACGCCGGCGGGGCCGAGCTCCATCGCGAGAGTCTTGGTCAGGCCCACGAGCGCCCATTTTGCGGACGCGTAGGGCGAGCGGTAGGGATAGCCCCATTGCCCGGCGGTGGACGTCGTGAGCACTATGAGCCCCGCACCCTGCGCCCTCATCAGCCGCGCGGCCCATCGGCAGGTCAGGAAAGCGCCATGCAAATTGACCGCGATGCAGTCCTGCCATGCCCGGTAGTCGAGGTCTTCAATCAGGCCTGCCGGCCCACCGGTGCCGGCATTTGCACAGACCACGTCTATTCCATCGAAATTCTCTTCGACATCTGACAGGAATGCGGCCATCTGCATCTCGTCCGTGACATCGGCCTGCCGTATCAGCATATCCGGATTTTCAGCCGCCATCCGCACCACCGCTTCGGACGAGGCATCGCAGACCGCGACCCGGTCACCCCGTTCTGTGAAGCGGCGAGCGAAGGTGGCGCCGATGCCTGAGGCGCCCCCGGTAATAAGGACGCGCTGCGACGTCATCCCTGCGGGGCCTGCTTGGTCAGTCCAAGTTTATCGCGGACCTCCTGCGGACCGATCACCCGCGCGCCAAGCCGCTCGATGATCTCGACAGCGCGCGCCACAAGCTGTTCATTGGTGGCAAGAACACCCTTGTCGAGCATCAGATTGTCTTCCAGCCCCACGCGCACGTTTCCGCCCGCCAAAACCGACGCGGCGACATAGGGCATCTGATTGCGCCCCAGCCCGAAAGCAGAAAAGACCCAGTCTTCTGGCACATTGTTCACCATCGCCATGAACGTGTTGAGATCATCGGGTGCCCCCCACGGCACGCCCATGCAAAGCTGCACGAGCGCGGGGCTGTCGAGGATACCGTCCTTGACCAGTTGCTTGGCGTACCACAAATGACCGGTATCAAAAGCCTCGATCTCTGGCTTCACGCCGAGCTCGGTCATCATGCGGCCCATGGCCTGCAACATGCCGGGCGTGTTCGTCATGACGTAATCGGCCTCGGCAAAATTCATAGTGCCGCAATCGAGCGTGCAGATCTCGGGTCGGCATTCGGCGACATGTGCCACGCGCTCGGTTGCGCCGGCCATGTCGGTTCCGGCATCTTTGACAGGCAAGGGCTTTTCCACATCTCCAAAGACGATATCCCCGCCCATACCGGCGGTAAGATTGAGCACCACGTCGACTTCCGCGTCGCGAATGCGGTCGGTCACTTCGCGGAAAAGCCGCGTGTCGCGCGAGGGTGCGCCGGTTTCAGGGTCGCGCACGTGGCAATGCACCACTGCTGCGCCGGCCCGGGCCGCTTTTATGGCGCTGTCGGCGATCTGGGCAGGGCTGCGCGGCACATGCGGGTTTTTGTCTTGTGTCCCGCCAGAGCCGGTCACGGCGCAAGTGATGAAAACATCCCGGTTCATGGCCAGCGGCATCGCGATCTCCTCTTCTCGCCTGAACACCACTTTAGGGCTCTGGTCTGAGTAATGATTTTGCCGTAAACGACAATTATCATGCCGGATTGGACAAAATCGCAAAGCCGCCCCACGCGCATCAGTCTGCTGCTCTTCGACAGGTTTTCGAACTTGTGTCTGGCCAATTGTATTGAGCCTTTGCGCGCGGCCAACTCGCTGCGGGCGCAAACAGCTTTTTCTTGGTCGATCCTGACGCTGGACGGGGCAGGCTGCCGCTCGTCGAGCGATATAGAGGTCCTGCCGGAGGCGTCGTTGGCGCGGATGGCGCCGGTCGACTATCTTTTCGTTTTGGCCAGTTACGCCCACGACCGTCACGACACAGCACCGGTGCGCCGCGCCCTTCGCGCGGCTTCGGCGCGGGCCGAAACGATCGTGGCGCTGGATGCAGGTCCTTGGCTTATGGCGTCGGCGGGGCTGCTTGACGGACGGCGGGCGACAGTACACTGGGACCTTCTGAATGCCTTCACAGAGCGCTTTCTTTCCGTCGAGGCCGAACGAGCACGCATTGTGCGCGACGGTAATCTCATTACCTGTGCCGGGGCCATGTCGGCATTGGATCTGACACTCGACCTGATTTCGAGCCATCTGGGTACTGCCGCGCGACTGGACGTGGCGGCACTGTTTCTGCACGGCGACCCGCCGATCAGCCGCGCACCTGGCGACCCGCCGGCCGATCCGCTGGTCGCCCGCGCGCTGGAACTGATGCGTGACAGTCTTGAAAGCCCGCTCACTGTGCCGGCGCTTGCGCGGCGGCTGTCGTGTCAGCCGCGTACACTCGACCGACGCTTTCGCGCACGTCTTGGCGCGGCCCCGGGCACGGTTTACCGTCATCTCCGCCTCGCCGAGGCACGCAAACTAATCGAAGATACGCGCATGGGGCTGGCAGAAATCGCCGTGCGCTGTGGCTACGACTCGCCCGCGGCTTTGAGCCGGGCCGTGGCCCGTCAGTACGGCGCCGGCCCCCGGGTTTTGCGCCGCGGACCGGCCACCGGCGCGCGTTGACAGCGATACGCCGAGGCCGCACTCTGCGCGCGATCCGAACAAGAGAAGCAGGATGCAAAACCGTAAGACCGTCGCCATTATCGGGGCTGGCATCGTCGGCGTCGCAACCGCGCTTTGGTTGCAGCGCGACGGGCATAGCGTGATCCTGGTCGACCGCGTCGGGCCCGCGGGGGGCGCGAGCTATGGCAATGCAGGTCTACTGGCCTCGGCCGCGACGGTGCCAGTACCCGTGCCAGGCCTGTGGAAACGCGCGCCCCGTATGCTGCTCGACCCGCGCGAGCCGCTGTTCCTGAAGTGGGCGTACCTGCCGAAGCTTGCACCTTGGCTTGTCCGGTATCTGTCCCATGCCACGGCGGCGGCCGTGCGGAAACGCGCGGCTGCACAACTGCCACTGATAGGGGAAAGTCTGAGCGACCACCAAGCCCTGTCCGAGGGCACGCCTGCGGCACGCTATGTCCATGACTGTGATTACATCTACGGCTACCCGGATCGCGCGGCCTACGAGGCGGACGCGTTCACGTGGCAGGTCCGACGCGAACAGGGTTTCACTTGGGAGCTTTTGGATACCGCGGCGTTCGAAGCCTATGATCCGGCCTATCGCGGCGCCATTGGGTGTGCCGCGCGCCTGCCGGGGCACGGGCGCATTTCCGACCCGGGGTCTTACGTCAAAAGCTTGGCGGCTCAGGCTGAGGCGGATGGCGCACGGCTCGTGCAGGCCGAGATTGAGCAGATCGTTGTCGAGCACGGCCGCGTCTCAGGGGTGCGTGCGGGTGGCGATCTGCTGTCCTGCGATGCCGTCGTCGTCGCCGGGGGGGCATGGTCCACGAAACTTGCGTCATCTCTTGGTCTTAAAGTGCCGATGGAAATCGAGCGCGGCTACCATATCGAGCTGTGGGAGCCGTCGGTCATGCCGCGCGCGCCGGTTATGGTCGCGGCGGGTAAATTCGTGGCGAATCCTATGGAAGGTCGGCTGCGCCTGGCGGGTATCGTGGAGTACGGCGGACTTGACGCCGGCCCGTCACGCGCGCCCTTCGCATTGCTGCGTCGCAATATCCGCAAGGCAATCCCGGACCTGGAATGGAAAAGCTGCACCGAATGGATGGGACACCGTCCGGTTGTCGCGGATTCGCTGCCCGTGATTGGCGAGGTGCCGGGTTGCGCCGGGGTGTTCGTGGGTTTCGGTCATGATCATCTCGGGCTGACCGCCGGACCGAAAACGGGGCGGCTGCTTGCGCAACTGATCGCCGGGCGACGGCCCAATGTCGATCTGACGCCCTATGCCCCCGGTCGGTTCAGCTAGGGCGCGAAGCAGGGCTTTACCCTGGGGTCGCCATGACCTTTCTGTAACGTCCGGTACGCTGGGTTTGCAAAATGATCGGCCCCGTGTCTCCCAAGTTAATATTATGAGTTTCACAGAGCTTCTTAGTCCTGCTAGGATTTTCATTTTATTGAACAATATATTGAATCAGGCGTCATACTGTCTTGTCTCTTATCATGCTGCTTCCGACAGAATGCCAAAGCTCACCGAGACTTTCGATCGCAAGGGTCGCCCGACAAAACAGGGCACTGCAAAGCGCCGGGATAATGAGCTCATATTTCTCGTTCTGTTTGTCGGTAAGAAGCCGAATACCTGGTATTTTCATAAGGACGTGTGCGGCCAGACGCGGCGCGTTCTCATTGATCGGCATCCGGTTACCCTGGCTGGCGCAGCGCGGCAAACCGCGCTCGGTTATGCGCAGGAGTAGGGCAGGGGGCGACACCACGATCTCGCGTCCCGACCCGTCAGTGCCAACGGAACACTTCGCAAGGCGCGATCAATCTTGAACCACGCGCGCCGGGTACATGATCTGCCTCAAAGCCCGACCATGGAGATCGAGTGGTTCGACAAGAAGCCGAACGGAACAATGATCGAGGATCTGGGCGCATGGCTGGATGAAACAGAGGTCTCGCAGAATCCAATCCACAAGGTCTTCTAGAAACTGGCGCGCTGCACTGCCCGATGACAAGGAAAAGGCTAAGCTTCGGTCTTCCCATTCTACAGCACGATCACGAAATCCTTGCGCCGTTGTGGCGGCTGAGCCGCCAGTGGGTTTGTGCTTCCCTGAAGTCGCCGTCTGGGTCATGTCGAAGGCCCGCAGAGAATGACATGGTCGCGGCATTCTCATCATAGAACTTTCGCAAAGGTCACAATGCAAGCAAGGGTCCTCGAAGAGATCTTGGGTCGACTGCTTAATCATTCGCCCGTGTCAATCACGGGCCAAAGTTACGCGGTGCCCTCGGTCGATGCACTTCGCCCCGCAATGAATGTCGCCGTGGAAGAGATGGGCCGATCCACTGACCCTCAACGCCAATAGGAGTCGCGGTTCAAGTATCGCTCACAGCTTATTCTCCCGATTGTACTGGCCGGCTTTATTGAGTCGATCCATTCTAGAAAGACATTGCTGAGAAGAACTGGCTGCTTGCACCAGCGTCGCCGGCGTTATGTTGCAGCTAGGTTCGGTCAACTCCAGTCAGGGTGTTCGAAGATTGTGTTGCCGTCGTTTGAAACGAAAGGTAGCAGGCACTGCTACCGAGCAAGAACGCCATCAGCATTGGCGTGTCGAGATCATTGGAAATCAGCGTATTTCCACGTCATAACAAATGTCTGCTCAATGGGCACTTTGAGGCGGATTAACGAGAACAGGTGAGAGAATGACAAGACTTCTGATAATCGCGTTCGCCGCTACCCTTTTGACGGCATGCGGCTCGATGTCGACGGCGCCAATCGAGAGGTATAATCGCGCAGAGGTCGTCGGCGTTGAAGAGCCGGACATGCTTAAGATGCGCGCCGGCCCTGGCACTGGCTACGACATAAAAGTTGGCCTGCCGAACGGGACCATCCTGCGCGTCGAAAACTGTTCGCGGATCGGAGGCACCCGCTGGTGTGAAGTCGCGCTTGATCGCCGGCCCGGTTTGCGTGGTTATGTCTCCGAGACTTATCTGCGGCCACTCTGATCGGTGAGTTTTTCCAGCCGAGCTCATCTGAGCTTGTAGCGTGCAGAAATCGGATTTCTCGGAAAGCAGCTTTTAAAGTCGTAATGTGGTGGACCGCACCGTTTTGTGACGAACGCAGCAATCCTCTTTGGTGGGAGCTATCATCACTTGGGTGAGTGGACGACGCAGAAGTGTCCAGTCTAGTTTTGACGCCCGCTGGCAGCCGTTATCGTTATATAGACTGCAGACAAAGGGGTGCGTCGCAACCTTAAAGAACATCTTTCAGCAACTGTTTGACGTTTACGTGACCAGTTATCGCGCATCCTCGCATTTAACAGCTTTGGCAGACTGTGACTCAAACAACAGGTCTAAACCTGTACGGCGCATTCGTCCCATTGACAAAGAAAATTGGGCTTTCAATCCGTATAGTAAGATCCCAATAGCCGTAAAAACCCGGGTCCGAGCCGCATACTGCTTTGACACAGCTGCCAGCCCGTCCCGGGAGATTTGGTCATAAAAATAGATGCTTCCTATATAGAACTCGGCCGGCTACTATCTTGCCAACCCGAGAGGACAGCTCTCACAGACCACTCACTACCTTTCCCCTGGTTTGCTCAGGCGACCTAAGTCGACCGAGCCTGTATCGCAGTTGGCCTATACCCAAAGCTGCAACCAGAAATCCCAGAGGTAAGTTCTGTCCTCCTGTTAAGCAGTATTAACCAAACCCGAGTGTCGGACTGTGAACGCGTTCACATATTTTCGATTTTGTCTGTGCCGCCGGGGTTTGAAATAATTTTATTGCGCGAAACGGCGCAGCTTCGGCACCGAAAATTTCCCCACCTGTGCTGGGGTCAAAAGAGAAACGAGGAGTCAACGAACGGCAGTATTCTTGACGACATCCGCAGGTGACACGATCTGAATTATGCCTTTGCGCATCGAGATCTTTCCTTGGTCCTGTAAAAGCTTCAGCTGCTTGTTGATCGCCTCACGCGTGACGCCCAGCATCTCGGCCAACGCGCTCTGGGAGAACTTCCGGCCCAGATCCAGCACATCTTCGTTGAGTGTGCCGTGTTTCAATCCAAGTTCTGCAAGCTTCTGGAGGAGTCGTTGCGACAGGTTCTCGAATGCGAATTTCTGAAGGGTTTCGTTCGACTCCCGAAGCCGATGCGACAGAAATTCAATGAGGTGCGCCGCGAGCGCCGGTTCTTCGGCCAGCAGTTCGATCATAGTGCCCGTTTCAAGGTGAAGCAGGCTGGAATCCTCCATCGCGGTCACTGTGGCAGACCGAGGATCGGGGCTGACCAGCGTCATCTCGCCCAGGGGCGCACCGTGCTCCGGCACCGCAAGGGTCAGAATGTCACCGTCTGCATTGACGATGCTGACCCGAACCATCCCAGTACAGTGCACATAAAGGCCGTCAGACGGATCGCCCTGGTGAAACAGGACTTTCCCACGAGGAAGAAAAACGCCGTGTGCCCGCGCCGCGACGCGTTCGACCACGTCGGTTGAGAGGTTGGAAAACAGCGGGCAGGCGCACAGGTACTTCTGCTTCTGCTTGTCCGCGATCTTCATTGCATGCTCCTTTAACTTGTGACCGTTCGAGCCAGTGACGCCAATTACAGCAGACCGATTGCCAGAATCGCCACATAGGTCAGCTGATGGGCCGCCTGATCCAGGCCGACCAGTCTCCAGAACCCCGCCTCGCCAAGATCAGTCTTTACTTTCTGAAGGTTGGCCTTTTTCCAGTCGATCACGTGATGCACGAAAACCTCCGCCAATGCCAGCACGACGATCAGACCCAACCCGCCCAGACCCGCGAGCACCATGACGGGTAAACTCAGCAAACCGTGGAGACCCGCGTGCGCCATCCCGGCGGGGTGCAGAAACTCCCCCTTGTTCGCGAGCATGTCACCCGTCTGCCATCGAAAGTCCGCGACGTAGTGCTTGACCTGTATTAGGACGAGAAAGATCAGGATCCCACTATCGGTCACTCTGCCGCTGCCTTCTGAAGTGTCAGGGCCTTGTTGGCAGCAACCAGCTTGCTGCGGGTGTCAAGGCTCATGCCGCTTTCCAGCGCGCGCCTGAATTCAACGTCGGCCGCTGCCATCGCTACGAGGGCCTCGGACGATATCATGAAAATCCGGCTTGGCTCTGCCGTGCGCACGGTCGCGGAAGCGGGCCCTTTCTTCATGACGTTCAATTCGCCGACGAGCCCGGCAACAACCTTGCCGATCCGTTTCGACGACGAAAACACGTCGGCAGAACCTTTGGCCAGGTAGGTAAGATGCGTGACCGGCTCGTGTTCCTGTGTGATCCTGAAGCCGGGTTCGGCGTCGAGCCAGATCCCGTGGTCTAGAAACCTGCGCGCGGTCGTCTTGGAAAACTCGGGAAAGATCTTGGCGACAAAGTCGTTTTCTTCATCATTCAGCCGCGCCATACGATCCAGAAGCAACATGCGCGTCAGGCCGATGAGGCTGATGATGATCCAGAAGATCTGAATGATCGCGGAGGAGAGGTTGAAAGCAACCGTCAATCCGACAAGGACGAACGACGCCGCAAGGAAATTCAGGATCACGTAAGGATAGCCGTTTCCGCGAATAACCCCGGTCTGCAGCAAGGCGTACGCGCCGAGATAAAGCGCGACACCGCAATATCCGACCCCGTGATAAAATTCTTCGGGGATACCGTGTAACATCCGCTGGCTCCGTCAGCTGGGCTCTTGCTTGCGTCCGGTATACCACTTTTTCGTAACCTGGCGAGCGACGGGTGCATCGGGTCGTTCTGCATCAGCCACATTGACCGGCGACGGGCGATGGATCACTCTCGGACGTGGAGGTGGATCATCTCCGTATTTGATTGCCCAAATTTGTCGAACCCGCTGAAAGTAAAGTCATTCGAATGTCGTCCAGAAAAGAATACCTGCTTGATACGCATCGCCTTTGCGATCCGGCTCAAACGCTGGAGCGCGTCAGGCCGCACCTGTCTCGCATGGGCATCACACGCATCGCCAACCTGACGGGCCTGGACCGTATCGGGCTGCCGGCGGTGATGGTGACGCGGCCGAATTCCCGCTCGGTCGCGGTTTCGCTCGGCAAAGGACTGTCTCTGGAGGCGGCGCAGGTTTCGGGTGTCATGGAGGCAATCGAGACTTGGCATGCGGAACGGATCGTGCGGCCGGTCCGACGAGAGTCTTTCGCCGCATTGCAGACAGAGGTGGCCGTTGCGGATGTTGCGCGCCTGCCGGACGTCACGGGCGCCAAGTTCGATCCGCATCGCCGGATCCTGTGGGTCGAGGGGCAAGATCTCGGTCGAGATGCCGCCTGTTGGGTGCCGCTGGAGATCGTCGACACCGACTACACCGAGCCGCCGCATGGCGGGCACGGGGCGTTCCCGCGCACGACGAATGGTCTTGCGTCCGGCAACGACGCCCTAGAGGCCACCTGTCATGCGATCTGTGAACTGATAGAGCGGGACGCGACAACGCTTTGGCATCACGGGCCTGCAGACACGCGGATCGATCCCGCGTCGGTCGACGACCCACGGTGCCAGGACGCGCTGCACCGGCTGGTCAATGCAGGTATCGATGTGGGGCTGTGGGAGACGACGTCGGATATTGGCGTGCCCTGTTTTCATTGCGTGATCTGTGAGGCGGGCGACGGCCAAGGCCATATCGGGATCGGGGATGGCTGCCACCCGGACCGCGCTATCGCTTTGTTACGCGCGGTGACGGAAGCGGCGCAGACCCGGTTGACCTATATTTCCGGGGCGCGCGACGACCTGGACCCTTCGGAGTTCACCGGCGAGGCCGTGGCGGCCAAAGCGCGGTACGCGCGTCAGCTGATCGCCCGCGCGAAGCCGATACGTTGTTTTGCGGACGGCCCGAGCGCGGTGACAGAAAGCTTCGAGGACGACCTTTCGTGGTTGTTGGAGCGCCTGTCCTCGGCCGGAATGGACCAGGTCTTAACGGTGGACCTGTCGCGCCCGGAGCTCGGGATCTCGGTGATCCGCGCGGTCATTCCCGGTCTGGAAGCACCGCATGACGACCCGGATTTCATCGCAGGCCCCAGGGTTCGGGCCATGTTGGCAGGCGCTGCATGAAGCCCGTTATTTTCGCAGGCCCGACGATAGCCGCCCAAGGTATTCGCAGCATACTCGATGCCGACGTTCTGCCACCCGTGGCGCAGGGCGACGTCTATCGGGTGGCGCGCCAGCGCCCTCCGGCCATCGGCATTATTGACGGCTATTTCGAGGGAGTGCCGTCGGTCTGGCACAAAGAAATCCTTTGGGCCATGGAGCAGGGAATCTCGGTTTTCGGAAGCGCCAGCATGGGTGCTTTGCGGGCCGCCGAGCTGCACGAGTTCGGCATGATCGGAGTCGGCGCGATATTCGAGGCTTATCTCGCCGGCGAGATTGCCGACGATGACGAAGTCGCTGTCCTTCACGGTCCCGCCGAGCTCGGGTTCATGGCTCTGAGCGAGCCGATGGTTTCCGTCCGCGCCACGGCGGAACGCGCCATCTCAGCGCAGGTTCTGGTGCCCGAGACTGCCGGGCTTCTGAACGACACGGCGAAATCCCTCCACTACAAGAACCGCACTTGGGAGGAAATCTCGGCCCGGCTCCAGCATGAGCCGCGCCTTGCCGGCTTTTTCTCATGGCTTCCCACCGGAAAGGTCGACGCGAAAGGCGAAGATGCCCGATCCATGCTGGACCGCATGGCCACGTTCCTGAAGCGCGAAGCTTCGATCAACGAGGCGCAGCCGCACAGGGTCGAACGCACCTTGGTCTGGCAAGGTCTTGTCCGGCGTATCGAAGGCGAAAACGAAACCGGAATCGCCGCCTCCAAGGCTGTGCTGGATGAGCTGCGCTTGGACTCCGAAAGATACGGCGCCACTCGTGACCGCGCCATGTTGCGCCGCCTTGCCATCGAGGACGCGACACGCCGCGGCGCGCAGGCCGAGCGCGATGCGCTGCGCGCTATGATGGACCAGCATCGCCGCCAGAACAACCTGTCGCGCCGTGACGCCGTGCTAGACTGGTTGGACGAGAACGATCTGGATGAGGCCACCTATGAGGCGCTGCTGAACGAGGCCGCGCTGATCGAGGACACGCGCGCCGCGCGGTCGCCGGGGCTGGATGCGCATATCCTGTCCGAATTGCGCTGGTCGGGTGGCTATTCCGAGTTGAAAGCGCGGGCCGAGGCTAAGGCGCGAACCATCGCAGAAAATGGTGGTGCGCAGGCGTCGCCGGACAGGCTGCGCCTGCTGGTCTGGTTCTTCGAAACCCGTCTCGGTCGCTCGGTCCCCGACGATCCCGATACGTTCGCCCGGTCACTCGGGCTGGACGGGCGCGATGAACTTATCGCGCTTATCGCACGCGAGTTCTTGTATAACCTGAACGAAGACGACGCGCAGAAGGCCGGAACCCGGGGCTGAACCTGGCCAATGGCATGCGCGCCAAAACGAAACGGAGGAGCTGATGCAGTTTCCGGACTACGCGGCAGAGGAAGAGGCGCCGGGTACGCGCTTTCTTCTGTTTCCTCAATCCCCGTTCGGAGAAGCCACGGCAGAACTGGAACTGGTCGAAATCTCAGCCCCGCCCGGCACCATCGGTCCGGGTCCATCGGGGCCGCGCATGTACGTGGTCGACCCCATCGGAAAGACCATACCTTATGGCGCCATTGTGCCCGGCCCCCAAGGGCCGGGCATGTATCTGCCGCCTTGGAAAGGACAGCGCAACGCACCAGCTATCCCGGATGAATACGGCAATTTCATTCACATCGACCCCGACGACCCGGAATTCGAGGCGGCGCATCTTTTCGGTTCGGCGCATTTCACGATGGATGTCTGGGAAGGCTACTTCGGACGCCAGATTCCGTGGCATTTCGAATCCGATTTCGACAAGCTGGAATTGTCGCTGCTGCCCAGCCTTGACAATGCGCATATTGGATGGGGCTTTCTGGAAACCGGCGGCAGCACCGAGCACGAGGGAGAATACCGGCCCTACAGCCTGAACTTCGATGTCGTTGCCCACGAAATCGGGCACGCGCTGATCTACAGCGTGATCGGCCTGCCGTCGGACGGCAACGCGTCGGGCGAATACTACGGATTTCACGAATCAGCGGCGGACATGGTCGCGCTGCTTGCCTCGTTGCATTTCGGATCGGTCGTCGAGGCGCTGCTGGAGGAAACCCGAGGAAACCTTTATACATTCAACCGTCTCAACCGGTTCGCCGAAACGGCCCAGACTGCCCAGATCCGCATGGCGGCCAATGACAAGCTGTTGTCCGATTTCGCGCGGGGCTGGACGAGCGAACACGCCTTGTCGGAGCCGCTAACCGGGGCTTTGTTCGATATCCTGATCGACGTGTTCCACGAGCGGCTTCTGGCGCACGGGCTGATCACGCCCGAGATCGAGGATCTGTCCGATCGGCTCGAGGGCACGCCTGACTACAGCAGCGTGATGCAGGCCGTGTTCGACGAGCGCTATGCGCGAAATCCCGAAGGGTTTCGTATCGCGCTGCTGGAAGCGCGGGACCTGATCGGCTCTTACCTGGCGGATGCGTGGGATATGCTGGACGCGGACGGGTTGAGCTATTCGCATGTCAAAGAGGCGCTGCTGACCGTCGATCGCGATATATCGGGCGGAGCCTTTCAAGCGATCATCGAAGGCAATTTCCGCGTCCGCGACATCGGTCTGACCCGAGTGGGGCCAAGACTTGCCGATCCTGACGGCGACAGCCACGCGGTTTCGGTCCGCACGAGGACCCCGTACCCGTAACCACGCAAATACCTTTGGCTATTGTTGTTGTTTGTGGCAATCTACCGTTAACGAATTTAAGAAAGAGGACGTTATGTCAGAGTCATTGTTGAGTTTTTCAGAAGTGCTTTTGTTCGGCAGAATTCTTGATGATCTTGTCTACCAACGCCGGGCACCGAAAACGCTTGGTGACAACAAGCATCTGGACGAGCAGTTCGCGTTGGCCGAAAACAAGGAACTCGGGCAATTGCCCGGCTTCGCCAAGATCTACGGATTTGCCTGGGAAGGTAAGTATTTCGACCTGCCGGAACCCGTAATCTTTCTCGTACACGGCGACGGTGTGAGCGCCACCGACGGGGATCTGCCCGGGAATCTCGCATCACGCGCGCCCAACGACCCGTCAAAGAGCGGGGTTGCGGCCGCCGACTTTCAAATCGCGAACGACATCCGGGTCTGGAGCTATGACAAGGCCGATCAGAGCATGCGCATGGATGTTTCGACCGGCATGTTCGAGCAAATCCTGCTGGAAGCGTATTTCGCCCATGACGGCGCCGGCGTGAGCGGGGCGAAGGTCAGTGGCGCTAAGGTAAGCGGAGCCAAGGTGAGCGGTGCGAAGGTCAGCGGCGCCAAGGCGCGCGGATCCGGGGACTGAACCGGGAAGCGGGCCGCGCTGAATGAACGGCGGTGTGCCGAAAGAAGGCGTGTGCACTGCTGGCCGACCGATCAGAACCCCGCTTTCTTCAGCCCTTCCAGAAAGTGCTGCGTATCCTCTTCAAGGCGGTCGGGAATGATCTGTTCCCAATGTTTTAGCGAAAAGTTCGGATGCACCGTGCGGTGCTTCTCGGCGATCTTGCGTGCAAGTTCGACCTGGCCCAGCTGCGCATAACTTGCCGCCAGCATCCGCTGACCCTCCGTCGGGTTGTTCATCTTGCTGACGGTTTCGATAACCGCGTCATATTGCTTGAGATTGTAGTATGCCCCGCCAAGATGCCAAAGGTACTGGTCCGGAAAGAACGGGTTCAATCGCATAGCCCGCTGCAGGTGCCGGATCGCTGCCTCGTTCTGTCCGGAATGCGCCAGAGCGTCGGCATAATCCGACAGCAGATCGGCATCGTTCGGATTTAGCTTGAGCGCACGATCATACGCCCCGAGCGCTGCATCGTGTTCCTTTCGGTAAAGGTGTACGAAACCGAGTTCGCCGAAGGCACGTGCATCCGTGGGATCAAGGTCGGCGGCCCGACGGGCATAGGAAAGTGCGGTGTCGAGTGTCTGATCGCCGTCCTCGTTCCAGGAGTAGCGCCAGTCGATGTTCAGGGTCCGCGACAAGGCCGCTGAGGCACGGGCATATTTCCCATCCAGTGACAAAGCCTGCTCGTAGAGCATGCGCGCATGCTCGTTATCTCGCCGCGTATATTTGAAGATTAGCTGTTGTGCACGAAGCACGAAGCCATAGGCTGCAAGGTCGGATGGGATTGACGCACTGAACCGGCGACGTTCCTCTGTCTCGACCAGGACCGCGGCCGCCCCGACGATGGACTCGGTCATTTCGTCCTGGATCTCGAAGATGTCTTCCTGATCGCGATCATAGCTCTCGCCCCAGATCGTACGAGACGAATCGGTATCGATCAGCTCGACCTTGATCCGCAGCTTCGTCTTGGCGCGCTGAACGCTGCCGCGCACGACATAGCGCACACCCAGTTTCGTCGCTGCTTTGCTCGGGGGCAGGTTCTCTGCTCTGAACGCGAAGCTCGTGTTCCGGTTGATGACGAACAGGTTCTTGAACTTGGAGAGCGCAAGAATGATGTCTTCGGTCAATCCTTCCGCAAACCAGCTCTCGGAGCTGTCTCCACTGTGGATCGTGAAAGGAAGAACGGCGATTGAAGGCGTATCGGGCCGGCCAAACTCCATCGACGGCGCCGAAGGCCGAACCGTGGCCGCCATGGTCGCGCCCTCGACTTCGGTGCGGATGCAGAAGATGGGGACCGGCTGCTCAATGTTCTTGAGCATCTGCGGGCCAAGAAACTCGTAGCCTAGCCGCAGTTTGTTGCGCACCTGTTCGTACACGCTGGAACTGACGAAAACTCGCCCGGGTTCTGCGATCTCCTGCAATCGCGCCGCTATGTTGACGATGTCGCCGTGAATGCCTCTGTCGTCGAGCAGGAATTCCCCAAGGTGGATCCCGACGCGAAAACTGATCCGCTGGTCCAGGGGTTTGGCGGCATTGCTGCCCTCCGTGATCCCCTGCAATTCCACGCCGAAAAGTACCGCGTCGGTCGCTGTGTCGAACCGGGCGAGGATACCGTCACCCTTGACGTCGACAAACTGGCCACCGTGTTCGAGACACGAAGCTTCAAGCCGTTCCAAAAGAGCGCGCAAGGCCTTGTAGGTGTCAATCTCGTTACGTCCCATGAGTCGGGAATACCCGACGACATCGGCGAACAAGACAGCCCCGAGCCGCTGTCGGAAAGTAGGTTGCTTCGGGTTCAACTATTCGGCTTTCATTCAGAGCGTTGCAGATCTGTGCGGTGGCCACTTTGATGCCGAAGTCGTCCCATCGCCAAACGAGATCACAGTTTCTTCTCCAAGTTCCTCTGCCAGGCCGTCCCGCCGAACGTTCCATTTCTCCGCCAAGAGACCGACGACGATCATGTCGTGAAACTTCCCGCCAGAAAACCAAGCCTGCCGCATCGTGCCCTCGACTTCGAAGCCGGCCTGACTTGTCAGATCGCGGCTGCCAGCGTTGTCCTGGCGATAGAAGGATGTCACCCGGTTCAAACCGAGTTGCCGAAATGCGAAATCCAGTATGAGCGCAGAGGCCCGAATGCCAACCCCCTGCCGCCGATTCGCATGGTCGACATAGAGCGCGATGACCGCGTCCCGGTTGATGGGCGAAATGCGTTCAAGGCCTATGATA
Organism: Roseovarius aestuariivivens; assembly: GCF_004761875.1. Lineage (GTDB taxonomy): Bacteria > Pseudomonadota > Alphaproteobacteria > Rhodobacterales > Rhodobacteraceae > Roseovarius > Roseovarius aestuariivivens. The sequence continues at coordinate 114,638 of NZ_SJEY01000012.1, forward strand.
CCCGCAACTCCGCCGGGCTCGGACGTGATCGTGAACCAACACCTGTCGTCCGCGGCGTGGGGCATGTCCGACATGTTCCACAGCCTCTCGCAAGTAGCCAGATCGTAAGGCGCGCGCGCGTTGCGATCAAAAAGCGCCAGATCTCCCACGTCCTGAAACCAGCGTGTGATGGAATTCAGGTCGGGCTTCTCCAATGGTCGCAATGCAAAGGATTTAGAAATATTGTCAGGCATGCGTCAAAACCAATCAACAAAGTTTGTATAGGACAGAGTAGCACAAAGTTTGTGCAATCAAACAAACTGCTTTGCTCAACACCACCTTGTTTCTGATCCGGGCTTTAGCGCTCGAACCACGTACGGATAGCTAGAGTATGTACCGTGCCCGAACCCGGAGGAAGCTGCAAAACAGGGCCAGCCACAAACATTCTCTTGGGGGTCGAAGCAATGGCGGCACAAGAAATAATTGCCAAGTGTAAGAAATGTGGTGCGGACGAAGCAAACCCCGCGCCAAAACGAGGGTCAGGATCGATTGATTTTTACGGGGATGCGTATTTCGCCGACCGAAAACTGAAAGCTGAAAATGTCTGATATCTTAAGGCTGTCCGACGCGCAGATGACGCGTCTTGCGCCCTATTTTCCTAAAGTCCCACGGCGAGCCGCGCGTCGATGACCGACGCGTGCTAAGCGGGATTATCCACGGCAGGCTCAAGGACTGGCGGCACGTCGCAAGCCGATACGACAGATGCCAAAGAGAACCTCTCTGAGCCATCGCACTCGCGGCAACCGTCATCTATCGATTATGAGTCCAGACCCCAAAAGTTTGCAAAACATGTGAGCCAGGTCACAACTTTCAATATTCATTTGGTTCATGATGGTTCTTGGGATGACAGTACTTATTGCTAAGTGCTTGGAGCAAAGCCGTAGAATTCACAGGGCATCAAACCAAGCCACGTCTTCGAGTATTGTGTCGGTTAGCCCAAAGGGCCGAATTTTGTAGACCTTAGGTGCCGTTATTCTCGGGGTGATGCGCCAAGTATATCACCCTGTGTGCCGGTTGAACTCAATTTAAATTTCAAAACTCATTAATAGAAGGAGGTGCATAATGCGTACCTTTGGCATTCTGAACTTCACTGCGGCCACCTCGCTTGCCGCTTTCATGTCTCTTGGCTCGGCTCAGGTCCTGGCAGAGCATAACCCAAGTGAGATACCTGGCCTGGACGACTCGAAGCCGTGGCTGACTGCTGAGCGCGACCGTGGTGAAGTGTGTGAAGTCGATGACCCGCGTCCACGCATGACAACTGTGAGCGAAAAAAATGAAGTCTGCGCCATCGACAATCCGACGCCATGGCTGGCCGCAGGCGAACGCGACCCGGGCGACGTGCCCGGCATCGACAATCCGACGCCATGGCTGGCCGCAGGCGAACGCGACCCGGGCGACGTGCCCGGCATCGACAACCCGACGCCGTGGCTGGCCGCAGGCGAGCGCGACCCGGGCGACGTGCCCGGCATCGACAACCCGACGCCGTGGCTGGCCGCAGGGGAGCGCGACCCGGGCGACATGCCCGGCATCGACAATCCGACGCCCTGGCTGGCCGCCTAATCGCGATGGGCTGCAGACCCCATCGCAAGGAAAGCATGCGGCGTCCGTTTGGGCGCCGCAGCCACTTAGAGCGCGCTCTCAAAAAAACTACAGGGTTAAAGCCTAAGGCCTTTCCGGATACTGTGAAATCAGCGTGTTCTCAACCTGATATGCCGCGAAGCTGCAAGCAAGTTTTGCACTTGAGGATTTCTGTTTTATCCGCCTTCGGAAAAGCTGAAAAACGCGCTCCTTTGGGTCTGCACCTTTGCAATCGGCGCTCCGTTGCGGCCTGGTAAGAAACGGCGCATGCTTGAACCAAAGCGCATTGGAGATGAGCATGGCGGAACTCTTGACGAAAAGAGCCTATTCATATCGAGAGGATCCAGCGGTACCTGCTTTCGATGACAGCGGTCGTATCGCGGTCATGGATGGCGACTGCGCACTTTGCTCCTGGGGCGCAAAGAAAATTGCAAGGCTCGATAAAGGTGAGACGTTTCGCATCTGTCCCGTCCAGTCGACAACCGGCGATGCTCTTGTGCGCCATTATGGCTTGGACCCGACGGCCCCCGAGACGTGGCTGTTTCTAGAGAACGGGCTGGCATGGTCGGGCATGGAAGCGATCATTCGAATTGGCGGGAGGCTAGGTGGGGTCGGCAAGCTCGCCACGCTGTTGCGGGTCTTCCCGCGCGGGTTTCGCGAATGGCTGTATCGCCTGATTGCCCGCAATCGGTACCGCTTTGGCAAGTCCGACATCTGCGCGACGCCCGACGAGGCTCTTCGGCGCAGACTGATGACCTGAGAATTCTGCGCGTGCCGTTTGGTCAAAGGTTTGAATTCGGCTCCTCCCGAAGGCTCTGTAAAAGTGCTATCCAATCACTGTCTGAAAATGACGGCCATCATCGCGTGGTGGCCCTGTGAATTTGGGGATTCAAGGGTCCCTTTGGCTTGCATCCTAACTTCTGCGGGATGACTTCAGGACCAAGGTCCTGTGCGGTCACCTTTTCGCGTATGGGGAATGCGGCTTTGGGAGGTCGGCCGCGTGGCTCTGGTTGAGGCTTCACGAGACTGTTGTGCTATAGCGCGCAGGGCGCGCACGCGGTTCTCGGTCGCGGGGTGAGTCGCGAAAAGACTGTCGTGATTGTGTGCGTGCAGCGGGTTGATGATGAACATGTGCGCCGTTGCCGGATTGCGCTCGGCCGCGTCGTTGTCGATCTGGGCCGCTCCCACGGCGATTTTCTCAAGCGCAGAGGCCAACCAAAGCGGTTGGCCACAAATCTCGGCACCGGCCTTATCGGCCGCATATTCCCGTGTTCGGCTGATCGCCATCTGCACTAATGCAGCGGCGAGCGGCGCCAGGATCATCAAGAGAATCGTGCCTAGAAGCCCGGCCCGTTCGCGCGAGCCGCCGAAAAAGAGCGCGAAGTTCGCCAGCATCGAAATCGCCCCGGCGAAGGTGGCGGTAACGGTCATGATCGTAGTGTCGTGGTTACGGATATGCGCCAGTTCGTGTGCAATCACGCCTGCCAATTCCTCGCGGCTCAGACTTTGGATTAGGCCCGAGGTTACGGCCACCGCGGCGTTGGACGGGTTTCTGCCCGTGGCGAAGGCATTCGGTTGTGGTGTGTCGATCAGGTAGACCTCTGGATCGGGCAGACCTGCATTTCGTGCGAGTTCTACTGTCATAGAATGCAGTCCAAGCCGATCACCCCGCGTCACGGCTTGCGCATTATGCATGCGCAGAACCATTTTGTCCGAGTTCCACCAAGCGAAAACGTTCATGGCCGCGGCAACCACTAGCGCGATCACAGCGCCGCCGGATCCACCGAGCAGGTAGCCCACGCCCATAAAGAGCGCGGTCATTGCCGCCATCAGCATTGCTGTCTTGGTATAACCCATGTTCGCCTCCGGGAGTATAGGTCTTTGCCACAGCGGAAATATGGGTGGGTTTCCGGTTGGTACAAGCAACTGCAGGGTGCGCCGTACAATCGGCTTGAAAAGGCGCAGAGTTCAAACAAAACGAAAGCGTAAAAACTGCTCTAGCGCCAGGACAGATTGATTTCTAAAGGGTTGCGTGTTTCACCGCCCTAAAACTGAGCGGTGAACATGTCTGATATCTTCTGGCCGCCAAACACGGCGAGGAGAAGATGGTCATGATCGATACGACTTATCTCAAAGCACACCGGACCGCGACCAGCCTGGCCGCGAAAAAGGGGCGTGGCCGCCTCATTGGCCGGACCAAGGGTGGCATGAACACCAAGCTGCACGCGGTCTAAGATAGCGATGGCCTCCCGCTCAGCCTCTTCGTGGCCGCCGGACAGGCCAGCGACGACGTCGGCGCACAGGTTCTGTTATGCAGCCTGCCGGATACCGACGACCGGCACCAGAAACCATCGTTCCAGTGGACCCAAGGCCGACGATGCACTAAAAATCAAACCGGACCAGTCAGATCAGGCTGCTCATCCGATCAGTCCTGAGTCTCACAGGCCATTTGAAACGCGTTGCCGACGTCAAATAAGGCTCGATTATGCGCCTGAGATCCTGGCAGAGAAGGCGGACACCGGCCATTCGCTGCGAGCGCGACCGACCCCAATTATGCCGACTACTTCGAATAAATCAGAGAAAAAACCGCGAACGCAGAAGCGCGGTATTAAGGAACGCAGTCTCTAGTCACGAGCGAATTTCACGCTGACAGGAATAGCCGCTCTTACAGGATTGCATCAAATCGACGCTGCATGAAGGATTGCCTCAGTGCTTGAACTTATACAAGTTCGGATCCGCTTGACCGCACAACGTGGGTCACTCCTTCAATTCCTCCGGCTCATTCAATCCATTAGGCTGGAGGATGACTCCTCGCTGAACGACAAAAATTCCCGATCTATAAAATGATTTTCGGATGGATTGTTGGTCCTCCTTCTGAGGACTGTTGGGCGGATAGTTCCGATTTTTGATAAGCTCGTCAGTCTGCGCACGTAACTCATACCGATAGACACCGTCCGAAGACGCGCCGGATAGCTCATAAACCGGCGTGCCTTGCGCTGAAAATACATCTCTGATTTCCCCGTCAGGGCTCGCGACCCGCAGATTTGCGTTATCCAACCCGATCCAGTTTTCAAACCAGACCGCACTCGAGTTATTTCTCTGAACAGGATCAGGACTGTCTGCCGATCCTGCCGTGGCGGACATCAGACACAAGACTGCAAGAAACGAGCAACAAGCCTTCAAAAGAAGCCCTCCTGGCCATACCCTTTTCGCGAACCTCACGCGGGCTAAACGCTAAGTAATTTACGGCTTTGAAGCAATGAAAATTGGGACGCAATGCGACGAGTGAAACCCGTATCGGGACGTTCGAACCACGTCATTCTGACTACTACGAAAATGGAGGACTGTCGGTCTCCAGAGGTCCCGGCTTCGTAAAGCGGGGCTTGGGTTCTTCGTCCGGGACGGCTTCATCAAAACTCTCGAGTTTCCGAAGACAGGCGAGAAAAAGCACGACGGGCGCCACTCTGGGTCTGTGGAAAATCTGGCCCGGCGGCTATTCCTCCAATTGAAGCAGCACGGCCTCAATACGTGATAGGCGGGCCGCCAGTGCAGTATTCCGGGCAGTCAGCTCGGCGATCTGTTTTTGCTGATCATCGATATAGATATGGGCGTGTTCCAGCTCGTTGAGGATGTTTCCCAGCTTTTCTGCAACATTCATCGGCGCGCCCGGTACCGTCGGCCCGACTGCGGGCAGATGCCCCTTCTCCCACATCAGCGCGGCATGTTCCTCAATCGACAGTCGCTCGAAATCTCCATCGAATACCGTATCGCATCCGCTGGCGCAGGTCGGGCCGCCGGTGGTCAACGTGCCATCCACGATCACGTCGCCGTTGGCATTGAGCCGCATTTCCGGCCCATCGCCATCGACAATGTTGTACCGGAACTCGCCCGTGCCCAACGGGCCTTGGGTAAAGACGACATCTGCGGATTGGTTTTTTCCTGCGCCAGTGGCAGTGATGCGGAAAAAACTGAAGGTTTCATCGTCGCTCACTTCCAGCGGAGCATCGGGTGTGCGTGTGCCTAGGCCGATATACCCATTCTCTGCAGCATAAAACGCTCCGTTTGGCGCTCCCGCTCGTATTTCGAACGGAATGTCGGCGGTCTGTGGGTCATAGACATAAAGCCCGAATGAATTGCCTCGCAGATCCCAAGCATAGGCTGTGCCGCCATTGTCTTCGAGCCGAATGCCAGCCTCGCCAGACCGGGTTATATGCAGCCGTTGCTGCGGCAAGGCGGTGCCGAGCCCGACATTACCGGTGTCATCAAGCCAGAGCGTATTATCCGGTGTACCTCCGTCAATAGTGAAGGGAAATGTACCCCCATCGATGTCTTGTACGGCAAACTTGCTAACAGTGAAGTCGTTGATGACCAGACGCCAATCGTTGCTGGAGATGCCAGCCGACGAGGAACTGTCCTCGAAGAGAATGTCGGGTTCGCTCCATTTCAGCCGCAGGGGACCTTGTTCGAAGGGTTCCGACCCGTCACACGAAGGGCCGAGGCAGGCGCGACCGTTGAAGGTGTTGTTTGACCCGTTGAAAAAATTTGTCCCAGACCCGTTCTGAGTAATGCTGCCCGATAGAGTCAGATCGGCTCCAGACAGGTTTTGCGCTGTGAGAGGAGAAGCAGCTGTTGTCAGGACAAAAGCAATCTGCGAAATGCAGCGGAGGAAGAAATTCATGTTTGAAGTCCCTTTCTTATAAAAGCGTAAGATCGGACCACTGAAGCCCGCCGACAATCTAGCCCATACGCTCTGTGCCGTCCAAGATCACATGACACCTTACCTTGCTGTTAGCTCAACTTGGTTTGATACGAATTGTGTGCGTCTTCAAACAACTCGGGTCGACTGAGCGTATCAGCCGCACAGCGAAGGACCGCTTTTGCGAGCGGCGGCGCAACCTTCGCATGTCTAAGTCAACGGCAGCATTGAGCCGTTCGCGACGCGGCCCTTGACCCTTTTATCTGCATGAAATATTGGTCTGCAACGTTGAGCGGGCGTTGTGTAATGGTAAGACCTCAGCCTTCCAAGGAAGCGTTGTGAGTTTCACGGAGTATCGTGCTCTTGCTAGGCGTTTCATTTTATTGAATTATATAGCGCATTAGGTTTCATCCTGTATCGCCTCTTATCATGCTGTTCCCGACAAAAAGCCGACAAAATGCCAAAGCTCACAGAAACCTTCGCACGTAAGGTTCCGCCGACAAAACAGGGCACCGCCAAGCACTGGGACAACGAGGTCAAAGGCCTTGTCCTGTTCGTCGGCAAGAAATCAAAGACCTGGTACTTCCAGAAAGACGTGGGCGGCCAAACACGCCGCATTCTCATCGGCCGATATCCGGTGATCTCGGCCGATGCTGCGCGTCAAACCGCACTCGGCTATGCGCTGGAGTGGGGCAGGGGCGCTGGCAAGAAAGTTCAGATTGGCGCTCCAACGCTTCGGGTGGCCATGGAGGCCTATCTCGCGCGACCCAAGTTGCGGTCCGACACGCACAAGATATCGGTTCGGCAGCAGTTCGAACTGCATCTGAAAGACTGGCTGCGCTTGCCGCTGGATGAAATCACGAAAGCCATGGTGGCGGAGCGACACCGCTCCATGGCGGCGACGCCGTCCGCAGCAAATCACACGCTGAAATACTTCCGGAGTGTCTGGAACCATGCGCGCAGGATCTATGACTTGCCCGAGTCCCCAACGATGGCGATCGAGTGGTTCGAGGAACGTCCCAATGGATCGATCATTTCAGACTTCAGGGCGTGGAGGCGAACGATCGATGAGCTCTACAATCCCATCCACGCGGTCTTCTACGAACTTCTGCTGTTCACCGGGCTGCGCAAGACAGAAGCGCTGACGCTCCAGTGGAAGCACGTTCATGAAGACCACCTACATCTGCCGATGACCAAAAACGGACGCAGTTTTGACCTGCCGATCCTTCAGTTGCATCACGAAATTCTGGCGCCAGTCCAAGGATTGCACCGCACCTGGGTCTTCCCGTCGCCGAAGTCGCCATCCGGACATGTCGAGGGCCCGCAGAGAATAAAGTGGTCGCCGCACGCGCATCGCAGGACCTTCGCCACCGTCGCGATGGAAGCGGGCGTTCTCGAAGAGGTGGTCGGGCGCCTGCTCAATCACACGCCGCAGTCAATCACCGGGCAGAGGTATACCAAGCCTTCACTCGATGCCTTGCGTCCCGCGATGGAAACCACATGCAAAGCGCTTCAAGCGAGACTTGGATCTATCGACGTGACATCATGAGAAGCAGTCGCCGAGCCTGTTGGAAAATCGTGTGAGACGGGGGCAGTCAGCGAAGAGGGGACGTTTTTTGGAAACGGTTTCGAAGTCGTTTGAGGGCGACACTTGGATCAAAGATCATGCCGGGGCTTCAAGGCCCCGACACAAGTCTCAATTAAAAGCTCGATCTTAGCGGATCACAGTCCGGAACACTTGGCGTTCAGCGTCGTGCCGGAAACTGTGACGTTCACATCTTGTGGAGCGTTAAAGCCCTTCTCGCAGACTGTTGACCAAGAGTTAATAAACCAGGCTTCTTGGACCGAGACGAAAACGTTCGTAGCGTCCTCCGGAGCGCGAATACACTTTTGAACCCCAGCCGTGAAATCGCCGGAATGATTGTGAATTTTCTTTCCGTTTTCCGTATAGTCCACCTCGAAGCGTGCTACGAAGCCGCCTTCGTTTTTGACACAGACTCTTGAGTCCGCAGCGTGAGACGCAGTCGGTATAGCCAAGGCGGCAGCAACAGCGAAAATGGCAGCCATAGGCAGTGCTCTGATCTTTGTCATGTAATCATTCTCCAAAATTGTTGGTTCATATATGTTACCCGCATCCTCAACTTCTCGTAAAAAGATAGTAGAATCATCAAGCAACACCTAAACGTTAACAATCTAAAGAAGTTATGACAAACTAAATACAGCTCTGGATGGTTTAAGCATGGGGGGGCGTAGACACAGTCGAGTGCTTACGTTGGTTTTCCTGGTCCATTGCCACTATCTGTGTGTTTTCTGACCTATCCGCTCTGTGGCGTTATGCTTATCAGGGAACCGGATCAAAAAATCGGCCCCCTGCCTTGGAGCAGAGGACCGTAAGAGATAAATGCTTGGGTTGTATACAGGCTTCGCGAAACGACTCATACGTTACCACAAAATCGCTCAAGAATCTTCTCCAACTTCCACCTTAGGGCGAAGCTAAGTCTTCCTTGAATGGTAGTAATATTTTCTTCACAGAATCTGTGGATATCTTCGTGGATGATCACGGCGCGGTAGCGATAAAACGAACGAAAACAACATTGTTTCGTATCTGCGCGCTATTTGTGCGTTTTGCGTAAGTGTCTGTTTTTGAATGCCAAAAAAACAGGTCAGTAAACCCTTGAAAATCGTAGCGCATGACCCGCAGCGCTCCTTTGTCAAGCTGCAATCCGCTTTGTGAATTCTTGTATCCGGCCTTGATACTTTCAAGACACTCGCAACCGGTCAGACAATATCGCAGGGATCATTTTTCGGCGTTTTCTTAGGTGCGTGACGGTGACGCCTTTTGAATTGGTGGTCTGATGATGAGCCGTCGTTGGCGCTATTGATCGGGTTCTTCTGGCAAAGACGCAAAAACTGCTTCTGCTTCGGCGTCACCGGTAAGGCTCAATACTTTCTGGCCGTCCTCCGCCTCCTCTACTTCGAGCCAGGCCTTTTCTCCTTCGAGCTCCACGAAGAACTTCCATTCGTCTTGCTCGATACATGCAACCACATCTTTCGGATCAAGCTGCCATTGTGTTTTCCCAAACAGCCTTTTCACCGTACCGCCGAGCTGTTGAACAGTCATTCCCGCTGTTCCGTTGGTTGCCGCCCAAGTAACTTGTGCTGCTACTGCCATGACACTCCTCCTATGGGTAAACATAACATAACCTAAGCTTTTTGTCAGGTCGGTCGGCGGGAAAAGAGCGGATGCCTGACGTAACTCACTATACAGAAGCGGATGGTCTCAAGGTGCTTGCGAAAGTAGCGAAACAGATTGCGCTTGCCTCTCCTGGCAGAAGCAAGTGGGCAGGGTTGGTTGCAAGCTCATCTCTCTGGCAACGCAAGATGAGCTCTAATTTGACTGGAAATCCGTTTGCTTCCACAATCGTCCGAAGAGGGAGGGCAGCTTGGAACCAGTCTTCTTCACGACCGAGATGGCGTTCGTCGTCGGGATGCTGCTGTTCACAGTGTTCCTTTTTGTATCCGAAATAATCCGCATCGACCTAGCTGCCATCCTCGTTTTGGTGCTGATTGGAATCTTTTCCTATGTCCCAGGTTTGGAAAACCTCGCAGATGTTCACCACCTTTTTGACGGTTTCGCTTCCAACGCCGTCATCTCGATCATCGCGGTCATGATCGTTGGCGCTGGCCTGGACCGAACCGGGATCATGAACAAAGTTGCTGCACAGATTTTGCGTTATGGCGGCGAGACCGAAGGACGTGTTGTGCCGATCGTATCAGGTACTGTGGGAGTTATTTCCAGCTTCCTGCAAAACGTCGGTGCCGCGGCACTGTTTGTGCCTGTTGTCAGCAGGATCTCCGCCCGCACGGGACTGCCGCTGTCACGGCTCCTCATGCCGATGGGCTTTTGTGCCATTCTCGGAGGCACGATGACGATGGTCGGTTCCTCGCCGCTCATTTTGCTCAATGACCTGATCGAGACCGCCAACGGCGGTCTTAGTCCGGAGCACCAGATGGAGGCTTTTTCACTGTTTTCGGTGACACCGATCGGCGCGGCGCTTGTTCTGACCGGTATTGCCTATTTCATGCTTCTGGGCCGATTTGTCCTTCCAGGTTCGTCCGGAAAGGTCGATGCCACGTCAGGGCAGGGCACATCGGAATACTTGCACCGGGTTTACGGTCTGACCGCGGATGTCTTTGAAGTGACCGTCCCGGAAGGAACGCCTCTTGAGAGGCAGCAACTTGCGGACATTAATCTGGAAAACAACCTTTACATCATCTCCACGTACTACCGCGGCAAGGTATCGATGGTACAGGTGCTGACCGCTGAAATCGCGACCCCCTGCCGTTTGGCGATCATAGGAAGGAGAGATGTCATCGAAGCCTTCTGCCAAAGCAACGGGCTCAAGTTACATGACCGTCTCGACGTGTTCGCTGAAGAATTCGCACCGACAAATGCGGGTATTGCAGAGGTCGTCATTCCGCCCGACTCAAAGGTAATTGGACAATCCCCGCGAGATCTACTTTTGCGCAAGATGACCGGTCTTTCGCTGCTTGCGATCCATCGTGGTGAAGAAACGATGAGCCATGTCGAAACGGAGGAACACGACGCCACGGCGATCGGATTGGTGAAATTTCAGGCAGGCGACATGCTCGTCGCCCATACGCGGTGGGATATGCTTGCTCGGCTGAAGTCGAACAGGGACTTTATCGTCGTCACCTCTGACTTTCCTCAGGAGGAACTTCGGCCTCAAAAGGTTGGCTGGGCCGTCGGGTTCTTCTTGTTGTCGCTCTCTCTCATTCTATTCACAGATATCCGGCTTTCGCTGTGCCTTCTCACGGGCGCTGTTGGTATGCTGCTCACGCGTGTCCTAAGCATTGACGAAGCCTATCGATCGGTCGGTTGGAACACAGTCTTTCTGTTGGCCAGTCTCATACCTCTTGGCCAGGCGGTACAAAACACCGGAACCGCCGAGTGGATCGCGCAACAAATCCTTACCTTGTTGGATGGTTGGCCGGTTTGGTCGTTGCAAGCAGGCATCGCCATCCTCGCGACTGTTTTCTCTCTTGTGATGTCCAATGTCGGCGCAACGGTGCTTCTCGTGCCGCTAGCCGTCTCAATCGCCGTCGCAACCGGGGCAAACCCCGCAGTCTTCGCACTAACTGTCGCGATCTCCACATCGAATTCGTTCATAATTCCAACGCATCAAGTGAATGCGCTTATAATGGGACCGGCCGGCTACAAGGTGATCGACTTTGTAAAGTCTGGAGGCGTTATGACAGTCTTATTCCTGGTCGTTTCTCTCATCATGCTCAACCTGGTTTATTGAGGGAAAATGAGATTTAAGCATTAAGCAGACGGAATCAGGCAAAAATGCGAGGACGCCGGAATTGCCATTCAGTTAAAGCCACGGGCCCTGCGATTTTAAAACATTCCCATAGCAAGACCAGCGGCTAGAGTCTGCCCGACATCGCGGCAACGATCCAACTCGGTCTCAGGAATTTGTTTGGGTGCGAGTATGTCTTCAGGCGTTTGGGCATGAGTACACAGGATCAATGGTTCTTGAACCGGACGCAATCGCCACCCTTGCGAGATACGGGCTATCTGGCGTGAGGCATTTTCGCCGTCGGATCCAGCACAGACCATTTGAGCATAAGCGCGCCCATCAATCCGACCTAGAACTGGATAATAACAGCGATCGAAGAAGTCTTTCATTACTCCGGAGATAGCAGCAAGGTTCTCTGGAGCACAAAATAGATACCCATCGGCTTCAATTATATCTTCGGGTCCAGTTTCATCTGCACGTTTGAGGCTTGTCTCGGTTTCACCGCGAGCCGTTTCGAAGGCGGCTTCAGCCATCTGTTCGCTTCCCCCGGTGCGCGAATGGTAGATAATGAGAAGCCTCGCCATAGTGAAAGGGTAATGGCATTCAGGTTCAAGGCCAAGAAGTCTTGAGTTTGTTAGTCCGCGTCTCGCCCGAAGCCGCGCTGCCGTCCTCAAAGCCGCCAAACAAGCCACGCCAAGAATTGTTGAATTCTGCACGTGGTCATGTGACGACTTTCTTCGCAGCGTCCGGCTCCCGAGCTTTGTTGTTGCTGTACCAGGTTCTGGCATGATTTTTGCACGTCGACCGAATAACGAATTAACAATCGGTGTTTTTGGATGATCGCAGTTATTCCAGTGGATGATCGCGGCAAGGTATCCGGCGAACCGCATACTCTGCCTGAGCGTCAAGCGCGAGACATGATCATGGCAGGACAGGCCATATTGCATCGCCGACAGGATGAGCCACCATGGATACTTCTGTCCGAGGCTCAAACGGCGCTGTCCGCTATGGACCGAATTGGACCGCCAGCGACCTCCGAAGCACTGAAGCAGATATCGAACTACCTACTGCCTTCAGGTGTTCGACAGACGACTGTCAATGGCGCTCATATCTCCTGGACGCATTCTTCGCCCCAAGGAGAACAGGCGTTCAGAAAGGCACTATTGGGGCCCGATGGTCCCGTTCCCGGGCTCTTGCGGCAGATCAGTGACGCATTGGGCAACCGTATCGCGCGTAAGAAATTGCTTACATTTGATCACGATCCATCACCAGAAGAGGTCGAGACACTCGGTCTTATCGAGTTGCCAGATCAAGAAGACGCGCAATGGCTGGACAAGTGGCGGTGCTACGCAATCGGCCGAGAGTGGTCAGAATTTCGGACGGCTTGCCTGGACTTGTCCATGGAACTCGGAGTGCTTCTGAAACTCGCGTTACGAGAAGGCCGCGTGCTTATTGTTGAAGAACTTTTCCCCGGCGGACGGCTTTTGCATCCGGATCGCTGGAAGGACGAGGAATATGATCCTGCAAATTATGTCAACGACTGGGTCTTACTGACCCGTGACCTGCCCAACGATTGGTTCGCAAAAAGGCCAAACAAGCTTGGGCGCCCCAAGGGAAGGGGCGGATATGCCGAGAAAGATGCGCCATTTGTAGATCTGATACTCCGTAAACTCGATGACGACAGCTCTGCGACCGTCCACGGGGCTGTGACCGTTGTAATCGACCAATATGGGCACGAAATCCCAGGCGCATCGTATGAAGCGAAAGTGAGAAGGTTGATGGAGCGCGTCAGCGCCCGGCGGGGTTAGCCGGAATTACGCTCAATAAATCTCAAATACCCTCAAATGCGAACCAGACCAAAGCCCGTGTAACTCGGGGTAACAGCAAGTTACCCGGAGGCATGGGATGTCAGAAAAAGAACAGTCCGACCTGAAGCTGCTAACCCGTTTGGAGGTCGAGGCGGAATACGGCATCGGTAAGCGGTATCTCGAAGTTGCGGCAACACGGAGCGAGGGGCCGGCATACATCAAGATCGGGCGGTCGGTACGGTATCGGCGTGAGGACCTTGAGCGATGGATCCTCGAGCAGCGGGTGGAAACTTGCGCGGCGCGTTCGACCAAGTGAAGAAGAAATCATCATATCACAAGCTCCTGAAGATCAACGATGCGGTCTGCGACAAGCAGCTGAAGGCATACGACAAGCTCGTGTTTGAACGACTTGTCTGGCGAGTCAATCCTGAGACGGGCGCATGCTTTCCATCTGTCGGACTGATCGCGGAAGAGCTTTCGATCACGGAGCGTGCCGTGCGGAAGTGCGTTGCTCGGCTTGAAGAGCATGGCTACGTCAAACGGTGCATTCACGCTGGGCGGACCAAGGCGAATGACTACCTGATCCCGGGTCTAAATACGGAACGTCTGTTCCTTGAAACCGGAACACAGGTTCCGAAAAACCGGAATGAAGGTTCCGCCCAAATAATAAAAGAAAGAAAAAAAGAAAAAGAGGCCAGCGAGGAGAAGGTGCCTGTCCAAAACCTCTCGCCCTCTAGCGAACGTGGCGTGAGTGAAAGCACGTTGGAAGGTCAGTTCCACAACCAACTGGTAGACGCACTCGGTGGTGGTCAGGATGCTTGGAGCGAGGTTCTGGACGTATCGGATGATGTCTTGGCCGACTTGGAGCGCTGAACCGCGCCGGGTTTGCCGGAGGCTCCAACTCCTGAGTAGGATGGAGCATCATGAGCAAGACAACGAACAAGTATTCCCCTGAAGTGCGCGAACGAG
>NZ_SJEY01000013.1 GCF_004761875.1 Roseovarius aestuariivivens
CGCAAGAACTGACTTATCAAAAAAATAGCCACTTACGCTCGAAAACATACGGAAAGCCGACATCCGACAGCTTCAGTCAGATGACCACCTTGAGCCCAACTCGGTCGTTGCTTCAGGTCGCAGCATCCGTCGCGAAGGGCGGTTTCCGGTCATTCGCGGCCAGTGCGAGGGTATCGAGCGTGGGAAGAGAAAGCAGACGTTCAGAACGGCTTGAAATCGAGCATATCGCTGCATCACCGCAAGGCGGATCCGAGCCCGTAGCGTTAAAAGACAGTCGCCGATGCGTTCTTCTTTAAAGACAACGCTTGAGCCCCTCTTGAGCCTTTTCGCTTACGAATTTCCTTGAGGCTTCAAGCAGCTTCGTAGCACGGTTCTCAGGGGCCCCACTTGCGTGGCAACTGAGATCGACTTCCTGAACAGGCGTACCGTCATCGATGCGACTCAAGAGCTGGATTGTCACGACCTTCGTCATTGCAATCACTCAAGGCTTGCTGTCGCTTCTCCTGATCCTTCAGCACGATGCCATCTATTCCGAGCTGCTGCGGCAACGGGTTGCTGTGATCGCACAAACGACAGCAGAGACGTTTCGCCCCATCCTTGATCTCGGCCTGCCAATCTCCATGCTGCGTGACGGCGACGCCATCCTGGCGCGTGGCATCGATATCGATCCCAGCATTATTGCTCTCCACGCGATCAATCCCACAGGGATCGTGGCCCATACAACCGGGTCAAAACCTGGAGTAGTCGACGATCATGTGCTTGCGGCTATGCGGCTTGCCGATGGAGACTTTTGGGGACACGAAACTCGCGAACTGATTTATAGCGGCTTCTCGATCCGAAGGGCAGAAGGCGAACCGCCCTCGGGCGCGGTCATCGTGGAATATCCGCATGACAGACTGGATGCCGCTTCCCGAATCATAGCCCGGATCACGTTGCGCAGCGCCCTTGTCATAATCTTTGCGACATCGGCCCTGGCTTTCGTCCTGATCTACCTTATTCTCGACCGTCCGCGCCGCAGGCTGGCCGATTTGCGCACCTTCTTCGAAGCCATCCGTTCTCGGCAATCACCTCATACTCCGGCGATGACAACAAAGGCGGGCAGTCTCGATCATGAACTGGTCCGACTGGGACAAAGCCTGCAAGAGGCGGATTGCATGTATCGACAGGCCCAGCTGGCCATTGCGCAGCCCGATGATGCGCATTTGCCTTCCAGCAGGGATACATCGGCCGCCGACGACACGGGTGGCACGAACGTGAACACGGGCAGGCTTAAGTCCGTAATCATGGCGCGCCTTCTGCCCATCACGGTGGTGCTGATCGTCCTCTCCGCCATTGCGCTGGGCACCGTCGTAACCCGAGCGGTGACACGATCCATCGAGCCGGAACTGGCCGCGCGAACGGATCTGATCGGTACCGTCGTCGGCGAGAACGTACAGCGCGCCCTCGACAGCGGAATCTCTCTCGACGAAATCGTCGGAGCTGACCAATTCTTCGGCGACATGCTCAAGCGGTTGCCCGAGGTCGCCTATATCGCCATCGCCACGGGGCGGATCGTGATCGAAGCAGGGACCCGGATCGACCCGTATCTCGCCCCCCCTCGGGAACGCCGGGATGTCCGCAGCCATCCGATTATTCATGACGGAGAAGAGGTCGCCTATGTGGTCATCGACATCGATCCGCATCTGATCACCAAACGGTTTCGCAGCGCGTTCCTCGATGCGGCCGTGATCCTCTTGGTTACCATGCTATTGGCAAGCGAAGCGATGCTGTTGCTCACGGGGCGCGCCTTGGCCGAGGGCCTGGAAAACGTGCAGATTCTGAGCGGGATGCAGGCGGCTGGGGACTTCTCGCGCCTTGTGGTTGCGAAGGGCCAAGGTACAATTGCGACCATCTTGAGGACATTGTCAGACCGTGCCATTGCCCTCCACACGGTCTACGGCAAGGCGCTCGACGCGGCCGGAGGGCAAGGGCAGGCCGGGCTGCGGCGTGTGGGGGAGCGGTTCGGCTTGATCTCCGGCGCCCCGCGGCTGCTAGAAACCTCATCTTTCGGGGACGTCCGGCTGGCGCTGTTCCTCTTTGCCGCGGCGGATGAACTTCCGCTGGCCTTCCTGCCAATCTACACGCGCGCAGCGGACAATCTTTGGTCCTGGATCGACCAGTCAGTGCTAATCGCCCTGCCGCTCGCCGGGTATCTGCTGGCCATCGTCCTGATGTCACCTTACGCGCGGGTGCTGGTCGAACGGTTCGGCGTAAGGGGCCTGTTCGTCGCGGCTTCAATCCCGACTGTAATCGCCCATCTGGGTCTTTTCGCGGCATCGACGGCGCAAGAGATCATCCTGTGGCGCACTGTTACCGGGTTTGGCTACGCCCTAGTGACCCTCGCGGCGCAGGACTATGTTCTGAGCGTTTCGTCGAAATCGAACCGCGACAGCATGCTGGGTGTCTTTACGCTGGTTCTGTTCGGCGGCGTGTTCACCGGCGTGGCCCTAGGTGGAGTTCTCGCCGATCGTCTCGGCCCGGCCAACGTTTTCCTGGTCAGCGCCGGTCTGATCGCTACCTCCGCCCTTCTCAGCACCTGGTTGGTTGCACCGGGCGTCGGCAAGCGTCATGACCCGGTCGAAACCCGAACAGCCCGGAATTGGACGGCGCTCAGGCACCCGCATCTGATCGTCCTGATCCTGGGAATCGTCATTCCTTCTGCCGTTGTCCTGCAGGCCTTCGTTTCCTATCTCGTGGCTCTCACGCTCGATGCGCAGGGGGCATCCGCTGCCGAAATCGGCCGGATCCTGATGCTGTTCTTCCTTTCGCTGATGGCGGGCGGCCCGCTGGCCGGTCGTCTTGTGCAACATCTAAAAGGCTCTCACGCGATGCTCTGTCTTGGCGCAGCGAGTCTTGGCGGCATTGCGCTGCTGCCAGCGGCCCTCCATCCGTCACAGGCCACGATGGCACTGGCCATGGTCGCCACAGGCGCCGGTAGCGCCATGATACGGGGCGCACAGGTTTCCATTGCGCTGTTTCTGGCCGAGACCGACCTCGCCAAAATCGGGCCGACCGCGGTTCTGGGTGTGCTGCGCACCGGCGAACGGCTGGGAAGCATCGTCGGCCTGGTCCTGATCGCGGCGCTCGCGGGCATGGCAGGATACACCGCTGCGATCCTTTCAGTCGCCGCCTGGACGCTTGTAGGTGGCGTCGTCTTTGCTGCCCTGAATTTCAAGCATTTCTTGACAAAAAGTTAAGCTGGACGCTCAGCTATTCCAATTGTTGGTAGGAGCGATTCCATGAGGTTCATCGGTGCATGTTTTGCCGCTGGCACGCTAATCTTTTCATCTGCATTCCAGGCGGACGCCGAAACCAAGACCATCCTGGGTGTATGGTATGAGGGGTGCGAACACCTCTGTGAAGGTTTGAAGGACGCCATCGCCGTGAGCGGTTTCGATGTGGAAGTTCGAAGTGTCGATATCGCTCAAGACAAGAGCCTGTTGCCGGGAGTAGTGGAAACAGCGCGAAAAGATCAGGTCGATCTTGTCGTCACATTCGGCACGAGTGTGACTCTCGGGGTTATCGGCACGCTCGACGATGTGGGAAATCCCCGGTTTCTTGACGATATTCCGGTTGTCTTCACGGTCGTTGCCGATCCCTTCGGTACTCGCATCGCTGAAAGTTTCGAACGCAGCGGCCGGGAGAACGTTGCCGGGACCTTCAACCGTGTTCCGGAGGCCGTGAATGTCGAAATCATTCGTCAATATGATCCCGGTTTCGAAAAGCTCGGACTGCTATACCATTCCAACGAGCGCAACTCTCTGATTAAGAAAGAGGAACTTCAAGCCTTGCTTCCGGAACTTGGGATTGAGTTTGTGGCTCTAGAACTCGACCCGGGCAATCCTGGCGTTCCAGACGCCGCGTTGATTCCGGTCCGCATGGCCGAATTCCGCGAGCGAGGGGTTCGCTGGATGTATCTCGGATCGAGTTCGTTTCTTCGTCTCTACGGTGATCTGTACACCTCATCAGCCGTTGAGAATGGCATCGCGATCGTCAGCCCCTATGAGAGCCTTGTTCGAGAAAATCGTGCTCTCCTCTCGATTGCGGCGCGCTATTACGATGTCGGGAAACTTGCTGCAGATCAGGCTCTTGCCATCTTGCGTGACGGCGCGGTACCGGGTGACCTTCCCATCTTGCGAGCATCCAATTTCGCATATGTGGTTAACATGGATGTCGCGCGAGATCTCGGTCGAATCCCGCCATTCGCTTTCCTCCAGGTCGCGGAAACCGTATCGAACTGACGAGCCTTTGAGCGCTCAGGAAGCGAAGCCAAGTCAGCTTCGATTGGCTGCCAGACCTCCTTTACTCACGATCTGAAGGTCGGCTTAAAGCCGAGAACGCCAGTCGGGCAAATCTAGCGGAAGGTCCGAAAAGTCCGCTGAGCGGTCATTCGCCATTACAGCGATCACGTCCGCTTTGTGTTGCTAACCCGTCATTTGAGCAAAAGGCTCTGCACTTTCCGTTGAAGAACGCCCCCTGCCAGACGTATCCAGCAGGGGGCCACCTTGGGAAAGGTGCTTGGGGCGGTTTCTAGATGCCAGGTATTCGTGTCAGCCTTGTGACCATGAATTGGAATGAGTTTGGCAATAGGGTCTGTCCAAACTGTCCAGATGTCCATTTGGCGCTTCGCGTTCTGGACAAATGGACAGATTGGACACCACCGGTCAGGACAGCGGATCAGGTTTAAGCCGGTAATTGCCCCGCCCGCCCTTTTCGACCTCCCCGCCCACGGTCATACGCTGCAACGTCTTTGCACAAAGGTCATAATCCAGATCCGCGTGTTCGGCGATGTCCTTCGGCGTGGCTCTTCCGACCTTAAGCGCCGCTCGGATCGCCTTCCGGGTTTGGCTGCCGTGGACATCACAGGGACGCCCAAGGTCCGACCATTGGCATGTCTGCGGATCAAAATCGACGGCGCTCTCGAACTCGGCCAGATCACGCCCCCTGCCATAGAGCACCTTGCCATCGGTTGTGCTGCCAAGGACGAGAGTTGCATCTGCGGCACCCGTCAGTCCGGTAGACCCTGACACAGTGTCGAAAGGATCGTCCGCGTCGGCCTTGCGCACATGGTGTATGACCACGATGGCGATACCAAGCGCGTTTGCGAGGCCGTGCAGTCCGCGAAGCGACTGGTAATCCGACGTGTATTGGCTGTCCCTTGCATTGCCTACCGGGCGCACCGTGGCCAGCGTGTCGATGATGACGAGCCGTGCGGTTGGATGTCGTCCAAACCAGGCTTCGACGGCCTCCAACCCGCCGCCATCCAGCCGAGGCCATTCAACGGCAAAGACCAGGTCTTCGGGCCAGTCCATGGCGACTGAGCAGCTTTTAGACAGGCGGGCCTTAATCCGGCGGTGGTTATCCTCCAAGGCCGCGTAGAGCACCTTGCCCGATGCCGCCTGACGTCCAAGCACCTCACCACCGGTGGCAACGGCATGTCCCAACTGAAGCGCCAGCCAAGACTTACCCATCTTGGGTTTGCCGGCCAGCAACGTAAGTCCCTCCGGGAGCATATCCCGGACAATCCACGATACCGGCGGGAACTCCTTTCGTTGCAGTTCCTGCGCAGAGATTGTGTCCGGCATGGAGACGCCACTGGGCAAGGCGGGGGCCTCTGCGTTTTCAGCCGCTGCTTTGAGAGCATCATCCCATTTCATGCTGCCGCCCTCCGTCCTGCTTCCTCCAGGAAGGCCAGCTGCTCGCGTGCTGGAAGGCGCACGAAACAGGCGGAAAGCCAGGCCCGGATCTCGGGGAGCGTCGCAAGATCCGCCCACCAGCACGCGTCTTCTTCAATGTCCATGAAAACCGGCAGCGGTGCCCCGGCCAACCTGGCCGGGACGATGGTTTCCATCACTTCCAAAAGCGGATCGGTCTCGCAAGCAGCGGCAACCGACGCCAGCAGGCAGGCACGTTCATAGGGCGAGAGGCGCGCTCTGAGCACGGTCTCCAGCCCACACCAAACCTCTGGCTGGTCCTTTAGGGTCAACGCATGCCCAATTGAGGTAAGGGCGCGGTTATGTCGATCAGCTGTCTGCATCACCGGCCCTCCCCAAAGTGCAGCATCGCAATCAAGTGGGCTGTGTGCTCATCGAGACCGCAGCGGCGGCGCAGATAGCGGGTTTGAAGTTCACGCGATGTCGCGTATGTTTGCGTAAAGGATGTCGATGCCAATTGATTTTCCTTTTCTGCCCCGGTGGAGCGTGCCAGCGCATCCCCGGGGCGTTTCCATTTGCTGCTCATGATCAACCTCCTATGATTTTTGGAAGAGCGGCGAGCGCAGCCCATGCGGCAGGGTCAACCGGCTTACACAGGCTGGCGGCGAGGCGCATTAGGGCTTTCCGGGTCCAGAAGTAGCCAAGCGCCCGCCACGGCCACTTCCCGCCACCATTCTTACGCTGTTGCAGAATCCACTGGATGCCGTCTTTGCAGACGATCACTCGATGACATGGACAGATTGCGACCAAGTCGCGCGCTTGATGGTCAGAGGTTTCATATGTGCTTGGACTGACGCCATGCGCTTCGTTTGGCGTGCAACCGTTTTCGCCTGCAGCGATATGGATTTTATGCGCCGAACTGTCGTATCCTGACATTATTACTTGGCTAGGTGCACCACTTTCTGAATTAACTTTGAATAGGGCAGTGCCCCATGACTTTTGGTCTGCCATGGCAGAGTCCTTTCACTTGATAAGCAAAGGCGCTGGGCGTAATGGTGAGGAATAGTTTGCCGACTATATTCCCGCTCATTCCACTAGCGACTTCGCTTTGGTTTGAGCGGGTCTTACTCCGCGTGTGCCGCCATTGCGGCGTCTATATCGGTTTCGGCCCAATACAGGCGTCCCCCGATTTTCACGGGCTTGGGCAAGCGGCCCAACTCCACGTCTCTGTAAATTGTCGTGCGACCGCGCCCACCGAGCTTGTCTTGCAAGTCGCGAAACGTCAGGTAGCGCATCTTGATAACCTTTTTTCTATTCCGTCGTGCAGCATAGAACATATCGGGAACCCCGGGCGGAGAAAAGCCTAAATTTCAAAAAAATTGTGTGGCCACAAAGGGTTAGTCGAGTGGACCGAATTGTGGCCACATGGTCCAAAAAATAAATATCCATATCAGGATATTACGTCTCAAGCGGTTTTCTGTTGGAATTTAGATTGGGCCGTTTAAGCGCCTTTAGGCAAATCAGTGACGCTTTGCGAATTGTAGAAGTGATTCGTCGGCTGTTTCTGGCCCACTGAGTTTATTCGCCCACAGCTTCATCACCGCTTGGCGCTTCTCAAGAAAATCTGTGCGGCGATAACTGCGTTCGACCTTGCCGCCAACCGTGTGGCCCAGCGCAAACTCGGCTACGTCGTGCGGCGTGTTTGTCGCCTCTGCCACCCAATCGCGGAAACTGGAGCGGAAACCGTGCGGGCGCTCTGTCATTCCGCGCCGCTCCATGAATTTGCTCATGGTCATGTCCGAAATCACGCCTTTGCGGACCCCCGGAAAGAGAAAGCCGTCACGCGCGAACGGGGTGGCCTCTGCAATGACCGCTTGCGCCTCTTGTGAGAGCGGCACGCGGAAATCGCTGGTGGCTCCTACGCGGCCTTTCATGGCTTCTGCGGGGATGGTCCAGATATCGCCGTTGATCTGGTCAAGGTGCAGGTGCCGCAAGGGAAAGCTGCGTACCGCCGTCAGAATGAGCAGGCGCAACGCCAGTTCTGAAACGCTGCCGCCGTCAAGCGATTGATAGAAGGCAGGCACGTCGCGCCAGTTCATAGCGGGAATGTTCTTCACCGTGTGGCGTTGCTTGCCCAGCAGCGCCTTGGCCTTGTCAGTCGCCTGTAAGTCCACGTCGAGGCCAAGCGCCGCCGCATGGCGCAGGCAGATGCCGAGACGGTTCATCGCCTTCTGTGCCGTCGAGGCTTTCGTGTGCCAGATAGGCGCAAGCGTGTCGCGGATGTCCCGCTGGTCGATCTGCGACACTGGCATCTTACCCAGCTTTGGAAGCACATGAAGTTCCAAGGGCGAGAACCACCGGCCTGCCTTGCCATCGCCCTTCAGTTCGGCCTTGCGGCTTTCGAATGCATCAACGGCAATGTCGGAGAGGATGTGCAGGTTTTGCTCGGCCTCGCGCCGCTGACGCTCACGCTCTTTGATGGCGTCCTTACCTTCGCGGACCACGGCGCGCCATTTGTCGGCCTCGTCACGCGCTTCTTTCAGCGACACGTCCGGATAGCTGCCAAGGCCCATCTCGTGCCGCCGTCCGAATATCGTGTAACGAAGGAACCACTGCGCGCCACCATCGGGTCGCTTGTGAAACCATAGACCAGCACCATCCGAGTATTTACCCGCAGGCTTTGTCTTGATTGCTGCGCTGGTCAGCTTGTGTTTAGGTCGCGCCACTATCCGTCCACCCTGCTATCCACCCATATATATGGGGTATGCCGGTACAGATTGGAATACTCTGAAACAGTAAAGCTCTTATTTATCGGAGTGAACTTCGGGACGTGGGGCAGAATGGTGCATCAAGATATAGTAATTGGATGCGCTTCACCCGCACCACCTCCAGCCATGTCCAGTATCGGTTCACTCGCCGGGTTCTTGCCCAGTCCGCAGCAGAAATCCGTGGAACGATGTCTGCAGACGCTGGCAGATTGCGATTGCGAACCCGCTACGCTGTTGACTATCTTCCCTCTCGCCCGCGTCCGAGCTGTCGGCGGGACCATGTGTTCAGACGGGGCCAGCCATGAAATTCTGTATTGTGGGAACGGGGCGCTGCGGGACGCGTCTTTTGAGGGGTATGTTGAACGCCCATCCGGACCTTTTCGTGTTCAACGAAACCCACTGGATCGCCAATTTCTACGAGGTCTTCGGCACGGCGAAAGTGCCGGTCGGGGATCTTCTGGACGTCATGCAGCGCACGCGGTTCGTCGACGGCTCGCGGACGACCGAGATCGATATGGAGGCCTTCAAGGCGGCGCAGAACGGCAAAAGCATGATGACGCCTGCGGCGTTCAGTGATGCGGTGGGGCTTTTTTTCGCGGCGGAGGAGGGCAAGACGCTCTGGGCGGACAAGACGCCGGATTACGGGTATTGCGCATCGATGCTTCAGCTTTACTGGCCCGACTGCCGGATCATTCATCTTATCCGCGACGGGGCGCGGGTTGCCCGGTCGATGGCGCAGCATCCCGGATACCGGGCGCTGGTGGCGCATGGGCGTCAGCATTGGGGCCCGCTGTCGATCGATTTCCGCGGATTTTCCGGGAGGGAGCAGGAGGTGGACCGGTCGGACTTCGTGGACCTCTGGTATCGGCGGCTTTTGCGGATCCGCAATGAGAGTGAGCGCCTCAAACCCGGCAGCTACCTCGAAATCCGGCATGAGGATGTCATTGCCGACCCGGCGGGCACTTTGAGAACGATTGCGGATTTCACCGATCTGCGATCGGATGAGACCTGGCTGCGGACGGCGTCCGATCACTTCGATGCGAAGAAGATCAGCCGACCGCGCCCTGTCGGCATTCTGAAATGCTTCCGCCCGAGGCATCTCGCGCTGATGCGGGAGCTTGGATACAAGACCGACCTGCCGGAGCGCCGGGAATGCTGACGCGCTTGAACGCTTTGCCGCCCCTTGCACCCGACGACATTCTACTCGTGGCATGCCTGAGAAACGAAATGCTGCGTCTGCCCTGGTTTCTACACTATTACCGGCGTCTCGGGATAGACAGGTTCCTGATCGTCGATAACGGCTCGGATGACGGATCCCGCGCGTTTATTCTGGAACAAGAGGATGTGACCGTCTTCCATACCGAGCAGAGCTATGCCGACAGCGGCTGTGGGATCGATTGGCAAAACGCTCTGTTGCGGGACCATGCCGTCGGCCATTGGACCTTTGTCGTCGATGTCGACGAGATCTTCGTATTTCCGGGATGTGAGGCGACCGGTTTACGACGTTTTCTTACCTATCTCGACGGTAAGAAAGCGACGGCGGTCGTCGCACCCATGATCGACATGTATCCCGGCGGTGCGATTGCCGAGGCGGGATACCGCGCAGGACAGGACCCCCTTGAAGTGGCGCCCTTTTTCGACGTGGAGGGCTACCAGCTTGGCGGGGCGCGGTCCGAAGCGCGCGGATTGCCGGTGCGGGGAGGACCGCGGCACCGGCTTTTCTGGGAAGGGCGCGGACGGGACTTCCCGTCACCCGTGCTGCGCAAGACGCCGCTTTTGCGATGGTCGGCGACATCCGAACTGATCGCCTCGACGCACAAGGTGAAAGGATGTAGTTGGGCCGAGGTGTCCGGTGTGCTGCTGCATTTCAAGTTATTGCAGGATTTTGCCGCGAGCGCGCGGGAGGAGACGGCGCGTGCGCAGCATTTCGCGGATGCACGGCAGTACCGGGCGTATGACGAGGTGATATCGAAACGAGAGGCCCTGACCGCATATTACGAAGGGTCGGTCCGGTTTCGGAATACCGAGCAGCTTTGCCAGCTAGGCCTCATGCGTGTGCCGCCCGCGTATTCGCTCCTTGGCAATGGCGTGTTGTAATCGGGAAGGTGCGAAAATAGGGTTACGCGGGCTTCGCGTTCCATCCCGGAGAAATTTGCATGCATGGCTATTGGAAAGACTTCTGCGTTGTGGACGACAGGAAGCCGGACTTGGGGGGCAACCTGCTTCACGGGGACACGCAGGCGATCACGCCGGGTTTGTGGCGTTACCTGATTGACCGATTTGCACCCCGGACCGTGCTGGATGTCGGCGCAGGCGAAGGCATCGCTCTTAGCTTTTTTCACCGGGCGGGTGTCATTGCGCACGGGTTCGATGGTCTGGCGCGCAACGTGAACACTGCGAGGTTTCCCATTGCACAGCATGATCTGAAGCGCGGTCCCTACCGGTATCCCTGTGATCTTGTCTACTGCGTCGAAGTCGTCGAGCATATCGAGGAGAAATTCATCGACAGGCTTTTAGCGACCTTCCAGAACGCGCCGGTCGTCGTCTTGACCCATGCGCTGCCGGGCCAAAGGGGACATCACCACGTCAACTTACAGACCCGGGAGTACTGGATCGAGAAGATGGACGGCGTGGGATACAGCCTTTCGATGGACAACGATAAATTCTGTGCCATCGCTGCGGCGGAAAATCCCGACAGCTATTTTGCCAAATCGGGTTTGGTCTTTCTCAGGCGATTGCCCAAGCGCGCGTGATTTTTGGACCGTTTCGACTGACGCGACCCAGCCGAAGACCTCTTCAAGGCGCTTTGGTTTATTGACTAAGCGACCGGCCGGAAGCCGACCTATAAGCGCGGCAAATGTCGATGAAGCGCGTATCGGTGACCGCCACGCCGGACGCCAAATCCGCCGTTAAGGCGGCATCAGAGGGCAGCGCCTCTGCGAGGACCGCTTCGATCCCGCGTTCCTGATACATGCGGTACCATCGGCGCCAGTGCCAACCGGCCGTGGGCGGAAGGGTGGTATTCGCCGCATAGGCCTTTCCGCCCTGTACGACCTTTCGGCAGAGTTGGTCACGGTTTCTGATGGGGTAATGAAAAACCTCGATTGCCGAGGCTTCTTTTCTCGCTGCGTCCTCGTAGGCCGCGTTGTGATTACCCTGTTTGATCTGCCTGAGCCCTTGCGCCCGCATCATCACCTTCGGGGCCAGGGCATGGTAAAGATAGGGATGGTCCATCGGATCGGTGTAGATGTCCTGCAAGGCCGGACGGGGAAATGTTGTGCTGGGTCTGTATCTTATCCGGTCGATCCAGGGCCCTGTGTCGGGCTTGTCCCATGGGTAAACCATGTTGAGACGCTTGCAGACAAGCAGGTCGGCTTTTGTGTCGGCCAACCCTGCTTTCAGGTCACCCTTTGGTGCGGTCCAGAATTCGTCAGCGTCGTTGCTAAAGATGAAGTCGGCGCCGAACGCGTCGCGGGCACGCAACGCTGCCCGGGTCGTCCAGGCCGTCTGATTGAAGTCGCGACCTGGTTCGTCGATCACCTCGGCGACACCGGCGCGCGCGTAGTCTTCGAGGACTTCGCGCGTGCCGTCCACCGAGCCGTTGTCGATAGCGAGGACGAAATCCACCCCGTGATCCAGGTGATACGACATGTTCGTCGCGACGATGTCGATCTCATCTCTGACAAGAAGAAGCATGACCAGCTTCATGGAACCTCGATCCCGGATGGAAAACGACACGCCGTCATCCCGTTTTTCACGGCTTCAGGAGAGCGTCGTGTGAAGAACTGTTTCGCGATGTTGTGGCACGACTTCGATCATGCGTCCACTAAGGAACGGTTGCATGATCTATGGCGGATTATCAGGCCAAGGGACCCAAGTACGTTCGGCACGTCGCGCGTCCGTAAGCGTGCCAAGTGGTTATTACGACAGTCGATGACCTGAAACTTGCAGGCGTTTCCGACCCGCCGGCGGATCAGCCTTCTTCCTCGACACGTTCGGGCACGATTATCACACCTCTCGACACAACAAAGGATCCCGTTTCGTAATAGGGCACTTTCGCGGTTGATCGGGCCTGCGCGCCTCGCCCGTTGTCGATCTGGTTCTTGATTTCGACCTCTTCATCGGTGGCCGCAGTCAGTTCGTAGCGATAGATGCCGTCGAGCGCCTCTCGACCGGACAATTCGAACACGGGCGTACCGCTCATCGCCTCGATTTTCGTGACCTCACCGTCAGGGGCTGTGACGGTCAGGGTTGCATGGCTGAGGCCGATCCAGTTCTCGAACCAGACAGCGTTGGAATTGTGCTGTTTGACCGGGTCCGCGGCGAAAGTGGCCGTTGCCGTGAGCACGCAAAGGGCGGTTCCAAGAAGAAGGCGTTTCAAATCTCGCATGTCAGGCTCTCTCGTGTTGGATGAGTGTCGCAGGTTCGGCAGGCCGTGAGCTGTTCCGCCGATCCATTTGTGTGCGCTGCTTGCTTATCAGTTTAGCAAACGACCCTTTGAAAAACAGATGGAACGTCATTGCGATTTCAAAGCCTGTTTTTCGGCAAGGTTCTGCGCCTCGGTGATCTGTCCTGGCGTCATCCTGCTGCTGAATTGCGCCATGAGATCTGCGGCGGGCGTTTGTCCCGCGGCGGCGGCGAGCGTCAGCCACATCTGGCCCAGAACGAAATCGAGCGGGACGCCGGAACCCTGAAAGTAGAGCAGCCCGAGATTGATCATTGAGGGACCGTGCCCTGCCTCAGCCGCGGCCCGGAACAGGCGTGCGGCTTCGGCCCGGGTAGAAGCCGGGAAGTCCTCTGCGTTGGCCAGAAGCCAGGCGATCTGGAACTGAGCGACGGGATCACCGGCGCGGGCCGTCTGCTGGAGTTTCTCAAGCTCTTCCGGCGAGGTTGGCGGCGGGGCGAGGCGGGGATCGTAGACAAGATCAGGGCCAGCGCTTTCTTTGCGAAGCAACTTGAGTAGCGCGTTGAGACGCACAGTGTCGACGGGAAGGGCCACGCCGCTCTCAGACAGGGCGGCAAGTGTGCGGATTGCATCGGGATATCCCTGCTCGGCTGCGCTGAGCAAAAGCTCTGCCGCGCGGGCGTAATCTTGCGGCACTCCTTCTCCTTGGACGTAAAGCCTACCAAGTGCTGTCTGCGCGACAGGATGGCCCGCCGCGGCGGGTCCTTCGTAATGGCGAGCCGCCCTTGCAAGGTCCTTATCCACGCCCCGGCCGTTCTGATAAAGCAGTCCGAGGCGCACGGCGGCATCCAAGTGCCCGGCTTCGGCGGCTCGGCTGTAGAACGTGGCAGCGGAGGCCGGATCGGTGCGCCCGTCAGCGCCGGTTTCCAGAGCGATGGCATAATCGAAAAGGAATTTCGGCACACCGGTCTTTGCGGCCAAGCGCAGCCAATTCAAAGCTTCGGCATGGTCTCTTTCCCGTCCGAGGCCGGTCAGGAAGGCAAGGCCGAGCAGGTTTTGTGCAGGCGGGTCACCCGCCGCGGCGGCCTTCTCGGCCCAATCGGCTGCGGTTTCGTAATTCCGTGGAACGCTCGCGCCTTCAAAAAAGGCGCGCGCGAGATTGGATTGCGCGGCGGTATCGCCCGCTTCGGCGCGCTGGATCACTGTCGCAAGTCCATCCTCCTGCGCAGTGGCCGGTCCTGCCGAGAGAGTGAGACAAAAGAACAGGGTTACGGTGCGTGCCTTCATTCGCGCGCAGAATCCGGGCTTGGGTTTGAAATGCTTTGGTGCGTTTGCGGCGGGCCGGGTTCTTGCGTGGCAAACCATGTCCGCGTGGCGGTTTGCGCCTCGGCCAATTGTTCAGGGGTCATGAGATCGCCGACTGATGCTCTCAGGCGGGCTGCCTCCGATGCGCCCAAGGTCGCGGCGATATTGAACCATTTGTGCGCGCTGACATAGTCGCGCGCGACAAGCTTCCCTTGCAGATAGAGCTGGCCCAACCGGAGCTGCGCGGCGGGATCGCCGGCCATCGCCGCCTGTTCCAGCAGCTTCACGCCTTGGGCGCCTGTCACGTCGTCGTCGAGATAGATTTCTGCAAGGGCCGTGAGCGCGGGTCTCAATCCATCCTTGGCCTGGCGTTCGAGCCAGCTTGTCGCGCCGGCATCCCGTTCTACCGCTGCGGCCAAGGCCCAGGGTACCATCCGGTGCGGCGCCATCCGCCCGTCGAGCGCGCCGGCGCCGGCAAGCTGTCCGAGACGAAGTGCGGCCGCACCCGCGTCCGATGTTTCAAGCGCGCCCATGTAAAGGCCGAGCGCGGTCTCACTGTTTTGCTCCACACCGCGACCGGTCTCGTAGAACCTTGCCAAGGCGACCATCGCACGCCCAAGACCCCGCTCGCTTGCCAGCGCATACCAGCGTGCGGCGTCCTGATCGTTGGGCGTGACACCAAGACCGGTGGCGTAGGCGAAGCCGAGGTTGCTCATGGCGCCTGCATCGCCGGCCTCTGCCGCCGTTTGCAGCCAGCGCAGGCCTTCGTCGACGTTTTGGTCCACGAGATCGCCACGCAGGTAGTGCATGCCCAGTTCCCGTTGCGCGATCGGCATGCCGGTTTCCGCCGCGCGCCGGTACCATTGTAGGGCCTCGTCCGGTGCCGGATCCGTGCCGTCGCCATGTTTAAGCCTGACAGCAAGGCGAAACTGCGCCGGATGGTGTCCGTTCTCGGCGGCGGACCGGAGCCATGTGACGGCCGTGGCCGGATCGACAGCGGTTCCGAGCCCGGCATCGTAGAGCTGGCTCAGAGTGTACTGTGCCTCTGCCATGTTCTGATTGGCGGCGGCGAGATACCATGTGTAGGCCGAGGTGGCATCCTTCTCGACGCCGGTGCCGGTCAGGTAAAGCTGGCCCAAGAGATACTGCGCATCGGCGCCGCCGAGCGCTGCCGCCCGCGACAGCAAGTCTACGGCCCGGTTTTCGCTCAGTTCGGGCGCGGTGCCCGCGCCGCCCTCGGTAATGTCTGTTTCGTCGGACAGTTGGAGGCGGGCAAGAAGGGTCATCGCCGACACATGATTTCTGCCAGCGGCCTGTTCCAGCCACTTGATCGCTGCAGGAATGTCCCGCGGCCCGCCGCGCCCTTCGAGCAAGACGCGCCCATAGCGGTATTCGGCAACGGCCGAACCGCCTTCTGCGGCCAACTGGCCAAGGCCTTCGCGCGCGAAGATGAAATCGCCCTTGCGCCAGGCGTCTTCGATCTGCTGCATCGTGACCCGTGGTGTGGCGTTATCATCTGCCGCCCGGTCTTCGTTCGCCGTGGCGGCGAGAGAGGACAGCGAAAGAACGAGACAGACCAAGCTTCGATACGCCAAGGCATTCTGCCAGGAAGAGGTCTTTCCGCTCATGTCGACTTGGTTCTTTTCTGCTTCGGCGTGGTCGGGAATCGCGTGATACCGGTACATCGTGCCATGCCAGAGTGGTCGGTCAAGCGACCACCATGCAAGTGCGGTAAGGTATATTTTCGGGGTGATCAAAGCGCCAAGCACGGCGCGTTGGCCGGGCCTGGATGGATATCGTCACAAGATCGAGGTCAGTCGAGAACCGTTGTCTCGAGCTTTGCCACGCGGTCACTCAGGCCATCGATCATTAGCTGCTGCTGCGCGATGTAGATATGCGCATGTTCCAGTTCGTTGAGGATATTCCCCATCTTGTCTGTGATGTTGACCGGCTGACCGGGACGGGTCGGGCCGACCGCCGGAAGATGCCCGTTGGTCCACATCAATTCGGCGTGCTCCTCGATCGTGCGGAGCGAATACTCTTCGTCAAAGACCCGGTCACAGCCGCTGGCACAGCTTGGACCGTTGGTCGTCAGCGTTCCGCTGATCGTCATGTTCCCATTATGATCCAGCGACATTTCCTGTCCGTCGCCATCCACGATATTGAACCGGATCGCACCGTTGCTGCCGCCGTCGGTAAAGGTGATGTCAGCAGATTTGTTGGGAGCCGCACCGTCTGCGGTGATGCGCAGGAAGTTGAAAGACTGCGACGAGATCAATTCGAGCACCCCATCGTTATCCAGTGACATCTCGTGGCCGTCGGTTTCGTCGATATTGAAGCGAAACGCGCCTTCGGCGCCGGCGTCGGTGAACGTGATATCGCCGAATTTATTCGGCGACGCACTGAGCGCTTCGAGCCGGAGGGTCGCCCAGGATTGATCGACCCGTGCTACGTGCAGGTCGACAACTGGGGAGTTGGTGCCCATGCCGACCTTTCCGCCCGGATTGAGAACCAGGGCGTTGTTTCCGGCATTCGGTTTGACCCTGAACGGCAGTTGAGACCCGTTGGTGACATCTCGCAGGAAAAAGTTGGTTTCGTTACCGGCAAGGTCCCAGGTTTGTGGTGTCCAGCCGCTCGTCCCGTTCTGTTCGAGGCGAACGGTGGGCGTGTCTCCGTCGGCAATCTGGACTTCTGTTACGGGATTATCGACCCCGATGCCGATGTCGCCGTTGGCGTCAACACGCAAGGAATTGTTCGGTGCGCCATAGTCGATCTGGAAGGGCGAAGCGTTGTTGTCGGCGCTGTCGATGCGAAAGTAATTCCCACCGCCGTTATTGCTGTCGTTGATCGTAATGCGCCAATCCACGTTGGGAAAACTTCCCGAACTCGACGTGTCGTTGAAGTGGACGCGCAGATTGTTTTCCTTGAGACGGAGCGTGTCGAAGCCGAAGTTTTCCGAAAAGGAACAGTCGGTACCGACGCAGAGCGACCCTCTGATTTCGACGTCAGTCGTAAAATCCGGGCCTGCCGCGAAGGCGCCGGTCGCAAGGCCCATGGCGCTTCCCAACAGGGCGGCTTTCGTACTGTATTTCAACATTCTGGTCGCTCTCCCTCAAAGCAATCATTTGGTCGCCAAACGGTTGTCTTTTATCTGTCGAAGCTTGGTCTTCGCTTTCTCACTATACACAAGAGCATACCGCTAATTATACCTAAAGGAAGAACTCTTTGTTTCTTAAGCCGGCAATTGCAAAAGCACCCATTGCATCGCGGTCGCCGCCGCAAGCGCGGCGCCGAATGGCAGCGGGCGGCTTGCGCGTAGGGCGTTTCGTGAGCGTAAACGGCCTGCTGCAGCCACCGCGAGCGCGGCGAGACTCGCGGTCAGAAGCATGGCCGGCAGGTTCCAGGACCCGATCGCCGCCCCGAGCCCGGCCATCAGCTTGATATCTCCCAGGCCGAGGCCCTCGCGCCGCCTTATCACTCGGTAGCCGACACGCAGGATTATAAACACGCCGCTGCCGATCAGGGCGCCGAGAAGCGCGTCGGTCAAAGGCGGCTGGCCCGTGATCAGAGACAGCGCAAGCGCAGTCGCAATAAGCGGCAGCGTCAGGGCATCGGGCAGGCGGAACCACAAAAGATCGGTAATCACGAGCGTGAGCAGTAACCACAGAAACAGTGCGGTCAGCCAGGTGTCCGCCAGCTGTTGCCCTAGGATCACCGCGATCACGGCAAGACCCGTGGCCAGGATCTCTGCATAGATCAGCCATGGCGGGATCGCCGCGCCGCAAGAGCGACAGCGCCCCTGAGCGAGAACAAACGACAGGATTGGTACGAGATCAAAAAACCCAAGCCGACGGCCGCAACTTCGGCAGGCCGAGGGGCGCCGAACGATATCTTCTTGCCGCGGCAGGCGGTCGGCGAGCACACCGAGAAAAGAGCCGATCGCCGGACTTATCACGATGAGCAGGAGATCGGCGAATGTGACGGTCATGCAGACTTGATAAGCCAGCACCGCCGAGATTGTCAGCCCGGTGTCGATCCATTAAGGTTTCGCTTGAGCAGAAAGAGGATACCCCGATGCAGAAATGCAGCCGCCGGACCTTGGCCGCCGGGCCGGTTCAGCGAAGACACGACGCCGGATTCTCGCTTTTGGAATTGATGGTCGTCGTTGTCATCCTGTCGATCCTGGCGCTGGTGGTTGTGCCGCGGGTGATCGACCGTCCGGATCAGGCGCGGGTTGCACGGGCGCAATCGGATATCGCGGCGATTTCAAGCGCGCTCAATCTCTATCGTCTCGACAATTTCCGCTATCCGACGACAGAACAGGGCCTGCAGGCGCTGGTCTCTGAGCCGACCAGCGAGCCGGCCCCGGCCAACTGGGCGGCGAACGGGTACATGGACCGTCTGCCTGTCGACCCTTGGGGACAGCCCTATCAATATCTGCAGCCCGGCGTGCATGGGGATTTCGATGTGTTTTCTTACGGGGCGGATGCTGCCCCCGGCGGCACCGGGATCGATGCGGATGTCGGATCATGGACGCAGGGCTGAGATCTTCGAAGGGCGCGGGCTTCACCCTGATCGAAGTGCTGATCGCCGTCGCTGTTTTGGCGGTGCTGACACTGGGCGCGGTTCTTACTGCGGGCCGCGTCAGCGGCGGGTCAGGCGCGTCGGATATGGCGCGCTTTGCCGAGCGGATTGAATTCGCCCGCACGTTGGCTATCGACGCACGCCGAACGGGTGGCCTTCGCCTGCGCGATGGCACTATCCAGATGCTGCGACGCGACGCTGATGGATGGCAGCCGGTTGCGGATCCGGTGCCGTGGCAGCAGCCCGTAGTGTTCGAAACGCGCTCACCACGCATCGGGACGGAGACGCCGGATATCCTGCTGCTGCCCAATGGTCAAAGCACGGCCTTCACGCTGCGCTTTTCGAACGGTGGGTTTTGCGAAAACGATGGATGGACCGGCCTGAAATGTTCCGGCGGCTGATCAGAGGGATGAAACGCTCTCGCGGGCTGAGCCTGCTGGAGTTGGTCGTCGCTATCCTTGTGCTTTCGATCGGCAGCATCGCGGCTCTGCGCGCGACCGATCAGTCCCGGGTGTCCATCGGCGGCCTGCCGTCCCGTGTCGTAAGCGGCTTGGTGGCGCGCAATCGGATTCAGGAAGCTCGGCTTTACGGTCCTGCGCGTCTTGGCGTGTTGCCCGAAGAGGTGCGCATGGCCGGGCAGGTCTATCGCATAACGCATGATACCGAAACCACGGCGGGCGGCCTTGTTCGGATAGTGGTCGTTGCGCGCGGTCCGGACGGGGTCGGCGCCCAGTTCGTGACATACCTGCCGGATAAAGGTCTGGAACCATGAAGGCCTCGTCTACGCGGGGACTGACACTTATCGAATTGGTGATTGCGATGTCTATTTTCGCGCTTGTGGCGATCATGGGCGTTCAGAGCCTGACCGGCGCCTTGCGGCTGCGGGACAGGCTGGCAGCGACCGTCGAAGAGACGTCTGACCTCGGACGGGCAACCGCATTGCTTCGCAACGATTTATCCGCCGCGGTTCCCATGCTTTTCTATCCACCTGACGCGCCGCGGGCGGACGCGTCTCTTGACATCGCGGCGAAGGGAATGGGGATAGCTCTTTCAGTCGGCGGCCAGGCCGGGCTTTCCCTTGCGCCCGGTCGTCCGGCGGCATCTGCCCGCCAGAGGGTGGAGTGGTGGCTGGACCCGGCGGAAGGGCTACTCTTTCGCCGGGCCTGGTCGAGCCTTTACCCCGACAGCCCGTCGGACGTTTCGCCGGATGTGGCGATGCTGGAGCATGTTGAGGCGATCGAGCTGCGCACCTATTGGCCTGGGTACGGCTGGGTCGTTGGGTTGCGTCCAGAAGGCATGCCTGACCCGGGCGCGTTCGAAAGTGCCGTCGATAGTGATACCGGCGCGCTTACGCGAAGCATCCTGACCGATATGCTGCCGCTGGCGCTGGATGTCACGCTGGTGATCGGCGATCTTGGGGAGGTCACGATCACGGAGGTGCTGCGATGACATCTTCGCGTGGGTTCGTCCTTGTCAATGCGTTGATTATCGTGGCGGCCCTTTCGGCGGTCGCGGTCTGGCTGTTGACCCGGGCGGAAACCGGACGAGTTCAGGTGGCGGCGGCGCAAGAGGCAGTGCAGCTCGAGCTTAATCTGGATTCCTACGAGCATCTCGCCATCACGGTGCTCGACCGTGATATGCAGGCTGTGGATCACCTGAACGAGGATTGGTCGCACAGCGATCCTGTGCTCGACCTAGAAAGGGGCCGGGTGTCGGGGCGGATCGAGGATCTTCAGGGACGTTTCAATGTCAACTGGTTGGCCAATTCGGATGACGAGCGGATCCGGGATGCGTTTCTTGTGCTTGCGACGCGTCTTGGCGTACGTCAGCAGACCTCGCGCACGATCATCGCGATGGTGTCGGGGCAGGGTGAGCCGTTTGGCCAAGGGCGGCCGGTACGCGCGGAAATCCCGCCGCGCGGCCCGGTGTTCGTACTGGATCAATTGCCGGTGCCATTGACAGAGTTGCTGCTTTTGCGCCCATACGTGACGGCCTTGCCGACCGATAGTCGGCTGAACGTCAACACCGCAAGCGAAGCTGTTCTTGCCAGTCTGGTTTTACCCGAGGCCAATTCAGGCGCGCTCAACGTGCTTGTGTCGACGCGGGTGCGGGAACCCTTCGAGACGCTCGATGCGTTCGCCGAGGTGGTGCGTGCAACGTTCGGCGAAGACGATGTCGAAGCGCTTGGTGGATTGCCGCTCGACGTGTCGTCCGTGTGGTTCGAGGCGCAGATCACGGCAGAACTGGATGGTCGCCGGGCATTACGGCGTGTCATTCTGTGGCGCAACGCGCTTCCCGCGGGCACGCAGGTCGCCTATCGTGCGGATGAGTGGTGAAGGTGGAGCAAGCGCAGGTGAACGCCAACCGTGAGACACGGCTGAAAGAGGCGCGGTCCGAACCGGCCGAAACCGGTGCGGACGGTTTCGTTTACGTGTCCGAAAACGCCGGTCCGCTCACGGCGCGGCAGATCGGTCTCGTGCCGGGGGCTGAGGCGCCGCTCTTGCCGGTATCTTTGCCGCCTGCGCTGCAGGGCTATGCGCGCGAACAGGTCGCGCAAAGACAGCTCGGTGATCGCCTGGGCCTTTCAGCGCAAGCCTTCGATATGCGGCCTTTCCCGGCCTCAGCCAAGAGCCGCATGTGGAGCCGGGCGATCGTGACCGATCCGAAAAAGCTTTCCCGCTGGCGAGCGCTGGCAGGATCTTCTGGCAGGGCCGTTTTGCCAGATTATCTTGCCTTGCCCGCAGCCCAAGACATCTGGGTGCTTCGGGTGGCCGGAGAAATGGTAATGGCTCGCCTAGGGCCGGAGGACGGGTTTTCCGCGTCTCCGGCCATCGCAGCGCGGCTGCTGCGCCAGGCACTGGACGCGGCCGGCGCGCCGCCCAAGGCATTGTTCGCGATGACGCCGCTGCCCAATGAGATCGACGCTCTGTTCTCGGAGCGCGACCTTCCGGTTGCGGGACGTGCCGCCGAGCTGGAGGCGCTTGGTCTCGCGCCGCCTCGCAGCCTTGCGCATGGTGAATTGACCTGCGATCTGCGCCTCGATCCGCGCGCGGCGCGGTCGCGCTTGGCGTCGCGGATCTTGCCGTGGCGCTGGCCGGTGCTTGCCGGACTGATTGCCGTTGGATTCTGGTCCGCGGCGCAATTGCTGGCGATCGAGGAAATGCGGCAGGAAACGGTGCAAGTCCGGGCGTCCACGCTTGGCGTGGTGCGCGATGCGTTTGTGCCGACAGGACCGATCCTAGACATCCGGACTCAGGTGAGCCGATCATTGGCCGAAGCGCGGGTTGCTGCCAGCGGAGGAGAGGACCGGGCTGCTCTGCTCGATCTTCTGGGGCTCGTGTCCGACGTACTTGTCGCCCATGAGGCCCGCCCGCTGGTGCTTGACTACGAGTCGGGGAACACGCTGCGCGCCGAGGTACAGGTCGCGGATTTCTCTGCGTCCGAGGCGCTGGCCGAGGCCCTGCGCGACGCCGGTCTTGACGTGCGCGTCGTGGAAGCGCGGGCAGAGGGCGGCAGCGAAGGGGTGCGTGCGGATCTGGAGATTTCGGCCCGCGCGGCCTCAGAACCGCCCGAGAGGGCGCGGCCATGAGCGCGCGGTTCATAGACCTCTTGCTCAGGCTCGCCCCTCGTGAACGCCTGCTTCTGGGTGTGCTTGCCGTTGTGCTTTTGGTTGCCGGTGTCGGTTTTGGCGTCATTCAGCCTTTGGCCGAGCAGCGTCGCACGGCGCAGAATGAGCTTTTGCAGGCGATTGCGCTTGATGCCTGGGTTCTGGGCCGTCGGGATGATCTGAACCGGATTGATCGCCCGGCTGGGACCCGCGCGACGGAACCGGTCGGCGCGAGCGCGATAGAGCAGGGTCTGATCGCGCTCAATCTGCGAAACAGCCTGTCGCGGCTGGAGACCGGCGAGGATGGCGGGATCACGATGCGTTTTGATGCAGTGCCTTTCGGGCGCTTCATGATCTGGCTGGATTCAGAAGAAGACAAATGGGGCTATCGCATTCAGCAGCTACGCATCGAGCGCACTGACCGTCCTGCAATGGTCGAGGCGCGCTTGACCTTAGAGCCGGCAGATTGATTTAACACCCCTCAGGCGGCGGATGTTATCAAAGAGTTTTCAAGGTCGCATCTATGCTTGATTTGCGTTCGGCCATGGACCCAAGCGGATCGAGGTCGGCATCCTTCGCCAAAAGTTCGCCCAGAGCGGCAGAGGCTTTTTGCAAGTGTTGCTTTCCGGCGGCCTTGTCACCCTCGAAAAGGGCTGTGAGGCCCAATTCGTGGTCCGCAGTGCCTTGAACAGCGAGGGCCGCACTTCGCGCTGTGCCGTGGCTCGACCGGGCCAATGCCTCGGCATGGGCCGACGCCTTCTCAAATCTCCCAGCGCGCAAAAGCGCGTGGGTGTATTCCAGCGTCAGACGCGGCTTGAGCGGACCTGATTGCGGGATCAGGACGGCATAGGTTTCCGTGGCACGTACGTAATGTCCGCGTTCTAGCGCGTCGCGCGCAACGGCATATTGCTTTTGAAAGCTCTTTTCGCCGACCCCGCTTCCGGCGCCACAGCTGCCAAGCACGAAGAAGAGGCCAACCGACGCGGCCCTGACGAATGATCCTGCCTGCATATTTCTGCTCTTTTTTTATAGTTTCGTTAACATGTACCATCGGCGGGAATCTCCGTCTACTTATCGTGGCGACATGGTCTTGTCGTGTTGCCAGAGAAGGACACCCATGCGGCTGCTGGCCTATATCACGCTTCTGGTTGCGCTCGGTTCGGCGGGCTGGGCCGCGCAATTATTGTGGGAAGAGCTTCACGCCGAGCCAAAGCCGCAGATCCGGCGCAGCGTCTCGCCGGAGCAAGCCGCGAAGTCACCAGAGCTGCAGCCGGTGTCGCGGCAATGGCCCGCGCTATTCGGTGAACCGCGCCCGCCCGCTGCGCCTGAACCACCGGCACCGCAGCGGGAAGAACCGCAACCACCGCCGAAGGTCATGCCTCCGCTCGAAAGCCTGGGGTATACTCTTACCGGTGTCGTGGAACTCAGCGGTGTGATCTGGGCAATGATTTCCCATCCGTCCGGTGACATGGTTCTGCGTGAAGGAGATGCGCTGATCGAGGGTATGACGGTCACGCGGATCACGAAAACGGCACTTTGGGTCAAGTCCGAGGGCGGCGAGGAAGTCTCGCTCGGTTTTCCGCAATAGGCCGGAAAACGCGACACGCAGGAATGCCCCCTGGGCGTTCTGCGAATTTATGTGCCAAATTTGGTCAAATAGGCTAATCTGCAACGAAACAGCAGTCCGTTGCATCTGAAACCCGCCAAAAGAACGGGATCGGGCGCTGCGAAAAGAGGCGATGAGCAGGATATGAACAGAACCGAATGTGTGCGATCCGTCTTGATCGCAATGGCCTTGGGGCTTTGCCTTGTGGTGTCGCTGCCGTTTTCCGCGCGGGCGCAGGTGGGTTTGAACCTGCGAGATGCCGATCTTCGCAACTTCGTCGAAATCGTATCGGAAGCGACCGGACGCAGCTACATCCTTGATCCAGGCGTGCGTGGCACGGTGACTGTGCTAGCGCCCACGGAGATCACATCGGATGAGCTCTACGAGGTCTTCCTCAGTGTTCTTGAGCTTAACCGGCTGACAATCGTGGAAGGGGCCGGCGCGGATCGGATCGTGCCGATGAACACTGCGCGTGAACTTGCCCCCGTAACGCGCGGCGGCTCTGCATACGAGACGCGCATTCTGAAGATCGCGCATGTGCCGGCGCAGGAGATCCTTGAAGTCATTCGGCCGCTTTTGCCAGCCGAGGCGGTCGTTTCTGTCGTACCCGGGTCGAACCTCCTGATCTTGTCGGACAGGGGGCAGAACCACCGACGCATCGAGGCACTGGTCGCACGTCTGGACCAGCCCAAGGAAGCGCCTATCGAAATCCTGCGCTTGCGCAACGCAGATGCCGCGGAAGTCCTGCAGGTGATTCAGTCGATGGAAATCATCCCGCAAGGCGCGAACGTCACCGCGGACCGACGGTCGAACGCACTCGTGATTTCGGGTCCCGATAGCCTGCGCCGGCAGGTCCGAACCCTGGCCGCGCGCCTTGACACGCAGCGCAACAACGTCGTGAGCCACGCGATCGGCTTGAAATACGCGGATGCGTCGACCATGGCCGGCGTGGTTCTGAGCAGCCTTGCGCAGCAGGGAGACCCCGCACAGCAAGGCGAGATCCGCCTTGTCCCGGAACCGCAGACCAACACGCTTTTGATCAGCGCCCCGGAAGACCGCATGAACGATATCATCGCGATGGTGCATTACTTGGACCGCCGCCCGACGCAGGTTCTGGTCGAAGCCGTGATCTTCGAAATGTCGGTCGAGGGCTTCTCGGATCTGTCCGCGCAATTCGCAGGGATTATCAATTCCGCCGTGGTCGGTGGCGCACAGTTTTCGCTGGAAGGCCGGCCGAGCCTGACCAATCTCGTTTCGGGCGTTATCAACGGCGAGTCGGTCGATGCCGGTTCGGGTGGAATCATTGCTGGCGTGCCCCGCCAGGGCGATCGCGGCTTCGCCGGATTTCTTGCAGCGATCGCGCGAACGCAGTCGACCAAGCTGCTGTCGACACCGTCGATCATGACGCTGAACAACCAGGAGGCTGAGATCGTTGTCGCACAGAACGTGCCGTTCGTTACGGGATCTTTCGCGACCGTGGGCGATGATGCGATCCCCGACAATCCGTTTCAGACCATCGAACGGCAGGATGTCGGTCTGACGCTGAACGTGACGCCGCAGATCAACGCCGACAATACCGTCAAGATGGTGGTCAAGCAGGAAGTGTCTAACCTGACCAACAGCTCGTCCTCTGCGGGTGGCGAGATCACATCGAAGCGGTCTCTGTCTACCACGGTGCTGGTGCATAGCGGCAATGTCATCATGCTGGGTGGACTGCTGGAAAACGGCTCTGGGTCCGCGTCACAAGAGGTGCCGGGCCTGGCCAAGCTGCCGTTGGTCGGGGGGCTTTTCCGGGGCAAGAATGCCTCTAAGAACCAACGGGTCCTGCTTGTCATGCTGCGCCCGAAAGTGGTGAATTCGGAGGAAGAAGCCAAGCGCCTGACCCGTGAACTTGCGCGAGAAGCGAAGGCGGCAAGCCTTGTCATCGAACCCATTGATGAGGGAAACTTTCCCCGCAGACCCGGGTCGAGCCTGCCTTTTGACGGGGCCGACCTCAATCAACCGTTTGACGCTGGATTCATCGATGATGTTGCGCAAAGCAGAAACTATCCGCCCCTCCCGACCCGACTCCGCTTCGGTGGCGGCTGAGACGGACGAGCCAGTCCGACTGCCTTTCGCCTTCGCGCGCGACCAGCAGGTGCTGCTTGACGGCGCGCGTATTGTCGCCGGCCCGCATGCCACACCGCTTGGCCTGCGCGAGGCGCAGCGCCGGGCAGGGTCCTCCGCTGCGTTGGACGTGGTGGACGAGACCCAGTCAGGTTTCGAAGCGGCATTGACACGGCTTTACGGTTCCACCGAAACGGCCGGGGTCGCGGTGGAGCCGGAAGCAAGTTTCGATCTTGAAGACAACGGCGGGAAGACCGCGCATCGCGACCTTCTGGAGGAACCGGGTGATGCGCCGGTGATCCGGCTGGTGAACCAGCTAATGCGACGCGCTGTGACAGCTGGCGCGTCCGACCTGCATATGGAACCTTATGAGGGCGGCTTGCGGGTGCGGATGCGGGTCGATGGGTTTTTGCAAAAGGTGATGGACCGTGACGACGTACCTGTGCGCCGGGTCATTTCGCGATTGAAGGTCATGGCTGGCCTCGACATTTCCGAAACCCGGCTGCCGCAGGACGGGCGTATCCCTTTGCGTTTGGGCGGGCGCCTCATCGACACGCGTGTTTCGTCGCTACCGGGCAATTACGGCGAGCGGATTGTCCTTCGGATTCTGGATCGGTCCACCGGTCTTGTGCCGTTGTCCGAGCTTGGGCTCAGCCCGGCGCAAGAGGCATTGCTTGAACGGCTGTCCGCCCTTCCCAATGGCATCATCCTTGGAACCGGACCGACCGGATCGGGCAAGACCACTACGCTTTATTCCCTGCTGAAGCTGGCCAACCGGCAGGAACGCAATATCGTGACGGTCGAGGATCCAATTGAATACGATCTTCCGGAAATCTCTCAAAGTCAGATCAATGCCGAGATCGGCATGACCTTCGCCGCCGGTCTGCGTGCGACGCTGCGGCAGGATCCGGATGTTATCCTCGTCGGTGAGATCCGCGATGCCGAAACCGCGTCCGTGGCGGCCCAGGCGGCGTTGACCGGACACTTGGTCTTTTCTTCGCTGCATGCCAACGGCTCGATGGGGGCGGTGGTGAGATTGCGCGATCTTGGTCTGGACAACTTCCTGATTGCGGCCACGTTGCGCGGGGTCGTGGCGCAGCGTCTGTTGCGCCGGCTTTGCCCGCAGTGCCGTGCGCCGCGCAAACCGACCGAGGTTGAGGCGAAACATTTCACACGCCACGGCCTGGATGCGCCGGACCATGTGCACGACGCCAAAGGCTGTGCGGCTTGCAACGAGGTTGGATATGCGGGCCGCCTTGGTATCTTCGAAATGGTTGAAGTGGGTGATAGGCTGCGGGAAGCGATCGACCGGGGTGCGTCGGAGGGCGAGTTGAAATCGTTGGCCGTCAAGGATGCGGAAACCCTGATCGGACAAGGTCTGGGTGCGGTCGCCTTGGGTGAGACTAGCCTTCAAGAGGCCTTGCGCGTCGTCGGAGATGTCGCTTGAGGGCTTACAGCTATGTGGCCTACACTGCCGACGGGCGGCGCAAGACCGGCACCGTCGTCGGCGAGACCGAGACGGACGCCACGCATCAGCTGGCCGAACAAGGGCTTTACCCATCAGAACTCAGGGCGCGGGCACGGCCACGAAAATCGCGCTTGGGCGATTTTGGCAAAGGCCGGTTGGGCACCGAATTGCAGGCAGTCCTGACCCGCCAGCTTGCGGTTCTTCTTGCGGCTGGTTTGCCAGCAGAGACCGCGCTTAAGGCGGTCAGAGCGGGCGGAAGCCCAACGCTCGAAAAGGTGGCCGCAGCCGCGCAGGTGGCCTTGATGGATGGCGCGCCCCTGAGCGAGGCCCTAGACCAGAGCGGAGCGGGCTTTCCGCGCTACGTGATCGCTTCGGTTCGGTCCGGCGAGATCTCAGGCGATGCGGCTCAGGTCTTCGCCGAGCTTGCCGACCACCTGGAAACCCGGGGCACAGATAGGGCGCAGATTTCCAGCGCCCTGGTTTATCCTGCCTTTGTCGCTGCTGTTTCGCTGCTGGTGTGCGGTATTCTCATGGTAAATGTTGCCCCTGAAATCGTATCGCTTTTCGAGATGTCGGGCCGCCCGCTGCCGGATTTGACACGCATAATGCTTTCGATAAGCGACTGGATCGGCGCGCATTCCCTGCTGCTTGGCGGGTTCTTTGGGGGCTTTCTATTGCTTTTGGGGATCAGCGCGCGAGTGCGGGCATTGCGGCGGATCCGGGACCGTATCGCGCTGCGTCTGCCGCTTGTCGGCCGCCTGATGCGGCAGTCAAGTGCGGTGCAATACCTACGTACGCTTGCGCTTGTGCTGGCCAGCCGTCAACCAGCGGTCAACGCCTGTGAAAGCGCCGCGGGGGTCATGGATATCGACCGGTTCAGGCGCGAGGCTGACGCGGCGACCGAAGCCGTGCGCGGGGGAGAAACGCTGAGCCGTTCTCTGGCGCAGCTCAGTCCGATTCCGCCCGTTGCGCTGCAACTGATCGCGGCCGGTGAGATGTCGGCGAGGCTTGGACGGATGGTCGGGCGCGCGGCCCTGTTGCTGGAAACAAGCCTTTCGTCGGAACGTAAGAGGATCGCCGCGTTGCTGGAGCCGATTCTTATGATCCTGGTCGGCGGTCTTGTTCTTGTGATAGTGCTTTCGGTTCTCTTGCCGATTTTTGAACTTCAGTCGGTTGTCGCGAATTGATCCGACCGGGAGTATACGGGCCAACCTGAAAAGGCGAAAGCCGATCAAATCCGCCTCTATCGACGGGTTTGGTCGCGGCTAGTCGCTTTCCGAGGCCTTTGGAAGAACCGGTTGCGGTTCGCGGTTCTTGCGGAAGTGGCGATTCCGCGCCTGCATGTTGTAATCGCGGTAATCATATGCGTTCAGCAGCGAAAGATGCCGATGCATCACGGTGGTGGCTATCGCGCATCGAATGCCCGCTTTCTTTGCTTCCTGGTAGACCTTTCCGTCAACTGAAAACATGAGCTTCGACAGAGCGCTCTTGCGTGCCATGAGCAAGCGCCCGGGGGGATTGAACGGGTCGATAAGAGGACCATCGGGCGGATCGCTCGGTAAGGCTCGCTCTGGTGACCGGGCTTTGATCATGGCCTCTGCAATGGCCTCGTGCGTATCGGGCAACAGCGTGTCGATATCTTCGATCGCAATGAAATCGCGCGTGTCAACGTAGGATCCCAGAAGCCCGAGTTCTGGATTTTCGTCCATCAGATCGCTCATCCGTTCGAGCCAGCAGGGCTCTGTCTCGAACACTGTGACATCGCTTTCGATCACTACGATCTTACCGCCCGGACCGTCCATATAGGTTCTGACCGCTTGGAGCACCCGCGTGGGGTCGTTCTTGGCGTGCCATTCAACCTTGTAGAACATGCCACGTCGTTCGAACCCATGCACCACGTCGCGGATCAACGGGTCGTCAGAGGCGTTGTCGGTCAGGATAAAGCGGGCGGGATGCCGGGTATACCGGTACAGGCTATCCAGACAGGCCCAGAGGTAAATCGGCCGGTTGCGCGACAGGATGACAACGGTAATCGGCTGTTTCGCGGTCACGTTGCGGGTCCTTCGTCACGAATGGCATACCCGAAGCCATGGCGCCCGTAGTCGTTGCCGCAATAAAACATGTAGGTTTGCCCGTGGCCGCGCATCACGGTTGTATAACATTGCATCTTTTTGTCCCAATCGCCGGGCGCCGGCGGGTTGACGA
Organism: Roseovarius aestuariivivens; assembly: GCF_004761875.1. Taxonomy (GTDB): domain Bacteria; phylum Pseudomonadota; class Alphaproteobacteria; order Rhodobacterales; family Rhodobacteraceae; genus Roseovarius; species Roseovarius aestuariivivens. The sequence continues at coordinate 29,748 of NZ_SJEY01000013.1, forward strand.
AACCATGGGCCTCGTCGCGCCGAGTCCAGGTTTCGGCATCCGGTGAAGTCGCGTAGCCAATTGCGTAATTGCGGCAAGTCGGTTTGTCAGGGTCGTATCCGCCGCGTGCACTGAACCACATCTCGTATCCTTCTTCATTCGGCATAACCCAGGGCCGACCAAGGCCGCCCTCGTTTCTGCTGTCGGACAGGGCGATGGCGGGGTCCGGATCCTGTTGCCAGTGGACCAAATCTTTGGAGACGGCATGGCGGATATCGTAATGAGGCTGAGCTTCGCCACTTGGGCTCTGCGACCAGGAGCGCCAGCTTGCAAACCACATATGCCAATCCGATCCGATGCGAAGGATCTGCGCACTGCTGCATCCTACCGGGTTTTCCGCACCGGCGCACAGCGTTGGAGCGAGCTGAACCCGAGAGAGGTTTTGGCCACGGTCGAGACTGCACATGAGTCCGATCCCAAGCTGGTAGGGATAGGTTTCCAGACATCGCAAACCCGCACTGGCGAAAAAGACCTTGTCATCAAGCACCATGGCGCAGGTCACGCCGACCCCGTCGCTGTCGAAGGCTCCGGGATTGCCGAACTCGACCAGTCGTTCCTTGGAAATCGAGAGAACCTGCATTTCCCTGGTTGGGTCAACCTCGATCAAGACGACAGAGCCGCGGTTGCGCGCATCTCGCCCTGCAACGTAGATACGCCACAGCGCATCGTGGACGGGCAGTACGGTCGGCACCTGCGCATGCGATCGCCACCATGGATGTTCTTCGGGGATGCTTAGGATCTGCCGCTGTCTGATCCATCGGGACTGCATGCCAAATCCTTGTCAAATTGAGAAAAAAACGCTGAAGCTTTCGGTCGCCAGCGCAGAATGAGTTCAACTGGCAGATGGCGACTTCGTTAATAAACTGTTAACACTATGAATAGGAGGCGTCGTGTTGGCAAGTTTTCGCGACCGAGTCACCGCGATCTGAACGCAACGGATAACTTATTGAAAAAGCTGTCGATCTGTCTGATCTCACCAAGATTCGCGCCTTCGTTCTGGGGGCGGGAATACGCCTTGCCACTTATGCCAGGCGACAAGCGCGCCTGGATCCAGCCCGGTGCCTTGCCGCTTCTGGCGGCGCTGGTCCCGGAGCCGCACGAGGTGGTCCTGATCGACGAGGCCGTGGAAGACATCGACTTCGGCGACCTTCGACGGTTCGATGTCATCGGCGTCACTGGCCAGATCGTCCAACGGGACCGGATGCGCGACATTCTTCACGCGCTTCGCGATCTACCTGGAAAAGTGGTTGTCGGCGGGCCTTACGCGTCCATCGATGAGGGTTTTTTTGAAGGGCTTTGCGAAGCTATCTTTATCGGCGAGGCGGATCATTCATGGCCGGCGTTCCTTGACGACCTGGCGCAGGGCAGGCCGCTGCAGGCGCGCTATGAGCAAACCACGCCCACTGACATGACCTGCCTGCCGACGGCACGGAGGGACTTGCTGAAGTCGCAACACTACATGTCCGCGTCGATCCAGTATTCCCGCGGCTGTCCTTTTACCTGCGAGTTTTGCGACATCATCGTGATCTTCGGGCGACGCCCGCGGGTCAAGGAACCGGCGCAGGTCGTGGCCGAACTCGACGCGGTGCACAAAGCCGGGTTTGGTGTATGTTTCGTGGTCGATGACAATTTCATCGGCAACAAGGTGGCTGTGAAGAAAATGCTGCCGGCGATCATTGACTGGCAACAGGCGCATGGCTATCCGCTCGTCCTGTCGACCGAGGCGACGTTGAACCTCGCGGATGATCCCGAACTGATGGATCTGATGGTCGAAGCGAATTTCCGCGAGGTCTTTATAGGAATCGAAAGTCCGCGTGCGGCCGCTCTGCAGGAAACCAAGAAGCTGCAGAACATGCGCGGCGAGTCGATGTCGGTCAAGCTGGAGCGTATTCGGGATGCGGGTCTCGTGGTGTCGGCCGGTTTCATCGTCGGTTTCGATGAAGATGATGCGGAGATTTTCGAAGAACAGGTTCGTTTCATCGAAGAGAATTCTATCGGCCAGGTGTCACTCGGCCTTTTGATGGCCTTGCCCAAGACACCGTTGCACGCGCGGCTGCAGGCCGAGGGACGACTGACCGACGACAGCGAGATGTGCAATTTCATTCCTCGGCAGATGACACGCGAGGATCTCGTGACCGGCTGTGCCAACACGCTGCGGCGCCTTTATACGGCAGAAGCCTTTTTCGGTCGGATCTTGCGAAACATCTCAGTTTCCGAAGGGTTCAAGACGCGGCGGGCCGAGATGGTCGCACGGGAACAAAGACGCGGAAGCGCGAGGGCGCGTGCAGACAGCCTCGCCATGGCGTTCCGGCTTTGTCTTGCGATGGCGCGCGCGCGTGTATTGCGGCGTGGCGTGGCTATGTATCTTGACGTCTATCGATTCCAGGGCGTGGCGGATCGGCTATCGGTATCCACGTTTTTGTCCTTGTGCGTGCTGCATTGGCATCACTACAGGCTTACCCATCTGAATGCCGAAAACGGCTTTGCGCGAAGCATGAATTACTTTAACGCTGCGCCCGTGGCGGCGCCGAGCAGCCCCGCGGCGATTCCGGAGCCTCGTGACCGTGAAGGCCCTGCATGGCAAAAGTCGTGATTTTCGGAACTGGTCAGTTCGCACAGACCGTGACTGTCTATCTCGAACGAGAGTCGGAACATGAGATCTTCGGCTATACGGTTGACGCAGTATACCGAAACGGGCAGGCGTCTTTGCTGGGCAAACCCGTATTTGCCTGGGAAACGCTCGAAGATCACTTCGCACCTTCGGATGGTGTTCTTTTCGGGCCGATCAGTTTTCGCGGCATGAACCGTTTTCGCGCTGAGCGATATGCGGAGGGCAAGGCGCGCGGGTACGATTTTTTGACCTTCGTACATCCGGCAAGTCATGTTTACTCGGAAGAGATCGGTGAGAATTGCTTGATCCTCGAGGCGAACACGATACAGCCTTTCGTTCGGATCGGGAACAATGTGGTGATATGGAGCGGTAACCACATCGGACATCATACCGAGATCGGAGATCATTGTTTTCTAACTTCGCATGTGGGCATTTCCGGCAACTGCCGGATCGGGCCGTCCTGCTTTTTTGCAGGAAAGAGCGGCGTGTCTGACAATGTAGCGATCGGCGAGCAATGCCTTGTGGGGGCGGGGGCCCTGATCCTGCGTGACCTCGCGGCAGGGTCTTTCGCCCGCGAGATTTCTCCCAAGATCATACCCGGTGGGGCGCACCGTTTCGCGAAGCTGCTGCTAGGTTAAGCTTTTCCGCCGCCGCGAGCACTGTGCAGATCTCGGAGACGTCCCTGGCCTTTAAGTCACAGTAGAAAGGCAGCCCCAGGACTGAGCGCGCCAATCTGTCGGTAACCGTCAGACTGTCCTGCTCGAATGGTCCGAAGCCGCTTTCCGCGTGCAAACCGAACCCGTACCAGAAGCGGCTGTCGATCTTTCGTTCCAGAAGCTTTTCGCGCAAGAGCATCGCGGCCTCCGGCGAGGTCGCATGATAAAGAGCGTAGGCATTGGAAAAGGCCCCGCCTACGCTCAATGTGCCGATCACGCCATGGTCTTGGGACGCCTCGGCGTAATTGGCCGTGACCTGGTCATACTGCGTCTGCCGCGCCGGCCACGCGTCGAGTGCGGCCATGGCAACGCACGCGTGATATTCGCTCATCTTTCCATTGATGTTGTCGCCGATCACCTGTCGCGTGCCCAGAAAGCCGTGATTGGTGGCGCGAACGGCCCGGACCAGAATTTCTGGATCCGAACACAGAATGGCGCCGCCTTCACCACAGCCGAAAGCCTTGGTTGCGTGAAAACTGAGGGCGATGGGGATGTCCGGCTCATAGGCGCATCCCGTCCGCGTCAGGACATCGAAGCTTGCGGCGGCATCAATGATGACCGGAAGGCCTGTGTCGCGGCTGAAGGCGGACCAGAGCTGCAGGTCGGGCAATCGGCCATAGGGCGCCGTCACCATGACCATTCCGATCTCTTCCAGTCGCGGATGGGCTGCGACCTTGCTGGGGTCGAGTGTCCATGTATCGGCATCGACATCCATCAGATACGGCTCATAACCACAACTTTGTGCCGCGGAGATCGTGGCCACGAACGTATAGGACGGGCAAAGCGCCAGCCGTTGTGCGCGGGCGCGTCCTGCACGGGCAAGGATCGCACCGATCAGCGCCGTCGTGCCGGAGGCGGTGAGTGCCACGCCGCCGGTTTCCAGCGCCAGGATATCCGCAAGCCGACGGTGCAATTGCTGGCTGACAGGGCCGAGATTTGAATAGCGCCGCGTCCGGTCGAGTGTCCGAAGGTAGGGAACGATAGCCTGCGTTTTCGGCAAGTGCGGCTTGGCGACCGGGATACGTGGGGTGTAGAGCACCGGATGCAGATCTGATCCAAGTGCCATGCGCTACGCCGCCTCTAGCAGAGGCTGGTTCGAAAACCGGTCTAGATCTGCGCGCAAAGCCTGTTGCCCGGTACGCATGAGGGCCGGCAGAAGATACAGGTGTGGGCCGTCGTAGGGGGGGAGGAAGTGCAGTTGCAGCCCATGTTCCTCAAAGGCCGCACCTTGGTAGAGAGTTCGCCCTCCCGGTGGGTTAATATAGCCGGTTGCGCCCGAACGTGTCGCGATTTCAATGATCCGGTCCTGTGCTTTCAGCCGCGGGTCGATCGCCAGTGCCGAACTGCGCGAAAGGGGGCAGTCAAGCCCGAGATAGGCGCACATGACCTCGATCTGGGCGCAGAGGTAATCCGCCACCGACCGGGTTCGGATAAAAAGAAGATCTTTCAGGGAAAGGCCTGCTATGGTCGCGTCTGGCAAATACCAGTCCTGACGCGCAAGGCGTTTCTCCCATTCCTCCGGTGCCGTGTCGGAAAAGCGCAATTCGCGGATGGTGGTCGTCACTGGCTGACGGGCAAGAGGTAAGGTCAGCCATTTCGGTTCGCCGTTTGATGGCATCGGAGAACGGTGCACGCGACCGCGGCGCGGGAATTGCACACAGTCCAGCAAGATCACCTCATCGGCGCGCGCGAACAGCGAGTAGTATCCAAGATAGGGAAAAAAGTAGGGTTGGATGATCGCGACGCGTTTGGGTGTCATACCCATCATCCTTCCCGAAAAGGGCCGTCGCGGCAATAGTTTGCAACGGCCCTATTATGCACCTACGAGCGCGACGGGAAAATGCCTTCGAGCGCGACACAGGTTTTCATCGCCAGATAAGGCTGCATGTTCGACACGGGTTGTTGGCCCCCTGTATTGCTGACGGAGGCGGCGTGAATGAACTGAACCGAGCCTTCGCCCATGACCAGGTCGAGATTTCCCGTTTCAGCATAGACAAGCGCGCCGGCCGGAAATGTCGGCTTGAAGGCATTTGCAGGGCTCTTGTTGTCCGGAGAATTAGAGCTTGCCGCAACGGTAGCCGAGACCGTTCCGAGAAGGGTATGACTATGTGTCGGCATGTTCAGGACCGAATGGGTAACTTCTGTCAAACCGATCCTTTCCCCTTGTCTGTTCGGTGTAAGGCCCGGCCCGTTGCCGACGCCCATGCCGAAGCGGCCCCGCAGATCCGGTAAGCCGAATGTGGTTCTGCCGTCGCCACCATACATTGTTCCGAGAAGCGCAAAGACTGCGGAGTACTGGGAAATCGGTAGCAATTGGCCGTTCGCTTCTGCCCAACCGCGCGGGCAGAAGGTTGTCCCGACTTGCATGATGGTTCCCAGAAAGGGTTGAGAGTCGGCTTTGGATTGGACGCTGGTGACCCCGATCAGGCAGGCCGCGAGAGTGAGCGTTTTCGCAAGGTATTTCATGTGTTGATCCAGTCTTTTGAAAATGTGCGGGAAACTTCAGCTCCGGCTCGGGTAAATCCCGAAAAGAGCGATGCAATAGTTGTTCACGAGTGTTGGGGCCATGTTTGTGATCGATTGGCTTCCACCAGTCGTGCCGATGATTTCGCCAGAAATGTCGACGCTAATCAGCCCGGGCGCCATGTCCTGTTTTGTACCCTCGGATGACGCGTAGAAATTGACGTTTCCGGTGGGAAAATACGCTCCGTCCGGGTTGTTGGTGCTTGGTGTTTCGTTGCTGGCGACGAGCTTTGCGCCAAGGGTTCCCAGTGGGCTGTGCGAATGGCCGGGCATCTCGTTGATCGTTGTGGTGACGGTTTCCGCTCCGGCCTTGCTGCCCAGACGCTGAAAGCTCAGCCCGCTCCCCGTACCGGTGTGAACCGGAACGCGACCCCGTAAGTCGGGCAGGCCGAAAGTGGTTCTGCCATCGCCGCCATAGATGGTTCCAAGGAGCGAAAAGAGCGCATTGTTCGAGCTGATGGCCAGAAGCTGCCCATCGAGGGGCGCCCAATTCCTGGGGCAAAAATTAAAGCCAAAAGACCGGATTTCCCCGACGAAGGGTTCGTCGGCTTTGGCGCTTTCGGTGGCTGCAGCAATCGCAAGCGTTGCAGCAAATACGTGAGAGATCAGTTTTCTCATATCTATCGTCCTGATATTGCAGGTGCGGCGGTTTTCGATCGGTGCCTATGCCGCACGGTATCTGTGAATTCGATGGCTTGCGCCGCGGCGTCAGTTGCGCGGCGGGAAAAGGCCCTGGGTCGCAATGCAGAAATTCAGCACCTGATAGGGCTGCATGTTGTTCGCCCGGATATTGTTCCCGCTTGTGCCGAGCGATATCTGAACGTCCAGATCGACCGTTGCATTGTTCATGGGCACCGGTACCGTCTGCGAACCCGCGTATACGCGTTCGCCAGCAGGAAATGTCGGGATAAGATTGCCGCCGGGCGCATTCGACGTCGGGGGGCTGCTGGTCGCCTGAAGCCTGCCGGTCGGAACGCCGACAACGTTATGCGTATGATTGGGCAGGTTCTGCTGTGTCATTGCCGTTGTCTCGGACCCGCTTCTCTGCCCGAGCTGATAATTCGGAAGGCCGGGTCCCATGCCGCTTGCGATCGGAGAGCGACCGCGCAAATCCGGAAGTGCGAAGGTCGTTCGGCCATCGCCGCCGTAGGTCGTCCCGAGCAGAGAAAACAGCGCCTGGTTGCTGCTGATCGGCAAGAGCTGCCCATCGGCAGCTGCCCACCCACGGGGGCAAAAATTGAAGCCGACGATCATGATGTCGCCGAGATACGGATCGATTCCCGCCTTTACCGGAGCGGGTGTGGTGAGAGTTGAAACAGCGGCCGCGGCAGCGGCCAAAAATAGTCTACGCATGTGATACCTCCCTTAAAAAAATGTTTTCCTTACGTTAGGTTAACACCATAAAAATTATTCACTCAACGGTTGACTTTAGCTTTTTCCTTTCGAGTAAAACGCGAAGCTTTTCGAAGCTTAACTGATGCGACTCGCGTTGCAGAAAAAAGACACACACCTGCTGGTCCGCGGATCGTAGAAAGATCGTCAAGTCGGCCAATTCCGATCTGTCCGACGCTCTGCCGGCGATCAGTCAGGCAGGATCGCGACAGTGGCTTTTTCTCGGAGCGTGTCCTTGCCATGCGTCTTCCGAAAACCTTTGGTGTCGTGGTTCCCAAGGTAGTACGCCACGACTTCCGCGCGAAGGGCGAGTGCCGGGGCAAGTTGCGTGGAGTTGATCACAATCAGCCGCATGCCGCCTTCGGGCATGCCAAGCGTTTTGAACGTGCCATCCGCCGCGTAGGAGGGAAGCTGGAGATATGTCACGTCCTTCGTCGCGCGCCAGCGCGACCAGATCTCGGCAGGCGGTGGCGGATAGAAGGCCGGTGGCGCAAAAGCGACCACGCTGTATCCTTCTCGCTGCTCCAGACTGTCCGGCCACAATCCGGTCTCATGGAGCTTGTGAAGTGCTCTGACGAAGGGTGCGCCGTAGAGGTCGATCCATTGGACAGCGATGCGCGGATGAACCTCGATGATCGCGGGGCCGATCATTTCGAAATTCAGCGCGCCAGTATAGTCGCCGAGATTTCTGGCGACGAAATCGCGCAAACGTGCCTCGATCTTCGGCTCGATCGACACGCCGATATGCCAAAAGTCCCAAGTGCCCTTGTCGAGCGGGTAGCCTTTCGTTGAGCAAAGCCAATAGATTTTCCCGTCGACTGCGATGACGTCGATACTGTGATGGGGGCCTTCCAGAACCTCACACCACATCATCCCGGGGCGCAGCGTGCTTTCGAATTCGGCGATCGTGTCGAAACGGCGCGCCCCCACTGACATGCCAGACAAATTGTAAATCGGTTTCGCGAAAAGCGGCTCGACGGTTGGCGGCACGCCGAAGGGGCCCGCGCGCAGCCCTTGAAGTTCGGCGACCTGCAACTTGTTAAAGAGCCAGTGATGCCGTGGGTTGAGCTGGTAGGCATCGGCGTCATCGGTGGGCACACCGGGCGTTTCGGGAAAGCCGAACCCGTCGAAATAGGCTTTGCGCCAAGCGTTGCAGCAAAGGATCGCCATGGCTCAGCGCGGCGGACTGTAATCTGCGGTGGCACCGACCTGCAGCACCCAGTCCGCAATCTCGGGTGTTTTTTCGCTCACGAGGTTGTCGGCCAGGAAAAGAAGCCTGTTGGTGTCCTTGCTGTCTGCGCCCGTGCAGAACCGGTCTTGCAGGTAGAAGGGCGGGGTCGCCTGGTAAAGAAGCCGGGCCGTCACCCGGGCCACAGTGACGTCGGGCAGATCGAATGCGTATGTCACGGTGTCGGCGCCGGTGACCGGAGTTGCGCCTTCTGCATCGTAGTCCGGGTCGATGACACCTTCGGAGTTCGTGACCCCCACTGCTGTCGTGTCTTCAGCAAGGTTTGGCTGTGCACCCAGAGCCTTTGCGATCCGGACCCTGTGCGCGAGGGGCAGAAAACCGGAGGGATAAAGCCGATTATCCTTCACCTCGGAACAGATCGACAGAAAGCTGGTGGTCAGTTCACCGGCCGGGGTCGCGTCATGGCCGCAATCCGCCGAAGTGGCACCCGCCGGTGGTGTGCTTACCAGTTCTTGGTAGATCTGCGCTTGGTCTTGCGCGGTGATGAGCTCGTAATGCGGCTGGTGCGGACGGTCAGCCCAGTTTGCTGGTCTGGTGCATTGTTTGGTCCACCAGACCTCACCTGTGACAGGCGTCTTCTGCGGCCCTGTGATCTGGCCCGCCGGGTTGACCCCACCCGATTGCCAAAGGATGCTGTCGTTCTCACCATAGGCGGTGAATTCTATGAAAGCACGGCGGAAGCCCACGCCCGAGGGAAACTTGTGCCCGGTAAGGTTCGTGACCGTGACATCGAAGGCATTTCCGTAGGCGTTGCCGCTTGACGGATTGACGGGGGCGCTTTGGCTGGTGCCGACGGTCACTGTGGCGGTGGCGTTCCGGGCGTTGTCGAGCATTGCGAGTTTCGTCAGGTCGGCGGGGTTGAGCCCGTTGCTGACCAGCATCGGGCTCGATGCAGGGATCCCCAGGACGTTCGGAAACTGATCGGCCATCTCGACGAGAAACATGTTCAATCCGACCAGCGTGTGTTTCGCGAAGCCCTGCCGATAAGGCAGGTCGATGTTTTCCGACGATTCCGTGTAATCGGCAGCGGAGAAATTGGTGCGTTCCTGAATTCCCGCGATCTTGCTGACATAGGGCGTGCCATCAGCCGTCTTGCTTGGCAGGTGGCATTCCTGACACTCCTGCCATTTGCTGCCCTGGTCTGATTCACCCAGAAGATTGACGCCAAGCAATTCGCCAGAACGGAAATCGCTGAACGCCCATTCCGGATAGGTTGTCTGCTCGTATACGTATGTCAGAATGTTAAGGTTTTCACTCGCCGGGTCGGTTTCGCCAAGAACCGGCAGGTGCACGGTATGGCATGAGCCGCAGGCGGCGGAGTCCTTGAAACCTTCATGATATTGCGGCCTGAGTCCAAGCGCGTTTTCCATCGGTACAGTCTTGATCGGACCTGCGGGATCGTTCTCAGCGCCGAACGGGCCATTGATCTCGTCGGCCGCGCCGACTTTGAAACTACCCGTGAAGGTGGCGGCGAAATTTGTGTTTGCCGGTTGCCCCTCGCCATTCTGGCTGAAGATCGCCTGACGCTGCGCGACGCAGATGTTGCGCGTTTCCGTCTCGTTGCTGGCGTCGGTTGGTTGCGGCGGCGGCCCGGCCACGGTGGCATCGGCGAAGTTCATGCGATGGCAGGCCGTGCAATTGATCCCGTCTCGCGCGAGCGCTGCGTGGCGCGCGTCGATATCGTCGAAGGTTGACGGCACCGTGTCTACGTCGGCTCGGGTAAAGTTCTCGCAGGTCTGCGTTTGCGCATCGAATGTATCGATCTGGAACTGGCGCTGTCCCGCGATGCCATGACATCCAAGACAAGTATTCTCGATGAAGGAGGGCAGGCTTTTTTGACCACCGTCATAGGTGCCCGAATGGAACGTGTTCGTCTCAGAGGCAAGCTGAGCGTAGAAAATCGGATCGCGTCCGGCCAATCCCATCGGCGAGGTGCGCCAGGTTGCATAGGGTGAATAGTTGTAGAGATGCGGGACCGACGCGCCCGCGCCCGCGTTTTCCTGAAGTCGCTTGTGTTCCGCCACCGTGAGTGGATGCGTCATGTCAAATTGCATGCCCGTGCCCCCGGCGTCGTGGCAGCCCGCGCATTGGTCCGAGGTGAGATATTCGCTGGCATCGGTTGCCGGACCCGCAAAGACGGGCGCGGTGTCGTAGGTTGCGCTGATCATGCTGATCGTGTCCGGGTCTGTCGGCACTGGCGTCTTGTCATAAAGGTACTCTGCAATCGGTCCTTTACCGGGGGACGGATCACGTACCTGTGCCGCTTCGAGGGCTGGCTGAAGCGCGCGCAGCTCATGCCCGTTCGTGACATCGGTGCGTCCGGATGTTTCGCCGGCGATCGAAGGCGTCAGCGCGGCCGGATCGCTGAATACCTGAACATCGAACCACGAATTCGTCAGATAGCTTTCCGGCTCGCCCTCGCCGAGTTGCAGGTTGTTCATTGTCGAAAACGTCGAATTGTCGACCGCTGACGCATGGCAATTCAGACAATACTGGCCGAACCCCATCGCAGGCGCGCCCCAGTATTGCGGCGGCCAGTCATTGGCCGAGGTATTCTCGGTCGTGGCACCGGGGTCATACTTCGTTGTCTGAGAGGCGAAGTTCTGTTGGGCTTCGGTCTTGGTCGGACCGAGGGCGAGGCCGTAATAGCCCCAATACCAGCCGTCATGCGTTGCGCCCGCATCGCGCACCATAAACGCGATACCGCTTGTGGGGAAAAGGGTTATTGGATCGCGGTCCTGGCATACGGTGGCCGGGGCGTCGTACATTTCTTTCACGATGATCGCGCCGTCAGGCATCGGTGTTGCTGGGGCGTCGTAATGGCCGGTATCGCCCGGCCGTTCGACCGAAATCCAGTCGAACGCCGTCTGGTTGTACCAGATCACCGCCGGCTGATGGAACGCGCTTTGGGCGGTTTGCCACTTGCCGGAACCCTCGCTGCCGAATGTAACACCGGTCGCCATGTCGGGGCCAAGCTGGCGGACGAATTTGTCGCGATACCACCCTTCACCGCTCGGCGCGCCGTCTTCGATAGGTGCGAGCCGCCGGTGGCACATGTTGATAAAAAACTGACTGACTAAATTCTCATAAACTTCAGCCGCTGACATCCCTCCGGCGGGTTGCGTCGCACTTGGCGTTTTGAGTTTTGCTTCCAAAACCTCGCAACTCGTCCCGTCGAAGTTGCCTTGTGTCGGCAAGAGGCCAGAGGCGCTGTCATAGGGGCTTGGCGGTGTCGCGTCACACCAGACCTCGGCGTTGGCCGATGCCGCAAAGGCAACAAGCGCTGCGGACAGCAGTACATTCTTCATATGGGGACCCTCGGCTGACTGCTGACCAAGGACTTGCGGAGAGAAAAACCCTATGACCTGGCAGAGTATCGGTTGTTTTTGCCGGTCATGAATTCGCTAAGCGGGACAATATTTTTGGTTTAAATGCAATGCCGGTACACACTGGATAGTTGAGCATGGGGCGCAACATTGTGTCAAGCAAAACGTGGGTTGCGAACGGCGCTGGACGGTAGGTTGTGCCCTTCATCTCGCAGATATCCGCAGGTTTGCGCTGGCCTGTCTTTGGGCGTCTGGTGGCCCCAGAATTGCATCGACAATGCCATGAATTTTCCGCGTTCTGGAAAAGCCCTAGGTCTTGGGCGCGCCGTGAAAAAGCTTTGGATTGTCAGCGGCGCAGTGAAAGGAGGCGGTTTATGCGACCAGAGTGCGTTTTCGCCGTGCCGGGTGACTTGTCGGCACCAACCGGTGGATACCACTATGACCGGCAGCTTCTGGCGGCATTGAACGACGTGGGGCAGCGGACACGCCACTTGGCGTTACCCTCATCCTTCCACTTCCCGGAGGACCAGCACATGCAAGACGCTGTGGAAGCACTCGCAAAGGTGCCGGCAAAGGACGTCTTGATCGTAGATGGACTGGCCTACGGCGCGATTGAAACAAGGCAAATCGACCGGATCGTGGCGCCAATCATCGCGTTGGTCCATCATCCGTTGGCCCACGAAAACGGCTTGCCGCCAGATCAGGCCAGAAGGTTGCGGCTCCTTGAAAAAGCCAACCTGGGGAAAGCCGCGCATGTCCTTGTTCCGAGCGGGCATATCAAGGATGTTCTCGTGACGGACTACGACATAGCGTCTTCACGTATCGAAGTGATCCGTCCGGGTAGACCCGAGTTTCTGTCTGTACAAAATCTGGCACGAGATGATGCTGCGCCCCTTATTCTGTCCGTGGGATTGTTGCATCCCCGGAAAGGGCATGATGTCCTCATTTCCGCACTTGATGCTTGTGCCGATCTGACTTGGCGTGCGGTGATCGTCGGCGCGCCGTGGGAGAAGGGCTATGACAAAACTTTGCAGAACCAGATCGATGCGGCCGGTTTAGGCGAACGCATCAAGCTCGCCGGTCGGGTTCGGACGGAAGAACTGACACGCCTTTATGCCGAAGCGCGGATTTTTGCGCTGGCGACCCGCTACGAGGGCTACGGGATCGTGTTCGACGAAGCCTTGATCAATGGTGTGCCAATTGTCGCGACCGCCGCAGGGGCCGTGCCAGGTACCGTGCCGACCACGGCAGGTGCGCTGGTTCAGCCAGAGGATGCAACAGGCTTCTCCGCGGCTTTGCGCGGGCTGCTTAAGGACGACGTGCTGCATGCCAAAATGGCGGCGGCGGCGGTGCAGGCCGGGCGCGAACTTCCGTCTTGGGCAGATGCGGCACACCGCGTCAGGTCGGTGATCGATCGTGTGCGTAGCATGGCCTGACGATCTGTCGCTTCCTGTACTTTCAAGCGCCCGCGCCATTCGGGAGCGGGTCAGTCTGAGCGTCTTGGTTGTGTTTGTCCAAATGGTGATTTGGCCAAGGTTGTGGGTTGGTTCACGCGATTGTGTTTCGCCTCAAAGACTTGGCGACACCGGTGTGAACCGTGCGTCTGCGATGTGAAAGTACAGAGCGATTGGCACGAACCGGCCCACTCGGGTCAGGCGGTCTTGCTTTGATCAATTCCCCTCTACATTCATCGCGTGAGTGCCAAGATGGAGTTCCGCGTTGCAAGTTTTTCGTTCATCCGCAATCGACACGGCGACCGTATCAGCTGTGCTTGCGCCGAACGCGTCCGAAATGCTGGCGCGGTTGACCAACGATATGGCGGTCGGTTTGCCAGTCGTATTGCAGGGCGCGCAGGGGGCCGTCCTTGTCGCATTGATCGAAACTTTGACGGAAAATCGCCTCGCTGCTCTTATGGCCCTTGGACGCGCTGAACTTGTTCTGACCGAAGGCCGCGCGCGCGCCCTTGGAATAGAAGCCGAGGTTGCCGGGCAGAAAGTGTTGCGTGTCGACCTACCTGAAAGCTTCGGACTCGGACAACTGAAGGCGGCGGCGGGCCAAGGTGCTGACGCCGCCGCACAGCCCGAAGAAATGCGCCAGGCCGGCCCAGCGGCGCAGCTTCATGAAGCGGCCGTCGCCTTGGCGAAGTCGGCGGAAATGTTGCCCGCGTTGTTACTTGTACGCCCTGATCCACTACAGGCAGAGGCTGGCGATCTGGGTTTGTCTGCGATGAAGGCCAAAGACGTGCTTGACTGTCTTGCGCACGAACGGAGGCTCTCAAACGTCAGTTCGGCGCCCCTGCCGATGGCAGTTTCCGATCTTGGGCAAGTGCACGTCTTTCGAACCGACAACCGGCGCGAAGAGCATTACGCCATAGAGTTTGGCACACCGGATCCGGCACAGCCGGTGACTGTGCGTCTGCATTCGGCGTGTTTTACCGGCGACGTGCTGGCCAGTCAAAAATGCGATTGCGGCCCTCAGCTTAACGGTGCGATGCGTGCAATGGCCCAAACCGGCGGTATACTTCTTTACCTCAATCAGGAAGGACGCGGCATTGGTCTCGCCAACAAGATGCGTGCCTACCGTCTTCAGGATGCGGGCCTAGACACGGTCGAGGCCAACCATTGGCTTGGCTTTGATGACGATGAGCGTGATTTTCGGCTGGGCGCGCGCATGCTGCACCGCTTGGGCATTCGGCGCGTACGATTAATGACGAACAATCCCGCAAAAATTGCGATCCTGTCGTCGCAAGGAATTGAGGTTGTGGAACGCGTGCCGTTGCACACGCCCCAGACGTCTTGCAATGCGCGCTACCTTGCGACGAAGGCCGCGAAATCTGGACATCTGATGCCATGACGGCCGCCGCGCTTTGGTGCATAGGGCCAGAACAGGCCGAAATCCGCGCGGGTCAGTTGGGCGAGGGGATCGAGGTCGAAACCCTCTTCAGCGCAATCAGTCGCGGGACCGAGCGTCTTGTTTTCGAAGGACGCGTGCCGAGAAGCGAAGTGGACAGGATGCGGGCACCCGCACAGGAAGGTGAATTCCCGTTTCCGGTAAAGTACGGCTATTGCACAGTCGGACGCGTGCGGCAGGGCCGATTGGCTGGACAAAAGGTTTTCGCGCTGCACCCTCATCAGACCCGATATCGCATGCCGGAAGCGATGCTGTCTCCGATCCCGGATGCAGTGCCGGATGCTCGGGCGGTTTTGGCGGCAAACATGGAAACCGCCCTTAATATTCTATGGGACAGCGGCGCGTCTGCGGGCGACCGGATTACTGTTGTCGGGGCAGGGGTCGTCGGCGCGCTTGTGGCCTATCTCGCCGCAAGAATGCCAGGGGCGGAGGTCACACTGATAGATCGGCTGAACGGCCGGGCGCGCCTTGCCAAGGCTTTGGGATGCAGTTTTGCTGTGCCCGATGAAGCCCCGCAAAACAGCGACGTCGTTATTCACGCCACGGCGACCGCCGCGGGACTTGCACTTGCGCTAGACTGCGCCGGGCAGGAGGCCACGGTCGTCGAGGCAAGCTGGTTCGGCAGCAGCGTGACCGAGGTTCCGCTAGGCGGCGCATTTCACAGTCGACGACTGAAGCTTCTCAGTTCTCAAGTCGGCCATTTGCCGCCGGACCGCACGTCGCGCTGGTCTTTCGGGAGACGCATGGCCAAAGCTCTGGAGCTTTTGCACGACCCGAGCCTGGACGCGCTGATTTCAGGAGAGACGGCCTTTGATGATCTTCCGGCCCAATATGGCAGGATTCTGTCTGATCCAGATACGCTGTGTCATCGCATTCGATATTCATCAAACTGAGGAAATCCCATGTTCGCCGTAGAAGTCCGAGATCACATCATGATCAGCCATTCCTTTCCCGATCCGACGTTCGGACCGGCGCAGGGCATGCACGGGGCGACCTTTACCGTTGATACGGCCTTTTACACTGAGGACATCGACGACCTGGGACTGGTGGTCGATATTGGCCTTGCGACCGAAGCCCTGTCCGAGGTCCTGGCGCCGTTGCGATACCAGAACCTCGACGAGGTGCCGGAATTTGCGGGGAAGTTCACGACGACGGAATTCCTGTGCAAGCATATTTTCGATGAAATGGCCGGTCGCGTACGAAAAGACCGCCTGAAAGATGGCGGGCGGGTGAAGAAACTGCGCGTTCTTCTGCACGAAAGCCACGTTGCGCGGGCTTGGTTCGAAGGCGATATCTGAGATGAGCTTTTCCGCCGAGTGGCTTGCTCTTCGGGAGCCGGCCGATCATGCCGCGCGCGATCGGGGCCTGTTGCGCCGCGCGGTCGCGGCTGCCGGTCCCAAGCCGGTGGTTCTCGATCTGGGGTGTGGCACAGGATCTACCGTACGGGCGATGCGCGCGCAGTTGCCGTCCGAAACCAGGTGGCGGCTGGTCGACAATGACGCGGCCTTGACCGAATCCGCCGCCCAGGACGCGGGCGGGGAAACCGAGACCTTCGTGCTTGATATCTCCGACCTTGAAGTTCTGCCGCTTAGGGATGTAACGCTTGTGACGGCCTCGGCCCTTCTGGACCTGGTTCCGGAGGACTGGCTGCGCCAGCTTGCCCTGCGTCTGAAGGTTCCGTTCTATGCCGCTCTGTCCTACGACGGAGAGATGTGCTGGACGCCCGAGATGGAAACGGATGCGGCGGTGACAGAAGCATTCAACGCGCATCAACGGAGCGAAAAGGGAATGGGTAGGGCCCTTGGTCCCGACGCGGCGAAAGCCGGTGCGGCTCTGCTTGAGGAGGCGGGGTTTTCCGTGGTGCAGGCGGAAAGCCCGTGGTGCCTTGGCCCGACCGAGACCGCATTGCAGCGAGAACTTGTCGACGGCATTACCGACTCGGCGCTGCAGATGGGATGTTCGTCTGCCGCCGCATGGGGCGAAGCCCGGCGCGATGCTGCGGCAACATCCAGCGCGAGGATTGGGCATCGGGATCTTCTGGCGCTGCCTCCCGGTATCGCAGGCGGGAACCTTCATGCGCCCGATTGACGTGAGCACGCGTGTCTGGACGCGGCTTTTGGATCTGCGTACCGAAGGCGGTTCCGAGGGCGCGCCGGAGTGGACCGAGGCCGAGAAGGCGGCATTTGATCTTTACGCGCCACTTGCAAGCCGCAATGGAGGGTACGTAACCGTTGCGCAGATAGGACAATCCCTCGATGGGCGGATTGCGACCGTCACCGGTGATGCGCGCGATGTTTCGGGACCTGATGGTCTTGCTCACTTGCACCGCATGCGGGCGCTTGTGGACGCAGTGGTGATCGGTGTGCGGACTGCCTTGCACGACCTGCCACGAATGACCGTCAGACTTTGTGAGGGGCCAAACCCTGCCCGTGTTGTGATCGATCCCAAGGGCCGACTGCCGGATGATGCGCCCTTGTTGCAGTCACAGGAGGTGCGTAGGATCGTTGTTCAAGCGGTCGACCGGCCACGACCGAACGGGGTCGAAGTCATCCGGCTTCCAGATCAAAACGGTGCGCTCTGCGCGCGGGCAATCCTTGCTGCTTTGCATGACGCAAATTTGCAGACAATCATGGTCGAAGGTGGCGGCATCACCATCGCAAATTTTCTCGATGCGGGGCTGTTGGAGCGTCTTCACGTCGCCATAGCACCGCTTCTGATTGGTGGCGGTCCGCAAAGTCTGACGCTGCCAAACCCGGTCAGGCGTTTGTCGGATGCGATGCGCCCGGACGCTCAGATTTACGGACTGGGATCCGATATCGTTTTCGATTGCGATTTGCGCGCATAGCGCAGCGACGCAGGCAACCATTTTTTTCAAATCGGTTAGTTTTTGCATAAATTTCCGGTGTTTTGGCAGCTTTTTGCCGCCGCGCGTCCTCCATTGGGTCGCCCACGGAAACGTCACTGGATGTTTTGCGCCTTTGCACCAAAACCACGCCATGGACAAGAACAAGGTGACCTTTCCATGAACGATCTCGATCCTGCCGAGGCTCTCTTTACCGAGGTTTCTAGTGAAAAAACGCGCGACTCTGCGTACTGGTGGCAATCTATGCCCGTGACCAGCCGTCGCCGGCTGATTGCAGGTCTGAACGCCGCAACCGTAATGCTGTTGCTTGCCGGAATGTGGAGCATCCTTGCCACCGAAGGCTTGGTGTTCGGGGAATACATCATGCTCGCGGCCTATGCGCTGACCTTGCCGTGGCTTTCGATCGGTTTGTGGAACAGCCTGATTGGTTTCGCGCTCGATCGCGTGTTCGGCGATAACGCGGCGCAGGTGGTGACACCGGCGCTGTCCAGGGTGACAGGCACAGAAATCATCACGCAGCGGACCGCTATCGTGATGGCGCTGCGCAACGAAGATCCGGAAGCGTCGATCGGGCGCTTGCGCAAATTACAGCGAGAGATTGCCCGTAGTCGCTGGCACAACAAGTTCAGTTTTCATGTTCTGAGCGATTCCGACCTACCTGAGATCGCGGAGCAGGAAGCCAGGTTGGTCGGACGCTGGCAGGAGATGGCGCCAGAATGTGACATCCACTACCGGCGTCGAACGGACAACTCCGGATACAAGGCCGGAAATATCGCGGAGTTCGTGCACCGATCTGTCGGGCGCTATACCTATTTTCTACCACTCGATGCCGACAGCGAGATGGGCGCGGATACAGTTTTCCGTATGGTCCGGGTCATGCAGGCCAGCCCCGAGATCGGGATGCTGCAAAGCCTTGTCACCGGACTTCCTTCACGGACATTTTTCACACGCGCCTTTCAGTTCGGAATGCGTCACGGCATGCGGTCCTACACGCTTGGCGCGGCCTGGTGGCAGGCCGACTGCGGCCCGAACTGGGGGCACAATCTATTGATCCGCCTGCAGCCCTTTGCCGAGGCATGCATGCTGCCGGTACTTGAAGGACGGGGTCCGCTTTCGGGCCACATTATGAGTCACGACCAGGTCGAGGCCGTTCTCATGCGTCGCGCCGGATTCGAGGTTCGCGTGATGGCTGAAGAATCGGAAAGCCGAGAGGAAAATCCGCCAAGCCTGATCGATTTCATTCGTCGTGAACTGCGCTGGATGAACGGCAACATGCAGTACCTTCGACTGCTCAACATGCCGGGGCTGAAACCGCTCAGCCGTGTGCAATTGCTTCTTGCCATCCAGATGTATGTGAGCGCGCCGGCATGGATGGTGTTTATTCTGGCCGGCGCTGCCATGGCGGGAAGCGACGTGCAGATGGCGTCGGTGCCGATCTGGGTCGGGCTAAGTTTCTTTGCGCTGCTGATGACATTCACACTTATGCCGAAGCTGATGGGCTTGGCGCAGGTATTGTCGCGCCGCGACCGGGCTGAAGCCTATGGCGGGCGTGGCAGAGTCGCGCTGGGCGGTGCCGCGGAAATCCTGTTCTCCATGGTGACGTCGCCCATCGTCGCCTTTTCGCTGACCCTTTTCATGGCTGGGCTTTTTCTGGGCCGGCGCATCGGCTGGGACGCGCAACAACGCGACCGGCGTTGCCTAAGCTGGAGAGAAGCGGCGCGCGTCCTCTGGCCGCAAACCGCTGTAGGACTGGCGTTGTCGGCATGGCTTGGCGCTGTGGCACCGTGGGCTTTGTGGTTCGCCGCGCCAATCCTTTTTGCCCTGGTTTGCGCAATCCCGCTGGCCGTGGTGTCGACCTTGCCTGCGATCAGCCGGTGGTCAATTTCTCGGGGGCTTTTCGACATTCCAGAGGACCAGGTCGGAGAGCGAATACGACGCCGAATGCGTTTCGTGGCAAATCACATCTGAAGAAAAACGGCCTGCGGTCTCTTCCGCAGGCCGTTGCGCCTTCGCATACTCTGATTTCCGGATCAATCCATCTTCATCGCTTCCGTTTCGATTCTGATATCGACGGTGTCGCCGACAAGCCCGTTCTCAACCGCATACATCATGCCGAAATCGCTGCGCTGGATGCTGGCGTCGAGTGAAATGCCAAGCACGAAACGCTTGTGGCCGAAAGGATAAGCTTCAGCCTTGTTGAGCGTCACGTTTAGTGTCACGGGCTGTGTCGTGCCGAGAATAGTCAAGTCACCCTCGACGGTGCCAGTCGTGTCTGTTTCGGGCATGCCGCCCTCCGCCGTGAAGGTGATCATCGGATGGTTCGCGACGTCTAGAAAATCGCCATTACGGACATGTTCGTTGCGCGCATCGTGAAAGGTGTCGACGCTTTCCGCAGCGATACTGACCTCGACATTGCCGAGCTCTTTCGTTTCCATATCGTAGTCGAAGGTGCCATTCACGGAGCCGAAGATCCCTAAGGTCTTGGCATAACCAATGTGATCGACCGTGAAGAACACTGTCGTATGTGCCGGGTCAAGCTCGTAGCGGGCCATCTCGGCATGAGCGACGACGGGCAACAGGCTGAGCAGGGTGGAGGCAATTTGAATTCGCATGGGGTCTCCTATCTCTGATGAAGGGCGAGGCGAGAAAAAGTAATGAGCTGATGGTAGATCACGACCGTTCATCTGCAAATGACACCGCTGTGAACCAGAGAGCCGAGCTTCGCTGCGCGAGCTGGAACATACACCGTGGCAAAGGAACCGATGGGCGGGTCGACCCGGGTCGGATTCACGCGGCGATCGCCGGTGCCCTTTTAGCGGACGGGCTCGATGTTCTGGCGCTGCAGGAGGCGGATGAGGAATGCCGCCCGCATGGCCGCATTCTGAAAGTCGACCGCATCGGCCGTGACACCGGCCTGCGCTACCAGCACGAGCATGCGGTCATGCGTTGGGGGCCGCAAAGCGATGGGTTCCTGGGAACAATTCTGTTCCTGCATCCACGGTTTTCCGCGAGCCATCGGGATGTGATCGACCTGCCCGGCCATTGCCATCGCGGGGCAGTGGTGATCGAGGCGCGGGACGGTCCGGCCTCGTTTCGCGTGGTGTCCGCGCATCTTTCGCTGAGCCAGCCACTGCGGATAATCCAGATGCGGATTGTCGGACAGTATCTGCGCCGCAGGCCGCCGATGCAGACAATTCTGCTGGGTGACTTCAACGAGTGGCGACCCTGGGGCGGCCTGATGTTCAACAGGCACCTTATCGGCCAGCGCTTTCACGGTCCGGCCCTACGCACTTTTCCGTCGCGCTATCCGCTCTTGCCTCTGGATCGGATCATGACCGACCGGGCCGGGGCGGTCTTGCAAGCGCGGGCGATCACGACCGAGGAGGTGCGACGAGCCTCGGATCATCTGCCGATCACCGGTACAATCACACTCTCGCGAGAAGACTGAATCAACCAAGGTAAGGCTGGCAACACCTCTGGTCGGACACGTCGCCAAGGCTACGTAACCGTCATCAGTTAGGTTCGCGAGATGGTCGACAGTTCTCATCAATCGCTCGGCAGGGCGTCCCGCATACGATCGCCGCAGACAGACTTTCTCTGCCTGTCGATGTTGTTGGCTGCGCTTCTGACGCTCACCGCTGCCCATATCCTTGCAACGCCGTTTTGGGCGCTTGGTGGCTTCGTCGTCGGGGCGGGGCTGGCGGGGTGGGGCTTGCGTCAAAGCTTTGAGCATGGGGTGCTTGGCTTTTGCAACGTCGTGACGCTGGTGCGAATGGCGCTGGCCGCTCTCTTGTTCGGGATGCTCTTCGAGACGGAAAGCGTGCCATCCTGGTTGGTGTTTTCAATTGCCGTCGCGGCCTTGGCGCTGGACGGCGTGGATGGGTTCCTTGCTAGGCGCTCTGGATTGACGTCCGATTTCGGCGCGCGGTTCGACATGGAGACCGATGCAATTCTCGGCGCTGTTCTTGCCACGTGGTTGCTCTTTTCCGGAGAGGTGGGTCCTGCGATCCTTGTCCTAGGCTACATGCGGTATGTTTTCATGCTGTTTAAGCTGGTCGTTCCGACGTTGCGCGCACCGCTTCCGCCCTCGCTGCGCCGCAAGACAATTTGCGTGGTGCAGATCGGCGCGCTGATCTTCGTTACTGTGCCGGGCAACCCCGGGTTTTTGGACGGTCCGGTATCGTTGGTTGCCTCAGCTTTGCTGCTCTACTCGTTTTGCGTAGATGCGCTTTGGCTGCTTCGACGGGACGCATGAAACGCCGCATAATTCTCCTGAGTGTTTCGGCATTTCTGGTGTTCGCCGTACTCGTGTTGCCCAATCACCCGGCAAACATGCGCCCGGATGCGCTGCTTTTGTTTCCTTGGGAGCTGCCGGCGGTTCTTGGCCTTGCACTTGCGTTCGGCAGGCTTCGGGGGCTGGCCACGACCCTCGCCATTGTGCTCTTGTTCGTCATTGCGCTGAAAGGGGCTGATTTTGCGATGTTCCTGGCGCTCGATCGGCCCTTTAACCCAGTCCTCGACCTTTTTCTGGTTAAAGCCGGAGTTGATCTCTTGCGCGACAGCGTTGGGGGATTTCAGGCCGCTCTCATCTTGGGTGGTGGTGCGACACTGGCTTTGTTGCTGTTCGTTTTCTTGCGGCACGGGCTGAAAGCCTGGGCAACCGTTGAGCTGCCGCGGCGGACACGCCTGGCGGCTTTGGCGGGTCTAATCGTGTCCGTTTGCATGATCGTGGCCGATACATCGCATGACCTTGGTTATTGGCAGGCAAACCAAGATCCTCCGGGTACCGCATGGACCACGCGTCTGGCTGTCGAGCGTTTGCGAAAAACTCAGGTGGTGGCGGCGGACCTCGTGCAGTTTCGGCAAGAGGCGCGCGACGATCCGATGGATGGGGTTGCGAACGTACTGGATCGGCTGGAAGGACGCGACGTTCTCATCGTCTGGATCGAGAGTTACGGGCGTGCCAGCTTCGACAATCCGCTTTATGCGGCCACGCACACACGCACGCTTGCCGAGGCGGAGGCGCGGATCGCGCAACTTGGGTTGGGAATGAAAAGCGGTTGGCTCATCTCGCCAACCGCCGGCGGGCAAAGCTGGCTCGCACATGGCGCGCTTGCAAGCGGACTTTGGACCTCCAATCAGGGGCGCTACACCGCGATGCTGGCCAGCGGGCACAAGTGGCTGTTTCACTTCGCGCGGCAAGCGGGCTACCGCACTTCTGCTGTAATGCCGGCAATCACGCAGGCCTGGCCTGAAAGTGCTGCAATGGGTTTTGACCGTTTTTTTCCGGCGGCGGATATTCCCTATCGCGGACCGCCCTTCAATTGGGTGACGATGCCGGATCAGTTCACTCTTGCGGTTTACGAGGATCTATTGCCACCTGACGATCGACCGGATTTTATCCAGATCGCGCTCATTTCGTCGCACGCGCCTTGGACGCCGGTGCCAGACTTACTGCCGTGGAATGCGGTAAGGGATGGCCGCATCTTCGATGAAATGGCCAAAACTGGGCCGTCACCGCGTGACTTGTGGAAGGACCGCGATGCGATACGCGACGCGTACCGACGGGCCGTGGATTACGCGCTTCAGGCCGTCTTTTCACATGTGGTTCGTTTGGGAGAGGACGCGCCTTTGGTAATTGTCGCCGGCGATCACCAAGCCGCCGGTTTCGTAGCTGGTAGCGACAATCGTGATGTGCCGGTTCACATGATCGGGCCCCGAGATCTCATCGACTTGATTGAGGCATGGGATTGGAGCGATGGTCTCCTGCCGGATCCAGAGGCACCGGTGCGCCGCATGGACAGCTTTCGCAATGATTTTCTGCGAGCGTTTAGTTCGCAGCTAAGCAAGAGCGCTGACGGTTCATGACGCAGCGTCTGTTCAAGCTGTTCTTTTCGATCGGCGTCATCGCAGGTTTGCTTTGGTGGATTGGCCCAGACGAAGTACTCCGGCACCTCGTGCAGGCACAGCCGGGCTGGCTTGCCGCAGGCGCAGTTGGACTGCTTCTGAGTACGTTGTCGATGGCACGCCGTTGGCAGCTGACTGCGCAAAAGCTAGGGCTGGAACTTTCTTATCTCCACGCGTTGCGCGAATACTATCTCTCTCAAATCGTCAATTCGGTGCTGCCGGGAGGCGTTCTGGGCGATCTGAGCCGGGCGCTTCGACTTCGCGATAAGGCAGATTTCCGTCGGGCGGGCTATTCGGTTATGGCTGAACGTTTGATTGGCCAGATCGCAATGTTTTCTATTACCGCTACTGGGCTCCTCGGCGCGTTCTTGTGGCCGGGTGGTCTTGACTGGCCGATCTCGTTCTTTGTTGTGCCACCAATACTGATCGCATTTA
Organism: Roseovarius aestuariivivens; assembly: GCF_004761875.1. GTDB lineage: Bacteria > Pseudomonadota > Alphaproteobacteria > Rhodobacterales > Rhodobacteraceae > Roseovarius > Roseovarius aestuariivivens. The sequence continues at coordinate 53,719 of NZ_SJEY01000013.1, forward strand.
GCGTCATCTTGTTTCGAACCTTTGGCGCGACCCCCGAGGCAATTGAATTCCTCGACCTGTTCGCCAACCTTCTGCGAAATAGGACAATCCTCCTACACGCGTTTGGCGCAACAGCGTTGCTGATTTTCAGCCTTTATGCCTGTGCCCGTGCGACTGGCACAATAGTGCCACCAGAGGCGTGGTTTACGATCCTTCCAATGATTCTTTGCGCCATGGTTATTCCCCTTTCCGTGGCTGGATGGGGATGGCGTGAGGGTACAGCCGCGACGCTAATGCCGATGATCGGCGCCGCTCCCGGTGCGGGTGTGGCGCTCGGACTATGCTATGGTGCGTTGATGCTGCTTGTCACGTTGCCGGGACTTGTTCTGTTCTGTCTCGGAAAAACGCCTGGGCAGGACCGGCGTGCGGCATTGTGAGATATGCAGAGCTCCCGGCTGTGAGCTGAGACAGCTATTGGCTCAACTTCGGTTGGTCCACGAATTTCTGTGAACTGCGTGATGTCGGCCTGACCGTACGTTTCCGCGACATCAGTGCTTTTTTGCACACCGAAGATCTGCCTTTAAGTTGTTGGGCGCTGTCAAGATTGAGGTGGCGAATTCAGGGAACTGGCGGCTGCGAGAGCGAGCCGATCCCCTCACCGAGGTGGGCAGGTTTGAATTTTGCACTCATCGTGTTACATATTCACGTGAAACCGACGCAAGCTAAGTCTCGCCGGGATCCTTACCCTTTACAGAGGTCCTGTTTCTAACCGCGAGGTGGCGGCAGCACATCATGTGTTGTCCGGTGCTTGCGATGTTGAAAGGATGAATAGATGACCGAGAAGAACCCGGAGAAAGGCTATGTTGCGATATTGGGCTGGAGCCTGAACGCAATTGACGCGATCGACCGTTTTGACCGCCGCTACGTCGTCGTCGCACCGCCTTGGGCGGAAGACTATTGCAAGCAAAACGATATCCCGTTTGTGCCGTGGGATTTCGATCGCCTTAATGAACGCTCGCATGAACTGGCACACCGTTTGGAGGATATGGGCGTCGATGTCGCAATTCCTATCTTCGAGGAAACGGTGGAATGGGCTGGTGCTATCAACGCCGTGCTTCTGAAGAACCCGCGCCTTCTGGGCCAAGCAATGCTCTTTCGGGATAAATCCCTGATGAAACGTCGGGCGCAGCTTGGCGGTATTCGCGTTGGGGTGTTCGAGGAAGCTCACGACCGTGGGGACGTGATCCGTTTTCTCAAACGTGTCAACCAGACGCTGCTTAAACTTGATGGTGATCCGAACGACCCGATCCATTTCAAGGCTTTCGACAAGTCCGGTACAGCCGGTCATCGCGTGATCCGTACGCCAGAAGACGTGGACAATATTCCAGACGACGAATTCCCGGCGCTACTTGAAAGCCATCTCGATGGCTGGGAATTCGCGGTGGAAGCGTGGATCAAGAACGGCAAGATCCAATTTCTGAACATTTCCGAGTATGTCACGCTTGGTTACTCCGTCTTTGTTCCCGCCACACCGGAACTTGAGGCGCACCGCGAGCGGATCACCGAGGAGATCGAAAAGCTGATCGAAACTTTCGATATCGAATTTGGCTTTATCCATCCGGAGTATTTCTTGACGAGCGACAACAAGCTGTACTTCGGTGAGGTGGCGTATCGTCCGCCAGGCTTCAACGCATTGGAGTTGATCGAACGCGCTTATGGCTTCAACGGATATCAGGGCCTTGTCGTTGCGTTTGATCCGAAGACGACGCAGGAAGAGCTTGATGCGTTCTTCCCCGAGCCTGTGAAGGACGCGAAAGGCCACGCCGGCTGTTTCGGCGTCTATCCGCGCCGCCGCGTTGTGAGCCGGTTGGAGGTGCCCGAAGAAACGGCACATCATCCGTATTTCGAGTTCCATGAATTGTCGGATCCGCGCGAGCAGAAGGTGGCGAAACGCTCCGCGTTTGGTACACACTGGGGCCTGGCCTATTTCTTCGGTGACAATCCGCATCAGTTGCGTGATCTTCTGAAGAAGCAGGAAGATCTGGATTATTACGTTTGATGTCTCTGACGGATGCGCCAACAGACCAACCGCAAGCGAGTGCACAGGTGCAACGTCTCTGCGACACCCTGGACGTAGCGACCGAGCGGTTGGAACGGGCGCGTCCGTTTGCCAAGGCCCGCTACTTGGGACCGGTTCTCGACGTGGTGGCGCGCTTGCTGCCTATCGAGGGCGGGGTCGACGCGATTTGCAAAAGGGCAGTGCGGCTGGATCAGGCCGGGCTTTTCTCTGGCTCGGATTGGGACCGGCCGGAAAGCTTGATGCCGCAGCTTGTCGGAACGTCCTTGATCTCAGATGATCCGTCGCTTCGCGCACTGGAGGCGGTCAACTTAGCCCGCTTCTTGGCCGTTGCGACCGAAGAGGCAAGGCATGACAACCTGCATGTTGACGGTGCGCGGCATTTCCTCACACAAGTTCTGGCGCTAAATCTGCGCGACGTATTCGGACATTCCGACGAAGCCGCCCGCGTGATGGGCGAGAGGTATGAGACCAAGCGCAGGCTCATGCTGTATATCGCCGACCATATCGGGCTGACCGATGTTTTGGGCGTTCTCGTTTCGGAAATCTGGCGCTTGCTTGAACAGCGGTCTGTTCAGGTCGGCGTGGTGAAAGATATGATCGCGCAAATCGCCATCGCATTACACGAAAAAGGCACAGAGCCAGGTAGCACGCGGCTTGGCGCGGAGCGCTTGGTCAGCGCGCTGTTTGGGCCGACTGCGGCCTCTCTCGATGATCCCGGCGTCGACGTCTATCTTGACCGGATCGCCCATGCCGACGAGGCCGGCTTGTCGCGTGAAGCAATGGGCTTTGCCCGTGCGATGCATGATACCGGTCTTGTGTCGGACTACCATGTGGCCTTTTTGCTTTGGGCGGTCGAATATAAAGACCGACCGCTTATTCCCGAGGCTTTGGGTCTGGGATCAACCGGACTGGATTGCTGGCGGCACTACCGGCGCCTTATCGAAGACTTGATCCGCACTGCGGTAACGCCGGCCACACCGCAGGCGATTTACGGAATGTCGACACTGCTTGATCGGGGTGTGCTTCATCACGCGCCGATGGTGCCGGCGCTGGACCGTCAAATTCGACTGAAATTACGCGGTGGCGCCAGAGAGCGCCTTGAACTCGGATTCAGCCCGCAGGCGTCGCCCGAAACGCATCTCCTGGCGGGTGTGCTGCAGGTGATTGGACAGCCATTGGGCGTGGGGCAGGGAGCCAACCCAACGTGCCAGTCGGCACGAGCCATCGCGATGTGGGCGCTTAACGATCCCGATTTTCTTCTACACCTCGTCACACAGGCGGCTGAATTCGACACGCTCCTGATGCAGTTTGAGGGTCAGCCTATCAACTCTGCGGACCTGCCGGCTGGTCTGGCGGGGTTCGGACCGGTTGATGCTGACCCCGTTTCGGTTCTGCTCGTGTCGCATCTGGATCGGATTTACGCCGAGATGGGGCGGCGTTGCGTAGGCCGGGCCGGAGATCCACACCGTTGGATCAATCCGGAGTTTCACGGCTGGTGGGTCGCCCGGGACTGTGCCGTCGCAGTGGACGTAACCACCGGCGATCTCGCGGATTACGATAACTTCCTGCGCCGTTTCTTCATAACGTATCACCCGGAATTCAACGGCAATCAGCCTGTCACCCATCCGCAACCCGCGGGCATTGCGGTGACGGACCCACAATGTCAGTTCGTTGGCTGGCACGCTATTTCGATCCTTCGGGTAGGCGAAGATCAATCTGGCGACATGCGGGTCTACTTTTACAATCCCAACAATGACAGCGGGCAGGATTGGGGTGGTGGCGTGATTGTCTCGACCAGTGGTCATGGGGAAAGGTACGGGGAAGGTTCGCTTACATTCGAACAGTTTCTTTCCCGCGTTTATCTATTTCACGACGCTCCGCTTCGGGAAAAGACAAGCGAGACTGCCGTCCCGGAGGATGCGCTCGCGCGCGTGCGCGCGCAAGCTCTGGACACCTGGGCGTCGGACAGACAGCCAAAGTAAGCATTTGCCACAAGTCGGGATGATCCGTGTCGTGACGGATCTAAGACGCAGAATTGTGCGGGTTCAAACCCTCAAGCGACAATTTCCCACCAGGATTACTTCGATCTACGCCGAGCCATTAGAGCTCGACTGAACTTTTACGGCTCCTTCGATTCGTCTGAACGCACTTTGTTCCGGGTTGACAGCTATCGTTTAGGTGGTGCCTACTGACTTTTTGCTCAACCATAAATTTACAAACGGACGTGTGCTTATGTTCAGGACCTTTTCGACCCTGGCTCTATTTTTCTTGGCAAGCGCCGCGAGCGCGTCCTGTCCTACTTCCACTCCGGCGGACTACTCTGGTCAGACCATCAACGGTTTCAACTTCGGCAGCTGCCCGGCAAAAAGTCTCATCGGGGCGAATTTCACAGGCGCAAACCTTCAGGGGTCCACCTTTGCGTCTTCGGATCTGACATCGGCAGATTTCACCGGCGCGGCACTTGGACCAAGCGCCAGCTTTCCACCCGCGAATTTCAATGGCGCAACACTTAAGGATACGATCTTCGTTGGCGCTCAGATGCCCGCGACAAACTTTACCTTCGCCAAGATCCATTGCGCAGATTTCTCGAAGAGCAACCTTCTTGAGGCCGATTTCGGAGCTCTACAGGAAATCGTCCAGGATGGGTCCTGCCGGACAAAGTTCGTGGAAGCCAGTCTGGATATCGATCTGATTACCGATGCCAACACCATCGGGCAACGCGGCAACTGGAGCGCCAGCGATTTTACCGACGCGAATTTTCACGGGTTGGACCCGAATTCCATCAATTTCAGAGGCCAGGACATCAACGGCGCAATTCTGACTGGCACAAATTTCGTCGGTATCGACTTTTCTGGCGCAAACCTCAGCAACGTGAAATTCGACGAGGCTTTCCTGCAGAATACAGTTTTCAGCCACGCCGCGCTGAATGGGGCTGATTTCACCGGATCGGCAATGACGGATTCCACCTTCATCTGCGCACAAGCGTATGGCAGCGCGGGTGGTATACAGATGCCTGACGGATCGCCCTGTCCGGCAGCACCGGCACCGGTTGATGCCACGGCTCCGGTCAATTTCAACGATGCAACGCTGGACAGGTCCGATTTCACCGGCGCGCAGTTGTCACAAGCCAAGTTATCCGGTGCGGTCCTTACGCGCGGCACATTCAGCCATGCCGACCTGAGCCAGGCGGTTTTCGAAGCGGAGGGCGCGTCCATCCCACCCGCGCAGGTGAAATTCGCCATTTTCGATTTCGCGAAGTTCAGTCAGTCGCGTATTTCATCCGTCGACTTCTCCGGCTGTTCCATGATCGGAGCGGATTTCTCTGGCACCACGCTCAGCGGGACGAATTTCGCCGGTGCCACGATGGATACCGCCCGCTTTACGAAGGCGAATATTCAGCAGACCGATTTCAGCCAGACAAGTCTGAAATCCTCTGATTTCGTTGGCGCCAAGATTTCGCAAATCACCGGGGCCGGAAAGCCGACGGAGTTCAGTTGTGCGCAGTTGGGCGGCGCTGATTTTTCCAATGCCTCTGTCAGTTCGGCGCTCTTCAATGACGCGGTAATGGTGGACAAGCAATTCTGTTGCAAACCCAAGACCAAAGGCGCGCCGCCGTATTGCGGGATCATCGACAGTCTCGGTGTGGCCTATGCCCAGACAATATTCCCCGGCGTCACAGGAACTTCCGTGCGATGTCCGGATAACAGGCTTGCGCAAACAACCGCGTCGGGCAAGGACCCCGCGCAATTATGCACCGACACCTGGCGGTTGGCGCAAAACTGGACAACAACCGGCTGTACGGCCTCGGGTCAGACAACCATGTGGTCCATAAATTGCAGTGCCAAGCCGGGCAATGTCGTGAAATTCGCGGACAAGAACCTCAAGGCCTGCATATTAGACGCCCTGCCGCAGGGACAGACCGAAGTGCTGATCACAACCGCCGAGGTGATCGGCGCGGTCAATTGTCCGGGACGCGGGATCAGTGATATCACAGGTCTGGAACATTTCACCGCAATGCATACGCTCGATCTGAGCAACAACAAACTGACGAATTTTTCGCTCAGCTTCGTGGGAAACAAGACTGCGCTTGTCTCTCTCAACCTCGAAGCGAACCAGCTGACCTCACTCGACCTGTCTGCGATCAAGCCGGTGCAGTATCTCAATGTCGCCGACAACCAGTTGGGCGGGATTGTTCTGTCGGCGGATACTTTTCTGTATTCCCTTAACGCTCAATACAACAAGCTGACGAGCTTCGTGCTGCCGATCCAGACAACGCTTCTTTATGCGGATTTGTCCAACAACGGCCTTACAGACGTTCTGGGACCTTTCGCCAAGGATCTTACAGCGATGACTTCGCTTGGGTTTCTGGATCTGTCGAACAATGCCCTCGGCACCATCGGACCGGTGACCAAGATCATCTCCGAAAAGACGCCGACCGGCTCCGCCGGCGGATTGCTTCAACGTATGTACCTTCAATGCAACCCTAACTTTTCTTGCGGTGACTTGGGTGAGGTGAACGGAACGAAATATCCCGCCATCGGCACCGCCGGATGCAGCAAATACATCGCTTCGAGCCTTTCTTGGGTCGGGCAACCCCACCCTAATTGCAACTGATTTCATTTCACAAAGGCTGAGAGAGGCACGACCATGAAGCTCAATTTTACCCCAAAGCCCGTCATGTTTCACGCCGATCTTTCCGATGCCCACCCGGGCGAGGATTACTTTCTTGCGCATTGCGGCAAGCGGCACCGCTTTGTCCCGCATACCGAGGAGACTCTTGCCGATGCCATCGGTGATGCCCCTCACCAGCAGCCGCATGCGGCCCTCAAGGGGGCAACACATTACATCGAAGCGCCCGTGCATATGCCCGCCGATACGGTTTCGCGTATTCATATTCGCCATACGATGCGCACCTTCGAGGGCAGTCATGGCGAAGAGGGCATAAGTCATTCCGCAATGTATTTTCCTCATGACGAGGACGCCTTCGCCACGGGCGCTGAAATGGTTCACGCAACGGCTATCGATTACACCTCGACCGCGAAAACGTTCCTGTTTCACCATCCCGATCTTGTCACCAAGGACAAAAAGGGCGCCGCGACCATTCTTGGGTTGATGAACAACACCAATATCGCGACGCACATCAATGCCTTGGCCACGCAAATGCGGATGATGGGCCAGCCGACGGAAACCTCGGGCTGGGCCACGCTAGAACCCTTCGTGGAAAAAAGCGAAGAGGCCAATTACGACCCTAAATCATGGGGAACCTATCGGCAGCACCCCACCGATCAGGTCCAGACCGCCGCCTTCACGCCGCTCAAAATGCTGATCAATCAGGTCAACAATCTGGCCGCTCTAGAGAACGTCAAGTGGACCGTCCAACCTGGCATGGCGGTGCAAACTGCAGACGGCGGCCCGCAGGTTCAGAAATTCGCCACGCTTCTCGCTCTGCCTGCCAAGGAAAGGCTGTCCGCGCAGCAGAACGACGAGTGGTCGGTGGCTGTCGCAAATTCCCAAGCGGTCAACCAGTTGAAATTTGAAGTTTCGGTCAAGGATGCCGCGAAAAACCAAATCAACGTCAAGTTCGAAAACACCGCGTTTCGGTATCTCGGCCTCTATGCGCGGTTCTTTGATGCCGCGGGCAAGGCCATGTCGCTCCCCAACTGGACCGTCGATGATCAGCCGTTGTCGACCAAGATCATTATCGAGGCCTTCGATAATCAATACGATGACATGCGGTTTATCGGCATGATCTCTCCGATGAATTCGGTCTACGCGGTGCCGTTGCCGCCGCCCGGTGAAACCGAGGTGACCTTCACCTTCCCGCCCGGCGCCGTCTCTTGCACGTTGTATGGTTCGGGATTGGGTACGGGGGCCGATCTTTGGCCCAAGACGCCAGCCCTGGGCGGAATTCTGACGGCCGTCTTCAATCTCGGAGTGCCGTCGATGCTTTTGGCCGTGGGGGCTGCGGCGCAATCATACAAGCCGCTCTATGACATTGTGCAGAAACTGAGTTCCAACAAAAAGGTCATGGTGGCAGGCGCGCTGCTGATCGCGGCCTATATCGGCGGCACGTCTGCGGCGAACCGAAAGTTCAATTGGTCGGCGGCGACTTCGGTGGTCAAATTTCTGTTTGAGTCCGGCGTAGGCAAGGCATTGGCCTGGGCGGAGCTTGAAATGGCCGGAGGCGCCATTGAGGATGAGATCCCCTTTGCCGGCTGGATCATGTTGACGATCAACATAGCTGCCACTGCCGCGCAGATGGCTGAAACGATTATCACAATCGCCACCTCGCCGTGGAACATCGAAAACAAGGTCGCGATCACCATCAGCTCGACCGTTGACGTATTTCCCGACCCTCGTGCGCAGGTATTTCCGCAGGGATCCGACCGCAAATATGTGGTCAAGATGATTTATCAGAACGACAACCGTCCTACGGTCAGCTACGAACACGCGGTGAGCGATAGCGCTGCGCCGGCCAGCCTGCAAGCGGTGTTCGAGGGGAATACGCTCGGTGGACAGGTCAAACTTGAGGCGGATTTCTACGTCGGAGACTGGTTGGCAGGAAAGGCTACCACGGGCTGGATCAACAACAACGAAGCCGAGATGGCCCAGCAAAATCTTTATCTTGTGCAATACCCCAGGCCACTGGATAGCAAGTCCGTTTACGCGCATACGCAGATCCTGACCTATTCGGGCGGCAAATACGCTTGGAAAGTCGAAAGCACGGCACCGACCGCCACTGTCGCCAGCCGTGATAATTCCCCAACTGGCAATCATTTCGGCGACTGGACCGGTCTGTCACTCAGCCAGCGAAAGGCAATGTTAGGGATAGGGTTTCAAGCCGCCGGTACCGGGTTGCCTCAATGCGGGCAAACCACGCCTGGCGGACAGCTTTTCACGTTCCAAACCGTTGCGATCCCCGGCATGCTCGACATCGCCGAGAAGTTTCCGTCGTGCGGGTTCGCGGGTAAATCGCGCATGGTATTTGACTATTTCCCGCCGAAATTTCTGATGGACAGCAGCGGAAACTGGGCCAAGGGTCCGGACGGCAAGATTCCCACGCCAGACCCAAAAGACATCGACCTGGGCGAGTATTACATTGATCCGCGCCCCGAAACGCTGCCCACGGAAAAGGGCGGTGGCTATCATCTGAGAAAAGTGGCGCTTGATGCCACGACCCCTTTCGACATGGACCCTGCGCAGCCCAGCTATGGCCGCTTTCCGCTATTTCCCGACTCGATCACGCTGCATCCCTCTTTGCAGGTCATCGGTGTCAATTCGTCCACGAAGAAACTGATGGTCGCCAGATTGCAGGTTGCCGGTGCGGCGGACACGGACGTACCGCTGGCTGATTTCGCCGCGGGGCCCGCCACCGACCCAAGCCGCCCGGGTCTGATGTTCTATCCTGTCGCGGTCAGCTGCGCCTATGACGGCACCATTCTCGTGCTGGAGGACACGTCCGCCGATCCGGATCACAACGGCCAGCAGGTTGCGCGGATTTCGGCCTATGACCTGTCGATGAATCCGATTGAACGCTTCGTCGACAGCGCAGGTCAACCGACCTACTGGTTGTATCTGAGCGGGGCCACGGGCGCGACTTATGTCGACATGCAGACCGTCGGCGACGAATTGATGACCTATATCTACGTCCTGTCCTACAAGGGGGCCGGGATCAACCCGTCGGACTACGCCATGGCGGTTTATACCTATGGTAAAAAACCGCCGGCGCAGAATCCGCTGGTCACGACTCCGAACATGGCGGCCGCCGGTCTGGCGGTAGACATGTGGCACACGGTTTACACGCAGAACTATGCCATGGTGACAGATGGGGCAGGGAAGCCCGCAGGCCCCACTGTTGCGGGCGCGGGTCCTGATGGGCGCACCGGTCCTTCGATCAGTATGTGGCTGCCGCCGCTGCCGAACTGATGCCAATCACGCATACAAATGTTTCCGTCACGGCGTCCAGGCCGGCGTTGCGACAGTGGCGAAAGTTTTTTATGAGGAGAGTCCGACATGACCGTTTTTCATACGACATGGTTAAAAGCCTGGATCGCTATTTTCGCGATAGCCCTGGCTGCGGCAGACGCCAAAGCGCAAGGCATTCCCGTGATCTGCCCAGGGTGTGACCTTAAGGGGCAGGATTACTCCGGTCAGACGCTGACAGGGCCTAATTTCGCCGGAGCGGACCTCACCGGTGCCAAGTTTTCCGATACAGTGATCATCGGTGGCAATTTCATCGACGCAGACCTGAACGGCGCGGATTTCCAGGCCGTGATGCTGCAGGCGGATGCCCGCGGCGTGCCCACGATGTTTCAGGATGCGGACCTTACAGGCGCAAACTTCACCGGCGCCACCATCGACGCGGCCGATTTTCAGTATGCTGACCTTAGCTGCAGCAGCTTTCCGAAGGTCAACCTGTCAAATGCAGTGTTTGGTCCCCGGCTTGCAATGAAAAGTCTCGCGGGCTGCACGGCTGATTTCACCGAAGCTGTGCTGACTTGCGAATTCGCTCACGCGATTGATGCGCTCGACCGCGATCGGGCAGAGTTGCCTGATTGCACGGTTGCACTGGAAGACGGCACGGCAGTCGACCCGTGGTCAACTACAAGCGAAGTCGAGTCGGATGAAGCCAACGGCAGTGGAGACGAAAGAGACAATGGTATCTCGAAGAGCGGTGTGTCCATGATGCTGATGGCCCCGGCCAATGTGCTGGAAAGATCGGTCAAGGCGAGTTCGCAGACCGTTTTTGTTGCACCGGAAGGCACCGATGCGCCCGGATGCGGGGCAAGTGTTTCGTCCTACTGCAAGACCATTTCGTTCGCGGCCGGGCAGTGCAACTTTGCCGATTGCACGGTAGCCTTGGAATACGGAAAATATGCTCCTGCAGCAGCTATCGCGCCAGGCAAAGGGGCAATCACCGTCGCGGGCGGATATGTTGGCGGCAAACCGGTTGGAACTTACCAGTCCCAGATCACGGCGCCGCCAGACGGTGTGCCGGCTTTCGACCTGACAGCGAAGGACAGCGGGATTATACTATCTCACTTGTTGGTCATCGGCACTTCGCCCTCGGCGCCGAAGGTCTCGGCTCAGACCGTCGCGCTACGCGCGTCTGCCACAACCGTGACACTTGAAAATGTCAATGTGCTGGCCGCGCCGGGCACAACGGGGCCTGTCCCTGGCGATGGCAGTTCCGGGGCTGATGGCAAGACCGGCGATCCTGGAACGTCTTCCAAGTCTCCTGGCGCGGGTGGTGCGTCGACTTGCGGTGCGGCCGGCGGTACCGGTGGCAAAACCGTCTCTAACAAGATCTCTTCGAGTTTTACTTGGTATTTGGTCTGTGAATATGACTGCGATCTGGAGTGGCAGAACGCGGCAAATGGGCAGCCCGGTGGAACTGGAACTTATGCCTCTGGGTCATCACTGAAAAAGAAAGATGCCTTGGCCTGCTACGCCTGTCCGGATGGCCGAGGCAGCCTTCCGAAATCCGCGGCCACAGGTACGGCAGGCAGCAATGGCAGTTGTGGGGCCGGTGGTCAGGCTTCGACCGATACAGCCGGCAGTTTTGACGCCAGCGGCGTTTGGAGCGGCAGCACCGCCAGCTCTGGCGGAGCGGGTTTGGCTGGCGGCGGCGGCGGCGGCGGTGGCCCGGGTGGCTCGTGCGGCTATGCCAACTGCGTATGTCACGGCAGCACCTACAATGGTGGCGCGGGCGGCGGCGGCGGCTCGGGCGGTTGTGGCGCGACACCCGGAAAGGGTGGCAACATGGGAGCGGCGAGTTTTGGCATCGTCCTGGTGGGGGCCAAGCTTGGCTTAACAGGTGATCCATCCGTGGTCACAGGTGCGCGCAGCGGTGACGGCTCGGCCGGAGGAGCAGGCCAGAAAGGTGGCGCAGCAGGTTCTGGCGGCGCGGGCAAAAGCTTTAGCAATTACTGCAACGATGGGGGCGCATCCGGCGCGAAGGGGGGTGCGGGCGGCATCGGCGGTGCCTCGGGCGGCGGAGGCGGCGGCAATTCCGGCCCGAGTGTCAACATTGCCCTGACCGGCAGCGGTGCTTCCATGACCGGCACACCGGTCTTTTACCTCGGTGCGGCTGGACAAGGGGGCGGCAAAGGCGCAGCGGGTGTCTCGACGTCCAATTGCACTGCGACGGATGCCGCCGACGGCAATCAGGGCCTTGTAGCGACGACGCACACCTTTTGAGGTGATAACATCATCTCTTTTTCCAGGTGTGGAACCGGACCTGTCTCTAGCATTGCAACAACACTGCGTCGTGCCAGCCGGCCTCTGCCATTAACGGATGGCAAAGGGGTGCTTAGCCGCCCCTTGTCTAACTTGCCCAGTCAGTTCGCTCCAGTATTTCTTCGATCTCTGCTTTTCGATACCGCGGCGTTGGGAAAGAGGCTCATTTCCTTCAAGGGAAACGCATTGTTTCGAGGTTGAAAAACCGGCAATGCTCTGTGAGCGCACTCCCGACAAACTTCAACCTAAAAGGTAGCAAGAATTCTCGATAGCGAGCATTCTGATGCTTATTTTCATGCGATTATTCATACTCAACAGGGCCATAGGTTGCGCTGATGAAAAGACGGACGCTTTACCGATAAGGGCGAAATAGGAACAAGTCCTCGAGGGCGCGTTGGCGCTTTCATGCTTGATGATCCTTTAACAGTATCGGCCACTTAGGTATCGTCGGACTGAATCGGCAGAGGCTTTTACCCTGCATTTTTCACACACCCTTTTTACGGGATATCGAAATGCCGCTTACACCTGAGTTCTGGCTTCCCAAATTCACGGCGAATATAACCACCACAGCGGCGCAATTCGAACCGCGTATCACTCAGTTGACGAACGGCAACATCCTGGTGGCCTGGACTTCAACCGACGACACCGGCGTTGGCGCCGCCCCCGGTACGGATATCATCGGTCAGCTCTATGACGCTTACGGCACCGCGATTGGCAGTGAAACACGATTGAACAGCGGTTTCATTTCCGACAACGAGCGCAATTTCGACATTGCCGCGCTCGATAACGGCGGTTTCGTGGTCGTCTACGAAGACGAGAATGGGTCGAGCGTCAACCAAGCATTAATTGCTTCGGAATGGACCACGACATCGACCGGGTTTGGAACTGCAACCGACCGTACCATCGCCACTTCGCCCGACGCGGGCGACATAGTGCGCACCCCTACTGTGACCTCCGCCTCTGATGGCAGTTATACTGTGGGCTACGAGCAGTTCGACAGTTCCATGAGCGAAAACAATCTGCTCTTCGTGAACGTCGATGCCTCGGGCACGGTTGGGACAGTGCAAACGGCCATCCCGGGGTCCGGCAGCGCAAGCTCAGAGGTGGATTCCGCGCGGCTGACCAACGGCGACGTGGTTTTTGTCTATGATCTCGACCTCGCAGGCGCTGACGCCGCAATTGCCTATTCGGTTAGAAATCCGGTGACCGGCGCCACACCCGCAGGCGCCGCCTTTGTGGCCAACACCGATTCCAACGGCGACACCGATTTAAGTGCCTCGGTTGTCGCGCTGACCGGCGGAGGCTTCGTTATTGCTTGGCAGAATACTGACGCTGCCGATACCGACATCGAGATGCAGCGCTTTGACAATTCCGGCGTCGCCCAGGGCAGCATCATCAACGTCGACATCGGCAATTCCACCGACATAAATACCGAGGTAGAGCTGGTAGCGCTCGCCGATGGTGGCTGGCTCGTGCTTTGGGACGATGATGAAACCGGCGGCTTGGCTGGACGTGGCGAACGGTACAGTGCGACCGGCGCCCTTGTTGGCAGCCAGTTCGTCTTCGATAGCGCAAACGCCGATCACACCGAGGCGGTGTTGCTCGACGACGGGCGGGTGGCGCTTGTCTGGAATGATGGCGAGATCCATTCCGCGATACTTGATACCCGCGACAATGCCAACACCGTGCTCGGACCCTCTGGCCTGCAGACAGGAACGATCGGCGATGACGTGTTCACCGCGGACAGTTCAGCCACAGTGGTGAACGCCTGGGACGGCATCGACACGGTGACTGCGAATGGTACCTCTAAGGAATATCGACTCGGCGAAGGCGATGACCGTATGAATGTCGTCTCGGTCATCGACGCCGACAGCTACAACGGAGGTGGCGGTACCGACACGATTGACTGGTCGTTGGTTGGTCAGGCTGGGGGGATTTTTGATCTTGCCGGCGGTACGGCGACGGACGGCTTTGGCGTTGTCGAGGAAATGACCGAGTTCGAGAATCTTATAGGCACTGATAACTCGGACGTTGTCGTCGGCACCGTAGGCGCCAACAGTCTCGAAGGCGGAAATGGCAACGACACTCTGTTTGGTGACGCAGGCCAGGATACTATTCTGGGCGGGAACGACAACGATCTGATCGAAGGAGGAGATGGGCCCGACCTTCTTGATGGTGGTTTGGGTGTCAACACTCTGAGCTACGAAAGCTCGACTTTCGCGGTTGAAGTAAACCTTCAAACCGGGTTTGCGGGATTCGGTGACGCCGCGGGCGATACGATTTCCAACTTCGATAATCTCGTCGGGTCGGAAGAGGCTGACCTGCTTGCCGGAGATAGCGGAAACAACAGCATCGAGGGCCTGGGCGGCAACGATACACTCAGAGGCGGTCTTGGTGACGACACGCTTGACGGTGGTGCCGGTGATGACTTGGTCAGCTACTCCGACGCCACAGGCAGTGTTGTGATTGTTCTGAAAAGCATTCCTTTGGCGAGCTCCGTTTCTGGTGCTGACGGCAATGACACGTTGCTCAATGTCGAGAACGTCGAAGGCTCTGGGTTCGGTGATTTCATCACCAAGGATACTGGCTCGGGGCAGGTCTTTGGAGGCGCAGGTAACGACCTTCTGACCGGGCGGGGCACTTCCATTCTGACGTCGCTTTTGGACGGCGGCGCGGGAAATGACACGATTGCCATGCAGGATGGCCAATTCATCGGAAATGTGGATGGCGGAACTGAGATCGATACGTTCGACCTGAGCGCGAAAACCGATTTCGGACTGGATGTGAACCTGCAGACCGAGCAGCATTTTCACATCAAGACTGGCTTTCAAGATCTCTCCGATCTGTTGAACTTCGAGAACGTGATCGGAACGCAACTTGATGACAGAATCCACGCCAATCGTTTCGATGCTAACGTGATCGATGGCGGTGCGGGCAACGACACACTGTCGCTGGATGAGTTTTCAGCAGCTGGCAACAATACACTGCGTGGTGGCGCCAATGACGACGAGATAGTCGTGCCCGGGTTCCTTGGCGATGAACTTGATGGCGGTGATGGCACCGATACCCTTGTCGTACGGGAGAGCGCAGCCTTAGGTTCGAGCGTTACAATCGACCTTTCGGGTGAAGAAGTCAGAGTTAGCGGCAGCTTTATCGGCCAGGTGCTGAACTTCGAGAATTATCGGCATGATGCCACTGGAAGCTCCAACGAGGACGTGATCGGCAATGCCCTTGGCAACCGGATCGAAATCCTCGGTTCTGGTGACAATAGTATCCAAGGTCTTGGAGGCGACGACACACTTCTAGCGGGAGGCGGCGACGACACGCTCGAAGGGGGCGCCAACAACGATACCCTGGACGGCGGGGAAGGTGCTGACCGGATGGTCGGGGGTACGGGCGACGACACGTATTTCGTGGATAATGCCGGAGACACGATCGTCGAGAACGGCAACGAGGGCACGGACCACGTCAACGCCTCGATCAGCGTGGCGTTGAAGGATTTCAGTCAGGCGCTGGAGACGCTGACGCTGACGGGGTCTGCGGATATCGACGGGACCGGGAACTTCGCGGCGAACACGATCACCGGCAATTCCGGCAACAACGTTCTGAACGGGGCGTTCGGGAACGACACGCTGATCGGCGGGGCCGGGAACGACACGTTCCAGGACACGGCGGGCGCTGACCGGATGGTCGGGGGTACGGGCGACGACACGTATTTCGTGGATAATGCCGGAGACACGATCGTCGAGAACGGCAACGAGGGCACGGACCACGTCAACGCCTCGATCAGCGTGGCGTTGAAAGATTTCAGTCAGGCGCTGGAGATGCTGACGCTGACGGGGGCTGCGGATATCGACGGGACCGGGAACTTCGCGGCGAACACGATCACCGGCAATTCCGGCAACAACGTTCTGAACGGGGCGTTCGGGAACGACACGCTGATCGGCGGGGCCGGGAACGACACGTTCCAGGACACGGCGGGCGCGGATCATATGGATGGTGGCACAGGCGCAGACGTGTTTTTCGCCGGGAACGGCTCGGATCACATGGTGGCGGGGCTGGACGCAGATATTGATCGGTTCGTTTTCTCTGATATCGCGGACTCTGCCGTGGGGGCTCAACGCGACAGTATCGAACAATTCGTTCGCGGCGACGACCTGGTTGACCTCCGTCAAATCGATGCAAACACAGCGGTTGCCAGCGATCAGCCCTTTGTGTTCGCAGTGGGACCCGCGAATAACTCGATTTGGGTACAAGCTGGCGGCAGTGGCCTTAGCGTTTTCGGCGACGTGAACGGAGATGCCACGGCTGATTTCGAGATTTTCCTTGACGGACAGGCGAGCATGAACGCCGCTGATTTCCTGCTTTGAATACTTAGGCTCTAGAGGGATATCGAACGAATTGGTGGTATCGCCCAGTTTGTAACGGTCGTCTTGCATGAGGCAGTGCAGAGGATGCTAGGTTCAGGACTCATAGCCAGGATGTCCAAGCAGCCAGTTCACATTGGGCAAACTGCTCACCAATGGATGGGCACCGATGTAATCGCTTGCCGGTCCTGCGGTCACGAACAGGTTCAGCCGGCGTCCTTGGCTGTCGCAGATGGCGTGTAGCTTGGTATTCATGCTCCTCTTAGTCCGGCCAATCAGGCGTCCACGCCCCCTTTTTGATGCGAAGACTGGTCGCAGTGCGGTGTGCCTTCAGGTACGTGGCGTCGATCATTGACGCGGGGTTTGCCGTGTGGCTTGGGGAAGAAGGGCTCAAGACGCGGCATCGGCGCATCTGTCAGCCAGAATAGACCAGACATATTCACCGCTCGCTTTACGAGCCGTGAATCACGCAGCCAAGCGGAATCAATGGGTCCTGAGCCTAGTGTACGACACCTGTTGGTCCGTGCTTCATGAAGTGCCATTGTCCGTAGCTGTCTTTCAGGTCCAGCTTGATCGGCGTGGTGGCAGTCGTGGAGGCGTTGCCCACTTCGGCAATCGAGAACTCAATCCCGTTGGGCATATCGATGCGAACCCGGTGCTCGCCTTCACTATGTGGCGGCTTGATGGGCCGCCCCTCGGATGTCAGAATATCGCCGATCTGTATCTCGGCGCGGCGCGCTTCCATGTCGGTATCCATTTCGATGGTCGCGTAGATTGTGTCGTGAAGTGTGGGGCACATGGCGCGGAAAACCCACCAGTGCGTGGCCTCCTCATCGGTTTCACCGCCCGTGAGGACCGTTTCAAGCGCCGTGCGTTGCTCCGGCGAGGCGGATTTGTCGATAATCAACTGCATCTCTCCACCTCCCTCGTAGATTGGCCCCGGCCAGGCATAGACAATAGCAACCTTAACTCCTGAAAGATCGACCTCCGCAAAATGACCCTTGGTGATTTCCATCACCTCGAAGCCCCGGCAATTGCCCTGGGTCGGATCTTCCTCGAATTGACAGGGACAGGCATACCCGCAATTGCAGTTGCCGTATGCAGGTCCTTCGACATACCAGTCTACATGCGCCATAAGTAAGCTCCTTTCCGCGGTCTTCGCCGCATTAGACGGCTCGGTCATCTCTTTCAGAGTACCGAGACGGAAATCCATACGCCCGCCGTGATCAGACACAAGCCGGTCGACCATGAGACAAGACGTGGATACGGGACGAGTTTTTCGGCCAGCACGTAGGCAGCAAGACCGACAATCCAGTAGAGGTTCATGATACCGCCTACGAACAGCAGCGCCATCAAGGCCCAACAACAGCCCAAGCAATAGGTGCCGTGATGCAGGCCCATGCGAAGAGCTCCGATATAGCCCTTTTTGTTGTGTGCGGACAGAAAGTGCGCCGGCGATCGACAATGCCGAAGACAGGCCGCCTTGAGCGGCGAGAATTGATATAGCCCCGCAAGCAGCAGCACGGCACCGGCGACAGGTCGTGCGGCCAGCGTCATCATCGGCCCGTTGGTCAGCCCGACAGCTTCCGTAAGTCCTTGCAGCAGCGTTGCCATCGCGCTGAAACCCAACCAAGCCAGCAAGTAGCCAGAAAGAAACGTGAGGCCGAGGCTTTCGGCCTGCGACTTTTGTGAGCCGTGCCTTTTCAAAGCGATGAACAGCAGAAGAACCGGCACGGCGCTGGGGGTCATCATGGCGATCATCATCACCCACCACATGAGGAAAACCAAAAGGAAGTGGGTCGTGGTCCACGTTGCGGCGGGACCCATGGTCATCGGTTCGCCGATGGGGCCGACCATACGCGTCATATCAAGCGCCGACATGGGCATGCCAACACCGAAGACCGTGTAAAGCCCGGCCAGGACGAAAACCAGGAACACCGCACCGATCACGATCCATGTGTCGCGCGTAACGATCCTATCTATAGTTCCTGGAGCGTCCGCAATCGCGCTGGTCTGCGCTTTAGGCGGCGACACGGCCCTTGCCCGTCAGATGCAGACTGGCCATGTGCGCGTGCGTTCCAGTGTTCTTGTCAAGCTGAAGCTCGCCGCCCGTGGTCTTGGTGTGCCCTTTCGCCATTTCGGCAAAGCCGAACTCAAACCCGTGAGGCAAAGCGATCCCGATGCGATGCGGCTCGCCCGTCACGATGTTCGGAATTGGCTCGGCGTTGATCTCGAAGACACCTTCCACGGTAGCCTTCCCGGTTCTTTCGTCGGCGTTCATTTCCAGCGAAACAGGCGCGTAAATCGTCGGGTGCTTGTTTGGGCACATGGCGCCGAAGACGAACCACATGGTCGCCATTTCCTCGGTATCGGCGCCCGTCATGATCGCTTCCAGTGCGGCGCGTTGATCTTCATCCGCCTTGGGATCGATGATCAGTTGCATGTGCCCGTTGCCTTCGTGGATCGGACCCGGCCATTTATAGACGCCGCCTGCGGTCAGGCCGTCCAGAGTGGTCTTGCCATAATGCCCCTTGTGGATCTGGTAAACCACCGCAGCTTCGCAGGTGCCGTCGGTTGGCAGAACCCCGAACTGGCACGGGCATCCGAAATTGCAATTACAATTGGCGAGTTCCTCACCTTCGATTTCCCAATCGGTCATCAATCTGTCCCCCTGATGGATCGTGACTTTAAAAGATCACGAGTGTCGTTGCTCGGAGGTCGAAAATCGATACGCACGCCAAGTTGCTTGGCACAATTGCCTCAAAATTTATGTCTCACAGGTATCACAGAATGCCCAGTATGTCAGTAAGTTTTACTTTAATACCCGAGGGTTGAGAAATCAGCCGCGCCTTCTTCAAATGGCTGTTTCTGCAAGCGCTGGCGCCATCTGCGAGATGCATGCTGGTCTTTATGCGTTTTCGGGCAACAGGCGATCCATTGGCAGTGAGATGGCAGTCAGACTATTTTCGACTGTGCCCTTCGAAGCCGAGACAATTACCTTGTGTTGCACGCAGGAATGGCACGACAAAGTTCAAGAAGGTCTTATCTGAGTGGCCTCAAGATAGGTCACTGATCAGGATGGCCTGTACTCGAATCGTATGTCAAATATTCCCACTCAATTCGATCGTCTTTGAGCGTGATCGAGGTGAAACCTCTGGCCGTTCCATAATAGGGACCCCGCCACCATCCTCCGCAGAGAGCTCCACCTGTCAGGAATGTGGAGCCGCGCCAATAGATCGCCTCGCTCACGTGTAGGTGGCCTTGGAGTAAGAGGATGAGGTTGTGCCGGGCGAACAGGTCCAGAATTTCGACATTGTTGAGAACGACACGATTGGCTTGCGCTTGAAAGGTAGTGCCTTTTGTTGCAGCGAAAAACGTCGTCAAAAGCGGCATGTGCAGTAGCAGCACTATGGGTACGTCACGTGGCGTAGACGCAAGCAACTCTCTGATCCACTCTGTCTGCTCCGATGAAATCCATCCTTCGTACCTATGGCTGTCATTCGAAATGCGTAAGGAATCCAGCAAGATGAAACGGTATCCCAGCGCTTCAAATGAATCATAAGTGCGGCTTAGGCCGAGATGGCGCTTAAAGTCCGAACGCGGGTCGGTCCCATCGTGACCATTGTTTTGCAGTGCACCGACAAGATCGTGGTTGCCGAGAACAGCGTGATGCTCTGCCCGAATGGCGCGTGCCATATTCATGTATGCGTTCCACCTTGGCGCCATCTCTTTCGAATTCGAGGCGAACCCACCCGAGATTAGATCACCGCCACATAGAACGAGATCAGGGTTTTGTGCGTTCATCGCTTCGGCCGCCATTGCCAGCGCCGCCGAGGTTTCGTCTCTGCCGTCGGCATGGATGTCTGTGTAAAAGACCAACCGTAAGTCGCCTCGCCCAGAGCCGCGCATGCTGCGTGTTGTCCGTGCGTAGCCAGGCGACGCCACGACAGCGGCTCCGGCACCAAGGGATTTGAGAAATCTGCGTCGTGAAATGCCTGAGGTCATGTGGCAAGTGTGGTCTGAGACGCCCGCCTGCAGATGAACGCACCGAACAGAAGCGCGGCCACCATACCTGAGAAGATGAGCGCGGTTTGGCGGGGGCTGTAGTTTACGATCAGATGACGGCTCACACCGCTTTCATAGGGTTCGCTCAAATCAGCCTCCGTTCTCGCCTTGGCCTTTTGTTCGGGGGACCATCTCAAGCTGGACTCGTGCAGCAAGTCACCGAAATTCTTTTCCAGAATGTAATTTTCCCAATAAGCAGTTGCGAAATATTCAGCCCGTTCGGCTCCGGCCTCGTGCTTCATCGCGCGCTTTAGATAGACGTCACGACGGAGTTGATGGATTCTGGCTTCGTAAAGAAACGGGTTCGCCAGAGGAGAATAGATATCCATGAATTTCTCATGTTTTTCCCGTTCATTATAGTGGTCGATGTTGGGAGCGTTACCCTCGGCTTGGAAGGCGGCTGACCGGCGCAATTCTTCGCCTGTCATTCGTGATCGGAACGAAACTGTATCCGGATTTCCATGAAGATGTCCGTATTCGACCATGATATGCTGGTCCTGATTGGGATCAATAAATCCAAGGCCCGGCACACTGTGCGCGTACCGAATTATTCTATCGGGAGTGTTTTGCAGGCAGAACCCTAGATAGCCGACACTAACCGCGCCTAGCAAACAGAGACGTCTCAGGCTCTCCCAGCCTGGAAAGCCGGAAATCAGCTTTGGTTGGATACCCGCGGCAAGGCCGATCTGCACAAGGGCAACCGCCTTGAAGTTCAACCAGATGTCCCGCAGGTCGAAATAACGCCCGGACGTGAGCCACTGCACGGTTTCGTCGACCATGCCCAAAAAAGTCCCCGTAACGGTGACCGCCACGTAAATGCTGTAGTCGCGAATGCGATGACTGAATGCGCGAAAGAGCAAGAAGGACAGCATACCGTACTGCACATAGTGGATTGCTTCTTCGGCGCTGCCTTTGGCGAGATCGAACGAAAGATAGACAACCAGGGCGGCCAGACCCAGCAGCCAAGCGCATGAGGCAAGAGACCATCGCTGCCGGGTTGCGTACAAGGCAGCTGCTGCCGCAAGAAAAGCCGACACGGCAACAAAGAATGTAAAAAATCCGCTTCCCAAGTGCTCTCTTATGAAGTTCACGCCGTCTCTTACGTGAGGCACGGTTGCGAAGAGGAGAGCTGACCAAAATACAGGAAAAGCCCAAGACAAGGCCTCTCGCTCTTTCGGTGCGCTATCGAACATAAAAAAACCTGCTGTTTCGTCCCGCGTGTCTAAATAAATCATTTGATCGCTTTGCGTTGACGTCAACTTTGCCAGAGTTGTGATCAGAAAAAAACGCACATCGAATCTCAAGGCGGTGTTCACTTTGGCCCTATTTTTCGTTGCCGCCGACGCCCCGGCGAGGGTCAGGTCAAATTGCCCGCTGCCCTCATGGTTTGGAATAACGATCCGGTGGGAAAGCCCGCGTGCCTTCAGTCCGAATTTCGTCCGAACCATCGGGGTGGCATACTTACAGAAGCGCGGCAACCGGTCCGTCATTTTCTTATAGATCACCGGACGGTGAATGCGCTTCGCATTTCAAATGATGACTGGCTTGCGACGAGTGAGAAGTGTGACGGCTCGTGGTTACCCGCCATGGTCGTCAAGCTCAGTGCGCGACCGACGCAACAGAATTGCCCGCTGGTATTGGGTGTAAAATAGGGGCACGCAAAGACCTTACAAGTGCGCCCGAAAACTATACTCATCAGACGTAAGGCGTCCGCCAAAGTGAGGTTCACCGAACTTGCTCTTGGTCACTCAGGTCGTGTGTAGACTATGCGTCACCTTCAGATATCATTTATGTCGCGCCGCGTGCCGCTTCCGGGTGTTCAGCCAGAAAGCCTCGCAGCACGGCAAAGAGTTCTCGCGCATGCTCCACGTTGTCTTGGTTCAAAGCGGCACGAATATCGTCGCAAATCATTTCATGCACTTTTTGAGGGCCATGATGCACATGCATCAGGTAGTCACCCATCAGGGCTGCATCGAATGTCGTGAAATGCTCGTGTTCCGCCAGGGCATCGATTTCCTTGCGTGTAAGCGCGGACATGTCTTCAACATCTTCCAAGGCGATCATGGCTGTGTCCCTCCCAACTGAAACACACTGCCAAATTCGACAAGTCTTGACCTTGACCTGTCTCAAATCACGATTGGCACTTGGAGGCGCTGGCAACAGCACAGTTTGTGCGGGGCTCGGTACATGCCTCCGTCCACAGGAGTTCCTAAAAAATGCTCGGCACGTGTTTTGGCGTGCAAGCACGTTGATCCTGTCTTTACCCGGACATGATCGTAGCCAAAAGACGACGGCGTCCCAGAAACTAATCTGGGACGCAACTCTAACTTCATAAAACACTCAGGCGCCGACATCCGTCAAAGCGCCATAATCAAACGGCTGCCTGAGGACGACGTAGCTTAGAGAACGTGTCCTGCTCAGGCGGAGCGGCGGCGCCTCCGGCCCACTGCAGCGCCGATACCGAGACCGGTAAGAAGCATCAGACCGGCACCGGGCACAGGGATAGCGGCCACTCTGGAAAAGGCGATCTCGCCAAGACCGCAACCCGAGAAGCTGAGACCGCCGGCTTGCGGGCATCCGGACAGTTCCATGCGGAAGAACTGCAAGCTTGTCACCGATCCAAAACCAAAGACCTGAGCGCCGTAGTCAATGTTCGCCGGGCTGGCCAGCGGACTGATCGAACCGAGACTGGAGAAGTTCACGCCATCGGTCGAAGACGAGAGCAGTGCGCTCGTGAAGCCCGCCCCATCCTCATGCCACAATGCGAGCCTATCGAGCGAGAGAACGCTACCCAGATCGAACACCAGCGTTGCGCTGCTCACGGGAGTGGCGGTAAACCACTCGGTCGTGTTCAGGGTATTATGGGTCGGGTTTGTTGCCAGATAAGCGTCGAAATCGGTTACGCCACTGATATAGGTCGAACTCAACCCGGTTTGATCGATCGCATTGCTGATGTCATTTCCAGGGCCGAACGTGCTACTGGCCGTTGCGCTGTTTGCACCGACGATTGTTGCTGCTTGGCTGGCGGTGGCCGCCAAGACCAGCGCGCTTGCAAGTATGCCGTTTTTTAGTACCGAAAACTTGCGTTTCATCCTATGAAATCCCCCGTTGAAAACTTGACAATAATACCCGGCTTGCGTGAAAAGGGCAATCTAAAGCTACATTTCAGACGGTGAGCTGAGGGCAGAATTCTGGCGTGGCGCACCACTGCAGCGTGATTTCCTTGAAGCGGTCATAGAACACCGCCAGATTGGCCCAAATTGGAACCGGCCATTCGCGACGCGCCCGTTCTATGTAACTCCAGCGGACTTTTCTTCCTGATGCTGGCGCAGCGAGACCTGCCGATTGGCGGAGACCTTATCTCCAAGCCAGTTTCCGCGTTGCATCACACCTTTGCTGAAGCGGACGCCGTCCCACAGCGTCCCCACTGTCATCCGAACATATTCATCCATCGGATCAGAACCGGTGCGAGACAAATCATCAAAAGCACGGGCATCATGAAGAGCGCCAAGACGGCTGACATCTGTACGGGAAGCCGATTGGCCTTTTCCTGGGCTTTCAGCTCTCGGGTCAAACGCATTTCATTCGAAAACCGCTCCAGTGCCGTCGATACGCTTGTGCCGAACTGGTTTGACTGGAGAATCACGTTGCAGAAAGACGCAAGCTCGTCGACGCCGACACGTTCGGCCATGTCAAGCATTGCCGCCTGCCTTTCCTTGCCAGCCTGCAGCTCCAGTTGAAGTATCATGAACTCCTGAGAGATTTCAGGGGCGGCATGTGCAAGTTCATGCGAGACGCGCACCATCGCGGCATCAAATCCGAGGCCGGCTTCCATCGCAATCTGCAACAGGTCGAGCGCGTTCGGCAAACTGTACTCAATCGCCTTGACACGCTTTCGGATCCGGGCGCGCAGCCACAGGATCGGGCCATAGAACCCGACAACCAAAAGAGCGGTCACGATCTGCATCGCGTTTATCCAGGTCAGGTTCTGTAACAACTTAGCAATATGTAACTTGGCCTGAATTTCCGGCGAAAGCGCCATGGCTGCGATGAATAGGGCCGGCAGCGATACCCCGATGATCGCGCGGAATGTATAGAAAATCCGGACTGAGTTCTTACGCTTGACACCGGCACGTTTGAGCTGAAGTGCGATTTTCGACCGTTCCTCGCGCGAGGATGGAACGAAGGCTTGCAACAGGCCGTGCGGGTCGCTGTTGTTCCCCTGAATCAGATCGAAATCTTCACCGTGGGGGCGGCTTACGGTACCGGCATGCATGCGCCGCATTTCAGGTGCCGTTCCGGCCAGCATACCTGAAAGGCCATAGATAATGACGAAGACGCTCAGGCCGATGCCACCAAGAACGACGTATTCCGGTGAGGCCGTTAGGTCACGAATGAAGTCTTGAAAGGCGTCCATGAAAGCTCCTCCGCTCAAAACTTGAACTTGACGAGCCGATGCAGGATCAGCCCTTGCGCCATGACAAGACCCACGATCGCCAAGGCGAAATACGGGAACTTCGGGTCGCCGCGAACGTCGCCGTAGAATGTCGGCGTGGTAAGTTCGATAGAGAAATATATGAGGACCGGAAGGAAGGTGAGGATGAAACCGCTCAGACGTCCTTCGGCTGAGATGGCCTTGATCTTCTTGCGCATATTGTGCCTGTCGCGAATGACCTGAGACAGCACGTTCAGGATACGCGAGAGATTGCCGCCTGTGCCGTGCTGAATTCCGATTGCCACGGCCAGATACCGGGCATCCTCGGTCGCCACGCGCTTTGCGAAATCGTGGAAAGCGGTGCCAAGATCATCCCCGAAATTGATTTGATCTGCGATGAGGCCGAACTCCGAGCCGATCGGATCGGGCATATTGGTTGCGACATTACCGACGGTAACGGTCACGGGATGGCCCACCTTCAATCCCCGAGCCATGAGATCGAGGGCATCGGGCAATTGCGTGGTGAGCTTCTTGATCCGCTCGCTTTTCATCTGCATCAGAACAAATAGAGGAAGAGCGACCGCAAGCACGACGCTGAGCCCACCCGACGGACCGGCAGGCAAGACGCGTACCGCAGCGAAAAACGCGGCCACGGCGATCAGCCCCATGCACAGGAAAACCCAAAAGGGCCCGACGGAAACGCCAGCCTGCAGGAGCAATCTCCGAAGGCGCATGTAAAGCCCGCCTTTTTTTTCGGGCCCAAGCAAGGCCGTGTCCCGCAGCAGTTTCAAGGCGTCTTCGGTTGAGCCACCCCGCTGGACCACCCGCATCCGTCGATTGCGTGCCTCCGATTGCGTTTCGCGGCGGAAAAACAGTTGTTGCAGCCCTTCATAGGTCAGAAACACACCCAGAAAAACGCAAACATAGATTAAGACGTTGACGGTATGCGGAAGCTGGTCGAACATCTCTAAACCCCCATGCGCTTGAACATCTCAGGATTCACCTTGACTCCTGCCGACACGAGTTGATCGAAGCAGTGCGGGCGAATGCCAGTGGGCATGAAGTCTCCTAGCACAGCACCGCTGTCTGCCCTGCCTCGACGCTTGTAGACGAAAATGTCCTGCATGGTGATCGTGTCATTCTCCATGCCCGTGACCTCGGAAATGCTCACGACACGGCGGCTGCCGTCGCTCATCCGGCTAAGCTGTACGACAATTTGGATAGCCGAGGAGATCTGTGAGCGGATCGTCTTGATCGGGAGTTCGGCCCCCATCATCGTCACCATTTGTTCGACGCGGCCCAGCGCGTCACGTGCAGTGTTGGCGTGCACAGTGGTCATCGACCCTTCGTGACCGGTGTTCATGGCCTGGAGCATGTCGAAACATTCGGCACCGCGAACCTCGCCGACGATGATCCGGTCGGGGCGCATCCGAAGCGCGTTGCGAACCAAGTCGCGTTGAGAGATGACGCCTTGCCCTTCGGCGTTGGGCGGGCGCGTTTCCAACCTGACAACGTGTTCCTGTTGCAATTGCAGTTCGGCCGCATCCTCGATTGTGACGATACGCTGCCTGCTGTCCACGAAGGACGAAATCGCGTTCAGCAGGGTCGTTTTGCCCGATCCGGTTCCCCCCGAGATCAAGATGTTGAGACGCGCATCGACGAGCGCCTCAAGGAGATTCGCCGCTTGCTGGCTCAGAGCACCCTGTTCGACGAGCCGCTCCATGGTCAGCGGTGTACGCGAGAACTTGCGGATCGAAAGAGCCGGGCCATCCACCGAGCAGGGGCGGATGATCGCATTCACGCGGCTCCCATCCGCGAGCCTTGCGTCGACCCAGGGCTGCGACTCGTCGATGCGCCGCCCGACCTTCGTGACGATCTTGTCGATGACACGCAGCAGATGCCTTTCGTCACGGAAACGCACCTTCGATCTTTCCAGCAGGCCGTACCGCTCGACATAGACCTTGTCGTAGGAATTGACGAGAATGTCGTTGATCGTGGGGTCCTCAAGCAGAGGTTCCAATGGTCCGAGACCCATCACCTCGTGGATCAGTTCTTCGACCAGGGCAGAGAAGGCCTCGGATCGCATGTAAACGCCTTCGGCTTCGATCAGGCCGGTCACGAGCGACGCGATCTGACGCTTGAGCTCCGAGCGCTCGACCTTGTCGATCATGGCCAGATTGAGCCGGTCCAGCAACTCGCCGTGAAGGCGGTTCTTGAGCTCCAAATGCGCCTGAAGGTCCGGATCTTCTGCGGGCGCATTTGTGTCTTTCGCAGCCGGGACCTCGATCTTGCGTTCGAGCTTGAGCACGTTCGGCTGCGTCTCAGCCCGCCTCGAGCGATATTCCTTGAACACGGCTATTCCCCCTATCAGCTTGTTTTTCTTTTGATTTGTTCTTTGGCGAAAACCTCTGCGGCCATCCGCGCGAACGCCTTGCTCAGGTCGGAGCGTGGTTTCAACTCGACAATGGGACGCCCCAGGTTCACGGCGCTTCTGGCCAGCTTGGGATTATCCGGCAACCAGTGCTGAAGCCGCGTTTCAAGAACCTTTTCGGCTTCGCGCATATGTTCAGACTTGATGAAAGGTTTCTGGTCGCGATTGATGACAATTTCGACTGGCAGTCCGACGTTTTCCTCTCGGTAAAGGTCGATCAGTCGACGTGCCTGCCGGACACATGGCACGCTGGTATCTGCAACGAGTAAAAGTTGGCTCGCCTGTTTCACGACCGGTTCGACCCAGTCCACGACGGCGCGTGGGAGGTCGATCACGATGTAGTCGTAACGCCTCTTCAGCAGGGCGATCATCGTCTCGACAAGGTCTGCCCGGAGCGATTGCAGGGGTACGAGAGGCAATGGCGCGCAGAGCACGTCGACCCCCTGTCCATGTTTTTGCAGGGTAGAGACCATGAAGTGATCGTCGGGCTCTTCTGCGGACTCGATCAACTGGAGGAACCCTCCATTGTCTTCAAGATCGAGAAAGACGTTGGCATTCCCAAATTGCAGGTCGAAATCGAGCATCACGACGCGATTTCTTTCCGCCTTGTGGAACATGGACGACCGGTCAGCCGCAAGCGCGCAGGCGAGGTTCACCGCGACGGTCGTTGCACCAGCCCCACCACGTGCCTGGGTGACAGGAATGAT
The DNA here is from genome assembly GCF_004761875.1 of Roseovarius aestuariivivens. Classification (GTDB taxonomy): domain Bacteria; phylum Pseudomonadota; class Alphaproteobacteria; order Rhodobacterales; family Rhodobacteraceae; genus Roseovarius; species Roseovarius aestuariivivens. Next base: position 82,022 of record NZ_SJEY01000013.1, read on the forward strand.
TTTTCCCAGGGCTGCAGGTCCGGTGTGCGTGGATTGCGCCGCCGTCCGGCGCCGCTTGATCTGTTCATCGACAACCGCCTTCAGGCCGTCACCGTCGATCGAAAGCGGGAGAACCTCGTCCACCCCTATATCACGCAGTTTGCGGGCTTTCGTGATCGAAACATCCGACTTCGTCATCGCCAGGAACACCGTGTCGTCATCGCGGTGCGACAGCAGGTCCCTGAGGGCATTCACTTCGTTTTCATCGTCAGGATCCGTTTCGATGATGACCACGTCCTGACCGAACACCAGGTCGACGGCACGTCCGTTCATGGCGGTGAATGACTCCGTGGAACTCTTCACCCTGTTGTTATCCGACTTGGGAAAGACTTCGGTGATGATCTCCACGAAGGCGGCTCTCGGGGAGACGACCAGCAGTGATCGGGATTGTGACTGGGTCTTCATCCTGACTCTCCTAGTGCAAGATCCTCTGCGGGCAGCGACACGCTGAAACTCGAATACGTCGCAGAGGATCCGATGGGGCTACTGGTGGCGCCTGCGGCATTCGCGAGGCTTGCCAGCGGCGAAACGAACTGAAAGTCGTCGAGGTCAAGTTCGACCGTGACCATCGGTGTGTAGGGCCCCCCGAGAAAACCAAGGTTGGGGTCGAACGCGTAGGAAAACTGGAGCGAGTCGATTGTCGTGCCGTGTGGCAGTAACGGATTGATGCGCGTCCAGATTTCAGAGGCTGTCGCGTTCGAGGCGCTGCCTGAGCACGAGACGGTCGCGACACTTAAGCAGACCCCAGCGCCAGCGCTGCACGAGGTACCGAAGCGCGGAGGCGGCGCGGCGCTTCCCCGCTGATGGATTTGCGGGACACCTGCGCAGGCCGGTGGGCGGACAACCGCGATTCGCGCCGCGATCTGCGAGGCCGTCTGAGCTGTGACGCCGCTGTAAGACAGGCGCCCGAAATCCAGCAGTGCCATAAAGAGAAAAAGGAACAGCGAAACGACAATCGCGAACTCTACAAGAACACCACCAGCCTCGTCTTGCGAGAACCTGGTCACGCGTTGGGCTGCCGCGCGGGAGATATGCTCTACGCGCGTCATTGCCCGAATATCCTGGCGTTGTCCGCCACGTCCGTCGTGACAGAGGAGATCGCGTCGCCAAAGATGTCGAGGACCCCGCCCATCGGGAATTGAATGGTCACGTTGGCGCTGACCCGCCCGACCGGGGCCGGGCTGACGCGGTAGCTGCCCGTTATGCACGAGAAGCTTGGTGTGACCGAGTTAACCGTTACCTTGGACGGGAAAAGAGACGTTCCTCCGATATCTTTTTCGACAATGCCTTTCAGTGTCGTGGACAGGCCGGCGACACTTCCACCTGCATCGCAAATATCGGCCGGTGTCACGCGGGCCATGTACCGTCCGGCGTCCCTGACGCCGGCGATGACCGACTGGTAGGACCACATCATGCGCGCCGCCTCGATGGTCAGCGCAAAGAACAGGAGCATGATCGGTAGCACGAGTGCGAATTCGATAAGCACCGCACCGCTTTCACTCGCGGTGAACCGTTTAATCGAGAAGGAGGATGAAAGCTTCATAGATCCGCTCCCCCCTTCACCGGTACAACTGAACGACATCGCGGAAGATACCGCCAAAACCACTGGAGCCTCCACCCGCGCCGATGGCATCAGGAAAGCCGACGACTTCTCCATGAATGTCGAAGCTGGGCGGCGACCCGCCGTCATCTCCCACCGGTTCGGTAAGGAATATACTGACGAACTTGGTCACTGGCACACCGGTTGTGGCGCCTGAAATCACCGTCTTGCCGCAGTCTACACCGGCGGCGGTGATGACACGGCGTTCGGGGCCGCCCGGCGTCGCACCGGAGCAAATCGGGCGTCCGGTTTCAGAAAGAGAAGGGTGCAGGATGGCCTTGGATGCGGTCGTGTCGCCATAGGCGATCTCTCGGAGATACATGCCAAAGCGGGTGCCGGCATATTGCGTGTTCGCCGCTGATAGCGGCGGCAAAGCGGCGTCACTGCCTATGCCGTCCGCGGTGCCGTCTACGAGGTCGTAGTTCATGTTCAGATATCCGGCACGGTCCCATGTGCCGTCTCCGAACCGGTTGTTGCCGCCGCAGCTTCCCGCGTTTAGGCACAGGTCGCGCCCCAGTGCCATCGTGTCACCAGTTGGTTCTTCGTTGCCCTGGATGCAGGCGCCTCCGCCGTTCTTCTGGATCCCCTTGATAACGTTTGGCGCCGGGGCGAAGTCAGGATTGTCCTTTTCTCCGTTGAGAACCGATCTGTAGATATCGAAGCGAACGTTAAAAGCGGCGTTCGTGATACCGACCTTTTGACCGGGTTCGGTGTCGATGCCATTGGTCAAAACGCACTGGGTGATCTGCTTCTGAGCGGCGATCAGACAGGCCAGCTTATTGCCACCTTCATCCGCGCACACGCCCGAGGTGTCTTCGAAGGCGGCCAAGTCGATGAAGCCAAAATTGCCTGGACCCCATGCCGTCCCATTTCCGCCGCTACGCAGGAGGATCTGATCTCCGACATCCAGTGTCGTCTCCCAGTTCGTAGGTAGACAGAACATCAAGGGCGAGACATCGCACGCCGCTTGTGTGAAACCTGCCACGGCCTCGGCAGAGACGTCTGTGTTTGAAAAACCATTCCCACCGAGCAACTTGTTCAATGCCGAGGCGAGGACCATGCTAACGGATTTCGGCGTCAGAACGACCTGGACGAACTTGGCCTCATTCGGATCGGTCGTCGCGTTCGCGCCCAAAGGCGTCAGGTCCGATGGCGGCAGGGCCGAGTGAAAGGTAAGCGTGTAATCCGCGGCGCCGGACAGCGCACCGGACCCGTTCGCAAATGTCTGGCTATCGTTTATCAGGTTGGCGGCCGCATTGGCTGAGCGGGTGATCGCGTCATTTTTGCCATCCAACTCCCCAGCCGCTGCAAGCGCGACATGGTCGGCGAAGGCCTGCATCTCGGCTTGGGTGGCACTCAGACGACCGACATCGAGCGTAATTGCAAGGAAGCCTAGAAATGCGACGAGTGACGTGCCCCAAAGGATCGCGATCGTCCCGGTCTCGTCCGCGTAGAACCTCGATATGATGCGATTAAGCCGCAAGAGGTCTCTCCTATTGGCCGATCACTTGCGTCACATCGACGTCGCGGGCCTCGGGCGCGGCATGGACGGGTTTGCCCCCATCGGTCTCGGAATTCGACGGACGCTCGGTTTCCACAGACGGAGTGCCCGGTTGCACTGGGTTTTGCGTCATCGCTGGTTTCACGGCGGGGGCGATGTCCAACGTGCTACGCGGTATCGTGACAATCTCGGACTGGGTGCCGCGACGTACTCGTATCGTCGGTTGCTTCTCAACCTTTTCCGCGGGACCTTCCTCTTGCAGCAGGTCGCGCAACCGCACCATTTCCATCGGGTTGTCTTCGACACCGTCCAAGGTCCGCAGGGTAAGGTTGAGCGTTCCAGCCTTCTGGGCCAGAGCGAGGCGTTGTCCCTGTTCCGGCGTCACCTCGACGGTGATTGTACGGGCCACCTCTGGTGTGTCCTTGAGTTCCTCGGATTGCTGATCGACGCCGATCACGCGGATATTCTGAAGAATTGTCACCGCCCGAAGTTCCATTTGCGCCCCTTGCGTCAGGACGATGTCGACAAAGTCGCCAGGCGTGACGAAGCCGCCAACGGCAGTCGCGGCATCGACCTTGATCGCCATGGCGCGCGTGTTTTCGCCAAGCTTCTGCACCAAAGTCACCTTCTCGCCGAAGGCTGAAACCTTAGAGGCCAGCACCACGTCTCCCGGGAAGAAACGACCCTTCGCCCGGCGCAGCTGTTCTCGATCGTTGGGAACAAGGTTGGCAAGATCGAAGAAAGCCCCGGACGGCAGTGCCTCTCGAGGCCATTTGTGTAGTGTTACAAGGTGGCCTTCGATTGCCTGACCGAACGCGATTTCAGAGCGCGCGACGTAGATCTCGACAATCTCAGAATCCGGAGCGGCGTTTGCGTTCCGCGCCTCACTTAGTATGAAGTCCTTGGCCACGAAGACGGACCCTGCTGCGATCGCAACTCCAAAAAGTGTCGTGAGTATCGGCTTGGCACGCATCTTGGCCCCCAGGAATGGATTTGAAAACAGAATTGTCCGAGTGGAAGAAGTTCGCATTCCTCTCGGGTTCTTCTGCGCCGGTGTGAAAGACAGCGGCGCAGAAAGTTGGCTGTAAATTGCAGGACTGGTTTAGCAGGTCGCGCTGCCCAAAGTGTCACATGCGCCCAGAACGTTGTTGTTTGTCTGAGTGCCGAGGTAAGAGAAGCCACCGGCAGCGATGGATCCCACGACAAGGAGCGCAAGACCGTATTCTACGATGGCTGCGCCGCTTTCGTCCTTGGCGAATTTCTTCAAAAGTTTGATCATGTCTTCCCCCTTAAGGATTTGTAAATTGAACCCGGACAAATTTCGGGATGTAAGCTTGGCAAGGCATTGCCTCAGCTCGGACATCACAATATCGCGGCAGGCCGCGGAGACGCTTCCGTCAAACGATGCAGAAATTCATCTTTAAATTGATTTTGTTTCGCGACGATCTTTATCGGCGGGAGAAGTTTATATGCCTTGACGTCGGGGAAACACGTGAGACCGAATCATCTGACACTCGAATTCGGTCGACGGCCCGCCACAAATGAGACGGAATATGTCTCCAATCATGGCACTTTTGTGACTTTATCCACAAAAGCGCACAAACGCGGCATTGCGTGATAATAGCTGCAGATGAATCTGTGATATCATATTTTATATGTAAAAACATATACTTAAGCATTTAATCTGAAGACTCTTCCGAAAAGTGTGCTGCCCTGATTGCGCCATAATTCTTGCCACGAGAAACTTATCCACAGATAGTCAGATCCGTGGTTGGGGGCCACTTTCTTTCCTGCTTCTTGTGTAGGAAGAAAAAAGGTTGGGTTAATGGGGACTAATGTTTTTAGCCGTAGTCACGCGTCTGCAAGCTTTGGACTAGTGGCACAATGGGCAAATGCACTAAACGGTAACGGTGATCTTTCCGAGTGTCTTGAGCAGTTGTTGCGGCTTGTAAGGGCTGATGCTGCGATGGTCGCACGAATCTCTTTATCGGGGTCGCAAACCAGATACATCGCCCGCTGCAATCGTCGCAAAGGAGAGGTCTGGCCGGTGCAACCGCGCGCATTTTCCAAGGAACTGTTGGGAAACTGGTTGCCTTCGGCCAAAAGCGGGTCGGTTTGGAGGCTTTCGGATTTGGCCCGCACGAATACGGACCGCGAAAGCGGTTGTGATCTGCAAATTGACCGATTTGCCGAAATCATCGCGATCCCTCTGGGGAAGGCACATGAAATTGTGGATGTTCTTGAGTTGCAATACCTGAACAAGCCCGCAGAACACGATCTTGATATCGTTCTTATTCTGACCGGGACCCTTTCGTCATGCTGGCAAAGCAGAGCATCAGGCCTGATTGCGAAGACGCTGGCGCAGCGACAACACGTCAAATGCGTCGACGCCCCCTACAATAGCGATGTTCCCTTGTTGGATGTCGAGAATCCGGCGCAATTAAGCCGATCGGAATTCCGCATTTGCACCCTGTTGAAAGAGGGAATGACAGTTGGAGTGATTGCTCAGACCCTCTCGATCGCCCCGGCAACAGTCCGCACTCACCTGAGTTCTGTGTTCTCGAAGACGGGTGCCTCCAACCAAGTTGAGCTTCTGCATAAGCTGAATAGACAGAGCCCAATCTTCTCCGACGTTGCGAACCGGCTTTCAATTTAGGTTTTACATAGTCCATCGCCTCGACAACACCATCGACAGCAGAAAACGCGCGTCTTGCTCGCGGCAGGTGCTGTCAGACATATTCGAACGCGTCTCAGTTCGGACAGTGAGGCTGTTGTTTATGCCATGCAGAGATCGCACCACTCAGCGAGAGCAGCGGCGCGGTTTCGCTTGAAATTTTGTCTGCTGCAGAGGTTACGCTCCGCGTTGAAAAGATTGTGGATTGAGTAGTGGACGGCGGCGAATTTCTGCAAACTTCGCATGCGCCGGAACCGGGACATCGCGCTCTCTCTTCGTCGAAATGGCAGGTGTGAATTCTCGGCCCGATTATTCAGTCAGCGCCCTGTACGCTGCCGATCCGCATTTGCGATTTCTTTCATCGCGGCCCCGTAGGAGCGTAGCTGGTCAGTGACGATCTTTTCTGGTTGACCGTAGCACTTCATCAATTTCTTGAGGAATTTCAATGCTGCCTTACGGTCACGACGCTTGGTGACCAAGGCATCAAGTACCTCGCCTTCGTGATCGACGGCGCGCCACATGTAATGGGTCTCGCCGTTGATCTTCACGAAAACCTCGTCGAAGTGCCACTGGTGGTTCAAGTAAGAAACGCATCCGCTGGATCCTGGTCTTGCGGATCTCAGACGCGCAAAGCGGGCCGAATCGCATCCACCAAAATCGGACGGATTCATGGCTGACGTCGATGCCGCGCTCGTGCAGGAGGTCCTCGACATTGCGCGGCGACAGCGGAAACCTGACGTACATCATCACCGCCCGACGGATGACCTCGCGGCTGGTTCGGAAGTAGCGGAACGGGTTGGGCTTGGTCATTCAGGAAGGGTAGGTGGCGCTCAAGCTCATCGTAAGTTCATCCCTTTGACAATGCCTCGCCAGACGTTTCCTTGATGCCTCAAAGGCGGAAGTTGTCTACCTAATTTGGTTGTCGGAAAGGGCATGCGCTCTTGGCGAACGGATCAAGGCCATTTGCTTTTCAAACCAGTACAACCAGAATGCTTAAGAACCCAACGACGATGATAGCAATCTGGGGCGTCTTCTGCTTTCTGAGCACATCCTGTGGAAGAGGCGTTATCTCGACATCATCGATTTCGGAAGGTCTAGATTTCATCATTGCTAACATTTCACTCGGTACCAGCAATGCGATCTAATGGTTGGGTCGTCTGACGCTACTTGTGCGGAAAGCCCTTTAAATATGCGTGCTAATGGATGCCGAAGACCGAACTCCGGAACTTCGCTCCACGCACAACTCACTCGCGATCCGACCGGTGAACCGCGCCGGGTTTGCCGGAGGCTCCAACTCCTGAGTAGGATGGAGCATCATGAGCAAGACAACGAACAAGTATTCCCCTGAAGTGCGCGAACGAG
>NZ_SJEY01000014.1 GCF_004761875.1 Roseovarius aestuariivivens
TTGATAGCACGGTAAGATACCTTGGGGTCGAAATCGACGACGCGTTGAGCATCGCCGAGAAGATCGACATTTGAGAGTTTGGCGGACGGCACCAGCCGTTCGTCATTTCAAACTGTTTGTCCGAACGTTCAGACACGAACGGCCGATCCTTGGGATAGCAGACCTTGCTCCATTTGTGTTCGATGACCGCTCAGCGGACAAAGCTGGCATCGGCCCGGCGCTATCGAAAGACAGCTTCTTGCCTCATAGGACCGGGAATCATACGCTTCCAGAAAAGCGGGGGCAAAAGAATGTCATATACTCAAAATGAATTGGATGAACTTGCGCGTCGCTACACGGAGGCTTGGAACTCCAAGATTCCCGAGAATGTTGCGGCGTTCCATGCGTCCAGCAGTAGCATCGTCATCAACCGAGGAGATCCCTCTGTTGGTCACGAGGGCCTAACGGCGATGGCTGCAGGCTTTCACGCTGACGTACCAGATTTACAGCTAACATGTGATGGCATTCGTGGTGCCGGATCACACGTCCTCTACATGTGGACATTTACCGGTCACCACGCCGACACGGGGAACCCGCTGAACGTGCAGGGCTGGGAAGAATGGGAACTAGACGACGAAATGAAAGTCACATCCTCTTTGGGTTGGTTCGACGGTGAGGAATACGACCGCCAAGTCGCTGGATAACCGCGGTTTCCTTTAAAAGAATCAGTTTTGCTGTGTGCCCTATTGCGGCTCGCAGGGTTGGCCAGAAGGCTCTTTCGCGGGCTGGGACTGCGCCTCGTTAAGGCTGCAGTGCGTGATTAACCAGCTACCATCAGGCTGTCGCGACAGAACATTGAGTGAGATGCCTTCCCCTGTCGTGCCTTCGCTGAACTGCGCAACACACCAGCCGAGATCCCCATCTCTGTTCGCACTTGAGACAGTGATTTTCTTGTTTTCTGAGCCTTCCATGACCCACTCGGCGTGTGCGTCTTCTATTGCCCGCCTTCCTATTGCGGGTGGTCCAAACGGTGAGTACATCTCAGCATGTGCTGCATATAAGGACGCGCATCCTTTGGCGTCCCGCGCTTGGTAATACGTAACATAGTGATCGAGCAGATTCTGGCACTCTTGCTTGAAAGACACTCACGTTCTCCTCGTGCATGACCTGAACATTCGTGCTGAATAAACAGCTGTTAGGCCAACTTATACTGTACTCTGGTACTTTTTCGATCATGCACTGCGGAGCTGACATTCATGCGCTGCGCAGCATCCGTCAAAATGGGCGCTAGGCGGTCAATCGCTGCGGTAAGCATGAAGGTCCGGTCTTGATTGGGAGCCGCCGTTCGGCGTGACTGTCTTCACCGGCAGCCATGCGGACAAAATGTGAATTCGCTGCACCTGTTCCATTGACCGAAAATGACGTTTCATCTGTGCTGGGACCTCCCATGAGATGGCACAGCCGAAGGTTCGTTGAACAATCGGAGGTGGTCTTTAAGTAGCAAATCTTAGGAGGGAGCTTCGACGTTTCTAACCAATACCCTCAGCAAGCAAATCAAAAACCACGCGAATTCGTAGATTTGTTTTTAACTCGCGGTGGGCCACCAGCCATGTCTCGATACTGAGCGGCTCAAACGCTGAGAAAGGGTTTTCCAGTTCGGGATAGGCCGCTCCTACTTCAACTGGAAGAATACCAATCCCAAATCCCTGCCGGACAAGTTCGAGCATGAGCGTCGCGCTTGACGTCGAAAAATTGAAATTTGCTGTCGTTAGATTGACGCCACGTGACGCCATTAAACCAAGCCGCAGTTCTGGCTGGTCGAAACCAACAAACGTTAACTCGGACAGGTCAGCGTGCGACTTTGGACGTCCCACTTCATCAAGATACTGCTTTGATGCAAAAAGATGCGCTGTTGTATCCCTGAGCCGCTTTGCAATTAAGGCCTCGTCTGTGGGTCGTCCATGACGGATCGCGATATCAGCTTCACGTCGCCGCAGATCGCTTACTTCATTTGATGCGATAATCTCAATCTGGAGATCTGGCGCGGTTTTGCTCAGTTTCTTGAGGATCGGCGGCAGAAAATATGTCGCCATCATGTCTGTCGCAGAGATCAACACATGTCCGGTGACGGCTTCAGATTGGCCTGTTGCTGCAACGGATATGGTGTTCGCGGCATCGCCCATCGTTCGAAAATGCACAAGCAATTCTACGCCTGATTGCGTCAGCAAGAGCGCCCGCGACGTTCGTTCAAAGAGTGTCACGCCCAAGGCCTCTTCGAGACCTGCAACCTGTCGGCTGAGCGTCGGCTGCGTAAGCCCAAGCGCCCGCGCGGCTGCGGACAGAGATCCTTCCTCGGCGGTAACGAGAAATGCCCGTGCTTGATTCCAGTCGAAGGCTGATCGTTTCCACTCCATGATTTACGTATACCAGACCAACAAGGATGTGCAATTTCGTATTGATGCCCCGCGTTCTATGTCTGCCATCGACCAACCCAAGACAGGCAACGAATATGACACAGCTCCAAAACAAGGGCCTCTTGCCAACGCAAACCCCTGTGATGGAGGACGCAGTTCTCATGGCCTCTCGTCGTATCGGCTCCTGGGAAGTCCTCGTGAAGAGGCTGCCGCTCTCTTCTGCGGATCTTGCCAACCGCTATGATGCTGCTTCAAGCCGTTGGGAGCGCACGGCGGCTCGCTTTCGACTGGAAGCCGCCTATCAAGAACCGCTCTTGACCTCTCATATCGCAACGGTTCTTGGGCAAGCTGGGCCACAGGCGCGGGTCCTTGATTGCGGTGTCGGGACCGGAAGCCTGTCGATTGCTCTTGATCGTATCCTCGTGGATCGGGTCACATTCCATAGCATAGATACCTCTGCCAAGATGCTGGTGCGGGCCCGATCAAAGATGCACGCCGCCGGACTGCGTGCCCACTGTCAACAAGCTGATGTTTTGTCATTGCCTTATGATGATCAGTCTTTTGACGTGGTCATGGCCGCGCATGTCCTAGAACATCTGCCTGATCCGAAACGCGCGCTCAGGGAAATGATCCGCGTTCTGAAACCGGGTGGAATGGTGTTCGTTTGCTTAACACGCCCCTCACTCTTCGGCGCGCTTATCCAACTTAAATGGCGCACATGGGCAGTCACTGAAAAGCAGGGCGTGGCGTGGTTGCATGATTGTCAACTCGCCGATGTCGGATGCGAACCGGTCCACCTTGGCGCGTGTGCTGGGGTCGCAAGCACAGCCTTTTGGGCACGGCGTCCCACATGACTGGAAACCAATTGAGAGATTTCTCATGATAAGTTTGCAAAAAACCGAATGGGCCGTTTTGGGCCTTATCCTGGTCTATTCGTTCATTCCTGCCTTTGGCGGTTTGATCCGTGTTCTGGAACTTGCCGGCGGGCCACAAATTGCACCCGTGAACCCACGGGCCTTGCTTGCCCCAACGCCCATCATTGTTCACATCCTAAGCAGCTTTTTGTTCTGCATTGTCGGGGCGGTTCAGTTCTTGCCAAGCATCCGGCGGCAACATCCGACAACACATCGCATCAACGGGCGGGTGATCGCCGTGGCCGGATGTGTTTCTGCACTGAGCGGTTTGTGGATGACGCATTTCTATGTCTTTTCCGAAGCGCTGCAAGGTCCGGCGCTGTATTGGGTTCGGATTGTCTTGGGCACGGCAATGATCGGGCTCATCTTCTGCGCTGTGGTCGCCATCAGAGCCCGTGACATCTTTCAACATGGCGCATCAATGCTGCGAGCCTATGCCATTGGCCAAGGCGCATCTACACAGGCCGTCGTCGGTATTGCCTGGATCATCACGGTCGGCTCCGAGGCGATGGGACCGCTGCGCGATGGGCTGATGATCTTTGCTTGGGTTCTTAATCTGCTGGTCGCGGAAATCTTGATCCGTTCCATGCTCAGGCCAGCGATAGGACTGCGAAGTAGTTCGTCATTACCCCCTACGCCGCGCTCAACACTACGAAGGGAAACTTGAAATGAAATACGAAAATCGTAATCCCCGCGTCCTTTTGTCGATCCTTTGGATCTTCGTTATCCTGAATTTCTTTGCCCGTGACATTCATGAGTTGGGCCGCCCCGGCATGTTGGAGCAAATGATTTCCGGCACGATTGACGGGGTCGTCGTGACTGACATCTTGATGCTGCTGGGGGGGGATCATGATAGAGATCCCGATTTTGATGACAGTTCTCGCATTACTGTTGCCAAGTGGCGCAAATCGATGGGCGAACATTGGTGTGGGCCTTTTGACCATGGCCATGATCGTCGCGATGAACCTCAAACCCGACCTCGACAATGTCTTTTTCATGGGTATTCAGTTGATCGCTCTAATTGCCATCGTTGGTATAGCATGGCGGTGGCAGACCCCGGACCGGACAGATGCAATAACACCTTAAATGCGCGGCGTCTGACCGCTTGATCCAAGCGCACGTCCAAACGCCAGCCGAGAAATTTGAAGCCTGTGTTGCAGCGATCAGTTGAAACCACAGGACAAACTGGGCATCCGTTGAGGGAATATGGAGGTCCGGTTTCAATGTGTTTAGCCTCAGTCGAAGTTCCATTTTGCAGGGCAATCAAATGATATCCGAAATCGCAACCAAGCCTTTCGTGTATGACGGCCCAGGTGGCCCCTTCGAAGGTATAGTTAGTCGGCCCCTTGAGGATGCAAAGTCGGTACGAGGCGGCGTGATGGTTTGCCATGCGTTTGGCGGTCAGTCCGATGTGGATGCAACCCATGCTGAACGACTAGCCCGACTGGGCTACGTCGGCTTCGCTATTGATGTGTATGGTCAAGGTCGTCGTGCCACGACAGGTGATGAAGCGACAGAATTGATGGGCGAGATGGACGCAGATCGGGTCCTTTTGCTTGAACGGCTGAAGGCTGCACATACCGCCATGCAAGAGATGGAAAACGTTGCAGCGGACCGTACAGCCGCAATAGGTTTCTGTTTTGGCGGAAAATGTGCGCTTGATGCCGCGCGCGCAAACTTGGGGCTCAAGGCGGTGGTATCGTTCCACGGACTATTTGACCGTCCAGCTTGGGCATCAACGCCTCCCGATGTAATTGAGGCTTCTGTTCTCGTGTTGCACGGATGGGATGATCCGCTCGCCAAACCAAACGATGTTATCAGTCTCACAGATGAACTTACGATGGCGTCCGCTGACTGGCAGCTTCTTGCATTGGGCCATACGAGCCACGCATTCACTCATCCCCGGGCAGACGCTCCTGCTGAAGGCATCGTTTACAGCGAAAAAGCCACGCAAAGAGCGTGGAGCATAGCCGAACGTTTCTTAGCAGAACACCTTTCAGAATAAGAGCTGTTCGACTGAAGCTGCCGTTCATGCGGAGTGCAGCATCAAGCACTTTGGGCTCTTTCCGGTCATCAGCTGCAACAAGCGCCAAGGTCTGCTTCGCGGGACCAAACGGACACGGGCGCGCTGGGGCATGCGCCTGGTCTGCGGCGAAAAGCAATTAATACCCGACAAGGGATTACTTTAGATCGACCTGACGGTCGGACAGCGCAGCGTAGTTTTGGGAAATGACCCGCTGCAACTTGTCCGCAAGCTCCCGCGCGTCGACTTCGTCATAGGGTTCGGTGGACACGGGCTTGCAGAAACGGACTCGGATCTTGCCCGGACGCGCACGGACGGTTCCAAGCCGCATGGCATGGTGGCCACCCTGTATCACCACCGGTATTATGGGTGCCTTCGCCCTGATCGCGATGATACTGCCGCCTACCTTGAAGCGTCCGATTCCGTCCCGGCCCGAAAGCCTGCCTTCGCCCCCCCAACCAACTCTTTTGCCGTCCTTCGCCGCGGCCACCATGCGGTCGACAAGGGGATCGGTGGAACTTCGGTTGCCCCGTGAAACCAACTCAATATCGAGTTTCTCGCATGCTTTGCGGGCAAAGGGGATGTGCCGATACACATCGGCACCGGCGAGCCGATCTACATGCGGCCAGATAGCGACGAAATACGCCGCCAAGTCCGCGAACGATGTCTCGTTGTGAGAAAGGATGCAGCCCGTGCCTGCCGCAGGAATCTCCCCTTCGACAGCGACTTCAAATCGACAGTCCTCGAGATACGTCGCAAAAAGACTCTCGAGTGGTGCCCGTGCCTGTCTGCCGACATGCGCTCCGCGCGCTATCCTGCGCATCGCTAACGGTGCACCTATAAGAAACCGGAGTGAAGCTTTCCCCCCACGCCAGTTTTCTTCAATCGATTCCAGGGCGTGTGTCATAAGACCTAAAGCTTTGATTGAATTGGCCATACCCGCGCCAAGTCAATTAATCAATTTGAAAGGCCTGGGCGGATGGAGCTTGTTTTACGGATGGCTCGCAGCTGGTCCCCTGATTTCTTTCACGCAGGTGCTTTGTGATGACAGAATCGGGCTCGTTCCGGTCGTCAGCTGCACAATGCGCCAAGGTCTGGTGTGCGGACTTAATGTATCCCGCCCGATGCTTGGCTTGCCACCTGTGAAACTCACGCTGCGACAGGGTTATCTCTTTGGTCAGCTGATTAATCCCAGCTGCCGAGCGATGGTTGCGCTGTCGTAATAATCCCGGCCCTCGACCACCATGCCGTCTTTGACGCGCATCACTGAACAATACCGGACTTCAGCTTTCTTGCCGGTTGGCTGAAAATTTCCAAGGCTGGAGCGCAGAACGCCGGTATGTGTGCCAGTGTTCCGAAACTCGACCGTAGCCCATTGCCCGTCTTGGCTGACAATGACGTTTTCGACTTTGCAAAGCCCGTCAGGGAATGCCTCTCGCCAGCGATAGTAGTCAGATTTGTAGGCTTCCTTGCCGGGAAGCTTCTCGCCTCGGGCAATATCCTCAAAAGCACAGTCTTCAGCGATGACCTCCGCGCCGCGATCTGGATCGCGCATATCCCAAGACTCGTGAAATTGTCGAACTACCTTTTCAGTAGGGTGCATGTCCCTGGCCCCTTATGGGTGTTGGTTCGGCGAGATTAGCAGCCGGCCTTCACAAGTCCACTGGAATGGCTAATCCGGGCTCGGAGCTGCCTTGCAGCGGCGCAGCGATATGCTCGATTTCAAACTGTTCTGAAAGTCTGCTTTCTATTCCCACGCTCGATACCTTCGCGCTGGCCGCGAATGACCTGAAACCGCCCTTTTCACCGATTTCTGCGCTCGACACGAATGTCTTGGATGGGCTCGAAGCAGTCTTCCAATTATTTTGATTAACGTCAGCTTTCCGGCCATTTGCAGACCCTAGCGAAGATGATTCCCAACCGGGTGGTTGCGACGTCACGCATTTTTCTGATGTGTCACATCTTTCGAAAGTGAGTCATTTTATATCAATGACTTAGCCTTTTTATTTGTCACGCCTTTATCAGCAATGTCCACATACTACACGCCAATCAGCCTCCAGACTTGATCACAGAAGCGGGGCGAAATTCCTCGTGCCGCGACGAGCAGCAGAGGCTGGAATGGAAAAGATTACACAACAGCAACTGGCGGTCCGGTGGCATCTGTCGCCGCGGACGTTGGAACAGTGGCGATGGCTTGGGAAAGGGCCAAGGTTTCTCAAGATCGGCGCGCGGGTTCTCTATGACGAGGCGGACATCGAGACCTATGAGGCAGGACAGCGGTGTCAGAACACCTGCGGACCGCTGCCTCCGGAGGATGGGTGATGGCCAAGCGTCCCTCACCGTTCCGGATCAAGACTCACCGGATTTACACGCCGGCTGAGGCAGCTGAAGTACTGAAAGTACACAGGCAAAGCGTCCGTCGCTGGATCACGCAGCATGGTCTCACTGCGGACACTTCCCGCAAACCGTGGCTGATCAAGGGATCAGATCTCAAAAACTTCCTGGGTCACAGGCGCGAGAAACGGCGCTGCAAATTACAACTGCACCACTGCTATTGCCTCGGCTGCAAAGGCCCGCGCGAGCCAGACGGTAAGATGGCTGATTACCAGCAGCACTCGCCGACATCCGGCATGCTCACCGCGCTCTGTCCAACCTGCGGTAGCCTCATGCACAAAGTGATCCGACGCGACGACCTCGACGCCATCCAGGCCAAAATCGAGGTCACAATTCAGAGGCCAAGCCCAAGATTAGTGTCCCGGACAGATGCCCCCTTGAATGTAACCTTCCAACAGGAGGCAAATGACCATGCCAAGACACAACGCTGACAACCTGCGTATCAAGCGCAAGTACCTGGTCTGGCTCAAGGAGGCCAAGGGCTTTTCCGAAGCCTCAATCGACAAAGCGGCTGCTGCGATTTCCACCTATGATCGTTATCTTGAGGGGAAGGATTTCAGAGCGTTTCACCCCGAACGGGCACGCGCCTACAAACGCCATCTTGGCCGTCAAAAGAACGAACGGACCGGCGCGCCATTGTCGCCCACAACCATCGGCAGCACACTTCGGGAGGTCAAATCGTTCTTTGGCTGGTTGGCAGATCAGCCCGGCTACAAGTCGAAGATCACGCATGCGGACGTCGCCTACCTCACACCCGATCGTAGAGCTGAGAATGCGCGTCGATCTAACCTGTGGAAACCGCATCCATCGCCGGAACAGGCGCGACGCGTTGTCCGTGCAATGCCATCTGAGAAAACTGTCCAGAGACGAGACCGAGCGTTTATCGCCTTCCTGTTCCTGACCGGATCGAGAGTAGCTGCGGCGATCAGCCTGCGTCTGGGTCATATCGACCTGGATCATGCTTGCGTTACCTTCGATGGTCGCGTGGTCGATACGAAGTTCGCCAAGTCTTTCACAACCGCGTTTTTTCCCATCGGAGACGAGGTCGAACAGATTGTGAGGGAGTGGATTACAGAACTGCGCCAGGAGTATTGCTGGTCCCATGCAGATCCGCTGTTTCCAAAGACAAGGATCGGGGTCGGCGCCTCGCGCCGCTTTGAGGCTCTCGGCATCGCGCGCGAACCTTGGACAAACCCCTCAAGTGTCGCCCGGATCTTCAAGACGGCATTCGAAGACACTGGTCTGCCACCTTTCTCCCCCCATCGCGTGCGGGATACTTTGGTGGAGCTATCCAATGACCATTGCCGAACACCAGAAGACTACAAGGCATGGTCGCAAAACCTCGGTCATGAGGATGTTCTGACCACGTTCCGGTCATACGGCTCTGTTGCGCCGGGTCGGCAGGTGGAGCTCATGGCAAGGTTTCGCGACCGCGGGACTGGTTCTTCGGAAGACGACTTTAGTGTACTTGAAGACGACTAAGGATCGCTACGGACGCGAACGATCACGCCTTCAGGGTTCAAACGATAGCCTTGCCCGGGAATGTTCTCGATCAACGCTTCAGCGTCTTCCACGCCTAGATCGGCCGATATGAACTTCTTTTTCAGATCAGAGCGTGTCCTGTTAATGCGTTTACGAACGGCCTCACCGCCCTCCACCCCAAGCCTCAGAGAGATTATGACCGCACTTATTAGCGTGTAGTCCAGCGGGTCTTTTCCCTCGCCTGAGCTTTCGAGCCAACTTTTCGCGAGGAGTATCAGCAGGTCGGCGGCTGCAGATTTCCTGAGTTCAACACGTTTCGCAATCAGAACAAACCGTCTTGCGTCGTCGATTTCCATCAAGATGGGTTCACGGTTCTTGAGGCTTTGCGCTGTCGAAATCGGCACAGAGGGCGGGAACACAGCGCCACGCTGCAATTCTCCGTAGAGCCTTGGGAGACTGTCGGGGGGATAATCACCAAGGCGGGTGGTCCGGTTTGCCTCTCGCATCACCGAGCAGACGCCCTCGCCATGCCGCTTCAATAGTTGGGAGATCATTTCAAGTGCGGTGTTTGGCGGTTTGTCGAGTTGGTCCACTGCATCCAGCACGGCCGGAAAGCTGCGTTCCAGTGTGTCCGGCGATATGTGCTCGAACGTCTGTGCACTGCGGAGATAGGACAACGCCATTTCTCGATCCATAACGTTGCGTCTTGGACCTTGCATCAGATCCAATCGGTAAGCTTCTTCCGGGTCAAACCTTTCCGTCTGGGTGGCGAGGATTGCGAACCGCCGGTCGATGCACTGCGAGCAACGTCCACAATGCGGATACTGCTTCGTTTGATTATGGGTATCGGCGCAGCTCCGGGTGTGCTTGATCTGGTCTCCCATACCAAGCCGCACGATCGTTTCAATCACGTCTGACTTGGTACGCCAGAAAAACGGATTGTCGACGCGCATACCCCGCTTGAAGACCTTTCCCAGGAACTCGGTGAACCGCGTAAGCGTCTGTGGATGCGTTGTCCGGGTTGCCCGCGTGCCCAAAACATTTCCGACAGGCGGCAGATTGAGACTGACGATCCCGTTCTCATGGAAGGAGACACGGTCTCTTCCAAAGGCTTGCGCGGTAATCGCACCCAGTACGGCGAAGAGAAAAGATCGGCTGCGATGCGTGCTCTCCTTTGCCGTGCCGGCCGTCAGTTGTGCACGCACCGGCAGATGTCTGCACGTATCAGGACCAAACTTTTGACTGAGGGCCTTCTGCAATGCCCTTTGTATCGGCGCGATCTTGGTAGAGGAGAAATGACTGACAAGGGCCACGCTGCTGCCTTGTTCCGCGATCTCTTCGACGGCACCTGCAAAAGAGTCGAGGCCACCAGAGAACATCAAAACACGGTTTGCCTCCCACGCCTGGTCCCGGACAAATTTGAAGAACCGGGAGCGTTCGGCTTCTGGCTCCGTCTTAAGGTCAAATTCGAACACGAACCGATCGCCCGACAAGAACATCAGGGCTTGTTCCAATGCCTTGAGCGCGTCGGATTGTTGCCAAAAAAACAGGTCGCGCACCGGCATATCGACAAGGAAACGGCGATGCCATTTGGCGCCCATCTGCTGATCGGCCGGACCTCCGCGACTGACGGCGGAATCGGCGCAGTAAACGAGGGCCGCAATCTCCAGCAGATCCAGGGCGCGATCCGGGAGAGCTGCAACCAATTGTCGGTTCAACTGTTCGATGCAAAGTTTGATGCCCACCTCGCGACCATCGATGGCAAGCCGCAACTCCTCGTCGCCGCCACTTGTTGTCACAGCGGGCAGGCAAGTGACGCGATACTCAGGCACTGTCTTGCCGACGCGCTAGTTCGGCTCTCATCTTCCGAAACGCGTAGCGCGTGAACTGACCGATCGAGTCCTGGTCCAGCGACTGTTTTTGCCAGATCGTCTTGCCGTACCAGCCACCGGCATACGACTCGACGATGCGGGAGACCTCAAATGTGTGTTGCGCCAGCGCCTGTTGGAACGCGACCCGTTGCGCATCAGAGCTGAAGCGGCGATCCTCGCCTGTATGGTTGGCGAGTTCTCTGCTGAGATAATAGTCAAGAGATCGATAGGTCAGCCTTGCGAAGAAATCGCGGGCCAGCAGGGCAAAGTTGTCTCCCGAGGAAAAACGACCAAGGGCCTTCCGAACTTCCTGAGGTGTTGGTTCAAAGAGCGTTGGGAGCTGATCCCTCATCTGGACGGAGAGGCTTTCAAGCAGAGCCGCCTTCGCGAGGTCACCTACATCGCTTGAGTGTCCGGTCTCAAAGCTCTGCCGGTCGATTGCGCTCTCCAGTCCTGACAGCAATCTTGTGACAGAGCTTAACGCATCGCGACCGACACCGAGGTCGTCCAGTGCAACTTCGAAGCCCGGCGCACGCGCCAGGAACGGCAGTTTTACAAGCAGAGAGCTGACGAACTGGAAGCCGGGATCTTCGGGCGCTCTCGCTAAGTCTGTCTCGGATGCTTTCGACGCAGCCGCTGCAAGTAAGTCGATTGATGCGTCGGTTTCCAGAAGCCCAACGACATCGCGCCACTTTTTCGACTGCGGTAACGTGCCGAGCCGGATGTGGCCCATGTTTTCCTCCCTGTTGCGGTAACGCTATTCACGACAGGAAAAATGGCAACAGAAATCAGAAAAACCAATGTCGCATGCTTCCCTGCGCTTACCCCCCTTTCGGCTGTATGCGCTGGATACATGCTAAATCCTTGAAATTAATGGCGATCCCGGAAGGACTCGAACCCTCAGCCTGCTGATTAGAAGTCAGCTGCTCTATCCAGTTGAGCTACGGGACCGCTTGCGCGGGCAGCTTTACCCGGCGTGGTGGACAAGATCAAAGGTAATTCAGATCTATCCGAAACCTTTTGCGAAGGGATTGTTTGGATAGTCCACGGCCGCGAGATAGAGGCCGTGAGGCGGGCATACTGGACCGCAGGCGGCGCGAGTGCGGGCCTCAAGAGCGGCTTTCACGTCTTCGGCGGACCAACTGCCAGCCCCCACGCGTGCAAGTGTGCCGACGATGCTGCGAACCTGGTTATGAAGGAAAGAACGGGCATGCAGGTGGAACCGGATTTCCGGGCCGGCAAGGCCCTCGGCCTCAACGATGTCGATTGTATCGAGCGTTTTCACCGGGCTCTTGGCCTGACAAATCGTCGAGCGGAAGGTGGTGAAGTCGTGATAGCCGATCAGATGCGCCGCGCCGGCGCGCATCGCGGTCACGTCCAGAGGGTGCTGCACCTGCCAGACCAGCCCCTTGTCGTGCGTGGCAGGCGCGCGGCGTATCAGCAGTCTGAACAGGTAATGGCGGCGCACGGCCGAGAACCGCGCGTGCCAGTCCTCTTCAACCTCTGCGCAATCCAGGATCGCGACGGGTGCGGGCCTTAGATGAAAATTCAGCGCCTCGGACAGTCGAAACGGATCCCAGTCCTTTGAAAGATCGCAATGTGCGACCTGTCCAAGCCCATGCACACCGGCGTCGGTCCGCCCGGCCGCAGCGATGGTGTGCGGCCCGTCCTCGAGCCGGGCGAGCGCGTCTTCGAGCGCCCCCTGCACCGACGGCTGGTCGGCCTGCCTTTGCCAGCCGGAAAAAGGCGCACCGTGATATTCGATCTTGAGCGCGTATCTGGGCATGACGCGGCTCATAGCGCGCGACGTCACGGGGAACAATCCCCTCACGCTCCCCTCTGGTGTGCCCGTGCGGGCGAGACTATCTTGAGGTGGAAGGGGGCGGGTTTCTCGTGTTTATCAGCAATATCGCCGAAGGTCTTACGCGCGGCGTCGAGTCCGTGACCGATACGATGTCGGAAACGTTCTTCGAGCCGGCCATCCGTCTTGGCGTGACGGGACTGAGCCGGGCTGGCAAGACCGTCTTTATTACCTCGCTGGTCGCCAACCTGATGAACCGCGCGCGCATGCAGGGGCTTGCCGCCGTTGCGGAAGGCCGGATTGCTGCGGCGTATCTTCAACCGCAGCCGGACGATACCCTGCCACGGTTCGATTTCGAGCAACATCTGGCCGCCTTGACCGGCCCGGAACCGCATTGGCCCGACAGTACGCGGTCGGTTTCCGAGTTGCGCCTTTCCTTGCGGGTGCGTCCGGCCGGGTTGCTGGCCGGTTTGCAGGGTCCGCGCACGGTCCATCTCGATATCGTCGATTACCCGGGCGAGTGGCTTCTCGATCTTGTGCTTCTGGAAAAGGATTATGCAACGTGGTCTGCCGAGGTTCTCGACCGGATCGCGGCGCGCGAAGGTGCGCAAGACTACCTGCGTCTGGCGGCGAAAACGGAAGTGGCGGAAGAGCTGGAGGAGCCGAAGGCACAGGCGCTTGCTGCCAGTTACACCGCCTATCTGCAGAGCGCGCGAGAGGCCGGATTGTCCGATTGCACGCCGGGCCGCTTTCTATTGCCCGGTGATCTAGCTGGGTCACCGGTGCTGACTTTCGCGCCGCTCTCCCGCCCGGAAAGGACCCCGCGAAAATCGCTGTGGCGGGAAATGGAGCGGCGTTTCGAGGCGTACAAGGCCCGGGTGGTTCAGCCTTTCTTTCGTGACCATTTCGCACGCATTGACCGCCAGATCGTGCTGGTCGACGCGCTTGGCGCCATTCACAACGGGCCGCAAGCGGTCGAGGATATGCGTCGCGCGATGGCTGAGATCCTTGGCGCCTTCCGCCCGGGGCGCAACGCGTTTCTGACAAGGCTGCTGATGGGCCGCAGGGTCGAAAAGATCCTGTTCGCCGCGACCAAGTCCGATCATTTGCACCACAAACAGCATGGCCGCCTGACAGCGATCATAGAAGCGCTGATGCGTGACGCCCGCAACAGAGCGGATTTCGCCGGTGCGGAAACGGCGGGTATGGCCATTGCGGCGTTGCGCGCCACCACCGAAGAGACCATCACCCATAACGGTGCGCCGCTCGATTGCGTGCGCGGCACGCTTCTGGACACGGGCCGCCGGGCGGCGTTTTATCCCGGAGAACTGCCGAAGGATCCCGCGCAGCTTCTGACGGCGGCTCGTGACGGGGCGGAGAGGTGGTTGAACGCGGATTACGAGATCATGCGATTCGCCCCTGCGCCGCTGACGCTGCGCCCCAATGAAGGCCCGCCGCATATCCGGCTTGGCCGCGCGGCGCAGTTTCTTATCGGGGACAGGCTTTGAGATCGCCCGCGCGTCTGCGCCCCGCGCGTCTGTGGCACGTGCCACGGCTGGTGGCGATTTTGCGCGCGACCTCGCGGGCGCGCGCGGCTTGGGTCGATGCGAGACTGATCGCCAAGGCCGTCGCGCGGGGCTGGGTGCGGGTCGTGTGCGACCACCGCGGCGTGGCCGGTTTTTCGATTCGGGACGGCGCGAGGCTGCATGCGCTTTACGTGGACCCTCGGCGTCGGGGGCAGGGACTTGGCCAGATGCTTTTGACCGAGGCCAAGCGCGCGGCCGGGCGGCTTGATCTGTGGGTGATCCAGCGCAATCGCGGCGCGCGACGGTTCTACGCAAGATCGGGCTTTGCCGAGAAGGCCCGTGTGCCGCAAGGCGGCGGCAATGATGAAAACCTGCCGGATATCCTGATGGTCTGGCCGCCGGAAAGACGAGTGGAAAGATGAGCAAACGACCGGTTCTGATCGACCTGGAGGACAGCGCCGACACCCCGAGTCCGGCCACGGCCCCGCCGGTGCCCGAGCGCGATCTTCCGCCCGCGCCCGAAGGCCGTGCAATGCAGACGGTGGCGACGCTGGCCGCACGCCGACCCTCTCGGCTGGCGCGGCTTTTCTGGGGGCTTCTGCTGGCGCTGCTTGGCGCGGTGCTTTCGGTGGCGGCTTGGGATTTCATCACGGCGCTTTTGGCTCGAAATGCTGTTCTGGGCTATGCCGTCACCGGGCTGGTTGCAGCGTTCGCACTGACCTGCTGTGTCATTGCTCTGCGGGAATTGGCGGCGTTTTCAAGATTGTCCAAGATCGACGGTTTGCACCGCGCCGCGGATGCCGCCCTTGCGGCCAGCGACCTGACCGCGGCGCGGCGGGTGATACAGGATCTGTCGAAGCTTTATGGCGCACGCGACGACACCCGCTGGGGCCGCGAGCGGATGCGGGATTACGGACCCGAACAGGTCGAGGCCGCCGATCTTCTGGGACTGGCGGAGACCGAATTGCTCAAGCCGCTCGATCAGGCGGCGCGACTGGAAATCGAGGCCGCAGCGCGGCAGGTGGCGACAGTAACGGCAGTTGTACCTCTGGCCTTTGCCGATGTCATCGCGGCGCTTACCGCGAATATGCGAATGATCCGGCGTATCGCCGAGATTTACGGTGGCCGCTCCGGCACTTTGGGAAGCTGGCGGCTGGCGCGCGCGGTGATGACTCATCTGGTGGCTACGGGCGCGGTTGCCGTGGGCGACGACCTAATCGGATCGGTGGCTGGCGGCGGGCTATTGTCAAAGCTTTCGCGCCGTTTCGGCGAGGGGATAGTCAACGGTGCGCTGACCGCGCGGGTGGGCGTTGCCGCGATGGAGGTCTGTCGGCCGCTGCGTTTTGCCCGCATCGCCAAGCCGTCCGTTTCGTCCATCGTGTCGCGGTCGTTGACGGGGCTCTTCTCCCGCGCTTGAGCAAGCTGAAGAGCGGCCCGGAAATTTCTCTACGGACGACGGGGTTCAGCGCAGTTTTGGAATGCCGCCGGGATGCGTCTCGCGTTCGACAACGCCGGCGCGCAGGGTGTTGCCGATCCGATGAGCAAGCGCCGACCATGCCGCCGCCTGATCAGGACGCAGCTCGGCCCGCAAAACGCTGTCGAAGAGCCCCAGCCAGGTGGAAAACATGCCGGGCTTCACGTTGCCCGCCTGCACGTGGGCGCGGTGCGCATTGCCGTCATAACACCGCTCGTGCAGGATGGTGTTGGCCCAGAAATCCGCCGCACGCGCCTCGTGCGCGGGCCAGTCTGTGACGTGCTTGGCGAACACCGGCCCAAGCCCCGGATGGTGTCGGCAGGCGTCATAGAACGTTGCGACCACCCGCTCGATCTCGGGGCGTGTGATGTCGAAACGCGGGGGCAGGGCGGACGTCATGCCCGAACTTTGACGGCGGCCTCTTGCGATTGCAACAGCACCGGACGTGACAAGACCCGGAGATCAACTAAAACTGGCAGGCGGCGTGCGGGGTCGCGCCACACGTCAGGAGTTTGATATGGAAAGTCTGGCAGGTGACCTCAAACAGATGGTGCGCACGCCCTTGCACGACAGCCATGTCGCAGCACTGAAGCGGCACGGCGAATTGCGCCGGTTCAAGGCGGGCGAGATCATCGCCGATATCGGCGATCCGATGGCGGATTTTCTGTACGTGATCGAGGGCGGGATCGATGTGCTTGATCCGCAGACCCGCGAACCCTTCCTTCCGCACGGTCTTGGCCCGTCGCAATTCATGGGCGATATCACCTTTCTCAACGGCGGTAACCACGGCATGCCTTTCCGGGCGTCCGAGGACACCACGCTGCTTGCCGTGCCGCGCGAAAAGGTGCTGGAGCTTATGTCGAGCATCCCGGAGATGAGCGATATCATCATTTCCGTTATGGCCGCCCGCCGCCGTCGCCAGATCGAGGATCAGGACGGGGCCATTGCCATCATCGGGGCCGATCAGGATCGGGAGATGCGCCGCATCGCCTCTTTCGCGTCGCGCAACCGCTTGCCGTTTCGTACGCTTGATCTGAATGGCCCCGAGGCGCGTGCGCTTGCCAAAACTTGTGGCATTGCACCCGACACGCCTGCGGTGATCATCGGCAGGGACACGGTGCTGGACGATGCTGACCCGGCCAAGCTGGCCGCGCTTTTCGGCCAGGATCTTGAAATCTGCGACAACCGGTTGGTCGACGTGTTGATCGTCGGGGGCGGACCCGCCGGCGTGGCGGCTGCGGTTTACGCCGGGGCCGAAGGCTTGTCGGCGCTGGTGGTCGAGGACATTGCCGTCGGCGGTCAGGCCGGCACGTCCAGCCGGATCGAGAATTACATGGGTTTCCCCACCGGCATTTCAGGGGGCGATCTGGTCTGGCGGGGGCATGTGCAGGCCATGAAGTTCGGTACGACTTTCGCAATGCCGTTGCGCGTGACCGCGTTGAAGCGCCGGGATGACCTTTTTCTCGCCATGCTGAGTGACGGCACCGAGATCCGCGCCAAGGCTGTGGTCGTGGCAACAGGTGTGCAGTATCGCCGTCTGCCGATCGACGGGCTGGAGCGGTTCGAGGGCGTCGGGGTCTATTATGCCGCGACCGAAACCGAGGCGCGGTATTGCAGGGACGGCGATGTCTATGTCGTGGGCGGCGGCAACTCGGCCGGGCAGGCGGCGATGTTCCTGTCGCGCAGTTCCGCGCATGTGCATCTGCTGGTCCGGGGTACGTCATTGGCCGCCTCGATGTCCGACTACCTGTCCAGCCGGCTGGAAAAAGAGCCGAAGATCACCATCCAATACCGGACCGAGGTTGCAGCCCTGCACGGCGCGTCTACGCTTGAAAAAGTGACGCTGAAAGGACCGGACGGCACCCGCAATGTCCTCGCGAACGGCTTGTTTTTAATGGTGGGTGCAGCGCCGAATACCGAGTGGCTTTCGGGTGTGTGCGACCTTGATGATCGGGGTTTCGTCAACACCGGAACGGCACCCGAAAGCCCCTTCGAAAGCTCGTGTCCGGGCATTTTCGCCGTTGGCGATGTCCGTGCGGGTTCGGTCAAGCGCGTGGCCTCGGCCGTAGGCGAGGGATCGGTGGTGATTTCGAAGGTCTGGGAGCATGTGAACGCCGAGTAGGCACGGTTTGTCGCCGCGTCGCGGCTGGCTCTGGACGCCGCCTGACCTGCACCATATAACGCGCATCATGATGGCTTGTTTTTCGATCATCGTTCGAATTACCTGCCCGGCGCTCTGACCCTCTGAGCCGCCGGGACAAGGCGTATGACACATCCGCGCCGCCCCCCAGACCCTGACAGATCAAGACCAGAAGGACGCATCCGATGTGCGCCGAGACGACTGACACGACACCCGATTACAAAGACACGCTGAACCTGCCGCAGACGGATTTCCCGATGCGCGCGGGCTTGCCCAAGCGCGAGCCGGAATGGTTGGAGCGTTGGAACGAGATGCGGATCTACACCCGCCTGCGCGACAAGGCCAAGGCGGAGGCGCGCGCGCCCTTCACGCTGCATGATGGCCCTCCCTACGCAAATGGGCATCTGCATATCGGTCACGCGCTCAACAAGATCCTCAAGGACATGGTGGTGCGGTCCCAGCAGATGATGGGCCGCGACGCGCGCTATATCCCCGGCTGGGACTGTCACGGTCTGCCCATCGAGTGGAAGATCGAAGAACAGTACCGCAAGAAGGGCCTTAACAAGGACAAGGTCGACGTGGTCGACTTCCGGCAGGAATGCCGCAAGTTCGCCGAAGGCTGGATCGACATCCAGCGCGACGAATTCAAGCGCCTTGGCGTGACCGGCAAGTGGTCGAAGCCGTATCTGACGATGGATTTCCGCGCCGAGCGGATCATCGCGGAGGAATTCCAGAAGTTCCTGATGAACGGGACGCTCTACCAGGGCTCCAAGCCCGTGATGTGGTCGCCCATCGAGAGGACGGCGCTGGCCGAGGCGGAGGTGGAGTATCACGACAAGGAAAGCTTCACCATCTGGGTGAAGTTCAGAGTTGTTGGAAAGCAAATCAAGTCGGACGACGGCACTCAGCTAGCAACGCGTATAATCGCTGACGACCTGCAACATGCAAGCGTCGTCATCTGGACCACGACTCCCTGGACCATCCCGTCGAACAAGGCTGTCGTTTATGGTGAGCACTTCGCCTACGGCCTCTACGAAGTCACCTACACGCCCGAGGAATGCTGGGCCGTCAAGGGCGAGCGTCTGATCCTGGCCGACAAGCTGGCGGGCGACGTGATGCGCCGCGCGCGTCTGGAAGAAGGCATGTACACGCGTGTTCGTGACGTCAGCGCCGAGGAGCTGTCGGGCCTCAGCCTCAAGCATCCGCTGGCTGGCGCCGAGGGCGCCAATGGCGAATGGGATGACCTGCGCGATTTTCGCGCCGCTGATTTCGTGACCGATGAGGAGGGCACCGGGTTCGTCCACTGCGCGCCCAGCCACGGGATGGAGGAATATGACCTCTATCGCGGCCTCGGCATGCTGGATCAGGTCATCACCTACAACGTGATGGATGACGGCTCTTTCCGGGAAGATCTGCCGTTCTTCGGCGGCACGTACATTCTCAATCGCAAGGGCGGTGAAGGGGATGCCAACAAGGCCGTGATCGACAAGCTGGTCGAGGTCGGCGGCCTTCTGGCGCGCGGCAAGATCAAGCACTCCTACCCGCATTCCTGGCGCTCCAAGGCGCCGGTGATCTATCGCAACACGCCGCAATGGTTCGCCGCCATCGACCGCAAGGTCGGCGACGGGCAGGACACCTATGGCGAGACGATCCGCGAACGCGCGCTGACCTCCATCGACGAGCTGGTGGAGTGGACACCCAAGACCGGCCGCAACCGGCTTTATTCCATGATCGAAGCAAGGCCCGATTGGGTGCTATCGCGGCAGCGCGCCTGGGGCGTGCCGCTGACCTGCTTTGTGAAGGTCGGCGCAAAGCCGACCGACCCCGACTACCTGCTGCGCGACGAAACGGTGAACGCGCGAATCCTGGAGGCGTTCGAGGCCGAAGGCGCGGATGCGTGGTACAAGCCGGGCGCGAAGGAACGGTTCCTCGGCAATGACTACGACCCGGGTGAGTGGGAGAAGGTCGACGACATTCTCGACGTCTGGTTCGATTCCGGCTCCACCCACGCCTTCGTGCTGCGCGACCGCGAGGATGGCTCTGACGATGGCCTCGCCGATCTTTACCTTGAAGGCACCGACCAGCATCGCGGGTGGTTTCATTCCTCGATGCTGCAGGCCTGCGGCACCATTGGCCGCGCGCCCTATCGCGGCGTGCTGACCCACGGCTTCACGCTGGACGAGAAGGGCAACAAGATGTCCAAATCGCTCGGCAACACCGTGGCGCCCGAGGAGGTGGTCAAGCAATACGGTGCGGATATCCTGCGGCTTTGGGTGGCGCAGTCAGACTATACCGCCGATCTGCGGATTGGGCCAGAGATCCTCAAGGGCGTGGCCGACGGCTATCGCCGGCTGCGCAACACGATGCGCTTCATGCTGGGTGCGCTGTCGCATTTCCGGGAAGAGGATCGGGTTGATCCGGCGGATATGCCTGAGTTGGAGCAGTGGGTGCTGCACCGGCTGGCGGAACTCGATCACCGGGTGCGCACCGGCTATGCGGCCTATGATTTCCAGGGCGTGTTCCAGACGCTCTTCAACTTCGCGACGGTGGAGCTTTCTGCCTTTTATTTCGATATCCGCAAAGATGCGCTCTACTGCGACGGGGACACGCCGCGACGCAGGGCGGCGCGCACGGTCATGGACCTTCTGTTCCACCGGCTGACCACGTGGCTGGCACCGGTGCTGGTCTTCACCATGGAAGAAGTTTGGCTGGAGCGGTTCCCGGGCGACGAAAGCTCGGTGCATCTGGTGGATATTCCCGAAACGCCTGCAGATTGGCTGAACGAGCCGTTGGCGCAGAAATGGGCCGGGGTGCGAAAGGCGCGCCGGGTGGTGACCGCCGCGCTGGAGGTGCAGCGCACGGACAAGGTGATCGGGGCGAGCCTTGAGGCTGCGCCGGTGGTTCATGTGGAGGACGCTGATCTTCTGGCGGTTCTGAAATCGGTGAATTTCGAGGATATCTGCATCACGTCGGATATTCGGCTGACCGCCGATCCGGCGCCGGCAGAGGCCTATCGGATGCCCGAGACACCGGGTGTTTCGGTCGTGTTCGAGAGAGCCGAGGGCGAAAAATGCCAACGCTGCTGGAAGATCCTGCCAGACGTGGGACAGCATGCGCATCCCGCGACCTGCAGCCGCTGTGACGCGGCGCTTTCGTGACGGAAAACAGTAGGGCGGGCAGATTGCCCGCCCTGCCGGAAGAAGTCACGCAAGAAGCGATCGAAGAAAAGCTGATGGAACTGGCGCGGTCGCGCGGGCCGGGAAAGACCTTTTGCCCGTCAGAAGCAGCGCGGGCTTTGGCGCGGGACTGGCGTCCGCTTATGCCGTATGTCCGCGAGATCGCCGCGCGCCTGCCAATGCGCGCGACCCAGAGAGGAAAAGAGGTCGACCCGCTGTCGGCAAAAGGTCCGATCCGGCTGTCCCTGCGCTGAGCGGAAGAGTTCAGGCGCTTTCGCGCCAGGTCGGATGGAAACGGCCCGCGGGCGAGAGCGTGAAAATTTCGAACCCGTCCGCCGTCACGCCGATGGAATGCTCGAACTGCGCCGAGAGTGACTTGTCGCGGGTCACCGCGGTCCAGTCGTCCGACAGAACCTTGGTTTCGGGACGACCCAAATTGACCATCGGCTCGATGGTGAAGAACATGCCCTCTTCCAGAACCGGGCCCGTGCCCGGGCGGCCGTAATGCAGAACATTGGGCGGTGAGTGAAAGACCCGGCCCAGCCCGTGCCCGCAGAAGTCGCGCACGACGTTCATGCGGTGGCCTTCCACGAACGTCTGGATCGCGTGACCGATGTCGCCGAAAGTGTTGCCGGGTTTGACCGCCTCAATCCCTTTGAACAGGCTGTCGTGGGTGACTTGGATCAACTTCTCGGCATAAGGCTTGAGCTTGCCGGCCACGTACATGCGGCTGGTGTCGCCGTACCAGCCATCGACGATCACGGTCACATCGATATTCAGAATATCGCCATCCTTCAGCGCGTCATCGTCCCGGCGATGAATATCGTTTTTCCATTTGCGGATCTTGTCGCCGGGAATGCCGTGGCAAACCACGTGATTGACGCTGATACAACTGGCGTGCTGGTAGCCCTTGTAGCCAATCGTTGCGGATTTCGCGCCTGCTTCGGAGACATGCGCTTCGATGATGCGGTCCAGCTCTCCGGTGGTCTGGCCGACGAAGACGTGATCTGCGAGGCGGTCGAGGATCTCGGCCGCCAGTCGGCCTGCTTTGTGCATGCCGGAAAAGTCCGCGCTTTCGTGAATGCGGATACCGTCTCTGGTCAGTCTGCCTCGGTGCTGTTCGTTCACGGCTTCGTCTGAAATCTGTTTCGCGTTTTTCAATACTTAGGTCTAAATATCGGGCAGGACCAGTGCCACACGTCTAGCTAAGCGCCAATTTCCGGCCAATGACAAGGGTTTCTGACGTTATGCGTGTGTCGTATGCGAGGATTTCAACTCCGAATTGCTGCGCCGCGGCAAAAGCCTCGGCATATACCGGGTCGATATCGGCGGCGACAGCGACGCGGGTGCAATCGGTGCGCTGCACCAGATAGAAAAGCACTGCCCGATGCCTATTTTGGGCCATCTTCGCGAGTTCTGCCAGATGTTTCGCGCCACGCGCGGTGACACTGTCGGGAAACTCGGCGAGCCCCGGCGTGCGGCAAAGCGTGACCGATTTTACCTCGATATAGGCGTCGGGCAGGCCCGGACCGCGCAGAAGGAAGTCGATGCGGCTTTTATCCCCGTATTTCTGTTCCGGAAGCACCTCTGCATAGGCAGAGAATTCGGGGATTTCCCCGGCCTTGAGCGCCGCCTTGAGTGCACGATTGGGCAGTCCTGTATCGACACCGGTGAAATGGCCGTCGCCGTGGTCGACCAGCCGCCAGCCATATTTCAGCTTTTTCTTCGGATCATCATTGGGTTCGACCCAGATGCGCGTGCCGGGATCCGCCAGACCCATCATCGAGCCGGGATTGGCGCAATGGGCGACGGCCTCGGTGCCGTCATCGAGGCGGATGTCGGCAAGAAAACGTTTGTAGCGCCGGATCAGGGTCGCGGGCACAAGGGGGGTTTGAAAGCGCATCGGCTCAGCCCTATACCCGTCCGAGACACCAAGCAAGGAGTGCCAGTCATGTCCAATCCTACCGCCGCGATGCTGGTGATCGGTGACGAGATCCTGTCGGGTCGGACCCGCGATTCGAACATGCACCATCTGGCCAACGCGCTGACGGCGCATGGGATCGACCTCTGCGAGGTACGGGTGGTCTCGGACAAGCCCGCGGCGATCGAGGCGGCGGTGCGCGCGTTAAGCGATGCCTATGACCACGTTTTCACCTCCGGCGGGATCGGACCCACCCACGACGATATCACCGCGGAAAATGTCGCGCGGGCCTTTGGCGTGTCGATCGGCTTGCGCGACGACGCCCGCGCGGTGCTGCAGGCGCATTATGACCGACAGGGCATTGAGTTGAATGAGGCGCGCCTGCGGATGGCGCGGATTCCGGAGGGGGCGACGCTGATCGACAACCCGGTGAGCGCCGCGCCCGGCTTCACGCTGCGCAACGTGCACGTGATGGCCGGGGTCCCGGCGATTTTCGAGGCGATGGTCGCGGGCGTCCTGCCGGAACTGACCGGCGGTGCGCCGGTGCAGTCCCGCAATATGACGGTTTCGAAAGGGGAAGGCGACATCGCCGGACCGCTGACCGAGTTGGCCGCGCGTTTCCCTGAGCTGTCCTTCGGATCCTACCCGGCGATGAAAGATGGCAGGTTTTCGGTCAATATCGTCATCCGAGGTCAGGACGAAGCCCGCCTTGACGCGGCGATGGACGCCCTGCGCGGGGCAGTGCAGGCATGACCGGGCTGCCGGGCATCGCCGAACTCTATGCTGTGACAGAGGCGACCTGGCCGCCTGCCGCGACGCGGCAGGTCGGCGCGTGGACCATCCGGAACGGGCAAGGTGGCGGCAAGCGGGTGTCGGCGGCGACGCTGGCGGGCGATGCCCAAACGGCCGACCTCGCCGAGGCAGAGGCGGCGATGCAGGCCTTGGGGCAATCGAGCCTGTTCATGCTTCGTGACGGGGAAGGGGTCCTTGACGACCGGCTGGACAACGCGGGCTATGACGTGATCGACCCGGTCAATGCCTATGCCTGCCCCTTGGACAGCCTGACCGGCGCGCGCCTGCCGCGAGTGACCACCTTCGATATCTGGGAGCCGATGGCGATCCAGCTGGATATCTGGAAGGCCGGCGGCATAGGCCCCGCGCGGATCGAGGTCATGCGGCGCGTGCGGGAGCCGAAAACCACACTTTTCGGTCGCCATGACAACCGGCCCGCCGCCACCGGGTTCGTCGCCGTGCATGACGGCGTGGCGATGATCCACGCGCTTGAAGTCCTGGCGCGCGCGCGCCGTGCGGGTATGGGCCGGAACCTGACCCGCCATGCGGCCCATTGGGCCAAAACCCAAGGGGCGACACATCTTGCCGTTCTGTGCACCAAGGCCAACACGGGCGCCAATGCGCTCTACGCTTCCCTCGGCATGACGCTTGTGGGAGAGTATCATTACCGTATCAAGAAGGACGCGTCGCCCAGATGAGTCAGGAAGACCGCCCCACCGCCCTCGACCTGTCGATGGTCGATCCGCTGCCGCCCGAAACCCGGAAATACTTCGACGTGTGTCAGGAAAAGCTGGGCATGGTGCCCAATGTCCTGCGCGCTTATGCGTTCGACATCGACAAACTTAACGCGTTCACGGCGATGTATAACGACCTGATGCTGGCAGACAGCGGGCTGAGCAAGCTGGAGCGCGAGATGATCGCGGTGGTGGTCAGCTCCATCAACCGCTGCTGGTACTGCCAGGTGGCCCATGGCGCGGCGGTGCGCGCGCTTTCGGGCCGGCCCGAACTGGGCGAGGCCATGGTCATGAACTGGCGGGCCGCCAAGCTAGACGCCCGGCAGACGGCCATGCT
This sequence comes from Roseovarius aestuariivivens, assembly GCF_004761875.1. Lineage (GTDB taxonomy): Bacteria > Pseudomonadota > Alphaproteobacteria > Rhodobacterales > Rhodobacteraceae > Roseovarius > Roseovarius aestuariivivens. Next base: position 24,979 of record NZ_SJEY01000014.1, read on the forward strand.
TGTGTTTGCCGAGAAGGTTGCCAAGGCGTCCGCCGAAGTGGTGGAAGCCGACCGCGCTGCGCTGCGCGAGGCGGGCTTTTCCGACCGGGATATCTGGGACATCGCCTCGGTTGTGGGGTTCTTTTCCATGACCAATCGCGTGGCCAGCGCGACGGGCATGCAGCCCAATCCCGTGTATCACGGACAGGCCCGGTAGGGCGTGCCGCACCGCGTCGCAATCGCTCTTTTCATTGGCCTTTGGCCGGGGATCGCCACGGCTTTGAACCTGTCCCTTCCGTCGAGCGCCGACAAGACGCGCGAGATCCGTGAGGCCGCGGCGTCCTATTTCGTGCCCGTCGGCCCCTATGACGGCAGCGAGGTGCCCGCACTGCGGGTCGAGGGGGCCCTGGTCCAGGAAGCGTGGCGCATGGAGGCACCGGGACTGACCACGCTGCAGATCCTGCGGCCGCTACGCCGGCAGGTGATCGACGCCGGTTACGACATCCTTTTCACCTGTGCCGCGCGCGACTGCGGCGGGTTCGATTTCCGGTTCCAGACACGGGTCCTGCCCGCCCCGGACATGTTCGTTGATCTGTTGGATTACCACTTTCTGTCCGCCCGTCGCGGTGAAAGCGGCGAACCGGTCAGCTTCGCCACGCTGCTGGTTAGCCGGGTCGGCGGCGCGGGGTATATTCAGGTTATTCGGGTGGATCCAGGGGACACCGCGCGTCCAGCCTTAGAGGTGGCGCCGGAAGCCGACACGCCGGATGAGCCGGCCTTGCAGGCGCGGTCATTGGCAACGCGGTTGATGCGCGAGGGCCGGGCCGTTCTGAACGATCTGGATTTCGCGTCCGGCACGGTGGCGCTTGGCGCGGGGCCTTTCGCCTCGCTCGATGCGCTGGCGGAGTTTCTTCAGGAGAAGGAAACCAGGCGCGTGGCGCTGGTCGGCCACACCGATACGGTGGGCGGCCTTGAGCCCAACATTTCCCTGTCGCGCCGCCGGGCGCAGGCTGTGCTAGAGCGTCTCGTCTCGACCTACGGCATCGCGCGCGACCGGTTGGAGGCGGGCGGCATGGGCTATCTCGCGCCGCTGACCACAAACTTGACCGAAGACGGGCGCGAACAGAACAGACGGGTCGAGGCGGTGCTGCTTAGCGATTGATCACGCGCCGTTGCGCGCGGGGAACACCTGCTGCGCGATCCCGGCCAGCGTGAGGTAGATGCTGGTTACGACGAGCCCCCAATGGGCCCAGCTTTCGGGGTGGAAATCGACCCAGGCCGCCCAGCCGCCAAAAAATGTCCAGGCGAAGGCCACCGGCAGCGTGACCGTCCGCCAGCGTTCCGTACGCACAGGGTGGACGAATTTGAGCGGCAGGAACATCGCCATCGCCAGCAGGGTCACTAGCGTGAGAGAAACATAGAAATTCGGCTCGATCGCGAACAGCACCAGCACCAGCATGTTCCAGCATCCTGGAAAGCCGGAAAAGGAGTTGTCCTTGGTTTTCATGCGGGTATCGGCGAAATACATCGCACTGGCAAAGGTGATCAGAATGATCGCGACCCAGCCTGTCCAGCCCGGCAGAAGATCGGATTTGAAGAGCGCAAAAGCCGGGATGAACACGTAAGTCAGGTAGTCGATGATGAGATCCAGTAGGATTCCGTCGAACTGCGGGGCGTTGTGCTTGACGTGGTATTTCCGCGCCAGCGGCCCGTCGATCCCGTCCACGGCGAAGGCCACCACGAGCCAGAGATACATCAGGCTCCATTTTTCCTCGACCGCCGCCAGCATCGCCAGCATGGCGAAAACCGCACCGGTGGCGGTGAGGAGGTGGACGAGCAAGGCCTTCAATTCGCGTGTCATGGGCGGTCTCTTGGTACAATTCCCGGCGGAAGGCAATCAGGCTTTGGGATGGGCGCGGCGGTAGACATCCATGAGCCGTGCGCTGTCCACCGCTGTGTAGGCCTGTGTCGTCGACAGCGACGCGTGGCCCAGAAGTTCCTGGATCGCGCGCAGGTCGCCGCCGGCGTTGAGCAGATGGGTGGCGAAGCTGTGGCGCATGGCGTGAGGTGTTGCCGTCGCGGGCAGGCCAAGCTGCGCGCGCACCTGCGCCATCACCTGTTGCACCGCGCGTGGCGACAGCGCGCCGCCGCGCACGCCGCGAAACACGGGCGCGTCTGGCTCGACCGGGTAGGGGCAGAGATGCAGGTAGCGCTCCACCGCCGCGATGGCCGGCGCGATGACCGGCACCACCCGTTCCTTGCCGCCCTTGCCGGTAATCCGCAGGCTGTGGCCCAACGGCAGGTCGCGGCCTTTCAGGCCCAATGCTTCGGAGATGCGCAGACCGCAGCCGTAAAGCAGCGTGACCACCGCCTGGTCGCGTGCGCAGATCCAGGGCTTGGCGTGCTGCATGTCCAGCGTTTCGATCACGTCTCGGGCGGCGTCAGGCGTGACCGGACGGGGAAGCTTGCGCTGATATTTGGGTGCACGCGCCGAGAGTACGGCGGAAGGATCGAAACCCTCGCGCTCGGCCAGCCAGCGATAGAAGCTTTTGACCGCCGAGAGCTTGCGCGCGAGGCTGCGGGGGCCCACGTCCTTGCCGCGGGTGAAGGCCATCCACGCGCGCATGTCCGACACCTCAATGCGGGCCAGCGCAGCAAGGCCCTGTGCCGCACCGCTATGTTCGGTCATGAAAGCGAGAAACCCGGCCACATCGCGGGAATAGGCGTCGATCGTGTTATCGGAGGCCCCGCGCAGCGCCTTTTGATGGTCAAGCCACTTCGACAGCGCGTCGCGGGCGGCAATCGAGATCATGCCAGCCAGCGGCGCATGGCCCTTTCGAAGATACCCGCGAAAAAGGCCAGAAGATCGGTCCCTTGCTGGGGGCTGAACTGATGCGGGTCCTCGGCCCCCATGACCAGAAGGCCGGGCAGGCGGTCCTCACCGAAATCCAGAAGCAGGCACGCCTCGGAGCGCATGAACTCTGCCTCGCGGCCGTAGATCCGCGCATCGCCTTCGCTGATCTGGCGCAGCGTCACCTGCCGGACCGGACCGGCGCGATCCGACGTAAGGTAGCGAGCGATGAAGCCAGGTTCGGCGACGGACAGAACGTCGCCCAGTCGTTTGACCGCCGGGTCGTCATCGTTCTGGACCGACTCGAGCACAAGCTTGATGCAGTCGACGCGCAGGATGGTGGCGACGTCACCGCCGAGATCGCGCAGGAAGCTTTCGAATTCCACCGGATCGAGCATCCGCAGGATCGCCCGGTGCACCTGGTTGGTGCCGGCGAGGTTCTCGTAAGCCGCTGCGATCACGCTGCGGTGGGTGTCTTCGAGACGTTCGAGGCGCGCTTCGAGCCGTTCCATCGCAATGCCGCGCAGATCGACGATATTGTTGCCCATCGCGCGTTCGTTCGCCGCGATGAGCGCGCGCATAAGATCTTGATCCTCAAGGATTACATCGGGCTGCGCGATGATCTTTTCGCGCAGCATATCGTTCATCAGGGGCTTCGTGCTCATCTGTGCCTCGGTTTTTTTGGGTCTTATAGCACGCCCTTACAGGATTTTCTGCCCTGTTTTTTCCCAGTCTTTCAAAAAGGTTTCCAAGCCCTTATCGGTCAGCGGGTGCGCGGCCATCTTTTTGATCACGTCCGGTGGCGCGGTCATCACATCCGCCCCGATCATGGCCGATTGATGCGCGTGATTGACCGTGCGTATAGAGGCGGCGAGGATCTGCGTCTCGAAGCCGTAATTGTCATAGATCTGCCGGATGTCCGCGATCAGCTCCATTCCGTCGAGGTTGATGTCATCGAGACGCCCGATGAAGGGCGAGATGAACGTGGCCCCGGCCTTGGCCGCCAGAAGGGCCTGATTGGCGGAAAAGCAGAGCGTCACGTTGACCATGTTGCCCTCGCCCGAGAGCACCTTGCAGGCCTTGAGCCCGTCCCAGGTGAGCGGCACCTTGACCGCGATGTTGGGCGCGATCTTGGCCAGCTTGCGGCCTTCCTCGATCATCTGGTCGGCCTCCAATGCCACGACCTCGGCCGAGACCGGACCTTCGACAATGTCGCAGATTTCCTTGGTGACTTCGAGGATATCGCGGCCCGATTTCAGGATCAGCGAGGGGTTGGTGGTCACGCCGTCGACCATGCCGAGCTCGTTGAGTTCACGGATGGCGTCGACCTCGGCGGTGTCTACGAAAAACTTCATGGGGCTTGCCCTTCTTGCGCGGGATGGGGTTTCTTCCCCTCGCGTTTACCCCATAGAGTGCGGTGCCGAAACCCCTCACCTTTGCGCCCTTTTGCACAGGAGTTCCCTTGTCCTTCACCGGTGCCGATTTCTTTGACACAGGGCAGCTGGTGGGCGTTCTGACCACGCAGCCGCTGGACCGCGTGCTGGATTACAAAGCGCCCGAGGGCGGCTGTCACCTTGGCGCGTTCGTCGAGGTGCCTTTGGGGCCGCGCAAGGTTCTGGGCGTGGTCTGGGGTCCGGGGAAGGGGGATTACGACCGCGCGAAGATCCGGTCGGTGATCCGGGCGCTGAACGTGGCGCCGATGCGCGACGAGATGCGGAATTTCCTTGAGAAAGCAGGGGATTACACCCTGACGCCCATGTCGGCGATGCTGCGGCTGGCCACCCGCGCGCCGGGCCTGGGCGACCCGCCGTCTATGCAGAAGATTTACCGCTTGGGCGAGGGCAAGCCCGACCGGGTGACCGACGCGCGGACGCGCGTGCTGGCGACGCTGGAGGAGTATGGCGGGCTGGCCTTTACGCTCAAAGAGCTGAGCGAGATGGCCGGGGTGACGTCCTCCGTGGTCAAGGGCTTGGTCAAGCAGGGTGTCGTGCGAGAGGAAGACACGCCGCGCGACACGCCGTTTCCGCGGCTCGATCCGGGGTATGCGTACACCGATTTGACCAAAGATCAGGCGGTGGCGGCGGATGCGTTGCGTGACAAGATCAGATCGGGGACGTTTTCTGCAACACTCCTGCGGGGGGTGACCGGATCGGGCAAGACGGAGGTCTATCTCGAAGCGGTTAGCGAGACGTTAAGGCAACGGCGGCAGGCGCTTGTGCTTTTGCCGGAAATCGCGCTGACGCCCGAGTTTCTGACCCGGATGCAGGCGCGGTTCGGGGCGATGCCCGCCGAGTGGCATTCGGGGGCCACGATGACCGAGCGGCGGCGGATCTGGAAGATGGTCGGGCAGGGCGGCTGTGACGTGGTGGTGGGCGCGCGCTCGGCGCTCTTTTTGCCGTTCCGCGACCTGGGGCTGATCGTGGTCGATGAAGAGCATGACACGTCGTATAAACAAGAGGATGGCGTGCTCTACAATGCCCGCGACATGGCCGTTTTGCGGGCCAGTCTGTGCGGCGCGCAGGTGGTCCTGGCCTCGGCCACGCCGAGCCTGGAGACATGGGCCAATGCCGAAGCCGGCAAGTACACGCGGCTGGATCTGACCGCGCGGTTCGGCCCTGCGGTGATGCCGGAGTTGCGCGCGGTGGATATGCGGGCCGAAACTCTGCCTTCGAACCGCTGGATTTCGCCCACGCTACGGCGCACCGCCGAGGCGCGGATCGCGCAGGGCGAGCAGGTGTTATTCTTTTTGAACAGAAGGGGTTACGCGCCTGTCACCATCTGCCGGGCCTGCGGGCACCAGGTGGGGTGCCCGCATTGTGACGCGCGCATGGTCGAGCATCGGTTCCTGAAGCGGCTGATGTGCCATCAATGCGGCGAGACGCAGCCGCTGCCAGAGGTGTGTCCGGCCTGCGAGGTGGAGGGCAAGATGGCTGCCGTTGGGCCGGGGGTGGAGCGGCTGGCCGAGGAGGCCGCGGAGGTTTTCCCGGAGGCGAAGATCGCGACGCTGAGTTCGGACATGTTTGGGTCGGCGCGGGCCCTCAAGGCGCAGATCGCGGAGATCGCGGAGGGCGATACGGATATCGTGATCGGCACGCAGCTGGTGGCGAAAGGCCATAATTTTCCAAGACTTACGCTGGTAGGGGTGATCGATGCGGACCTTGGTTTGCAGGGCTCTGACCTGCGCGCGGCGGAGCGGACGTTTCAGCTTATGCGGCAGGTGGCGGGGCGCGCGGGGCGGGTGGAAAAGCCCGGCACGGCGCTTTTGCAGACGTTTCAGCCCGAACATCCGGTGATCCGGGCCATACTGTCGGGCGACGAGGAAGGGTTCTGGCGGGCCGAAGCCGCCGAGCGGCAGGCGGCGGGCGTGCCGCCTTTCGGGCGCATGGCAGGGCTGATCCTGTCCTCGACGGATATGCAGGAAGCCTTTGATATCGGGGCGCTTTTGGCGCGGAATGACGGACCTATAAGGGCGGTAGGCGCGCAGGTTTTTGGCCCTGCCCCGGCGCCGATTGCGCGGGTGAGGGGGCGGCACCGGGTACGGCTTTTGGTGAAGGCGCCCAAGGGCGTGGCGCTGCAGGGGGCGCTGGCGAAGTGGATCGCGCCGGTCAGGGGATCTGCGCAGTTCCGGCTGTCGGTGGATATCGATCCGCAGAGTTTCTACTGAGCATCGTGCGGGGTGTTAATCACGTCTCTGAGGCCCGAAAGTGCGATATGACATGCGTACACACCCTGTACACCGTCCGTACACCGAACGCGCGAGACTTGGAGGCCGGGCCGGGCGTTAACGCTTTGCGCTCAGGCGGTCACGAGACGGTGCTTTTGATCGACGAGGAAATCCGTGACGACCGCCCCGGCCCACATCGCGCAAAGTGCCAGCCACGCAGTGCCAGCGAAGACCGAGCCGCCGGTCACGCCGTTGCCGATGGCGCAGCCGCCCGCCAGCATGCCGCCGAAGCCCATGAAGGCCGCTCCGGTCATGGCGCGGCGCATATTGGCCTCGTCCTCGAACCCCTGAAAGCGGAACTCGCCCGCGAGCCACGAGGCCGCGAACGCGCCCAGGAAGACGCCCGGCACGAGGCCTATATCGAAATTCAGCACCATGGCGCGGTCCAGGAAGAACATCAGCGTATTGGCAGAGGGGCCGGTGAAGGTGGCGGAGGTCACCGCGACCGGCTCGAACGCGGCCTGGGCCAGGGTGAAGGTGGCGACCCAGCCAACGGCGACGGCAAACCCGACGCCCGAGGCAAAGACCAGCCGTGAGAGACCGATGCGGTTGTGAAAGGCGAGGGCCAGCGCGACGAGAGCGCAGGTCAGGCCGAAAAAGAGGCCGGAGATCTGCGGCAGGCCGGCGACGGTCAGAAGGTTCACATTCTGCCCGCCGGTCGTGATCCAGAGACCAGCGAGCGCGTTGCGCGCGGGCGCGAGCCAGCCTGCCAGCGACATCTGCGCCACCACCGCGAAGACCAACCCCGAGACCACGGAACGCAGGTTGCCCGTGGCCGCCAGAACCAGAAGCCGCCCCGAGCAGCCGCGCGCGAGGATCATGCCGACGCCGAAGAGGAGCCCGCCGATCACCGCGCCGGACCAGCTTCCGGGGATTGCGAGGATGCGCGCGTCGGCGCTGCGGAAGAGCCCCAGCGCCTGTGCGCCCTGAACCCACACGAGCGCTGTCGAGAAGGTCAGCAGCCAGACCGCGAGTCGGTCACCCAGTTGGCCGCGCGCGAACTCCACGCAGGCGGCGCGGAGGCAGAAGCGCGAGCGCTGGGCGGCGACGCCGAAGATGAGGCCGGTGAGCAAGCCCAGAAGGGCGGCGGCGGGGGTCTCTCCGATACGGTCGAGGAGCGGGATGATATCCATGTCTGGGCCTCGGGCGGTGGTTTCCCGGGGGTCTAGCCGCTGCGATGCGGGCCTGCCTTGATCAAGATCAGACCGGGCGGGAGCGGAATTTTTGAAAAATTCCGCTCCGGAAAATTTTGAATTTTCCGGGTGGCGCCCGGTGCGGGGCCTCTCGCCAAGGCGGGGCTTTGGGCGTAAGGGACGCATATGAGCCGCACAGTGCCCCTGTCCCATGCGCGAGAGCTGCCGTTCTGGCGGCGGCCCATTGCGCTTCTCTTCGTCATGGCGGCGGCGATGCCGGTGGCCTTTGCGACGTGGTCGGCGCTGCTCAATAACTTCGTGATTGAGGCGGCGCAGTTCGATGGCTCGGATATCGGATGGCTGCACACCGTGCGCGAGATCCCCGGGTTCCTGGCGATTGGTGTCATTGCCATCATCATCTTCGTGCGCGAGCAGGTGCTGGCGCTGGTCTCGCTTGTGCTGTTGGGCGTGGCGACGGCGATCACCGCGCAGTTCCCGAGCCTCGGCGGGATTCTGATGGTGACGATGCTGAGTTCCATCGGGTTTCACTATTTCGAGACTGTGAACCAGAGCCTGCAATTGCAGTGGATCGACAAGCTGCGCGCGCCGCAAATGCTGGGCTGGCTGGTGGCGGCAGGGTCTGCCGCGACACTGGTGGCCTATGTGCTGATCGTGATGACGTGGGAGACGCTCGATCTGAGCTATAATACTGTCTACGTGATCGCGGGCGGGTTCACTGTGCTGGCCGCGCTTTTCTGCTTTGTTGCCTATCCGCAGTTCGAAGCGCCAAACCCGCAGATCAAGCGGATGGTGCTGCGGCGGCGCTATTGGCTTTATTATGCGCTGCAATTCATGGCCGGTGCGCGGCGGCAGATCTTCATTGTCTTCGCGGGCTTCATGATGGTCGAGAAATTCGGCTTTGCGGTGCATGAGGTCACGGCGCTTTATCTGATCAACCTTGTCGCCAATATGGTGTTTGCGCCGATCATGGGGCGGGCCGTGCATGTCTATGGCGAACGCGCGACGCTGCTCTTTGAATATGCCGGGCTGGCGCTGGTCTTTCTGGCCTATGGCGGCATCTACATGTTCGGCTGGGGTGTCGTGCTGGCCGCCGCGCTCTACGTCGTCGATCACCTGCTGTTTGCGCTGGCGCTCGCGCTCAAGACCTATTTTCAGAAGATCGCCGATCCGGGTGACATCGCGCCCACCGCGGCCGTGGCCTTTACCATCAACCATATCGCCGCCGTGTTCCTGCCCGCGTCGCTGGGATATCTGTGGCTGGTCTCGCCGGTGGCGGTGTTCGTGCTGGCCGCAGGGATGGCGTCGGTGTCTTTTCTTCTGGCGCTCCTGATCCCGCGCCACCCGGTGCCGGGGCATGAGACCATCCTGAGCGGGCCGGAGCCGGCCCCCGCCGAATAGACCCCTGATTAGAGAGGAGCCGGCATGCCGACTTTCACCGCATTGACCACCCTGACCGGCAAGGACGCGGCCGAGGCGCTTGGCGAGGCGCTTGAGGCGCTGGAGCCCGCGCCCACCGGCGTCGGTGTCTTCGAGTTGGAAGACGGCTCGGGCCTTTGGGAAGTGGGCGGGTATTTCGAGGGCGCGCCGGATCTGGCCGGGCTTGCCTTGCTGGCGAAAATCCACGGGGCGAAGGATTTCGTGGTCTCCGAACTGCCCGAGACCGACTGGGTCGCCAAGGTGCGGCGCGAGTTGAGCCCCGTGACCGCCGGACGGTTCTTCGTTTATGGCAGCCATGACGCCGACAAGGTGCCCGAGGGGATGGAGCCGCTTTTGATCGAGGCGTCGATGGCCTTTGGCACCGGGCATCACGGCACCACGCAGGGCTGTCTTCTGGCGCTGGACAAGCTCGTGAGCACGGGCGGCGCGCCAGAGGCGGTGCTCGATCTCGGCTGCGGGACGGCGGTGCTGGCCATGGCGGCGGCCCGGATCTGGCCCGGCGCGCGGATCCTGGCAAGCGACATCGACCCGGTGGCGATCGAGGTGGCGGAGGTGAACACCGGGGCCAACGGCCTGTCGGAGCATGTGCACTGTCTGGTGGCCGAGGGCCTCGATCATCCGGACCTCGCGGCGGCGGCGCCCTATGGTCTGATCTTCGCCAATATCCTTAAGGGGCCGCTCATTGCCTTGGCGGAGGGAATCACCGGATCCCTGAAAGAGGGCGGAAATGTGATTCTTTCGGGCATTTTGAACGAGCAGGCTGACGAGGTTTGTGAGCACTATATCGCGGCAGGAAACAGTCTTGTCTCACGCCAGGAGATTGGCGACTGGACGACGCTAATGCTTCATAAATTTGGCTCAAAATAAGTGGAAACCCAGCTTTTTTGGGGCGCCTGCCCAATTGCTGCCACATTTCAGACCTAAAAAAATCTTCAAGCGGCGGGGGCACGCAAACAGACGAAACGAGACATCAAAGGACGCTGCCATGACCAACGCATTTGACACTTTCGACTCGCGCCTCAAGAAGATCGACCGCAACCGCACGCGCCTTGCGCAGGGCTACTCCGCCAAGGTGACCAATGACGGCCTGATCGTGTTCCGCCCCAAGCGCATCAAGCGCAGCGTGCCGCTGCAGGGCCTGCTGTTCCTGATTGGCGGCTTCTTCCTGTTCAAGGCGATGATCCTGGCCGGGCTGGGCACCGACACCTACGAACAGCGCGTCACCGCGCTTAGCAGCGGCACGGTCATCGAGCAGGCCGGCGCCTATGTGATGCAGAAAGATCCGGTCACCGCCGCGGTGGCAGAAAAGCTGCGCCCGCTTCTTTACTAAGCCGGATCCGGCCGGCACGGTCCCGAAGATACAGGATTGCACACCGCGCTTGCACCGGGACCCTCCATCCGGATTGCGCACCAGATGTCTCGCCATATGCCAAAACGCCCTGCACGTTGGTCCCGTGCAGGGCTTTTGCATGAAAAAAGGCGACCCTAGGGGCCGCCTTATTCCGTTTTGTCCGGGAGCGTGTCCCGTCGCGTTCAGGCGCGGATGCGCTCGATATCGCCGCGGTTGAGGCCGATATCGTCCAGTTCACGGTCCGACAGGCGCGACAGCGCCTTGCGCGTCACGCGCGCGTCGTTCCAGGCCAGAACGGCGGCGACGGCGCTGCGCATCATGCGGCCCAAACCGGTGCCCATGTCGCCCGTCGTGCGGTTCGTCTCGAAGACAGCCATTGTCTTGGTCCTTTTTTGATCGAATGTTCAGAAATTCTTTTGTCAACGGCACATAGAAGTGGCACGCGGCCCGGGCAAGCCGTGATTTCTGCATAGTCCTTATGCAGTTTTTGCATGCGTTGCCGCCCCGCCCGGACCGCGCGACCGGGTGCGGCGGCGGCGCGTCGGTCCACGGCCCCCGGCGGGCCATTTGGCCCGCGCATTCCGCTTGGTGTTTGTTCCCGTTTCGTGCTAGCCCTTGGTCAACAACAAGTCGACAAGGGCGGGCAGACAAGATGCGGGTGATCGGGATAGATCCCGGATTGCGCAACCTAGGCTGGGGCGTGATCGACGTGGCGGGCAGCCGTCTGAGCCATGTCGCCAACGGGATCGTGAAAACCGGCGCCGGCGAGTTGTCCGCCCGGCTGCTTGACCTGCACGCCGCGCTGACAGAGATCCTGACGCGCTTTGCGCCAGAGGCGGCGGCGGTGGAACAGACCTTCGTGAACAAGGACGGGGCGGGCACGCTCAAACTGGGGCAGGCGCGCGGCATCGCGGTTCTGGTGCCCGCGCAGTTCGGGCTTACGGTGGGGGAATACGCGCCCAACACGGTGAAAAAGACGGTGGTGGGCGTCGGCCATGCGGACAAGGCGCAGGTCGCCCACATGGTGCGCGTGCAGCTGCCCGGGGTCGATCTGGCCGGGCCGGACGCCGCCGATGCGCTGGCCATTGCCATTTGTCACGCGCATCACGGCCTTCGCGGGGCCCCGCCGGCGAGGAGGCGGGCATGATCGGGCGGATCGCGGGCCGGCTCGATTATCGCGGCGCGGATCACGTGCTGATCGATGTGCGGGGCGTCGGCTATCTCGTCTATTGCTCGGACCGTACGCTGGCATCTCTGCCCGGCCCGGGCGAGGCGGTGGCGCTCTATACCGATCTTCTGGTGCGCGAGGATTTGCTGCAGCTTTACGGGTTCCCGACGCTGGCCGAAAAGGAGTGGCATCGCCTTTTGATGAGCGTGCAGGGTGTCGGCGCGAAGGCGTCGCTGGCCATTCTTGGCACGCTGGGCCCCGAGGGCGTGGGCCGCGCGATCGCGCTGGGCGACGTGACGGCGGTGAAGGCCGCCAAGGGGATCGGCCCGAAGACCGCGCAGCGCGTGGTCAACGAGCTGAAGGACAAGGCGCCAGAGGTGATGGCGATGGGGGCGGCCGCTGCGACGACACCCGCGCCGGTGGGCGATGACGCGGTGATCGAGCCGGCAGTGGCCGCACCCGCGCCCCCGCCCGCGCCGAGTGGCGCGGCGCAGGCCGAGGCGCTGTCGGCGCTGACCAATCTGGGCTACGGCCCGGGCGAGGCGGCCGGGGCCGTCGCCCAGGCGGCGGGCGCGCAGGCCGAGGCCGATACCGCGACGCTGATCCGCGCGGCGCTGAAACTGCTGGCGCCAAAGGGATGAGGGCGGGCATATGAGCGATCCCGATCCCACCCTGCGGCCCGATCCGCTGCCCGAGGACGCGGACCGCGCGCTGCGGCCCCAGAGCCTTGACGATTTCATCGGCCAGGCCGAGGCGCGCGCCAACCTGCGGGTGTTCATCCAGTCGGCCCGTCAGCGGGGCGAGGCGATGGATCACACGCTCTTTCATGGGCCCCCGGGGCTGGGCAAGACGACGCTGGCGCAGATCATGGCGCGCGAACTTGGCGTGGGGTTCCGGATGACCTCTGGCCCGGTGCTGGCGAAGGCCGGCGATCTGGCGGCGATCCTGACAAATCTTGAACGCAACGACGTGCTGTTCATCGACGAGATCCACCGGCTCAACCCGGCGGTGGAAGAGGTGCTTTACCCCGCGCTGGAGGATTTCGAGCTGGATCTGGTGATCGGCGAGGGGCCGGCGGCGCGCACGGTGCGCATAGAATTGCAGCCCTTTACGCTGGTGGGGGCGACGACGCGGCTGGGCCTGCTGACCACACCCCTGCGCGACCGGTTCGGCATCCCGACGCGGCTGCAGTTCTACACCGAGGACGAGCTGCACCGGATCGTGTCGGGCAATGCGCGCAAGCTGGGGGTGCCGGCGGAGGAGGACGGCGCGCGCGAGATCGCGCGGCGCGCGCGCGGCACGCCGCGCATCGCCGGGCGGCTCTTGCGCCGGGTGGTGGATTTCGCGGTGGTCGAGGGCGACGGGCGAATCACGCGGGATCTGGCCGACGGCGCGCTGACGCGACTCGGGGTGGATCACCTGGGCCTCGACGGGGCCGACCGGCGCTACCTGCGGCTGATCGCCGAGGCCTATCAGGGCGGGCCGGTGGGCATCGAAACACTGAGCGCCGCGCTGAGCGAGAGCCGCGACGCGCTCGAAGAGGTGATCGAGCCGTATCTGCTGCAACAGGGGCTCATTCAGCGTACGCCGAGGGGGCGGATGCTGGCGGCCCGCGCCTGGGCGCATTTGGGGATGGCGGCGCCCAAGGCACCGGGGCAGAGCGATTTGTTCGAAGGTGGCACGTGAGCCGGCCGAGGTTCTGGAACCTTACGTCTGCGGAACGGGCAGTCGTGCGGGGGCTGCGGACGGGGCGTGTGACCGCGCTGGGCGATGGCATGCTGCCGGGGGTGGAGGCTGGGGAGGATCGGCAGGTGCGGGCAAGTCTCATCCGGTATCTTGCGCTGGGCGCGCCGGGGAGCAAACGGCTGCGGCTTCATGAGCACGGGCTGCAGATCGCTGCGGCGCTGATCGTCAGCGACGGGCAGGCGGATCCTCTTATACAAGTGACGACGCCCGGACTCGACCTTCAAGGGTGCCAGCTAGAACATGACCTTTTGCTGGCGAATTGCCGATTCGAGCATGTGCCGGCGCTGCGCGGCGCGCGGATACGGACCTTGAGCTTGGAGGATTCGCACCTGCCCGGGCTCCAAGCCGACGGGCTGGAGGTTCTAGGTTTTATTTTTCTGCGCGGGGTGCGGGCCACAGGCGAGTTGTGCTTCTTGCGCGCTCGGATCGGCGGGGACTTCGACTGTGAGGGGGGGCGGTTCGAAAACGCAGGCGGCGACGCGCTCAATGCCGACGGCCTTGAGGCGCAAGGTAACGTTAACTTGCGTAGGGGTTTTGAAGCTCATGGAGAGGTGCGGCTGTTGCGGGCGCGGATCGACGGTGATCTAGACTGTGAGGGCGGGCGGTTCAAGAATGAGGGGGGCAGGGCGCTCAGTGCCGATGGTGCGTGGGTGGCGGGCGCTTTCTTTTGGCGGGAGGGCAGCGATGCCAAGGGCGCGCTCGGCTTGAACGCGACGGAGTTAGGGCACATCGCTGACGATCCCGCCTGCTGGCCGGGGGCAGGCGATCTGCTGCTCAATCGTTGTCGCTATGGCGCGTTCACGGGCAAGGGGATCAGCGCAGAAGAGCGGATCCGCTGGCTGGATCTGCAATCGCCCGAAAAGTACGGCCATGATTTCTGGCCGCAGCCGTGGGAGCAGTGTGCCAAGGTTTTGCGCGAGATGGGGCATGTGGAGGACGCCCGCAAGGTGCTGATCGCCAAGGAGGAACGGCAGCGCGCGGTCGCGCGCGCACGATTCCGACGCGCGACTGAAGGCACGTGGCGGGAAATGCTCTGCCCGCTGCCGTGGCTGCGCGACGGCGCTCTCTGGCTTCTGCTCGCCTATGGTCATCGCCCCCTACAGGCCTTGGCAGGGCTGGCGGTGTTCTGGCTCGTCGGATTCGTGGTGTTCTCGGCAGCGTATGATCGTGACGCCTTCAAGCCCAACAATGCCTTCGTTCTGCGCAGCCCGGAATGGGCGCAATGCGCGGACACAGGCGAGAGGCGGGCGGATCACGCCTCGACGCTGGTCTGTTACCTCGATCAGCCCGAGGCGGCGGGGTATCCGAAGTTCAACGGGTTGCTCTATTCGCTCGACACGCTGGTGCCTGTAGTGGACCTTGAAGTGCAGGATTTCTGGGTGCCGGACGAGCGGGTCGCGGCCTGGGCGCGGGTGTACCTGTGGCTTCATATCGCGCTGGGCTGGTTCCTTGCCCTTCTTGCGGTTGCAGGCTTTTCCGGGCTGATCCGGCCCGGCTCGGGCGGCTGAGCCGCGTGGCGGGGCTTGCGCGTGGGGCCTGCGCTGCGGTAGCCCTCCGCCATGGCTGATCTGATCTCTCCCGAAGATGTCGAGGCGCTTTTCACGCGTGCGGACGGGTCCTATCTTTTCGCGCGCTGGGGGCGGCCCATCGTGCCGGTGGTGTTTGGCACGGATGACGCGACGCTTCAGACGGTCAAGGGCGCGCTGGAGGCGGTGGTGCTGATGGCCGGGCACCAGATGGCCGAGACAGACCCGGAACTGGGCGTGAACCTCATGGTCTTCTTCTTCCGGGAGTGGGACGAGCTTCTGGAGGTGCCCGATCTCGACCGGCTGGTGCCGGATCTCGCGCCGCTGGTGGCGCGGCTCAAGGCGGCGGAGGCCAACCAGTACCGGATCTTCCGGTTCGACGAGGCGGGCGCGATCAAGGCCAGTTTCGTCTTCGTGCGCATGGACGAGGAAATGTCGAAAGTGCCCGCCGAGACGCTGGCGCTGGCGCAGGCGGCCCAGACCGTGGTGCTGTGGTCCGACACCGCCTTTACCGAGCGGTCGGTGCTGGCCCGCGCGCCCGAGGGCAGGGTGATCCTGCGGCCCGATATCGGCGCGGTGATCCGGGCGGGGTACGACCCGGTGATGCCGGCGGTGGCGCAGGATCCGAGCCACGCGCTGCGTCTTGCGGCGCGGGTGGCGCAGATCTGAGCCGCGGGCGCGGGGCATGCGGCTTTTCCTGGGACTTCCGCTGTGCGAGGACGCGGTCGCGGTACTGGAGGACGTGCAGGCGCAGCTCGATCTCGGCCGGCTGGTGCCGGAGGACAACCTGCACCTGACGCTGGCCTTTCTGGACGAGCAGCCCAAGACCGTGGCCGAGGCGCTGCACGCCGCGCTGGAGGAGATGACCCTGCCCGGGGCGGCGATCTCTTTCGACGGGGTCGAGGTGAGGGGCCGTGCGCGCCCCAGGCTGGCCTGGGCCGCGGTGACGCGCACGCCGGCGCTGCGTGCGCTGCGCGACAAGGTGCGCGGGGCGGCGGTTGCGGCGGGGGTGGATCTGCCGCGTGACCGGTTCCGTCCGCACGTGACGCTGGCCCGGTTCGGTCCGCGCGTGGCCGGGGATCCCCGGCTTGACCGGTGGCTGGCCGAGATGGCGGCGCTGCGCGCGGGGCCCTACGCCGTCGACCGCGTCTGCCTTTACCGCTCGACCCTGACGCCGGACGGGCCGCTTTACGACGTGCTGGCCGCCTACCCGCTGGCCGCGGCCTCGGGCGGGTCCGGCGGGCCGTCCGCGCCGTAAGGTCGGGCACTTTATTGCCTGGAGGACGCCGGGGATTGTCCTGGCCCGGCGTCGCGCCTATGAGGAGGGGCATGACCCACCGTTTTCCGATCCGCGTCTATTATGAAGACACCGACATGGCGGGGATCGTCTATTATGCGAATTACCTGAAGTTCATCGAGCGCGCGCGCTCGGACTGGGTGCGCGAGCTGGGCATTGACCAGAACCAAATGCGTGCCCGCGACGGCGTGGTCTTCGCCGTCCGGCGGGTGGAGGCCGATTACCATCAGCCGGCGCGCTTTGACGATGTATTGGAGGTGCGCACCGTCGCGCAGTCGGTGACCGGCGCACGGCTGGTGATGGCGCAGGAGGTCTGGCGCGGCGGCGACATGCTCTTCTCGGCCGTGGTGACCATCGTGTGCCTGTCGGAGACTGGCCATCCGGCGCGCCTGCCGGCGAATATCCGCCGGATCGTGCATTAATTCTGCGCAAACGGCGCGTCTCTCCCTGTTGTTATTGGCTTTCGGCCCCCAATTCGGATAGCGTGCCCGCAAAGGGCCGAAAAAACAGGTCCGCAGGCGGAAGAGCAGGCATATGGAAGCAGAAACCCTCGCAGTGGCGCAGGAGATGGATTTCTCTTTGTGGGCGCTATACGCGCGCGCCACCCTCATCGTCAAACTGGTGATGCTGATGCTGATCGTCGCGTCCTTCTGGGCGTGGTCGATCATCATCCAGAAGATCCTCATGTACCGCAAGGCCCGCACCGAGGCCGAGGTCTTTGACCGGCGGTTCTGGTCCGGCGATCCTCTGGACGAGCTTTTCGACGAGATCGGCCCGGACCCGGACGGGCAGTCCGAGCGGGTCTTTGCCGCCGGCATGATGGAATGGCGGCGCAGCCACCGCAACGATGGCGGGCTGATTGCCGGGGCGACAGCGCGGATCGACCGCAGCATGGATGTGGCCATCGTCAAGGAAAGCGAAAAGCTGCAATCGGGGCTGCAGGTTCTGGCCACGGTCGGCTCGACCGCGCCCTTCATCGGGCTTTTCGGTACGGTCTGGGGGATCATGAACGCTTTTATCGAGATCGCCGAGCAGCAGAACACCAACCTCGCCGTCGTGGCGCCGGGCATCGCCGAGGCGCTTCTGGCCACGGGGCTGGGGCTGCTCGCCGCCATTCCGGCGGTCATTTTCTACAACAAGCTGAGCGCGGATGCCGACCGGATCGTGGCCAATTACGAGGCCTTCGCCGACGAGTTCGCCACCATCCTCAGCCGCCAGCTGGACAGTTGAGTCATGGCGCGCAACTTTACATCCCAGCCGTGGCCCGGACGCATTCGCAGGGCCCATGCCGACCCGGACAGGGTCGATCCGCGGTTTCGCGCTAAGCGAGGCGTGGCTTAAATGGGCGCGGGCGTCATGCAGAAAGCCGAGAGCGGTGGACGCCGCCGGCGGGGCCGGGGCCGGTCGCGGCCCATGTCCGAGATCAACGTCACGCCCTTCGTGGACGTGATGTTGGTGCTTTTGATCATCTTCATGGTGGCAGCGCCGCTGATGACCGTGGGCGTGCCGGTGGAGCTGCCGAGGACGGCGGCAAACGCGCTGCCGGGCGAGGAGGAAGAGCCGCTGACCGTGACGCTGACCGCCGAGGGCGTGGTGATGATCCAGACCACCGAGGTGGCGCGCGACGAATTGGTGACGCGCCTGCGCGGGATCGCCGCCGAGCGAGATGGCACGCGGGTCTACCTGCGCGCGGACGGGGCCGTGCCCTATGCTCAGGTGATGGAGGTGATGGGCGCGCTCAATCGCGGCGGCTTCGGCAATATCGGGCTGGTTACGGACACCGGCGGGCCCGCGCTTGACGAGCGCGGCGGCTGAGGCCGGCGGCGCCGTGAACACCGGACAGATCATATCGGGGGCGGGCCATGCCGGCCTGATCGCTTGGGCGGTGTTCGGGGGCACGTTCAACGCCGATCCCTTGCCGTTCGAGGTGACGGAGGTGACGGCGATTTCCGCCGAGGAATATGCCGCGCTGACCGCGCCGCAATCGCGCCCCGAGGCGGTAGCCAATATCGACACGCCCGAGGCGCCCGAGGCCGGGGATGCCCCGACGCTGAGCAGTGAGGCCGACAGCGCGCCGGCGCAGGCCGAGCCGGAGGCAACGCCACAGACCGAGCCCGACGCGGTGCCCGAGGCCGTGGCGCCGGTGCCCGAGCCCGAGATTGCCGAGACCCCGCCCGAGCCGCCCGCGCCGCAAGAGGACGTGGCGGTTCTGGCGCCCGAGATCTCGGCCCGCCCGCAGGCGCGCGAGGCGCCGCGCGTGGCGCCAGAACCGATGGCACCGCCCGAGCCGGACGTGCGCATCGACGAGGTCGAGCGGCAGGAGAGCGCGCCGGATCCGCAGGCCGAGACACGCCAGCCCGACGAGGAGGCCACCGCGCCCGAGGAAGCCACGACCGAGATCGTGACCGAGGCCGAAAAGGCCGAGCAGGCGGCACCATCACGCTCCTTGCGCCCCAGATCCCGCCCTGCCGCGCCCGCGCCGTCCGAAGACGCGCCGACGCAGACCGCACAGCCTGAGCAACCCGCAGCGCCCCAAACCGATGACAGCGCCGTCGCCGACGCGCTGGCCGAGGCGCTGGGACAGGCTGGGGCCACTGGTACAAGCGGCACGCCGCAGGGCCCGCCCTTGACGGCGGGCGAAAAGGACGGGCTGCGCGTGGCGGTGCAGCGGTGCTGGAATGTCGGCTCGCTCAGTTCGGATGCGCTGCGCACGACGGTGGTGGTCGCGGTCTCTTTGAACCGGGACGGCACGCTTTCGGGCGACGTGCGGCAGTTATCGGCCCAGGGCGGCAGCGGCGACGCGGCACGGCAGGCCTTCGAGGCGGCGCGGCGGGCGATTCTGCGCTGCGGCGCGGGGGGTTTTGACCTTCCGCCCGAGAAATACGACCATTGGCGCGAGATCGAGATGAGTTTCAATCCCGAGAGCATGAGGATCAAATGATACAACGCTTGGCATGGCTCTTGATGGTGGCGCTTTGCGCCGCGCTGCCCGCAACCGCGCAGGAGCGCGAAGGCCCCTTGCGGATCGAGATCACCGAAGGGGTGATCGAACCGCTGCCCTTCGCCATCCCCGATTTCGTGGGCGACGATACGACGGCCGCCGACTGGGGCGCGCGCATTTCCAGGGTCGTCGCCTCGGACCTGACCGGCACGGGGCTCTTTCGGGAAATCCCGGCGAGCGCGCATATCGGGCGGATCACCAGTTTTTCGAGCCCGGTGCAATTCACCGACTGGACGCCGATCAACGCGCAGGCGCTAATCGTGGGGGCGGTCAGCGTGGACGACGCGGGCAAGCTGATCGTGCGGTTCCGGCTTTATGACGTCTTCGCGGGACAGGAGCTTGGCCAGGGCCTGCAGCTTGTCGGCACGACCGACGGCTGGCGGCGCATCGCGCACAAGGTCGCCGACCAAGTCTATTCACGGCTGACGGGCGAGGCGCCCTATTTCGACAGCCGCGTGGCCTTCGTATCGGAAACCGGGCCGAAGGACGCGCGGCAGAAGCGGCTGGCGATCATGGATTACGACGGCGCCAACGTGAGCTATCTCACCGACAATTCTTCCATCGTGCTCGCGCCGCGGTTTTCGCCCTCGGGCGACCGGGTGCTTTACACCAGCTACGAAAGCGGCTTTCCGCGGATCTATGTGCTGGACGTGGCCACCGCCGGGCGGCGCGTGCTGGAAAGCAACGACGGCACGATGAGTTTCGCCCCACGCTTTGCGCCGGACGGGCGCACCATTGTCTATAGCCTTACCCAAGGGGGCAACACCGACCTTTACACCATGGATATCGGGACGGGGCAGGCGCAGCGGCTGACCACCGCGCCTTCGATCGAGACCGCGCCGAGCTATAGCCCCGATGGCAGCCGGATCGTCTTTGAATCCGACCGCTCGGGCACGCCGCAGCTTTATATCATGCCGGCGGGCGGCGGCGAGGCGCAGCGCATCAGTTTCGGGCAGGGGCGTTATGGCACGCCGGTCTGGTCGCCGCGCGGCGATCTGATCGCCTTCACCAAGCAGTCGAAAGGCCGGTTTCATATCGGCGTGATGCGCACAGACGGCAGCGAGGAACGGCTTCTGACGGCCTCGTTCCTGGACGAAGGACCGACCTGGGCGCCGAATGGCCGGGTGATCATGTTCACCCGCGAAACCCAAGGGGCCCAGGGCCGCGCAAGCCTTTATTCCGTGGACATCACGGGGCGCAACCTCAAGCAGGTGCCGACCGATACGGGGGCGTCCGATCCGTCCTGGTCGCCGCTGCAGAAGTGATATGCAAGAAATGCCGCGCTATGCTATCGGTAGGGCGCGGTGAGGACCATCAAAACCGAGTGGGGCAGAACCAACCATGACCTATCTGAGCAAAACCTTCATTCTCGTGGCCGGACTCACGCTGAGCGCCTGTTCGCAGCCGGACCGTTTCGGCGACGGCAACACGACCGATCTCAATGCCGCCGGCGCGGGCGGCGTCGTGGCGGGCAGCGCCAGCGATCCGACTTCGCCGCTTTATTTCCAGCAGGCGGTGGGCGACCGGGTGCTTTTCGCCGTCGACCAGTCGACCCTGTCGCCGACGGCGATGGCCACACTTGACGGGCAGGCCCGGTGGCTGATGACCAATGTGGAATATAACGGCATCATCGAGGGCCATGCCGACGAGCAGGGCACGCGCGAATACAACCTCGCGCTGGGCGCGCGGCGGGCGAACGCGGTCTCGGAATACCTGATCGGCAAGGGCGTCAGCCCGGCGCGCCTCAAGGTGATCAGCTATGGCAAGGAACGCCCGCTGGAGATCTGCAGCGAGGAAAGCTGCTATGCCAAGAACCGCCGGGCCGTGACGGTCATTTCGGCGGTGCCGACAAGCTAAGCTGAAGGGGCGGGAATGATGCGCCGGGTTTTGACGATTTTGACGATGGTGATGATCGGGGTGCCGGCGCTGGCCCCCGCACAGGGCGGGTCCGAGACGCTGGCCGATATCCGGCAGGAGCTGTCGGTGCTCTATGTCGAGCTGCAAAAGCTCAAGCGCGAGCTTTCGACCACGGGCGGGGCGGGACAGCTCACGGTCGGCGGGTCGGTGCTCGACCGGGTGGCGGCCATCGAATCGGAACTGCAGCGGCTGACGGCCAAGACCGAGCAGCTTGAGTTCCGGATCGATCAGGTGGTGACCGACGGGACCAACCGCGTGGGCGATCTGGAGTTTCGCATTTGCGAGCTGGAGCCCGGCTGCGATATCACCAAGATCGAACCGGGCGACACGCTGGGCGGGGTTGCGCCCACGACCACGGGCACGACGGCGCCCGCCCCGGCGGATCTGCCCGGCACCGATACCGGGCTCGAAGGCACCGGCGGGGTCGAGCTTGCCGTGGGCGAGCAGGCGGATTTCGATGCCGCCATGGCCGCGTTCGAGGCCGGCGAGCACATCGCCGCCGCCGAGCAGTTCGAGCTTTTCCAGAGCAATTATCCCGGCAGCCCCCTGTCGGGCCGGGCCGGGCTTAAGCGGGGCGAGGCGCTGGAGGCCGCGGGCGAACAGACCCAGGCCGCGCGCGCCTATCTCGACACGTTCAGCGAAGCGCCGCAGGGCCCGCAGGCCGCCGAGGCGCTTTACCTGCTGGGCCGCGCGCTGGGCCGACTGGGCCAGACCAACGAGGCCTGCGTCACCCTGTCGGAGGTCGGCACGCGCTTTCCCGGCGCAGACGTGGTGGCCGAGGCACAGGGGGAACGACAACGGCTGAGCTGTCCGTGACGGAGCGCTCGGCGCTTTTGTGTGAACGGGTCGCGGCGCATTTCGGGCCGCGGGGGCCTGACCGGCTCGGCATCGGCGTTTCTGGCGGCAGCGACTCTCTGGGTTTGCTCGTGCTTCTGGCGGACTGGTCGGATCATGGCGGACCGGAAGTGAGTGCGGTGACGGTCGATCACGGGCTGCGCCCCGAGGCCGCCGACGAGGCGCGGCACGTGGCGATGGTGTGCCGGGAGCTGAATATCTCGCATGACGTGGTCATCTGGGACGGGTGGGACGGGCAGGGCAACCTGCCCGACAAGGCGCGGCGCGCGCGGTACGGCCTTATGGCCGAGTGGGCGCGGACGCACGAGATCGGGCATGTCGCGGTGGCGCACACGCTCGACGATCAGGCGGAGACCTTCGTCATGCGCCTGGCGCGCGAGGCGGGCCTTGACGGGCTATCGGCGATGGCGCGGCACTGGCGGCTGGACGAGGTGCAATTCTGCCGTCCTGCGCTGTCGCTGTCGCGCGACGATCTGCGCAGTGTGCTGCGCGCGCGGAAAATCGACTGGGTCGACGACCCGAGCAACAGCGACACCGGGTTCGAGCGGGTGCGCGTGCGACAGGCGCTCGACACGCTTGAGGAGCTCGGGATCTCGGCGCGCACGCTGTCGAACGTGGCGCATCACATGGGCGAGGTGCGCGAGACGGTCTACTGGTACGCCTTCGTCGCCGCGCGGGATTGCGTGCGCTTTCAGAGCGGCGACGTGATCATCGACCGGGCTACTTTCCGGACCCTTCCGCGCGACATCGCCCGTCGGCTTGTGCAGCAGGTGCTGCACTGGCTGAGCGGTGCCGAATACCCGCCCCGGGGCCGGTCGGTGGACCTGCTGCTCGAGGCGATCCGGGGTGGCACCAACATGACGCTGCACGGCTGCATGATGACGGTGGATGCAACGACGCTGCGCTTTTCGCGCGAGTTCATGGCGGTGGCGCAGGCCCGGTGCCGGCCCGAGGCGCCGTGGGACGGGCGCTGGCGTCTGCAGGGGCCGTGGGGCCAGGGCGTGGAGATCGCCGCGCTGGGCGAAGGGGGGCTGGAGAACTGTCCGGACTGGCGCGACAGCGGCCTTCCGGCGTCAAGCCTTGCGGCCGGTCCGGCGGTCTGGCGGGGCCAGCGGCTCATTGCCGCGCCGCTTGCGGGGTTGAGAAATGGCTGGCAGGCGACACTTATCAGAGACGAAGATCACTTCTTCGCCGCGTTTCTGGCGCATTGAAGATAGATCTAGGATGTCTATTTAAGTGGTCACCGGCCTGTGCTAGGCCTGATCCGGTCATGACGTAAGGAGAAAGCCCTTGGGCAACGCGAGAAACATCGCCTTCTGGTTGGTTCTGTTCCTGTTGATACTGGCGCTCTTCAACCTGTTCAGCGGATCGGGCAACACTCTCCAGAGCAGGTCGATCCCGTATTCGGAATTCGTGCAGTCCGTCGAGGACGGCAACGTCGCCCAGGTCACGCTCGATGGTGAAAGCGTGCGCTTTCGCGGCAGCGACGGCAGCGATTACGTCACCGTCAAACCCGAGGATGCCGAGGTTACCAACCTCCTGATCGAAAACGGTATTCCTGTTTCGGCCGAGCCGCAGGAACAGTCCGGGTTCCAGACGTTCCTGATCTCGCTTCTGCCTTTCGTGCTGCTGATCGGCGTGTGGATCTATTTCATGAATCGCATGCAGGGCGGCGGCAAGGGCGGCGCCATGGGCTTTGGCAAGTCGAAGGCCAAGATGCTGACCGAAAAGCATGGCCGCGTGACCTTTGACGACGTGGCGGGTATCGACGAGGCCAAGGAAGAGCTTGAGGAAATCGTCGAGTTTCTGCGCAACCCACAGAAATTCTCGCGGCTTGGCGGCAAGATTCCGAAAGGCGCGCTGCTAGTGGGCCCTCCGGGTACCGGTAAGACTCTGCTGGCGCGCGCCATCGCGGGCGAGGCGGGCGTGCCCTTCTTCACCATTTCCGGCTCGGACTTCGTGGAAATGTTCGTGGGCGTGGGTGCCTCTCGGGTGCGCGACATGTTCGAGCAGGCCAAGAAAAACGCGCCCTGCATCGTCTTCATCGACGAAATCGACGCCGTGGGCCGGCACCGCGGTGCGGGCTATGGCGGCGGCAATGACGAGCGCGAACAGACCCTTAACCAGCTTCTGGTAGAGATGGACGGGTTCGAGGCCAACGAGGGCGTGATCATCGTCGCGGCCACCAACCGGAAAGACGTGCTTGATCCCGCGCTTCTGCGTCCCGGCCGTTTCGACCGCCAGGTGACGGTGCCCAATCCCGATATCAAGGGCCGCGAGAAAATCCTCGGCGTGCATGCCCGCAAGACGCCGCTGGGCCCCGACGTGGACCTGCGCATCATCGCGCGTGGCACGCCCGGGTTTTCGGGTGCTGACCTTGCCAACCTTGTTAATGAGGCGGCGCTGATGGCGGCCCGAGTGGGACGCCGCTTTGTCACCATGACGGATTTCGAACAGGCCAAAGACAAGGTCATGATGGGGGCCGAGCGCCGCTCGATGGTGCTGACGCCCGATCAGAAGGAAAAGACCGCCTATCACGAGGCCGGGCACGCCATCGTCGGTCTGTCGCTTCCGCAATGCGATCCGGTCTACAAGGCCACGATCATCCCGCGCGGCGGCGCGCTTGGCATGGTGGTCAGCCTGCCCGAGATAGACCGCCTCAACTGGCACAAGTCGGAATGCGAGGAAAAGCTCGCCATGACGATGGCCGGCAAGGCCGCCGAGATCATCAAGTACGGCCCCGATCAGGTTTCGAACGGGCCGGCGGGCGACATCCAGCAGGCCAGCGGCCTGGCGCGCGCCATGGTGCTGCGCTGGGGCATGTCCGACAAGGTCGGCAATGTCGATTACGAGCAGGCGCATGAGGGTTACATGGGCAACGCCGCCGGTGGCTTCTCGATCTCTGCGCATACCAAGGAGCTGATCGAGGACGAGGTGAAGCGCATGATCGACGAGGCCTATCAGCGCGCCTTCGATATCCTGACCGAGCGCAAGGACGACTGGGAGCGTCTGGCGCAGGGGCTTCTGGAATACGAGACGCTGACCGGCGAAGAGATCGAGCGGGTGATCCGTGGCGAGCCGCCCGAGGCCGGCGACGACAGCGGCAGCGCGGCGTCCAAAGACGACGAGACGCCGTCGGTCACCGCCATTCCGAAGACTAAGCCGAAACCCGCCTCCGGCGCGGGCGACGGCGGGATGGAGCCCGAACCCTCGACGTGACGACGACCCAAAAGAGCAAGGATTGGAACCCGGGCGCTTACGCCCGGTTCCACGATTTGCGCCTGCGCCCCGGTCTCGACCTGCTTAACGCGATCAGCAGCATGGGCGCGGGCGCGGTTTACGATCTGGGCTGCGGCAACGGGGCTTTGGGCGAGGCGCTGCACGCGCGGGCCGGCCAGCGGCCCGTGATCGGTGTCGACGCAAGCCCCGCGATGCTGGCCAAGGCGCGCGCCGCCAAAGGGTATGACAGCGTCTGTCAAGCCGATATCGCCGAATGGCATCCCGCGAAAACGCCCGGACTTCTCTTCTCGAACGCGGCGCTGCACTGGGTTGGCGCGCATGAACAGCTCATGCCGCGGCTGGTGCGGTTTCTGGGAAAGGGCGCGACGCTGGCGGTGCAGCTGCCACATCAGAACAAGGCGCCCTCGCACCGGGTCTGGCTGAGCCTGAGCGAAGAGATGTTCCCGGGTCGGGTGGAAAAGATGGGCACGCCCGGGGTCATGGCCCCGGTGAAATACGAACAGCTTCTGTCCGGGCTGGGCCAGTTCCGCATGTGGGAAACCGAATATTATCAGCGCCTTGTGGCCGAACCGGGCAGTCACCCCGTGCGTCGTTTCACCGAAAGCACCTATGCCCGGCCGGTGCTGCAGGAACTTGACCCCGACGAACGCGCGGCGCTGATCAAGCGCTACGAGGAGGCGATGCATGCGGCCTATCCGGTGCGCGCCGATGGTTCGGTGCTCTTTCCCTTCCGGCGTCTCTTCTTCACGCTGACCGTCTGATCGTTTTGCCGGCGGCACTGGCCGCCCGCACAATTCGTGGTTTGACGGGCAGGGCGCGCGCCGCGACAGTGGCGCTGACCGGCCACCGGAGGATTCCATGCCCGCCCTGATCCCGACCGCGTATCACGCCACCATCACCTGGCTCGGCCATGTTGCCGACCAGACGACCGATATCCGCTCTGCCCCGAGCGATGCGATCGACCTGACGTGGGAGGGCCTGCCAGGCGATGTTCATGGCGGGCGCACGCGCCCGTCCTGCAGCCGGGTGACCACGCAATACAAACGCGGCACTGAAATCGCCAATACGCGGCAGCTTTCCATCGTGTCGGCCGAAGAGCTGGCCCTGATCGCCGGAAAACTGGGGCTGGAGCGGATCGAACCGGAATGGCTCGGCGCCTCGATGGTGGTCGAAGGACTTGACGATTTCAGCCACCTGACGCCCTCGTCGCGCCTACAAGCAGAGAACGGCACTTGCCTTGTGATCGATATGCTCAACCTGCCGTGCCAGTTTCCCGCCCGCGAGATCGAGAAGGATCACCCCGGTCAGGGCAAGGCATTCCGTGCTGCGGCCAAGGGCCGGCGCGGCGTTACCGCCTGGGTCGAACGGCCGGGCCGCCTTGCGGTTGGCGACCGGATGCGCCTGCATGTACCGGGCCAACGGGCGTGGGTCCACGCGGAAACCGCGCGCGGCGCGGGATAGGCCATGGGCCGCGCCGTTTCCCATATGAAACGGCGGCGCGACAGCTCGCCGCATCCCGCGCGCAGAATGTCGGAATCCCCGCCTGTCGCGCCCTCACGGCCTTGTAAGCGTTGCGCATCACGCAACCGGCCCGGTCAGGGCCAGCAAAGGACCAGTCATGAGCTACAAGTCAGATATCGAGATAGCGCGGGAGGCGTCGAAGCGTCCGATTCAGGAGATCGGGGATCAGCTTGGCATTCCGGGGGAGCATCTGCTGCCTTACGGGCATGACAAGGCGAAGGTGAGCCAGGAGTTCATCAACGAGGTGCAGGGCCGCGACAACGGCAAGCTGATCCTTGTGACGGCGATCAACCCGACGCCGGCGGGCGAGGGCAAGACGACGACCACGGTGGGTCTGGGCGACGGGCTCAACCGGATCGGCAAGAAGGCCATGATCTGCATCCGCGAGGCCTCTCTGGGCCCGAACTTCGGGATGAAGGGCGGGGCCGCGGGCGGCGGCTATGCGCAGGTGGTGCCGATGGAGGACATGAACCTGCATTTCACCGGGGATTTCCATGCGATCACCTCGGCGCACTCGCTTCTGAGCGCGATGATCGACAACCATGTCTACTGGGGCAACGACCTTGGCATCGACACCCGCCGCATCACCTGGCGGCGCGTGGTGGACATGAACGACCGCTCCCTG
>NZ_SJEY01000015.1:0-35000 GCF_004761875.1 Roseovarius aestuariivivens
AGACTTCGCCTCCTCCGCGCGTAAAACAACACGCCCGTCAGAAACCGGCGCACCATAAGACCGAAGCAAAGACTTCGCCTGATACTCGTGGATGTTCATGCAGATATCCCGCCTTCTGTGATTTGCGACAGGTATAGCCACAGGTTGATGCGGGATTTAACCTATTTCACGCCCTGAGCCGCTTTTTCATACCTTTTTGCAGTATTTGTGATCACGCGATTTTTACCTGTGATCACAAAAATTATCTTTTGGCTTGTGTCGAATCGAAGCTTTGGCGCGACGCTGCACTTCCGTTAGGCATGGCCTCGGGCGACACCGAGATCGCACCTAGAAGGCGCAGAAAAGCCTGCAGCTATCCTTGCTGTTACGGCTGAGACCAGCGTCACTCCGAACATGGGCGGAAGGCCGGGCAGATGCAAAAGAACACAACGAAAAACAAAAGAACGCGCGGATCCAAAGAACCGCGCGTTCTATAATCATCTAATCGACACAGCTTCAGGCGAGCGAGTCGTCGATCCCCTTGCACGCCTCTACAAGACCTTTGACGGCCTTTACCGAGGTGTCGAACATATCTTGCTCTTCCTTGGTGAGCTTGATGTTGACGATCTTCTCGATACCGCCTGCGCCGATCACGGTGGGCACGCCCACGTACATCCCCTTCAGGCCAAACTCTCCGTCGCAATAGGCCGCGCATGGCAGCACGCGCTTTTGGTCCTTAAGATAGGCCTCGGCCATCTCGATCGCCGATGTCGCAGGCGCGTAAAAGGCCGAACCGGTTTTAAGCAGGCCGACGATTTCGGCACCACCATCCCGGGTGCGCTGCACGATCGCGTCGAGCTTCTCCTGAGTGGTCCAGCCAATCTCTACAAGGTCCGGAAGCGGAATGCCGGCCACAGTGGAGTAGCGGACCGACGGCACCATCGTGTCGCCATGCCCGCCGAGCACGAAGGCCGAAACGTCTTTCATCGAGACATCGAATTCGAGGCTGAGGAAATGGCGGAAGCGCGCGCTGTCCAGGACACCGGCCATACCGCAAACCTTTTCGTGAGGCAGACCCGAGAATTCGCGAAGTGCCCAGACCATTGCATCCAAGGGGTTGGTGATGCAGATCACGAACGCATCGGGCGCATTGTCCCGAATTCCCTCTCCGACGGACTTCATGACCTTCAGGTTGATGCCCAGAAGATCATCCCGGCTCATGCCCGGCTTGCGGGGCACGCCGGCGGTCACAATGCAGACATCTGCGCCGGCGATATCGGCGTAGTCCTGCGTGCCCTTCAGTTTAGCGTCGAATCCCTCTGCAGGCCCCGATTCTGCGATATCCAGCGCCTTGCCCTCGGGCGTACCCTCGGCGATATCGAAAAGGACGACATCCCCCAGTTCCTTCAGGGCGGTGAGATGGGCAAGGGTGCCGCCGATCTGTCCGGCGCCGATGAGCGCGATCTTGGATCTGGCCATGTGATTGTCTCCGGTCGGTTGAAATTTTCGCGCAAGGGCTAGTGCCAAATGCCGCTTGGCGCAAGGGTGCTGCAATGCGGCATAACTCATCTCCGGGGCTATCGCCGAAGCGGCGAAGCAGCTAAGGGCTTGTTCGCCAAGGTTTTGAAAGGAGCGGGCATGGCCGGATTCGGCTGGGATGTTTTCGCTGTCGGCGTCTTTGCAGCGATGTTTTCCGGGATTTCGAAGGGCGGTTTCGGTTCGGGTGCGGCGTTTGCCGGGTCGTCGATTCTGGCGCTCTTTGTCGATCCGGGAACGGCGCTCGGTATCATGCTTCCACTCTTGATGCTGATTGATGCGACCAGCGTCCGGGCGTATTGGCGCAAATGGAGTTGGCCGGATGCGCGCCTGATGCTTCTTGGCGCATTGCCCGGGGTACTTTTCGGAGCAGCGCTTTATTCAGTGGTGGATGACGACGTGATCCGGCTTCTGATCGGGACGATTTGCCTTGTCTTCGTGGCCTGGCAGGTGATGACAAGAAGTGGAGCCATCGCAAAAAGCCGGACCAATCTGCCTCGGGCGGCTGGAGTAGTTGCCGGGATCATAACGGGGTTTACCAGCTTCGTCAGCCACGCTGGAGGACCACCCGCAGCGGTCTACTTGCTTTCGCGTGGTCTTGAGAAGACAACCTATCAATCGACCACGGTGCTGGTTTTCTGGATCATGAATATCGTCAAATTCGTGCCGTATGCCTTTCTGGGCATGTTTACACTCAGGACGCTGACGGTGGATCTTTTCCTCGCCCCTTTCGCAGTTCTCGGCGCGTGGCTCGGGGTCAAGGCGCACAGGCTTGTCTCCGAGAATTTGTTTTTTGGGCTGACCTACCTGCTTCTGGTGGTTACCGGGATTAAACTGATCTGGGACGCACTTGGCTAAGGTGGTCAGGCATCGTTGCCTTCGGCAGGCAATACATCTGCGATGGTCTCGAACGCTTCACCGCTGGCTACGAGACACGTCATTCCGCGGACCGAAGTGACCGTGATGCTCCACGTGCCGGTCTCGGCAGAGGCGAAAATCTCGACCACGGCGTTATTCGCGCCGAGGCCGATGGACTGTCGCGATTCGCCATATGTCTCGGCCAGCCGAGCCACGATCACGTCGCGAGGTGCGCATCCGGGCTGCGCAAAAAGCGCGCTCGGCAGAAAGGCCATCCAAGCCGTGGTCAGGACGGCGGTGAAGGGCGCCGGGAGGATCGCTTTCATTGTGTTTCCCTTTCTCAGTTTGTCCCTGCCGTTGTCCAAAAATCTGTGTGGAAGGCTGCCAAAAGACGGTTAACATCCCGTTCGCCGATACGGTCTGGCAAGCTTTCTGCACTGCGGCACAAATCTGCTTGAACTTTTTGCGCAAAAAATGCCATTGCTGCGCAAGAATATTTCAGGACTTGATCCGAAGGAGCCAGATAGATGGATCTGCAAACCCATCCATACCGTTCCGTGCTGTACATTCCGGGCTCGAAGGAACGCGCGCTCGACAAGGCGCGCAGCCTGCCGTGCGACGCGATTATTTTCGACCTCGAAGATGCCGTGGCGCCAGATGCCAAGGCCGAAGCGCGAGCGACGCTCGCACAGGCTTTGAGCGACGGCGGCTATGGCAAGCGGGTCAAGATCATCCGAACGAACGCTTTGACCACTGAGTGGGGTTTCGAAGATGTGCGGGTTTTGTCAAAGGCAGGTGCTGACGTCATTTTGCAACCCAAAGTGAATACCTATGCGGACGTTGATAATCTTTCGGACCTAATCGGGCCCGACCTGCCGATCTGGACGATGATGGAGACACCTGCCAGTGTCTTCAATGCTAGGGAAATCGCCGCCCATAGGCAGGTTACAGGCCTTGTGGCAGGCACGAACGACCTCACGAAAGAACTGGGCTGTCGCTACAGGGCAGACCGGATGCCACTTCTGGCATCGCTGCAGATGATCGTGATGGCCGCGCGGGCTGCCCGCGGTGTGGTAGCGCTTGATGGCGTCTACAACCGGTTCCGGGATGGTGAGGGGCTTAAGCATGAATGTGAACACGGTCGCGACCTGGGTTTCGACGGCAAGACCCTGATCCATCCGGCGCAGATTGAAATTGCCAATACCGCCTTCGCACCGACGCAGTATGAGATCGATCTGGCTAAAC
Organism: Roseovarius aestuariivivens; assembly: GCF_004761875.1. Classification (GTDB taxonomy): domain Bacteria; phylum Pseudomonadota; class Alphaproteobacteria; order Rhodobacterales; family Rhodobacteraceae; genus Roseovarius; species Roseovarius aestuariivivens. Next base: position 3,619 of record NZ_SJEY01000015.1, read on the forward strand.
GTCAGATCGCCGCTTTCGAGGAAAGCCAGAAACAGGGGCAGGGTGTGGCCGTCGTAGACGGGCAGATTGTCGAAAACCTGCATGTGGTCGCCGCGCAGCGGACAATCGCAAAGGCAAAGTCTATCGCTGAGATGGCCGAGTTGGTCGAAGAGGAAAACGCATGATCTACCTGCTTCTTGGCGTCCTGCTGTGGTCTGGAGCGCATCTTTTCAAACGCTTGGCTCCGGATGCCCGCGCGGCGATGGGAGAAAACGCCGGCAAGGGCATCATCGCTTTGCTGCTGGTGGTCAGTATCTGGCTGATGGTCAAAGGCTACGGACAGGCGGAGGGTGCGGTTTTCTGGGGTCGGCATCCCGCTCTGGTGGGCGTGAATAATCTCCTGATGCTGCTCTCGGTCTACATGTTCGCCGCCTCCGGGATGAAAACGGGCCTTGCGCGCAAGATGCGGCACCCGATGCTTGGCGCGGTCAAAGTGTGGGCCCTGGCGCATTTGCTGGTCAACGGTGACGTGCCCTCCTTAGTTCTTTTCGGCGGTCTTCTGGCTTGGGCGGTGGTCGAGATGATCCTCATCAACAAGTCCCAGCCCAGCTGGTCACCGCCTTCTCCTGCGCCGAAATCAAAGGAAATCGCCGCTGCCGTGGGCAGCGTAGTGGTCTATGCTGCCATCGCCGGCGTCCATTACTGGCTCGGCTATCCGGCATTCGGATGACACGATGAAAATATACAGGTTTCTCACGGCTGACGATACGTCCGCCTTCTGCCACAAGGTGAGCGCAGCGCTTTCGCACGGTTGGGAGCTCTACGGAAATCCGACCTACGCGTTCGACGAGGCGAACGGCGTCATGCGTTGCGGCCAGGCGGTGACCAAGGAAATCGAGGGCGATTACCGCCCGGACATGAAGCTTGGGGAACAGTGACGATGGTCAAGACAAATCCGGGCCGTTTTTTCGAAGATTACCGCCTTGGCGATGTAATTCATCACGCCGTACCGCGCACCGTGGGTTCTGGTGAGCGCGCGCTTTATCATGCTCTTTACCCCGCTCGACACGCCCTTTATTCCTCGGATGCCTTTGCCCGCGCATGCGGTCTGCCGAAAAGCCCGCTCGACGATCTTGCGGCGTTTCACGTCGTGTTTGGCAAGACCGTGCCGGACATATCCCTGAATGCTCTGGCCAACCTCGGATACGCCGAGGGGCGTTGGCTCTGCCCCGTATACGAGGGCGACACGCTGCGCGCGACGTCGGAAGTTATCGGGCTCAAGCAGAATTCGAACGGCAAGTCGGGCGTCGTCTATGTCCGATCGCGCGGTATCAACCAAAATGACGACGTGGTGATGGAGTACGTTCGTTGGGTGATGGTGCGTAAGCGCCAGCCCGGAACCGAGGCACCGGCGCCGGTGATCCCGGAATTGAAGAAGACACTGACGGTGGAGGACCTTTGGATCCCTGAGGGCCTGTCCTTCGAAGGGTATGATTATACGCTGGCCGGTGAGACACATCGCTGGGGTGACTACCAAATCGGCGAGACCATCGACCATGTTGACGGCGTCACAATCGAGGAAGCCGAGCATATGATGGCCACGCGTTTGTGGCAGAATACCTCAAAAACCCATTTCGACACCGAACAGCACGCCGATGGCCGGCGTCTTATCTATGGCGGCCACGTCATTTCGATGGCGCGCACGCTTAGTTTCAATGGCTTGGCCAACGCGCAGTTGGTTGTCGGGATCAACGCGGGCACACATGCCAATCCCTGCCACGCGGGCGACACGGTTCGGGCCTGGTCGGAAGTGCTTGATAAGGCAGAGACCGCCGTGGCGGGTGTCGGTGCTTTGCGCCTTCGGCTGGTGGCGACCAAGGGCGGGGAGCCGTTCCGTTTGAAAGGCGATGATAGCAAATACCTGCCCCACGTCCTGCTCGATCTCGATTACTGGGCGCTGATGCCGATCTGAATTTTCCTTAGCCGTATGTTAAACCTTGGAGCCTAGCCTCTGCCTGACAAAATGGGAGAAACGCGGATGCAGGCGGTCAGACGTTACAAGGCAGATGGCATGCGGTGTCTGGTGGTCGAGGATAGCCGGCACGACCAAGAGATGATTCGCCGTGCCTTGCGAGGTGCGCGGGTAAATGCAGAAATGACGTGTGTCGGTACGCTCGCGGATGCTCGTAAGGTTCTTAAGAATGAAACCTTCGACATGATCCTCGTCGATAACAGCCTGCCGGATGGGCGCGGCAGCGATTTCGCCCGGGATCTAGCGGGCCGAGACGGGTTTCGCAGAACGCCCATCGTGATCGTGTCAGGTTGGCCGTCGCCGTTCATGTGGGACAAGGCGCGTGAATCCGGACTTGCGGTGATCGACAAGACCGATGAACCGATACTGCGATTGAGGGACATGTTTCGCCGGTCTTTGCGATCAACGGGTGGCCAAGCCGCGGTCGGCTGTTGAAGCGCGTTTCTGCCTAGTTAGTGGAACGCAAGGTAGACCTGCATTCTTCGTGGCAGTTACCTTTCCGGTTTCGGTCTTGGCATATAATGTCGGCGTGTCCATCACCCGAGCCGAGCAGTGAATAACGTGTGATCACAAAATTCCAAACACGATAATTGATGAAAAAAGTCTTTTGTCATCCTGTCCGGCACCAGAGGGCTCCACCGCACAAGCAGCAAAGAACGATTCCCGATTGCCTTTTCGTGATCACACATGAATTCTTGTGATCACGTATCAAGAAATTGCGACGATATGCCGGGCCAATATCGGCATTGGCGTTTGCACCGGCAGCATTAGGTCAGGTAAAAGCAATCGCAGCACAATGGGCGGACGTTGCGACGCGTGGCGAGGCCCTGGCAGCAAGAAGGAATGCTTCATGGCTGACGTGAACCGCGGCAATCGCCCGCTTTCACCCCACCTGACGGTGTATCGACCGCAACTGACCTCTATGACGTCGATCCTGACCCGGATCACTGGAAATGCTTTGATCCTGGCGGCGCTTCTGACAGTCTGGTGGTTTCTGGCTGCGGCAACGTCCGAGGAATACTACGCCACCGCCGACGCGGTAATCACGAGTTGGTTCGGCGATTTGGTGATGCTCGGGTCTCTCTGGGCGCTTTGGTACCACACGCTGGCCGGCATCCGGCACCTTATTTGGGACAATGCTATGATGCTCGAAGTCGAGACCGCCGAAAAACTTGGTTGGGGCGTGATCGGCGGATCGATCATGCTTACGATCATCACTGTGTTCATCGTTTGAGGGGCGGCACATGCGTTATCTGACCGATCGAAAGCGCGCCGTAGGACTTGGTGCGGCAAAATCCGGGGTACACCACTTCTGGGCGATGAAAGTTCAGAGTGTCGCTCTGCTCATTCTCATCCCTTTTTTCGTCTTCACATTCGGCCCTATGCTGGGCCAGCCCTACGAAGAAGTGACCGCTTATTTTGCACGGCCTTTCCCTGCGATTGTCGCCGGTTTGACAATCGTGGTTGGCTTCAAACACTTCGCGGACGGTTGCCAGGTGCTGGTAGAGGATTACGTGCACGGACTTGCGCAGAAAGTGACGATCATCCTGGTCACCTGCCTGAGCTATGGCGCCATGGCGACCGGCCTTTTTGCCATCGCTCGCTTGGCCCTTTGAAATCGGAGTAGGATCGAATGGCTGCTTACGAATACGAGACGCATGACTATGACGTCGTGGTGGTGGGAGCCGGCGGGGCAGGCCTTCGCGCAACGCTCGGTATGGCCGAGCAAGGCCTGCGCACGGCTTGCGTGACAAAGGTTTTCCCGACCCGTTCCCACACCGTTGCCGCGCAAGGCGGCATCGCCGCGTCGCTTAGCAACATGGGACCCGATCACTGGCAGTGGCATATGTATGACACGGTAAAAGGGTCGGATTGGCTCGGCGACACGGATGCGATGGAGTACCTCGCTCGCGAAGCGCCCAAGGCTGTCTACGAGCTTGAGCACTACGGCGTTCCATTTTCGCGTACCGAGGAAGGCAAAATCTATCAGCGCCCCTTCGGTGGACACACGACGGAATTCGGGGAAGGCCCGCCGGTGCAGCGTACCTGCGCCGCCGCCGACCGCACAGGACACGCGATCCTGCACACGCTTTATGGGCAGAGCCTCAAGAACAACGCTGAATTCTACATCGAATATTTCGCCATCGATCTGATCATGAGCGATGATGGCTCCTGCACAGGCGTTGTGTGCTGGAAACTCGATGACGGCACCATCCACGTTTTCAACTCCAAGACCGTCGTTCTGGCCACTGGCGGCTATGGCCGCGCCTATTTCTCGGCCACGTCTGCGCACACCTGCACTGGCGATGGCGGTGGAATGGTGGCGCGTGCGGGCCTTCCACTTCAGGACATGGAGTTTGTGCAGTTTCATCCGACAGGGATCTACGGCTCAGGTTGCCTGATCACAGAAGGCGCTCGCGGTGAGGGCGGTTACCTGACAAACTCGGAAGGTGAGCGTTTCATGGAACGCTACGCGCCGCAGTACAAAGACCTTGCGCCGCGCGATTACGTCAGCCGCTCAATGACGATGGAGATCCGCGAGGGGCGCGGCGTAGGTGAGAACGCAGATCATATCCATCTCAACCTAAGCCACCTGCCGGCCGAGGCGCTTCAATTGCGGTTGCCAGGTATCTCGGAGTCGGCGCGCATCTTTGCCGGCGTCGACGTGACCAAAGAGCCGATCCCGGTTCTTCCGACGGTTCACTACAACATGGGCGGCATTCCGACCAATTACTGGGGTGAAGTGCTTAATCCTTCGAAGAAAGATCCGAATTCGGTCGTGCCCGGACTGATGGCCGTGGGCGAGGCAGGTTGTGCCAGTGTGCACGGTGCCAACCGGCTGGGATCCAATTCGCTCATTGACCTTGTGGTGTTTGGCAGGGCCGCGGCAATTCGTGCCGGCAAGGTCGTTGACCGCGAAAGCGCGGTGCCGGACACCAACAAGGCGCAAGTCGACAAGGCGCTCGACCGTTTCGATAGCATGCGGCACGCCGACGGCACCGTTCCGACGGCAGAACTTCGCCTCGAAATGCAGCGCACCATGCAAGAAGATGCTGCCGTATTCCGGACCTCTAAAACGCTCAAGGAGGGTGTCGAAAAAATGGACGCCATCGCGAGCAAGATGGATGATTTGAAGGTCACTGATCGCAGTCTCGTGTGGAATTCCGATCTAATGGAGACACTCGAACTGACCAATCTCATGCCGAACGCGCTTGCCACGATCGCCGGGGCCGAGGCGCGGCACGAAAGTCGCGGCGCCCATGCGCACGAGGACTTTCCCAAACGTGACGACGATAAATGGCGTGTGCACACGATTACGCGGGTCGACGGCAAGTCGGTCGAGTTGAGCTATCGGCCGATCATCGAGGACCCTCTGACACAGGAAGATAAGGGCGGCATCGCGTTGAAAAAGATCGCGCCAAAGGAACGAACGTTTTGATTTGTCCGCTCGGTCCGAAACATCTGCGTCCGAATTTGGCCGCCTCATCGGGCATTGGTGCGCGCGGCTGTCTCGTGACCATTCTCGCGGCGCCCCTGCTGATTTCAGCCTGTAGCGCCGCGAATGACGTGGCCGATGCCGTTACGCGAGATCGGGCAAAAACCGTGGTCAACGCCGTCGTCGAGCGCCGTTTTCCCCGCGTCAACGCGGCACCTGTGACGGACTGTGTGATCGATGCGGCCTCTGCCGGGGAAATCCTGACGATCGCGCGCGACTCGGTCGGTGGCGTACAGCCAGCCACTGTCGATCTTGTCGTGGATATCGCAAGCCGGCCAGAGTCGGTGCAATGCATTGCTGAAAACGGCCTGACGCTACTGGCGGGCTGAACGGAGGAAACGGTATGGTACAACTCACGCTTCCCAAGAATTCGCGGATTACCAAGGGCAAAACCTGGCCCAAGCCAGAGGGTGCCACGAATGTGCGCAAGTTTCAGATCTACCGCTGGAACCCCGACGACGGCAAAAATCCACGGGTCGATACCTATTTCGTCGACATGGACAAATGCGGCCCGATGATTTTGGATGCTCTGATCAAGATCAAGAACGACATCGACCCGACGCTGACTTTTCGGCGATCCTGTCGCGAGGGCATCTGCGGATCCTGTGCGATGAATATCGACGGGATCAATACCTTGGCGTGCATCTATGGCCTCGACGAGGTTAAGGGCGATGTAAAGATCTACCCGTTGCCGCACATGCCGGTGGTCAAGGATCTGATTCCGGATCTTACGCATTTCTATGCGCAGCACGCGTCGATCATGCCTTGGCTTGAAACCAAAACGAACCGGCCCGCGAAGGAATGGAAGCAGTCAATCGAAGATCGCGCCAAGCTCGATGGTCTGTATGAATGTGTGATGTGCGCATCCTGCTCGACCTCTTGCCCGAGCTACTGGTGGAACGGGGACAAATATCTAGGACCAGCCGCGCTTTTGCATGCCTACCGCTGGATCATCGACAGCCGGGACGAGGCAACGGGCGAGCGGCTTGACGATCTGGAAGATCCTTTCAAGCTTTACCGCTGTCACACGATCATGAATTGCGCCAAGACATGCCCCAAAGGTTTGAATCCGGCCAAGGCGATTGCGGAAATCAAAAAGATGATGCTTGAACGCGCGGTTTGATCCGCGCGTCAGGTTTCCGGTTCGTCCCGGTCGAGCAAGGACAACAGGTCTGTCATGCGTTCAAGCTGCCCAGGCTTGGCGCGTGGCGCCATGAAGGATGCAACTGCATCTGCGTAAACGCCGGCCTGTTCTGCCAGAACGCTTTGACCTCGTCGCGTGACCTCAACGGTTTTGGCGCGTTGGTCGTCGGGGTTCGGCATTCTTGAAATCAGCATGTCGCGTTCCATCCGGTCCAGAAGACGCGAAACGGCGTATTGAGGCATCAGAAGATCGTTTTCAAGCGCTTTAGCGCCGTGCGTGCCGGCGTTTATGGCGCTCAGTGCCTCAAAGATTTCCAATGGGGGCAGATTTTCAAGTTTCAGAGCCGTGTCGATTTGCTCACGCCCCTTGATATAGGCCCGCGCAATGGCACGCCACGTCCTTGAGTGTTGGGGCACAGGCTCGATCATGCCATGACTTTGCAAGCATCTGCATTGGAAAACAAGTCGCAGACTGCGCAACATCTGCACACGTGCGGCGCCGCAACCATGTTCGCCACCCGAAGCGAGAGCCGGTACGGAGATCCGGGCACGGCCCTGCGGTTTTGGCGGGAACGCGCCCCTGACCGTGAGGCGCCGACGCCGCCTGAGTTCTGAGCCTTTCCATAGGGTGCATATGCCTGATACCATTAGCAAAGATGCAGGGCTGGACCATGGGCCCTGCTGTTTTTGGGAACCTTGCGGATCGTGATCGTCGTAGTCGGCCTGATCGTGGCCTTTCTTCTTATCCTGGTTTTTTCCAATCGCCGCACCCGGCAATGCCGCTGGCGGGAAGATCGGCGCGGCGACCGGGATGGTATGAAGAAATTCCGTTGTGCGGCGTGCGGAGCCGAAGCCTTTACCGATACCGGAGCGGCGCCGGTGACTTGCCAGAGACCGAGCTGAAAGGACAAGCGATCATGACGCAAGAGCCTGAGGACGCCGACGCGCGCCGTGCCGTCAAGCCGGTGATCTGCTATCCGAACGACAGCCTGCCGGAGCCGGACCTTGCGCTTTATGCTAGGGCGCGGGAAGCGGCGCGGAAGGTGGACGAGGTGACCGTTGCCCCGCGCGATGCGGCGTGTTTCCGGGTGAAAGCGGGCCAGTTTTTTCGCATCAGCAGCGTCGAGGGGCCCCAAGTTGGCGATCTAAACCTCTGGAACGAAAGCGATTTGTCCGAAAGGTTCTATTCCGGCAAGACGCGCGCGCTGCACGGCACCCATTTGAGCACCAAGGCGCGGATGTGGTCGAGCTTTCCCTTCGTGCGGCCCATGGCGACCATCGTGGAAGATACGCTGGACTGGTATGGGTTCGATGAGTTCGGTGGCGGTGTGCACGACGTGATCGGCACGCGGTGTGATCCGTATACTGGTAACCTTCTCAAGGGGTTACAGTATCACTATTGCTGCCATTCGAACCTGACGCGGGCGCTTGCTGACGAGACAGGGATGAGCCTATCCGAGGCGGAGGGGCATGTGCATGATGTGCTCAACGTCTTCATGTGCACCGGGTTCACGCGGGAAACGGGTCAGTATTTCATGAAGGCGAGCCCCGTGCGGCCCGGGGATCACCTTGAATTCTTTGCGGAAATTGATCTTTTGGGAGCCTTGAGCGCCTGTCCGGGGGGCGATTGTTCCTCTGAGCATTCGAGCGATGCCGCGGCGTGTTATCCGCTTCTGGTGGAGGTTTTCGCGCCGGATGATGGTGCTCTGGGCGAGTGGGTCAGCCCACCGGTCAACGGTTATGACCGAAGCCACGGGCGGTGAGACGGGCGCGTCACCGTGCGGTGGATTAATCTGTGGCTCTGGTCCCAAAATGGGGATGCACAAGCTGTACACAGGCTGTGCACAGGCCGTACACCGGCGCAGTCGAGCCTTTTTTGATGTCCTGTCGTTTACCTTTGGTCCAAATGTGCAACCGGATGCCTGATTCCTGACATAGGCCAAAAGACGCGCCACGCCTCACGATTTCCCGACCTCAACGCAATTGAGCCGAAGGCGTATCTTCGACTTGGCCCGCCGATTTTACGTATCGCAGGCAGCCGAGCCCAAGCGCGGGGTGATGCGTTGGCGTTGTAGGTTTGTGTTGCCGCCGCGTTCGGATTTCGCTGGTCAGATCGGAAAAATTGTCGAACTCTGTTCCGCATGCACAAAACCGGATCAACAGCAGCCATAATCTTTTCGTCGGTGTTGAGCGTCGCAGCGAACGAGGTCTATGCCACCGGTGCTGGAGAGGGTATGTGGGTCACCTACGCGACGGAAGCCAATGGTGACGTCCATGTCTATGATCCATCGCGCGTGGAAGAGACCGGGACGCTGAGGCGGGTTTGGACGGGCATCCGCTACAAGACGTCCGTCATGGGGGCATCCAGTTTTCTGAGCCTCGTGGAAATCGACTGTTCCGAGCGGACTGAGAAAACATTGCAGAGCACTTTTTTCACAGACAAGCACTGGGAAAGGCCTGCCATGAAGACGGATACATCGGAAACGTCAAAGCGCGAGATTGAAGCCGGGTCTACACGGGACAACCTGGCCGAAATCGTCTGCGATTGAGGCTGTTTTAGAAGCCGGCAGACTTTAGGCCGAGAGATCTCAAACCCTAGACGAAAAATTCCCGCGCCACCGAAGTGACGCGGGAAAAGTGTTCATTTAGTTATGTAAGGCTTTGAGATTTACCTCATGCTTTCTGCGGTGACGCGGTAAATCTCACCTTCATCGGTCGCCACATAAAGCGCGTTATCGGGACCCATAGCCAGGCCGCGGAACCGCTGTGAAAAGCCGAGGGGCATGCGGACGATCCCGTTTATGCCCAAGCCACTGGGGGTGAGGCTGATCATGTCGATCCGCGAGCCCTCTGGCGTATCGCCGAAGCCGATCCCCATGATGCCGACCGCCAGACGGCCCTCGTAGATGCCCCAGTTGTCGCCTGTCAGGAAGGCGGCAGAGCCAGTGCCTTGCGAGAAGCCATTGTTGTTCCACGACGGCGGCATCAGATCGTCGAAGCGCGTGTCGCTCATCGGCGTGTAGGCCGCGCGCACGGCGGGATCCATCCCGTCCATCTGGTTGGGTTCATAGCCGCAATACTCATCCGGGCACTCGCCCCGGCCTCCGACATTCTGCGCAGGGTCCCAGCCGGCATTGCCACCGTTCACCAGCGCGGTGATCTCGTCATTGTGCCAGGGGCCATGTTCCGCCGTGAAGGCCTTGCCGTCGCTCGGGCGGAAGTCGATGCCTTGGACGTTTCTGTGGCCATAGGTGTAGATGCGCGGGTCAAAGCCCTCGGGCGGGTTGTTGTCCGGGTGGGCATTGCCGTCCATGTCGATCCGCAGGACCTTGCCGCACAGAAGCGTGCCGTCCTGAGGGCAGATGCCGCGGTGCCGGTCGCCGCCGGCCACCCAGAGATACCCGCCGGGCCCGATGCGAATCCGTCCGCCGTTATGGGCGCCGGGGCCGCCGAACGGCTGATTGGAATCGAACGGCTTGAACTGAATATCCGTCACGATGTCGGTTCGATCGCTGACGCTGGTGAGATCTTCGCTGACCGTGAAGGTCATGACGATGTTGCCGTCGCATCTTTCGAAATTGGTCTTGCAGCCATCGCCGTGATATTTGTTCGACGTCGAATAGACGGCAATTCTGCGGTTGTCGGCGAAGTCGCGGTCGACGGCCACGCCGAGCATCCCTGCCTGACCCTCGCAGAAAAGGTCATCGCCGCTATCGGCATAACCGGTCGTCTCTTCCATGCCGTAGAGCTTATGCACGGTGCCGTCGGATGTTCTGACCGAAAGACCATTGCATTTTTCGGTGAAGAACATCGTGCCGTCCGGCAGGAACGCCATGTCCCATGGGCTCTCAAGCCCTTCAAGAACGACGGAGGACGAGATCTTGGGCACATCCATGCCTTGGTGATTGTCTGCCTGAGCGGCAAACGGCAGTCCAAGAACCATGGCACCGGCCATGAGCCCTGACGCTACCTTTCTTTTTAGGATATTCATGTTTTCCTCCCTTTAGTTTATTTTTATTCAGCTTCGTATTTTCACATCCTCCAAATACGGTGCCGAATGATCGATCTACTCATCTAACAATGGCGTTGCCGAGAGCCTTGCTGCCGCTGAACGTGTAAGCGGGGAAAATCAACATCCCCCAAAGAGCCAGGCCCTTGAAAAATATGCGCAAAGGTTCCTCCCGGAGCCGTTCCGACTCGCAGATGAAAACTATCGCTTACTTTCTCGGTTTAGCAAAAGTATTTCTTGGGCAGCCACCAGACGAGGTTGAAGACACCTTGGGAAGGACAGGCTTGCTGACCTTTGGGCGGCGCTGATGTTGCCCGTTTCGGACGGTGACCGGCATAGACCTGACGGTTCACCATCATACCCTTCGTAGCCGGTTGGCGGCCTTTCCTGCGCCCAAAAGAAAACCCCGCGCGATGGCGGGGTTTTCTGCAGTCATACGTCAGAGGGGCTTCAGCCTTGGCGGGCCTTGAAGCGCTTCTGAGTTTTGTTGATCACGTAGACGCGGCCTTTGCGGCGCACGACGCGGCAATCGCGGTGCCGGTTCTTGAGCGAACGCAGCGAGTTCTTGACCTTCATCGGTCCTCTCCTTTGTCGCGGCGCGGGCCAGCGCCTGAGTTGCGGGTGTTCCGGCCAGCAGGGCCGAAACAGCGAATTCATGGTGGGCGATACAAGGTTCGAACTTGTGACCCCTTCGATGTCAACGAAGTGCTCTACCGCTGAGCTAATCGCCCATGAATACCCAAAACGGACCTGCCCCAATAAATAGGGGCGCGGAAATCCGCGCCGGGTAGCGGGGTCTATAAAAGGAGTCGGAAGACGGATCAAGGGCTTTTAGAACCCCGAATTCGGTCTATGATACACGCTCAGGAGCATGCATGTCCAAACCGGCCTTCACACTGACCCGACCAGAGCGGCGAACCACCTCGGTCGTCTTTGCCTCGCCCCATAGCGGGCGGGCCTATCCGTGGTCTTTCCTGCGCCGGACAGCCCTTGACGAGCAGGCCATCCGCAGTTCCGAAGACGCCTTTGTCGACGAACTGTTCGATGCCGCCCCCTGCCACGGGGCCCCGTTTCTGACGGCCGGCGCGCCGCGCGCCTTTGTTGATCTCAATCGCTCGACCGAAGAACTCGACCCCGCTTTGATCGAGGGTGTCCGCAAGCTGGGACACAATCCGCGCGTGGCCTCTGGTCTTGGGGTGATCCCCCGTGTCGTGGCCAATGGCAAGGCGATCTATTCCGGCAAACTGACCATGGCCGAGGCCAAACGGCGCATCGACACCTACTGGACGCCCTACCATGACGCGCTGCGGGCGGAGATGGATCAGGCGCATGCGATGTTCGGAGAGGCGATCCTGGTGGATTGCCATTCGATGCCGCACGAAGCGATGGATATCGTCGCGCGCAGCGGGGCGCGGCGGCCCGAAGTGGTGTTGGGCGACAGGTTCGGAGCGGCGGCCAGCGAGGCGGTGGTCGACCGGATCGAAGAGGCGTTTAGGCGGGCCGGTCTGGTCGTGACGCGAAACACGCCTTTTGCCGGGGCTTATATCACCCAGCAATACGGACGGCCCGCGCAGGGGCGCCATGCCGTGCAGGTCGAGATCGATCGTGCGCTTTACATGAACGAGCGGCTGATCCGGCCCAACGGGAACTTCGCGGCCTTCAAGCGCCTGCTGGACGGTGTGATCGCGCAGATCACGGAAATCGGCCGGGCCGACGCGCGGCCTTTGGCTGCCGAATAGGCCAGGTTTTATCGCAACGATCGACCCTTGAGGATCGCGTCCGGGCCGAAGCGGGCGCGGATCTTATCGGTGGCGCGCTCGGCCTCGCCGCGGCGCAGGGCGTCGGGGTCGAGCAGATCGCCCGAGACATCGGCGGCGGCCTCGGTGACGAGATCGGACATACCGACACCCAGAAGGCGGTAGGGCGCGTCGTGATCCACCTGATCGAACAAACCGCGCGCCGTGCGATAGATGCGGTCGGCCAGCTGGGTGGGTTCGCGTAGCGCGTGCCGCCGGGTCAGGAGCGAGTGATCGGCGCGCTTGAGCTTGAGCGTGACCACGCGGCCTGCTTTCGATTTGGCCTTGGCGCGGTCCGCGACCTTTTCGGCCATGCGCCAGATATGCCCGTCGAGCACGTCGGCATTGGCGGTGTCCTCGCCAAAGGTGGTCTCGTTAGAGATTGATTTCACAGGGGAATTGGCGGAGACGCGGCGGCGGTCCTGGCCCCTTGCCAGATGCCAGAGCCGGTCGCCGAGAGAGCCGAAACGCGCAATGAGATCCGTGCGGTCCCAGCGCAGGAGGTCCGAGAAGCGGCGAATGCCGGCCTTTTCGAGAGACGCCTGCGCCGACTGACCCACGCCCCAGATCAACGAGACAGGTTTGTCGTGCAGAAAGTCCATCGTTTCGGCCTCTCCGATCACCGAAAAGCCATGCGGTTTGTCGAGATCCGAGGCGATTTTCGCCAAAAACTTGTTGTGACTCAATCCGATAGACCCGGTCACGCCAAGTTCGGCGCGCATTCGGCGCACGAGCTGCGCCAGCATGACCGCAGGGGGCGCGCCGTGCAGGCGCGCGGTGCCGGTGAGGTCGAGAAACGCCTCGTCGAGCGAGAGCGGTTCCACATCCGGGGTGAGATCGAGCATCATGGCGCGGATGGCGCGGGAGATCTCGGCGTAAAGCTCCATCCGGGGCTTGATGATGACCGCGTCGGGGCAGAGCTTCAACGCCTGAAACATCGGCATGGCCGAGCGGACGCCACAAATTCTTGCGATATAACAAGCGGTTGAGACGACCCCGCGCCGTCCGCCGCCGATAATCACGGGCTTGTCCGCAAGTTCTGGCCGGTCGCGTTTTTCGACGCTGGCGTAGAACGCGTCGCAATCCATGTGGGCGATGGAGAGCGTGAACAATTCGTCATGCGCCACGACGCGCGGACTGCGGCACGCGGGGCAGCGTGGGCCGGTCTCGAACGAGGTCAGGCAATCGCGACACAAAGACGGCATGGCGGGGATCTTGTACAAATTGTACGAGCGGAACGACCCCAAAAGTGCAGATTGTACAAAAATGTCAAACGCGGATTCCTTCTCGGGCGCCAAGCTTGTGCTGTTTCTGGGTGACCGGATCGTCGTGCTGAGGCGCGATGTGAAACCGAGGCTTGAGTGGCCGGGATGTCTCGACCTGCCTGGCGGGGGACGTCACGGCGGGGAAAGCCCGGAGGACTGCGTGCTGCGCGAGACGCGGGAAGAAATCGGTTTGCGGCTTGATCCCGGCGATCTGGTCTGGCGGTGTTTTTACCGCGAGCCGAACCGGGCGTGGTTTTTCGCGGCACATCTGCCGGAGGCGCGGGAGAGCGACATAGTGTTTGGGGCCGAAGGAAGGGGCTGGCACCTGATGCGGCCCGAAGATTTCGTCAACGCACCGGACGCCATTCCGCATTTCCGGGATCGGGTGGGCGCCTATCTTCGTGTGAGGGCGCGTGTGGAAGGTCGAGACAAGGGGCGCGGTTAACACGGCCTGACTGCTGCGTCCGCCCCACGCGCCGAATGTCAGGACTTTGTCCTGTCGTCCCCGGTGTCTGCCTCTGTTTCCGCCTCGGCCTCTGCCTGATCGTCAGGCACGGATTTGATTTCGAGATCATTGTAGTTGTTCGGATCGAAATCTTCGGGGTCGTAGGATTCTTCGCCCTCGGGGATGGCCGTGACGTGGGTGGTGCCGGTTTCCTCGTCATAGGCCAGGCCGTAGGTCGCGGTGCCCTCGGATTTATAGCGGCGATATTCGTGGATACCGGCGTAGATGAAAATGCCGGTAAACGGGACAAGGATGAGAGCGGCGATAAGCTGGGCTTCCATGGAAAGCTCCTTCTTATGAAGTGCGCGTGTGTCAGGTCTGGGCCGGCGCGCGGGATGCAGTGATGTCACTGCGCCGGGGCCAAGCATGATCCGGCCCAAGCAGGCGCGCCATTCGGCCTGCGTCTTTCTCGGGAGGGTCGCCGCATGAGGCCCGAGGTTCAAGCGCTTTCTCGGGGCGGGGTCGCGGGCGCGCCTAGGCGGCGATTTCGCGCAGGATCGCGTCGGCGGCGGCCCGGGGATCGGGCGCGGCCCAGATCGGGCGGCCGACGACGATGTGATCGGCGCCGTCTTGAAGGGCCTGCGCGGGGGTGGCAACGCGTTTCTGATCGCCCAGATCGGCGCCTGCGGGGCGCACACCGGGGGTGACGATCAGGCGGCCCGTTGCCTCGGGCAGGGCGCGGATCATCGCGGCCTCTTGCGGAGAGGCGATCACGCCGTCGGCGCCGGCCTCGAAGGCGCGGGCGGCACGGGTGGCGACGAGATCGGGGATCTCGCCCGGGGCGATGAGCGACGCGTCGAGATCCGCGCGGTCAAGCGAGGTCAGCACGGTGACGGCGAGGATCTTCATGTCCTTGCCTGCCGCGCCCTCACAGGCGGCGCGCACGACGTGGGGGTCGCCATGCACGGTGAGGAAATCGAGATCGAACTGCGCGAGGCCCCGCACGGCGGCCTCGACCGTGGCGCCGATATCGAAAAGCTTCATGTCGAGAAAGATGCGCTTGCCGTGGTCCTGTTTGAGTTCGTTGGCGAGCGCGAGGCCGCCGCCCGTCAGCATCCCGAGGCCGATCTTGTAGAAGGACACGGCGTCGCCCAGCCGTTCGGCCAATTGCAGACCGGACAATGCGTCGGGCAGGTCGATTGCGACGATCAGGCGGTCATCGGCCATGGTGGCACGCTCCGTTCTTTGGTGACGCGCCCTTGTTGCGGGTTGCCTGCGGGGCGTCAACCCTTGCCGTCCGTCCCGGGCCAGGCGGTCCCGCTCTGTCAGGTGAATTTTCCCGGTCCGCATGAGATACCCCGCACGCTCACGAATAGAGTGATGCAGTGCGGGGCTGATTTGCCGACAGGACAGTTTGAAAGCCTGCCCGATCGCCGAAAATTGACTTTAAATCAGGCGGCCATTGCCGCGGAGTGCCCATTCTCGTAGGTGCGCAGGCGAAGGCGCTGCCCCTTGCCGTGTCCCTTGTGCAGCGCGAGCGCCTTTTGCGTCAGGCCCCGGGCGACGAGCGCGTAATCGGCTGTCAGGGGCGCGCGGATGAAGGCGGGGTAGCTCAGCGTCTCGGCGCCGTCCCGGATACGGATTTCCGCCTCGAACCCCTGAAGTTCGGGATTGTAGCGAATGGCATCGAATTCGAGTGTCTCGGCCTGCATGATCTTGTCCTTTCTCGGCGGCTTTTGCCGTCCTGTGGATAACTCTGGGGATAAGATGGGGTTCCGGTATGCCCCGCGGAAGATGTTCACGAAAATGTGGGGTTTGTGACAAAATCTGCCCGTCTCGCCCTGAACAGACCTTGAACATGGGCCGGCGTCTGCCCACTTTGACATTCGAGGTTCCCGACCGCCGTATGCCTAATGCTGGGTGCGCAACCGGGGTAACGCTTGTCAAAAGGAGAGTTGGGATGGACTTGTCGAAGTTCACCGAGCGGTCACGTGGCTTTATTCAGGCCGCACAGGTGATCGCGATGCGGGAAAGCCACCAGAAACTGGCGCCCGAGCATATTCTGAAATCGCTGTTGGATGATCCCGAGGGGCTGGCCGGCAACCTGATCAAGCGCGCCGGCGGCGACGCGGGCCGGGTGATGCAGGCGCTGGAGCTGAGCCTTGGCAAGATCCCGAAAGTCACCGGCGATTCGGGCCAGATTTACATGGACACCCAGACCGTCAAGGTGCTGGACGAGGCCGAGAAGGTCGCCAAGAAGGCTGGCGACAGTTTCGTGCCGGTCGAGCGTATCCTGACGGCGCTGGCCATGGTGAAAAGCCCGGCGCGCGAGGCGCTGGAGCAGGGCGGCGTGAGCGCGCAGAAGCTCAACGAGGCGATCAACGATATCCGCAAGGGGCGCACGGCAGATTCGGCGAGCGCCGAGGATACCTATGAGGCGCTGGAGAAATACGCCACGGACCTCACGAAGCGGGCCGAGGAGGGCAAGATCGACCCCATCATCGGGCGCGACGACGAGATTCGCCGCGCGATGCAGGTGTTGAGCCGCCGGACCAAGAACAACCCCGTTCTGATCGGTGAACCGGGCGTCGGTAAGACGGCGATCGCGGAGGGTCTGGCCCTGCGGATCGTCAATGGCGACGTGCCCGAGAGCCTGGCCAACAAGCGGCTTCTGGCGCTGGATATGGGCGCGCTCATTGCCGGGGCGAAGTATCGCGGCGAGTTCGAGGAGCGGCTGAAGGCCGTGCTGAACGAGGTCACGAATGCGGCTGGCGAGATCATCCTGTTCATCGACGAGATGCACACGCTGGTGGGCGCGGGCAAGACGGATGGCGCGATGGACGCGGCCAACCTGATCAAGCCGGCGCTTGCGCGGGGTGAGCTGCACTGTGTGGGTGCGACGACGCTGGACGAGTACCGCAAGCACGTGGAAAAGGACGCGGCGCTGGCCCGGCGGTTCCAGCCGCTGATGGTGGAAGAGCCGACGGTCGAGGACACGATCAGCATTCTGCGCGGCATCAAGGAGAAATACGAGCTGCACCACGGTGTGCGCATTTCGGATTCGGCCCTGGTGGCGGCGGCGCAGCTGTCGAACCGCTACATCACCGACCGGTTCCTGCCGGACAAGGCCATCGACCTTGTCGACGAGGCCGCGAGCCGTCTGCGGATGGAAGTGGACAGCAAGCCCGAGGAACTCGATGCGCTCGACCGTGAGATCCTGCAAAAGCAGATCGAGGCCGAGGCGCTCAAGAAAGAGGACGACGCGGCCAGCAAGGACCGGCTGGAAAGGATCGAGAAGGAACTTGCGGAGTTGCAGGAACGCTCCAGCGAGATGACGGCGCAATGGCAGGCCGAGCGCGACAAGCTGGCCTCTGCCCGGGATCTGAAGGAGCAGCTCGACCGGGCGCGGATCGACCTTGACCATGCCAAGCGCGAGGGCAATCTCGCCAAGGCCGGGGAGCTGTCCTATGGCGTTATTCCGCAGCTGGAAAAGCAGTTGCGGCAAGCCGAGGAGGCCGAGCAGGAAGGCGTGATGGTCGAAGAGGCCGTGCGGCCCGAGCAGATCGCGCAAGTGGTCGAACGCTGGACGGGTATTCCGACGGCGAAGATGCTGGAAGGCGAGCGCGAAAAGCTTCTGGGGATGGAAGACGGCCTGCACAAGCGGGTCATCGGCCAGGACCAGGCGGTGAAGGCCGTGGCCAATGCCGTGCGCCGGGCGCGTGCGGGGCTCAATGACGAGAACCGTCCGCTGGGATCGTTCCTGTTCCTTGGACCGACCGGCGTGGGTAAGACCGAGCTGACCAAGGCCGTGGCGGAGTTCCTCTTTGACGATGACAGCGCGATGGTGCGGATCGACATGAGCGAGTTCATGGAGAAGCACAGCGTGGCCCGTCTGATTGGCGCGCCTCCGGGTTATGTCGGCTATGACGAAGGTGGCGTGTTGACCGAAGCGGTGCGGCGCCGGCCCTATCAGGTCGTGCTTTTCGACGAAGTCGAGAAGGCGCATCCCGAGGTCTTCAACGTGCTGTTGCAGGTGCTGGACGATGGTGTGCTGACCGACGGTCAGGGCCGCACGGTCGACTTCAAGCAGACGCTGATCATCCTGACGTCGAACCTTGGGTCGCAGGCGCTGAGCCAGTTGCCAGAGGGTGCGGATGCGGCCAGCGCCAAGCGCGACGTGATGGACGCGGTCCGGTCACATTTCCGGCCCGAGTTTCTGAACCGTCTTGATGAGATCGTCGTCTTCGACCGGCTGACCCGCGATCAGATGGACGGCATCGTCGAAATCCAGATGGCGCGGCTGCTGAAGCGGCTGGCGAGCCGGAAAATCCGGCTGGAGCTGGATGATGCGGCCAAGACCTGGCTGGCCGACGAGGGCTATGACCCGGTCTATGGCGCGCGCCCGCTCAAGCGGGTGATCCAGAAGGCGCTGCAGGATCCGCTGGCCGAGGCGATCCTTGCCGGCGATATCCTTGATGGATCGACCGTGCCGGTAAGCGCCGGGCCGGAAGGCCTGATCATCGGCGACCGGGTTGGGTCGACCAATCGCGAAAGGCCCGACGACGCGGTCGTACACTGAACCGAAAATCCCCCGCCGGAGCGATCCGGCGGGGGCCTTGCCTGTAACGACGTCCGAGCCCGCGCCCGCCTGTTGCGCGGGCTTCTTTACGCTATGGGCCCGTACGCCGCGCCCCTGTTACCGGGTTTCGTCGGCGTGTTTCGATGTTTCGGCGGCGATGAGCCGGCCGGCATAGGCCTGGGCGACGGTGATGAGAAACAGAATGCTCAGAAAGAAAGTCGCTGAAAGATACATGATGTTAAGGTCCTGATTGAGGAGCCAGATGAGGGCCAACGCTTCGATACCAATTACAACGCAAAGAATTATGAGCTTCATAATTGCGCCTCTTGGGTTTGTTTGATCTCCGCACAAATCCTTGTGGCGGCGTCCCCGTCAAACGCGCGATGACTTGCAATCGAGGGACGTAGCCCAAAGCGCCTGCGCGGCAAGGGTCGCGGGCCGGGCGCTTGCGCGGTTCGATGTGTGTGCCGCCCCGCCGAGCCGAAAAACGTGTTTCGAAGGTCGCAACAAAGTCCACTCTTCTGACACAATTGTTGCTTAGATTCGCCGCGCACGCGTATAGTGTTCGCAAAGACAAGAACGGGGTCGGCAAAAGGCCGGTCCTTGGGGCAAAATTTACGCAGTTGCAGTCGGGTCATGGCAGAGCAGGGCACGAAGGATACAGAGGCACCGGCCATCCCGCGCTGGTTCGACGAGCTTCGCCCGGGCGGAGACGGCGAAGGGTTCATGGAGCGGCATCTGAGGCATTCGCTGATGTTCGTGAAACGCCCGGTGAACCGGCTTTTGGTCACCTTCGACAATCTGTCGAACGTGAGCGACACCAGCCCCGACCGGGAGCCCTGGGCGTTCAAGTTCGCCAAGGATGCCAACATCTCTCACTTGGGCGTCATGGCGCATGTCGCGGACTGGTATCGGGACGCGGACCTGATCGCGCGCTTCGAGAAGCTGCGGGACGAGGGATTTTTCGACGGCTACGACCGGGTGACTTTTGCGGGTGTCTCGATGGGCGGGTACGCCTCGATCGCGTTTGCCTCTCTGGTGCCCGGCGCGCATGTGGTGTCGATCAACCCTCAAAGCACGCTGAACATGGATATCGTGCCGTGGGAGACGCGGTACGAGGGCGGCCGGCGGCAGGACTGGACGCTGCCGCTGTCGGACGCCGCGGCGCTGACCGGCGAGCTTGGCTGCGTCAATATCTTCTACGATCCCTATCACGAGCTGGACCGGCAGCATGTCAGCCGGTTTTCGGGCGACAATATCCGGATCTTCAACTGCCGTTATTCGGTGCACAAGACCGCCGTGTTCCTGCGCAAGATCGACGCGCTGAAGCCGGTGATGCATGCCGCCGTGTTCGAAACGATCGACGAGGTGGAATTCTATCGCCTCTATCGCGGGCGCCGCGACCTGCGCTGGTTCCGCGGCTCGGTGATTGCGTATTTCAACGACAAGGGCCGGGAAGAGGTCGCGGCGCGGTTCACCCAGGCCTTCCGCAAGCGGCTTCGGGCCAAGACGCGTCGCGAAGACCGGGCCGCCGAACAAGACGCCGCCGCGCCCGCAGTCGAGCGGGCCGAACGCGAAGTCTCGGAAAGCGACGCGCCGCAGGAGGCCGTGACACAGACCGTGGCGGTCAAGGTCGTGCCCTCGCCCGAAGGGTTGGGTCCGCGCCGGAACGACCGGTGCGGGATCGTGACCACGATGAAGAACGAAGGCCCCTTCATGCTGGAATGGGTGGCCTATCACCGGTCCATCGGGTTCACGGATTTCCTGATCTTCACCAATGACTGCGATGACGGAACCGACAGGATCGCGATGCGTCTGGAAGATCTGGGCGTGGCGAAACATGTCGACAACCAGATCAAGGAGGGGGCGAGCCCGCAGCGCATGGCCCTGCGCCGCGCCCTGAAGGAAGATTTCTACGCGGAATGCGACTGGGTCATGTGCGCCGATGTCGACGAGTTTCTGAACGTACGCGTCGGCAACCGGACCTTGCCTGATCTCTTTGAGGCGACGGGCCCGGCGGATGCGATTTCCGTCTGTTGGAAGATCTTCGGACGCGGCGACCGGGTGGCCTATGAGGATGCGCCGGTGACCGAGCAGTTCACCTGGAGCGCGCCGGAGGCCTATCGCGACAAGTACCGCGCGCTTGGCCTCAAGTCGATGTTCCGGCCCGGGCGCGGGGTGACGCGGTTCGGCGTGCACCGGCCCAAATTCGACGACGGACGGCCCGCCGATTTCATCTGGAAGGACGCCGGCGGCCAGCTTATGCCGGAGGCGTATTACGTGACCGGCTGGTCGGCGCATGGCGGGTTCAGCCACGAGTTCGCCCGCCTGCATCATTATTCGGTGCGGTCGGTCGACAGTTTTCTCGTCAAGCGTGACCGGGGCCGCACCAACCACGTCGACCGCGATCAGGGCGTGGCCTATTGGGCGGACATGAATCTGAACATGGAAAAGGATCTGTCGCTGGTGCCGACGGTCGCGCAGACCCGCGCGGAAATGGACCGTCTGCTGCAGGATCCGGAACTGGCGCGACTGCACGATGCGGCCTGCACATGGCACCGCGCGAAGATCGAAAGCCTCAAGTCGCGGCTTGACTGGGCGGCGTTCCACGAGCTGTTGCAGCAGATCAATCAGCCCGGGCAGGACCCGAAGGATTGCGTCGACCTGCTGCGCGGGCAGGCCGCGGAATGAGCGAACCCTATGTCGTTCTGCATGGCGGGTTCCACAAGACCGCCACCAGCCACATCCAGTCGATGCTGGGGCGCAATACCGGCTATCTCAAACGGCAGGGTGTGCTGTACGTCCACCACCGCGACATGCGTAAACAGCTGACCGTGCCCTGTCAGCTTTATATCTATGCGCAGAACGGCAAGAATTACCGCACCACCTACAACGACGAGGAACTGGCCGAGAAGACCGGGGCTTTTTTCGACGGGCTTATCGGAAAGAAGGACAAGATCGACCGGGTGATCCTGTCGGACGAGAACCTTGCCGGGCATTGCGGGCACTGCGTCCGGCGCGGGCTGCTGTACCTCTGGCGGGACGAGTTGATCGGGGCGATCGCGTCGCAGATCCCCTGGACGGTGCGCGAGGTGCATCTGGGCCTGCGCAATTACGCCGATTTCTTCGCCTCGGCCTATGTGGAGTACCTGCGGTCGGTGACCTCGGAGCATTTCACCGACGAAACCGTGATGCGCAAGCGTGTGCTGGAACACATGCCGAACTGGATGAAGGTGCTGAAGGTCGTCCGCAAGCATTTCCCCGAGGCCAGGATCGTGGTGTGGCGCTATGAGGATTTCCGCCAGCTGGACATGCAGGTGCTGTCCAACCTCTGCGGGCCGGGCGTGGATATCTCGAAGCTCAAGCCGCCGAAGGACAAGAACAAGCGCCCCACCGCCAGCGGCAAGGCGGTGGCAGAATTGCTGCAGATGATCCACCGCGACGGCGCGGAGGCGGCGCTGGAACAGCGCGTTGCGCTGCAGGAGAAATATCCGCGCGGGGCTGAATACGGCAATTACGACCCCTGGACGCCCAGCGAACGGGCGCATCTGACGCGCATGTATGACCGCGATGTAGCGGACATTCGCGCCAGTTCGGACATCACGCTGGTGGAGCTGGAGCATGCCGAGAGCCGGTAGAACGACAACACGCGCTGCCACCGCCGCGCGACGAGGGACGCCATGAAGCAGGACTACGAGATCGGAATGCTGTGGGTCGAAGGCCCGCTGAGCTATGTCGAGGTGCTGTGCGCGCAGTCTTTCCTCGACGCCGGGCATCACGTGAAGCTTTATCACTACAAGGATGTGCAAAACGTGCCCGAGGGGGTCGAGCTTGTGCATGGCGACAGCGTTCTGCAGATCGACCGCTTTATCCAGCATGGCCGCACGGGCAGTTTCGCGCTTTTTTCCGATGTCTTCCGCTATCACCTGCTGCGCCAGAACGACCGGATGATCTGGGCCGATCTGGATGCGTACTGTGTCAAGCCCTTCGAGACCCCGACCGGGCATTTCTTTGGCTGGGAATCGCCGCATCACATCAATGGCGGGGTTCTTGGCCTGCCATCCGACAGCGACGCGCTGGCCGGGCTGATGGAAATGACCGAGGACGAGTTCGGCATACCGGAATGGTTTCCCGATGAGGACAAGACAGAGCTGCAACGGCAGATGGATGCCGGCACCCCGGTGCATGTGAGCGAGATGCGCTGGGGCGTGTGGGGCCCGCAGGCGGTGACGCATCATCTGCACAAGACCGGCGAGGCGAAATACGCCTTCCCGGTCGAAGGGCTTTACCCGGTCAGCTTTCGCGACCGGCGTCTTCTGATGCGGACCCGCACCAAAGAGCGCATCGAGGACATGATCACCGAGAACACTTATTCGGTGCATTTCTACGGGCGGCGCGTGCGGGAATTCCTGTCGAGCCTCGGCGGCATGCCGGAAGAGAGAAGCTGGATGGACGAGATCCTGAAAAAGCACAAGATCGACTGCGACGCGGCCCCGGTCCTGTCGCGCGAGGAAAAGGCAGAAAAGAAGAAGGCAGAGGCAATGAAAGACTTGATGGCTATTCCCCGTGTGGCGACGGGCAAAGGCGGCGAGAACCTGACCGATCTGGCGGATCGCTATGGTTCTGACAAGGGCTCTACGAAGCACCGGTACACCGAGCTTTACCATATGCTGTTCCACCCCTACCGGCAGAGCAGCATCACCTTTCTTGAGATGGGTCTACTGATCGGCGGGCCCGAGCATGGCGTGGATGCCGACCGGGTGACTAAGGATTGCCCGTCGATCCGGATGTGGTTGGAATATTTTCCCAACGCCGAGATCCACGGCCTAGATGTGTCGGACTTTTCGTGGTTCGAGCACGAGCGGTTCACCTTTCACCGCTGTGACATGGATGACCGCGCGGAGATCGCCCGCGCCATCGAAGAGATCAGCCCGGCGCCGGATATCGTCATCGACGACGCGAGCCACGCCAGCCACCACCAGCAGAACGCGTTCCTGGAAATCTTTCCGCGCCTGCAGTCGGGCGGGCTTTACGTGATCGAGGATCTGCGATGGCAGCCTGATACCTATGAAAAGCCGGGCATCACGAAAACCGCGGCGCTGTTCCGCAGCTGGCTGGACGGGCGCGAGTTTCAGCATTCGGACGGCGATATCGCGGCGCAGTTCAACGCGCTGAGCGGCGATATCTCGGGCTGCATCATCGAACCGGTGCGCTATCAGAAGAAGCGCAAGGACCAGGTTGTCGTGATACACAAGAAGTGACGCCGCCCTAGGGGCCGCGCGGGGCGATCCCACCCGGCCCCATACGCGGCGGACAGGCGGGCCATCCGCGCGACCGCGCGGTGAGAGAGGCAGAATGAAGCGCAAAGTTTGTCTTGCCGAGACCCTGTGCGAGACCCATGGCTGGGATTTTTCCGAGGCGTTTCCGTTTCAGTTCCGTCTGTCGAGAAGCCGCACATCGCCAAGCGATGGCTGGGCCGAGGCGCGGCTTGGGAACTGGCATCTGAAACACTGTCCGCGCCTGCCGCGCCATGAGCTTCTTTCGGCAAAGGGCCGGGTGCTGGGGTTCGTTCTGGGTGTCGCGGTGGATGCGGCGGGCCACAGCCTTGACGGCCGGGTTGATCTGGAGGGGCCGGAGACCATTGAGGCGCTGGAGGCCTATCTTGAAGGGCTGGCCGGGCGGTTCATCGCGGTCGTGTCCGTCGGAGGCGCGCAGCGGGTCTATTTCGATGCCACCGCGGGCCTGAGCGCCGTTTATTCCAAGGCCGACCGGGTGGTGGCGTCGAGCGTGCCGCTTGCGATCAACCGCGAGATCGACCCGGAGCCGGGGATCCCGGCAGACCGGGTTCTGGCGCGGGAGGGCCAGTTTCTTTTGGGCGAGACCTGTGACCGGCAATGCCGCCGGGTCTATGCCAATCATTATCTCGATCTGACGAGTTTTGAGCTGTGCCGTCACTGGCTTGGCCCCGAGGACGATTTCGAGGCGGCGGGGACGGACCGTAACGCCGTGGCGGCCGAGATTGCCGCGCGTCTGTCGCAGGTGATCGCGGCGCTGGCCGGGGCCTATGGGTCGGCGCTGCCGCTATCGGCGGGCACGGACTCGCGCCTGTTGCTGGCCGCAGCGATGCCGGTGCTGGACCGGATCGAGCGGTTTTACGTGCATGATATCTACAAGGTCACGCGGTTCGACCGGGAAGGGGCCGAGATGCTGGCGCGCGAGGTGGGCGTCACGCTGGAGGTGATCGACGGCAAGGCGCCGGAGTTCGAGACCTTCATGTCAGAGGAAGACCTGGCCGAGCTGCGCCGGAAGATGGCCTTTCGCACCGGGCTGTCCTTTGACGGGATCGACGCGCCCACGGTGCGCGCGGTGTCGCGCACGCCCGAGACCCGGCTGGTGCTGCGCGGCAACGGCGCGGAGATGACGCGCGCGAACAAGTGGACGCGGGCGATGGCCGCGCAGGGCTGTTCGGTCGAGGACGGGCTGGCGGCGCTGCTCAACATGCGGGCCGAGCACCTTGAGGAACGGGTGGCGCCCGACCGCCTTGAGAGCCTGCGGGCGCGTTATGCCGACTGGCACGGGACGCTGCCGCCCTCGGCGCGGACGCGGATGCCGGACATGGCCCATGCGGAGCTTTTCATGCCGGCGGCGCCGAACAACGTCTATTACGCCTTCGGGCGCAATTTCTATATCAACCCGTTCAATGACCGCCGCCTGCTGTTCCTGACGGCGGCGTTTCATCCGCTGGCGCGCAAGCGGCACAAGCTGGTGGGCAAGGTCATCCAGTGCTGCAATCCGCGCCTGAACGAGCTGCCTTATCTGGCAGAGATCAAGAGCCGCCACCGCCGCGCCTCCTGATCCGGCGGCGCGGGCGGTGCGGTCACTCGAGCCCGATGGCGGCGCGCACAAGCCCGTCGAGCAACTCCTGCACCTTTTGCATCTCGCCCTCGGGGAAGGTGCGATAGCCGATGATCACCTCACCGTCGCCGCCGGCCATTTCCGCGACGAAGATATTGTAGGGGCAGAAGGCTATGTTCATCGGATTGATCTCCATCACCTCACGCGAAACGGTAGCCGAGCAGAAGCTGTAGGCGTCGGCTTTTGCAAAAAGCTCGACCTCGGAGCCGACATCGCCGCGCGTGCGGGCGAGCATGTCGCCCACGTGACTGACGCTGTCGATCACGAGCCCCTCGTTCAGGATCGCGTTTTCGAGGCCGAAGGCAGCGTCGGCGTAGCTTTGGTCGGTGGTGTAGCTGACGATATCCTGAGCACCGAGCGGCGTGGCGGACAGGCAGCAGAGAAGAGCAAGCAAGCGTTTCATGGAGACTCCTTTTCCGGTTGTTGTCGGAATAGCGTGCTGGGATAGTGAGTGTAACAGCAATTCCCGGCTTGGGTTTGCGCGAAATCAAATCGGAGGGGGGCGATGACGTTCGCGTTCCACGCGCTCGAGGCTCTGGCGCTTTTCTTCGTGCTGCTGATCGGTTTGGCGGTGTTGGTCGCCGCGCTGTTCTTCCTGATCGACAAGACCCAGACGGGCGATGCGATCCGGCGGAATTACCCGGTGATCGGGCGGTTTCGGGGGCTTTTCACCAAGCTGGGCGAGTTTTTCCGGCAGTATTTCTTTGCGATGGACCGCGAGGAGATGCCGTTCAACCGCGCGCAGCGGGACTGGGTCGCGCATGCCACGACCGGCAAGGGAAATACCATCGCGTTCGGGTCCACAAGGAACCTCGGCGTGCCGGGCACGCCCATCTTTGTGCCGGCCGCCTTTCCGCCCTTAGATGATCAGTTCGCGATGACCGAGCCAATGGAAATCGGCCCCCATGCCGCCGTGCCTTACAAGGCGAAGTCCATCTTCAACATTTCGGGCATGAGTTACGGCGCGATCTCGCGCCCGGCGGTCGAGGCGCTGAGCCGGGGGGCGGCGCAGGCGGGGATCTGGATGAATACCGGGGAAGGGGGCCTGAGCCCGTTTCACCTGACCGGCGGCTGCGACATCGTCTATCAGATCGGCACCGCGAAATACGGCGTGCGCGATGCAGATGGCGGACTGGACGACGCCAAGCTGCGCAAGATGGGGGAGAACCCGCATGTGCGCATGTTCGAGCTGAAGCTGGCGCAGGGCGCGAAACCGGGCAAGGGCGGGATCCTGCCGGGCCAAAAGATCACGCCCGAGATCGCCGAGATCCGGGGGATCAAACCGGGCGAGGACAGTATCTCGCCTAACCGGCACCGCGAGGTGAACGATTTCGGCGAACTTCTGGATTTCATCGGGCATATCCGCGAGGTCACCGGCAAGCCGGTGGGATTCAAGACGGTCGTGGGGTCGTCCGAGGCCTGGGCGCCGATGTTCGAGCTGATCAACGAGCGTGGCGAGGAGAGCGCGCCGGATTTCATCACGATCGACGGGGGCGAGGGCGGCACGGGCGCGGCGCCGATGCCGCTGATGGATCTGGTGGGCATGCCCATTCGCGAGGCGTTGCCACGCATGGTGGACCTGCGCGACCGTCACGGCCTGAAGGACAGGATCCGGATTATCGCGGCAGGCAAGCTGGTCAACCCCGGCGACGTGGCCTGGGCGATTTGCGCGGGCGCGGATTTCGTGACCTCGGCGCGGGGCTTCATGTTCTCGTTGGGGTGTATCCAGGCGCTGAAATGCAACCGGAACACCTGTCCCACGGGGATCACCACGCACGATCCGCATCTGCAGGCAGGGCTGGTGGTGGAAGACAAGTACAGGAAGGTCGCCAACTATGCCCGCCAGGTGATCAAGGAGGTCGAGACCATTGCGCATTCGGTCGGTGTGGCCGAACCGCGCCAGATGCGGCGGCGGCATGTGCGCATCGTGCAGGCGGATGGCAGTTCGGTGGCGCTCAACAAGATCCGCCCCAGCGTGGATGCGGCGGAGCATCCCTGAGTTTTGAGCTGCAGGCGCGGAGTCAAGGCGTGGCTTGCCACGCCGCCGCGCATCGCCGGGCCGCCCCCCGGCACGGCGATTTGGCGCGACCGGGTGCTTCGCTCGCGTCTTTTGCGGATTTGTAGACATTAAGCGTGTCCCTTCAGGCGCTGGATCGCCGCACCGCGGCCCGCCAATGCGCGGCGCCTTATCGAACAATGGGGTCGTCGCACAATGTTACCGATCGCCCACGTCTATGTGAGACGGGTTGTTTTGCGCCCGCGATGCGCTTTCTTTTAGGTGACGCAAGGACAACAGCCCCGGAGACCCGTATGGCCTATCGCTGGAAGAACGACCTCACCGACCGCGACGTGACGGATGAGGCCGTCTATCTCAATCGCCGGCAGCTTCTCGCGGGCGCGGCGGCGGGCGTGGGACTGGCCGGGATCGGCAGTCGCGCAACGGCCGCAGAGCTTGAGCCGACGAGCTGGGAGGATGTGACCAGCTATAACAACTACTATGAGTTCGGCACCGGCAAGGACGACCCGGCAAAATACGCCCATCGCCTGACGGTCGAGCCGTGGTCGGTGCAGATCGACGGGCTGGTGGATAGCCCGGGCAGCTATGCCTTCGAGGATATCATGGCAAAGATGACGGTGGAGGAGCGCATCTATCGCTTCCGCTGTGTCGAGGCGTGGT
Source organism: Roseovarius aestuariivivens (assembly GCF_004761875.1). Taxonomy (GTDB): domain Bacteria; phylum Pseudomonadota; class Alphaproteobacteria; order Rhodobacterales; family Rhodobacteraceae; genus Roseovarius; species Roseovarius aestuariivivens. The sequence goes on from NZ_SJEY01000015.1 coordinate 31,955, forward strand.
CGATGGTGGTGCCGTGGAACGGTTTCGAGCTGGCCGATCTTCTGGAGATGGCGGGCGTGCAGTCGGGTGCGAAATACGTGGCGTTCGAGACGGCGCTGCGCCCCGACGAGATGCCGGGTGTCGCGCGGCCCGTGCTGGACTGGCCCTATGTGGAGGGGCTGCGCCTTGATGAGGCAATGCATCCCCTGACGATCATGGCCACTGGAATCTATGGTAGGGATATTCCCAACCAGAACGGTGCGCCGCTGCGGCTGGTGGTGCCGTGGAAATACGGATTCAAGTCGATCAAGTCGATCGTGCGGATCACCCTGACCGAGGATGAGCCGCCGACAAGCTGGAACAAGGCGAACCCGCGCGAGTACGGGTTTTATAGTAATGTGAACCCCGAGGTGGATCATCCACGCTGGAGCCAGGCGAGCGAGCGCGTGATCGGCACAGGGCTTTTCGCCCGCCGGCAGGACACGCTGATGTTCAATGGCTATGCCGACGAGGTCGGTGCGCTTTATGCTGGCATGGATCTGACCAAGAACTTCTGATGACCGAACTGAATTCCACCCTGACCTGTCCCAAATGCGGGCATCGCGCGCACGAGACCATGCCGACCGATGCCTGCCAGTTCTTCTATGACTGCAAGGGCTGCGGGGCGGTGCTTCGGCCTCAACCGGGCGATTGCTGTGTCTATTGTTCCTATGGGACGGTGCCCTGTCCGCCGGTGCAGAACGGCGATTGCGGATGCGGATCTGGTGATGGCGCTTCTTGACCCGGTGAACAGCGCGCTGCGGCGGGTACCGGCGTGGCCGGTATATATATGCGCACTCTTATATGCGGGCTGGCTCTTCTGGCTGGGGGTGACCGGCGGGCTGGGAGCAGACCCGGTCAAGAAGCTTGAGCATGCCTATGGCGAGGCGGGGCTGTATCTGCTGATCGCGGGGCTTTGCGTGACGCCGCTGCGACGGTTCGCGGGGCTCAACCTGATGAAATTCCGCCGGGCGATCGGGCTGGCATGTTTCTTTTTCATCACCGTGCATCTGCTGACCTGGGCCGTTCTGGATGTGCAACGGCTTGACCGGGTCTGGGCCGATATCGTGAAGCGGCCCTACATCACGGTCGGCATGGCGGGCTTCGTGCTGTTGCTGCCTCTGGCGGTCACTTCGAACAACTGGTCGGTGCGCAGGCTTGGCCCGCTTTGGACCAAGCTGCACAAGCTGGTCTATCCTGCGGCGATCCTGGGCGGCGTGCATTACGTCATGTTGGTCAAAGGCTGGCAGGTGCGGCCCCTCGTGTTTCTGGCAATCGTCGTATTTCTTGTGGCGTTGCGCTATGTGCCGCGTCGCCGGTCCCGGCAGGCCGGAACGACGCGAGTCGCGCGCCCGTAAACAACGTTTTGCGCGACTCGTGCGAGCGGGTATGCTCCCATCCGGATTTAACGGAGTATTTCCGAGTACATTTAATTATTAGAAGTTTCATTTTCGCGTTGGTTACCACATGCGCTGCTGCATCGGCGCAAGCCGCAACGATCGATTTTTCCACGGTGGCATTTGACAGTACGTTCCCGGCCTCCGGTGATCCGGCCAGCACCGCCGCTGTGTCGGTCGATGGCGTAAACTTCACGGTCACGGCGACAAGCGCGCGCGGCACAAACGGGTTTCGCAGACCGGGTGACGATGCAGGGCTTCAGTTCGGATTGCCCGGCAATGGCATGAACGTCATCACGATCGTTGCCGATCAGGATGTGACCTTTACCTCGCTGACAGGCGAGGATCTCTCGCTTTCCAACTTCACCACGCCGATGCAGTTCAATGGTACGGCGGGAAGCCTGGTGGCGTTTACGGGGATTCAGTTTCCATCGTCCTTGGGCATCGTGGATTTTACGGACTTCACCCTGACGTCCGGGGATGCCTTAATCTTTGCCGCGGATTATTCGGCGCGGCCCGGATTCAGCGTCATCGATGCGACGGCTGTCCTAAGCTCGCTCGACTTCAGCAAAACAGTGACGGGCGGGCCCGGCGCTCAGATTCCGCTTCCGGCAGGCTTGCCGCTGTTGCTGACAGGGCTGGGCGTGCTTGGCCTGGCGCGGCGTCGCAAGACGGCCTGATCCCGGCACCTCCCGCGGATGGGATCGCGCGGGAGGGCGACTCGACCGAGTCGGCTTTGAGCTGGCGAGTCGCCCGGGTCGCAGGCGTTTTTCAGGCCGGATTCGCGAATATCGCAGGATTTCGGGAGATTCTTGCCGCGCGAAGGTCCGAGTCTCTCGGGGAATTGCCTCGGACAGGCCGGAAAACCGGCCAAGACTCGGCTCCGAGTCTGTGGATAAGCCCGGATTCGACGGTTTTGCGCTGGTTCCAAGCGTGCAGACCGGTGAAAACAAGCTTGGGCCAAGGAAAAATGAGAGGATTAACTATCTGATAAATAACAGTTATTACACTTTCTGCAGAAAAAATGGCTTTTCTGGAAAAAAGGGGGTTGCGAGTGTCAGGCTGTAACCGTAAATACCCCCTCACCGGCGGCGCTGAGGCGCCAACGGGACGCAAAACGGGCCACACGGCAACGCGGCGGACAAAACAAAAGAGAGTAAATGAGGCGGGGCGCGCCAAAAAGAAAGTGGCGCATCCGGTTGATTTTGTCTCTCACGCTCTTTGAAATCGCAGGTATCTGAAGAGATATGTGGGCGGTTTGGTCCTAATCGATGGACAAACTGAATGCATATCAAACTACCTAGGATGCGGCGCAAGCCAAGTCCGATGATGGATAGTCAGCTTCACTGTTTGTCGGTTTCCGGTTTCTTATGAAACCTGAAGCACAACAAACAGAAGACAGTCCTGATCTTAGCCGGTCAGGATTGATGTGCAGAGGTTCGAACGTCAAGGATAAGCTGGCAACAGCTTTTCAACTTGAGAGTTTGATCCTGGCTCAGAACGAACGCTGGCGGCAGGCCTAACACATGCAAGTCGAACGAAGCCTTCGGGCTTAGTGGCGGACGGGTTAGTAACGCGTGGGAACGTGCCTTTCACTACGGAATAGTCCCGGGAAACTGGGTTTAATACCG
>NZ_SJEY01000015.1:37500-41578 GCF_004761875.1 Roseovarius aestuariivivens
ACCACCTTCGAAGGCTAAGTACTCCTTACTGACCGATAGCGAACCAGTACCGTGAGGGAAAGGTGAAAAGCACCCCGACGAGGGGAGTGAAACAGTACCTGAAACCGAACGCCTACAATCAGTCGGAGCTTGACTGGACTCTAATGACAATCTGCTACAAACATGACCGAAAGGTCGTGGGAGCAGTGACATGTCGGATTTAGCATTTGTAACGGACGGAACCGTGGCAGCCATCGGGCTGGTGCTTGGGCTCATTAATATGGGCGTCAATCACTGTTCCAACGAGGGCTGCTTGGCCAAGAACGAGCGTCAGCCGTACTTGGCTGCGTCTGTTGGAAATGTGTACTTCCAAGACAGCGAAATTGGTGAGGAATTGTTCGTCCGCCGGCAGACAAGCATGGCGCGCGGCCCGTTTCAGTTCACCTATGGCGCATCCGTCACCGAAGACGGCGGCCTCTGGGCCGGTCTGGGAAATACAACGACATATGCGACGCCGAACGGTCGGTGGTACGCGCAGTTTCACGCAATGCCCGGGCTTTATGCCGAAGGCAGCGACGTGGATCTGGGTGGGCCCATCATCTTTCGGTCGGGCATAGAATTCGGATACACCAACCGTGAAGGGGTTCGCATGAGCCTGAGCTTCGATCATCGATCGAACGCCGGGATTTATAGCGACAACCCTGGTCTCGAAACGGTTCAATTCCGGGTTTCGATCCCAACGAAATGATTGTTATTAGTGTCCAGTCTTGTGACGGCGTACCTTTTGTATAATGGGTCATCGACTTGGTCTATCTAGCAAGCTTAAGCCGTTAGGTGTAGGCGCAGCGAAAGCGAGTCTTAATAGGGCGTCGAGTTAGGTGGATCAGACCCGAAACCGAGTGATCTAGGCATGACCAGGCTGAAGGTAAGGTAACACTTACTGGAGGGCCGAACCCACACCTGTTGAAAAAGGTCGGGATGAGTTGTGCCTAGGGGTGAAAGGCCAATCAAACTCGGAGATAGCTGGTTCTCTGCGAAATCTATTTAGGTAGAGCGTCATCCGAATACCCTCGGGGGTAGAGCACTGGATGGGTAATGGGGCCCCACAGGCTTACTGATCCTAACCAAACTCCGAATACCGAGAAGTACTAGATGGCAGACACACTGCGGATGCTAACGTCCGTAGTGGAGAGGGAAACAACCCTGACCTACAGCTAAGGCCCCCAATTCATGGCTAAGTGGGAAAGCAGGTGAGACGTCCAAAACAACCAGGAGGTTGGCTTAGAAGCAGCCATCCTTTAAAGATAGCGTAACAGCTCACTGGTCTAAACAAGATGTCTTGCGGCGAAGATGTAACGGGGCTCAAGCCATGAGCCGAAGCTTAGGAGTGCGTAAGCACTGGTAGCAGAGCGTAGTGTGACATAGTCTCATTCCTCCTTAGCGGGTTTCGACCCGCATTGGAGGAGAGAGGCTTTCGATGAAGCGGGCGCGTGAGCGATCCCGTGGAGAGATCACTAGCGAGAATGATGACATGAGTAGCGACAAAGAGTGTGAGAGACACTCTCGCCGAAAGTCCAAGGGTTCCTGCTTAAAGCTAATCTGAGCAGGGTAAGCCGACCCCTAAGGCGAGGCCGAAAGGCGTAGTCGATGGGAACCAGGTTAATATTCCTGGGCCAGGAGAAAGTGACGGATTGTGAAGGTTGTTCACCCTTATCGGATTGGGTGGGCCGCTGATCAGTCCCTGGAAATAGCTTCTCCATAAGATCGTACCCTAAACCAACACAGGTGGACAGGTAGAGCATACCAAGGCGCTTGAGAGAACTACGTTGAAGGAACTCGGCAAAATACCTCCGTAAGTTCGCGAGAAGGAGGCCCGGTTCCTAGGCAACTAGGGGCTGGGGGCACAAACCAGGGGGTGGCGACTGTTTACTAAAAACACAGGGCTCTGCGAAGTCGCAAGACGACGTATAGGGTCTGACGCCTGCCCGGTGCCTGAAGGTTAAAAGGAGGGGTGAAAGCTCTGAATTGAAGCCCAGGTAAACGGCGGCCGTAACTATAACGGTCCTAAGGTAGCGAAATTCCTTGTCGGGTAAGTTCCGACCTGCACGAATGGCGTAACGACTTCCCCGCTGTCTCCAACGTAGACTCAGCGAAATTGAATTGCCTGTTAAGATGCAGGCTTCCCGCGGTTAGACGGAAAGACCCCGTGCACCTTTACTACAGCTTCGCACTGGCATCAGGACTGCATTGTGCAGGATAGGTGGTAGGCTTTGAAGCAGGAACGCCAGTTTCTGTGGAGCCACCCTTGAGATACCACCCTATGCATTCTTGATGTCTAACCGCGGCCCGTTATCCGGGTCCGGGACCCTGCGTGGTGGGTAGTTTGACTGGGGCGGTCGCCTCCTAAAGCGTAACGGAGGCGCGCGAAGGTTGGCTCAGAGCGGTCGGAAATCGCTCGTTGAGTGCAATGGCAGAAGCCAGCCTGACTGCGAGACTGACAAGTCGAGCAGAGTCGAAAGACGGCCATAGTGATCCGGTGGTCCCAAGTGGGAGGGCCATCGCTCAACGGATAAAAGGTACGCCGGGGATAACAGGCTGATACTGCCCAAGAGTCCATATCGACGGCAGTGTTTGGCACCTCGATGTCGGCTCATCTCATCCTGGGGCTGGAGCAGGTCCCAAGGGTACGGCTGTTCGCCGTTTAAAGAGGTACGTGAGCTGGGTTTAGAACGTCGTGAGACAGTTCGGTCCCTATCTGCCGTGGGTGTAGGATACTTGAGAGGAGTTGCCCCTAGTACGAGAGGACCGGGGTGAACGATCCACTGGTGGACCTGTTGTGGCGCCAGCCGCAGTGCAGGGTAGCTATGATCGGACAGGATAACCGCTGAAGGCATCTAAGCGGGAAGCCCCCCTCAAAACAAGGTATCCCTGAGGGCCGTGGTAGACCACCACGTCGATAGGCCGGAGATGTAAGCGCAGCAATGCGTTCAGTTGACCGGTACTAATTGCCCGATAGGCTTGATTTGATCCAGTAAAAGCCAGATTGGCTTATGCGGATCCATCAGCCGTACACTTGAAACAGCGTACGCGACTTGGAATTCAAGGTTCTTTCTCGGTTTGGTGGTCATAGCACGAGCAAAACACCCGGTCCCATCCCGAACCCGGCCGTTAAGTGCCGTAGCGCCAATGGTACTGCGTCTTAAGGCGTGGGAGAGTAGGTCGCCGCCAAACCTAGTAAGAACCTTGAAGTTGTATCTCTCGACGATGATCACCATATGAAGTTTCAATGTTCGGCGGCGCCTCTAGCGGGCCCACGTGATGTGTGTTCGGTTCTTGTCGCCGTGACAAAAGAAAACTTCATGATCCTGTTCGCCAGCTATTGAACCCTTGGGTCAACGGCGTTAGGACACCACAGATTGGCGCGGGGTGGAGCAGCCCGGTAGCTCGTCAGGCTCATAACCTGAAGGTCGTAGGTTCAAATCCTACCCCCGCAACCAACCAAACGTGAGACGCCTCCGCCGGTTCTGCCGCGGAGGTTTTTTACTTTTGGTCTCGTGCGCCGGGAGCTTCCTGCGCTGTCCCGTCACCGTTTTAACTCACGCGCTGCTTGCGGTATCCGTGGAAATTCGACGCGCCGTTGCGGCGCGAGCGGGGGGCTTGGCGAAGGTCTCAGGCGGCCTTTGATGCGCGTTCGGCGCTGGGGTCGGAGCGCCGGTGAAAGAAGAGCGAGTAGAGCACTGGCACGAACCCGAGCGTCAGCACGGTCCCTACCGCAAGGCCGCCCGCCATGACCACAGCCATGCCGTAGAACAGCGGATCCTTGGACAGGATCAGCGGCAATAACCCAAGGATCGTCGTCACCGTCGTCATGACGATCGGTCGAAGACGCCGTTTGGCAGCCTCGACGATTGCGGCATCACCGCGCCGGCCGGCGGCCTTTTCGATATCGATGCGGTCGATGAGCACGATGGCGTTGTTCAGAATGATGCCGGCCAGACTCTGAACCGCGCCGGTTTTGCCGGAGGCTGGTTGATGTAAGTTACGCGGCCATTGTCTGAGTTTCCAGAGCCGAGTGGTAGTTTGCTTCGGCCTCTGCTGG
>NZ_SJEY01000016.1 GCF_004761875.1 Roseovarius aestuariivivens
CTCGTTCGCGCACTTCAGGGGAATACTTGTTCGTTGTCTTGCTCATGATGCTCCATCCTACTCAGGAGTTGGAGCCTCCGGCAAACCCGGCGCGGTTCATACACCTCTACCAACCTGCCGGATTCTGAGGCGAGATATTCTTTGAGCTTGGCAACCGTCTGCGTTGTCTTGCCCAAGCCCATCGTGAGACGTAGTGCTAGCCTCGGATTCTCACCGTCTCGCAGTCGTTGGAAATAACCTGAAAGCGCGTCTTCTAATTGGTTCTTGGCTTCCTCAGGGGTGACAGTTTCTCTCGCAAAATCCGGCTTCGGGGCAGGTCGCAGGCTCGTTTTCTCATTTCTGGATCGGAAAGAATATTGACCAGTTTCCGCCTCTTGGTGCCTTGCTCGGGCTTTGTCTTCAGCATCTGATCTCGTCCACGGTCTGCTGTTCACATGGCTAATGTCAGCCTCTTCCTGAAACCGTCGCCACAGTTCATCTGTTATCTCTTCGACGCTTGGCCTTGTTTCAGCACCTCGACACAGCTCAAACATCACCTCGTTGCTCAAGTCGAACATCAGCTGTTCTCGTCCGTCAATGGCCAGCCCGGTGTCTTGGTCTCTTACGATCTCTTGAGGCTCAACAGCACCAGTATCGCGGCGATGTCGTGGCTGTGCGGAATTAAATATAATTCGATCAGCTAGATCACTGGGAACCTCAACCGTGTCTGAAGCTCCCATTGGCGCATACAGTCCGAAACGCTCAGGGTAGGGATCGTCGCCACCAATGAACTCTGGTGTTGACGTCAAATGCAACTGCGTGGGATTGAACAAAGATCGATCTACTGGGCAATCATCCAACCAAACCTTCTTTTCCCTGTCTGAGACGAACTGATCCAGCCAGTACCATAGGTGGACACGGATACCCGGCTTGATGCCCATTGAAGACGACAGGTGATACCAGCATTTCGCGCTCTGAAATTCTTCTGGGAGATGCGTGACAGCCTCGGCCACCAATTCTTCGTTCGAAGGCTCTGATGGATTGCCACCAGATTCAGGTCCGACACCGTCAATATCCAGCATGATCCAACGGTGTGGCTGGGAGTCAAAGTTTTCCTTGGTGCGCCTGACCGAACTCGGATCGATGCCCGGTGTAAGCTTTCCTGAAACAACCGCTTTCCTTGGAATGTCAGCCAGAGGTTTGATCACCTCTCCCAGTTGCTCGAAGCTTTCCACCTCGATCTCTTCAACGCTGAAGAGGTTCGGGAATTGCTGCGACTGTTTGTTCCATTCTCGATCTTCAAACTTGAAGCTCTTTCGCAGCAGCAGGCTTAAGCTGGTGAGGATCGTGATAGTATCGCTGACCATAATATCTGAGCGAAACATGCGGACCGCAATCGATCAAGGCTTTCCTATTTGGCTGCCTTCCATCGTCACTGACGCTATAGGAATCTATCGCAATGACCCGCTTGGCCCGAATTACAAACAACCCAGCCTGACGTGACCAAAGCGTTTGAATTGTGGTGTCTTGAGAACGGACGAAAGGATGGGCGATTGATAGAAACTGAATGTAAAGCGTTGGTGTGGAGGCGGTGCAGCTTCATCGATCGCATGCATAGACGCAAGCCCCTCAGCCTGAAAAACCCGTTGCCCCGATAACAAACGGACCCCCACGAGGATTTGTTACCAAAGTCGCTGTTGTTGATTGATAGCCTAAATGGAAACAGTCCGTCGGTTCTTGGAAACAATCCAGTCCTGAACGAATTACCCCCGCCAGACGTGAATCCAGCGAGGGCTGGAAAATCTACATGGTATTAGTTTTCAAGCGATTATTGCAGCACAATAGCGAAGGCCTCACTAAGACTTCCGGCCACAATCACGTCACGCATTCATGGTAGTCGATGGGTTTGACCCGAGAAGGCAATGCTTTAAAGTCAACGTACTGGTATCTGAAAACATACCTATACTGCCGGGGGGGGGCAAGATTATGAAAAATCGTGTATTGGGCATCGTGACTTGTGCAGTACTTGGGGTGTCAGTTTTAGGAGCCCACGCGGCAACGATTCAAATTGCCGGGCTAGATAATTTCCGGATTTCTGATCCAGATGGGGCAAGAGCGGGCATTTCAGTAGATGGCGTGAACCAAACGCTTGAATTGGCACCCGGCGAAAGTCTCACCTCTAACGTCAGTACACACTTTTTGAGTGGCGAAATTACTGACCCTTTCGGCTACCCTGAAAGCTACGTACCGGTGAATAGAAGTATTGACTTGAACTTCTCCATCAATGGATTTGTCAAAACGGTGGCCCACACGCTCCGCCTAGTGTATCAATCGAATTGCGGATCTGCTTTCTGCTTTGACACCTCTACCGCCAACCCTACATACAGCCTTTTTCTGACGCCGGATACGCCAACCTTTTCCGTACCAACACCGCAGGGTGCGTTAGAAATTTCTTTAGTTGGCCCTCGCATTCGTTTGACACGTGTCGATGGACAGACTTGGGGGTACAATGAATCTTACCGGATTGGTGTGGCGGCTGCACCGATCCCTATTCCAGCAGGACTGCCGCTGCTTGTGGGGAGCCTAGGTTTGTTGGGCTGGATAGCACGAAGGAAGCGTCAGAAGGCGTAAGCATCATGGAAATTAAATCGGATTGGCCCTACGCCTTAGGCCGGTGGGGGAGTTCCGAGCGCTCCATCAGAGTTGGATCAAGGTGTAGAATGAATCGTCATTAACTGCTTTTCTGGCGGCTCTCGCAGTCCGTCTCCTGATCCTTCACTGGCAGGGCTTTATCCAGCTTCTTTTTCATCTTTTTGGCTCGTTTTTTCACCCTCTTTCTGCCTGAAGCCGTCTTCACTTCCTCCGCCTCAGCCTGATCTACCAGCTCTTGATGCTCCCAATCTGGATCGTAATACCTATGATAACCATCTGCCACTGCATCGAAGACAGGTCGCAGGGTATCGATCTGCGTGATGATGTAGCCCTCTGTCACACTGCGTGACTTGTGGTTCAGTGCTCTGCGTATGAGATCGAAGGCAACGCCATTGGCTTCAGCGTGTGTGGCAAAGGTACGCCTCAGGTCATGGAAACCAAACTGGATGCCAGTGAACTCGGTTATCTTTTTTAGCTGTGACTTCGGCTCTGTCATGTGGCCTTCCCCTCTGGCAGCAGGGAACACCCAAGGCGAGTCCTCTTTACCGATCCTCTCCAGATAGTCTTTCTGCCTCTTGAGCGTGCCCGTAATCAGCCTTGAGAGCGGTATGTAGTGGTCTGTCTTATTCTTAGTGTCGTGGACAACAAGGTGCTCTCGCGTCCAGTCAATGTGGTCCCAACGCAGGCGCAAACCTTCAGCTCTTCTCAGTCCAGAGTAGAGAAGCAACATGACGAAATTCATGCCTTGATCTGTCACGCCATGCTCAGGCGTCTCCGGCCAGTCCTTTACGGTGAGATCGAAGTGAATCAGCTTGGCAATCTCTTCATCACTTAAGAACCGGGACCGTGGCTTGACCGTACGCTTATATCCCTTCTGCTTGATCACATCGGTTGTTCACCCGGGCCCTGTCAACACCTGGCGGTCACGCGACAGTTCGTAACAATATGTGGTGTTTGATGGTCGCTCTCACGGCTTTAGCCTCTTTTATGAACTGTACCAATCTTTCAAGCCTCCACAAGCGAGGCAACCGCTTTAATGATGCCGATGCAAAAGCGACTTCCCGAAAGCGGACCTTCAAGCTCAGTGCAGCGAACGCCGGGTAAGAGCCCGAAGCTGCCGGATCCAGATCGCCTCCTCACGAAGTGCAGCGATCTGGAGTTCCCCGAGGTCGATCTGACGCCCGCCATTTTCCGTTCGCGTAACCCGGCTCTCTCCCTCGCGCAAATATTCTCGATAAAAAAGCTAACTTTTGGGTTTGTATTACGCTATAAGAGACGGATTGTGTGTGCCAAGCTTCCCTTTTTCGGGCCATAAACAAGGGCACGTTTGTATCAGCCTTAAGCTTTTGAGCAGAAGCATATTCAGTAAGGCGTCATAAGCGCCGCATGGAGGATATTATGATCTGCGAAAGAAGCATTACATTTATAATTCCCGGTATCGAGGGAGCGCCGGATGTCGAAGTTAAAGTAGTTGAAAACGAAGGAGCGCTCGAATTTACCGTAACGGTGCTTGAAACCGACGGGGTCGTCGCAGACTTGCGCGGCCTCTTTTTCAACGTCAATGACGATTTGAAGCTAGCCGGACTTCTCGCCACCGGCGACGACGTGACAGATCAGGATACCGGCGATGTAATCGATCTTGGCAAGGGTGCAAATATGCGTGGGGTGGCCGCACCCTTTGCGTCCGGCATAGAATTTGGTGGGCCTGGAATCGGCAAGAACAAGGGTGATATTCAGCAGACGTCTTTCACGCTTACGAATGATGCAGGTGACTTGACCCTGGACGACATCGCCAATGTCGAATTTGGCGCGCGGTTGACGAGTGTCGGCGAACTGGATGGACCCCGTAATGGCTCTGCCAAACTGACGATTATCGCTCCCGCCGCACCGGACGCGGTGGACGACAGCTATAATATATTTGAAGACAGCGCGGCGGGTCTCGACGATCCACGTGATACGAGCTCGGGCACGGTCTTTCAGGTGCTCGCGAACGACACCGATGCCGATGGCGACACGCTTACTATCACCCATGTGTTCGGGGCCGAACACGGCACGGTGGAGATCGTCGACGGCGACGATGCCGATCTGCTGCCGGGCGACGCAATTCTCTACACGCCGACGACCGACTATGCCGGCACGGACGCGTTCACCTACTGCATCTCCGACAACAATGGCGGCACTGACTTCGCCATGGTTGCGGTCGCGATCGAAGCAGTTGCGGACATTCCCGATGTTTCAATTGAAGCGGCTGCCACTGGGAACGTCAATGAGATCCTGCTGACCGTGACAGCCACGCAGACCGATGACGACAATTCGGAGTTCATAGACAGGATCCTGTCGAGCGCCCTGCCCGCCGGGGTGACGCTGACCCCGTCCGGCCCGGTCGACCCGGCGCCCCAACCTGCAGGGATCGTCCAGCAATACCTGCTGACCCTTCCGCTCGACACCGACCAGGATTTTGAACTGACCTTCACGGCGGTGTCCAAGGAAGTATCTAACGGCGACACCGAAACCGGCTCGGCCAGCATCGACATTGTCTATGAATACAACGAGATCGCCAGTGCGATGCAGTTCGAGGCCAATGATCAAAGCATCTGGTCGCAGGGCGACGAGTTCGTGTTCGACAACACGACCTTCCTTGGGCTGGACACCGGCCCGTTCAACGAAACCCTTAACGCCGGTCCCTTCGAAGCCGGCATTTCCGGTGACATCCGGATCGGCCTGGAATCCACGCTGCATTTCGAGGGCGGTGATATCGACGCGACAGCCGAATACGATGTAACCGTTGAAACGAACTACAACAAAACCGTCGATGAGTTGCTGATCCAGACGTCCTCGATCCTGACCGATACCTTCTTCACGACGATGGGTCCGTCGGGCTTCTACCAACTCGACTTCGTCTGGGACATCCTGATCGACGCCTTCGCGGGCGTGGATATCGATCTCGGTGGCATCGACCTGGACCCGGCGGGAATCATACCCGGCGATCAAACCATCGACTTCGGTAGTATCGACGAGACGATCAATTTCCCGTCGATCGATATCGGCCCGGGCTCGTTCAACATCCTAGACCTCCAGAGTAGCGACGCGGGCGGTACGATCCCCTTCCCGGCGCCGGCCGACTTCCTGTCGGTCGATTGGGCTTGGCCGAATATCTCGACGACCAGCAATCCCGCCCCGCTCAACCCGGCCGTGTCCGAAGGGGCCAGCAACAACTTCCTGCAACTCAACGTCGATCTCGACGAGCTGGTCACAACTGTGGCCGGGTTGCCGATTAACCCGTTCAACCCGAGGCTGGAGGCGGGACCGTTCTTCGCCGAGCTCGACGTCCTCAACGTTTTTGTCAATGCCGGACTGAACTTCCTGCAGGAATTCGAGATGGCCATGGGCGATCTGGTGGGCCTGCTATCCTTCGAAGACGGCACCTTCACCAGCTTCACGATCGGGGAGAGCCTGCAGATCAGCGACGCATCATTTATCGACCTGGGCGGGGACGGAGACGGTCTGGTCGAGTTCGATTTCAACGTGATCCCGGAATCCGAGCTAAGCAACCTGACCTCGCTTGGCTTCAATGTAGGAGGCGGGGTCGACCTGCTGTCGGCCGAGGCCGGCTACGATCTGACCATCAACAACCCGTTCTCAGCGGTGGTCGGACCCGACGAGTTCGGCTTCTCCGACAGTGTAGGCTTCGGGCCGCTGGCAGGGTTCGAACTCAGCTTCCCAGTGGCCGATATAGAGGTGTTCAAAGATACCTTCGACTTGGCATTTGAACAGGAGCAGTTCACGGCCTTCGCCTGATCCAAAACTCCTGCTGCGACCGGCCCCGATCGTTCACGGGCCGGTCAACTGAACCAGCCAATTGAGCCCAACGGTCTTGTCAGAGCAACTTGGCTTGAGCCGGGATACAGCCCGCCTTACCCTGCCGGCATGACAAAACGTGATCCGTTCAAGTATTTCAAAACCAGCCGAGAGATCATCCGCCTGGCGGTTATGATGTATGTCCGGTTCCCGCTCTCGCTGCGGAATGTCGAGGATCTGCTGCATGAGCGCGGCATCGATGTCAGCCATGAAGCGGTGCGGTACTGGTGGCATCGGTTCGGTCCGCTCTTCGCATCTGAGATAAAGAAACGCCGCGTGGCGGGAATGAAATCCAGCCGCTGGCGCTGGCACCTGGACGAGATGTTCGTCAAGATTTATGGCGAGAGGCATTACCTCTGGCGGGCCGTGGATCATGAAGGCGAAGTCCTGGAAAGCTTCGTGACCAAAACACGCGACAAGAAGGCGGCCTTGAAATTCCTCAAGAAAGCAATGCGAAAGCACGGTCGACCCGAGGTTATTGTGACGGACCAGCTTCGGTCATATGGCGCGGCGCTGAAACAAATCGGCGCAAGCGACCGCCAGGAAACTGGCCTCTGGTTGAACAACCGAGCGGAAAATTCACACCTGCCCTTCCGACGACGAGAGAGGGCAATGCTGCGGTTCCGGCGGACGCGAAGTTTGCAGAAATTCGCTGCCATTCACGCCTCGATTTACAACCTGTTCAACTCGGAAAGAAGCCTCAGCTCGCGACACATATTCAAACGAAACCGTACCGTTGCTCTTGCCGAGTGGCGCGGTCTCGGCGAGGCGTAAGGGACAGCGTCTCTGTCCAAGTGGAGACCGGTTCGAATTGGTCTGACACCACCCGACAAAGGCATGCTTTTGCTCTGATGGCGTAGATTTCAGCTTGTCGAGGATCCTCACCAACTCGTGACGGTCGATTTCCTCAAGCGGACCGGTCAAAGGAAAGTGCTTGTGCAAAAGACGGGTGTATTCCTCGACTGTGCGCGGTTTGTTACGTTTCTCACTATCTGCCAGGAACATGCTTCGGGCGTCTTCGAACTTCAGGGGCGGCCGTGCAACCTTATGCGGGCTCTCGAGTGCGAATTCAGCCTGGATACCCTTCGCACGGGCGCGGGCTTCGGCCAGTGACATATTTGGTTACCGCCCGATCGAATGGCGTTTCCGTTTCGGACCGCATAGGGCGATGAATGTCTTGGTTCCACCCTGCGAAATCCGCACGCCGAACCCTGGCAGAGCATCGTCAAAATACGTCTTCTGCCCCTTCTCCGGGGCCTTCAGACGTTTTATCTGTGCGTCCGTTAGGCTCATCTTAGGCTCATAATTCTCGCGCGATTAAGGGGTTTTCAATGGTTAGCTATGTTCAGGTTTCACGCCTTAAATTGCTGAAAAATAACATTAGATTTTCAACTTTGACAAGCTATGGCAACTATTTTCCTACAACTTTTAATCAGTGGGTCGCAGGTTCGAATCCGGCACGGCTCACCACTGCTTCCGACGTATGAGAAATCAATCGGGCCTGTTTCAGGATACCGATTGAGCGGATTTACAAGCCTTTTTCGCCAGCCATTCTGCGTTAGATACTGCGTCATGCGGCGATACTTTTCCTCGATACTTCTGATTCTTGTCGCGCTCAACACGGGCTGGTTCGTGATCTATTCCGGAAGCGTTGGCCTGCGCGGGCTTGTTTCGGAGGCGCCACGCGACGTATCGCGAGTGTTCGTCAACGGCTACCCCGCGATCAATGCGGGCATCGCGCTGCACATGATCGCCGGCGCGCTGTTAACCGTTGGCGCGCCGCTGCAAGCGCTGCCGATCGTGCGACGCCGGTGGCCCGGGCTGCACCGCCGCTTTGGGTACACCCTATTCGGGGCGGCGATGGTGACCGGATTGGGCGGATTGCTTTATATCGGTCTCAACGGAACGGTTGGCGGCTGGTGGATGAGCCTATGGTTTGCTATCTACGGTCTCGCCATCATCTGCTGCGCCGCGAACGTCGTTTATTTCGCGATGGACAAGGATATGGTCAGGCACTTCAGATGGGCTGTCCGGTTGATCGTGCTTGCCGTCGGCTCCTGGATCTACCGGATGCATTACGCGATCTGGTATGCCGCGACGGGCGGCATTGCTTCGAACCGGGACTTTACCGGACTGTTCGATCAGGTGCAGGTGGTCGCCTTTTTCGTGCCCTACCTCCTTGTGGCTGAGCTACTTCTCCGGTGGCGCACGATGAAGGCGCGGCCGGCGTGACCGAATTCCCCTAATCACCCGGTCCTCTTGGCCGCGTCCGGTCAAGCTCCGGAGAGATCGGAATGAATTCGGACGTGTCCCCCGGCGGCAGGCGGAACGGACCGCTTTCCCAATCCGCCGCCTTCCACGCTTCCTTGGCTTCTTCGATCCGATCCTTAGAAGAAGATACGAAATTCCACCAGATATAGCGCGGCTCGGTTAACGTCGCGCCGCCCAGCACCATGAGCCGCGCCCCCTGCGGCCCGGCCGTCAGGGAAATCGAAACGCCGGGTCGAAAGACCATCATTCGTCCTGCCTCAAAGCTCTCCCCGGCGATCTCGATACTGCCTTGGGTTACGTAAATGCCCCGGTCTTCATGGTTTTCCGGCAACGGAAACGCAGTACCGGGCTCCAACATAACATCGAGATAGAAGGTCTCGGAATGCATGGTGACCGGGCTTTGTTCGCCATAGGCTGCCCCCAGGATAAGCCGCGCTTTGACACCGGTATCCTGCAAGAGCGGTAACGTGGCTTCCTTGTGGTGCTCGAAATCGGGAGCCATATCCTCGCGGTCTTCGGGCAATGCAATCCAGGTCTGGATTCCGAAAAGGCTGTGCCGCCCGGCACGTGTTTCCGGACTTGTGCGCTCGGAGTGGGTGACGCCGCGGCCTGCCACCATCCAGTTTACCTCGCCGGGATAGATCATCTGATGCGTTCCAAGACTGTCGCGATGCTCGAACTCGCCCTGATAAAGATAGGTCACGGTGCCTAGTCCGATATGCGGATGCGGCCGTACGTCTATCCCGCCATCGGTTATGAATTCCGCCGGTCCCATCTGGTCGAAAAAGATGAACGGTCCGATCATCTGCCTTTTGGGAGACGGCAGGGCGCGGCGCACCTCAAAACCGCCCAGATCGCGCGCACGTGGGATAATCAGCGTTTCGACAGCGTCCAGAGAGGAATGGGGGCAATCGGGTTTGTGGATCGGGTTCCAACTCATTTGACGTGTCCTTTTCGAATTGGCCGTTCAACGGCGTTGGCGGTTTGGCTTCAAGGCCGAGCGCTCAGGACTGGATCGGCGGCAGTATCGCCTCGATCTTGTCACGAAAGGGCTCGTAGCGCTCGGGCAGTTTGAGTGTCTCGCCCAGTTGGGCGACATCCTCGTCGCGATCGAATCCCGGCTCGTTCGTTGCGATTTCGAACAGGATACCGCCGGGAGCGCGAAAATAAATCGCCCAGAAGTAATCCCGATCAATCACCGGCGTCACCTGGTAACCTGTATCGAGTAAGGCCTCGCGGGCACTCTGCTGCGCTGCGCGACCTTCCACCGCGAAGGCGATGTGATGGACCGAGCCTGCCCCTTGCCCTGCGGACGGTGCGTCCCCCACGACCTGAAGGTCGATGCGGTCGGCGGCGTTGCCATTCTCGATCGCGTAACGGGTGATATCTCCGTCAGTTCCGATCTTCCCATATCCCATGAACCGTAACAGCTCTGCCGTCGCGGCCCCGTCGCGCAGGACAAAGCGGGCGCCATTGAACCCAAGAATGCCTGCATCCTGGGGTATCCCCTGACCGGTCCATGGCGCACGGCCGCGCGGCGGGCTTTCGACAAGCGCGAATGCGTCGCCGTCCGGACCATCGAATTTCAAACGCCTCTCGCCGAAAGCCGATTCAACGCCCAAGCCCGTCACGCCACTTTGGTCAAGACGGTCTTGCCAGAATGACAGACTGCCCTCGGGCACCGCGAACTCGGTCACACCGACCTCACCTGCGCCGCGTGTACCACGGGGCATACGGCCGAACGGAAAGTACGTCATGACGGACCCCGGCGTACCAACCTCGTCTCCGTAGTAGAGGTGGTAGACCTCCGGCGCGTCGAAATTGACGGTCTTCTTCACCCGGCGCAGACCAAGTGTGCCGGTGAAGAACGCGTTGTTCTCGACGGCATCGGTGGCCATCGACGTCACGTGATGCAAACCCTTAATGTCCGTGATCATGCGTCGGCTCTTCCTCCTTGACTATCGGTCTTGCGCTTAAGGTAGGCGGTCATTTTATGATATTTAATTGAAATTATAATCTATAATCTATTTTGATTTTTAGAATAATACTTGGTCATGGAAGATCTCAAACCGATCCGCGTGTTCCTCGAGGTGGCCGCAAATCTCAGCTTTGCCAAGGCCGCGCAAAGCTTGCGCCTGACCCCTGCGTCCGTCACCCGTATCATTGCGCAGCTTGAAGTTGATCTTGGCCAACAACTGCTGGTGCGCACAACACGCCGGGTATCTCTGACCAGCGCAGGAGCGGTGGTGCAAGCGCGCTTCCGGCCTATTGTCGCGGCGTTCGACGAAGCCGCGCAAGACATTTTGCGCGACAGTCGCCCGGACGCGGGCCGGCTTCGGATCAATGCTGCGCTTTCACTCGGTGTGCGTCTGATGCCCCGAATGATCGAAGGCTTCCGGCTTGCCTATCCGAGGATCGAACTGGACGTCCACCTGACGGATGCCTTTGTCGATATCATGGAGGAAACCTGCGATCTGGCGATACGCATTTCGGGCCCACCATCCGATACATCCACAATTTGGCGAAAGATTTGCCGGGTGCCACGGCGCGTCGTCGCAGCGCCGGTGCTATTCAAAAAAACCGCCCAACCGCGCGAACCTTCCGATCTCGACCCGGACATACTCCTGTCCTACACACCGGACGGCGACCGGGAGGTTTGGGACTTCCAACGCGGTAGTCAAAAGCGGAGCGTGCGGGCCGGGCGGCGGGTCACCTCGAACAACGGTGATCTACTTTACGGTATCGCGCGTTCCGGGGGCGGGGTCTGCGCGTTGCCCGACTTCATTGTCCGGGACGGTTTGGATCGCGGAGATGTCGTTGAACTTCTGCCCGACTGGCAGATCCGTCCGCTTTGGCTGACGCTGTATTATCCACCGTACGAAAAGCTGCCGCCACTCGTCGCGACATTTACGGACTTTTTCGTAACCTACATGGAGGAGCGCGAAGGGCTTGTCTTCGAAGACGAAGCCATCCGACCTTAGGCCATTGGGCCCGGCAGACTAAACGGCGCCCCAGATGGGACGCCGTTTCCAAAAACATGTGCTCGCCTTTAGCTAACGGCCCACGGATGCGGGTTGTTCACGCCAGCTGCATCACCGGGATCGATTTCTGCTGTAAGCCACGGACGCTGGTTGTCGACGCCGGGGACTTGGCCAGGGTCACGCTCGGCGGTCAGCCACGGCTGCTGATTGTCGACGCCAGGCACTTGGCCGGGGTCACGCTCGGCGGTCAGCCAGGGCTGCTGATTGTCGACACCGGGCACTTGGCCAGGGTCACGCTCGGCGGTCAGCCAGGGCTGCTGGTTGTCAACGCCGGGCACTTGGCCGGGGTCACGTTCGGCCAGAAGCTGGGCACTGCCGAAAGACATGAGCGCCGCAAGCGAGGTGGCGGCAGTGAGGGTCAGAATTCCAAAAGTACGCATCGTGTTGTCTCCTTCTCTGTGTTCGTTCGCTTCATTCTGTGGCGGGCTGTGCCCGCTTCGGTGAAACAAAGATGGGACAATGGGCGGCTCTCGGGAACCGGCATCCGACCGATGTGAGAAAGGCTTCACACGAATGCACAGCGCCGTGATGGAACCTTTGAAAACACCTCACGCACCCGGCACATAAGCCGGGTGATTAATGTTTTTATTGATTTAACTCAGGTGCTTATATTGAAATCTATTTTCGTGCGTTTTCGCACCAAAACTGTTCCGAAATGCCGCGGAACTCTGTAATCGTAACAATTGACGGATTGTTTCAGACCCGGCTCTGCCTCCGCTGGTCCGGCCGGATCGCCGGACCACGAAAAAGGCCGGCGCAAATGGCGCCGGCCCTCGTGTTTTCCGGACGACTCGATCAGTGGAACTTGCGGATCTCGCCCGATTTCAGACGCGCGCTGTAGCTTTGCAGCTCTCGCTTGACGATGGGCATCAGGAAGTAAAGGCCAAAGACGTTGACCACAGCCATCGCAAAGATCGCCGCATCCGAGAAATCGATCACCGGGCCGAGATTGGCGGCGGCGCCGATGATCACAAAGATGCAGAAGATGACCTTGAAGACGATCTCCTTGTTCTTGCCTTCACCGAAAAGGTAGGTCCACGCCTTGAGCCCGTAGTAGGACCAGCTGATCATCGTGGAGAAGGCAAAGAGCACAACCGCCAGCGCTAGGACATAGGGGAACCAGCTAAAGGCCGAGGCGAAGGCTGCTGAAGTCAGGCTGACACCCGATGAGCCATCGGCGGTCTGGATCATGCCACTTTCGCCTACGATGTAGAGCCCAGTTTCGGGATCGGTGACAAGCTGACCGGAAATGATGATCACAAGCGCCGTCATGGTGCAGATCACCACCGTATCAATGAACGGCTCCAACAAAGAGACGAAGCCTTCGGTGATCGGCTCTTTGGTCCGAACCGCCGAGTGGGCAATGGCGGCCGAGCCGACGCCGGCCTCGTTGGAAAACGCCGCCCGCTTGAAGCCCTGGATTAGGGCACCCACCATACCGCCGGCGACACCAAGACCGGTAAAGGCCCCTTCGAAGATCTGACCGAAGGCCCAGCCGATCTGATCGGCATTCATGATAATGATCACCAGTGCCGCGAGCACATAGGTAACACCCATGAAGGGCACGACCTTTTCGGTGACGCGTGCAATGGACTTAAGACCACCTACGATCACGGCAAAGACCACGGCAGCGAAGATCACGCCGGTGATCCAGCCCGGGTATTCGCCGACGATACCCGAAATCTGCTGATGCGCCTGGTTGGCCTGGAACATGTTGCCGCCGCCGAGCGCACCAAGGATACAGAAGATCGAGAAGAGCACCGCGAGGATCTTACCGCCCGGCAAGCCGCGCTCGGCAAAGCCCTTGGTCAGGTAATACATCGGGCCACCCGAAACGGTGCCGTCAGGGTATTCGTTTCGGTATTTCACACCCAGCGTACATTCTGTGAACTTCGACGCCATGCCCATAAGGCCGGCCAAGATCATCCAGAACGTCGCCCCCGGCCCACCGATGCCCACGGCCACGGCAACGCCCGCGATATTCCCGAGACCGACGGTGCCAGAGAGCGCAGTGGCGAGCGCTTGAAAGTGGCTGACCTCACCTGCATCGTTGGGATCGGAATAGTCGCCTTTGACCAGCGAGATGGCGTGGCCAAAATTACGGAACTGCACGAACGCGAAGTAGAGCGTGAAGACCGACGCCGCGACGACGAGCCACGCTACGATCCACGGAAAACTGGTGCCGGGAAAGGGGCTGAAGATGAAGCTGACGAACCAGCCGGTTGAGTCAGCGAAAAGCTGATTGACCTTTTCATCGATGGATTGCGCCATCACGGGCGCCGTACCAGCGAACGTGAGGGATGCGGCACCTAAGGCCGCACGGGAAAATATCTGCTGCATATGTCTATCCTTGATCAAAGCGTCGTCATGGCACGATCGTGCACGGCACGGGCGCGATCTGAACAAGTGCGCTTGCGACCGATCCGAAGACTCGGGCGCTCAGCGCGGAATGCCCGTCCCGGCCGATGATAATCTGAGTTGCTTTCTGGTCAGTCGCGATTTCGCAGATCACGTCGGCGGTTTTGCCGTAGCGAAGTTCGCTTGTGACCTCGACACCCTGGTCGGAAATCTCGGTGATCACAGGCTCGAGGATGTGGTGCTTGGCCCGATCCATCTCTTCTCGGCGGCGTTTGTGACGCTCTTCAAGTTCCTGCGGTGTCAGGAAGGAATAAGGCGACCATTCCAGAACATGCACCAGCAAGATGGTGCCGCCCTGAGCCTTGGCGCGCGACAGCGCAAAGTCGAGCGCGCGGCGCGCGGTAACGCTGCCGTCGTAGCCGACGACGAATTTTTCGGACATTGTGAACTCCCTCGTTGTATCACCCGCTTTCATTTCACTTTGAAGCGGAATACCCGAGCGTAGCACGCGCACGGCCTATTGGTCGCCTTTTTCCGGCATCCGCACGTAAAAAGCGGCCTGAAAGCGCGCAGGAACAACTCACCAGGGATGACGGCATAGGGCGTCAGGCGAGCCCCGGCAGCCACAGAACGATGATCGGAAACGAGACCAGAAGGGCGATTGTCACCGCATCGGCGATAAAGAAAGGCATCACACCTTTGAATACATCTTGCACCGAGAGGTCCGGACGCACCCCCGCCACCACAAAGCAGTTCAGTCCGATGGGTGGCGTGATCAGACAAAACTCGGCCATCTTGACCACCAGAATGCCGAACCAGATTGCACACATTTCTCCAGACATGCCAAAGGCGCTATCCTCAGCAGAAACAAACTCGCCCCCGTTGAGCGCCATTACAGCGGGATAAACGACCGGCAGTGTCAAAAGCAGCATGCCGATCGCGTCCATGAACATCCCCAGCACCGCGTAGGCTAGCAGGATGCAGACGAGGATCAGCATGGGCGAGACTGTCAGAGAGGTGATCCAGTCGGCAAAGGCACCGGGCAGATCGGCAAAGCCGAGAAAGCGCACGTAGATAAGCACCCCCCAGATGATGGTGAAGATCATCACCGTGAGCTTGGCCGTCTCAAGAAGCGCAGATTTCAGTTCAGTCAGGCGCATGCCCCGGTAAAGCGCCATCAGGAAGACGATAAACGCGCCTACCGCGCCGCCCTCTGTCGGGGTGCCCCACGCATCCCCGAACGGGTTGTAGACAAAGAAGATGATGATCACGACCACCGCCACGATGGGCAGCGCCGGCAAGAGTGAGACCATCCGCTCGGCCCAGGTAAAGCCGCGCACCGGTGGGCCGATATTCTTGAACACCACGGCGAGTCCGATGATGAGCAACGCATAGACAAAGGCCGAAAAGGCCCCCGGAATGAATCCCGCCAGCAAAAGCTTTCCCACATCCTGTTCCACGATGATCGCGTAGATCACCAGGATCGCCGAGGGCGGAATGAGAGAGGCCAGCGTGCCGCCTGCCGCCACGACCCCTGCGGCGAACTTCTTGTTGTAGCCGATCTTGAGCATTTCCGGGATGGCAATTCGGGCAAAGACCGCCGCCGTGGCCACCGAGGCGCCCGAGACGGCAGCAAACCCCGCGGTCGCAAACACGGTCGATACCGCCAGCCCGCCGGGAACCCACGCGATCCAGCGCTTGGCCGCCTCGAAAAGCGCGCGGGTGAGACCGGCGTAATAGGCCAGATAGCCGATCAGGATGAATGTCGGAATGAGCGATAGCGCATTGGCTGAAACCTTGGAATGAGGCACCTGCCCCGCGATCTTGACGCTGATCTCGATAGATTTCCAAAGACGCGCAGGATCATAGTCAAATCCGTTCCAGCGAAGCCAGACAAGCCCGAGAAACCCGGCCAGACCGGCGGCGAAGGCCACGCGCATGCCGATGAACACCATGGCCAGCATGAAGCCGGTGGTCCAAAGCCCGATGGTAATGGGATCCATCAGTCGCGCCCTTCCAGTTGTTCGGCCTCTAGGGCCGCCTGTTCGGCCACCGACAAGGTCAGCGGCACTGCGACGGGTCGATCAAGCCCCAGCACGAAGGCCCGGGCGTATCCCACGGCCTGCAAAACGAGGCGAAGGGTCAGCACCGCGAATGCCATAGGCACTATGAGTTTGGACGGCCAGACCGGCAGGCCGATATCGATCGTGCTGTCGCGCGAACACAAGGGTCGCGCGCAGTCAAAGGATCGGTCGAAATGCGCCCAGCTTCCCCAGACAAGCGCGAACATCAGGACCAGAACCAGCAGGATCGTGATCAATTCAAGCAACCACAAAACCCTGCCGCTGAGATTGCCGATGAGAATGTCCATGCGGATATGCCCGCCTTCGCGCTGCACATAGGACACACCCATGATTGCGATCAGCGGCATCAGCAATTCGATGTAATCAACATAGCCCGCCATGGGCGAGCCGAAGAACTTGCGGCCCGAAACGGAATAGGCCGCCAAGAACATGAGGGAAAACGCGCCAAGCCCGCTCAGAAGCGCGAAAAACCGCTCGAGCGGTAAAAGCGCCCGGTCTAGACGGCTCAGCAGACTGCTGTCGCTGAGTACGGTCGATGCACCGGCCATCCGTGTCCCCTCCCCAAGAAACGGACCGCCCGGCACAAGGCCGGGCGGCGTCTGTGTCGCGGCTTAGTTCGACGCGCGGAACTCTTCGAGCGTGGTCACCACGAGATCGTAAAGTTCCTGACCGGGAAGGCCCTGAGCCTCCATATCGGAGATCCAGGCTTCGCGGGCGGGCTCGGCGGCCTTGGCGCGGAATTCTTCTTTCACGCTGTCGTCAATCATGACCTTCTGTACGCCCTTCTCCTCAAGGACGCTGTCCCAACGCTGCAGCAGTTCCGCGTAATTGGCCAAGTAGTGATCGAGCGCCTCGGGTACCGAGCTGTCAAGCGCCGCGCGGTGTTCGTCAGAGAGCGACTCGTAGGCGTCGATATTCACCACAACCGGGCAATTCACCGTGCCGGGGTTAAGGTTCGCGGTCCACCAATCCGCCTGGTTGATCGTACCAAAGCTCAGATGCGCATGCTGCGCGAAGGCTACGGTATCGACCACGCCGGATTCCATCGCCTGGTAGGCTTCAGTCGCCGTCACGGACGTGGGTACAGCGCCTACGGCCTCGAACGCGGCGCCAAGCCCTCCCGTGGCGCGCACGCGCATTCCTTCGAATTCGGCGAGATCATCACGCGGCTCGCCGGTCCCGACGAGGTTGTATTGCGGCATAGGCGACGTCATCAAAAGCTTAGCATTCCACTGCGCCATCTCCTCGGCCGCGGCCGGGTGGTTGTAGACGGCGGTCGAGACCGCAAGCTCTTCTTCGAGGTTACTCACGCCGAGGAAAGGCAGTTCCAACACGGTGACGACACGGTTCTTGTCCGGGTGATATCCCGCGCAGAACTGCGCCATCTCAAACGCGCCGATGGAAATCCCGTCGAGGTTCTCGCGGTTTTTCGACAGGCCGCCATAGCTGATATTCATGGTGAATTCGCCGTTGGTCTTTTCGGACACAAGCTCGGCGAGTTTCTCGACATGTTCGGTGAAGGCGCGGCGTTTGCCCCAGAGGGACACGTTCCATTCGGTCGCAAGGGCCTCACCGGCGAAGGCAAAAGACAGCGCGGCGGTGACGCCGGCTCCGATCAGTTTCTGCATTGTTCTCTCTCCCTGAATTATCCGGGTGATATTAGGCAGGCAGGCGCGAGGTGCAACCGTGGATTTGCCGCGACGGTGAGGTCCGCGTCTGACGAGGACGTGCGGCATTTCCTTCATCTGGCCAGAAATACCTTAGCCGGTTCAGAGTATGGCACCCCCAGCCAAGCGACAGGCATGGCGCCGCCACGCCTGTGGATCACGCTTTATTATTAAAGGCTTACTCTGCCGCCTCCCGGCGCGGAAGCACCCAGTCCGGGCGCGGGAAATGACAGGTATAGCCGTTCGGAAACTTCTCCAGGTAATCCTGGTGTTCGGGTTCGGCCTCCCAGAAATCGCCCACCGGCTCGACCTCGGTCACGACCTTTCCGGGCCAAATACCCGAGGCATTCACGTCGGCGATGGTGTCCTCGGCCACGGTCTTTTGCTCGTCATTCACGTAGTAAATGGCGGAACGGTAGGACATACCCACGTCGTTGCCTTGACGGTTCTTCGTGGTGGGATCGTGGATCTGAAAAAAGAATTCCAGCAGTTTGCGATAGCTGATCTTCTCAGGATCATAAATGATTTCAATGCCTTCAGCGTGGGTGCCGTGATTGCGGTAGGTGGCGTTGGGGACATCTCCGCCGGTATAGCCCACCCGCGTTTTTTCGACGCCGGGCATTTTGCGGATCAGGTCCTGCATGCCCCAGAAGCAGCCTCCGGCCAGAACAGCGCGTTCGCTCATTGGATTTCCTCCACTTGATTCAAGTACTTACCGTAACCCTCGGCTTCCATGTCGTCGCGATGGATGAACCGTAAGGATGCGGAGTTGATGCAATAGCGCAGCCCGCCGCGGTCTCGGGGGCCGTCGGGAAAGACGTGGCCCAGATGGCTGTCGCCATGCGAACTGCGCACCTCGGTGCGGACCATGCCAAGAGAATCGTCGCGTAATTCCGAAACGTTAGCGGGCTCTATCGGCTTGGTGAAGCTGGGCCAGCCGCAGCCGGATTCGAACTTGTCGGAGGACGCGAAGAGCGGTTCACCCGATACGATGTCGACGTAAATCCCCGGTTCCTTGTGGTCGTTGTACTGGCCGGCGAAGGGCCGCTCGGTGCCGTTTTCCTGGGTGACCCGATATTCCTCGGGGCTGAGCTTTGCGATGGCCTCGTCGCTCTTTTTGTACATTTCGTACATCCTCCAAACAGGCATTTATCCAATTTGTACAAAATGTGGAGGCCCCGATCCATGTTGCAAGGGGCGGATCACCAACATGTCACCGCCCGGCAGGGACAGCCGGTCAGATGACCTTGATCACGTCCTTGTCGATGGCGAGCATATAGCCGCGCCGGGCGATGTTCTTGACGAGTAGTTCCGAGATCATCTGGTTGCCGAGCGTGTCGCGCAGACGCTTGATGCGGGTCGCGCCCGCGGCCTCTTCGCAATCTTCCGTACTGCGGCCCGAGATGACCGCCTCGATCTGCGCGCCGGTCAGCACGTCATCGTCCATCCGTGCCTCGGCCAGAACGGCGAGGGTTTCCATCGCGGCGTCAGTCAGCTTGAAGCCCATGTTGTTGAGATAGACGGTGCGTTCCTCGCGGCTGATGAGCAGCGAGCTGACCTGAATGCCCGAGCGCTCTATCTGCGCCATGCGGCGGTTGAGCGCGATCAGCATCACGAGAAAGACCAGCGCGGCGATCAGGAGAGCGGTGGCGAAGACCAGAAGCACGAAGATCACCATGCGGTAGCTGGCCAGCGTTTCGGAGAAGGCGGTGCCAGACAAGGCCAGAATCTCCAGGAGCTTGATTTCGGCATCCGAGGTCAGCAGGTCGTTCTCAACGAAGATCCGCTCGACCTTGGCGTTGAAGGCGTTGGCATCGGGCAGGGTGAGGAACAGGAACACCGCCGCGAGAGCGAGAATGGTCACGATGGCGATGACGCCGAAGAGAACGACCCGGTTGCCCGACTTGCGGGCATCGGCGGCGGAACTGAGGATCTCCTGCACGCGCGGTCCTTTCGCGTTACTTCTTTCTGACCGACAGCACCTTGAGCAGGGTCAGCCCGTCGCGCTGCAGCCGCTTTTGCAGCCGTGCCGTGGCATCGGCCACGGTACAGTCGCCGCCGACCTGCGCCACCTCGTAGAACAGCTCCAGCGGATTGTCGCGCTTGGCCTTGTATTCGACAACACAGGCCGCCTGCGCCGCGACGGCGGAGGCGAAGATCAGCCCGAGGGCCAGCGAGGAGAGGCGTGTCATGCGTTTCATGGCTCAACCATGCGCCAAGCGCCCCCGCTATACAATAACCGTGCGATGCCGAGGACTTGGCGGAGCCTTGCTATCCGATAACAGGGCGGCGTTATTGCCTGTCTTCCGCGATCTGGACGAGGCTGAGGACATCGCCTTTCGCAGTCGCCCGACGACCGCCGCAGAGGCAGACGCGAAACGCCTGAAAGGACATGACATGACGCATCGCACCTTTATCTCGATCATCCTCGCCGCCGCGCTGGCCGTGACGGGCATGAGTGCCGCGCCGGCCCGCGCCGACAACAAAGACGTGGCCAAGTGGATCGCGGGGGCCGTTGCGCTTGGGGTCATTGGCGCGGCCATCGCCGAGGACCGCAAACGCGACCGCCGCCGCAACGAGGCTGTCGCCCGGCAGCGCACGCAATGGCCCTATTACAATCAGTACGGCACCCCGACACGGCGCTATGACGACGACCGGCGCCACCACGGGCACCACAAGAACAAGGGCCGCCACGGACACGACCGGCATGACGGATACCGGCGCGACGCGCGCCTTTTCCTGCCGGATGCCTGCCGGGTTCAGATCCCGACGCGCAATGGCACCGTGCGCGGCTATGGGCGGCGCTGCCTGATCAACTCTTACCCCCATTTCAATGCGCTGCCGCATCAATGCGCCCGGCGTGTGCATGGCGACCGTGGCCGCGTGGTTTATGGCGGGCGATGCCTGCGGCAGAACGGCTATCGCACGGCTTTCGACCACAAGTGATCCCGGCGGGGATCGAGCAGGCGGAAGGGAGGGGTTTCGGCCCCTCCCTTTTGTCTTTGGCGAGCAGCGGTGGGCCCGGTCTGCCGCGGCTTTTGCATTTCCGGGCAGGCCGTGCTTTTTGGGGGCATGGAGGCACCGCATTTCCAGTTTGAAACGGACGCGCAGGCCCGGGGGTACGGGCGGATCGCGGGGGTCGACGAGGTCGGGCGTGGCCCGCTAGCCGGGCCGGTCACGGCGGCGGCGGTGATCCTTGACCCCGCGCGCATCCCCGCGGGCCTGAACGATTCCAAGAAGCTGACGGCGCGGCGGCGTGCGGCGCTGCACGACGAGATATGCGCGGTGGCGGAGGTAAGCGTGGCGCATGCCAGCGTCGAGGAGATCGACGCCATCAACATCCTGCGCGCCGCCCATCTGGCGATGGAGCGCGCGGTGGCCGGACTGTCGCGGCCCGCCGATTTGGCGCTGATCGACGGCAACATGATCCCCCGCGCGCTGAGCTGTCCCGGACAGGCGATCGTGAAGGGAGACGCGGTCAGCCTGTCGATTTCGGCGGCCTCAATTGTGGCCAAAACAAGGCGTGATCGCATCATGTGGGATTTGGCGCAACACTACCCCGGCTATGGCTGGGAGACGAATGCGGGATATGGCTCCAAAAGCCACATGGCGGCGCTTCAAAATCTCGGTGTGACCCCACACCATAGACGTAGTTTCAAACCGGTCCACAATATCTTGTATCAAGAAAAATCTATAAACACCTGATTCAAAAAAGAAATTGACGGCGAATCAGCTTTGACTCATCTTCGAGACCAACAACCAGAGCGCACAAAGAGGCGCCGGGACAGAGGCAGACATGACGAAGATGACCAAGCTGAAGAGCGCGGATGCGCTCCCTTTGAACACGATTCTGGACGGCGATTGCATCGAGGTGATGAATGGATTGCCGGCGGCCTCTGTCGATCTGATTTTCGCGGATCCGCCCTATAACCTGCAGCTGCGCGGCGATCTGCATCGCCCGGACAACAGCCAGGTGGACGCGGTCGATGATGCGTGGGACCAGTTCGCCAGTTTCGAGGCCTATGACCGGTTCACGCGCGAGTGGCTTGCGGCCGCGCGGCGGCTTTTGAAGCCCAACGGCGCGATCTGGGTGATCGGGTCTTATCACAACATCTTTCGCGTCGGTGCCGCACTTCAGGATGCGGGGTTCTGGGTTCTCAATGATGTGGTGTGGCGCAAGTCGAACCCGATGCCGAATTTCCGGGGCAAGCGGCTGACCAACGCGCATGAGACGCTGATCTGGGCCAGCCGGGACGAGGGCGCGAAATACACGTTTAACTACGAGGCGCTGAAGGCGTTGAACGAGGGCATCCAGATGCGCAGCGACTGGGTGCTGCCGATCTGCACCGGGCATGAGCGGCTGAAGGATGAGAACGGCGACAAGGCCCATCCGACGCAGAAGCCCGAGAGCCTGCTGCACCGGGTTCTGCTGGGCACGACCAATCCGGGCGACGTGGTGCTGGACCCGTTCTTTGGCACGGGCACGACGGGGGCCGTAGCCAAGATGCTGGGCCGCGATTTCATCGGGATCGAGCGGGAAGAATCGTATCGCCTCGTGGCCGAAAAGCGGCTGCGGAATGTGCGGCGCTTTGACAAGGCGGCGCTGGAGGTTTCGGCCAGCAAGCGCGCCGAGCCGCGCATCCCCTTCGGGCAGCTGATCGAGCGGGGCATGCTGCGCCCGGGTGAGGAACTGCACAGCCTGAACGGCCGGCACAAGGCCAAGCTACGCGCGGATGGCACGCTGGTGGGCGACGACGTGAAAGGGTCGATCCATCAGGTCGGCGCGGCGCTGGAAGGCGCGCCCAGCTGCAACGGCTGGACCTATTGGTGCATCCGCCGCGAGGGCAAGCAGGTGCCCATCGATGTGTTCCGCCAGCAGATCCGCGCGGAAATGGCGAAGCGGCCCAACTGAGACAACAACCAAGAACACCGCCGGTGCCTGTGGCCTGACGCATGGCACTTACCTCGACTGCCCCCGTCCTTCGTGGCGGGGGTTTTTTTCATGCTGTCCTGTTGGTGCGTGCCCTGCGGAAAATTATTCCGCGGCGGTCGCGAGCGGGTGCATCGCGCGGTCCATGGCCTTGGTCACATAGGCGCCCAGAACCTCGGCGCGGGCGTCGAAGGAATGATTTTCGCGCACCCAAGCCACGCGTTTCATCCGCTCGCGGCGCGAGGGCACCTTGAGCGACTTGAGGATCTTGCCCAGTTCATCGCGGGTGCGGAACACCTTGTAGCCGCCCGGCAGGATATCCTCGATCCCGGTCACGTCGTCCACGATCAGCTGCCCGCCGCAGGCCAGCACGTCGAAGGCGCGGTTCGAAAGAAACCCTTCGCGCTTCATGTCGTCCCAGTGATCGCACAGGACGGCGGTGCTGCGCTCGTAATAGCTGGACAGCACCTCGTTGGGGATGTGCGTGCCGCGCAGGCGCTGGTCGGTCAGGAACTGTTCCCACCCGCCGCCGTAGACGTCGATATCCGCTTCGAGCTCCACGCTCCATTTGACCACGGTGCGGAAGATGCCGCGCGAGTTGCCGACGAAGAGCGGCTTGCCGGCCTCTCCGGCCACCTCGGTGTCATCGGTCGGCTGGAACCGGTCGATATCGGTGCATTGCAGCAGCACCTCGACCGGGACGTCGAGGCTTTCGCGCAGGCGCTCGGCATAGGGAATCGAGGCGACATAGATCTGGTCGTAGGGTTCGAGTTCGGACAGCGGGATATCGCGCGGATGGCTGATGAGCCAGAGGATGTTGATCTGGTTCGGTTGCGGTTTGTAGCCCGAAAGGCCGCGCAGGACGATCACCACATCATCGGCCTCGGCAGTGCCGCGGTTCCAGCCTTCGAGACAGTCGACGGTGACGATGAATCCCTGCTTGCGCAGGCTCTTGGCCAGCGATTCCGCGAAATGGTAATCGCCCCAGTTCATCCGTTCGTTGAAGCGGGCCGAAATCTTGATGGCGATCCGGATCGGCAGATCCTGTGTGGTCAGCGCCGCGTGCACGGTTTCGGCGCGGTTGTCATAGGTGTGCTTTGTGCGCACGATCTCGCGCAGTTCGGCGACGCGGGCCTCGCGTTCTTCTTCGTGCGACAGCCAGTATTGCAGTGTCCGGGTGAGAGAGGGCGCATCGGAAAAGGTTGGCACAAGGTCACCGAAGAGTTCCTGCACGCCGAGATCGCCATTGGTCACCAGAAGGCAGCCCGCCGCCATGGCATCGAACACGCGGCTGTTGCAGCTGCCCCAGTCGCGGGTGGCGACATTGGCGTCGTCGATGGCGATCTTGGTCGAGGCGTAGACATTGACGATGTCGCTATAGGCGACGGGGCCGCGCGAAATGCTGGCCAGCGACGTGTCTTCCCAGTTGGCGCCGTAGATCGCGCCGGTACCGTCGATGGCCTCGGGCACGAGGAATTGCTCGATCGCGCGGGGCGTTCCGACCCAGTTGCCGGTCAGGCAGTAATCGCAGGCCAGTGCCTCTGTCCATTCGCCCTTGGTCGCGAACTCGTCGTAATTGGTGGCGATGGGAAGAACGGCCACGTCGCGCCCGGTCTTGCCGGCAAGGTAATCCGCCGCCCGCTGCGAGGACGCGAAGAGCAGATCGTAGGACATCAGGCTGGGGTCTTCGCCCCAGCGGTCGAACCATTGCCGCATCCAGTTGATGGTGACGAGGAACGGGCTTGCCTTGCGCACCTTGGAGAGGTGGAAGCCGTAGACCATGACGACGAGGATATCGACGCCCGACAGATCGTACCAATCGTCCTTGGTCAGAAAGCGCAGATGCACCGGCACGATTTTTTGCAGGGCGCGGCCCAGTTCGAGCGCGGTGAAATACTCGCCCGCGGTCGTCGTGTCGCCGGCATCGGCCACGATGAAGGCCACGACCGGGCGCGCGCCGGTCCAGTAGCTGCGCCGCGTGACCGCGTCCCGGCGGACCTGCCGGCGCAGGAGCGGGCCCCATGTTTTGTTGAACTGGCGGTTGTTGTTGCGCTGGCGAACCGCGACGTTCTTTTCCTTGCCGCGGCTGAAGCCGCGGTGGTGCACGATATCGAGACCGTTGTCACAGATCACCGACCGGCCCAGGCCATGCCAGACCTTGCAGCACAGGTCGATATCTTCGAGCCCGTAGATATAGCTTTCATCGAAGCCGCCCAGCGCGTCGAAATCGGCCTTACGCATGGCCATGAACGCACCGGTGACGGCCGGCAGGTCCACCAGCGTCCCGGGCTGGTCCGCCGTTTCATCGCAAAGCCGCGCCTCATAGGGGCGAAACCAGCGCTGCGGCGGGGTGGTGGGGTTGAAATAGACACCAAGATGCTGCAGCGGCGCGGCGTTCGCGTCGGCCAGGTCGGGGTCGAAATAGTCATAAAGGCTTGACCCGACGAGACCGTTCTGGGGATTGGCCAGGTGCTGTTGCAGGCGGCGGCGGAACGGGGCGCGAAAGATCAGGTCGTTATTGGCGAAGATCAGGGTGTCGTGGCTGGCCTCGCGCGCGCCGTAATTGTTGGAGTCGCTGAAGCTGAAATTGCCGTTGCGCCACAGGAAGCGGATCCGGTGGCCCTGTTCTGCCATGTACTCGCAGACCGCGCGCGAGTCGTCCGTCGAGTTGTGGTCGACGATCAGCCACTCGATGAGCGACAGGTCCTCGACCGTCGCGGCAGAGGTGAACATGTCTTCGAGCAGCGACGCGCAGTTCCTATTGAGCACGATCACCGACACCGGCGCGTCGGTCTTGGGCTCGGGGCCTGTATCGGCCGGACGGGGCACGATGGTCTGGCTGGGCACCACCACCTTGCCGATGGGCGCGATCTGCTGGGATGACAGGCGGATGCGGTTCTTGCCCACAAGCGGGGCCACGGACACCGTCACCCCGTCGCTGACCGCAAGGTTAGCGGGCAACTCAAAACGGAAGCCGGCGAAACCCGCACCGCCGTGCAGCTCTGCCACGTCTTGGCGCGGCAGGCTGGTGACGGTATGGCAAAGCGGTTCGCCATCAACCGAGAGCACCAGGTTGACCGGGGCGTCGGGTTCTTCGGCGCAGATCGCCCAGCCCACCGCCTCGGTCGGCATGACGCGTTCAAGCTTGCCCAGAACGGTGGAGTCGGGCAGCACGGACGGCAGAGGCGACGCGGCGCCGGTCTCTTCCTCCTCCGCCGGGTCCTGATCCATGGGCACGGCAAGGGCGGTGCCGGTTTCGACAAGGACAAGGCGCAAGTCGGGCGGCGACACCGTCAAAGGGACGAAGCAGCTTAGTTCGAACTTGTATGCGCCCTCGGGAACCGCCTCTTGGAGGTCTTCGGGAATGGGGCGGCGGGCCAGCACCGAATCCATCACCTTGCCGTCCATCTCGAGCGCGACCCGCGTGGGCAGGCTTCGGGTGGCTTCGTCGAGGGCCCAACCCTGCACCTGCAGGCTGCGGTTCTCGAACCGGATGTCGAGCAGGCCGAGGAATTCGGGACGCTGCCAGGAGAGTGTCGGGCAGACGATCTCTACCGGCGCATCGGGACAGTGCATTTGGATGCCGAGGAAAAGCTCGGCCTCCATCGGCATTTTCTTGACGTCGATGGTGACAGAGATCGTCTCGCCGGGCTTGTAGCCGGCGAGCGCCTCTTCGTTGAGGATGGTCTGGAACAGACGATACCGCGCGCCCTTGCGCGAGAGCAGGGAGATCCATTCCACCCGCGCGCCATTGGGCGCGAACATCGGCATCTCGAAGGTGACCGCCTGACGTGACTTGAAGTCGAGATAGCGCAGATCGCCCGCCAGTACGGCGCAATCCCACAGCACCCGGCAATAGCCGTCATGCTCGTACGGCTCGACCGTCACGGTCGGGGTATCGGACCCGGTCGTGGCAGTGGCTTCGATCTCGCGCCCGCGGAAGGCGAGAAAGGCGGTATCCAACAGCACCGGCGTTACAGGGATCATGGACTCGCCGGACTCGGAAAAAGAGGTGTCATCCATGCGTTCAAACCAATCGCAATATCGATTTTAGCTTTTGATCGCGCTTATTCCATATGCCCGGTATCAAAGCAAGCAACGGTGTTTTTGGAGATATCCAGTTGTTTTAAATTAATATTATTCGTTGTCTGCAAAGAATTTGGTCAAAGAAAAAACGCGGCGCCGCGCCTTTGGCGGCTTCGCGCGGGGCGCAAAAGGTCGCAGGTGCCGACAGGGCGGAAACAGATCTTTCGTTGTTCTGGCCGTTTAGCCCCTAGGTTGCACCGCCTTCACGGCGAACGCCGATAGAATGTGCGCGGCGAGGGCGGGTTCATCGGCGTCGGGCGTGTAGGGCAGGCATACTCCGTTCTTCGCGGCCCGCACCGCGTCGCCCTGCGCACCGAGCCCGAACGCCATCACCGGCAACCCGGTTTGCAGCGCCTCATGGGTGGTGAAGGAAAAAGTTTCGGGCCAGAGCGAGGGGATCAGCCAATGCGTGATCCCGTAGTGCCGTATCAGCGCGGGGATGTCCGCAGGTTCATAGCGCCCGTGCACGCGGCAGCTCTTTGGCAGGGCGAAGGCCGGGTCGATATCACCGATGAGGACCATGGCGCCGCCCCGTTCGGCCTCGGTCATCTCTGCGAGGACCTGAACCAGCCGCGCGCCTTTGTGGGGTGCGATATTGCCAAGGATTGCCAGAACAGGCGGGCGCGTGTCCGCTGGCGGGGCCACCGCGCCGTAGGACACGGCGGGCCGGTGCGGTGTCACCTCGATCCGGTCGGCGAGGTCGGGCCAGACCTTGGCCACGATGCCGGCGCTGGAGGCGCTGAAGACCCGGATCGCGGCGGCGTCGCGCAAGAGCGCGCCCCAGCGATCCTGCCACGTCGCCAGATCGATCCTTTGCCCGTCGGGCCGCAGCGTCGCGAAGGCGTCGGCGGTTCCGGGCGGCAGGGCGGCCAGCCTGTCGGGGGTGATCGGCCCGTGATAGCGCCCTTGTCCGTCGAGCAGCGTCATTGAAGGCGCCAGCGGCAGGAAATCGTGGAAAAGCACCTCGATCCGGTCTTCCGGGCCGCGTGCGAGGCCGCGCAGGACGTCCGGCAGGGTGACCGGATCGGAGTCGCCCACCCCGCAGGAATAGACAATTCGGCGCTGCCCGATCGGGTCAAGCAGCGCCTCGACAAGGTCAAGATCGTCGGTCCATCCGGCGGTGACGCCGCCCGCACTCCAGACTTCGAGCTGCCACCGCGCGGGGCCGCCGACCCGCAGCACGACGGAGGGCCGGTCGCCAGCCGCCAGATCCTCGGCGATACGCGCGCGAAGCCAGTGTTCGGCCCCACCCCCGAGAGCATGGGCGAGATAGATGGGCACCTGCGCGCCGGGCCGCACGCTGCCCGCCCAGGCCAGCGCCAGCGCAACGCGTGGCCCGCGCATCGGGTCGACGGTCAGGAAATCCTGCACCTCGGCATCGTAGCCCGGATAGCGCCGCGACACGATCTCGCCGTTGCGCGCCAGCAGTGCCGCCTTCTTGTCCGTGCCGAAGCTTGCGCCGCCGCGATGTTCGACGAAAAGCGCCGCCGAGCCGAGATGCCGCCCGCCCATCGCGCGTACCTTCTGGCACCAGTCGACCTCTTCGCCGTAGCCCTGTCCGAACGCCGTGTCGAACCAGGGCACCCGCGCGAGAAACGCCGCCGAGAGCGCCATGCAGAACCCCACCCCGGTCGGGGCCGGCACGAGAGCGGTCGCCGGGTCGAGCCGTGCGGCGGTCCGGTCGATCGCATCGGCCTGCTTCGGGCGCAAATCCTGCCGTGCGCAGATTGACGGCACCGTGAAGATCTCGGCGTCATTCGACATGGGCGTGACGCTGGCCACGTCCGGATCGGCAAGCAGCGGCGCGACCAGCCGGCTGGCCCAACCCGGCGGCACCAGCGCATCGGTATTGAGCAGGATGACCGGGCGGTCGCGGAGCGCGGGATCGGCGCGCAAGGTGTCGAAGGCGGCGTTCACGCTGACAATGAAGCCTTGATTGGTGTCGTGTTCGATCACCGTGACCTGCCCCGCCGGGCGCGTGGCGGCCCAGTTGCGCAGCATCGGTCTGACACCCGGGTCGGTCGAGCCGTCCTCGACGGCGATGAGACGCCAGTCGAGATCGGTATGCCGGGCGATCCGGTCGAGACACTCGCGCGTCAACTCTGCTGCGTTGTAGACCGGCAGCACCAGCACGACCGGCGACGGCGCGGCGGCCTGTTTCGTCGGCGTCGGGGGTGCGGCGAACAACGTGGCCGGGATCGGCCCGGCAGGCACCTCTCCGGCGGTGAGCCGAAGCCGGGTCTTGATCCGCGCCTTGCTGTCGGGATCCCGCCGGATCAGCCAGCGGCAGAGAAGCGGCAGGAGCAGAACCACACGCCAGCAGAACTCGGCGGTGTAGTAGGCGCGCTGCCAGCGCAGCCCGGACAGGCGAAGCGGAACCTCCGGGCCGTCCTCGTAGCGCAGGACCGGGGCCGGCCCCGCCGCGAGGTCGGAAGCGGGCCAGGGTGTTTCGAAGTGAAAGGCGGTTTCGGCGGCGGGCAAATGCCGCTTCAGCGCGATGCGCCCGGCCTGCAGATGCAGCCGGCCCGGCCCGGCATGGCCCGACACCGTCAGCCTTTGCCCGGCCCAGGCGATCGCGTCGATCCGCCCGACAGTCCGGCCTTCGGCATCCCGGATCAGACCCGGCTGCCCGGTCAGGTGCAGAGCCTGATTGAGATACCTTTGACGCAGGCCCAGAAACCGGCGCAGCATCAGGTCCGATCCTGTCGCGGGTCAGCGGCGGTGACTGTCATGAATATTCTTTCGGCAGTGGTCTTCGTCTGACCCGGTGTACAGCCGACCGGCCCGCGCCGCCAGACGCCGCAAGGCATGGTATGCCGCGTAATGCCCAAAAGGCACCGCCGGCGCGCCGGGCCGTTGAGCGTGCCCTTCAGAATTGCTACATGCGGGTGCAAAGGCCTGTATATCCTTGTTTTCGGGCCACGATTAGACCAGCTTATCGGCAGCAGGGCCATCACCTGCCGTATTTTGGACGCCACATCCCTCGACCTGAAAGGTGCACAACGCCCCATGACCGAAATCAATGCAGGTCTCGCGACCGTTTCGAGCGCGCGCTTCAAGCTGCGGCATTGGCTTGTGGTGATCAGCTTTGTCGCGCTTGTGGTGGTCCCGTCGCTGACGGGCTGGTGGTACCTGTGGGCGCGGGCGTCGGACCGGTATGAATCGACCGTGGGCTTTTCGGTGCGCACCGAGGAGCTGGGATCGGCGCTTGAGATGCTGGGCGGGATCGCCGAGATGTCGGGATCGTCGAGTTCGGATACCGAGATCCTGTACAATTTCATCCAGAGCCAGGAACTGGTGCGCGAGATCGACGAGCGGATTGACCTGCGCGGGATCTGGGCCAAGGGCGATCCGGAGAAAGACCCGATCTTCGCCTATGATCCGCCCGGCACGATCGAGGACCTGGTGGCCTATTGGCGGCGGATGGTGAATGTCTATGACGCCGACGCAGGTCTACTGGAGCTATACGTTCAGGCCTTCACGCCGGAGGACGCGCAATTGATCGCGCAGGAGATCTATGGCGAGAGCACGGAGATGATCAACCGGCTTTCGGCCATCGCGCGCCAGGACGCCACCAGCTATGCCCGCGAGGAACTGGATCAGGCCGAGGAACGGCTGAGCCGCGCCCGGCGCGAGCTGACGCAGTTCCGCAACCAGTCGCAGATCGTCGATCCCTCGGCCTCGGTCCAGAGCCAGATGGGTCTTTTGTCGTCTCTGCAGCTGCAGCTGGCCGAAACGCTGATCGATCTGGACATCATCAAGGCGACCGCGAGTTCCAACGACCCGCGGCTGGCGCAGCTGGAGCGGCGCGTGGCGGTGATCGAAAGCCGGATCGAAGCGGAACGCAACAAGCTGGGCATCAGCAGCGTGGACAATGCCGCCAACGACGCCTTTGCCGACCTTGTCGGCGAGTTCGAACGGTTGTCGGCGGAACGCGACTTTGCCCAGGAATCCTATACCGCCGCGCGCGCCGCCTATGAGGCGGCGATCGCAGAGGCGCGGCGGCAGAGCCGCTATCTGGCCGCGCATGTGCGCCCGACGCTAGCCGAGGCGCCGACCCATCCGCAGCGCTACACGCTTCTGGCGTTGACCATGCTTTTCGCGTTTCTCAGCTGGGCCATCCTGGTGCTGGCCGGATATGCCTTGCGCGACCGCAGCTAACGGGGACGGGCGATGATCGTTCTGCGCAACCTGACCAAGGTCTTTCGCCTTTACGGGCGCAGGAAAGTGGTGGCCGACAACATCAATGCGACCTTCCCCTCGGGGCTTTCCGTGGGGCTTCTGGGACGCAACGGCGCGGGCAAGTCGACCCTGCTCAAGCTGATCGCGGGCACCACCCATCCGACATCGGGTCAGGTGCTGTCCAGCGGCACGATCTCTTTCCCGGTGGGGCTGGCCAGCGCACTGCACCCGGACCTCACCGGCGCGCAGAACACGCGGTTCGTGGCGCGGATCTATGGGGCCGATACCGACGCGCTGATGGCCTATGTCGAAGAATTCGCCGAGCTGAACGAGCATTTCCACCTGCCGGTGCGGTCCTATTCGTCGGGGATGCGCGGGCGGTTGTCCTTCGGGATCAACATGGGTCTGAAATTCGACACCTACCTTGTCGATGAGATCACCGCCGTGGGCGATGCCTCTTTCCGCAAGAAAAGCCGCGACGTGTTTCTGGACCGGATGAAGGATTCCGGCGCGATCTTCGTGAGCCATTCGATGGGCCAGATCCGCGAGATGTGCACGGCCGGGGTCTATCTCGATCGCGGCAAGCTTGAATATTTCGACGATGTCGAAGACGCGATCGAACGCTACATGGCCAGTCTCGACGACAGCGGCACTCACCTGATGCCCGGGCAGACCGAAAGCGTGGAGCGCATCAAGTTTCCCTACGATTGCCAAATGCTTTTCGGTCTAGGGCTTTCGCAGACCCGGTTCGACTGGCTGAGCGATTGCCTTCGCCGCCATCGGGCCTGTCATTTCGCCAAGACGCGCGAGGTGCATTATTTCGACACGCGCGCCGGGCTTTTGCCGGTGATCGCCGAGCGGCGGCTGAAGACCGCGCAGCAACTGGCGACGCGCATGCAGGACGAAGAAGGCGAAACGCGCCGCAACACCCTGCGTCTGCTGGGCGAGGTGAGCGAACTGGCGGCGATCCACACCGCACCGATGGAGGGCCAAGACCGTCACAAGGCGTATCTCGATTACATCCTGGCCGGGCGAAAGACGCAGCCGGTGGTCTGCGATTTCACACCGAGCTACAGCCTTCTGGATGCTGACACGCTGCGCGAGATGTCGATGGTCGGGCGGGCGCGGTTCACCTGCGTACTGCGCGACCCGGCGCGACGGATCTGGGCGCAAATCTGGGATCGCCTGCCGGGAAGAAACCGCACTGAGGCGGCGGCCCTGAAAGCCGCCGAGGCCCTCATTGCCGAGCCGGAGCAGCACGCGGAGGAATTCCGCGAGGCAGATTACGCCCGACTTTTCGATGCCATCGACGAGGCTGTCGCACCCGAGCGGATCGTGTGGCTTTTCCACGAAGAGCTGACCGATCGCGAGTCGCTGCGCGACCTCTGCGATTTCCTCGATATTCCCAACGTGCCCACCATCAACCTGCCGCCCCTGCCCGATGCGCACGAGCCGGAGATCCCGCCGCAGATCGAGGCAACGTTCCGGGATCTTCTGGCCCCGCAATACGAGGCCGCCTACGCGAAGTTCGGCGCCCGCCTGCCAGACGCCTGGGCCCCTCCCGAACGGCGGGCGGCATGAGCATCCGGCGCGGAACCGCCCCGGCCAGACAGGCCTGTCGCGCCCGACCCGGCTGTGCGATGATCAAAGGCAGGCGGATCATCCAAAGAGGCGGACGGGGGCCCTGACGTGAGCCAAAGGAGCCGCATGGCCAATCTTCAAGTCAAGTCGCCCCGCCCGCGCTTTGTGAGCCTGCGCACGGTCATGGCGCTGATCCTGCGCGAGATGACCGCCACCTATGGCCGGTCTCCGGGCGGATATGTCTGGGCCATTCTTGAACCGGCGCTTGGCATCGCGCTTTTGTCCGCCGTCTTCGCCGTGGGCTTTCGCACACCGCCTCTCGGTTGGAATTTCGCCATTTTCTTCGCCTCGGGTATGATGCCGTTCCTGGCTTTCAACACGATCTCGTCGAAGGTGGCGCAGGCGATGCTTTATTCGCGCCCGCTGCTCTCCTATCCGCGCGTGACCTATGTCGACGCGATCCTGGCACGCACGATCCTGGCAACGCTGACGCAGCTACTGGTGGGGTTCCTGATCCTTTACGGAATCACCGCGATCTGGGACACGCGCACTGTTTTCCAGATCGACCGGGCGCTTCTGTCCTACACGATGACGGTCTGCCTGGGTTTGTCGGTGGGGCTGGTGAATTGCTTCATGATGACAATGTTCCCGATTTACCAGCAGATCTGGTCCATCGCCACGCGGCCGCTGTTTCTCGTGTCCGGCATCATCATCCTGCTGGAGCCGATCCCGGAACCCTATTACTCGATCCTGTGGTACAATCCGCTGATGCATGTGACCGGCGAGATGCGCGGTGCCTTCTACCTGCAATACGAGGCGAAATACGTCTCGCCCGCCTATGTCTTCGGGTTTTGCCTTGTGACCGGTCTTCTGGGCATGCTGTTGCTGCACAGATACCATCGCGATATGCTTGAGCGCTGACGGCCTGGCCCGCCGGTAAAGCGGCTTGCCGGAAGGCAAAAGCGCCTGTAGCCAGAAAGAAAACGCTGTGGAAAGGGTCGAGATGGTTCAGGTGACGCCCGTATTGCTGTGCGGAGGGTCGGGCACCCGGTTGTGGCCGCTGTCGCGCAAGAGCTTTCCCAAGCAGTTCACCGCGATCCAGCAGGACGAAACCCTGTTCCAGGCCTCGGCCCTGCGGCTGCACGGTCAGACGGGCGATGCGGTCTTTGCGCCGCCTCTGATCGTCACGGCCAGCGATTTCCGCTTTATCGTCACCGAACAGCTAACCGCCGTGGGGATCGATCCGGGCGCTATCCTGATCGAACCGGAAGGGCGCAATACGGCGCCGGCGGTTCTGGCCGCCGCGCTGCACGCGCAGGCCGAAGACCCAGACGCGATCCTGCTGGTGGCGCCCAGCGATCATGTCATTCCCGAAACGACCGCGTTTCGTGCCGCGGTGGACCGCGGGCTGGAAGCAGTGGCGGCGGGACGCATCGTGACCTTCGGGATCACGCCGGACCGGGCCGAGACCGGCTATGGCTATCTGGAACTGGCCGAGGCCCCCGACGGGAGCGGCCGCCCTGCCGCGCTGTCGCGCTTTGTCGAGAAGCCGGACGTCGCGACGGCGCAACGCATGATCGAGGCCGGCAATTTCCTTTGGAACGCGGGGATCTTCATGTTCGCCGCGAAGGACATCCTGACCGCCTACGACACACATGCCCCGACGCTTGTGCCGCCGGTGCGTGCCGCGGTGCAAGAGGCGCGCAGCGATCTGGGTTTCCTGCGGCTTGACCCGGAGGCCTGGTCACGGGTGGAGGATATCTCGGTCGATTACGCGGTGATGGAAAAGGCGCCCAACCTCTCCGCCGTCCCCTTTGGCGGAGCCTGGTCGGATCTGGGCAGCTGGACGGCGGTGCATCGAGAAAGCCCGCGCGACGACGCCGGCGTGGCGGTCTCTGAACATGCGCATGCCATCGACTGCACCGAGACGCTGTTGCGCTGTGAAAGCGCGGAGATGGAACTGGTCGGTATCGGGCTGAAGAGTATCGTGGCGGTGGTCACGTCCGACGCGGTGCTGGTGGCCGACGCGGACCGCACGCAGGACGTCAAGGCCGCCGTCAGCCTGCTGAAAGAGCGCGGCCTGCGCCAGGCCGAGGCCTTTGCGATGGATCACCGTCCCTGGGGCCATTTCGAGACGCTGGCGCTGGCCGACCGGTTCCAGGTCAAGCGCATCGTCGTCAAACCCGGGGCGGCGCTGTCGCTGCAAAGCCATGTGCACCGGGCGGAACACTGGGTCGTCGTGTCGGGTACGGCGCGCGTAACGGTGGGCGAGACCGTGACGCTCTTGTCCGAGAACCAGTCGGTTTACGTGCCGCTGGGCGAGAAGCACCGGCTGGAAAACCCCGGCAAGGTGCCGATGATCCTGATCGAAGTGCAGACCGGCAGCTACCTAGGCGAAGACGACATCATTCGATACGAGGACGTCTACGCCAGAGAGGCCCAGCCCTGAGCGACCGCCCGGACCATCAGGCCCGGGCGCCGCATCCTCAGAAGATTTCGATATCCGCCGCGGTCACCGTGGCGTTCTGCTCGAAGGTGGCGATGAGTTCCTGCGCGCCGGCACCGGAGCCGTCGGCATCGAACCAGAGCTGCCCCGAGGCCTGATCGAAGATGAACCGGTCGGACGCATCCGCCGCCGCGGTGCCCGCCACGAAATCCGCGGCCGAGAGCACGCCCGCCGCCATCCCGCCGAAGACCGTGCCTTTCATGAGCAGGCGGTCGCCTTCATTCGCCTCGTTGGTGTTGAAATCGATGATCCGGTCGACGTTATCTGGGCCAATCGCACGGTCGAAGACGAAGGTGTCGGCACCGCGCTGACCCTTCAGCGTGTCGCGCCCTTCCCGGCCCACGATGGTATTCGAGAACGGCGTGCCGACGATCGTGTTGTCGAGCCCGTTGCCGATTCCGTTGAAGATCGCAGGGCTGCCATCCTTGGTGCGCACGGTCTGCATGAAGAGCTGTTCGACATGCGCGGCCAGTGCGTAGGACTGGTAGGCCAGCACCACGTCGTTGCCCTCGCCGAACTCCTCGACGATCACATCGCCGGGGGTGCGCAGGATGTAGCGGTCGTCGCCAAGCCCGCCGACCATCGTGTCATTGTTCTTGCCACCGTCGATGACGTTGTCGGCGTCGTTGCCGGTGATCCGGTTCTGCAACCCGTTGCCCGCGCCAAGCCGCGCCGTGCCGGTCAGTTCCAGGTCCTCGATATGCTTGCGTCCCATGCGGAAATCGACCTCGGACACGACGGTGTCGTGACCCGCCCACTTGCGGCTTTCCGCCACCCGGTCGCCGGCGTCGTCCACATAGATCCGGTCCGACCCCGGCCCGCCAATCAGGAGGTCCGCGCCCGCCCCGCCGTCGATCGTGTCATCGCCCAGGAAACCGTTGATCGTGTCGATGCCGTTGCGTCCTTCCAGACGCTCATCCGTGGCAGCCCCGAGAATGTTGTCGTTGCCGTTCGCCCCGCGCAGCCATTCGAAATTTGAGAACATGTCGGTGAAGGTGCCGCCCGCCGACAGTACCCCGTTCGCAACGCCGGACTGGGCATTGAGCACGACCGACTCGACCGTCGGGCGGTCATAGCGCAGGCGGTCGAAGCCAAGGCCGCCCTCGAGCATGTTGTCACCGCCAAAGTAGCGGTAGGATTCATCGGCCGCGGACCCGGTGAACATGTCGTTGAAACTCGAACCCTGGACCTCCCACAGGGTGCCGGCGCCGCCGATGGTTTCGGGATTCCCGAAGCCATCATTGGCGATCTGACCGGTGGCGAGATTGATATTCACGCCTTGCGTGGCATCCCGATAATCCATCCGTACAAGGCCCGTGCCGTTGATCGTGAAGCTGTCGACCCCGTCGCCGGGCCGGATGCTCAGCCACTGTTCGCCGTGGGGCGCGACGTTGAAGCTGTCATTGCCGGGAGAGCCGGTGATGCCAAGGCCGCCCAAAACCCAGCCCGAGAGAAGCGGGTTGATGACATCTAGCAGCGTGTCGGTGCCGTCGGCCCCGCCCGGACCCTTCTGGATCGAGCCCGTGTTGGCGCTGCCGTTCACGGAGACGGAGACGCCGTCGAAGGCGGAGTAGTTGAGGGTGACGAAACCGCTATCGCCGATCCCGCCCATGTCGATCGTATCGTTTCCAGTCGTACCATTGACGAAGTCGCCATTCGGGGTGGCGTCGCCGGTCACGATCAAGTCGTCCCCCGGGCTGCCGTTGAGAAAATCATCGCCATCGGTGCCCGGAACCACATTGGCCGGGGTGCCGGTGGCGAGCGCGGCCACGTCGGTTGCGGTCAGCCCGGCGAAGAAGACGGTGTTGCCCGATCCGAAATTGACTTGCGCACCACCGGCGACGTTGGACGCGTTGTTGAGAGCGGTATTCACGGCGGTCTCACCGAGACCGGCGATCTGCACCTCAATCTGGTCGAGGCCCGTGGTGAAGCCGTTGATCTGTGTCGCTCCGGTCTGAATGATGTGCAGGTCGCTGCCGCCGCCGCCGTCAAGCGTGTCGTTGCCGCCGCCGCCGGCCAGCGTATCGTTGCCGTTGCGGCCCTGAAGCAGGTTGTTCGCACTATCGCCGGCGATTGAATCGTTCCCGTTAGAGCCGCGCAACCATTCAA
This sequence comes from Roseovarius aestuariivivens, assembly GCF_004761875.1. Classification (GTDB taxonomy): domain Bacteria; phylum Pseudomonadota; class Alphaproteobacteria; order Rhodobacterales; family Rhodobacteraceae; genus Roseovarius; species Roseovarius aestuariivivens. The sequence continues at coordinate 37,305 of NZ_SJEY01000016.1, forward strand.
AGCCAGAGATGCCGTCGGTGAAGGTCCCGCCGGCGGAAAGCACACCGTTTACTACACCGGTCTGGGCGTTGATCACAACCGACTCGACAGTGCCGCGGTCATAGCGCAGGCGGTCGAACCCAGGGCCGCCGTTCAATGTGTTGTTGCCGCCCCAGTAGCGATAGGATTCATCGGCCGCAGAACCGGTAAAGGTGTCGTTGAAGCCGGATCCCTGCACTTCCCACAGAGAGCCGGTGCCGCCGATGGTCTCGGCGTTGCCGAAGCCGTCATTGGCGATCTGACCGGTGGCGAGATTGATGCCGATACCCTGCGTGGCGTCCCGGAAATCCATCCGGACCTGACCCGTGCCGTTGATCGTGAAGCTGTCGATGCCGGCGCCGCCGCGCACGTCCATCCACTGCTGTCCCTGCGGCGCAAGGTTGAAAACATCATTGCCACTGGTGCCGCGCACGCTCAGCCCGCCAGTGGTCCAGCCCGCGAAAAGCGGGTTATCGACCTGGATGAGCGTATCAGTGCCCGCTGCGCCCTTAATTACCGAGCCGGTATTCGCACCGCCGTCGATATTGACGGTGATGCTGTTGCCGGTGCCATTGAGGAAGCTGTAGTCAAGACTGACAAATCCGGTGACCACATCGCCAAAATCGACTTGGTCGTTGCCGGTTCCAGTCTGTAAGAAATCACCAACGCTGCCATCATTATCGCCGGGATTGAGCAGGTCGTCGCCGGGGCCGCCATTGAGCAGGTCGTTGCCTTCCTCGCCCCGAAGCGTGTCGTTGCCGATGCCGCCGGCCAGGCTGTCATCGCCAGGCGTGCCTACCATCAGATCGTTTTCGGTCGTTTGCACGTTGAGGAAAGACGAGAACGGGATGTCCTGGCCGGGCGCAAACGGGCCGAACGAGATCCCGCCGACATCAGTGATGGAGTTGTCGATCGCCTCGACCTCTGCGGCCGAGGTGGGAAGCGTCAACGGATCGCCACCGATCTGGAAAATCAGTTCCACATTTCCGAAGATCGGATCGTTTTCCGTCTCGAACACGAGGAGGATATGCGTGCCCTGTGGCGTGGTGATAAAACCGAGGCTGCTGATCGCCGCGTCAGGAAGCGCCAGGCCGTTCGAGCCGTTGAACCCGTCCACGGTCACACTGACTGCGCCAGGTGCCTCGATATCAACTTCGGGCAGCGAGTCGGTCAGAGTATTCACGATCGAATAATTGATGTTCCCAAACCCGTCCTCAAACGCAACATTGAACGTCACTTGCTGAAAATTCGTTACATTGTCTGCCGCATCGCGGGAGAAGGAAAAGCCGGTAAGGGAATAGGTCGTCATACAGTACTCCGTCGTGTTGGGTCTTCGGTTATTCTTTGGCGTTTTCTAGGAAAAATCGCCGAGGGCGGTCACCCGAAAAATTTCGGGAAACCGGAATTTCATGCCCCCACGGCCATAAAGTCACACTTTGCGCGCGCGGCGCAGTGCTCAGAAGATCTCGATATCCGCGGCTGTCACGTTGGCGTTGAGCTCAAACGTGGCGATCAACTCTTGCGCTCCGGCGCCCGAGCCGTCGGCGTCGAACCAGAGCTGCCCCGAGGCCTGGTCGAAGATGAACCGGTCATTGGCGTCTGCTGCGGCGGTGCCTTGCGCAAACTGTCCCGCTGCCAGAACACCCGCCGCCATGTTTCCGAATTCCGAGCCTTTCATCAAAAGCTTGTCGCCCTCATTCGCCTCGTTGGTGTTGAAATCGATGATCCGGTCGACGTTATCCGGGCCGATCGCGCGATCAAAGACGAAGGTATCCGCGCCCGCTTGACCCTTGAGCGTATCCTTTCCTTCCCGGCCCACGATGGTGTTAGCGAAAGGCGTGCCGACGATGGTGTTGTCGAGCGCATTGCCGATCCCGTTGAAAATGGCTGGATCACCACCCTTGGTATAGACGGTCTGAATGAACAGGTTTTCCACGTTTGCCTCGAGCGCATAGCTGCGATAGGCGAGCACCACATCGACGCCTTCGCCGGCTTGTTCGACCACCGTGTCGCCCGGCGCGCGCACCAGATACCGGTCATCGCCAAGACCGCCCACAAGCGTGTCGTTGTTCTTGCCGCCGTCGAGGATGTTGTCGCCGTCATTGCCGGTGATGCGGTTCGTCAGGCCGTTGCCCGCGCCCACCCGGGCCGTGCCGGTCAGTTCCAGATCCTCGATATGGCTGCGGCCCATGCGGAAATCGACCGAGGAGATGACCGTGTCGTGACCCGCCCAACGGTTGCTTTCGGCCACGCGGTCGCCCGCGTCGTCGACGAAAAACAGGTCAGAGCCCGGTCCGCCGTTCATGGTGTCGGCACCGATGCCGCCGTCGATCGTGTCGTCCCCGCCAAGCCCCGCGAGCGTATCGTTCCCGGCGGTACCGCGGAGAAAATCGGGGCCGAGAGTCGGACTAGCTGCGACCTCTATAGCCCAGTCGGCGAGCGCGTCGAGCTTGACATTCTGGTCGCCCAGAACCGTTTCGAACGTGATCTCGCCGGTCAGGCCGTCGCCAGAGAAGGTTACAGTATAGGCGCCGCTGGGCACCTCGATCTGGTAGCCGCCCGTCGACCAGCTTGTGGTCTGGAACTGGCCGGCATCGCCCGTCAGCGTCACGCTGACATTACCCAGACCTTCACCGCCATCATAGGCGTTATCGCCGTCGCGATCGTCATAGACGACGCCCAGAACCTGGGGCGCGTAGCCGTACCGAGCGCCCAAGTGCTGCGTGACCACCAGGGGGCCGACATCGGTAAGAGGGTCGGTTTCCTCGAGCATCGAGATGCCGACCTCTTGATAGATACTGTTCATGATCGTGTTTCTGTGACCCGGGGGGGTCTGGATGCCCGTGCTCGAAAATCCCCAGTCGATCACAAAGCCGGCATGGCCATGCAAAGGATCCTCCGTGAACGCAAAGATATTTTCGGCGACGCGCTGGATCCGTTCGTAGCCGGCATCGATGAACCGTTGCAGCAAGTCAGCCTCGTTCGGCAGATTATGCGACTGCATGTCATGAAAAATCATGAGCTGGCTGTGTGTGTCGCTCGATTGCGCAAGGCTGTCGTTCCAGGCGACCGGCGCAGCCGGGGTCAGCGCGTCGAATTGGGATTTCAGCAGGGCCATATCGACATTGAAAAAGCGCAGCGCTGCGGAGATTTCCGGAGTCACAGCGGTCTTGGTTTCCGCATCAGTGATCAGGCGATCGAATTCGCGTTCTGGCTCAAGCCGAATCCGATTAATCAACTCCAGCATGACCTGCTCGTCGACAGTCGGAAAATGTGTGATGCTCGCACTTGCCGTTTGTGGCATTTTTTTGTCCTTACCTTCGTCCTTTGAAGTCCGAAAAGACCGGTTCTGTCTTCACGGAGCAGGGATCTTCCGACGCTACACACGCTTCTTGGCAACAAGAAGGCCCGAATTCCAAACTTTGAAGGCTGTGGTTGCGCATGTCCGGAAGATAACCTTACCGGCGTAGATGACGTCCCCACCCGTGCGCCGTCAACGGCGCGCCAGATGCACAACCGGTACAAGCAAAGGATTGCCGGGACCCCGGCGGTCTTTCGCAACGCCTAGCCGGGCTGCCAGATGCATCCGGAGAGGGTGGACGATCGGCCCTAGGTATCTGCCTTAGCTGCCGCAGGGCGGCACGGCGCGAAGCGCCGCCTCCAGCGTCACCGATGAAATATTGACCCGGGCCCACGAGATGCCATGACGCACATCAGGCCCGGGCGCCGCATCCTCAGAAGATCTCGATATCCGCCGCGGTGACGTTCGCGTTCAGCTCGAAGGTGGCCACGAGTTCCTGCGCGCCGGCGCCGGCGCCGTCGGCGTCGAACCAGAGCCG
>NZ_SJEY01000017.1 GCF_004761875.1 Roseovarius aestuariivivens
CGGCTCTGGTTCGACGCCGACGGCGCCGGCGCCGGCGCGCAGGAACTCGTGGCCACCTTCGAGCTGAACGCGAACGTCACCGCGGCGGATATCGAGATCGCTTGAGGATATGGCGCTGGTCCGCAGTGCGGGCGGGGTCCGATGGGACCGCGACGTGACGCGCTTGCCAGGAGGCCAGCAGATCAGCGGCGGAGACAGTCGGAGCGCCGGGCTGGTCTTCGCGCATCGGTGGCCCGGAGCAGCGCTGCCGTGACACCTGTCGCGCCTCGGCTGACGATTCGGGTCGGTGATTCGAGAAGAATATGGCGGAATCGTTTCCTGCCTCCGAACGATCGTCTGCTACGCTGGGAATTGGCCAGATGTTCCTGCCGGACCTGCGCGTGGCCGTGACCAGATTTCGCCACATTTCGGATACATTGTGAACGGAGTGTTTCCGGAAACAATGCGCGTTTCGGGTCACATGTTTCGAGCGAAAGTAGACGGAAAATTCAACCATCTCAAATTCTTGCTCTGGCAGAGCCGGCACTGTCACCGGAAACAATCCGTGATACTGCAGCGAAATCAGATGACATTTTTGCCCGGTTTGCGGCCAGATCCGGCGTCAGGAATGACAATTTTCGGACAAATTTCCCTTTGTGGGCCGCGACACATTTAATAAAACTGTGCATGCCCAACTGGGGGGCGATGTTTGTAGGTCTAGGGGGCGACCGCACGAAACGCATCGGTAAGGATGCGGGAGACGTGTGATCGCCGGGTAGCTCTGACGCAACTGGTTGATGACACGCGACGCGGGAAATCCCGCTCGTGCCGTAACCAGTGCGTTCGCATGGTGCGTCTCCCCATCAAAGAGGTTCGTGCAGGTCGCTCTGGCTGTCGCATCGTCGGCTTGGGTTCAGGTTGTGTAGTGGCGAGCCGCGTCGCGCGGTCTTCGCTTGAAGGAGATGACGATGGCGAATTTTGATCCGAGCACGGTGACCGGTCTCATTGGATTGTGGGACTTCAAGAGCGGCGCGGAAACCGCCGACACGGGGCTTGATGACGGTACTGCCCAGAACGGTAACGCCATCGACGGCAACGCCATTGCACCGAGCTATGCCGGTGACCGGCTTATCCTGGGGGCCGGCACGAATTCGAAACCCACGGTCTTCGACGTCAACGCCGACCCCAACAGTTCCGCCGATGACGAGCAGTTCAACCTCGACCGCGGAACTCTGGAAGTTCAGTTCGAACAAAGCGCGCAATCGGGATCGTCCGTGGACGTGGTGGTATCGCGCGGCGAAAAGCATATCGACCAGTCCGACGAGGGGTTCTTCGAGATCCGGGTGACGCAGTATGGCGAAGTTCAGGTGTATCACAACACCGACAAGGGCACTGCCGAGATCACGCTGTCGACCTCCAAGGGCTTTTTCAGCCCGGGCGATCTGGTCAACGTCAAATACGCCTTCGATGTCGATACAGGCGCGACCCTGACGGTGGAAAACCTGACGACCGGCGCGACCGAGACGATCGAAAGCGATGTGACCGGCCTGACTTTCGATCTGACGGATAACGATGACGAGGAATTCACCTTCGGCGCGCGGGAGACCGACGATTCCGTCTATGACAAGGAATTCCAGGGATCGATCGATTACGTCGCGCTTTACGAATCCTCCAAGGTGCAGCCCGACGGCGCGGTCGACGGCGAGGCGTTCGGCGAGCTGATGGAACTCGGCTATGACGATTCCAATGCGCCGACCGACCAGGGCGGCGACATGATCACCGAGGAGGCCGATCTGATCTTCGGCAATGGCGGTGACGACACGATCGACGGCGAGGGCGGCAACGACACGATTTACGGCGACGATGCCTCGGGCGCGGTGTTCGGCGGCCCGCGTGAAAGCTTCAACTGGGATCTGGTGAGCGGCAGCGAGGCTGACAGCACAGTCACGCAGAACACCGGTACGGTCGAGGTCACCTATACTCGTATCGCGGATACCGGCAGCCATAACAGCGACGTGGACAACGCCACGCCGCTCAACGTTGCGGGCGTTGATTCTGGCGGCCAGGCGATCGACACCAATAGCTCGCTTTACTCCGAGACCAATGGCGAGGGGAACACGGGCACCTTCGAGTGGGCGTTTTCCGAGCCGGTCGGCAACCTGGAATTCAATATCAACGACCTGGACGGTGACGGCCTTGTCACTGTGACCGCGTTCGACGCCGATGGCGCGCCGGTGGACGTACAGCTTGTGGGGGGCGCGGATATTGCCGTGACCGGCAACGTCGCCGATGCGACGGGGCCGTATCTTGACCCGAATAACCCTGATTCGACCGTACAGGTCACCATTGCCGGGCCCGTGTCGCGTGTCGTGGTCGAGCACACGCAGAACGACGACAGCAATTCCGGCATCTTTATCACCGATCTCTATTTCGACACCGGCGAGATCCTGGACGATGCGGGTGGCAACGACGTCATCACCGGCGGCGCCGGGGCCGACGAGATCTATGGCGAGGGCGGCGACGACACCTTCCTGGTGAGCAGCAGTTCGGACGGCGACGGTGACGTTATCACCGGCGGCAACGGGCCTGACGACACGCTGGACGAGGACGTGCTGGACCTGCGCGGCACCGGCAAGGTCACGATCACCGAGAGCGCGGACGCGACCGATGCAGGCGCGCGCACAGGCACGGTCACCTTCGCCGACGGCGCGTCGCTATCCTTCAGCCAGATCGAGACGATCCTGACCGATCCGCAAAACGAGGCGCCGACGCCGGTTGACGATATCGTCACGGTCGCCGAGGACGAGGTTGTCATTTTTGATCCTACGGCAAATGACAGCGATCCCGATGGCGATCCGCTGACCGTGGTGAGCATCTCTGATCCGGTGAACGGCACGCTGACCGATAACGGTGATGGTACCTATACCTATGCGCCAAACCCAGATTACAACGGGCCCGAAAGCGTGACCTATACGGTCAGCGACCCCTCGGGAGAGACCGCGACCGCGACCGTGAGCTTCGACGTGACCCCGGTGAACGACGCGCCGGATGCGGTCAACGACGTGGCGACGACGGACGAGGAAGCGCCGATCGTTCTGACGCCGCTCGACAACGACACCGATGTGGATGGCGATACGCTTCGGATCACGGCGGCGACGGTGCCGACGGCGCAAGGGCAGGTGACGTTCAACGATACCACGATCACCTTCACCCCGGCGGATGACTTCTTTGGCGAGGCGACGATCAGCTACGCGATCACCGACGACAATGGCGGCACGGATACCGCCGAGATCGCCGTGACCGTGGCCAATGTGAACGACGCGCCGGTCGCTGTCGATGACACGGTCAACACGCTGGAAGATACGCCGGTGACCTTCAATCCGGCGGCGAATGACACGGATGTGGATGGCGATGCCCTGACGGTGACGGGGGTCGACCCGATCGACCCGGCCTTTGGCACGGTGACGCTTAATCCCGATGGGACGGTGACCTACCAGCCGGCGGTGAATTACAATGGTCCGGTCGAGGTCGGCTATACCGTGTCGGATCCCGATGGCCTGTCGGATACCGGAAAGATCCTGATCAATGTGGGCGCGGTGCCCGACGCGCCGGTGGCCGAGGATGATATCGCGACCACGCCCGAGGATGTGGCGATCGTGCTGACGCCTCTGGACAACGACACCGATCCCGATGGCGACACGCTGACGATCACCGGCGCGAACGTGCCGACCGATCAGGGTGCGGTGACGTTCACCGACACCACGATCACCTTCACCCCGGCGGCCAATTACAATGGCGAGGCGACGATCAGTTACACGATCACGGACGGCAATGGCGGGACGGATTCCGCCGAGATCGCCGTGGAGGTGACGCCGGTCAATGACGATCCGGTTGCGGTCGACGATATCGAGAACACCGACGAGGACGTGCCGATCACGTTCAACCCGGCGGAGAACGACACCGATGTGGACGGCGATCCGCTTGTGGTTTCGGCCGTGGATCCGGTGGATCCCGCCGAGGGCGTTGCGGTGCTCAATCCCGATGGCACGGTGACCTTCACGCCCGCGCCGAACTTCAACGGTCCGGTCGAGATCGGGTACACGGTGAGCGACGGGCAGGGCGGTACGGATACCGGCGTGGCACTGGTCAATGTGGGCCCGATCAACGACGCGCCTAACGCGGTCGACGATGCAGAGACGACACCGCAGGGCACCCCGGTGACGATCTTGCCGCTGGCCAATGACAGCGATCCCGATGGCGACCCGCTGCGCATCATCAACGCGACGGTTCCCGCAAGCCAGGGCACGCTCGTTTTCACAGACACGACTGTGGAATTCACGCCAAAGGTGGATTTCGTCGGCGACGCCACGATCGATTACACAATCACCGACGGCAACGGACTGACCAGTTCGGCGCAGATCACCGTGGCGGTCACGGACGTGATCGGCCCGGTCGACGGCACCGATGCCGGGCAGCTGATGACGCCGGGCTTTGCCGATGCCGAGGGCGACCAGATCGACGGCACGGACGGCCTCGACGACACCATCTTCGGTAATGACGGCGATGACACCATCGATGGCGGTTTGGGAGACGACACCATCGACGGCGGCGCCGACGACGACAGCATCGCCGGTGGCGCGGGCGACGACAGTGTCGACGGCGGGGACGGCGCGGACACGCTGGCCGGCGGCGCGGGAGACGATACGCTCAACGGAGGCGGCGGCGATGACGATATCGCGGTGGGCGGTAGCGACAGCGCCACGGGCGGCACCGGCGACGATGTTTTCACCGTCGATCCGACCGATCCGGCCACGGATATCGACGCGACGCTCGACGGCGGCTCGGACGGCACGGACGGCAATCCCGAGGGACCGGAGAACGGCGACGAGGGCGATGTGCTTGACTTAAGTGACCGGCCCGAGGACCTTGTCGTGCTGCTCAACGATCCCGATCCGGAATCCGGCACGGTCAATGGTCTGGACGGCGACGGCACGCCCGACCTGACCTTCGCGGAGATCGAGAAGATCATCACCGGATCGGGAGATGACACGGTCGATGGCGACAATGCCGATGGGCCGATCAACGTGGAAACCGGTGCCGGCGACGACACGGTCGATGGCGGCGACGCGGACGACGTGATCAACACCGGCCCCGGCGATGACAGCGTCGATGCCGGGACGGGCGACGACGAGGTGACCACGGGCGCTGGAAACGACAGTGTGCTTGGCGGCGGGGGCGACGATACGATCTCGACCGGCAACGGCAGTCCGGTGCTGGATTACGAGACCTTCGTGGGCATCCCCTTTGAGGTCGGCGCGGCGCAGGAAGACGACAAGGACACGGTCGTGGGTGGGGACGGCAATGACCTGATCTCGACCGGCGACGACGCGGATTTCATCACCGGCGATCAGGGCAACGACACGATCGACGGCGGGATCGACGACGACACGATCAACGGCGGGCTTGGCGACGATTCGATCATCGGCGGGCTTGGCAGCGACTCGATCTATGGCGGTCAGGGGAACGACACGATCATCGCGGGCATTGACGCGTTCTCGGATTATATCGGCGACGATCCGAACCTGCCCGACCCGCTTCTGATCGATCCGGCAACCGGGCTTCCGGCGCTGAGCGATCCGAACGAAGAGGATGGCAAAGACACCGTCAATGGCGGCGCGGGCAACGATCTGATCATCACCGGTGACGACGACGACGTGATCACCGGCGGCAATGGCGACGACACCATCAATGCCGGGATCGACGACGACCTGGTCGATGGCAACGACGGCAATGACAAGATCACCGGCAGCCACGGGTCGGACACGATCAACGGCGGGGCCGGCGACGACACGATCTACGGTGGCTTCGGGCTCGACCCGATCCCCGGCATTGCCGGCGAGGTCCCGGATGCGGTCGATCCCGTGCCCGAGAACGGCAGGGACGTCATCGATGGCGGCGCCGGAAACGATCTGATCTTTGGCGAGGACGACGACGACACGATCAACGGCGGGACCGGGAACGACACGATCGACGGCGGCGTCGACGACGATTCGTTGCGTGGCCAGGACGGCGACGACGTGCTTCTCGGCCAGCAGGGCGACGACACCATCGGCGGCGGGGCCGGAAACGACATCATCGATGGCGGTTCGGGCGACGATTTCGTCGAGGGCGGCGCCGGTGTCGATGTCATTCTTGGCGAGACCGGGAACGATACGCTTTATGGCAACAACGACACCGACCTGATTCTGGGCGGCGCGGACGACGATGAGATCTATGGCGGCAACGGCGTCGATATCCTCGACGGTGAGGCCGGCGACGATACGGTCGATGGCGGCGACGATACCGATCTCATCTTCGGCGAGGACGGGGACGATGAACTGATCGGGGCCGGCGGCGAAGATATCGTTCTCGGCGGGACCGGTAACGATGTCATCTACGGCGACGGCACTGCGAACAACAGCAACACGGCCAATGGCGGCGGTGACATCCTGTTCGGCGAGGACGGCGACGACACCATCTTTGGCGGCACCGGCGACGACCTGATCGACGGGGCGGAAGGCGCCGATATCATGTCGGGGGGTGACGATCAGGATACCTTCATCGAGGTCGGACCCGGTGATGTGATTGACGGCGGCGAAGGTGGGGTCGATTTCGATACGATCATCCTGTCCGGGCCGGCGCTGATCGACTACGATCCGGCGAACCCGGAAAACGGGACGATCACCTTCATCGATCTTGCGACGCAGACGCCGGTCGGCACCGCGACGTTCGCCAATATCGAGAACGTGACCTTCGTGCAGCCGGACGCGAATCCGCCGCTTGCAGAGAATGACGAAAACACAGATCCGGCGTCCGATCCGGTCAACGTCATCCTCGACTACACGCCGCCGGTGACACCCGATCCGGCCCCGCCGCCACAGGCGCCGGCACCGGAAGGCCATGTCGACGGGACCAGCGGCGATGACGTGATGGTGCCGGGCTATGTGGATGCCGATGGCGACATCATGGACGGCAATGATGCGATCCTGACCGGGGAGGTCGGAGACGACGACATCGTGCGCGCCTATGGCGGCAACGACTCGATCGATTCCGGCGCCGGAAACGACGAGGTGTTCGCCGGCGACGGAGATGATGTCGTTGAAGGCAATATTGGCAACGACGTGATCCGCGGCCAGGACGGCAATGACACGCTGGACGGCGGAGACGGGAACGACCGTGTCCGCGGCGATGACGGCGACGACTCGATCCTTGGCGGCGCCGGGAACGATCAGCTTGAAGGGGGCGATGGTGCCGACACCCTTGAAGGTGGCGACGATAACGATGTCCTTGTTGGCGGCGATGGCGACGATAGCCTTGCCGGCGGGGAGGGGAACGACATCGTCTCCGGCGAAGACGGCAACGACACAATTGACGGGGGGAACGACACCGGCCTCGACAATGTCTTTGGCGGCGACGATGCCGATACCTTCATAAATTTCGGCGCTGGCGATACGGTCACCGGCGGCGAAGGCGGAGAAGATACCGACACGCTTGATCTAACTGGCGGTGGCCCGCTGACGATCAATTACCAGGGAGGCGATCCGACCTCGGAGGCGGGGACGGTCACGTTCTTCACCGACGCGACCAAGACGACGGTTGCCGGCACGCTCACCTTCTCGGAAATCGAGAACGTGATCCCGTGTTTCACGCCGGGCACGCGGATCGCGACGCCGACGGGGGAACGTCTGGTGGAGGATCTGCGCGAGGGCGACCGGATCATCACCCGCGACAACGGCCTGCAGGAGATCCGCTGGGTCGGGCGGCGCGATCTGACGGGGTCCGAGCTGCGCACGGCGCCGCATCTCAAGCCGATCCTGATCCGGGCCGGGGCGCTGGGGCGCGGTCTGCCCGAGCGGGACATGATGGTCTCGCCGCAGCACCGCCTGCTGATCAGCAACGAGCGGTCGGCGCTTTACTTCGAGGACCGCGAGGTGCTGGCCGCGGCCAAGCATCTTACGGGGATCGAGGGCGTGGATGCGGTCGAGGCGCGGGGCGTGAGCTATATCCACTTCATGTTCGACCAGCACGAGGTGGTGCTGTCGAACGGGGCGTGGACCGAGAGCTTCCAGCCCGGCGAGCAGGTGCTTGACGGGATGGGCCAGGCGCAGAAGACGGAGATCTTCGAGCTGTTCCCCGAGCTTCGGGAGGCGGACGGGATCAAGGCCTACCAGGCCGCGCGCCGGTCGCTGAAAAAGCACGAGGCGCGGCTTCTGGTCGAATAAAGGTTGCAGCGGACCGGCTGCCTTTGGCGGGCCGGTCATTTCCCGAAATCGGTTCGGGGGCTTGTCCCGATTTCGACAAACAATCCCGGCCTTGTGCCGGGATTGTTTACGTTTCAGCCCCTCAAAAGACGCCGCCTTTCACCGCGACCGCCGAACCGTCTGCGGGCTTGCGGTGCAGGTTGCCAAAGGAATCCATCGCCCCGGATTCTGCCGTGCATGTGCGGTGCGGGACCTGATGGATCGAATCACCCTTGCAACTTTCAACCGATGGGGGATCGGAAAGCCTAAACAATACCCAACAAAAGAAACGATTGTCGTCAAACGTTACGTAAAACTGCCCAATTGTGGCAGCTTCTTGTTGAAAAACTTGCTAAAACTTGGCCATTTACAAAATATCAACAGCGCATCCTAACACGACTGCCGTTTCACCCGGGGGGGGAAGCATGAGCAACACGTTCTCGAATAGCGGGACATTTGACGGTCTCGACGCAACGCTTCAGTTGATCCTGCCCGAGTATGCCGGTGATGAGCTGCATGCCGGTATCCAGCTGTCGCAGTCCGGCGTTGAGCCGCAGATCAACATCACCTTCGCGATCGATCGGTCCGGGTCGAGCGGCAACGATACCGGTATCGACTTTACCGGTGACGGGAACACGGACACGTTCCTTGAGGCGCAAGTCTTCGCTGTCGGCGCCAAGCTCGGCGAGCTTGTGAACGCAGGCTATGATCCGGCGTCGATCGAGGTGACGATTGTCGATTACGGGGCGGACGCGAACAGCTTCACCACGACGCTGGCGGATGTCACCGGTTTGATCGGCTATGTCGACGGGTTGACCTCGGGCGGAACGACGAATTATGCGGCCGCTCTGGCCGAGGCGGAGGACGCCTGGGATGCAAGCGGCGCCGCGCCGACGGACACCAATATTCTTTATTTCTACTCGGATGGCTTTCCGGTCCCGTCGAACCAGAATTACCAAAGCCCGCTGAACAGTCTCGAAGCGGCTTATAATCCACAAATCACAGCCGTGGGCTTCGGCCCCAATTCAAGTGTGAATGATCTGAATACGATCGATTCGAGCGGGTCAGCCACGGTGGTGACAACCGAGCAGGAACTGCTCGACCTGATCAACACGCCGCCGCCGCTGCCGGATGTCGATAGCTTTGACGTGTATGTCGACGGGGTGTTGATCGAGACCGTTCTGGCAGGCGATCCGCGGATCGTGCCGAACCCCACGGGCCTGACCATCAGCAACCTGAACGTGACCGGCTATACCACAGTCGATGACACGCCTCAGACCATCGACGTGCAGGTCGTCACCAATTTCTCGAACGGTGACACGCTGGCGACGAATGGACCGGTTCGGTTCCTTGACGGTGTGGTCGAAGGCACGACCGCCGGCGATCTGATTGACGTCAACTATCTGGGCGATCCCGAGGGCGACCGGGTCGACAATGGTGACAATATCGACCCGAACGCCGCACCCGGCGAGCTGGATGACGACGTGATCGAGGCCGGAGACGGCAACGATACGGTGGCCGCAGGTCTGGGCGACGATACTGTCTTTGGCGGCGCCGATGATGACGAAATAAATGGCGAAGATGGGGATGACTCTCTTCTGGGCGAGGGCGGCAATGACACGCTGCAAGGCGGTGATGGCGACGACACTCTGGATGGCGGAGACGGCGACGATTTCCTGAGCGATACTGACGGCACCAGCGATGACAGCCTGCTGGGCGGGGCAGGAGAGGACACATTGCTTGCTGGCGGCGGCGATGACTTCCTTGATGGCGGCGACGATTCCGACACGCTCGGCGGAGGCTCTGGCGATGACACGTTGCTTGGCGGACAGGGCAATGACCTGCTTGTCGGCGACAGCGGCGCAGACAGCATCGAAGGGGGCGATGGCAACGACACCATCAATCTGGGCGATCTGACCTCGGGCGACGCCGATGCCGACGTCGCGTTCGGCGGCGCGGACGAGGATACATTCCAGAACGTCGGGGCGGGCGACACCGTGGTCGGCGGGGAAACCGGTGTCGACAACGACACGCTTGATCTAACTGGCGGTGGTCCGCTGACGATCAATTACCAGGGTGGCGATCCGACCTCGGAAGCGGGGACGGTCACGTTCTTCACCGACGCGACCAAGACGACGGTTGCCGGCACGCTCACCTTCTCGGAAATCGAGAACGTGATCCCGTGTTTCACGCCGGGCACGCGGATCGCGACGCCGACCGGGGAACGTCTGGTGGAGGATCTGCGCGAGGGCGACCGGATCATCACCCGCGACAACGGCCTGCAGGAGATCCGCTGGGTCGGGCGGCGCGATCTGACGGGGTCCGAGCTGCGCACGGCGCCGCATCTCAAGCCGATCCTGATCCGGGCCGGGGCGCTGGGGCGCGGTCTGCCCGAGCGGGACATGATGGTCTCGCCGCAGCACCGCCTGCTGATCAGCAACGAGCGATCGGCGCTTTACTTCGAGGACCGCGAGGTGCTGGCCGCGGCCAAGCATCTTACGGGGATCGAGGGCGTGGATGCGGTCGAGGCGCGGGGCGTGAGCTATATCCACTTCATGTTCGACCAGCACGAGGTGGTGCTGTCGAACGGGGCGTGGACCGAGAGCTTCCAGCCTGGCGAGCAGGTGCTTGACGGGATGGGCCAGGCGCAGAAGACGGAGATCTTCGAGCTGTTCCCCGAGCTTCGGGAGGCGGACGGGATCAAGGCCTACCAGGCCGCGCGCCGGTCGCTGAAAAAGCATGAGGCGCAAATGCTCGTCTAAGAGCCGTTGTACCACGCGGACGTTTTACACCCCGTGGCTGGGTGTAACGTGATCCGAAAAAGAAATCCCGGCGCCTGGCCGGGATTTTATTGTCGGGACGGATTAATGGCGGCCCGCTTACTCCTGTCGCCCTGTCTTCTGTCATTCGGTTTTTCCGGCGCGCCACGCGGCCCAGGCCTCGGGCGTGTCCAGATCGCGTGTCGCGCGATAACCGGGCAGGGGACAGGTGCGACAGCCGTGGCGGCGCAAGAGGTCACGGGCGCCAGTGTCGCCGGTCAGGTGTCTCAGTTCGGCGAAAAGCCGACGCGGCAAGAGGACGGGATGGCCCGGCCTGCCGTCTGCGTCGGTGGCGCGCAGGCATTGGTTCGGTGCCTCGGAAAAGCTCTGGACCATGAACGAGAGATCGGCGGCGATCAGTTCGGGAAGATCGGGCAAAACGACCATCAGTCCGTCACTTTGACGTGCGGTGGCGAAATCCGCGCCGGCGCGCAGTGACGCGCTCATGCCTTCGGAGGCCGTGGAAAGCGGCAGGCGGACCAGATTTTCGCGCGCGCCGAGGTCTTCCAGGCAGTCGGCCCGGGCCGAGCGACCTGGGGGAAGAGTGACCAAAACCGGATGGCCAAGACCCAGAGCCAGATCCGCCTGTCGCCGCAGGAGCGGCCGGTCTTCGACGCGCTCTAGCAGCTTGTCGCGGCCGCCCATCCGCGACGAGGTCCCGGCGGCAGGAATCAGAATGGTCAGGGCTGGGTGCATGGACAGCGGATTCCGGAAAGATCTGGTGCGCAGCCTATCTTGCGCGCGGCCGCTTCGCCAGTGACCTGACGCCCGTCAAGGTAGGCCCGTGCGCCGCGCGCTTCGCGGACTGGATCACGCCCGCAGACGCGCGCCGTCCGGGTCGAAGAGAGGGGTGGTGAGAAGGGTGGCGGGACGCCGGTCCCCGAGGATCTCTATCTCGACCTGCAGGCCGTCAGAGACGAGATCCCGCGGGATGAGGGCCAAGGCAATTGACGTGTCCGTATGGTGCGAATAACCGCCCGACGTGCAGAAGCCCCTGACCGTACCGTCGATCCAGACCGGTTCGTACCCGGTGACATCGGTGTCTTCGGCGTCGACCCGGAATGCCTGAAGGCTGCGGGCCGCGCCTGTCGCGCGTTCCGCCTCGGCCGCCGCGCGACCGATGAAATCCGCCGGTTTACGCCAGTCGATGAACCTGTCCATTCCGGTTTCCCCGGGCGTGTAGTCAGGCGAGAATTCCCGCATCCACGCACCGAAGAACCGGTCGAGCCGCAGGGACATCATCGCGCGCATGCCGAAGGGTTTGAGGCCGAACGCGGCACCGTTGCGCCACAGCACGTCCCAAAGAGCGCGCTGCGCCATCGGATCGCAATAGATCTCAAAGCCAAGATCGCCGGTATAGCTGAGCCGCTGCACGAGACAGTCGGTCATGCCCACGGTCATCTGGCGCAGATCCATGAAGCGCATGTCGCTGAGATCCGAAGGCGTAGCGGATTGCAGAAGGTCGCGCGCCTTTGGCCCGGCGATCTGGAAGCCCGTGAGACGGTCCGAGATGTTCTCGACCATGACGCCCTCGGCCTCATTCTGGGCGAACCAGCGCATGTGCATGGCCTGCGCGCCGTAGGACGCGGTGAGGTGGAAGGCCGTGTCCGACAGGCAGGAGAGGGTGAAATCCCCGATCAGGCGACCCTTGGGCGAGAGCATCGGCGACAGGCTGACCCGGCCCGGGCGCGGCACACGGCCCGCCATGATCCGGTCGAGCCAGTCGCGCGCCTGCGGGCCGGTAACAAGATACTTGCCAAAATTCTGAAGCTCGTTGATGCCGACGGCCTCGCGCACCGCGCGGACCTCGCGGGCCGTGGCCGCCCACGCGTTGGAACGGCGGAAGCTGGGGGTCTCGAAGCGCGGCTCGTCATCTTTGGCGAAATAGTTCGGTACCTCGAGCCCGTATTGGTGCCCCCAGACCGCGCCCATGGCGTCGAACGTGTCGTACATCGGCGTTGTGCGGAACGGGCGCGCGGCGGGCAGTTCCTCGTTCGGGTAGCTGACGGAAAAGCGGCGCTGATAGTTCTCGATGACTTTGGGCAGCGTGTAGCCCGGCGTGATCCAGTCTCCGTAGCGGGCCACGTCCATCGCGCTGACGTCGCGTTCGCATTCGCCCTCGACCATCCATTGCGCCAGCATGAGGCCGACGCCGCCACCCTGGCTGAACCCGGCCATGACGGCGCAGGCCGACCAGTAGTTGCGCAGGCCGGGTACGGGGCCCACCAAAGGATTACCGTCGGGGGCGAAGGTAAAGGGGCCGTGAATGACCGATTTGACGCCCGCGCGTTCCAGTGCCGGGAAGCGGCGATAGGCGTGGCCGACGGCGACCTCGATCTTGTCGAAATCGTCGGGGAGAAGTTCGTGGCCGAAAGACCAAGACGTGCCGGTCACGGCCCAGGGGCGGCAGGGCTGTTCGTAGAAGCCGATGCAAAGACCGCGGCCCTCTTGCCGCAGATAGCTTTCCCCGGCGGGATCCATCACATGCGGATGTTCCGCACCTGCGTCCAGCATCGCGGCGACCTCGGGCACTTCCTCGGTCACCAGGTACTGATGTTCCATCGGGTGGAGCGGGAGGTAGAGACCCGCCATGGCCGCCACCTCGCGCGCCCAGAGGCCGCCGGCGTTGACCACGTGTTCGGCGTGGATGGTGCCTTTTTCCGTCACCACGTCCCAGGTGCCGTCCGCGCGCGGGTTGGTTTCGATCACCTTGCAATGGGTCTCGATCGTGGCCCCGCCCATGCGCGCGGCCTTGGCATAGGCGTGGGTGGTGCCGGAGGGGTCGAGATGGCCATCGAGCGGGTCGTAAAGCGCGCCGAGAAGGCCATCGATGTTGGTCACCGGGGCGATCTTTGCGATCTCGTCCCGGCCGATGATTTCGGTTTCAAGCCCCATGTAGCGGTGCTTGGCCCGTTCGGCGCGCAGCATGTCGAGTCGGTCGCGGTCCGCGGCGAGCGTGATGCCACCCACGTGATGCAAACCGCAGGACATGCCGGTGATTTCTTCCAACTCTTTGTAAAGCTTGATCGTATAGCCCTGCAGTGCGGCCATGTTGGTGTCGCCGTTGAGCGTGTGAAACCCGCCCGCCGCATGCCAGGTGGAGCCCGAGGTGAGCTCGGATCGTTCGATCAGCATCACGTCGGACCAGCCAAGCTTGGTCAGGTGATAGAGCACCGAACAGCCCACGACCCCTCCGCCGATTACGGCCACTTGTGTGGTGGTTTTCATGAGGTGGCTCCTCTTGGCTGTGGCTCGGGTCCGGCTTTGGTCAGCCTGCCCGGGAAGACCCGCGTTGCATGCCGGAAAGCGACAGGATTTGTCGGTGTTGTCGCCCGCCTTGCATGGGACAGAACGACAGGCTTTGCCGGAAAGGGTAAAATCCTGACGCAAACCGAAAGGACATCCGCCCGAGGGCGACCAAAGATGTCGGGAAAGGCCGCTCTTTCGGGGGTGGCTTGAGCCATGTTGGGCAAAACCAGAGACTCGGGGACAGACATATGAAAACCCATGCACAGGCGGTGGTCATCGGCGGCGGTGTGATCGGATGCAGTGTGCTTTATCATCTGACCAAGCTGGGCTGGACGGACGTGGTGCTTCTGGAGCGCGACGAGTTGACCTCTGGCTCCACTTGGCACGCGGCGGCCAATATCCACGGGCTGCATGACAGCGCCAATATCAGCCGCCTGCAGCACTACACGATGAACCTCTATAACAGTCTGGAGGCAGAGACCGGCCAGAGTTGCGGCGTGTTCCAGCCCGGTTCGCTTTATCTGGCCCAAACCGAAGCGCGCGAGCATCAGTTGAAGCTGCAGGCCGCCAAGGCACAGCTTTACGGGATGAATTTTGCCGAGATCACCCGCGAGGAGGCCGAGGAAAAGCACCCGCTGGTCAATTTCGACGGTATCCGCTGCATCATGTGGGAACCGGATGGCGGTAATGTGGACCCCTCGGGCGTGACCAACGCCTATGCGATGGGCGCGCGACAGCGTGGGGCTGAGATCCACCGCTTCACGCCCGTGACCGCGACGACACCGCAACCCGACGGCACATGGATCGTCGAGACGCCCAAGGGCAACATCCAGACCGAATGGGTGATCAACTGCGCCGGGCTATGGGGGCGTGAGGTGGCCAAGCTGGCCGGCATCGAGGTGCCGCTGCAGCCGACCGAGCACCAGTATTTCGTGACCGAAACCATTGCCGAGATCGCCGCGATGGACCGCCGGCTGCCGTCGGTCGCGGATCGCGACGGGGAATATTACCTTCGGCAGGAGGGTAAGGGCCTTCTGATCGGCGCGTATGAGCGCGACATGAAGTTCTGGGCCGAGGACGGCACGCCGCTTGATTTCGCGCATGATCTTTTCCCCGATGACCTTGAGCGGATCATGGAGAACGTGATGCGCGCGATGGATCGCGTGCCGGTCGCCGCCGAGGCCGGGGTGAAAAGGGTGATCAATGGCCCGATGATCTGGAGCCCGGACAGCAACGTCATTCTCGGGCCGGTGCCGGAACTCAGGAACTACTTCATGGTGGGCGGCATCATCCCGGGCTTTTCGCAGTCGGCGGGCATGGGTTTGATGGTCAGCCAGTGGATCATCGAAGGCGAGATGCAGTACGACATGTTCCCGTGGGATATCGCGCGCTTCGGTCTTTGGGCCAACGACCGCAAGTTCGTGAAGGCCAAGGTCGAGGATGTCTATGCGCATCGCTTCGCCATCCATTACCCGAACGAGGAACGCGCGGCGGGCCGTCCGCTGCGCACGCGGCCCGTCTACGAGATGCAAAAGGAGATGGGCGCGGTCTTTGGCCTGAACTATGGCTGGGAGCATCCGCAATGGTTCGCCGACGCGCCCGGGGCCAGGGACACCAACGGATTCACCCGCCAGAACTGGTGGGGGCCGGTGGGCGACGAGTGTCGGATGCTGCGCGACCGGGCGGGGATCATCGATATCTCGAACTTTGCCAAGTACCGGTGCAAGGGGATGGGGGCCGAGGACTGGCTGAATGCCGTTTTCGCCAACCGGATGCCGAAAAGCGTCGGGCGGTCGTGTCTTACGCCCTTGATCGGCGTGCGCGGCGGGATCGCGGGGGATGCGACGGTGACCCGGGTGGCCGAGGATGATTTCTGGATCGTGTCCTCGGGCATGGCAGAGCGGTATCACAAGCGGTTTTTCGACATGGTGCCACTGCCGGAAGACACGACATTCGAGTCGATGACCGAGGCGATGTGCGGCTTTAACGTGGCGGGCCCACAGTCGCGTGAGTTGTTGCAGCGGCTGACGAATGAGAGCCTTGCGACCGAGGATTTCCCCTTCATGCGCTCGAAGATGATCGAGCTTGGCGGGGTGCAATGCCTTGCGCTGCGGGTAAGCTTCACCGGCGATCTGGGCTGGGAGTTGCATTGCAAGGCCGAGGATCAGCTCCGGCTTTACACTGCGCTTTTAGAAGCCGGAAAGGACTTTGGCGTGGGGCCCGTCGGCGCGCGGGCGTTGATGTCGATGCGGGTGGAAAAGGGCTATGGCTCCTGGAGCCGGGAATATAGCCCCGAGTATTTCCCGCACGAAGTGGGGCTTGGGCCGCTGTGCAAGATGGACAAGGAATTCCTGCACAAGGCGGCGGCGCAAAAGGCGATGGCAAGCCCGAAGCGGGAAGAGCTTGTCCTGATCCATCTCGACGAGACGGACGTTGCTGCGTCGAATGCCGATGCGACGGGGGGGGAGCCCATCCGGAAGAACGGCAAGCCGGTGGGCCGCGTGACCTCGGGCACCTATGGGTACACCGTCGGCATGAGCCTTGCGCTTGGCTACGTGAAAGCGGGGCAAGCGGCACCGGGCGACGAGGTCGAGGTGATGGTTCTGGGCCGTCCGCACAAGGCGCGCATTCTGCACGAGCCGCCGTTCGATCCCAAAGGCGACAAGCTTCGGGCCTGAGCGACGGGCCGCGCTGAAGCACGGCCTACGGCAGCGGGTGCGATCCTGTAGGCCGTGCTTCAGCGCGGCCTGTGTCCTGCCGTCAGAGCTTGCGGATCTTCAGTTTGGTCAGACGGTTGTCTTCCTTTTCGATCACCTCGAAGCGGAAGCCGTGGAAATTGAACACCTGATGCATGTCCGGGATGATCTGCGCCTCGTGGATCACGAGGCCCGCCACCGTGTTGGCCGCGTCGTCCGGCAGGCTCCAGTCCGTGGCGCGGTTGAGATCGCGGATCGTCATCGCCCCGTCGATCAGGAACTGGTTGTCCTCGCTCTTGCGGATCGGGTGTTCGGCCTGCGGATCGAACTCGTCGGTGATCTCGCCCACGATCTCTTCGAGGATATCCTCGAGCGTGATCAGGCCCTGCAGGTCGCCATATTCGTCCACCACCAGCGCGAAGTGACTGCGCATGCGCAGAAATTGCCGCATCTGGTCGTCGAGCGTCGTGGTTTCGGGCACGAAATACGGCTTCATCATCACCGCCGTGATGTCGAAATGCGCCAGCGCGGCGCGGTTGCCGTCGCCGCTCAGCACCATTTTGTGCATGGCGCGCAACAGGTCCTTGGCGTGCACGACGCCGATGATGTTGTCAGGATCATCGCGGAAGACCGGCAGGCGCGTGTGGCTGCTTTGCAGGCATTGATCCAGAATGGCCTCGGGATCGAGTTCGGCGTCGATCATCTCGATCTGGGAGCGATGCAGCATGATCTCCTCAACCGCGCGGTCGCCGAGATCGAGCGCGCCGAGGATGCGGTCGCGGTCTTCTTTCTCAACGATGCCTTCGGACTGGCCGAGATAGAGCGCGCCGGCGATCTCCTCGCGCACCGCAAGGATATGGCTGTCGGGATCGGTCTTGACCCCGAAGAGCCGCAGGACCCCGCGCACCAGCAGGCGGACGGCCGAGACGATCGGCGAGAACAGCCGCACGACCACCATGATCACCGGCGCTGTCCGCGAAGCTGCGGCCTCGGCGTTGGTGATGGCGTAGGTCTTGGGCAGAACCTCGGCAAAGATGAGCACGAGAAGCGTCATCACCAGCGTGGCCAGCGCCACGCCGCTTTCGCCGAAGAGGCGGGTGAAGAGCGCGGTGGCGAGTGAGGTCGCCAGGATATTGACGAGGTTGTTGCCCAGCAGGACCGACCCGATCAGCCGCTCGTTGTCCTCGGTGATGGCCAGGGCGGTGTCGGCGCCCTTCGATCCCTTTTCGGCGCGCGCGCGCAGCTTGCCGCGCGACGCTGCCGTCAGCGCGGTTTCGCTGCCCGAAAAAAAGGCAGAGAGCACCAGAAGCGTCAGGATCGAAGCGCTGGTGATCCAGAAGGCCGCATCGAGTGTGGGTGACAGTGGTTCCATTCGCCAACTCATCCGATTATCCATGCGGGTTATGGGGTGCGATGCGCCGTCAATCAAGGGAAGAGCGCCGATGAAGATCGCCGATCTCGGGAAGCTCAGTGGGCCGGTGCTTGTGTTCGGAGGGCCGTATTCCAATCTGCAGGCCGTAACCGCGCTGCGCGAGGTGGCGGAACGGTCCGGGATTGCGCCGATGCATGTGATCTGCACCGGCGATATCGTGGCCTATTGCGCCGAGGCCGCGGCGACGCTTGCCGAGATACGTGATTGGGGCTGCACTGTCGTGGCGGGCAATTGCGAAAAGCAACTCGGGGCCGGCGCAGGAGATTGCGGCTGCGGCTTTGAGGATGGCAGCACCTGCGACCGGCTTTCGGCGGGCTGGTACGCGCATGCCGATGCGCAGATCGGGGCCGAGGATCGTGCCTGGATGCGGGGCAGGCCGGATTTCGTCCTGTTCCACCACGCGGGTCTCCGGCATGCGGTTCTGCATGGGGGATTGAGCGACATCAGCCGGTTTCTCTGGCCAGTTTCACCCGAGGCGGAATTCGCCGAGGAACTGGCCCTGATCCGCGCGACGGCGGGGCCCGTCGACCGGGTATTTGCCGGGCATTGCGGGCTGGCCTTTTCCCGGATCGTTGAGGGTGTCGAATGGGTCAATGCCGGTGCGATTGGCATGCCTGCCAATGCCGGACGCGCGACCACGCAATACGCGATGCTGGATGAGGGCGTTACCTTTCAAGAGTTGAGCTACGATCACAGCGCGGCGCATCGCGCCATGGTGGCCGCGGGACTGACCCAAGGCTATCACGAGGCGCTGCTGAGCGGCTATTGGCCGTCGGAAGACGTGCTGCCGCCGGATTTGCGCCGGGTGTCCGCCTGAGCCAGCGGGTGCGCGCCGAAGACCAGATCGCGCAACCGTTCGTCTAGGACATGGGTATAGATTTCGGTCGTCGCCACATCGGCGTGCCCCAGAAGCGTCTGGATGGTGCGCAGATCGGCACCGTTGGCCAGCAGATGCGTCGCAAAGGCATGGCGCAGCGTATGCGGTGTGACCTTGTCGGGCGATACGCCGGCGTTGGTCGCGATTTCCTTGATCAAGGTATAAAATCGATGGCGCGTGAGATGCCCTTGCTTGCCGCCCGAGGGGAAGAGAAACGGGCTGGCAGGCTTGCCCTTGTCGCGGGCGCGCGCTTCAGTCTCGTCCCGCAGGAAGAGCCAGGCCGAGAGGGCCGCACGCGCGGGGGGCGAGAGCGGCACGAGCCGTTCCTTGCCGCCTTTCCCGCGCACCAGAAGCATCTCGGGTTCGCCGCGCGCCGAGGCGACGGGGAGCGAAACAAGCTCGCTGACGCGCATGCCGGTGGCATAAAGCAGTTGCATAAGGCAGGTGTTGCGCAGGCGGTCGGCCTTGTTGCGGCCCGTTTCGCAGGCCGCGGCCAGTAGGCGGTCGACCTCTTCGATGTCCAGCGTCTTTGGCAGGGCTTTCGATTTGCCCGGGCCCTTTATTGCGACGGCGGGATTGTCCGTCCGTAACCGGTCGTCGAAGGCGAAGCGGTAGAGTTGCTTGATCGCCGACAGGCGTCGCGCCCGGGTCGCGGCCGCAAGACCGTCCGTGTTGCAGGCCACGAGATAGGCCTCGATATCATCTTTGGCGGCCGAGGCGAGATCCTGCTTGCGGTGGCCGAGCCAGTCGGCGAACGCGTCAAGGTCGCGCCGGTATGCGGCGAGTGTATTTTGCGCCGCGCCAAGTTCGGCTGCCTGCGCCTCGAGAAAGCGGGCGATCCAGCGCCGGGAGGTCATGCCCCGGCCCTGAGAAGAAGGATCTGAAGTGCTGCGCGCCGGGCGGTATCTTCCAGTCCCACGGCGCGCAGGGTCGAGAGACCGGCGATGATGTCGGGGCCTTGATTCGGCGTGGCGGAGTCGAGTTGCAGGGCCGCGGAGAGAATCGCCTGACCCAGCCGGCCGTTTTTCAGGAGATCGGCTTGCGCCGTCGACGCGTCTTGCGTGGCGAAGGCAGTTGCGATGGCTTGTTCCGCGACGCTGCGCGCGAGTTCAGGGTCGGGGTTGCCTTGTGCAAGACCTGCCAGAAACGCGGCGCGGCGGCCTTCGGGGCGGAATTCGGCGGCCAGCACCTCGTAGTTCGGTGACAGGAGCGCCATGTCGAAGGCGATGCGCCCGGCTTGTCCGGTCAGGTCCATCTCTGCCAAGGGCGCGGCATAGAGCGCCGATAGAACGACGGCAAGCCCTTCACGCTTCATGTCCGACCAGAGGGGGATCAGAACCGTTTCGACGGCGTCGGTATCCTGATCGGCGATGGCGGCCTCGAGCGCCTGCACGCGCGCGACGCGGTCCCAGATGCCGCCGGAAGCGGCCGGGCTTTGCTGTGTGTAGAGGCCTAGTAGCCGGTTGGCCGGCAGGGCGCCGGTATGCGCCAAGCGCTCCGCCGCCTCGAGTTCGGCCCGCCAACCGGACACGCCGCGCAGATCGGTGACAGCGTAGGCGCGCGGCAAATTGCGCGTTGGCAGAGGGGCGCCATTGGCCTCGTGCAGGCGGAAAAGCAGCGGCGTCATCCGCGAGGAGGGGGCGAGTTGTTCGGCCCCTTCGATGGTTTCCGGGTCGAGATACTGGGCCAGCATGCTGTCGAGCGGCGGCGCAAGGGCGCCGACGGCGCGGGCGGTTTCGTAGGTCAGGGCGGCGGTTTGCCAGTCGCCCATGCGTGCGCCGCAGAAGATTCGCGCCTCGAACCGATCCGTCAGCCGAGGATTGTCAGCCAGTGCGGCGCAGGCCGCGTCCTCGTTGCCATTCAAAAGCGCCAGATCGAACCACTGGTCGAATAGCGGTTCCTGGGACGGGCCGGCCCGTTCGGCGAGGGCCAGCGCGGGTTCCACCGCGCCGAGGTCGTGCAGAGCGTCGAGCCGCGCCTTGAGAAAGCGCGCGTCCGGGCCGGCATCGGCGGGCGGCTCGGCCTCGGCCAGAAGCAGCGTATAGTAGAGCGCCTGGATCGCCGGCAGCGGATCGGGAGAGATGCGCGCGAAAAGCGAGGTCAGCGTATCGGTCGTGCTGGCCTGCCAGAGCGTCGGCGGCAGCCCGGTGGTCGCACTGGGCAGCAGGCCCACCGCGTCTGGCTTGGCCGTGTCGAGCGGCATGACCTCGACATCCGGCACCGTCGCGCCGGTGCCGGATTGCGGTTGGCCCAACGGCTTGAGCAGCGGTTGTGCGACGCTGATCGGCGCGGGATCTTTCAGCCAGTCGATGGCACCCAGCGGCGTTTCGGCCAGCGCGGGGCTGCACGCGAGCGCAAAAAGGGCAGTGAGATTAAGACGCTTCAAGGATGATATCCTGGCGGATTTCCTTGCTGGGCGGCGAGAAGTCCGCACCAAAAAACGGCCCGACATAGGCATAGCCCGCGAGCGCGATGAAGCCGAGGACGGCCAGGTAGAAAATCCATTTCAGCAGCCTAAGCATGTTTGTCCTGCTCGAATTTCGATCTGTTTCGCCAAGTTATAACTGGCCTTTTCGACAAGATCACGTCATTCAATGGCGCTGTAAACCGAATTGGCAGGGGAGCGCCGACAGATCGTGTCCGAAGGTGGGTGGCAACTCAAGAAATCGGTTGTGCTCGTGGGTATGATGGGTGCGGGAAAAACCGCTGTTGGCAAGGCTTTGGCCAATCTTCTTGATGTTCCGTTCCTTGATTCGGACATGGAAATCGAGACCGCTGCGAACATGACGATCGCGGAGATTTTCAAGCGCGACGGCGAGGCATTCTTTCGCGATCGTGAAACGCAGGTCCTTGCGCGGCTGCTGGATGGGCCTTCGGGGATCATCTCTGCCGGTGGCGGGGCGTTTCTGGCCGAGCGCAACCGGGATCTTATCGCGCAAAAAGGCGCTTCGGTCTGGCTCAAGGCCGATCTGGAGCTTCTTTGGAGCCGCGTGAAGCACAAGGACACTCGACCGTTGCTGAAGACCGCAGATCCCAAGGCGACGCTGACAATGCTTTATGAGGCGCGGTTGCCGTTTTACAGCCTCGCCGATCTGGCGGTCGAAGCGCGTTCTGAGTATTCCATCGACACCATGGCGGCCAAGGTGCTGGAGGCGCTTGGCACCCGGCCCGACGTTCTGGAGCCCGTAGCATGACCGAAACCGTCCACGTCCCGCTCGAAGGGCGCGCCTATGACATCCATATCGGTCCCGGTCTGCTGACGCGGAGCGGTGACTTGATCGGCCCGCTTCTGCACCGGCCGAAAGTGGCGATCATCACGGATGAAAACGTTGGCCTATTGCACCTGGAGCGCCTTGTAAGTGGTTTGGAAAAAAATGGAATTTCTAGTTCTGCCCTGACACTTCCGGCCGGGGAGGCGACGAAATCCTGGCAGCATTTCGAACGCGCGGTCGAGTGGCTTCTGGACCAGCGGATCGAACGGCGGGACGTGGTGATCGCGTTGGGTGGCGGGGTCATCGGCGATCTGGTGGGATTCGCGGCGGCGGTTCTGCGACGGGGCGTGCGGTTCGTGCAGGTGCCCACCAGTCTTCTGGCGCAGGTCGACAGCTCGGTCGGGGGGAAAACGGGGATCAACGCGCCGCAGGGCAAGAACCTGATCGGGGCCTTTCACCAGCCGAGCCTTGTTCTGGCCGATACCGAGGTTCTGGGCACATTGCAGCCACGCGATTACCTCGCCGGCTACGGTGAGGTTGTGAAATACGGGCTATTGGGAGACCTGGAGTTTTTCGAATGGCTTGAGGCCAACGCGTCGCTGGCCGCCGAAGGCGATATGGCGGCGCGGATCAGGCTGGTGAAACGTTCGGTCGAAATGAAAGCCGAGATCGTCGTGCGGGATGAGACGGAACAGGGCGATCGGGCGCTGCTCAACCTGGGGCATACGTTCTGCCACGCGCTCGAAGCAGCGACGGGGTATTCCGACCGATTGTTGCATGGCGAGGGCGTCGCCATCGGCTGTGCGCTGGCCTTCGACCTTTCGGCGCGTCTGGGGCTTTGCCCGCAGGAGGACCCGAGCCGCGTGCGCGCGCATCTTCGCGACATGAACATGAAGGCGGATCTTACGGATATCGAAGGCGAATTGCCCGATGCGGCGGGTCTTCTCGACCTTATGGGGCAGGACAAGAAGGTGATTGACAGACGGCTGAGATTCATCCTGGCGCGGGGCATCGGTCAGGCTTTTGTGGCCGAGGACGTCGATGGTGACAGTGTTCATGCGTTGCTGACCGAGGCGCTTTCGGCGCGGGGTTGAGACCTCGTTCTCCGTGTGGTCTTAGTCGGGAAACCAGTGCCGGGTCCGGTTGGCGAAGGCCACGAGCGACAGCATGACCGGCACCTCGACGAGAACCCCGACCACGGTGGCCAGCGCCGCGCCGGAGCCGAGACCGAAAAGACTGATCGCGACGGCGACCGCCAGTTCGAAGAAGTTCGATGTGCCGATAAGCGCACAGGGCGCGGCCACGCGGAACGGTACGCGCCACACCCGCGCCAGGACGTAAGCGATCAGAAAGATACCGTAACTTTGCAGCAAAAGCGGCGCCGCGATCATCGCAATGACCAACGGCGTGTCCAAAATGACCTGTCCCTGAAAGCCGAACAAAAGCACGACGGTAAACAGCAGCCCGATCACCGTCCCCGGTTTGACCCGTTCGCGGAACATGTCGACGGCGGTTTCGCCGCCGCGCGCGATCAGCCGCGCCCGGGTGAGAATGCCGGCGGCAAGCGGGATCAGGATATAAAGGACGACAGAAAGGATCAGGGTGGTCCAGGGCACGTCGATATCGCTGACCCCGAGAAGCAGCGCCACGATCGGCGCGAAGGCGAACACCATGACGACATCGTTCACCGAGACCTGAACAAGGGTATAGGTGGCGTCGCCGCGGGTCAGTTGCGACCACACGAAAACCATCGCCGTGCAGGGCGCGGCCCCGAGAAGAATGAGCCCGGCGAGATAGGCCTGTGCGTCATCCGGCGGGATCAGATCGGCGAAGACGTGGTGAAAGAAAAGCACGCCGAGCGCCGCCATGGTAAAGGGCTTGATCAGCCAATTCACGGTCAGGGTAATGGCGAGGCCCTTCGGCGTATCGCCGACGTGCCGCAGCGCCTTGAAATCGACGCCTACCATCATCGGAAAAACCATTGCCCAGATCAGAAGCGCGACGGGCAGGTTGACCGAGGCGATTTCGAGGGCCGCGAGGGCCCGGAACGCCCCAGGGACAAGATTGCCGAGGAGAAGACCCGCCCCGATGGCCAGCGCAACCCAAAGCGACAGCCACCGTTCGAACCGGCCCATGCCGCCGGTCTGCGCATCGGCGATCTGGTCTGACATGTCTGGTTACCCTCCGATCCGGGTCGTGGGTGTTCCCCGAAGAGAACACTCTGGACTGCCTGCACAGGTCGGCATCTCGCAGGGCTCAGCTTTCGATCTTCACCAGCGCATGCCGCTTTTTCCCGGCCGAAAGCTTGACCGGAACCTCGAGCGCTGCACGGTCGAGCATGAGTCCCGCATCGGTTAGCGGCGCGTCATCCAGCCGGGCGCCGTTCTCGGCGATCAGCCGCTTGGCTTCCTTGCCGGATTTGGCCAGCCCGGATTTGACGATCAACTGGACTATGGAAATGCCGTCCCCGATTTCGTCGGGCGAAAGTTCCAGTGTCGGAAGATCGTCGCCGACGCCGCCTTTCTCGAAGACCTCTCGCGCGGTCGCTTCGGCGGCGCGCGCGGCCTCGGCCCCGTGGAGCAGCGTCGTGACCTCGTTGGCTAGGATGATCTTCGCTTCGTTGATTTCCGAGCCTTGCAACGCCCCCAGGCGGTCGCATTCGGACACGGGCAGTTCGGTGTAGAGCTTCAGAAAGCGGCCCACATCCGCATCCATTGTGTTCCGCCAGAATTGCCAGAACGTGTAGGGCGGGCACATATCCGCGTTGAGCCAGACCGCACCATCGGCGGACTTGCCCATCTTGCGCCCGTCCGCGGTGGTCAGCAGGGGCGATGTCAGGCCGTAGACCTCGTGATCGAGGACCCGGCGCGTTAGGTCGATGCCATTTACGATATTGCCCCACTGGTCCGAGCCGCCCATCTGCAGGATGCAGCCGTAGCGGCGGTTCAGCTCCAGGAAGTCATAGGCCTGCAGGATCATGTAGTTGAATTCGAGGAAAGAAAGCGACTGTTCACGGTCGAGCCGGGATTTCACAGACTCGAAGCTGAGCATCCGGTTGACCGAGAAATGCCGTCCGATATCGCGCAGGAACGCGATGTAGTTGAGCTGATCGAGCCATTCGGCATTGTTGATCATCAGGGCGCCGGAAGGCGTGTCGCCGTACTCGATATAGGCCGCGAAAACGCGCTGAATCCCGTCGATATTGGCCTGGATCGCGGCGTCGTCGAGCAGCGGGCGTTCATCGGCGCGAAAGCTTGGGTCGCCGACCTTGGTCGTGCCGCCGCCCATCAGGGTGATGGGCTTGTGGCCGGTCTTCTGCAGCCAGCGCAGCATCATGATCTGGATGAGCGAGCCCACATGCAGCGACCGCGCGGTTGCGTCGAAGCCGATATAGGCGGGCGCCGGACCGGCCATGAGCGCCTCGTCCAGCCCCTGCATGTCGGTGCAGTCGGCCAGAAAGCCGCGCTCGATCATCACGCGCAGAAATTCGGACTTGGGGTGATAGGTCATATCTCTTGTCCCGCCAATGTTTGCGCGGCATGTATAGGCAGGCTCTGGGCGAAGGAAAAGGCCATGTTGAAGGCCGGAAAGGCTAGCGGGCCGGTATGGGCCCTCGGCGCCATGTCGGGTACCTCGCTCGATGGGGTCGACGCCGCGATGGTGCTGACCGATGGAGATGTGATCTTCGATTTCGGCGAAACCGGATACCGGGCGTATTCCCCTGAGGAAGAGGCGGTTTTGCGCGACGCACTTGGCAAATGGCCGGGCGCGAACGACCTTGGGCGAGCACAGGATCTTGTCGAGGCCGCGCATATCGAGGCGCTGCGCCGTTTTTCCGGCGTCGAAATCGTGGGATTTCATGGCCAGACCCTGGCGCATGACCCGAAAGGGCGCGGGACCCACCAGCTTGGCGATGGCAGCACGCTGGCTGAGGCCTTGGGCGTGCCGGTCGTCTGGGATTTTCGCAGCGCCGATGTGGAACTAGGCGGCGAGGGTGCACCGCTGGCGCCGTTTTTCCATTTCGCGCTGGCCAAGCGAATGGGGGCACAGCGGCCGCTTGCCTTTCTCAACCTCGGGGGCGTCGGCAACCTGACCTGGATTGATCCGGTTCGGGACAGGCCCGAGGAGGCGGGCGCGTTGCTTGCGTTCGACACGGGCCCGGCGAATGCGCCAATCAATGACCTGATGGCGTCGCGGCGCGGGGTGGCGTTCGACGAAGATGGCAAACTGGCCTTGCAGGGTGAGGTTGCTCAGGGCGCGCTGGAGCTGTTCCTCGATGAGCCGTATTTCCGAAAGATGCCGCCCAAATCGCTTGACCGGAACGAGTTCGCCGACATGCTGTCGCTGGTGGCCGAGCTGGAGGACGCGGATGCCGTGGCGACGCTGACAGGCATGGCGGCGGCGGCGGTTTTGCAGGCGATGGAGCATTGTCCGCAAGCGCCCGAACGCCTTCTGGTTTGCGGGGGCGGGCGCAAGAACCCGGTGATGATGGCGATGCTGCGAGCGGCGCTGGATTGCGTGGTTGATCCGGTCGAGGCGGTGGGCCTTGATGGTGACATGCTGGAAGCTCAGGCCTTTGCGCATCTCGCGGTGCGTGTTGCGCGCGGTTTGCCGACCTCGTGCCCGGGCACCACGGGGGTGGCGGCGGCCGTGTCGGGCGGCACGATCAGCAGGCCGCAAGCATGACCGCGGTTCTGGATGCCGGGGCAGGCGGCGGGCTTCGGCTGGGTCTTGTGGTGCTGTCGACGGACGAGACGCTCGAATTCGAGGCGCGGCAGGTTTTGTCCGGCCGCGCGGTCAACCTGCTTCACAACCGGATCTATTCGGATCATGCGGTGACGCCGGAAGGCCTGCGCGCCATGGAGAGGCGACTGCGCGATGCGGTCACGCTGTTGCCGCAAGAGCTTGCGGCGGTGGGCTATGGCTGTACGTCTGCATCGGTGTTCATCGGCCCCGACACGGTGACTGCTCGGGTGCGAGAGGTGCATGCCGATGTGCCCGTCGTGAACCCGATCAGTGCCGTGGTAGCGGGGCTGCGCGTGCTTGCGGCCAAGAAAATTGCCCTGATCACCCCCTACACGGCGCAAGTCGCGGCGCCGATGCGCGCGTTTCTGGAGGCGCGGGGCATCATGGTCGTCCGCGAGGTCAGTTTTGGCGAGGAAGACGACCGGCGCGTCGCCCGCATTTCCGAAGGCTCGACCTTCGACACGATTCGCGCCGCCGTGGCCGCAGGCGAGGTGGATGCGGTGTTCGCATCCTGCACCAACCTGCGGACTTTCGGGATCATCGAAGCCGCCGAGCGAGCAATCGGCGTGCCGGTGATCAGTTCGAACCAGGCACTGATCTGGGATCTGCTGCGGCAGGCGAAAGTGGATGCGCGGGGCTGGGGGCCGGGCCGGCTTTTCGAGACGGGAGTGAACGATGACGGGTGACAGGCTGAAACCGGCCACGGTCGCGGCGCGGGCGGCGGGTGCGCATGAGCCGGCCTCGGGTGGCGTTGTGCCGGGGATCTCGGTGGCGACGACATATTTGCGCGGCGAAGACTATGCGCTGCTGCGTCCCGACAACATTTATGGGCGCGACCAGAACGATACCGTGCGGCAGGCCGAAGAGGTTTTGCGTGCGCTGGAAGGCGCGTCGGCCAGCCTTCTTTTTCCGTCCGGCATGGCGGCGGTCGCCGCGCTTTTCCGGCAGGTGCCTACCGGGGGGCGGATCGTGATCCAGTCCGGCATCTACTGGGGTGTGACCGCGTGGGCGCGGGCGTTTTGCACCCGGCGCGGTATTACGCTGGATGAAGTGGACGCCGCCGACGCGGGTACGCTCGGCTCTGCCTGCACCAAGCCCGCCGACCTCGTTTGGATCGAAGTGCCGTCGAACCCGTGGCTGAAGAGTGTGGATGTGGCGGGTGCGTCGAAGGCGGCAGCGCGCGCAGGCGCGATCCTGGCGGTCGACGCCACCTCGGCGAGCCCGATCCTGCTGCGACCGCTGGAGCTTGGCGCGGACCTTGTGATGCATTCGGCCACAAAGGTGATGAACGGGCATTCCGATGTGCTGGCCGGGGTTCTTTCGGTGCGCGATGCAGACAGCGCTATCTGGCAGGCGGTCGCCAGAGATCGCCATGACGCGGGCGCCATCATCGGCCCGTTCGAGGCCTGGCTATTGATGCGCGGCCTGCGCACGCTGCCGCTTCGGATCGAGCGGATGTGCCGGACCGCACTGACCTTGGCGCAGTCGCTTGACCAGCATGACGCGGTCGAGGCGGTTCTTTATCCCGGGTTGCCGTCGCATGGTGGACACGACATCGCCAAAAGCCAGATGCAGCGCGGATTTGGGTATCTCATGTCGGTGCTGGTGCGGGGCGGGCACGCGGATGCGGCGCGGGTGGCCTCAAAACTGCAATTGTTCGGGCGGGCCACATCGCTGGGCGGTGTCGAAAGCCTTGTCGAGCATCGGCACGTCATCGAGCCGGAGACGGGTATACCGGAGAACCTCTTGCGTTTGTCGATCGGGATCGAGGATGAGGCCGATCTGTGGGCCGATCTTGCGCAGGCCCTTGCGTAAGCTGCGTTGCGTCAGCGATGCGCCGGGGCCGCGCCCCGTGGGAGCGGCGTAAATCGTCCTTCGTCGCGGATCCCGTCGTAAAGCTGGTATTCTGCAGCGAACATGTCGCGGAAACGCGCCTCGGTCTCGGGACTAAGGGACGTCTCGCCCGGGGGCGACTCGTTGAGACGCCGGGTTTCAACGGCCACGCCAAGCCTGTCGGCTAGAAACTTCGTCAGTCCGGCCTGGTCCTCGTAGCGGAAAAGATGCGTGACGCCGGTGCCGTTTTTGTGCGGTTCAAGGAATTTCGCCTGACTTCCCACATTTGCGAAGGCCGGCCGGTCGGGTTGCATATAGGCCTGAACGAAGGCGTCGAAGCTGATTTCGTAGGTCGAATTGCGCGTGCCCTCCATGCCGCTGCGGCGACGATAGCGGTACCAGCTTCCCAACCAGTCGATTGGGTCCCGCATCACCGCGAGGATATCGAAATCCTCGCCGACGAATTTCTCGAGGGCGGGGCGGAAGAATCGATGATAGCGGAAGACCGGCGCGTGCTTGAGTTCCGGCGGGTCGCGCACGACTATGGAGGCGCGGGTTGCCAGCGCGGCCTCGTACGCGGTCGTGCCGGTCTTGGGCACCGACAGAAACACCAGCTTGTCGTTTGAAAACACCAGCATGCGCGATCTCGTCCCTCGTGCGGATTTGGCCTGTCGGCATAAACCACTCTTTAACCCTTCTGGCGAAAAATAAAACCAAGACAATTTTCTTGAAATGTTCTCCTTTTGTCTTCATACCCATGGGAACAAGAGGTGAACGAAAGCAGCGATGGACGCCCGCTTTGGCGTATGAAATAAGGACGTGACAGGTATGGCAACGGCAGATCTTTTGACAATGGACTCAAAGAAAAACGCGGACCGCCAGAAGGCGCTGGACAGTGCCTTGGCACAGATCGAGCGGCAGTTTGGCAAGGGCTCGATCATGAAGCTTGGCGCCGACAACCCGGCTCAGGACATTGAATCGACCTCGACCGGCTCGCTTGGGCTGGACATAGCGCTTGGCATCGGCGGCCTGCCGAAGGGCCGGATCGTTGAAATCTACGGACCCGAAAGTTCGGGCAAGACGACATTGACGCTGCATTGCGTGGCCGAGGAGCAGAAAAAGGGCGGGGTTTGCGCCTTTGTGGATGCCGAGCACGCGCTTGATCCGATCTATGCGCGCAAGCTGGGCGTCGATCTTGACGAGCTTCTGATTTCACAGCCCGACACGGGCGAACAAAGCCTCGAGATTGTCGATACGCTCGTGCGCTCGGGTGCGGTCAGCATGATCGTGGTGGATTCCGTGGCCGCGTTGACGCCGAAATCCGAACTTGAAGGCGATATGGGCGACAGCAGCGTCGGCGTGCACGCCCGTCTCATGAGCCAGGCGATGCGCAAACTGACCGGCTCGATCAGCCGGTCGAAATGCACGGTGATCTTCATCAACCAGATCCGCATGAAGATCGGCGTGATGTTCGGCAGCCCGGAGACAACAACGGGTGGTAACGCCTTGAAATTCTACAGTTCCGTGCGTCTCGATATCCGCCGGATCGGGTCGATCAAGGACCGTGACGAGGTCGTGGGCAACCAGACCCGCGTGAAAGTGGTCAAGAACAAGGTGGCGCCGCCGTTCAAGCAGGTCGAGTTCGACATCATGTATGGCGAGGGTATTTCCAAGCGCGGAGAGCTTCTTGATCTCGGCGTGGCTGCGGGCGTGGTCGAGAAATCGGGCAGCTGGTTCAGCTACGGCGATGAGCGTATCGGCCAGGGCCGCGAGAACGCGAAAAACTTCCTGAAAGAGAACAAGGCCATCGCGCTGGCGATCGAAGACAAGATCCGCGCCGCGCACGGGCTTGATTTCGACATGAAGGGACAGATGAGCGACGATGACGAGGACATCGTCGAGGCCTGACCGGACATTATAATCTGATCGGATCGGCCCGGGTTTTTTACCCGGGCTTTTTCGTGCGCGCGTTGCTGTGGACAGCGCTTCGGTGGGCGGCTACATCAGCGGAACGCCATTTTGACGCGCAACATCCCGCGAAAGAGACGCCTCCAAATGCCCACGCTCAACGAGATCCGCTCGACATTCCTCGATTTCTTCCGGCGCAACGATCACGAGATCGTCCCGAGCTCTCCGCTCGTGCCGCGCAACGATCCGACGCTGATGTTCACGAACTCCGGCATGGTACAGTTCAAAAATCTGTTCACCGGTGTCGAGCATCGCGATTATACGAGGGCGTCGACAAGCCAGAAATGCGTGCGGGCGGGTGGAAAGCACAATGACCTCGACAATGTCGGATATACCGCACGGCACCACACGTTTTTCGAGATGTTGGGCAACTTCAGTTTCGGCGATTATTTCAAAGAGCAGGCGATCTGTTATGCGTGGGACCTCCTGACCAAGGATTTCGGGATTGACAAGTCGAAGCTCTTGGTCACCGTTTATCATACCGACGAAGAGGCCGCTGAAATCTGGAAGAAATACGCGGGCCTTCCCGAGGACCGGATTATCCGCATTGCCACGGATGACAATTTCTGGTCGATG
The DNA here is from genome assembly GCF_004761875.1 of Roseovarius aestuariivivens. Taxonomy (GTDB): domain Bacteria; phylum Pseudomonadota; class Alphaproteobacteria; order Rhodobacterales; family Rhodobacteraceae; genus Roseovarius; species Roseovarius aestuariivivens. The sequence continues at coordinate 31,667 of NZ_SJEY01000017.1, forward strand.
GGCGCGACCGGCCCCTGCGGCCCTTGCACCGAGATCTTCTATGACCACGGGCCGGATATCTGGGGCGGGCCTCCGGGCAGCCCGGAGGAGGATGGTGACCGCTTCATCGAGATCTGGAACCTCGTCTTCATGCAGAACGAGCGGTTCGAGGACGGCACGCAACGCGACCTGGACATGCAATCCATCGACACTGGGATGGGTCTGGAACGGATTGGCGCGCTTCTGCAAGGCAAGCACGACAATTACGACACCGACCTGATGCGCAGTCTGATCGAGGCCAGCGCGAACGCCACGGACGGCTCCCCGGATGGGCCCGGTAACGTGCACCACCGGGTGATCGCCGATCACCTGCGCTCGACCTCCTTCCTGATTGCCGATGGGGTCATGCCCTCGAACGAGGGGCGTGGTTATGTTCTGCGTCGGATCATGCGTCGTGCGATGCGCCATGCGCATCTTCTGGGTGCGCAGGACCCCGTGATGCATCGACTTGTGCCGTCGCTGGTCAGCCAGATGGGCCAGGCTTTCCCGGAACTCGGACGGGCGCAGGCGCTCATTACCGAAACGCTGGAGCTGGAGGAAACGCGGTTCAAGCAGACGCTTGACCGGGGATTGCGGCTTCTGAACGACGAACTGGAAAAACTGCCCGAGGGAAGCCCCCTGCCAGGTGCTTCGGCGTTCAAGCTTTACGACACCTATGGCTTCCCGCTCGACCTGACGCAGGATGCGCTGCGCGAGCGCGGGCGCGAAGTGGATTTGCCGGGCTTCGATGCCGCGATGGCGGAACAGAAGGCCAAAGCGCGCGCGGCCTGGTCCGGCTCGGGCGAGGCGGCGGATTCGACCGTTTGGTTTGATATCGCCGAGACACATGGCACGACCGACTTTCTCGGCTACGATACCGAAGTGGCCGAGGGCCAGATCCTTGCGCTGGTCAGAGGGGGCGCGCAGGTCGACAGGGCGGCAGAGGGCGAGACCGTGCAAATCGTGCTGAACCAGACGCCGTTTTATGCCGAATCCGGCGGGCAGGTCGGCGATAGCGGCTGGCTTCGGACCGAAACTGCCGTGGCCAAGATCACCGACACGAAAAAAGTGGCTGGTGTCTTTATCCATTTCGCGGAAATCGAGGGGGGCGAGATCGTCAAAGGCACACCGGCGCAGCTTGAGGTCGATCATGGACGCCGCAGCGCCATTCGCGCGAACCATTCCGCCACGCATCTGCTGCACGAGGCCCTGCGGCACGCGCTTGGCGATCACGTGGCGCAGCGCGGCAGCCTCAACGCGCCGGACCGGCTGCGGTTTGATTTCAGCCATGCCAAGGCGCTGACGGGCGAGGAGGTGGCGCAGGTCGAGGCGGATGTGAATGCCTATATCCGTCAGAATGCCCCGGTCGAGACACGGATCATGGCGCCGGATGACGCCCGCGAGCTGGGTGCGCAGGCACTTTTTGGAGAGAAGTACGGCGACGAGGTTCGCGTCGTGTCGATGGGAATCGATCCCGCCTCGGGTAAGGGCATGGACGGAAAAACGTATTCGATCGAACTGTGTGGCGGCACCCATGTGCGTCAGACCGGCGATATCGGGCTTTTCGTGGCGATCGGGGAAAGCGCCTCAAGCTCGGGCGTGCGCCGGATTGAGGCGTTGACCGGCGAGGCCGCGCGCAAGCATCTGAGCCTGAAGGAACGGCAACTGGCCGAGGTGGCGCAAGAGTTGAAGGCGCAGCCAGCCGATGTGCTGGACCGGCTACGCGCGCTTCTCGACGAACGGCGAGCGTTGTCGAACGAGGTGGCGCAGCTGCGCCGCGAGCTGGCCATGGGTGGCGGTGCCACAAGCGGGCCCGAGGCGAAGGATGTGGGAGGCATCAAGTTTCTCGCACAAGTGCTGCCGGGCGTGTCCGGCAAGGAACTGCCGCCACTGATCGACGAGATGAAGGCGAAGCTTGGGTCGGGCGCAGTCCTTCTGATCGGCGAGGCGGATGGGAAAGTCGCCGTCGCCGCCGGAGTGACGAAGGACTTGACCGACGCCCACTCGGCGGTTGATCTGGTCAAGGCGGTGGTGGCCGAGCTTGGCGGTAAGGGTGGCGGTGGCCGGCCCGATATGGCGCAAGGCGGGGCCAAGGATGCCAGCAACGCCGACGCCGCGATCGCGGCGGCGGAACGGGTTCTGGGCGGCTGATCCGCCCGGCATCCTTTGGGAGGAAAAGATCATGAGCGCCTACCTGATTGCCCGGATCACCGTGACGAACCCGGAAGATTACCAAGCCTATGCAAGTCAGACGCAGGCCCTTGTCGAAATGGTCGGCGGGCGTTTCCTGGCCAAGGGCGGCACCCAGGTGCAGGTCGAGGGCAATAGCCCGGACCGGCATGTCATCATCGAGTTCCCCGACCGACAGACCGCGCTCGAATGGTACCATTCCGATGACTATCAACGCATTCTGCCCATCGCCATGTCGTCGAGCAAACGCGACATGGTGATTGTGGACGGCATTTGAAGGAGAGACCGTGATGCCCGCGCTTTGGATTGCCCATGTGACCGTGACCGACGAAGAGGCCTATGGCAAATACGCCAAGCTGGCGGGTCCCGCCATCGCTGCGCATGGTGGCGAGTTTCTGGCACGCGGGGCGCGATTTGTGCAGCTTGAGGGCAAGGAGCGCCCGCGTAATGTGGTCGCCCGTTTCCCGAGTCTGGAAGCGGCCGAGCAGTGTTATCGCAGCGACGATTATCAGCAAGCGCTGAACCATGCCAAGGGCGCGTCCGAGCGCGAGTTGGTGATTGTAGAGATCGACGGCTGAGCGCTGCGCTCAGGGGTGCACGCGGTCCATCAGAACATGGCCTGACATGACCTGACCCACGAAGGCGCAGGGATCGGGCCGCTGGTTGAGATGAGCCCACGCCTTGCGGGCAAAGCTTTGCGGCGCCATGAACAGCAGCATGACATTGATTTCGTCGCGCGAGATTGTGCGCGTCTCGGTCATGGCCTTGAACGGCGCGCGTTCGGCTTCGGTCAGCACGCGGACCTGGGCGGTATAGGCCAGGTACTCAGCCGCCACCACGCAACTTTCAAGCGGGCAGGGCCGCGCATCGAACGCCGCATGGGCGAGTTCGTGCGCCACCAGCGTGTCGAAAAAACGGGGCGTGGGAAGGTGCGCGAAGGCGCTGGTTTCCGACCGGGCCTCTTCCAGCGCCCGTGGCGAGAGCAGGTCGATGCGGTCCTCGCCGCAATGGTATAGCCCCAGACAGTCTTTCGCCAATTCCTCACGCAGGGTCAGGGTGATCGGTCGATCGAGCGGCATCTCGCACTGCGTCATTTGCGCGATCGCGGTTTGAGCGGCGCGGCAGGAGCGCGCGGCATCTTCCGGGTTCGCGGCCTCGACCGTGACGGAGGTCTGTGGACACAACACCGGCTCGGACGCGCGACCGCCCTGGCTGAGGACCAGACACAGCGTGAGGTTGAAGATCGCGAAGCGGAACAAGGTATGGATCATTGGGCGATCCTGCACGACGGGTGGTCGGGTGAGAAGCGCAATCTATCTTCTCGTCAAACGGAGGCAATGGCATGAGATCTATCTTTGCAGTATGCGCGGTTTTCTGGGGCCTTTTTGCCGGGGGCGTTGCGGTAGCGCAGGACTGGAGCCTGCTGAAAGAGCCGGGCGCAGTTGTGCTGATGCGTCACGCTTTAGCGCCGGGCACAGGCGATCCGGCGGATTTCGAGCTTCGCGATTGCACGACTCAGCGTAATCTGGATGACCGGGGCCGCGCGCAGGCGCGGGAGATCGGCGAGATGATGCGCGCGTCCGGCGTCGCGTTCGATGCGGTCTGGTCAAGCCAATGGTGCCGGTGTCTGGAGACTGCGAAACTACTGGATATGGGTAAGGTGACCGAAGCGCCCTCGCTCAACTCTCACTTCGCCGGGCAGGGTGACCGGGAGGCGCAAACGAAAGAGACACTGGCACGGATCCGCGATCTGCCTGAGGATCAAATCGTATTGCTTGTCACGCATCAGGTGAATGTGCGCGCGCTGTCGGGAAGTTACGCCCGGTCCGGCGAGATTGTCGTGACACGCCGTACGCCCGATGGGCTGGAGGTCACCGGAACGATCGCTATCGAGCCGTGAGTTTTGGGGAAATGGCGGACCGAGGAGGACGGAACTATTTTCCATAAAACAATACCTTGGCGAGAATTTTTCCAAGTATATACGGCTTAAACCTTCAAACACTTACAGGCCATGTTCCAACTTAATAGTGTGGTGCTGTCAGACAGATTCGAACGCGTCTCTACTTGGACAGTGAGCCTGTCCTTTATGCGATGCAGAGATCGCGCCAGTCAGCCAGAGCAGCGGCGCGGTTTCGCTTGAAATTTTGTCTGCTGTAGAGGCTGCGCTCCGAATTGAACAAGTTATGGATTGAAGAGTGGACGGCGGCGAATTTCTGCAAACTTCGCATACGCCTGAAGCGGGACATGGCCCGCTCTCTTCGTCGGAAGGGAAGGTGGGAATTTTCGATCCTGTTATTCAGCCAGCGCCCTGTACGCTGCCGATCCGCGTTTCCGATCTCCTTCATTGCGGCCCCGTAGGAGCGCAGTTGGTCGGTGACGATCTTTTCCGGTTGACCGTAGCGCTTCATCAATTTTCTGAGGAATTTCAATGCTGCTTTGCGATCTCGACGTTTGGTGACTAGGGCATCAAGAACTTCGCCTTCGTGATCAAAGGCGCGCCACATATAATGGGTCTCG
>NZ_SJEY01000018.1 GCF_004761875.1 Roseovarius aestuariivivens
TGTCTTCTGACTTCTCTCGTTTCCCAGCCATTCTCTGGTCCTCCAATTCGCGGGATAATTCTATCCCAGTTGGTGGACCACTTCAGTGGGGGCACTCCAATGACATCGCTGGGCACCGCTATAACAAGGCCGAGCATCGACGTGCGCTTCTGCCATTGCTGAACGATAGATCTGAGGGATCGGTCGAGTTCAAGCATCAGAACATTAGCGCAGTGCTCAAGGGGCTCGGGGAAGACTGGATCCCCGGCTACAAGCCGGCGTTCAATTTCCAGATGACCTTGGTCGATGCCGTGGCGCGCTGGCTGGCGCTGAACCCAGCCTGGCTCGGTCGCCGTCCTGCTGCGCGACCGCCGACCGGCCTGGCCGACGCCTCGCCGATCTGGATCGGGCCACCGCCGACGCTGTCGAACCAGCCACCGCCACAGGAGCTGGAGCAGATTCTGCACATCGCGCGAAAGTTCGATGTTGCGGCGAGAGACGAGCGAAACCGCACCCTCGGCCGTGCCGGTGAGGAGCGCGTCCTGGCGCACGAGCGTGCAGCCCTTAAATCAGCGGGCCGCGACGACCTTGCTCGTAAGGTCCGGTGGGTGTCGGAAGAGGATGGCGATGGTGCTGGCTACGATATCGCCAGCTTCGCGCCGAACGGACGCCCGCGCCTGATCGAGGTGAAGACGACGAACGGATGGGAGCGCACGCCTTTCCACATCAGCCGGAATGAACTGGCCGTGGCCGAGGAGCGGCGTGCGGAATGGTCCCTGTTCCGACTATGGAATTTCGCACGCGAGCCGAAGGCGTTTGAGTTGCACCCGCCGCTGGACGCCCACATTTCGCTGACGGCGACGGCGTTTCAGGCAAGCTTTCACTAAGTCGCCGACGTACAGCCGCTGCTACAGAATCCGCATTCATGGCACACGAGTTTTCCACATCTACGGCAAGTATCATTATTTCCTACCACAAGCGGAAATGTGTCGCACGGAATGCCGGATTCAGATCGTCCGCCACAATAGGCATAGACTGTGATCTGTCTTCCGCCTTTGAGGCGTCCGAGTAAAACATGTGGATTTTGCGCGTGGAACGCTTCGAAATCGAGACCGGATGCCGATATTTCCTCCGCGGCCCGTTCGAGCAAGTCGAACATGTTGTGCACTGAACGGAGAGGATCGGGAAGTCCGCCAGCTTTGCTTTCAGGAAAAGGGGTGCACATCTTTGCGCCCACACGGTCTTCGTAGCGCCTGCCGAGCTCCTCCATTTGGAAAAGCCTCCGAAAAAATCTCATAAACCTTAGGGGCGTCCCGCCTGACAAGACCTCGGAGATAAATCCCGACACTGCGAAAAGTACGATTGTTCTCTTTGAGTATGTCGAGTCCAGAATTACCTGTGAAAATAAATCAATAATCCGTCTCTGCGAACCACTTAGTCGCGTGTATGCACCGATCTCGTGAACCTTGCCAGCGGCAAGAGCCGCAGCAAGGATCGATTCTGGCCGTTCTCCAAGCAGTAAATATGCGTCGAGAAGCTCGTCATAGTTTACCTCCCCGAAGGGATACTCGAACGACCAGGCTGGGAGATGCTGATCATCAAAACGAACTTGTATTGTCTCCAGCCCCGGAAAGGCGCGTTGAACCGCTGATCTCGACAGCGCCAAATCGTGTTGTGAAACTTCTCCTAGATAGGTTTGCTCAACACCGCCAAAAGTGCCGCGCGCAGTCGCAAAAGCTGAGATTACAACGTCCTGATTTCCTGACCTTTTAAATTTGGGAACAAAGTTCTGACGAGCATTCTGCCGATAGACGGTTGTGTTCTTGACATCTAAAGGCTTGCTCGCCCAGATGTCAAAATCTCGCCATCGGTTATCCTTTCCCTCAGTTTGAAGTATAGAGCAGTCTTCGACCGTACTGCCTGACAGTGATGAGTAGATCGAAATGGCGGCCTTCTCTGCGAGTCTTGCGTAGACAAGCCGCGTGAAGTGCTTGGCCGAATCCTTCATTCTCATGTTGTCGCGCGAAATAATCTGCTCTTCGCCATCATTTGCGCTTTGACCCGCCCATGACAATATTAGCTTCTCGTCCGGCTTCGAAATATAGAATCCAATATTGTTACGAAAGCTTATGGAAAGAACTCGATTAGAGAGTTGAGCGCTAGCGCTGTACCGCCAAAATTTTTCAATTTTCGACTCAACCTCATCGCCGTTTGTGACATCATCGGAATAAATTCTGAACGAGTACTTTTCTTGGTAACCCCAATGTGGGTGGCCGCCAATGGCTCGAAAATATGGAGGACCTTCCTTTAGGCGATCCTTCATGAATCGTCTGATATGATTTTCTAATTCTTTTGTGGCTTGACTATCTTCGACCTCGTCAAGAGAGAGTAGGTTTGGCAAGTCATGTTCTCTTATGGCTGTAAGGCCTGGCTCATCTATCCTTGCACCGATAATACGCTTCTGCTCGCCTGCCTTCAGCGCAGCAATCCATGTCTCTTTTGTGACTATGGGACGCCTATCCTTGTCAAAGACCAAGGAGAGGTTCACGTAGCTCGGCTCACCTCCCATGATCAAGTCACGCCCTTCATTGGCGGAATAGCGGAGTATCTCTGTTGCTATGTCGGCGAGTGGTTTTCGCTGCGCATTCGGGTCATTCGCCAATCGCCAATACGGCACTGTGCCCCGGAGGACCTCGCACTCTTGAGCGTAGCTGAACGCTGTTCGATTGTGCTTGTCACGCAAATGGATGTCAGCGTCTGCATCGAGCAGAACCTCGATGTTCTCCGGGCTTTCTGATCGCGCAGCCCACATTAGCGCCGTCCAACCGATTTCATCTTGCGCGTTGGCATCGGCACCGGCGTTTAATAAGGCTCGAATGTGGCTGGGAGATCCGTTCCGTGCTGCCATCATCAAAGGCGTTCTATCGCGCTCCCCGCGAGCATGGACATCAATAGATGAAACGGCAGATGAAATTTCGGCGTCGGTGGATTTTGACCACCACGAAAAATTATACAAACTTTCTGGATTCCTAATACTTGGCTGCTTGGCCACCTCAGTATTCGTGCTGTTCCCGGCCGGCCGCTCGGTGCGTTCTTTGCGGCCACCATTTTTGTTCGCCATGGTGATGACGGCCCTCCTCAAACAAATTGGAACTCATTTGCACTCATAATGAAGGCGCGTCGCACAGGCAATCTTGCCGTAAGCTAATCGAACACTCGTACCAGCTGCTCGTCCCACTGCAAGGAGGCCACGAAGCACAGGTCGTGGCATTGTCAGAGCAACTCGGGTTGAGACCGACGGCCACGGCCCCTTCTATGGTTGCCGCCCGTTGTGCAAGATGTTTCCGACGTTGATTGGTTGTGATCGAGTGCGGTCTTCTATCAGGCCTTTGAGTGCGGCTTTTTCGATGTCCGCTGGCCGGTATGGAGATCAGCGGAGCGGGTCCAAATCTACCCTGCGAGATCATCGTCTCTAGGGGACGTGCTGGTTTTCCCGACCCAGATCTGTTCGATCAAGTGCCCATTCAGGTCGTCGACTTCTTACACCTCGCTTTCCAGTTTCAAATGCCGGGCGCGCTTGCTCACGCCACCACTTGAACCGGTTCCCGATAATCTTCCTGTTTCGTCAGCAAGGCCCATATCTGCCGCGCCATCTTGTTCGCCAGCGCAATCGCCACCAGCATCTTCGGCTTGCGCTCAAGCATCCGAGCCAGCCAACTGCCAGGCGGAATGCCCAAACGACCACGCGGCGTGAGGGCGCGGTCAAAAGAACCTTAGCTTGAGGCGGGCTCGTGCCCGCCCTACCCTGCCGGCAGGCGCTGTCAGAGGAAAATCTTGTCGTAGGGTTTTCAGCGAGGAATTCGGCTGGCTTGCCCGCGCGGGTAGTGTCAAAGTGATGAGCTTGCGACCGTTGTAGTCGACCGCACCCTTCCTGAATAAGCAAGCCCAACCCGTTTCGTTACTTCCAAACCAGCCGCGAGGTCATCCGCCTGGCGGTTATGATGTACATCAGATTTCCGCTGTCCTTACGCAATGTCGAGGAACTCCTGCACTAGCGCGGGATCGACGTCAGCCACGAGTCTGTCCGGTTTTGGTGGATGCGGTTTGGCCCGCTTTTCGCCTCTGAGAAGCAACTTCGACTGCTCCGTCGAGGGCGCTCATACTGTATTTTTTTGGGCTTTTGGAGATTCTGGACGCTGAAGATACTCACATGGTTCAAGCTTGGGAAAGAGCGGCGTTTGCATCGTCCAGAAGTCCGCCAAATATCTCATGTGATACACCATACTCGAAACGTCTCGCCTCAAGCATCGCACGCCTTACATGTTCCGCGGAGAAATTTTCGATCCAGGGCAAGTGAGCAGAATAACACTCGGGCTGCTTTTGTCGTAGCTTTTCAAACGCCTCACGCGCTCCGGGCAAGGAGTCTTTCTTCGATGAAAGGCACAAGTGAGTAAAGTACTGGGCAAGACCCTCGACCACGTTCACGTCCGATGAACCAAATCGATCTGACGACCACTGCATGCCGTCTATCTCCGCCCCCTGATGGGTATAAGCATGCGCCAGCTCATGCGTCAGAACAACTATGGCGAGATCCTCGACATGCACGCCAAGCAAGTCGGAAACTAATCCAATTACGCCCCAATACAGCGTCACCTCGCCGCTTTCTTCATCCAAATACTTGGTTCTATATGAATAAGTTCCCAGAACATCATCAGCTACATTGAGGATTTTCTTGACGGGATCTCGAGTTTCAAGAAGTTCGAGTAGTTCCCTGAAACGTTGGGCATGACCAAAGATTTTGTTATCCGGTAGGGATTCTAAGCCAAGACTATGCGCGTGAGATAGGTCCCTGTTGATCACATGGTAGCGATCCCAGTCAGCCGCGCCGTATTCAATGAGTTTTCGTATCTTCGCTAATCTCAGAAGCGTGTCGATATCATCATCGAACTCAATATCTTCTAAATTAGTAGGCATACCGGGAAGGATGCGGATCGGTACTTGCGATATGCGTCGCTCACCCATGATTTCGACCGAAAGTGACAGGCGTGTCCTATCCCGGAGCAAATAACGGATTGAGGTATTAGCGCGGCGGTACGCACTCTTTATCTTCTCCTCAGTTTTTGGATCGACCTGCCTCAATAACTCCGACAGCCGGATCGACATTTACCTCTCCCTTGCCTGCCGCTGCGCCCGCTTGAAAAAGTGCCGTATCGCCTGTTCTCGGATATCCTTGTCGGTCATAACGATATTTCGCATTTCGTTGTCCTGCTGAAACATCTTCACCATGCCCTGAAAGAACGCCTGTGAGAAAGCGTTGTAGACCACGTCTGCTGGGTTATTTTTGACCATATCAGTCATGTCTTCGTCCATGATTTCGCGGGTCACTTTTTCGAATCGCATGAAGTCTTCGCGCGAGAACTGGGTGCCATGCCGCTCGTTGAACGAGTCGATGATCTCGGACAGCGATCTTTCTTCTTCCTCGGTGTAAGGGTTCGCGCCGAACTCGGTAATCGGGTCGAGTGTTCGTGTCTCACCAGCTGTCAGAGAAGCACTGCCTTCCTCGCCCTTCTGCAACTTGAAGGCAGACAGGTTCAGCATGTCGTCGGTGATCGTAGTGTCGGCAGGCACATCGCGTGACGGCAGCAGGCGCGACAACCAGGATGTGTAGGCGTAGAGTTTTTCCAACCAAGCATCGTTGAGCGACACAACCTGTGCCACGAAGGCGTAGAACCGCTGGAAACTCTTCAGGAGTTGGCGGAACTCTTCTTGTTGTGCTTCGTCTTCATCTAGTTCGAAACGGTCTACCGCGAGACGGACAGTGCCCTCCAACTTGAGACGGTCCTGCGTTGTCAGATCGCCCTTGAAGAACTGGTCGGCGAACCGTTCGACCTCGTCTTTGTGGATGTAGGTCGAGGACGAAATGCGTTGTTCTAGGTCGTAGATTTGGTTCAGGTCAGTGCGTTCTTCGAGCGCAGTCGCCTCGAAGAAGGGCGCGAACGCTTCTTTCACGTCTTCCATCTCGTTCTGGAAGTCGAGCACGAAGGTTCGGGTTTTGCCGGGATATGTCCGGTTCAACCGGGCAAGCGTCTGCACCGCCTGCAACCCGGCGAGTTTCTTGTCCACATACATCGCGACCAGTTTCGGTTGGTCGAACCCGGTCTGGTATTTCTCGGCGACGACGAGGATCTGGAACTCGTCAGTGTCGAACTTCTTCGGCAGTTCCGTCTCGGCGAACCCGTTCGCGGTCGCTTCAGTCCAGACGTTGCCATCGATGTTCAGATCGCCCGAGAACGCGACCAGCGCCTTCAGATCAGTGTATCCTTTCTGCGCGATGTATTCGTTCAGGCGCTGCCAGTAACGCAGGGCATGTTCGCGACTCTGGGTCACGATCATCGCCTTCGCCTTGCCGTCGAGTTCCTTGGCAACGTGCCGACGGAAGTGTTCGACGATCACCTCGACCTTCTGATCGATGGCGGTCGGATGCAGCGAGGCATAGCGGGCGACACGCGCCTGTGCCTTGCGTCCCTTGAAGGCAGGATCGTCCTCGATGGTCTTTTCGAGTTGGTAGTATGCCTTGTAGGTCATGTAGTTCTGGAGCACGTCCAGAATGAACCCTTCCTCGATTGCCTGACGCATCGAATAGAGATGGAACGGATGCGGTTTGCCGTCTGATCCGATGCGCCCGAAGCGTTCCAGCGTCACGTTGCGCGGCGTCGCGGTGAAGGCAAGGAACGAGATATTCTTTTGCGGTCCCCGCGCTTTCTGGAACGCGAGAACCATGTCTTCAATGTCCTCGGAACTTGTCTCGTCGCGGGTCAGCGCGTCGGTCATTCCCTGCGCTGCCTTGCCGGACTGGGACGAATGCGCCTCGTCGATGATCACGGCGAAGTTCTTGCCGCCCTGACCCGAGATCGCCTTCAGATGTTCGGTGCCGAACTTCTGGATCGTGGTTATGATGATCCGCGCGCCGTTCAGGATCGCGTCTTTCAGATCGCGGGATGTGCCGTCGATCTTGCGCACCACGCCCTCGGTCTGGGCGAACCCGCTGATGGTCTGCTGCAACTGACGGTCCAGCACCAAGCGATCGGTCACGATGATCGCGGTGTCGAAGAGCGGTTTGTCGTCTTCGTCGTGCAGGTTGATGATCTGGTGCGCGGTCCAGGCGATAGTGTTAGACTTGCCCGACCCGGCACTGTGCTGGATCAGGTAGTTCTGTCCTGCGCCAGTGGATCGCGCGTCCGACAGCAGTTTGCGCACGGCGTCCAACTGTTGGAACCGCGGAAAGATCAGAACCTCTTTGCCGCCCGACCGTTCGAGATGGATGAACCGCCCGATCAGGTCGAGCAGCACCTCGCGCGAGAAAACCGCCTTTTCGCCGGGCAGGTCTTTGTAGAGATAGGCGACCCGGTTCTCGCCCGGCACATCGGGGTTTCCGGCACCGCCATCACGCCCCCGATTGAAGGGCAGGAACCGCGTCTTGCCGTTCATCAGGCGCGTGGTCATCGACACGTTGTCCTGATCGACCGCGAAATGAACGATGGCACCGCGTTTGAAGGTCAGCAGCGGTTCGCCAGCGGGGGAACGATCTTGCTGATACTGCTTCTCGGCGTGTTTGACGTTCTGCCCGGTCAGCAGGTTCTTCACTTCGAGCGTGGCGACGGGGATGCCGTTGACGAAGGTCACCAGATCGATGGCGTTCTTGTTCTTCGCCGAATAGGTCACCTGCCGCATCACGGACAAGATGTTCGCCTCGTAAAGGCGGGTCAGGTCGGGGTTCAGGTTCGAGGCAGGTTTGAAGAAGCACAGCGCGAACCTGATGTTTGGCACCAGTTTGATGCCCTCGCGCAGCACGATATGGGTCGGGTTCTGCTTCAACGCCTGATCCAGACGTTTCAGAACCTCTGCCTCTGCCTGCGCGCTGTAGTGATCTTCCAGCGTCTGCCATGCGTCGGGTTGCGTGTCCTTCAGAAAGCGAAACAGCAACTCGGTGTCGAGGGCATGGGCAACGTCATAGTGGGACGCGCAGTCGCGTTCGACGTAACCCTGATCTCGGGTCAGGCAGGCGACGATATGCTCCTCGAAGACCTTTTCTTGGTGGATATCGGCCACGGTGTGTGTTTCGGTCATGGAATTACTTCTTACTCATTGATCCGCCGCGAACGAACCGAATTTTCGTTCCAAAGAATCCCGCTTTGCTTTTGGCGCGAACAAGCGGGTCGGCACTTCCCGCAGATGCTTTTTTGTTACGTCGTTTGCGTCTTCTGGACTTCGGTTGCTTGATCGTTGGCGACAAGTATCCCGCCTGCTCAAGATCTCTACGCAAGCACGCCACCCTTTTTTTTAGGTTTTCACTTTCAGTCGCGTCTTCGCATTGCGCCAATTTCGCTTCTAGCGCCGCCAAGTGTTTCTTGAGCGGTTTTGCCTTGCTCACGCGCCCATCTCCTCTTGAATGGCGTCGAGGCGGCGGTCGGGGGTGCCGGATTTGGCGTAGGTCGAGACGTCGATCTGACCCGTGACAGCAGCGGTGATCAGGGCGGAGCGATATTCTTTGAGGCGGTCGATGGATGCGTTAGTTTTCTCAGAGATGCTCTTGGCGCGGCGTTCCCAATGTTGCAACTCTTGAACGATCTGCTTCTGTTCTTCCATTGGTGGAAGAGGGATGCGGATGTTTAGGAGTGTTTGAGGTCTGACAACTTTTCTCAAACCAGTATAGAAGGGGCGCAATCTCTTGCCGTTGTCGATATAGAGCAAGTGGAAGTAGATGAAATCTCGGTCAACGCGGTCCGCATTGATATCCGCAACGGTATATGCACCAGTAACCATCCCATATTCATTCGAAAGACCGACGGTTCTCGGTGTTTCGTCAATATCAAATAAGCACAGAACGAGTTGGTCGGGTTTTACCACCTGATATGCCGAGAAGTCCGAGGGAAACTTCCCTTTACCGCTCTCAACATCGCGCGGGATTACACCCTGCTTGGTGAGCGAAAGTAGAACATAGTCTCCACTTTTCTCACCCACTGAACCCGAGGCGAGGCGAAGCAACTGACGCAATGGCGTTTGGGTCCAGTGCGATGGAACGTCAGGTGCCCAGTGATAAATCGATTTCGCAAACTCGGTGAGGTCCCCTCTTACGCCACACGTCATCAATCTTGTTGTTTCGGTTTCGAACTTCTCCCCCAGCAAAGCCACTAACCGCTGCTTTTTCTCGATCAGCAGGTCTATTCTTGCCGTCTCACGGTCCAGAAAGTCGGCGATCTGGCGTTGGGTCGCGAGGTCGGGGAACGGGAAGCGGAACGTTTCGAATACGTTTTGGTAGAGATGATTTATCGTCGATCCAGAGAAGTTGAATGCCACGAAGTCGTCAAAGACTTTCGAGCGAATGACCCAACCTAGGAAGTCCGTAGAAAGTTCGCTGGTTTTCGGTCGCACAACGAATACACCACTGTTCAGAGTCGCGGGTGCATCCAGTCCGTGGACAACTGCAACCTTTCCGATTGTTCCGTCCTTCGTGACGAGAAGATCACCCTCATTGAGTTGGATGTTTCGATCCATCTCATAGCGTTCAGTGCTTACATGGTATGCGGTCGACCAGTTGACCCTGCCGTTTTGAAAGTCAGTGCCCGTCACGCAATACGGACCTTCGTCCACGAACTCATCAGTTCGTAAACTTTGCCAACCAATGCGTGCCTTCAGCGAGGCAACATGGATGAGTTTGCGATACGGGAATGTGTTGCCGTTCGCGTCCAACCAAGGTCGCGTCACTCGACCACCTCCTGCAGCAGACCGGCAATCTCTGCTTCCAGCGCCTTCAACTCGGCGTCGATCTCTTCGAGTGGTCTCGGGGGCACGTATTTGTAGAAGTAGCGGTTGAAGTTTATTTCATACCCGACACGTCCAACGCCGCCATCCTGCGCGTCGGTGTAACTCTCATCCACCCAGGCATCGGGGACAAAGGGCAGAACCTCGCGCTGCACATAGGCGCGCCAGTCGTCGTTCAGCGGCACCAGTTCGTGATCGCGCAGATCGGTGTCGGGTTCGGGATTGCCGTGTCTGTCGGTGCAGACCTCGACGTCTTCGTCCCGTTCGGACAGCGCGGACAGGATCGCCTTCTTGACCGGCGCACCGATCTTGACGCCGGCGCGACGGAGAGCGGCGGAGAGCGCGGTGTCGAAGTCGGCGCGGTCGATCCATCGCTCGTCAGCGGGCAAGTGATCCTGCAACGCCTCCGAAACGCGGATCTGGTCGTCTTCTTCGAGTTTCTGGAACGGTTTCGCCTCGCGCAGCGTCTCTAGCGCCTCGGCCGTCACGGCGAACGCGAGTTTCAGCGGGCGTTCGACGCGAATTTCGCGATACCCGAAATCGGTCGTGGCGAAGATTTTCGACACGTCGCCCCAGTCGCCATCGCCATTCAGCATCTCGGCATAGATACGGGCGATTTCGTCACAGGAGTCGGGCGGGATTTCACGGCGTTTGGACCCGAGCGACTTGCGCATCGATTTCCAGAACCTCTCGCCGCTGGCGTCGATCAGTTGCACCTTGCTACGCCGGGCGGTGTCCTTGCGATTGGTGAGCAACCAGACATAGGTCTGAATGCCAGTGTTGTAGAAGAGGTCGGTCGGCAGCGCGATGATCGCCTCGACCCAGTCGTTTTCCAGCATCCAACGGCGGATCTCGCTTTCGCCCGACCCGGCACCGCCCGTGAAGAGAGGTGACCCGTTCATAACGATGCCGATGCGCGACCCTTGTTCATCGTTGCGCATCTTCGAGATCATATGCTGCAGGAACAGCAACTGCCCGTCCGAGATGCGAGGCAAACCAGCGCCGAAGCGCCCGTTCTTGCCCTGCGTGTCTGCCTCATCCTTGATTGGGTCGGCGTATTTCTTCCAGTCCACGCCGTAGGGCGGGTTCGACAGCATATAGTGAAAGCGTTTGGTCGCGTGGGCGTCTTGGGTCAGCGTGTTGCCGAACGCGATGTTCTCGGGGTTATGCCCGGTCACCAGCATGTCGGATTTGCAGATCGCGAAGGACTCGGGGTTCAGTTCCTGCCCGAAGAGTTCAACGCGAATGCGGTCGTTCAGCCCCTTCATCTCCATCTCGGCGATGGAGAGCATCCCGCCTGTGCCTGCGGCGGGGTCGTAGACTTGGCGAATGACACCCGACCCGGTCAGCGCGTCCTTGTCGTTGATTAGAAGCAGTGAGACGATCAGGCGGATGACCTCGCGCGGGGTGTAGTGTTCGCCCGCCGTTTCGTTCGAGATTTCCGAGAAGCGGCGGATCAGGTCTTCGAACAGATATCCCATCTCAAGGTTCGAAATGGCGTTCGGGTGCAAGTCGATCTGGGTGAACTTATCGAAGACCTGATAAAGCAGGCCGGCGTCGTTCAGGCGCTTGAGCTGGTCAGTGAACAGGAACTTGTCGAGGAAGATATCGCGGACGTTGCCCGAGAACTTGGTGATGTAGTCGATCAGGTTCTTGTGGATGTCTTTCGCGTCCTGCCCCTTGAGAGAGGCGAAGGTGAAGCGGGACAGGTTGTAGAGACGGATATCTTGACCGACGACGCCGGAAAGCAGCGTGTCGCGCGCCTCTTCATCCATGTCGTCTGGAAGGTCGTTCGCCACCTGTAGAACAGCGGGTTTGGTCTCTTCGAGGATGCAGTCGAGACGTCGCAGCACGACGAAGGGCAGGATGACCTTGCCATACTCAGACTGCTTGAAGTCTCCGCGCAGAAGTTCCGCGATGGACCAGACGAAAGACCCGAGTGACTTGATATCTGTGCTCATTGTAGCTCTGCATCCAACCCGTTTATTGATCTTCGCCATACACTTCGCCTAGGACGCTAACACGTCATGGAAAGGAAGAAAAACTGGCTACAAACAGCTTGAAATCCATTTCGTCGCAGCAAGACGAGCGAAAGCGCAGATAGCTTACGTAGAGCGTGCTAAGGCTGCTTATTCTTTATTGATAATAGAGAAGGTTCAGAGCATTTGGCGCTTGAACGCGCAAACCAGAAACTCAAATTGACTACATTTAGCATTGATGAGTACCTTTTGACGCGATATTTTGTGTTCATCAGCCGCGCATGATGTGTGGCTTCCACCCAAGACATCCGTCACTTTTGACGGCTGTCTCAGCATGGAAGCTCCATCATGCCGAAAAAAGTCTCCCCTGAACGCCTCCACGAAATCCAAGAGCTGCCCAACGAAGCACGCGTGCGCGTGCGCGATATCGCGGCTCTTGAAGATGTCTCCATGTCCACCGCTTGGCGCCGCGTGCGCGACGGTCATTGGCCGGTCGTCCGCGTCGGCGGCACGACGCGGGTACTGCTGGGTGCCTATCGCCGCAAACAACAGGAAGGCAGCGAGTAATGGGCCTTCCTGGATATAAACGCAAAGCCATCAACACGATGGGTGCGGGTCTTCGCACCACACTGAGCCGCTGCGATCCCCGCTTAGCTAAAAGCTTCAGACTGATGACTGTCCAGATCATCAAGGAAGGCATCGTGCGTGGGCTACAAGGCCACGCCGCAATCTATCCTGGCATGAATAAGCTGGCGAAATGGGGAAATTGCTCCAAACGGCAGGCTCGCCGGAACATGGCAACGCTGGAGAACTGGGGGGTCGTCACGCCCCTCGATGAAAAGAAGGGGGGGCAATTCTCCACCAGATACCAGGTGGAGCCCGAGGCTTTGATCAAGGCGATGATCATCATGGGGGCCAATCCGCACCCAAACCTGATTGCAGCAATCCGCGACTTTAAGGCCGAGTTCAAGGCGGACATTTACCCCGGACATGAGGTCGGACAAATGTCCGCCGGTAAATATAATACCCAGGCCAACACTCAGACCGACGCGCAGCGCCAGGTGCCCATCCCCAAGCCAATGCAAGGATATGAGCACGATGCGTGATCTTATTTCAGATATTGGTGCTCAGCCCAAAACCCTGCGCCCCCACCAAGCCAAGGCGATAGACCTGCTCCGCCAATCTCTTGGCAAGGGCCACAAGCGCGTCGTTCTGCAAGCGCCGACAGGTTTCGGCAAAACGCTGGTCGCCGCCAAGATCATTCAAGGCGCGCTCGATAAAGGCAACCACGTCATCGTCACGGCCCCAGCAATCAGCTTGATTGACCAGTCCCTCGAAGCATTTGCGAGCGAGGGCATCTACGACATCGGCGTGATGCAGGCCAGCCATCCGCGCACCAATCCCCTGGCAAGGGTTCAGGTGGCCAGCGTTCAAACCCTGGCGCGTCGCGACATTCCTGATGCGACCCTCGTGATCGTCGACGAATGCCACCAGCGTTTTAAGACGATCGAGAAGTTGATGAAGGACAGACCGGACGTCTGCTTCATCGGCTTGAGCGCCACTCCCTGGGGCAAAGGAATGGGCCTTATTTGGGACGATCTGGTTGTTCCCACGACGATCAACGAGCTGATCGAGCAGGAGTACCTGTCAAACTTCACAGTTTTCGCGCCTGACGTGCCTGATCTCGCCAGCGTCAAAACTCAGCATGGAGATTACCATGAGGGGCAGGCTGCTGCGGTTATGCACGGCAAGGCGCTCATGGCTTCTGTGGTTGAGACGTGGCTGGCTCGGGGCGAAAACAGGCCGACGCTGCTGTTTGGCGTTAACTGCGCCCATGCAGAGGCACTAAGCGAAGCTTTCAAGGGCGCGGGTGTGAGTAGCGCATATGTCGATGCCTACACTGATAGCGTCGAACGCGCACTGATTGAGCGTCAGTTTCGTGCAGGTGAGGTCAAAGTGGTCTGCTCCGTGCGCACCTTGACGACAGGCGTCGACTGGCCTGTCAGCTGCATTATTGACGCCGCACCAACCAAGAGCGAAATCCTGCATGTCCAGAAAATTGGGCGCGGCCTGCGTAACGGCGAGGGCACTCAGGACCTGCTGGTTCTTGATCACGCCGGCAACTCTCTGCGGCTCGGTCTTGTTACCGATATTCAGAACCAGACACTGGACACCTGCAAGCCGGGTGAGAAGGCCACAAGCGGCCCAAAAGCAAAGAAGCTCCCACGTCCCTGCACAAGCTGCGAAACGCTGTTCACGGGCCGTTTCTGCCCGTCCTGCGGGCGAGAGCGCAAACCGGTTCCGGGCGTCAACACAGTCGAGGGTGAGTTGGTCGAGATCGGTGAGGTACGCAAAACTCCGACAAAGGAAGAAAAGCAGAAATTCTGGTCAATGGCGCTCGCCATGGACGATGAGCGCCGTAAAGGCGGCGGTATGGCGAAAGCCCTCTATAAAGGAAAATTCGGGGTCTGGCCTAAAAACCTCTCCGAGCGGCGCCTTG
Organism: Roseovarius aestuariivivens; assembly: GCF_004761875.1. Taxonomy (GTDB): domain Bacteria; phylum Pseudomonadota; class Alphaproteobacteria; order Rhodobacterales; family Rhodobacteraceae; genus Roseovarius; species Roseovarius aestuariivivens. Next base: position 14,281 of record NZ_SJEY01000018.1, read on the forward strand.
AGCCAGATCAGGCATTCCTGAACTACGAAAAATCCCGCCGCATCGCTTATGCGAAATCGAAGCAGAAGCGGGGAACGGCCTAATGGGACAGATCAAAACTGTCGACGCTGCCCGCAACAAGTGGCGCGGGATCCTGTTGGAACTGGGCCTCCCGGGAGACGTCCTCAAAAACAGGCACGGTCCCTGCCCTCTTTGCGGAGGAAAGGACAGGTTTCGTTGGGACAATAAGGACGGTCGCGGGACATATATCTGTAACCAGTGCGGCTCCGGCGATGGGATGGATCTAGCCATTAAAGTCACTGGACTAGGCTTCAAAGAAACAGCGGCCAAGATCGACAGGTTCGTTGGAAACATTGCCGTGGACTTACCCCCAAAGGCCATGAGCGACGATACGCAACGTGGTTTGCTGAGCAAGATTTACAGGCAGACTAAGGAGGTGCAGCCAGGAGACTTGGTCCACAAATATCTTGCGACGCGCCACCTCGAAGAATTGATCTATCCTCCATCAATCCGCTTCGCGCCAGACATGGAGGACGGAGAAGGCGGACGGCATCCAGCCATGGTCGCGATGGTTGGCGTGCCAGGTGAAACCACAACTACGGGCGGGCCCAAGTACCGCTCAATGCACCGGACTTACCTGCGCCCGGATGGTGCTGGAAAAGCGGAGATTGCGCAGCCGCGCAGGTTTTCTCCGGGGCCACTCCCCGACGGAGTCTGCGTCCAACTTTGTGAATATGTACCCGGTGGTCCGCTCGGGATCGCCGAAGGCATCGAGACCGCCCTTGCGGCCTCAGCGTACTTTGAAATTCCAGTTTGGGCGGCGCTTAACAGCCGTCTTCTCGAAAAATGGAGACCACCTGCTGGCTGCACGGAAGTCGCTGTCTTCGGCGATAACGATATTAAGTTGGGTGGCCAGAAATCAGCCTATGCATTGGGAAACAAACTGGCTCTGCAAGGCATAGATGTCACTGTGCAGATTCCAGACGTGACCGGCACTGACTGGGCGGACGTTTGGTCTCAGTGGTGTCAAAAAAAGATCGAGCTGAAATAAGGGGGCTCGCAAGCATGCGAGAATAGCCTTTGAAAAACAGAAGCAAATCTCCACCAGCGTCGAAGAGCTCGAAAACCAGTGAGAAGAAATCTAGAAACCTTGCACCGTCAGGGCTGACCTGGAAGCGCGATGCTTTTTGTCGCGAATACCTCAAAGATCGAAATGCCGCGCAGGCCGCGATCCGCGCAGGATACGCTGAGAAAGCCGCCAAGGAGCAGGGTTACAGACTGCTCACCAATGCTCACATCAAAGCGCAGATCAACAAGTTGGCCCGGGAACGCGCGAGGCAGCTCGAAATTGAAGCCGCAGACGTGCTGCAACGGCTGTGGGAAAAAGCAACAGCTGAAGTGAATGAACTGGTCCGCGTGGAGCGCCGTTGCTGCCGGTACTGCTGGGGCGTAGATCACGAATACCAGTGGAGAACCGCTCGGGAATTTCGAGAGGCTTTCGATAGAGAAGTGACCAAGCAGTTTGGAGCCGACGATCTGGACAAGCTCATTGAGATTGGCCGCAAGGGCGATGCTGGCGAGCGTATTCCCGGCTTGCCCACCGACGCGGGAGGATACGCGTTCGATCCAACTACAGATCCTAACCCAGACTGCCCAGAATGCGCCGGTGAAGGCATAGCGCATGTCGTGGTATCTGATACCCGCGAGTCGCTTTCACACCCGCTCTACGAGGGCGTTAAGCAGACCAAAGACGGCATCGAGGTCAAGATCGCCGATCGCGCCAAGGCGCTCGAACAGGTCGCTCGTCACCTGCAAATGTTCAAGGACGAGGTTCAGGTCAGCGCATCTGACGAGCTACGCGCCGCTGCTCGCGCTATCAGTGCCGTTGCTCCGCCTCTCACGCCCGATTACATCCGACGGAACGCCCACAGGCTCGATGAGCTGGACGAGGATCGCGATTGATGGCTGCACGGGCCTCGCATAGAGTTTCTATGCTGGATCATTTGATTAACGCTTGAGAAACGGCTGTTGCATTATATGTCAACAAGTGTAAACGATAACTTAGAAGAGGTTTTGAGATCGGGTCGGTTAATCCGTCTCAGGGTTCCCCTGCTAAAGGGCTGTCAGCCAATGCGCGTTTTGCTGGCAACACCGCGGTCTGTGACCTGGATGAAAAGTAAACTTCCTGAGCTGGAGAGCGATGGGTATGTGAAAGATGCAATTAAACCGAGGGAACAGGCCATGGTCTTGATGTCGGGCTTTGTGTCGGGAAGAGATTTCGATCCCCCACTACCTCATGATATGCAAGATCATGAAGCGGGAATATGGGAGCTCAGGACGGACGACTTGCGGTTCTTTGGATGGATCCCAAAGCCTTCGATGTTTTGTTTGTCCAGTGTCGAGACAGCAAGAAAGTGCAAAGATAAAGACCTGTATAATGGTTTTAAAACACAAGCTATGCACGATCGAGAGGAAATCAGCTTATATGGCGGAAGTTACGAAACCGGAGAAATCCGAGATCTTATTTGATCTGGGCGTTAGCGAAAAAGATCTGCACGCATCAGATTTTATGGCTCGCACCAATAGAAAGCTCATAGCAGCATTTCTGTCTGAGGCGCACGCAAGTGGCCTTACTAAAGCTGAGCTCGCGCGTCGTATTGGCGTTGATCGTTCTGTGATCACTAAGATCTTGCGGGGAAAATCGAATTTGACTGAGCGCTCAATTGGGGAGTTGGCTTGGGCCCTTGGATATGATGCTGAGCTGCAACTTAAGAAGTGTGAGTATGGAGATAATTTCAGGGTAACCAAAGAGCAAAAAGGGCAGATCTTCCTAACTGCAAGCTCTGCAAATGCTGCCCATCAAGGCAAAGGCACGAAGCCCGCAGCTGCGGTTAACACTTATGTGATAGCGAATGACTAACCCGCTTGAAGCGATTTTCTGCGACGACATCCGCAGAGAGGATAACGGTAAGCTTCTGATTATAGGGGCTTACGGCGGTAACATTATAGTAAACAAATTGCCTGTTCAGCTCAGGCTGTCGATTTGGATCCGTGCCACTGATTTGCCCGAAAGCCCGTCGCCAGGCCTTATAAAAATTTCTGTCAACGCAGAGCAGGTTCACCAGATCGATATATCTGACCGCGCACAAGACGATACCGGCTTAACGCAATTTTTACTGATTGGTGTGCCAATTGATTTGGAGGCGCCTAGCCGGATAACTGTTGAATTGAAAATAGACGATGACAAGACAGAACGCCGAGCCGAGATTGAAGTAACGCCGGCAGCCGGTGAGAGGTGAATTGGTGGATAATCGAGTGTTGTTGAGGCTACGCGCCTATATCAAGGGTCAAAAGCAGCGCAAGACAACAGTGAAATACGACAAGCGCCTATGAAATACCAGTTACGTAATAGTGAAGCCGGTCAGCCAACTCAGCGCGCTCCGTCGAAGTATCAAAACGCCGATAACTGGCGTCCAGCCCCTTCAAAGAATGATCACAAAAAGCGTCTGCGATGTGATCTGCAATCGACGGCTCAGTCCTCCGGCAGAACTCCTTGATGGAGTTGCGAAAGCCGTGGGTAGTCAACGCAGGATCGAACCTCTTTAAGATTTTCAGCACAGCGTTTTCTGTCAGGTGGCCGGTAGTTGAAGGACTTTCAAACACATATTTGCCGGTCGAACTTGGACAAAGGTGATATAACTGCTTGATCAATCCGTCAGGCAGGCGCAGTGAATACTCCCGCCCTGATTTCATCCGGCCCTTCGTCGACTTGTCTGTGCGCTCAGGGACTGTCCAGACACCCGTGTTTTCGTCGATGTGGTCCCACTCAACTCTGACCACGACACCAATCCTGTGAGCTGTAACCATAGCTGTGAGGATCGCCAGTTTTGCACTATCGCTTGCTTGGGTGCCCTGGACCCATTTCCATAGCTCAGGCAGCCTCTCGGCCGGCAATGTGCCGTGATGCTTTTTCTTGGTGATCCGTTTGGGGAAGTTTGAACGTGGCGGCGTAGGATTGTTCTCACAGAACTCTTGAACGATTGCACGCTCGAAGACTTTGTTGATGTGCCCGAGTGCATGTCCCGCCGTGACGGGCTTATCCTTGAACAAAGGATTCAGGAGATTAAAGACCTCTCGGCGACGTATTTCATTTATCGGGCGCGCACCAATGACAGGACTGATGTGGTGCTCATGGATGGCTCTTGGACGTCGACGACTTGGCCCTTCTTGAAGCGTTGGCTCAACGTCCCAAAACCACTCTTGCCACATTTGGTCGTAGGTCGGCACCGAATTTACGCCTCGGTGCTCAAGACCATTCAAGACCTGTCCCCGAACGACGCCTTCTAGCTCGCTTGCTGTATGTGCGTTGGAGAAGCCGCGTTTCAGTGCCTCATTGCTAAAGCCTTCCTTCTTGAGTCGCTTGGCCACGACGGCAAGTTCGCGCCCACCAGCGAGGCTGACAGTTGGGTAATCACCTATCTTCAACCATGTGCCGCTGCGAAAATAGAAAGCTTTTGAACCATTCGGCCAACCACGCACGTAGAGGCAATCACGCCCGCCTGTGCTTTTGGCCTCACCAGGCTTTGACGGCTTCCACTTCCGGATCGCTACGTCTGTTGTCAGGGGTTTGCTCAATGAGATACACTTTTGTCATGGGCAGATACACTTTGATCGTGACATTCAGTGAACGCAGGTGCAAGTGCATGATAGCGGAAATCAAGAAGATCATTATATCTCAGCGATTTAAATTAATTTATTGCCTTAGAACAAAAAAGGCTATCGCTCCCACCTCCTCCGCCACCCAGACCTGTCTCTCTGACAACGTGCGGTTTGAGCCGATTTTTCTGCGCGTATTAGGGTGTTTAGCATGGCAGCTTTCCGACAGAGACGCACCGATCTTCGGCAATCCGGGGAGATTATCCCGCGCGTCT
>NZ_SJEY01000019.1 GCF_004761875.1 Roseovarius aestuariivivens
TTGGATACCGGCCTCCCGCAACGGAAAGTATTGTCCAGATGGACCAGAGGCCGGTCATGCACTAACAATCAACCTGGACCACTCCGTGGGGGCAGTCCAGCGTTGTCAGACCAACCTTGGCTTGAGCCGGGATTTGGCCCGCCCTACGCGCCGCTGCTCGTGCTATCAGCGCCGCTTCACCGCCACTCACGCCCGATTCCCTGCGTAAAACCTGTTACACCATTAAGCTATGCAGGTTTGCGAGGTTCTTCTGGTGTAGGAGAGCACAGGCGCGATTCATAGAATAAAAATGTATCCGCAAATGTATCCATTTTCGACAAACTTAACGTTTTCCAAATTAAAACAGATATTTATGCTATCATTATGGCGGTGCTGTCAGACGGATTCGAACTCGTCTCTACTTGGACAGTAAGGCTGTCGTTTATGCCATGCAGAGATCGCGCCACTCAGCCAGAGCAGCGGCGCGTTTTCGCTTGAAATTTTGTCTGCTGTAGAGGCTGCGCTCCGCATTAAAAAGATTGTGGATTGAGGCGTGGACGGCGGCGAATTTCTGCAAACTGCGCATGCGCCTGAAACGAGACATCGCGCGTTCTCGTCGTCGAAATGGCAGGTGTGAGTTTTCTATTCGGTTGTTTAGCCAGCGCCCTGTTTGCTGCCGATCCGCGTTCCCAATTTCTTTCATCGCGGCCCCGTAGGAGCGCAGTTGGTCGGTGACGATACTTTCTGGACGACCGTAGCGCTTCATCAATTTTCTAAGGAATTTCAATGCTGCTTTGCGATCTCGACGCTTGGTGACGAAGGCCTCCAGAACCTCGCCTTCGTGATCCACGGCGCGCCACATGTAATGGGTCTTTCCGTTGATCTTCACGAAGACCTCGTCGAGATGCCATTTCCAATTCGAATAGCAGCGCATCCGTTGAGCTCTGGCTTTGCGGATCTCGGAGGCGAAAAGCGGGCCAAACCGCATCCACCAAAAGCGGACGGACTCGTGGCTCACGTCGATACCGCGCTCATGCAGAAGATCTTCGACATTGCGCAGTGAGAGCGGAAATCTGACGTACATCATCACCGCCAGGCGGATGATTTCGCGGCTGGTTCGAAAGTAGCGGAACGGGTTGGGCTTGCTCATTCAGGAAGGGTAGGGGGCGGTGAGCATCGTCGCAAGCTCGTCGCTCTGACACCTCCAAGGCGAGGCCTGCAGGCTCATGTCTTAGCCTTTTTTCTTCTGGCTCGGTGCGACTTCCAGACTGTTTGTCTCGGTTGATACGAAGGCGGTCTTCTCGGCTCTGTCTGAGGCCTGCGCTCTTTTGAGCCTGACGAGGACGTAACTCGTGTAGCTCACCATCAGAAGAGTGAGCAGCCAACTCGCGGCTTCGTCTCCGAATGCAGCCGAAACAAGGCTCGCCAGAAGAGGCCCGGCGACGGCGCCCATTGTCCAGACGAACAGCAAGGTGACTGTGGTCGACGCCACGTAAACTGGAACCGTGCGATCCATCGCATGCGCGACAAGCAAGGAGTATGCCGTAAGAAGGGCGCCTCCGAGGACAAAGAGCAAGCCAAGTAGAACCAATTGCAGGTTGGTCCCCAAGACGGCCCTGTAACCCGAGCCGCCCCCGGAACCGGCGATTGACAGGTACAGCAACACGGCAGATGCCACGCAGCCGTTTGCTACGATTATCCTGCGTCGATCGTAGAAGTCCGACACCCATCCCAAAGGATACATGAAAACGATACGACCCAGATAAAGAGCACCGATGGCAAGCGCGATCTCCTCGGCGTCGATACCTTGGGTGGCCGCTCGATAGGGACCAACATTGAGAAGAGTGGTTGCGACCATGCCGACCGTGAACGAACCGAGCCAGGCGGTCGGGGAATCCCGGAACACCGCCTTGAGACGAACCGAGGCATCAGCGTGCGCCGATGGCGGATCAGTCCGGGCGGCTGTCAGAATGACGATCGCAAGGCAGTACAGTAACGAAACCACCACAAACGCGACATTGATATCTTCGGGAAGCACAGGGATCATGATCTGGCTGCCGACGGAAATGGCGCCGAGCAGGATTGCATAGATAGCCAGCAAGCGCCCTCGGCTGTTTCCATCCGCCGATTGGCTGACCCAGGCGTCTCCGATGGCGAAAAGCGCAGCCGTCGCAAGGCCAGTGGTGAATCGCACGCCAAGCAGAACCGGAACGAATTCGGTCAAGGCGAAGATCAATGTCGACGCTATGCAGATCGCCGCGCCGGCAGCGAACGATCGGATGTGGCCGATCCGTGTTATCCAGCGGGACGTACGAAAACAACCGACCAGGAAGCCGAGCGAGTAGAATGCCGGCGCGAGCGCCGCGGCTTCCTGAGAGGCGCCGGACTCGGCGAAGTCGAGGGCGACGAGCGTTCCGGACGCAGCCGTGACCAACTGGATCGAGGCCATTGCGGCCAAAAGCGCGCGAAGGGTTAGCAGTTGTTTGTTTAATACTCTCATCGAGCGTTCCTAAACCTTCGTTCACTGGACAAAGCAGCGCGCGTCGGACCGACAGCATGTTGCTGAAGAAGCTAGCCCGCGCGTTCCGCTGGAAGCGCATGCTTGAGTCGGGCGAGTTCACCACGATCGCCGAACGCGAGAGGATCTTGTCCTCCTACATGACCCGCGTCGGTATTGTCAGATTAACTTTCCTAGTTTGTTCTATCCCCCGCCTGAGCTTTAACGCTCTGGCACAAACGTCTTATATACTTGGCTATCACCAAGTAGCGCCCAATGAAGCCAGCCGAGATCCGCATCCAAAATCCTATCACAGGATTTTTCTCTGACAATGCCAGCGCGTTCGGTGGAGAGTTCGATCTGCGCTGTGCGGGATCGACCCTCCACCGAATTCGTGGCTCTTACTCAGCCGGTTTGTCGAACACAGACCCGGAGAGGTCGAATTCGTCGACCGCCCCGTCGGACCGAATGAAAATCCGGTGGTTGAATCGCACGTAGTTGAGTTCGCCAGACGGATCTTCGAGCAATTCGCCCTATGCAGCGTCACTCGCAGCACGGGATCACGCGGGGGTCGTAGGCCGGTTGCGAGTGCGGTAAGCCGCCACCGAAATCCTGCGGAACGGTGTAGAAGGCCTGTGTCCATGCATGGACGTCCAGTGGTTCGAACAAGCTTTCCTGCGGCTCGTTGCGGATCGGCTGGCCTGGGTTCACGCCGCGCAGCACCTCGCCGCCATCGACCACCACCACGCCGTTGACGATCACGAAGGGAATGCCGGAGGACGGCAGATTGCCCTGCGCGTAGGTGGAGTTGTCGGTCACTGTCTCCGGGTCGAAAATCGTGATGTCGGCGATCATGCCCTCCTGCATCCGCCCGCGCTCCTGCATCGCTTTCAGCCCCGTAAGACCGAGCGGGCGCGCCGAGTTCCAGCTGAGCTGGGCGACGCTCTGCATCAGGGGGATGCCGTTCTCGCGCCCCATGCGCAACGTCCGCGCGCAGCTGCCGGCCCCGCGTGGGTGACTGTTGGGCAGATCCTCGAAGGGCGTATCCCATGTGATGCTGTCGTCGAGGATCGGCATCCCGTCTGACGCGATCGCCACGTCAGGCAGCCGCAGCCAGTCGAGGATGGCGCTCTCAGGCATCTTGTAGGCCAGCACCAGCCGCGCCGGCTCGCGCGCCATCATCTCCGCGCGGCTCTCCTGCGTGTACCATTCCCCGGTCAGCGCATCCTGGATGGTCTCCTCGTACTTGTAGCCGAGCTGATCTACCCAGATCTCCGGTTCGAGGAAGACGGCGTTCAGCGCCGTCGAGCCCGCCGCGTAGGGGTAGAGCTCGCCCCACATGTTGTGGCCTTGCGCGCGCATCCGCACCAGCAGCTCGTGCACGAGGTTGTATCCGGGGTTGTTAAAGTGACAGGCGATGGCGGGCGCGCCGAGCGCGGCGGCGTTCGCAAGCATCTCTTGGATACCGTTCGCTTCGCTCGTGTCCGTGCCGGGCGTGTAGCGGAAGTGGAAGGCGCAGGGTCTTCCATAAGCCGCAGCGATGCGCTGGATCTCGAAGACCTCGCGTGCCGATGCGCCGTCGCGCATGTAGCCGAGCGTCGAGCCGATGCCGACCGCGCCCGCGGCGAGGCCCGTATCGAGCACGCGCAGGATCTCGTTGCCCTTCTCGAGGTCCGGGCGGGTATGGGACCAGCCAGACTTGTCCGAGCCGCGATGGTTCATGGCCTCAGGCGCATCGATCGTCGTGATGCCGTCGAGCACCAAGGTACGCGCGAATTCGTGGCAGCTGGCGCAGCCGTAGTTGATCTGGTTGGTCCCGCGGCGCTGTGCGTACCAGTCATCCACCAGCGTCCCGAGCGTCCCAATCTCGAGGTCCATGACCGTCGTTCGCCCGTCGAGCAGTGCAAGCTTGTTGCCCATGGGCCGGGGCCAGTGAAAATGCGTGTCGATGAAGCCGGGCGCGACGACATGGCCGCTGGCGTCGATCTGGCGGCCGCCCTCGAGCGGTTCGACTGTGATAGCGGCGATCCGACCCGCGCGCACGCCGACATTTGCGACCTGGTCAAACCCGGTCTCGGGGTCCATCACCCGCCCGCCAAGGATCACGAGGTCGAATGGCTCCCTCGTCTGCGCCAAGGCTCTACCGGCGGACCCAATGGCGGCCGCACCCGCGGCAACACCAAGGTTGAACTCCCTGCGGGTGATCTCGTTCTCGCTCATGTTGTTCTCTCCTCTCCATTTCGGTTGGGCGATGCCGACGGCGACGCCACGCGCCGCAGTCAGGTTCTTTGGGTTTGGTTTCTGCATTGGACGCCTCATGTCGTCGATGCAGCGCGTTCGGTGGAGAGGTCGATCTGCACCTCGCAGGATCGCCTCTCCACCTGATCCGTGGCTCTTGTCGCCCTGGTTATTGGAAGACAGTACCGGAGAGGTCGAAGTCGTCGACCGCCCCGTCGCCCCGAATGAAGATCCGGTGGTTGAATCGCACGTAGTTGAGTTCGCCAGACGGATCTTCGAGCAATTCGCCAAGGGCGCCCTCGTTCGGGCCTTCGGTGATGATGAAATAGCCATCAGCCGTGTTGGCCACATTGGCCGGCGCGGGATCCGATCCGCTGGTCAATGCGGAGAACTGCACAAACACATATTTGTCGCCCTCTTTGCGGATCTCGATGTTTTGGGAATTCCCCTTGAAGACGCCGACGAAGGGATCGAGCACAGCCGGATCAACACCCGCTGCGACCGGAGAGTCGGCCTCGATTCCCGTGAAGGCTTTGACCATGTCGTCCGCAATTTTGCTGTAGGCTTCGACTCCGCGATCGCTGTGCACCATGATCACCACGGCAAAGTCGTGTTCCGGGATCAGCTTCAGAAAGGACCGCGTGCCGGGCCAATTCCCCCCGTGATAGGGGCTGGTGACGCCGTCGTAGTCGTGGACGAACCATGTCAGTCCGGTAAAGTCGCCGTCCGAAGCGTCGACTGCCGGAGCGTGGGCATAGTCCAACGATTCCATGGACAGCAGCTGGTTCCCGGCGGCGTCCTTGCCGTCCAGCTGAAAGCGGGCGTATTTCAGCATGTCGGTAACCGTAGACCGAATTCCGCCGGAGGCTGCCGACTCTCTGACCATCGGAATATAGTAAGGCTTGAGATCGCTGATGTCGCCTTCGCCGTAGATCGGCGGATGACCCCATGCATAATCCTTGGCCGGCGGGGTGGGATCGTAGTTAAAGGATGACGACTCCATGCCGAGCGGGGTGAGCAGGTTCTCTTCGATCAGGTCCTCGATCGGCTTTCCGCCGGCATGCGACACCACATGGGTCGCGAAGGTGATGGCGGTGTTGTTGTACATCCAGGTTTGACCGAACGGATAGAGCTGCTCGACGTAAGCCGCCTGGAGCATGACCTTCTCGCTGATCGACCCGCCCGGAGGAACAGGAAGGAACCCATGGTCGCCATACCAGCCAGCGTGATGGTGGAACAGGTCAACGACCCGGGCTTTCGACGTCGCTTCCGCATCGGCGACCCTCCACCACGGCAGGATATCGACGACACGCGCGTTCAAATCCAGTTTGCCCTGTTCGGACAGCTTCATGGCCGTTGTCGACAGGAAGGTCTTTGTCACCGAGCCGATTTGAAATTGCGTATCAGTGGTAACGGGCTCTCCTGTGGTGACGTTCGTGACACCGAGGCCGGCGCCGTAGGAGTTGGGCCCATGGATGACCCCGATACCAAGTCCCGGGATTTTCAGCTCCTTGATCAGTTCAGAAGCTTCGGCGAGGACCGCATCAAAGGTCGCCTGGCCCTCTTCCTTTGTCATTGCCTGCTGTGCGAGCGCAGGCTGAATGGCGAGTGATGACGAAACGGTTACGGCAAATAACAGTTTCATAAGGTTCTTCATTGGATTTTTCCTTTTCATTAGGTCCGTCACTGGTTTTTCCTTTTCTTCAAAAAGACGACTCTTCCCGGAGCGTTCTGTATTCGCGGTTCGGGGCCTCCACGGCGAAGTTTCTCCGTTTACTGCTTCGCCATCTGCCCGACGTGGAAGTAGTCGAACAGCGAGCGGGCGACTTCGGCAATTGCCCGATCCCTGTCTGCCTCGGATGTCACGCTGCTCTTGGTGAACACGGCGATTGCAAACCGACGACCGTCGGGGAGCGTGATATAGCCGACGTCATTGGCCACTCCCCCTATGGTTCCGGTCTTGTGCGCCACGGGCGTTCCCCTGGGCAGCAGTCCCTTGAGCCGGCCAGCGCCGGTGCGCGTGCGCGACATGACGTCAATCAGGAAGTTGCGGCTCTCGGCGCTTGTCGCCGTGCCACCGTCGATGGCAAGCAGGAGTTGCAGCATCGCAAGCGGCGTTGCCTGGTCGCGGGGATCCGCCTCGAAGTCGAGATTCCGGTCAGCCTGGATCTTCAAGAGTTCCGGCCGGGCCTTGAAGACCTCTGTGGCGAGTTTATGCGTGGCCGGTCCCGGCAAACCATAGAACTCCCCGATGATCTCGCCGGTGGGCCGATCGACTCTGATATCGCTGATCCCGATCCTGCGCAGATATTGGGTCACCGCCGCGGGTCCTCCAGCCAGTCCCATCGAGATGTCGGTCGCCGTGTTATCGCTCTCCGTGATCATCACCTCGATCACGTTCGCGATCGACAACTGGAGCCCAGGGTGAACGAATGTGCCGTTCAGCGCAGCGTCCCCGATCATCATCATGTCGAGTGTGACATCGACCATCTGGTCGAGGCTGAGTTCGCCTTTGTCGACGCGATCCAAGACAGCAGCGGCAATCGCAACCTTGTAGGTGCTGGCCATGACGAAGGTTTCATCGCCATTGAACGCGATTACCTCGTCGCCACCGATTTCCTGCGCCGCGAAGCCGATGCGCCCGGCAAGCTTCGTGGCGACCCGCTCGATCGCGGCTCCAACGGACTGTCCTTCCCCTGTCTGGGCGTATGCCGGGCCGAAGGTCGCCGCCGAAAAAGTCATCAGCCCGGTAATAAGTATTGCTGTCAAAAGGAATTTTTTGGCCTTCACGGTGCTTTCCCCCCAAATTTCCAGGCTCCAACGCTTTCCGAGTTCGCCAGCGCGGCTTGGCAGTCGCCACAGTCTCATCGTTTACGGTTTATTTATTAACACGCCAGGGGCGCACCCTGTTTGCGGCTCATGCCAACTGTGTCATAAAAATGTCCTAGAAAGTTAACCTGATGGCGTTGAGGGAGCAGCACGAATGAGCAGAAAATCTGCCCCGAGATTCACGCGCGGTATGTTGATTTTGTCCCAGCTCGCAAAGGCCTTCACCTCGCGTGGCGGCGACATTGAAGCGCTTCTTATCCGAAACGGTATTCCCGTCGCCGCGCTGACCGACCCTGCGATGCTGGTTGACGCGTCCGCCTGTTATTCCGCCATGGAGGATATGGCGGAAACTCTTGACGATCCGTATTTTGGCGCAAAGGTGGCAATGGAAACAGCGAGGAAAGGAACACCGGCGTTCCGGGATTCGGCGACCCATGCTCTCAACTTGGGAGATTTTCTGTCCCGGGTGGTGGTAGAAGTCTCAAAGCAGGTCGATAACGTGCGGTACTCCCTTTCCATCACACCCGGCAATGTAAACTTCGACATTCACCGCACCGTCAGGGTTACTAAGCCGTCGAAACAGTTGGATGCAATCGGCGTCACGCTTTTTGTGACTTTAATAAAGAAAGGGATCGGAGAGACGTTCAACCCAAAAGAGATTCTTATCACTGTGCCGACCACCCACGGGCTTCTGCCGGGTTTTCTTCCGAAACAGGCGCTCATCACATCCCAGATCGACGGCTTGCGGATTTCATTTCCGCCGCACTGGCTTTGGGCACCATTCTCGTTGGACTGGGACTCAGTGAAGGCGTCACGAGGGGAGTTTGACACAGATGGCACCAGCGAAGCGACCCTTTCCTATCTTCGCGGCATGCTGAGGGGCAACATCGCTTATCAGGATCTGACACTGAACGACTTTGCCTCAATCTGCCGCGTGCATCCACGCCGCATCCAGCGCACACTGTGGGTAAAGGGCACCTCCTACAGTCATATGAAGGACGACGTCCGCAAGAGCATCGCCGAAGACCTCTTGTCAAACACGACCCTGTCCATTGCGCAAATTGCCCTTCAGGTAGGTCTCTCAGGCCCAGCCGCCTTTGACCGTGCATTCAGGCGATGGACCGGTAGGACGCCGACACAATTCAGGGCAGAATCGAAGGGCGTACAGATTTGACCTGCCCCCGCGAAATCCCTCAAGGTGATGTAGTGTCTGCGCCGAACCTGAAGGAGTAGACGAATGCGGAATAGCCGTTTCTGACGCTATGACTACAACACGGTCAGACCGCAATCATCGCTGGGCAACCAGACACCGCTGCAAGTGTGCCGGACGCTTGAGCAATTTGAGGGCTCCGCGCTCGGCGCGCTTGCGCAAGACAGGCAACCCGAATACCCAGATCCAACCTGCAGACTCTCATTATGACGGAGGGATCTCGCGGGGGCAGGTCACGTCGCGTGTTTACGCTCAACCTGTAAACTGGGGAGAAGTATTCCGATGTTTTTTGGCATAGATGAGGTGAAGTTCAAGGCCTGTGTTCTATTGTTTGTCACAAGTCTTGCAATTGTGGGCTGCGGTCCGGCGGAACGCGGGATGATCGGCCTGGCAGCCGAACCTCAGAATGGTGATGCTGCCGAAAATCTCAGAAAACACGAGATCTTCATCCTGACCTCACGTGCTCCTGACAGTGATCCAACCATTTTGTTCTCGGGAAAACGATCGTCCGAAATTGGGTTGGCGAAACTGACGATCAGTGTGCCCCCGAACCACACACCCGGCAAGATAGAGAGCCCCCGGTCCGGCATCCCCCGTCCAGCGGAGCATTTCACCGCAACCGATCCAGCAATCTTTGCGTCCGAAGGCGATTTCGTCTCCGCCTTGCAGGCAGAATTGAACCGGCGCTCTGTCGATAAACGGAACGTTTTGGTTTTTGTGCATGGCTACAACACAACCTTGTCAGAAGCAGTTCTTCGGATGGGTCAATTCGTTGAGGATTCCGGCTATGAGGGCGTTCCAGTTTTGTTCAGCTGGGCCTCCGGTGGCCGTTTTTTGGACTACGTTTATGACATGAACAGCGTCCTGGTCGCGCGGGACGACCTGTTGCTCGGTGCTAATCTCATCTCGAAAACCAACGCAAAGGCCGTTGATGTCCTATCGCATTCCATGGGCAATCTGCTGACGGTCGAAGCAATGCGACAGGCAAAACTTAACGGCACCTTGAACCGGACAGGTCGGCTTCGCCATGTCATTTTGGCGGCACCCGACATTGACGCCGATCTGTTCCGGCAGCAGCTGGCACCGTTTGCCGACAATGAACGGCAATTTTACATTCTTATCTCGCGCGACGACCGGGCTTTGAGTTTTTCCCGGCTTCTTGCGCGAGGAGTGCCGCGGGTCGGCAATGAGGACGTTCAAGATCTGGCACGACTTGGCGTGACAGTCTTAGATCTGTCTGAGATCGACGTGAATGGTTCAAACCACTCAAAATTCGCAGACTCGCCCGAGATAGTGCAGTTGATTGGCAAGAGACTAAGCGTCGATGGAGTGAGCGCGAGGAACGGTTCGGATCCACTCCTCTCGTCGGTGCTGATGCTGCCAATTACAGTCACCGTAGCGACGCTGGACCGGTGACCGCTGCAACGTCTGAGCATCAACGAGCGAACTCTGAGTCAAATCTTAAACGTAAACGCAATGGTTGCGTTGAAGGACCCGCCAGCGAAGGCGTTTGACGCCTTGCCGGTCAAACCATCGGACATCATCATGGATCATGCAACCAAGACAATAGAGCGGTTTCAATCGCCAGCTTTCACCATCATGGCATCGCTGATTTCGAACAAGCGCGTATTGCCACAGATCACGATGACGGAGCGCAGCCGGGAGGCTGGTGCATCTGCTGTCACAGAAACCGTCTGACTATCCAGCATCTGGGCAACCATTCCGTCCGGCGGTGTCGTGGTAATCACCGCGAAGACCTTTGGCACTGCAGAACGATCTGCCTTTCCGATTTTCAGGCCGACAGTATATCCTGGTGTGGGCAGCGTGAGATCGCCGCTCACGAAAAGGAGGGGGGATGCTCCATCATGCGGAGCCGGGGTGAGTTTTACGACCCAGTTGCTGCTTTCGATCACAGGGCAATCATCGGTTGGCGTCGAGGAAGACATTTCGCGCTCGCTCTGGGCTTGATCCGACTGGTTTTGCGCGTTGCACGCAGTCGTGGCAAGCATCGGTAAAACCGCCAGACAGAGGACCAAAGCTTTCGATTGTGTCATGACTGGATCCTCCTGAAGTTAAACCCGTTTCACCGCCGCTTTTGCGTCGCCCGACATCAAGAGCTGCTGATTCGCAGCAGCTTATGACGTCGTTGTAGTACGGTTATGTTCACAACACGCCCCCCGAATGCGTTTGGAACGGCAAAGAATGTATAGATCCAAGCCACGACTAACAGCGGCTAACAGACAATAGTAGGCAGAATTTTGACGCGCTGCAGCCGGGAAACAAGATCCAATTCCTACGCTGGCGAAATCCGCCAGGGGCATTTGGCATCGTGGTCGGGTACCGTTCGGCTCCGGGTGCCTTCACACTTCAATCCACAGTGTGGAAGAAGCCAATAGATCATCTTGGCGAAGAACTCGTGGGGCGCCTCGGGTCGCGCGGGTTCATGACACCGCCCGTCACACATGTTCCGCACCGAACGGGACACCATACACGGTTGAGTCGCTCTGGCCTCGGACGAATGCAGGACCCGTTGTTGATGATGTGGACGCCGCTGCCAGCGAAGCGCCAAATATGGTGCTTAGAACGAAGCAAAAGCAAGAAAGGAGCGTTCCGATGAACATTGCGACAATTGGATTGGACTTGGCGAAGAGTGTCTTTCAGGCCCATGGCGTGGATGAGGCCGGTACGACCTTTCTGGTGAAGAAACTGCATCGCAAACACATGCGCCGTTCTTCTCGAAGCTGCCGCCCTGCCTGATCGGTGTGGAAGCTTGTGCCACGGCGCATCATTGGGCAAGGACGTTGATCGCCATGGGCCATGACGTGCGGATCATGCCGCCGTCCTACGTCAAGGGATACGTAAAACGCGGAAAGAGCGACGCTCTGGATGCCGAGGCAATCTGCGAGGCCGTTGGGCGTCCGACGATGCGGTTCGTTCCTGTGAAGACGGTGGAACAGCAGAGCATCCTGATGGCGCACCGGACCCGATCGCTTCTTGTTCGCCAACGAACCATGGCCGCGAATGCGCTTCGCGCGCACCTGGCCGAGTATGGCCAGGTCGCAAACCCGGGCATCGCCAATCTGGTGAAGCTGGCGGACAAGGCGTTCGCCGATGAAGCCCTGCCAGCCTATGCCCACCGGGCGCTTGAGATCCTGATCCGCCGGATCGCTGAACTAACCGAAGAGATCGGCGCACTGGATCAGGACCTGAAGGCCTGGCATGCCGGGAACGAGGCAAGCCGCAGGCTCGCGGCCATTCCTGGTATTGGGGTGATCACCGCGACCGCCCTCGCTGCGACCGTTACAGACCCGGATCAATTCCGTTCCGGTAGACAGTTCGCTGCCTGGCTTGGGCTCACGCCGCAGCAGCACTCGACAGGTGGAAAAACCCGGCTTGGCGGCATCTCGAAACAGGGCGACCGCTATCTCAGGCGATTGCTGGTCGTCGGGGCCACGGCAGTCATGAGGCACGCCAAGCGAAACCCGACGCCGATGACGGACTGGGTAAACGGATTGCTGGAAAAAAAGCCCTTCCGGCTCGTCTCTGTCGCGCTCGCGAACAAACTCGCCCGAATAGCATGGGCGCTGCTTACCCGTGGCGAGACCTACCGGCCCTACGGGCGGCCCGCCTGACGGCACCAGGCCAAAAACGAATTGGCAATGGCAGTCGATGATGCGTAACGATTGAGCCAATGGTGAAGCAAACCCGTCTGATTCAACGCGCCTCCAAAGCGCGCCAGGTTGATCAGGGACCTCACCGGTGGATTTCCATCAGGGCCAGCGGCAGATGACAGTCGCACAAACCGGCCGGACATATGAAAGCAACCGATCACCGCAACCGACAAAATCAACCCTTGCCATAGGCGGCGTCCACATATGAACCAGAGCCTCGATTTCCTCGGTTGCCTTCTGCCCTTTTTCTGGCCGCATGGCAGGATCAGACAGGAGCCGAAGCGGCAATGGTGCTGTCTCAGATCTTGTGCTTGATCTTGCTGCCAGTCCCCGGTGCCAGAGCGGGTTGGGTTCTGGACCACAGTGTATTCCCGGCGATCCTCGGGGCTGCTTTCGCGGGCGGGATCGACATGCTGCTGTCGATTATCAAATACGTCATACACTGACCTCCTGCGCGGCTATTCATTCGTCGCAGGTCGAAGGCGCCAAAGGTTTTCACCCTGCGCGACGAGGCCTTGCCGCGCGTCGGCGCGTTCTCCTGCATGCAATAGGCGGCGCAGATCCTCACCCACGGCTCGGCTGTAGATGTGATAGAGATGACCTGTTGGACCCTCGCTGGGAAGGTCGCTGAGGTCGATCATCTCGACGCCTGCAAGTCGGGAAACATCGTTTCCCGTCTCCCCAAGCCGCGGGTAGCCATGCAATTGCGCGGAGAGCGCCAGCGGTCTGTCCCCGCTCGTCGCATAGACTGTCATGCTCTCCGCGATGGGACGCACCCGGGGTAAAATTCGTTCGAAGATCCCGAAATCCATATCCGGCGCCAGCAGCACAACATGTCCGAGCCGGATGTCAGGATGCCGATTGGCAACTTCGGCCAGCGCCAGAACGACACCCCGAGCACCAAGGCTGTGCCCGATGACATCCACGTTTCCGGCGCCGAAGCGCCGCTCCAACTCTATGATCGCGTCCGCAATGTCCGGCAGGCTCCAGTAAAGGTCGGCTTCGTCATGGGTGTAGTAGGCCGCAGCACCGTCCGAGGGCCAGCTGAACCACAGGAACCGCCCCACAAGGTCGGCGTTCTGCTGCAGCAACGCAGCGCGGCGGCAGCCTTTCTCGAAGCTGATATAGTATCCGTGGACATAGAGCGCCGGACCACGTGCGCCGGCCGTTCCTTCTAGCCGATCCAGGATGGCGCCCGGGTCCGCTTCCTCCACCGTCTGAACGCGGAGGAGCTCCTCGCGCAAGAAATTCGGAGCCATGTCGGCAAGGGGCGCCAGAACGCCAAGGCCAAGCTCTTCGACGCGGCATGCACCCGCTTTCAGATCGCTGCGTTCTCCCGCGTAAAAATCAGCTGGATCATCCGATCCTGTCCTGTTGCGAAGCGTGAGATAGGGGAATTCCAAGGCCTGGATCTCCGTCTGGGCCGTCGACGGCACGGGGAAGGCGCATGACAAGGCGCCGAGGCAGAGCATGACGCCCATCAAGCGGGGGAAGGATGGTGCGCACATTTTCATCCCCGATATGTACCTCAGCCGCGCTTGCCGAAAAAGGACCTTGGCGTTTGCACCATGCCCTTTCACCATGAAGGTACAGGCCGTCGCACAGGCGGTGTACCACACTGGCATTCTCGAATGCAGCAGTGGGAAAATAAATGATCGCGTCGCTTCGCAAGTCTTTTGCGCGTCGGGCGACCTCGTGACAAGGTCGGAACCGAGACGTCGAACCCAGGGTCAAAGAGGCAAAATGAACAACGGGCAAATAGCCAGGATCATCGGCAAGGTCTCGGTGCCGTGCTTGCTTCTCGGGCTGCTCTTCTTTGCGGCCTCGCTGACCCCGTCGCTCATCCCGCGCGGACCGGCTGTGCAAGGACTCCTCGGCGGGCTTGTTATGGCGATCGGCTATCTGATCGGCCAGATCGTTGCGCTGCTCTGGCGGGCGGCCGATCTTCCGCAGTTGTCCGGGCGGCCCGCAAACGTCCTAACAACGGTGATCGCGCTACCGCTCTTGGCGTTCTTTCTCTGGGTCCTTGGGTCCAGCCTGCGGTGGCAGAACGACATCCGCGGGAAGATGGGCATGGAAGAAGCGGATGCGCTTCAACTCGCCACGATCCTGCTGATCGCCTTTGCGACCTTTGCCGTCGCTTTCGCGCTTGGACGCGTTGTCGCCGCGCTGTTCCGCCTGATCCGGTCAAGGTTCTATCGCGTCATGCCGCCGCGGCGCGCTAATGTGCTGGGGTTCATCGCGGTCGTGCTCATCCTGTTCGTGGTCACGCGTGATGGCATCGTCGATGGGGTCGTGACGGGCCTCGACGAAAGCTACGAAGCCGCCCAGGAGCTCTTTGAGACCGCCCCGTCGCCTCCCGGCGACCCACGCATGACCGGCAGCGCAGAGTCCCTGATCGATTGGGCATCCATGGGCAAGCCCGGGCGGGACTTCATCACCTCCGGCCCAACATCCGAGGATATCTCGGCCTTCACCGGTCGGCCCGCGCTTAATCCGATACGCGTCTATGTCGGGCGCGCCAATGGCGAGACGCCCGAGGCTCGGGCCGAATTGGCGCTTGCCGAACTGATCCGGCAAGGCGCGTTCGAGCGCGACGTTCTGGTCGTGGCAAGCCCCACCGGCACCGGCTGGATGGACCCGGGATCCCACGATCCGGTCGAATACATGCATGGCGGGAACATCGCCACGGTCGCCGCGCAGTATTCCTACCTGCAATCACCGCTTGCGCTAATCCTAGAGACACGCACGGGCCTGGAACAGGCGACCGCGCTTCAGGACGTGGTGCATATGTACTGGAAGACGTTGCCCGTCGATGCGCGGCCCCGTCTATTCGTTCACGGGTTGAGCCTTGGCGCATGGTCGTCGATGCATGCCACGAACATGTTCCGACTGCTCGACGATCCCATCGACGGCGCGTTCTGGGTCGGGCCGCCCTTTCCCTCTGCCTTCTGGAACCATGTGCAGAACCAGCGCAATCCGGGCACACCCTGGATCATGCCCGAGATCGGGGGCGGGTCGCTGGTCCGCTATGCATCCCACACGGCGGATGCGTCCGAGGCCGCGGCGGACTGGGGAAACATGCGCATCGTCTTCCTGCAATATTCCAGCGACCCGGTCGTCTTCTATGACCCACGGTCGCTCTGGCGGGCGCCGCCGTGGATGCGGGATCCGCCGGCCGAGGACATGACGGAGCACTTCATCTTCATGCCCGTCGTGACGCAGTTCCAGCTGGCGCTCGACATGGCCCTTTCCTTCGGCGCGCCGCCTGGCCACGGCCATGCCTACTTCGCGCAGGACTATATAGGGCCTTGGGTTCAGGTCACGGCGCCCTCGGATTGGACCCCCGAAGATACGCAGCGGCTCAAGGCGCATTGCAACGTCGGCTACCAGCTCGGTTGCGCCAACGGTCAGCGGTGATCGGAAGAGTCATGGCGCAGGAAGCCGACTCACGCGATGCTTCGAGACGGCCACCCTGTCACTCGGGGGTCTCGAAAAAATGCAAGACGACACGCCCGTCGAAATCCTCTATCACAAGACCCGCACCATAGCGCACGTAATCCGAAACCTGCGCGAGCGCTTCGAGGAAACGCCGCTCCTGCGCCTCGATCTCATCGGGGCAGGCCATCATGGTTCCGGCCATGTTCTCTGGAAAGGCAAGCCCTAGGCCGGATGGCTGCAACTGTCCCCGGAACCGATTGCACCCTCCAAAGGCTGAGACATTCATCGCGTCGTCGATCACGAGCGTAGCCGGATCATCATTGGGAAAGGCTTCGCCGAAGCCCTCCGTCACGGCCCAAGCCACACCGCTAAGGCGAGATCAATTCACGGGCCTGTTGACCATATGATCGTCAAGGAACTCGCATACGAAGGTTGATTGCTAAAGAGCGCGACGGGACGCGAAATCACGCGATCGAAACATGAACATATTTTGCACACGACGCTCCGCAAGTTCTTGAAACTCCGTCAAAATCATCACCATCTATCACGGGGCAAACTCACCAAGCCATCTGAATGGCGTGTGTGGATGGCGCCCGCATAGCAAGAGTTTTTTTGAAGCAGAATGGGCTTGGTCAGATGCTGGCATGTGTCCGGCCTGTTGATGCGGTGCACGTGACCGCTGGCCCTTCTGTGGTTGCCGCTGATTGTGCAAGAAGTTTCTGCTGCATGGCTCCTCTCTCGCAGATGATAGCACCTGCATTATGGCGCATTGCGACGCCGGTAGAGCGGGAGCCATCCACCCCATCAGCTTTGGTCGGCTTTGCAGACATTGGTTGAGGCCGCAGCATCATGCAGTTTGGGCTCCTTCAAGTCGTTCGCTGCGCTGTGCACGAGTGTCCGGTTTGGGTATTTTCTCACCTTCGTCCCAATTCATGGCTGGACTGCCGCGACTTTTCGAGCGCTCCTATGCCTGCGCCCGATACTTGGTTCGGGCTGCTCTCGGTAGCAGGGCCGGCGTTGGGTCGGCCCAAAAACCGGGAGACCGACATGGCACAAACCAAGGTTGCGGGGATTAAGCAC
>NZ_SJEY01000001.1 GCF_004761875.1 Roseovarius aestuariivivens
CGCGGCTGGTTCGAAAGTAGCGGAACGGGTTGGGCTTGCTCATTCAGGAAGGGTAGGGGGCGGTTGCCGAGGTCGCAAGCTCATCCCTCTGACACTGCCCTTGTCGAAACACGGAAACGGCTTCTGGCGCAGATCAAGGCGCATGGGAAGTTGGGATCGGCCGATTTCTTTGATGCCATGGATGGCGAACTGAAAGACCTACTGGATCGTCAAATTGCAGGGCTTGAGGCCCGGATCGAACAGGTCATCGCCACAGATGAGAGCCTCGCCACGACAGCCAATATCCTGCGTTCTGTTCCCGGGATCGGCCCGGTTGCCAGCACGATGCTGATCGCTGAAATGCCGGAACTCGGCCAGATCACCGGAGAGCAAGCCGCCGCGCTCACAGGTCTGGCACCAATTGCACATGACAGCGGCGCGATGCGTGGTAAACGCGCAATTGGCGGTGGCCGACGACTGCTAAGGCATGTCATGTTCCAGGCGGCTCTCGTCGCCAGCCATCACAATCCAGTCCTGAAAAGATTCGCTGACAGGCTTCGCGCAGCTGGAAAACCACACAAGGTCGTCATCACTGCTGTCGCAAGAAAGCTTGTCACAGTTGCCAACGCTCTCTGCAAAACGCGTCAGAAATGGACGGCTCAAGCTGACTGAAGGATACAGTTGCTAGTACGATACTTTCCGGCGCGGGTGGACGATCGCAAAGAGCGCTGTGCGATCTGACCGGGTTAGCATAACTAAGCACAGTCCTCTGGAGTCACCTTTTTACGCGTTCCAGTTTCGGGTCAAACAAAGGTTTAAGCGATGCGGTCGCAGGCACATCACACCCAGCGACTACAATGCTCCAGTCACCTGAAGCCACACGCTCGGCGGTTAAGGGCTCGTCGAGTTCTGCAAACCCAATCCCGACCGCGCTGCCTAGGGTGTGTCCGTAGGCTCCGACTTGGATATAGCCTACCGGCTGGCCACTGAGCTGAATGATTTCGTTGCCATGCATGAGTGGCTCAGGATCGTTCAGAAGGAACTGGAGCATCCGGCGCTTTGGTACACCTTTCTCTTTTATCGCAGCCAGCGCGCCGCGCCCGAGAAATCCGTCGGGCTTGTCCAGCTTGACCGCAAAGCCGAGACCGGCCTCGATCGGATTGTCGGTATTATCCAGGTCCACCCCGAAATCCCGATAGGCCTTTTCAAGCCGCAGCGAGGAGAGCGTCTGCATTCCGGCATTTCGCAGTCCGTGGTCGCGTCCGGCCTTTGTTAGCAGGTCATAGACCTGCACTGCGTGCAGGGAAGGAACGTGAAGCTCCCATCCGAGCTCGCCCACATAGGTTACTCGCAACGCGTAGACACGGAAAAATCCGATATCGATGTGACGGGCGGACATGAAAGGAAACGACTCGTTCGAAAGATCGGCGTCGCTGACGCTTTCCAGAATTGTGCGCGCTTTCGGTCCATGAAGATTGATCTGGGTAATTCCGTCGGTCAGGTCCGTAATGGTCACGAATTCGTCTGCGCCAATCTGCCGCCGCATCCACGTTTCAGTGTGGCCGTGGCTGTTTTCCCCGACGACGACCATGAAGCGATCCTCCGCCATGCGGGTCACTGTCAGGTCGGCCTCGAAGCCTCCGGCCTCATTCGTCCATGCGGTATAGACCACGCGACCCGGCGCCACATCGACCTCGTTACAGGAAATCCGGTTTAGCAGTGCACATGCGCCGCGGCCCTGCACCAGAAACTTCGCCATCGACGACATGTCCATCAGGATCGCATCCTCACGGGCAGCACGATGTTCAGCAGCGTGCCAGTCGAACCAGTTCTGGCGCCCCCAGCTGTAGTGCTCCACCTGTGCCTCTTCTGGCGAGGGCGCAAACCAGTCGGGCAACTCCCAGCCATGGCTTTCCGAGAAGTAACCGCCTGCCGCTTTAAGCCGGTCGTAAAGCGCTGAGCGTTTCAGCCCGCGCGCGGTCTTGAATGTATCATTGGGAAAATGCGCGCCGAAACTTTTGGCCAGTAACTCCGGCGTGCGCGCGCGGCGAAAGGCGGGCGTGTTATGTGTGCCGTCGGCAAAACGATTTACGTTGAAGGCCGTGTGGTCGACAGGGCAGTGCCCATCAACGATCCAGTGCGCCAGCGTTTTGCCGATACCAGGACCGTAGAGTATGCCGAGAGAATTCATGCCAGCGGCGACCCAGGCGTTGCGCAGGCTAGGCGCTTCTCCGACCAAGGGTGCGAGATCCGGTGTAAAGCTTTCGGGGCCGCAAAAGAACTTGCGCACGCCTGCCTCGGCAACCTGTGGCACGCGGGAAAAGGCAGCCTCAAGATGCGGCGCCATACGATCCCAGTCGGGCTCGATCTCTCCGAAGGCGAAGTTGTCCGGTATCGCATCAACCATCCAAGGCGCGGCGTCCGGCTCGAACAGGCCAACCAGAAGACCACCCACTTCTTCACGGTAATAGGACCAGTTGTGTGGATCCTCCAGCAGCGGCAGATCGCGGCTCAGACCCTCTATCTCCTCCGTAATAAGGTAGTAATGCTCGGCGGCCTGAAGAGGCAGGTTCAGGCCCGCCCTGTCGCCAATCTGGCGCGACCACATCCCGGCTGCGATCACCACATGCTCTGCGGATATGTCGCCCTTGTCGGTTCGCACACCCACGGCATGGCCGTCGCGGGTCAGGATATCCTGAACGGCTGTATTTTCAATGATTTGCGCGCCGCGCTTTCGGGCCGCACGGGCGAGCGCCATTGTTGTGTCGACGGGGTTCGTGCGACCTTCCTTCGGATACCAGAATGCCGCCAAGGTTTTGCTGAAATCGCCGATGGGAAAACGTTCCTTTGCCTCCGATGGCGAGATTTCATGAATTTCGAACCCGTGCAGGTTCATGAACGCCGTCCCGCGGCGCATCTCTTCGAGCCGATCCGGCGTATCGGCCGGCTGAATATAGCCAACCTCGCGCCAGCCCGTCGCAAGACCCGTTTCCTCTTCCAGCTCTGCGATCAGGTTTCGGCCGTGCAGATAAAGCTCGCATTCCCACTCGGCGCCCAAGACCGCCGGAACGATTTCGCCTGCTGCGTGCCAAGTAGTGCCTGCGGTCAGCGTGTCACGCTCGAGCACGACCACGTCCGTCATGCCAAGCTGGGTCAGATGATAGGCGATGTTGCAGCCGATCGAGCCGCCGCCGATGATGACCGTCTGCGCGTGAGAGGGAAGGGTGGCTGTCATGAACACGTCTCCTGCGGTGATGTGCTTGCAGGAAAAATACATGCCGGGGGCAAAGCCATAAATCAAGTCAGCGATTGAATGAACATTCAATTCAGGTGGGCAAGCCATCTAAGTTGCGTAAAAAATCGTCGTAGCCCGATCCTGTCAATCGTCCTTGAAAATAGGCAGCTTGCGGTCACGGCCCTAATGAAGCCGCTCTTTCTTGGGCTTTTTGTTGAATGATCATTCAGTCGCGGGCTATCTTGACTTCAGCCAGCAGTCAGCCGTGATCCTGTCGCGGCATATCGAGAACTCAGGAACGCACATGAAACCTATTCAGCCACAGGAAAGAAGGGTCGCGAATATTCACGACATGTCGGCGTATACACCGTACGATCCCGAGGGGGTCAGCGAAACGGGGACGCATTTCATACAGCTGAACCCTGACGCGCAGCGCGACGTAGGGTTCTATATCTACCGGATGGAGCCCGGATCTCAATCGACACCGCACCGTCATGGCGGCGCCGAGGAATTCCTGATCGTCGAGGGCGAGCTCATCGACAATGACGGCACGGTGTACAAGGCCGGAGACGTGGTCTGGCTGGCCGGCGGGACGGAACACACCTCGCATACGGAAACCGGATGCGTGATCGCGGTCTATGCCGAGGCGGCCGAAGAAAAGCCCGGAGGTGGCTCGTGAAGACACAGACAGATCATCCCGGCTTTGCCCCGTCGGATCACAATTTGCCATCCGGAAAAATCGAGCAGTTAGATCAATGCCATCATCTGCATCCATGGGAGGACATGGCCAACTGGAAGCGGTCCGAAAGGTTCGTCATCACGCATGGCAAGGGTATCTACCTATATGACGATCAAGGCCGGGAGTTGATTGACGGGCCCGCCGGCATGTGGGCCGTCCAGATCGGCTATGGCCGCAAGGAGATGGCCGACGCGATTGCCGAACAGGTCATGGGCCTGCCTTACGCCTCGCCCTGGTCGGCGACGACAACCCCGGCGGCGCTGCTGGCGGATAAGGTCACATCGCTGGCACCGGGCGATCTGAACACCGTGATGTTTACCACCGGCGGCTCGACCGCTGTCGATACCGCCATTCGTACCATGCATTTCCTCAACAACCGGCTTGGGCGGCCCGAAAAGAAGATCGTGATCGCCAGGGAGAAGGGCTATCACGGCTCGACCTATTTGGCGGCAAGCGTCACCGGCAAGGAGCGGGACAAGAGCTTTTTCGACTTCGAGGAACGGCGCGTTCATTTTCTGCCGGACGTGAACCCGTATATCCGGCCAGATGGCATGACCGCGGCACAGTGGTGCGATGCCAAGGTGGAGGATCTGGAGCGGGCAATTGCAGAGCTTGGGCCTGGCAATATCGGCGCTTTCATCGCGGAGCCGATCCTGTGCTCGGGCGGTGTGGTGATCCCGCCCGAAGGATACCATCGCAGAACGCTGGAGCTGTGTCGCAAGCACGATATCCTCTACATCTCGGACGAGGTGGTGACCGGATTCGGCCGATTGGGCCACTGGTTTGCTTCCGAGGACGTGTTCGGTATCCAGCCCGACTTCATCACCTGCGCCAAGGGGATCACCTCGGGCTATCTGCCCTTGGGCGCATGCCTGATCTCGGATCGGGTGATGAGCCGGATGACGGGCGAGGACCATGACGTGCTTTTCCCCAACGGATATACGTACTCTGCCCATCCGGTCTGCTGCGCGGCGGCCTTGAAGAATATCGAGATCATCGAGACCGAGGGCCTGCTGGAACATGTCCGCGCGATATCGCCTCACTTTCAGGACCGGCTAAAGCGTCTTGAGGCGTCGCCGATCATCGGGGACGCGCGGGGCATGGGTCTTTTGGGATGCCTGGAGGGGCTCATGGACGAGGGGCGGGATACGCCGCTCAGCGTGCAGAGAAATCTGGGCGCAAAGCTGGACGAAGCCTGCGAAGCCCGCGGGCTGATCGTGCGACCAATGATAAACATGTGCGTTTTCTCTCCGCCCCTGACCATCAGCCGGGACGAGATCGACCGGATGTTCGATATCATCGAGGACGCGGTCAGGGACGTCGAGAAAGAGTTCGGCGCGGTTCAGACGCTTGCATAGACGCTCTGCAGCAGCCGTGTCCCAGGGCTTGTCCGCCAGCCCACGGTGCCGCCTTGCTTGATATAGGCGGTATCCCCCGGCTCCAGAAACTCGCGCCCGCCGCTGTGGGTCAACTCAAGCGTGCCGGCCAGCACGTGAACCAGCCGGTTTTCCACCACGGGAAGATGCGGAAAGTTTGCTTCTGAATACGCCCGGACACCGACACGCATGTTGCCCGAGGCGTTGATGAAGTCCGTGCGGCACGTCGCGACCGGCGCGGTTGAGGCGTCTTGGGATGCGACTCCCGTCAGATCCGGCTGGGTGATGCGCTGAAGCGAGCGGTTCACGCCGTTCTCGGGGGGCTGGCCGTCGAGGATCATGAAGTACTTGCGGAGATAGCCGTCCTGTTTCCACTGGCACTCGAGGCCTTTGGGAACGACGAAGGCCTGGCCTTGCTCGATCCTGACCTCGGTCCCGTCCGGCAGGGCAATCACCAGCGATCCCTCGATGAGATACATGAATTCGTCTACGGCGTAGGGTCCCATATGCTCCGTAAAGGCGGTGCAATCCCAGACCCCTGTCATGTAGCTGGCCTCTTGATCCTCGTGGTAGATGTGCCCGCGCTGGACGGGTTCGCCGGCAACCAGCGCGGCCGGGTCCATGCGCTCCCATTCCACAAGCCCGCTTTCCTCGGGGCCATACGGGTTGAAACGGATCACGTCCGCTGATTTCATCTCCGATCTCCTTTCAGGCGGCAAGCCAGTATTCACGGTCCGGCCTCCGCGTCAGATGTCAGGGCCTGTCTCAGCCGCGACAGATCCCGTTTTCTTGCCGCACAGCTGTCGCAGGCTGTGGTGTTCCCGATCCTTGTGGCTGCGTCTGGCTGACCGGACTGGCCCGGTGTGCCCGGGGCGACTGTCAGGGTCGCGATCATCAAAGCCAGCCCCGCGCCCGCCAGATATGCCGTGCGCCGTCTCATGCGGTGCCGGTCTTCAGATATTGCCGCAAGGGGGCGGCGCTGTCCGGATCATGCCGGGCCTCCCGCTCCAGAAACGCGATCGCCGCCGTTTCATGGGCTGTCAGGGTTTGCAGGGCTGGCAAGTCTTCGGGCGGCGCCATGGCCTCCAGCGCGTGAAATTCGTTCATGTAGGCCGGAAAGGTTTCGCACATATCTGCAATCAGCGATTGCCAGTCGCGGCTTGCCGAGCCGGCCTGTGCCTGACCGTTGTCGCGCAGCGTCTGCGCGCAGCGCGGTGTAAGCCCGTATTTCGCAAGCAGGGGCTTTACCGAGGCAGCGGCATGCGTTTCGACGTCTGCCATGAGGTGCATCTTTTCCCGCTGCGCCGGGTCGTCCAGACGCTTGGCGATTTCCCTGAAATAGCTCTCCCCCTCGATTTCCTCTTCATAATAAAGCTGAAGGGTTTTCAGGTATGTTTCACCGGGACCGTCCTCAGGCCTGGTGGCGCTCAGCTCTTCGTCGGAAAGCTGGCCCACATCGATCCGGTCGTGACGCAGCGCGTCGTCTGCGTCAGATTCGCTGTCAAGCCCTCTTGCATAGCGATGACCGGCATAGACCGCGCCCGCGATGATGGCCGGCGCTTCGCAATCGCCGATCCGCGACAGGCTGAAAGGCAGGCGCGCGGCCTCGCCATCGACCTTGGCCAGAATCTCGTGGTATAGCGCATCCTTGGGGGCGCGCTGCGTCACCATCACGACGGCGTTCGCGGGCACGGTCTTTTCCGCGCCGGAATACTGGCATCGCAGCGTTGCCTTTTCTCCGTCGAAACAGGTCAGAGCCTGGGCAAGATCCAGCGTTACGCCCATGCGCATCAGATGCGCGCGCACCCGCCAGCGTTCGGACGTCTTGCCCGCCCATTCCGAAACGGAATCGGATGGAGTGCAGAAATGAACGTCGAGGCCCTGGTTTCGCAAGGCCTCCGCGATTACGCCGCCCATGTAATAGCCGTCTTCGTCGTAGACCAGGGTCGGGCCGTCGGGCAGCCTGCCTGACATGATGTCGTCCGGCGTGAAGATATCCGGAGCGGTTCCCGGGGCCGCGACAGAGACATAGACCTCGCCGTCGAAACGTTCCTTGCGCCACGAGGCGCCCGTGGCGATGGCTACGTGATCGGCTTTGACGTCGAACACGTTCTCCGCCGTCAAGCGGCTCTCGCGGAAGATCTCGACATTAGGCATCTCGGCAAAGGCCTGTTCGCGGTAGTCGAGAACACGGATGTACTCGCTCATGCCCGGAAGTGCCGCTTCGCGCGTCAACCGCCCACCCAGTTCTCGACCGGCTTCGGCCAGGATCACGTCATAGCCCCGGGCGCCGGCGGCTCTTGCCGCTTCGAGACCGGCGGGACCGGCGCCGACGACCAGCACCTTTGAGCTCGCCCCTTTGGCCGGGACGTGCTCGGGATGCCATCCCTTGCGCCATTCCTCTCCCATGGTCGGATTTTGCGTGCACCGGATCGGCACCCCGATGGCATCGCCGGAATAGCAGATGTTGCAGCCGATGCATTCGCGGATAGCGGACAGGTTCCCGTCGCGGATCTTGGCAGGCAGAAACGGGTCGGCGATGGACGGCCGCGCCGCGCCGATCAGATCAACGATGCCGCGGCGCACCTGACTGACCATCGTATCGGGCGAGGTGAAACGGCCGACCGCGACGACGGGCTTGGATGTGTGCTGCTTGACGAAATCCATATAGGGCTCGAGCGCGGCTTCCTTGGTGAATCTAGACGTGCCCATCTCAAGCGAGTAATCCGCGATATTGATGTCCCAAAGGTCGGGCAGTTCGGCCAGAAGCGCGAACATGTCACGCCGCTCTCCGTGCAGCGGGGCGCCGTCCTCGCCGATTTCCTCGTCGGCGGCAAACCGGACGGCCACGGCGCAGCGATCGCCAACCGCGTCCTTCGTGTCCTCGATGAGTTCGCGCACAAGCCGTGTACGGTTCTCGAGCGAGCCGCCATATTCATCGCTCCGGGTATTGATCCTCGGGTTCAGGAAATTGGAGAGAAGATAAGTGTGGGTCGCATAGACATACACGATGTCAAAGCCCGCATCCCGAGCGCGCAGGGCGGCCGTGCGGTGCCAATGGCGGAGATTTCGGATATCCGTCCTGTCCATGGCACGGGTCTGGAAGGGGTGGCCGGCCAGGTTCGGCATCGAGGCGATATCCATGGCCACCTCGCGGGTCATCAGGTTCGCCGTGCGCGCCCCGCCATACCAGAGCTCGCAGCCGGCCAAAGCGCCATGTTCATGCACTTTTTCCGTCATCAGCGCATGGGCGCGGATATCGCTGTCGTTCCACAGGGAGGCAGAGGGATGGGGCAGATCGTCGGATGTGGGGTGAATCGAGTTATATTCGGTGCAGACCACGCCCCAGCCGCCTTCGGCCTTGATAGCTCGCATTTCGGCCAGCATGCGCGGCCGCAGCCAGCCCATGCCGGTGCAATGAGGCACCTGGTAGAACCGGTTCTTGGCCGTGACGGGACCGATCTGCACGGGGTCGAACAGAATGTCGTAGCGCGGATCGCGGCTCATCTTCACCTCCGCTCAGGTCTTGGGAAAGGCCGCGAGAGCGGGCAGTTCACGAGAAAAGGGCACCCCGTCCGAGGCAGGCTGACCCAATTCGCGCGCCATGCGGTGCCCGCTATAGACAGCGGCTGCGATTGTTCCCGGGGCAAGCGTATCGCCGATACGGTGCAGCGACGGCGCCGAGGCGCCGGTGAGTTCCCGGTAGACGTCATCCACTGGCAGGCGCATCGTGACGGGCACGAGTGCGGCGCAGGTCATCCCTGTTTCCCGCCCCGTGTAGATGCAGCCAAGCTTGGCCTGACCGTTTTCGACCGACACGATATTCGTTGCCGTCTCTATTCCGACACCGCACTCCAAAAGCCGTTTCTGGATCGCGCGCTGTTCCAGCGTGTTATGCGTCCAGGACGAGACCTCGGGCGCGGGCGTCACGAGCGTCACCTCGACCCCTGCATTTGCAAGCAGTTCCGCAAGGGCGCCGCCCATGTAGAAATGATCGTCATCGAAGATGATCACCGGTCCCTCGGGCACGGTGCCCGCCATGATGTCGTCCGGGGACAGCACGACGGCGCCGTCCTTGAGCGTCAAGCCAAGAGGGTTTTCCCGACCGATCCCATCCACGGCCCAGGCCGATCCCGTTGCCAAAATGATGTGATCCGCGCCGACGTCTTCGACGTCTGCGGCCGTCATCTCGCTTTCCAGATAGACCTCGACATTCGCCATCTGGCTGATCTGATAGGTTCGATAATCCACGACCCTTCCCCATTCGGCCAATCCTGGCAGCCGACGTTCGCCAATTAGGCGTCCGCCCAGTTCGGAGCGCTTTTCCGCGAGCATGACGGAATATCCGCGCTGTCCAAGGGCGCGGGCGCATTCAAGGCCCGAGGGCCCGGCCCCGATGATCAGAACGCTCTCGTTGCCGGTCTTGGGTGCGATCCTTTCGGGATGCCAGCCGCGCCGCCACTCCTCCCCCATCGTGGGATTCTGCGTGCAGCGGATCGGGACGGAGTGATTGTCGCCTGAGACGCAGATGTTGCAGCCGATACATTCGCGGATGTCCTCGATACGGCCGTCCTCCACCTTTCTGGGCAGGAATGGATCTGCGATGGACGGGCGCGCGGCGCCGATGAAGTCCAGCACGCCTTTCTTGACCAATGAGACCATCGCGTCGGGCGAGGTATAGCGTCCGACGCCGACAACCGGTTTCGACGTCACTTGCTTGACGAAGGAGATGTAGTCTTCTTGAAACCCCTGCGGCTTGAACCGCGACGTGGCCGAGTCGTTGTCCCAGTCGCTTATGTTGACGTCCCACAGGTCCGGGATTTCGGCCAGCATCTCGACCAGGTCCCGTCCCTCGCCCTCGCTGGTAAATCCCATCGGTCCCATCAGTTCATCGACGGAAAAGCGCAGAGCTATGGCGCAGGTGTCTCCGACGGCGTCCTTGGTATCCTGCAAAACCTCGCGCAAGAGCCTAGCGCGATTTTCAAGAGAGCCGCCGTATTCGTCCGAGCGGCGGTTTCTGTAGCCGGAAAGGAAATGCGAGATCGTCGAAAGCTGGTGGCCCGCATAGACGTAAATAACGTCAAATCCCGCCGTCCTGGCTCGCTTAGCGGCCTCTTTGTGCCAAAGGCGCAGGTTGCGGATGTCGGACTTGTCCATCGCGCGGGCCTGCACCGGATCGGGCAGGGCGATGGGGGTATGCGACGGCGCCATGGGCACATCGCGCGAGTATCGATTGGCTGCCATCAAGCCCGCATAGTTCAGCTCGATCCCCGCCAGGCTGTCGAATTCGTGGATGCCGTCGCACATGCGGGCCAGCACGGGAATATCCCGATCGTCCCATAACCGGCCACCTGCCCACGGGGCATGGTCCGAGGAGGGATGAATTTCGACTTCTTCGGTGCAGATCACGGCCCAGCCGCCTTCCGCCTTGACGCGGCGCATCTCGGCCATGCTCGACGGGAAGGTGGCCCCCATGCCGTTGCAATGCGGCACCTGGTAGAACCGGTTGCGTGCCGTGACCGGACCGATCTTTACGGGCTCGAACAGGATATCGTAACGCGGATCACGTCCCAAGTCTTGTCCTTTCGGAAACGTCCGTCTCTGGATGATCGAAATGCAGTGGAAACGTCCGGGCGAGGTAATCCCTCACCCTTTGCTTTGCCGTCTCCCGGCTGAATTCTCCGGGATAGATCAGGATATTCAGGCACAGCCCGTCATAAAGCCCCTCCAGCGTGTCCGCGACATCTTCGGGTTTGGCATTCGCGTATCCGCCATCCTCGATGAGCGTGCGGCAGATGCCCCTGGAGATGTCCCATCTTTCCTCGTCGATTTCCGACATTAGGCGGCGATAAAAGGCCCTGTACCGCGCTTCTCCGTAAAACCCGAACCAGACGGCCAGCTTCTTTCTGGTGCAGATACGCGGATGGAAATGCGCGTCGACAATAGCAAGCAACTTGGCTTGCGGGGTAAGCGCGGCATTGTTGTAATTCTTGCGCCATTGCTCGCGGTGCTCTTCTGCGAGGAAGCGGAGGGTCTCCTCGAAAAGCGTTTCCTTGTTGCGGAAATGGAAATTCACGAGCCCGATCGAAAGACCTGCAAAGCCGGTCACGGTGGTCATGGTCGTGCCAGATATGCCGTGCTTGCTGATCGACTCGATCGTGGCCTCTATCAGCTGATGCCTGCGCACCTCCTTGGACGCGGTACGTCCTTGTTTTTGTTCGGGCTTGGCCGCTTTTCGCCTGGTGAGGTCTGGCATTGATCTTCTCAAAGGCTCCGGATTGGTTACAAGAGCATTATTCAGGCGGAAGCAGGACGAGAGAGTCCTCGGTCCAGCTCAACCAGACAGGCTTTGAGCCGTCGCCGAATGCCTGCGTTCCGGCACTGTTTTGCGCTGAAACCGCGACCGTCTGATCCAGACCCTCCAGCCGGATAAAGAAATGGCTGCGCTCGCCCAGATAAGCCGAGGTCTCCACGATCCCTGGAACCGAAGATGATGGCGTGCCTGGCTGATCGGCTGTCAGAACGAATTTTTCCGGTCTGACAGCGACTTGGACTTTCTCACCTTCAGCAAGGGATTGCCCGGTCGTCCTGGCGGCTATATCGCCAAGGCCGCGCACCGAGATATCCACCTTCTCGCCCTGAACGCCTTTGACGGAGGCCTCGAAGAAATTCATGGTCCCGATGAAAGAAGCGACCTGCCGTGAGTGTGGACGCTCGTAAAGACCGCTCGGCGTGTCCAGTTGCAGCACTCGGCCCTCGGACATGACCGCGATGCGATCAGAGAGTGTCAGGGCCTCTTCCTGGTCGTGGGTCACGAAGACGAAGGTGATCCCGACCGTTCTTTGCAACTGGCGCAGCTCTAGCTGCATCTGTTCGCGCAATTGCTTGTCGAGCGCGCCCAGGGGTTCATCCAGCAACAGCACCTTCGGCCGCAGGATCAGGGCACGCGCCAAAGCTATCCGCTGCCTTTGCCCGCCCGAAAGCTCATTGGCGCGCCGGTCGCCGTAATCCGGCAGCTTGATCAAGTCGAGCATTTCGTCGACCATCTCGTAGCGCTTCGCTTTCGGCAGCTTATGCTTGCGCAGGCCGTAGGCGATATTGTCGCGCACGTTCAGATGCGGGAAGATCGCATAATTCTGGAAAACCATGTTCACCGGTCGGTGGTGCGGCGGCACGTCCGACATCGGCTGGCCGTCAATATATATCTCGCCATGGGTCGGATTTTCGAACCCAGCGAGCATACGCAGCAAAGTGGTCTTGCCGCATCCCGACGACCCCAGAAGCGAGAAGAACTCGCCCTGGCCGATGTCGATGGTCACGTCGTCCACGGCCTGGAACTTGCCGAAATACTTGTCGACATTCCGGATCGATATGTACGCGTCCTCAGTCATGTCCGCTCCCTTTTGTGCCGCCGAACTGGGCGCCGCGATTGATGTAGAGACTGAGGATCACCATCACGAACGAGACCGCGATTATGATCGAGGCGAGCGCGAGAACAGAAGGAAAGCTTTGGGGAAAGCGCAACTGGCCCCAGATATAGACCGGCAGCGTCGGCTGCGTGCCGGTCAGGAAAAAGGCCATGATGAACTCGTCGAACGAGACGGTGAAGGTAAGGATGAAACTGGCGAGCACGCCAGGAAAGACCATCGGCAGCGTGACGCGCCAGAAGGTCCACCATCCGTTTTCTCCCAGATCCGCCGACGCCTCCTCGATCGCCTGGTCGAACCCTTCGAAACGGGGGATCAGGGTCGCGATGGCGAAGGGCAGACAGACGATCAGGTGACCGGCCGATACGGTGTAAAGCGACAACGGGACGCCAAGCCGGCTCAGAAGCACCAGCAGCGCCACACCGAAAATGATGAGCGGTATGACCAGCGGCAGCATGATGAAGCCCACGATGGGGCCACGCCCGGGCAGTCTGTAGCGGGTGATGGCCTTGGCGGCGAAGATACCCAGAAACGTCGAGGCGGCGGCCACGAAAAGCCCGACCTTTATACTGTTGAACAGGGCCGCCCACATCGCGTCGCGGGTCCAGAGCTCTTCGTACCATTTCAAGGTAAATCCCGTGAGCGGAAACGTCGTGTAGAGAGAGTCGTTGAAACTGAAGAGGGGCAGAAAAAGCACCGGTACGTAAAGCAAGATGAGAAAAATCACCGCGTAGATCTGCAAAGGCCGGTTGCGGCGATGGATGTAGCTTTCCTCGCTCATGAGATTCGCCTCCGCACGAAGAGGGTGAGCAGAATGAACAGAACGCAGATCACCGAGATGCAGAGCATCAGCAGGATCGATAGCGTGGCACCCATCGGCCAATTGTTGATGGGGCCGAACATCTTCTGGATGAGATTGCCAATCATGGCGCCGTCAGGCCCTCCGAGAAGGGCGGGCGTGATGTAATCCCCGGTCGTCGGGATGAAGATCAGGAGACTTGCTGAGATCACGCCGGGCAAGGACAGCGGCAGCGTGACGCGCAAAAAGCGCATGACCGGTCCATCGCCCAGATCCGTCGCTGCCTCCAGCAAGGAGCGGTCGATTTTTTCCAAAGACACGTACATCGGCAGGATCGCGAAAGCGGCCCAGGCATGCGCCAAAGTGATGATGACCGCAGACTGACTGTAAAGCAGCACCTCAAGCGGTTCCTCGATCAGGCCCACGGAGATCAGGAAGGAATTGATGACGCCTTCGTATCCGAGCACCACCTTCCACGCGAAAACCCGCAGCAGGTAGCTGGTCCAGAATGGAAGCGTCATAAGGATGATCCAGAACATCTTATGGCGATGAACGTGGAAGGCCACGAAATAGGCCATGGGGTAACACAGGACCACCGCAGCAACGGTGGCGATTCCGGACATCCACAAAGACCGCTCAAGCAAAGCGGCGTAGATCGGACGCTCCAGGGCCTGCTTGTAGTTCTCAAGCGAGAAACTTGTGTCGAAATCGAACCCGGTCGCTGTCCAAAAGCTCATCACGACCAGGATCGCGAAGGGCAGGAGAATGGCGCAGAGCATGAAGGTCAGGGCGGGCGCGATCAGGCCGTAGCCGCGCGCCCGTTCCGACCGGTGCATGAGACGCGACAGGCGTCCGACCTTACCCGGCGGCGCCAGTTCCGCTGGTACAGAAGTGTGTATACTCTGCTCGCTCATTCTATCGAAGGATCCTTCCCAAGGCTTGTCCGGTGACAGCCAACGGCTGTGCCCGTGATGGCTGAAGACGAGATTTGGCCACAGCCGCGCCGGGCAGGCGGTCCGGCACGGCATGGCGACCAGGAGCTTTAGAAGCCCGCCTTGATCTCTTCGAACAGGCCGTTCATCTTCGTTTCCCATTCCTGCGACTGGGGTACCTGGAAATGACCCGCGTTCAGGATCTCGCCCGGGTTGCTGCTCAAGCCGAGGCTGGCCAGCGTCTCGCTGTCGAACTGCTCGAAGGATTTGGCGTTTGAATGACCGTAGCCGTAATCGTTGATCATGAACTTGCCCGACTCCACGCTGAGCAGCGAGTCGATCACGTCATAGGCAAGGTCGAGCTTGGGCGC
Source organism: Roseovarius aestuariivivens (assembly GCF_004761875.1). Lineage (GTDB taxonomy): Bacteria > Pseudomonadota > Alphaproteobacteria > Rhodobacterales > Rhodobacteraceae > Roseovarius > Roseovarius aestuariivivens. The sequence goes on from NZ_SJEY01000001.1 coordinate 14,859, forward strand.
GTCCTTGTGAACCATAACGCCGCAGACCCAGGTCAGCGCGCCCTCCTTTGGCTCGGCGAACTTGACCGGTACGCCTTCTGCCTTGAGCAGGGTTGCGGATGCGTTCCATGTCATTGCCGCGACCATCTCTCCAGAGGCAAGCGCCTGTTCCAGGGTGGTCGTATCGTCGGTATAGGTTCGGATCAGGGGGCGCTGTTCGCGCATGACCGCCGCAATCTTGTCGAACGCCTCGGGCGTGTCGATGTTCTCGAAATCGACGCCGGCCTTGATGGCACCGCACCACCAGGCATCGCCGCCCGAGGCCAGGCTGCCCAGCTGGCCCTTGTAGCGCTCGTCCCAGAGCATGTCCCAGCTTTCCTCGCCCTCAAGCTCGAACAGGTCGGTGCGATAGGTGATCGAGGTCTGTCCCCAGTCAAAGGGCGCCATCCAGACATTGCCGCCCTCGGCATCGTTGCCCGGAAGGTTCACAAGGCCGGGCATAACGTCAGGCCAGTTGGACAGTCGCGATGTGTCGATGGGCTGAAAGAGGTCGCTGGCCACCCAGCGGGGAAGGGCCTGGTTGCAGGGATGAGACACGTCCACCACATACCCGCCGCGCATCTTGGTCAGCGCTTCTTCCGATCCGCCAAAGGTCGCGAAATTAGGCAATTCGCCGTGTTCTTCACTGTAGGGGACGAAAAGCTCCGGAATGTCGTAACCGCCCCAGGTAAAGAACGTCGCCTGATCTTCCGGTGCTGCCAGCACCTTCCGCCCACCCATGGGGACGGCGGCAATGGCGACCCCGCTGGCGAAAAGCGATCGTGTGAACGCGCGGCGGCTCATCTTGCCTTCACGCATCGAGCCGAGTTGATCGAGTACGTCCATGATTATCTCCCTGTTCACGGGCCGGTATGCTCCGGCTCTCTGGATGTGTTCTTTGGCGGGCGCCGTGGCGCGCGCCTTGGTGAAATGACTCGTTACAAGAGTTTCGAATGATATTGGGGGACCGTAACACACAAGCGCTCTTCAATTGAATATTTGTTCAATCAATTTGGAGCCTCATTTCACTTTAGGCCTCTGTTTGATGCAGATTTAGTCAGATACGGACGCGACGTGCCAGACTTGAGGCGCTCCTGTCGGCAAGGCCTGAGGTCTTCGGCCGGCATGGGGCGTGCCAGCAATTTTGAGCAAAGGAACGCGCATGCTGCCGTCTCGCGGCTCTTTGCACGCAAATGATTTCTCTGGAGTGTCGCATGAAATCACGCGTCTTGGGGCATATACGAAGCTTGCTGGTCAGGCAGGTTTACGGCCCCGGATATGGTGCGGGCAGTGCTCACCGCTTTTCAGGACGGTGACGAGCTTTTTCCAGATATCTATTTGCTCGGCGATAAAGTCCTCGCCGTGCCGTTTTTCCAGCGCGGCGCGCTCGGGTCCGGTCAGCCATTCAAGTTCTTTGACAGCAACATCCGAATACCACGGGTTGCGGTTGACCAGTTCTACCTCCGTGAAACCTGCCTCTTCCATTGCTTGTCTGTAGCTCTCGGGCGAAGACATCGCGAAATCGAGAGCCTCTGCCGCGATATAGTCGGCCATCTCCTGAGAGGGCGTACCGTCATGGGAAATCAGCCAGTCAGAGGCCGCGAAGCGTCCACCAGGGGTCAGAACCCGAAACGCCTCGCGAGCCATGAACGCCTTGTCGGGAATGTGGATGATCGAGTCCTTCGAAAAGACGACATCAAAGGTCTCTTCGGGAAACGGCAGCGGACCGGGTGAGACCTTGTGGATCGTGATCCGGTCTGCCAATCCTGTCTTTTCGGCTTTGGCCCGAGCTGCCGTGCAGACAGGCTCTTCGACATCGATGCCAATCACGTGGGCCGCGCTGAAGTCTCCTGCGATCAGGGTTGCGCAGGCGCCTGACCCGCAGCCTATGTCCAGAACCTTTCTACCTGCAACCTCCACTCCGCTCAGCACGCGTCTAACTTCCTCTGGTCCCCCGGGCGATAGAAACCCGTCGCCCCATATGTGTTCCAGAAAGGCAATGTGCTGATCGTCGTACAGGAGTTCTTCGGCCATGGGTATTCCTCAGGCTCAATGTATGAATTGTCAAATTGTCACTAGAAAGTCGCAAGAGTGCAAGGCGAGGAAACCGTAAGAGCCGACACTAGGGTCAGGATTCATAACCAGAACATGACTATAGCGGCCAGTGCGCAGGCGGATAGGAAGACCTTCGGGCATCTGTCGTATCGGGTGGCGACACGCCGCCAATCCTTGAGCCTGGCAAAGCTGTTCTCGATCTTGTGGCGCTTACGATACCGGGTTTCGTCGTGTGCGATGGGCACCTTGCGTCCCTTGCGAGACGGGATGCAGGGCGTAATACCCCTTTCTTCAAGGGCTTCGCGATACCAGTCCGCATCATAACCGCGGTCTGCAAGCATGTGTTCGGCCGGTGGCAAACCGTCGAGCAAGGCCCGCGCTCCAATGTAATCACTCCGCTGACCCGCTGTCAGGAACATCCGCAACGGGCGCCCGGCCGCGTCCGTGATGGCGTGGAGCTTCGAGTTCATCCCGCCTTTGGTGCGCCCGATCAGTCGGCCACGCCCCCTTTTTTCAGCGCCAAGCTCGAAGCTGTGCGGTGCGTCTTGAGATGGGTCGCGTCGATCATCAGCGTGTCGGTCCCGCCACCCTGACCGGACAGTTCCAAGAGCATCCGGGCGAAGATGCCCTTCTCGCTCCAGCGTTTCCAACGGCTGTAAAGCGTCTTGTGTGGGCCGTATTCCGCAGGTGCATCGCGCCAACGTAAGCCATTCCGATTTATGAAAATAATCCCACTTAACACACGTGTGTCATCGACACGCGGCTTGCCATGTGACTTCGGGAAAAAGGGGCGCAGCTTCGCCATTTGCGCATCGCTCAGCCAGTAAAGGTCAGACATGTCACCGCTCCGTTTTTTGGAGCCGTGAATCACGCACGAGCCATAAGATCAATGCATCCTGAACCTAGAGAAGTTGGTGTGTATATTCGGGTCTGCAATAATGCCAATTATGTAAATCTTGGTTGAGGAACAAAGGGCGGAAAGCGGTCTTTCGCCGCTGGCGCGCATTAACTAACCCAGGGGATGAAAGCAGACATTAGTTCCAGTCCCTCAGACGGTCTGCCGTCGCGACTACTTTTGTTTGGGTTCAGGTAGAATAGCACGTTGCATTAGGCTCGGCGCTGAATGAAAATACCACTTAAAATAAGCGAAAATTGGATCAAAACACATTCTGAATGAAAGTACTCAATGCATAGCTGCGCTCCACCGATAGATGTTTTGGAAGAGAGGTTTGAGGAGTATGCGACCGTCAATGGTGGCCTTGGGCACACGCTGCTGGAACAAATCGAGGCAGATGACGGAGCATTGGCGCACGCACTCAGGGAATATTTTGAATCTGCTCACTTGGATGCGCGAACCAGATTTCATTCTTTTGTTGGAATAGACTTACACCCCGATGGAGACGGGGTTGCACCTGTCGTGACATATCCTGGTTCTCTGCCAAGCACTACAAGACGCGGGTTGTTTGGCGAGGTTCTTGCCGGGCTTTTAACCGAAAGCTACGAGTACATTGGCGCTCATAATTGGAATGTGCCGATCTTTCTTTTTCGTTACCACGATGATGCAGCGAACTATCTGTTTACGCTCGCTCGCGACCCCACTCAAACACGGCAAACCATCGGTCGTCTTGGAACTGATTTTATTGGTTTGTCATTAAACGATGATGGTGAGGTTGTCCGGATAATTTCTGGAGAAGCCAAGTGGCGTCTGACGTTGACGCAGGCCAAAGTCGATGACGTCATGTTGGGCAAAAAGGCCAAAGGCTCCGCGGTTCGATCCGGAAAGGGAGTGTGGCGAGACCTAAACAAGGAGCCAAGCCCGCCTAGCGGTGCTCGACAACTGCTTGAGCTCCTTCGCGAGTATGACTCAGACGGCTTTGATTCAGCGATACTCTGCTTAGAGCGCGCATTGGTTGTGAAAGATCCTGCGCCAATACCGAAGACGGATTTGATCGTGTTTGCCGGAAATGGCCGCGCCAAGCGCGAAAAAGGAGAACGCCTTCTCCCTTGGGAAGGTGTTCCAGATGAGTACACCGCTGGCAATGATCTTCAGATCGTAGAAGTAGTTCTTCAAGGTGGCGAAGACTTGATAGACACGATTTACGCAAGCCTCTGGGAGAACGGCGAAGATGCCTGATCTGGATCCAGAACGCAAAGAGATTGCTGAAGCGCTCAGGCGGCAAGTTGCTTCAGAGAACGAACTCACTGCTTCCCAAGCACGCGCATTTGTTCGCGGATTGCAGACAGGCTGGGACGTTCCCACCATTCAATGGGGCGAAGCAGAAACGCGGGAGCAGTATACCGATGCCAGGCGCCTGCTGAATGCGGCTTCGATACTTCAAAGCGTTGACGGGCGAGACTCGTCAGAAGCGCGTCTATGCTACAGGCGCAGCGGTGAGATACTCGAATGGCTGTCACGAGCACACGATGACCTTTCCACGACTGTTTCCCTGGAACTCTTGGCTGCTGCCGCCTATCAGCTTGGCGGTAGTCCAGCCATGGCTTCTGCGCTCTTGGCGCAAGTAGATGAAACCAAGCCCGGTGAACGCTTGTATGCGCAGTTCCTGCGAGCTGATTTCGATGGCGTAATCCTTTCTGTCTCTGACTTCTGGCGAGCAAACTTGGTAATCACAGACCGTGCCGCTCAGCAGCGTCTCATACAGGAAGGGGGTGACGATAAAGTCGGGTGGTTCGTGACGGTCGAACTTATCCGTGTCTTGGGTCTCATTTCGGACTCGCTCCGCCGTGGTGAAGAGGAGCGTTTGGCTCTTGCGACCCGCAAACTTGCTGCTCTGGAAAAGTTGATGATTCGAACTTTTTCAGATGAGATTTCACTCTTCTTAACTTTGCTTCACCAGGTTGCGGTTGGATTTGCCGAGGCTAGTATCTACGCACCGATCAGGCTTCTCAGTCAACTAAATGAAGAACGCTCACCCCGTTTGGAGCGCTTTGCTCGTGGACAGTTCAGACAAGGGCGGGGAATCCTTTGGGCTTCTCAAAGACAAGGTCTTGGCCGTCTTCTTGAAAAGGACTCCTTTGCTTTGTGCACACCAACGGGTTCTGGCAAGACCTTAGTTGCCAATCTTGCATTAGTGAAGGAGCTGATGCTCCGCGCTGAAGAAGATGGTCCTCTTGCACTCTATCTTGTGCCGTCTCGTGCGCTCGCAAGCGAGGTCGAAGCCAAGCTATCGAGTGAGCTTTCAAATGATGTGATTGTCACGGGCCTCTATGGCGGGACTGACTGGGGCGTCACCGACTATTGGCTCGATGCTGAAGAGCCCACGGTACTCATCGCCACAGTGGAAAAGGCTGACGCCCTCATGCGCTACCTCGGTCCACTGTTGTTGCGACGTTTACGTCTTTTGATCGTGGATGAAGCACACCAGGTTGTCCTCGAAGATAATGAGCGTACGCAAGATGATTTCGCCGAGCACTCGTCTCGCTCATTGCGGCTCGAAGCTTTCGTCTCAAAGCTGCTTACGCGCGCGCCAAACATTGCTCGTGTTGCTTTGACGGCAGTTGCCGGGGGAGCCGCTGGGCCAGTTTCTCGGTGGATAGAAGGCAGTGAAAACGCCGAGCCCGTAGGATCAGACTATCGAAGTACACGTCAGATCATTGGTTCTTTCGAAACCAATCCTGGAGGTGCTGGGCGAATGCTCCTAGAAATATTGAATGGCAAACCGTTGTTTGTCCGAGGGCGCGACGATCCCGTATATATTAATCTACGCACACCGCCGATGCCGCAACTCCCTGCGGCCATGCGGAACAGTGTCAATCGCTTCAATCAGCTAAACGTTCTTTGGACCGCATTACATCTTGCGTCCGGTGGGCGCCGCATTCTCATCTCACTGGCGCAGCAACCCGAGCGAACGATGGGCTGGTACAAAGATGCTCTTCAACTTGTATCTTGGGCGGAAATGCCAGGTTTCGCTCTTCCTGACGATAATGATGACAGGCAAAGGTATGAAGACGCTCGCGCAGCCTGCGTTGATTATTGCGGAGAAGAATCCTACGAGGTGGCCTTACTGGACCATGGTATTGCGTCGAACCATGGCCAAATGCCGCAGCGAATTCGCAGAGTTATGGTTGACCTAATAGACCGTGGTATTTGCCCGGTCACTGTTGCGACTGCGACCCTGACTGAAGGCGTTAACCTTCCCTTTGACATTATATTCGTTCCATCTTTGATGAGACGTTCGTTCAACGCTGCCGAAGAGCGGCAAGTCGAAAACCGGATTTCTACAGCTGAATTTCGCAACTTGGCTGGCCGAGCCGGTCGTCCTGGTGCAGGAAGCGGGCTTGAGGGGATTACACTCGTGCCAATTCCAGCGCGCCCCTCCACGACGGCAAGAAGTACTCTTCGAACGCAGCGTAGGCAAATCGCGGCAATGGAAGAAGACTGGCGACTGCTCAGGCAATCCCTGTTGGCAGAGGAGCTTGAACAATTCGACATCGATAGTCCACTCGCACTTTTGCTCGATGGCATTGCTGAGAGAGCCCGTGAGCTCCTGGACATCGATGGTGAGGATTTCCTCGCTTGGCTTGAAGAGGTCCTTCCTCCTGATGTGAGTCCCAATGCAGGGAGAGCATCGGAAGATGAACTGGCACGTCTTGCTGATAGCATAGATGAATTGGATGGCGTACTTTTGAGTGCGTTAGAGGAGCTTCAACGCGTCGATGACGCTGGGCTTGAGGGTGCTGCCGCAGAAGAAGCGCTCGCCGCATTATGGAGCAAGACATTTACCGTTTATGCTGCCGCACAAGAAGCGTGGATGGGGGCAGCATTTATCCGCAGGGGTCAAGCTGTTCTAGAAGAGATTTACCCCGAGCGTGAGGAGCGCAGTCGGCTCTATCAGTATGGCTTTACGCCCCATGTCGGACGCCGGTTTGAGGCCGTCGTTCCAAGCATCCTCGAACGCTTGAGAGATACAGAAGACTACGGCACCGCGAATGATGCGGACCGATTGACCGTGTTTCGCGAACTCGGTGAACTTTTGGAAGATGACAGAGGTTTTGGATTTAGAGTTCGTTCTACTGAGACGGACCAAGCGATATTGGCGAATTGGGAGAACGTATTGTCGTGGTGGATGCATGCCGCAGGTCACGAAGCTCCCGAACCACAAGCTCTTCGTTCGTGGCAGCGTTTCGTAAGCGACAACCTAGAGTTCCGATTAGGCGTCGGCCTGGGTGCAGTAGTAGCCCGCGCCTGGTCAGACGGAGTTGACGGTGCGATTGTAGTTCCGTCATTGGACGCTTGGCGCGCAACTACTGGTTTGCCATGGTTTGGCTTCTGGGCAAGGGAACTCCTCAGGTGGGGAACCTTAGACCCGTTCGTAGCATTCGCCTTAGCCGAGGGTTTGGTAGGAACGCGTGAAGCAGGAGAGCAGCTCAGACCAGAATTTAATGCTTGGCTGGAAGAACAGAGGCAGAAGATTGAGTCTGATGATCTAATCGATCCCCAATTGTTCCTTGAATGGAAAGGTTCGCGGGCCGTGCGGGCGGAGCGCAGAGTTCGTCGTAGAACATTGAACGCAACACTAAGCGGAACTGATGGTCGCCGTGGGCAATACGCCGTCATTCCTGTAGTCGATGATGGTATTATCCATTGGTTTGACGCGGCTGGTTTCGCTCTTGCGCGCTCAGACGAGGAGAATTCGCCCTTCCGAGGTTTGATACACCGCGATGATTTTCAGCTACGCATAAATCGAGGTGGGCCGATTGTGCGCCAAACTTACTCTGGTTCTGCCTGAGATATCTCGACTGAGAACTAATAAGTCTTGAGCGCTCAACGCCGTAATTTAGCTGTGCCGAGGCGACAGAGACATGAGCTGAATAGCAGTTATCAAAGCAACGTGATGGAACGATGGCATGGCGAACGACCGGTTTGGTGAAGCCGCACCCTAGTCACCTGAATCTAAAGTCCGCTGCATAGTGTCTTGAGCGGCCTCATCCGTTGCGTCCAGGCAAACCGCGCGTGCGCCGATCTCTTCTGTCAAGGCATTCATCTTGTCCTGACTGCGCGCCGCTAGCGTCAGCGCATGGTCTGCGGCAAGTTCCCGCGCCAGGGCTGCCGAAAGCCCATCCCCAACCCCGATGATGACGGCCTGCGAGTCGCCCATGCTCTTCTCCTTGTCTCAAACCCAATACTTGACGTCGGAACGTGCCTGAAATAGGTGATATCTCAGTGAGCGGGCGTTGTGTAATGGTAAGACCTCAGCCTTCCAAGCTGATGATACGGGTTCGATTCCCGTCGCCCGCTCCAAAAAAACTTTTCCGACAATTTGCCGACAAATTACTCTGTATATATCGGCTTAGTTTCTGAAATTTTTAATTAATTCTCAGACTTGGCACCTGTCTTCCAAGCTGATGATACGGGTTCGATTCCCGTCGCCCGCTCCATCGACTTTCCCCATGACTGACCGTCATCACCGGATTTATCCGTTTGGACCTTCTGACCACTTGACCCCACGGCGTTGCGCCGCCATGAACCTGCACCGTAAGAAAAGGACGCAAAGACCATGGTACGCAGAGCCGAGAACGGCGCGGATATGCTGGATCGGGAAAAATCCAAGCGGGTGAGTGCCCTCGGCGAGCTCTGGCCTTTCGTCAAGCCCTACCGCGTACTCTTGTCCGCGGCGGTACTGGCGCTTGTTCTCACGGCGACAGTATCTTTGATCCTGCCGATGGCCGTGCGCCGGGTGGTTGACAATTTCGGAACCGAGGATGGCAAGATCCTCGATCAGTATTTTCTGGCAGCGGTGGGAATTGCGGGGCTTCTCGCAATCGGTACCGGCCTGCGATATGCGCTTGTGACCCGTCTGGGCGAGCGCGTGGTGGCCGATATCCGGAAGGCCCTGTTTTCGCGCGTAATCGGGCTCAGCCCTGTTTTCTACGAACGCACCATGACGGGTGAGATTCTCAGCCGGGTGACGACCGATACAACCTTGATCCTCTCGGTGATCGGGTCGAGCATTTCCATCGCCCTACGCAATATTCTGATCTTCGTCGGCGGGCTTATCCTCATGCTGGTCACCTCGGCGAAGCTGACCGGGATGGTCCTTCTTCTTGTGCCGGCGATTATCGTGCCGATCTTGATGCTGGGCCGCAAGTTGCGAAAGCTGAGCCGCCAGAACCAGGACTGGATTGCGGCCAGCTCCGGCAACGCGTCCGAGGCGCTTTTGAACGTGCAGACCGTGCAGGCCTTCACCCACGAAGACGCCAGTCGCGCCGCTTTCTCGCACGTGACAGAGCAAAGCTATGATGTGGCCAAAACCCGTGTCACCGTGCGCGCGCTTATGACGGTAATCGTGATTTTTCTTGTTTTCACAGGGATTGTCGGCGTGCTTTGGATCGGAGCCAATGACGTGCGCGCCGAGGTCATGAGTGCGGGCGCTCTCATCCAGTTCGTCATCTACTCGGTCATGGTCGCCGGGGCGGTCGCCGCACTGTCCGAGGTTTGGGGCGAGGTCCAGCGCGCCGCCGGCGCGACAGAGCGTCTGGTCGAGCTTCTTCAGGCTGAAGACGAGGTCACGGATCCGGCGCGCCCGATGCCGCTGCCAAGACCCGTCAAGGGGCGGGTCGCGTTTGAGAATGTCAGCTTCCATTATCCCACGCGGCGCGAGGCCCCTGCTCTTGATGCGCTCAACCTGGTGATCGAACCGGGTGAAACCGTGGCCCTTGTCGGCCCCTCGGGTGCGGGCAAGACCACGATCATCCAGTTGATCCAGAGGTTTTACGATCCGCAATCGGGCCGCGTGACGCTTGACGGCGTGCCACTTGATGCGATGACACGGGCAGATTTCCGCACCGCGCTTGCGCTGGTGCCTCAGGAACCGGTGATTTTCGCGGCTTCGGCGCGCGACAATATCCGTTTTGGCCGGGCCGACGCCACCGATGCAGAGGTGGAGGAGGCCGCGCGGACTGCGGCGGCGCATGACTTTATCATGGGATTACCCGACGGGTACGACACGTTCCTAGGGGAACGGGGCGTCATGCTGTCCGGTGGTCAGAAGCAGCGTGTGGCCATTGCCCGCGCCATCCTGCGCGATGCGCCGGTCCTGCTTTTGGATGAGGCGACATCAGCGCTTGACGCCGAAAGTGAGCGCGCGGTTCAGGCGGCGGTCGACGCACTTTCAAAGGAGCGCACGACTGTGATCGTCGCGCATCGGCTGGCCACGGTGAAGAAGGCCGACCGGATCATCGTGATGGATCAGGGCCGGATTGTCGCCGAGGGCACCCATGACGCCCTTGTTTCGCAAGGCGGACTCTATGCGCGGCTCGCACGGCTGCAATTCACCGACGGTCAGGCGGCCTGAGCTTGTCGAAACCGTCTTAGCGGGCTTTGCACAAGCGCGGGATCACACCGCTTTCCGCCGTAAACGGACAATGTGGCATGAGGCGAACGCCGCGTGTTCCCTGCGGTGCGATATGTCAGTCTTGGCTGAGGCGATGGCGGCGCCGTACCGAAGCGGAACGGCCTGGCAGATCGAGCGTAGCGTCGTTGCGCATCTTCCGGGAAATGACCTTGCCCTTGGCGATCACGCAGAGCCTGTCGGGACGTAGTCGCAGCGCCTCGACCGGATTGCCGGCATCAAGCACCACGAGGGACGCCTGCGCGCCGACATGCAGGCCATAGTCCTCGAGGTTGAGGATATTCGCGTTCTCGGTCGTCACCATGTCAAAGCACCGCCGCATCTCGTCGGGATGCGTCATCTGTGCGACGTGCAGTCCCATAAATGCCACGTCGAGCATGTCCGCGGTGCCGAGCGGATACCACGGATCAAGCACGCAGTCCTGCCCCCAGCCTACGGTGATGCCGTGGCTTTGCATTTCCTTGACGCGGGTCAGGCCGCGACGCTTGGGAAAGGTATCGTGCCGGCCTTGGATGGTGATGTTGATCAGCGGGTTCGGGATGGCGGCAAGTTCGGCTTCGGCTATCAGCGGCAAGAGCTTCGAAACGTAATAGTTGTCCATCGAATGCATCGATGTAAGGTGAGAGCCCGCAGCGCGCCCCTGCAGGCCAAGACGGGTGACTTCCTGCGCGAGAGTCTCCACGTGGCGGGACATCGGGTCATCCGTTTCGTCGCAATGCAGGTCGATCATCAACCCACGTTCGCTGGCGATCTGGCAAAGCTCGTGGACCGAGGCCGTGCCGTCGCCCATGCTGCGTTCGAAATGCGGGATGCCGCCGACCACGTCGATCCCCATGTCTAGTGCGCGGATGGTGTTCTCGCGCGCCGAGGGGTCGCGGTAAAATCCGTCCTGCGGGAAGGCGACGAGTTGCAGGTCGATATAGCCTTTCACCTTGTCGCGGAGTTCCAGCATGGCCTGTACGCCCAAGAGGCGGTCATCGCAGGTGTCCACATGGCTGCGGATCGCCAAAAGGCCCATAGACGCCGCCCAGTCGCAATAGCGAAGGCCGCGCTCGACCATCTCTTCGACCTTGACGATCTCCTTGAGTTCACCCCATAGACCAATGCCCTCCAGCAGCGTGCCAGAGGCGTTGATGCGCGGCGTGCCGTAGCTGAGCGTGGCGTCCATGTGGAAATGCGGATCCACGAAGGGCGGCGAGACGAGATCGCCGAATGCATCGATCACCTCGCCGGCCTTGGCGCCGGTCAGCCGGTCGATAGCGGCAATCCGGTCACCCTTGATGCCAATATCCGTGACACGCCCATCTGGCATCGTGGCCCCTTGTACGATCACATCGAACATCAGCGGTCTCCTCTGTTGAAGGGCACCATAAGTGCCGCGGGCACCTCCGCGCGACGCGACATGGCGATGAGTGCTGCGATGGAGAGGATATAGGGCATCATCAGGAAGAATTGGTAGGGAACCACATTGCCGATGGGCAACTGCTGCAGTCGGATCTGAAAGGCATCGAAGGCCGCGTAAAGCAGCGCGCCGAGCACGGCCTTGCCCGGCTGCCACATGCCGAAGACCACCAGCGCGATGCAGATCCAGCCGCGCCCGTTGACCATCTCGAAAAAGAAGCTGGAAAAGGCCGAGAGCGTCAGGAAGGAACCGCCGACAGCCATGAAGCCCGACCCCACGATCACCGCGCCCATTCGCAGGCCCGTGACCGACAGCCCTTGTGCCTCGGCGGCTGCAGGATTTTCACCCACGCTGCGTAACGCAAGACCAAGCGGTGTACGGTAAAGCGCGAATGCAACGAGTGCCGCAAGCCCGAAGGCGGCATAGGTCAGAGGTGTCTGCGCGAATAGCGCTTCTCCGATTATCGGAATATCGGCCAGGATCGGTATTTCGAATGGCTGGAAAGGCTCGATTTTTGGCGGCGACGACACCTCGGGCAGGATCAGGCGATAGGCGTAATAGCTTGTCGAGGTCGCCAGAAGAGTCACGCCAAGCCCGACGACGTGCTGCGAGAGGCCAAAGGGAACAGTGAGCGTGGCGTGCAGAAGGCCAAAGAGCATGCCCGCCAGCATCGCTACCGCGACCCCGGACCAAAGCGGCGCGCCCTGATAGACCGCCATCCAGCCCGCGAAGGCGCCGATCACCATGATGCCCTCGATCCCAAGATTAAGCACACCCGCGCGTTCGCAGATGATCTCTCCCATCGTGGCGAAGATGAGCGGCGAGGCGATGCGCACTGCGGCGGCCCAAAAGCTGGCCGACAAGAGGATATCGAGCACCTCCATCATCCGCGCACGACCCGCACCCGACTGAGCAGGATCGCGAGCACCATGAAGAGAAGCGCAATCGCCATGAGCATGTCGGCGATATAGGTGGGCACGTCGGCGGCACGGCTCATGGAGTCGGAGCCGACGAAGACGCCCGCCACGAATACGGCCGATACGACGACGCCGAGGGGATGCAAAAGCGCCAGCATCGCGACAATGATGCCGGTGTAGCCAAAGCCGGGCGACAGATCGAGGCTGAGATGACCTTTGAGGCCAGAGACCTCGGAAAAGCCCGCAAGCGCGGCTAGTCCACCGGACAGCAGCGCCGTCTTGACCAGCACGGCGTTGACCGGGATTCCGGCGAAGCGCGCCGCCCGGATGTTGAGGCCAACGGCGCGGATCTCGTAGCCAAGGGTCGTGCGGGTCTGAATGATCCAGACCGCAAAGGCGCAGATGATCCCCAGCGCAAAACCCCAGTGAAGCCGCAGCCCATCTACGATTCTTGGAAGACGGGCGGATCGGTCGAGCGCCTCTGACTTGGGCCAGCCCATGCCCATCGGGTCCTTCATTGGGCCTTCCAGCAGGTAGGAGACGAAAAGAAGCATGATGAAGTTCAGGAGAAGCGTGGTCACGACCTCGTCGACGCCAAAACGGGTCTTGAGCAGGACCGGGCCGAGCAGGATCAGCGCGCCGATAAGAGCGGCGCTAAAGCCCATGAGAAACTGCAAGGGCAGGGTGGGCAGCGCGGCCAAGGCCGAGGTGCCCACCACGACTGTGATGATCGCACCGCCGTAAAGCTGTGCCTCGGCGCCGATGTTCCAGAGCTTGGCGCGAAAGGCCACGGCGACGGCCAGCCCCGTGAAGATCAGCGGCGTCGCGCGGTTCAGCGTCTCCAGCAGGGCGAACTTGGATCCCGCCGCGCCCTTCAGGATCAGCCCCAGCGTGGCAAAGGGGTTGGCGCCCGCGATGAGCGCCAGCAGCGAGGCCACAACGACGGTCAGGCCAAGGGCCGCCGCCGGAAACCCCAGCCTGCGCGCGAGCGAGGGATGGGCTATGGGCTCAAGCCGCATGGGCGTCCCCGTCGAAACCTTGCCCGGCCATCCAGAGACCCAACTCTGCGGGTGTCTTGGCGCCGCGCGGGAATTCGGGCGAGAGGCGGCCCTCGGAAATGACGTGGATCACGTCCGAGAGCTGGATGATTTCGTCGAGGTCCTCGGAGATCAGCAGTACCGCCGCGCCGGCGTCCCGCGCGGCCAGAAGGCGGTTATGCACGTAAGTGATAGCGCCGATATCGAGGCCGCGCACGGGCTGGTTGGCAAGGATCACCTTCGGGTTCCGTTCCAGCACCCGGCCGAGGATCAGCTTCTGCATGTTTCCGCCAGATAAGAGGCGGATGCGCGTGGAAGGGCCGGGGCAGCGCACGTCGTAGGCGTCGATCACTTCCTGCGCCATGTTTTCGGCAGCCGACCAGTTCATCCATCCCGCGTGGCTGACCGGTGGATCCATGTAGGTCTCCAAGATGGTATTCTCGGTCAGATCGAAATCGGCGATGGTGCCGGTATGATGGCGATCCTCGGGGATGCGGGCGATGCCGGCATGCACGGCGAGGCGGGGAGACCATGTAGCTTGGTCGGCGCCGCCGATGATCATGGCCCCGTTTTGGGGCATGCGAAGGCCGGAGATGAGATCGGACAGCGCCGCCTGCCCGTTGCCTGACACGCCGGCCAGTCCGGTGATCTGGCCCGCCTTCAGATCGAGGGTTACGTGGTCGAGCCCCGGTACCGCGCCTTCGCTTGGCGTGCTGACATCTCGCAACTGCAAAAGCGCCCGACCAGGCGTTGCGGGCGAAACCTCGGGCGGCGTGATCTCGGCGCCAACCATCAACGAAGCAAGCGCGTGGCGATCGGTGTCGGCGGTGTTGACCTCGCCCACAACCTTGCCATGGCGCAGCACCACGCAGCGATCGGCGATGGCCGTGACCTCGTGCAGCTTGTGGCTGATGAAGACGATGGACAGGCCAAGCGCCACGGCCTTGCGCAGGGTTTCGAACAGCGCGTCGGTCTCTTGTGGCGTCAGAACGGCGGTGGGTTCGTCGAGGATAAGGATCTTGGCGTCGCGGTAAAGCGCCTTGAGGATTTCCACCCGCTGGCGCTCGCCCACTGTCAGCGTGCCCACCTTGGCGTCAGGATGCACTGAAAGGCCAAAATCCTTGGACAGCTGCGCAATCCGCGCCTTCGCCTGGCCAAGCCCGAGCCCCATACGCCAGAGCGGCACCGTGCCGAGAAGGATGTTTTCCGTGACGGTCAGGTTATCGGCCAGCGTAAAATGTTGATGCACCATGCCGATCCCGGCCTCCAGCGCGGCACGGGGTTGACCGGGGGGCAGGGGTTCGCCGAACGCCTCGACGTGGCCCGCATCGGCGACGTAATGACCGAAAAGGATATTCATAAGCGTCGTCTTGCCCGCGCCGTTTTCGCCCAGCAGGGCCACGACCTCACCGCGCCTCAGATCGAGGCTGATGGCGTCATTGGCGACGAGCGCGCCGAAGCGTTTGGTAATCCCGTTGAGGCGCAGAACTGTCTCGCTCTGCGCCCCGGTCTTGTCTTGGTTCACGAGGATTTCGGTTCCTCGTCGTTGATCTCGACCGTGTACTCGCCGGCCTTGATCGCCTCGCGCCGCTGGTTGACAAGGTCCATGGCGTCTTGCGGGACCTTGCCCTCAAACGTGCCGAGCGGTGCCAGCGAGCAGCCGCCGTATTTCATGAACGAGTAGATCCCGTAATTGTCGGCTTCGAATTCTCCTTCCATGACCTTCTGGATGGCCACGTGCAGCGTGGGCTCGAAATGCCAGAGCGCCGAGGCGACAACCGTATCAGGATAATCGGGCTGCGTGTCGATCACGTTGCCAATGGCGAGAATGCCGCGTTCCTGCGCCGCGTCGGAGACGCCGAAGCGTTCGGCGTAAAGCAGGTCGGCACCGTTATCGATCATGGCAAACGCGGTTTCCTTGGCCTTCGGCGGATCAAACCACGACCCGATGAAGCTGACCTGAAAGGTCGCCTCCGGTTTCATCTCGCGCACACCGGCCATGAAGGCATGCATCAGGCGGTTTACCTCGGGAATTGGGAAGCCGCCGACCATGCCGATATTGCCGGTCTCCGACATCGCGCCTGCGATGATGCCCGACAGATAACTTGCGTCCTGAATGTAGTTGTCGAAGACCGCGAGGTTGGGCAGCTCGGGATCATGCAAAAAGGACGACCCCATCAGGAAGGACACGTCGGGATACTCCGCCACGACCTCGCGCGCTTCCTGCTCGACGCCGAAAATTTCGCCGATCATCAGCTTCACACCGCTTTCGGCATATTCGCGCATGACGCGGGGATAGTCGGTATTGGCGATGTTTTCGGTAAAGCTGTAATCGAGCTGTCCTGCCGCTTCGGCTGCTTCGGCAGCGATATGGATGCGGCTGACCCATTGTTGTTCGACCGGCACGGTATAGAGCCCCGCCGTCTTGATCGGTTCTGCAGCAAAAGGCATCCGTGGTGCGAGGCTCGCGCCTGCCAGTGCCGCAGATCCTCCAAGCAGCAGTCCGCGCCGCGACACACCCAGTTTGTTGAATGGCGTCATCTTCATCATCCCTGTTGTTGTTATGACCAAAAATTCTTTTACCGATTGGTAAAAGAAGTTTCGATTCCCACCAAGCGTTAACACTAGAGAGGAACGGGTGTGCCGCGTCAAAGGTCAAGCCCGTGCCGCCAATTTGAGCATTGCGTCGACCAAGCCGGTTGAAGATGCTGAATTGAGGAGCAAGCGCGCCGGTCTACACCGGCCAGAGAGGAAAGCGATGTCGGTTGAGGCGATCTACGCGCCGGGCTGGCGGTCCGACACGGCGCGCCGCCGTGTGATGCTGCTGGGGGGCAGCGGCACAATTGGTCAAGCCGCCGCGACGGCCTTGCACGAGGCGGGCCATAGCGTTGTCGCGGTTTTGCGCAGCAAGCCGACGACGCCTTGTCCCTTCAAGGTCGAGATCGGACGGCTGGAGGACGAAAGCTTTCTGACCGGGGTCTTGAAGGCCAATACTTGCGATGTGGTCCTGAGCTGTCTTGCCTCGCGGAGCGGGGCGCCCGCGGACGCTTGGGCGGTAGATCACGGGCTCAATTGCAACGCGTTGCGCGCGGCAAAGACAGCGGGCGTGCCACGTTTCGTATTGTTGTCTGCGATTTGCGTGCAGCGCCCGAAGCTTGAATTCCAACGCGCCAAGCTGGCTTTTGAAGGCGAGTTAGCCGCATCGGGCCTGACCTATTCCATCGTTCGGCCCACGGCGTTCTTCAAAAGCCTTTCGGGTCAGTTGGACCGGATCAGGCGCGACAAGCCCTTTCTGGTTTTCGGCGATGGCCGATTGACCGCCTGCAAGCCGATTTCCGATTCCGACCTGGCCCGGTTTCTGACCCGCTGCGTGGAAGGTGGGCCATCTGACAATCGGATTTTGCCGGTCGGCGGGCCGGGTCCGGCGCTGACCCCTTTGGAGCAGGGAGAAGCCTTGTTCGCGGCGGCAGGGCTGGCGCCGAAATTCCGTCATGTGCCGCCGGGCCTTCTGCGCGGGATCGTGGGTGGGCTGACGACCCTCGGGATGGTAAGCGCCAAAGCCCGCGCCAAGGCAGAGTTGGCCAAGATCGGGATTTACTACGCAACCGAGTCAATGCTGGTCTGGAACGAGAAGGCTGGCGGCTATGACGCCGATGCCACACCGGAATTCGGGGATGAGACGTTGTCTGATTTTTACCGCAGGCTTGCGTCCGGGGAAGCGAAGGTGGATCGGGGCGATCACGCGGTCTTTTGAACACACCAAGCCATCTGGCGTCACGCGAAGGGATAAGGTAGGGGAAGCCCATGCAACACAGGATTGCCCCATGACGACCCGCGCCGGTTTTATCGCCCTGATCGGAGAGCCCAATGCGGGCAAATCCACGCTGCTCAACCGGATGGTCGGCGCGAAGGTCAGCATCGTGACGCACAAGGTCCAGACCACCCGCGCGCGTATTCGCGGTGTCGCGATCGCGGGCGAGGCGCAACTGGTCTTCGTCGATACGCCGGGGCTTTTCGCGCCGCGCCGCAGGCTTGACCGGGCGATGGTGGCAGCCGCGTGGGGCGGGGCCGCGGATGCCGATCTGATCGTGCTTCTGGTCGAGGCGCATCGCGGGATCACCGAGGGCGTCGAGCGAATTCTGGAAGGCCTTGCCGAATTGCCCCGCGGCAAGCGCGTGGCATTGGCGATCAACAAGATCGACCGGGTGAAATCCGAAGCGCTGCTTGGCCTCACCAAGGACCTCAACGAGCGCTATGGCTTCGTCGAGACCTTCATGATCTCTGCCGAACGCGGGTATGGTGTCGAAGACCTGCGCAAGTGGCTCGCGGGCGAGATGCCGGAGGGGCCGTGGCTTTACCCCGAGGACCAGATCGCCGATCTGCCGATGCGCATGATCGCCGCCGAGATCACGCGAGAAAAGCTGACCCTGCGCCTGCATCAGGAGTTGCCGTATCAGCTTACTGTCGAGACGGAAAACTGGGAAGAGCGCGAGGATGGCTCGGCCCGGATCGACCAAATCATCTATGTGACGCGCGATGGGCACAAGGGCATCGTTCTGGGCCGCAAGGGCGAGACGATAAAGGCTGTCAGTCAGGCGGCGCGGGCGGAACTTGAAGAGTTTCTCGGGCGCCGCATCCATCTTTTCACGCAGGTGAAAGTACGGCCCGGTTGGCTGGACGAGGCGGAACGATATTCCGAAATGGGGCTTGATTTCAAGGACGGCAACGGGTGACGCGCCTGACGGCGCAATTCTGGGTGCAGGCCTATCTTGCAAGGCTCAGGGTGCGAGATATTCCTGCCTTCGTAACGTCCCACGGCGACGACACCGCCGGCGCGGTTCTGGTCAAGCTCAACACTCTGGATGGTCGCGCGCAGCTTTTCCAGCGATCGTTCGACGTGATGCGCGACATGCGCCATTGGATTACCTTGGCCGAAGGTCAGGAGTCAGAGGTCGACGCGGCGGTGGCGCGACAACGCGGCTTCGACCCCGATCTTTGGGTCATCGAGGTCGAGGATCGGCAGGGTCGGCATCTTCTGGATGAGCCGGGGATGTCGGAGTAAGCCGGTTTGACCGGAATCAAGGCGTCATCGGTACCTGTGCCATAACCTCTCATCCCATCTTCAAGACAGGGGAGAGGATAGATGACAACCCATGTATTCGTTGCCACCGACGGGTCCGAGACGGCCAACAAGGCGGTGGACATGGCCGCGGACGTCGCTGCGAAATTCGGCGTACCTTTGACCATCGGTCACGTCCTGCAATACGGACGCGCAAGTGAAGAGCTTGCGCGCATGGCCGACGTGGAGCATCTCGTCGAGCATGTGACCCGCAAGGCCGGGTTCGATTTCGCCAACGTGCCCGACACCATGCTGGGTCTTTTCGAAGAAACGCGCCCCGGTAACGATAGCGTTCGCGTGATTACTCTGATCGGGGAGGAAACGCTTGCGCGCGCGGCCGATCGGGCCAAGGCGCGCGAGGCCGAAAGGGTGACGACCGTGTCCTCTGAGGGAGACGCGGCGGACGCGATTCTGGATATGGCAGCAGACGCCGGGGCGGACATCGTCGTGGTCGGTCACCGTGGCCTTGGACGGCTCAAGACGGCGCTTTTAGGCAGTGTCGCGCATAAGGTCGTCCAGCAGGCCGCGTGTACGGTTGTTTCGGTGCGCTGACGCGGTCCTCTCTCCCGGGCCTGCCGCGCGGGGTTGGTATTCCTTGCAAACAGGTATTCAATAGCGATGGCAGATCTGGAAAGGGCGGTATGGAGTGGCGTGATCAGGGGATCCTGCTTGCCAGCAGGCGACATGGCGAGTCGTCCGCCATCATCGAGGTTTTCACGCCTGCCCACGGCCGCCATGCGGGGATCGTGCGCGGCGGCGCCTCTCGTAAGCTGGCGCCGATCCTGCAGCCCGGCGCGCAGCTCGATCTGACATGGCGGGCACGGCTGGAGGATCATCTCGGCACGTTCGCCGTAGAACCGGTGCGTTCGCGCGCAGCGGTGTCGATGGGGGACCGGCTGGCGCTTGCGGGGCTGAATGCCGTCTCTGCCCTGCTTCTTTTCGCCCTGCCCGAGCGTGAAGCGCATCCGCGGCTCTATGCGCAAACCGAGCAATTGCTCGACCTGCTGGGACAGGACGAGATTTGGCCTCTGGCCTATCTTCGCTGGGAGTTGGTGCTGCTTGAGGACATGGGATTTGGCCTCGATCTCTCGACCTGCGCGGTGATGGGCGCGCAGGCCAACGATCTGAGCTTCATTTCTCCACGCACGGGACGCGCTGTTTCGCGGGCCGGGGCAGGCCAGTGGGCGGACAAGCTTTTGCCCTTACCCGCTTGCCTGATCGGCGCAGGCGGAGAGGATCGCGACATAGAAGAGGGTTTGCGCGTGACGGGTTATTTCCTCGCCAATCACCTTGCGCCCGATCTTGGCAATACGCCCTTGCCTGGCGCGAGGGCACGGTTCGTGGATCGGCTTCGCGCGCGGATCGGCGAGACGTCTTAAGGTGGCCGGTGGCTCAGCGCAGCGCGAGCACAAGATCGACGAGTGATCCCATGGCGTTGCGGTTGTCGCTTGGTCCGGTTCTATCGAGCGCGGTCATGCCGACCGCGGCGGCGTAGACGATACGCGCCATTTCGGGATTGGCGATACCGGTCTCGCGCAGAAGTTCGTGTAACAGGGTGATCCGGGCGGTATCGACGCGTTCGACGGCCGCGCGCGCGCCGTCATGGCCCTGTGCCCAGCTTCGCACCGCCCGGTCTGTGGGATCGGGATCCGCGAGATCTTGTGCAAGGGCGCGCAATTGCGCCACCGGTGTGCCATCGGTGCGCGCGGCGCGTGAGACGGCGTCGGTCTCCCATTCCGAGAGCAGGATGTCCTGAAACGCCGGAACATCCCGAAAATGCCAGTAAAACGAGCCTTTTGAGACCCCGAGGCGTACCGCCAAGGGTTCCGCCTTGAGCGCTGAAGGCCCTGCATCGCATAGTGCCGACCTGCCGGCGGCAAGCCAGTCGTGAGGACCGAGTCGCGTGGAACGTTGAGCCATGCGCGAGGGATACGCCTGCGTATTGTCCAATGCAAGGCCGGCGAACCGCCCCATGCTCTCGTCGATCGGAATTTGCCGACACTGCCCGTTTCGTGGTCATTGACCGAACCTTGGAGAGGCTTTTGACAAGTCGCGTCGCCGCCCGCATAAGGCAGGTCAGTGCCAAAGGAGTCCGCGCCATGTCTCTTGATTTCGTTTTCGAGCCGCCCCAGCAACCGGCCATTCCGGTCGAGGGGGAAGGCCCGCTTTTCCCGTTGCGGCGTATCTTCTGCGTCGGACGGAACTATGCCGCCCACGCGATTGAAATGGGCAACGAGGTCGATCGCGAGGCGCCTTTCTATTTCACCAAGTCGGCCCAGTGCCTGTGTCATACCGGCAGCGTGATCGACTATCCCGTTGCGACCCAAGATTGCCACTACGAGATGGAATTCTGCGTCGCGATCGGCGCAGAGGCGCGGCAGGTGGACCCGGAGGCCGCAATGGACGCCGTATTCGGCTATGCCTGCGGGATCGACCTGACCCGCCGCGACCTGCAGGCCGTGGCCAAGCATCTGCGCCGCCCGTGGGACGTCGGCAAGGATTTCGAGAACGCCGCCATTCTGGGGCCGGTCACACGCAAGGAAGCCTTCGGTGCCATCGGCGCGCAGACGATCTGGCTTGAGCATGACGGCGCCCGGGTACAAGCTGCGCCGCTAAGTGACATGATCTGGTCGGTGCCCGAGATAATCTCTGACCTTTCAAAGCTTTACACGCTGCTTCCCGGCGATCTGATCATGACGGGCACACCCGCCGGCGTGGGCGCGGTGCACCCCGGCAGCCGGCTTGAGGGCAGCGTGGATGGGCTCGTGCCGGTGCGTGTCGAGTTCAGGGCATAGGGGACGCGGACGTCTTGAAATGGTACCGATTCCTTCCCGAAATAACCATGAGGGCGTGACAGCCTGCCCGGCATGAAAACGCCGTTGTCTTTTGGTCTGTCGATTGCTGCCGTTGTGGTCGCCGGGTTGGTTTTGACCGGCGCAAACGATGCGTCCGGCACCGGAGATGAGGCGGAAAACCCTTATATTTCAAAGGCTATAATCGAGGAGACCGGCCCCCCGCCGGAAGGTGGAGAGGCTGCAGACGTGTATCTGCAGCTTCTGAAAGAGAGCGCCTATGCCGCCGCCTTCGCGTTGAGCGACACAGGCGCTTTTGGGTGGGCGGACAATCATGCGGACATTGATCTGGCAGAGGCGCTGGCGCTTCGGCGTTGCACCGAACATGCGTCTGACTGCCGGATCGTGTTGCGGATTACCCCGGAAACGCCGGTTCAGGTCGATGGTTTCAGCCTGTCCTATACCACGGCGCGCGCACTGGGCGAGTACACATACAAGCCCGTGCCGAAAGCGGTCGCGCTATCCAACCGGGGCGATTGGGGTATGGCGTGGGGCCAGATGAGCAAGGGGGCAGCGGAAAAGGTTGCGCTTGCCAATTGCGAAAAGCACCTGCCGAAAAAAGACCCCGCCGGGTGGCCCGACGGGGTCTGCAAGAATATCTGGGCCGAGTGAAGCTCAGGCGAGCAGGCGGCGCGCGATCACCTGTGCCTGAATCTCGGCGGCACCCTCGAAGATGTTGAGGATACGCGCATCGCAGAGCACGCGGCTGATCGAATATTCGAGTGCGAAGCCGTTGCCGCCGTGGATCTGCAGCCCGTTATCCGCCGCCGCCCAGGCCACGCGGGCACCCAAGAGCTTGGCCATGCCGGCCTCGAGATCGCAGCGGCGCGCGTTGTCTTTTTCCCATGCCGAGAAATAGGTGAGCTGCCGCGCGACCATGATCTCGACCGCCATCATGGCGAGCTTGCCCGAGACGCGGGGAAACTCGATCAGCGATTTGCCGAACTGCTTGCGGTCGATGGCATAGCGCATGGCGATGTCGAGCGCGGATTGCGCAACGCCCACGGCGCGGGCGGCTGTCTGGATCCGCGCCGATTCGAACGTTTCCATCAACTGCTTGAACCCCTTGCCTTCTTCGCCGCCGAGCAGGTTCTCGCCCTTGACGTGGAAGTTGTCGAAGCCAAGCTCGTATTCCTTCATGCCGCGATAGCCCAGCACCTCGATCTCGCCGCCGGTCATGCCATCGGTGGGGAAGGGGGCCTCGTCGGTGCCCGGCGTCTTTTCGGCCAGGAACATCGAGAGGCCACGATGGTCTTTCGAGTCCGGATCGGTGCGCGCCAGAAGCGTCATCACATGGGTCCGTGCGGCATGGGTGATCCACGTCTTGTTGCCGGTGATGCGGTAATCTCCGTTCTCATCCTTAACAGCGCGTGTACGCAGCGCGCCAAGGTCGGAGCCGGTATTGGGTTCGGTAAAGACAGCCGTCGGCAGGATCTCGGCGCTGGCCAGCTTGGGCAGCCAGTTTTCCTTCTGCTCTTGCGTGCCGCCGGCGATGATGAGTTCCGCCGCGATCTCGGACCGGGTGCCGAGGGAGCCCACGCCGATATAGCCGCGGCTAAGCTCTTCGGAGACCACGCACATGGAGGCCTTGGACAGGCCGAAGCCGCCGAATTCCTCGGGGATCGTGAGGCCGAAGACGCCCATTTCCGCAAGTTCTTCAATGACTTCCATCGGGATGAGCTCATCCTTGAGGTGCCAGTCGTGCGCGTGCGGTTCGACTTTTTCAACGGAGAAGCGGCGGAACTGTTCGCGGATCATCTCCAGCTCGTCATCGAGGCCGGATTTGCCCACGGTGATCTCTGCCGAGCGTTCCTGCATCAGTTCGACCAGACGGGTGCGGGCGCCCTGCGAATTGCCGCGCGCCATCAGCGTCTGCACCTCGGCGGCCTGAAAGCCCGAGAGCGCGTCCCAGCCGAGGCCCAGATCGGCCAGACGCACAAATTCGCTCTGGTTCATCGGGATGCCGCCCGCGATGTGATGGAGGTATTCGCCAAAGGCGATCTGCAGGATAAGCTGCTCGACCTCGCCGAAACTTCCTTGGCTCTCCAGACGCTTGGCCCAGTTCTGCATCTGGCGCAGCGCCTCGACATAGGTGGCCATCCACGCCAGACCGTGACACGCGGTCTGGTGCGCCTCGACGGCGGCGCCCGACACACGGCCCTCGACCACGACCCGGTCTCGCAACGCCGCCTTGGCCTGTTCGAGCACGGCCTCGGCCGGGCCGACAGCGGCGGCTGTCAGGCTCAGAAGATCCTCGAGGACCACCGGTGCGTCGAGTGAAAGGTCCTGTCCGTCATGCGCCATGAATCACATCCTTTTCCAAGTCCGCCCCGTCCTAGCTATTTCGCAGTCGCAGCGCAACTATTTTGCCAAAGCGAGGCCCTTTTTATTCTTATCTTGCGCCAACCTGTCGCGGTCGCCGGCGCAACGCCCTGTGTGTTAAGGCGCCCACCGACCGTGGAAGGGGCGGTATGATCTGCGTACACATCCTGTACACAGGCTGTACACCGCCGCGCTGCGGCATGAACCTGCCGGGCGGCGTTAACCTTTGCCTTTCAGGATACACCATTTAGGCCGTGCGCGGCGCAGGAAAAATGGTAGGAGACGGGCCATGGAGACACTTCTGGGCGCAAACTGGCCGGTCCTGATGCTTTTCGCCGCTGCCGTGGCCATGGCCGGCGGCGTGGTCAAGGGCGTGGTCGGTTTTGCCATGCCGATGGTGCTGATTTCCGGCCTGAGCTCGATCGCCCCGCCCGAGGTCGCGCTGGCGGGCGTGATCCTTCCCACGCTATTCACGAATGGCTGGCAGGCGTTGCGGCAGGGCGTGCGCGCCGCCGCCGGCTCTCTCGCGCGGTTTCGGGTGTTCCTGCTCGCGGGGCTGGTGTTCATGCTGGCCTCGGCGCAGCTGGTGGCGGTGATGAGCCAGGCCGTGATGCTTTTGCTGATTGGCGTGCCGATCGTCGTTTACGCGGCCTTCTCGCTGGCTGGACGGCCGTTGCGCCTGCCGCCGCGTCCGGGCTGGCGCGTCGAGGCGGGCATCGGCGCGGTCGCCGGTGTTTTCGGGGGCATCTCGGGTGTCTGGGGGCCGCCCACCGTGGCGATGCTGACCGCGCTGCAGACCGAGAAGACCGAGCAGATGCGTATTCAGGGCGTGATCTACGGGCTGGGCGCCGTGGCGCTTCTGGGCGCGCATCTCGGGTCGGGGGTTCTGAACCCGGCCACGGTGCCACTGTCGGCGACGTTGATTCTGCCCGCCCTTGGCGGCATGTGGCTGGGTCTGCGCATCCAGGACCGGATCGATCAGGCCATGTTCCGCCGCCTGACGCTGGCGGTGCTGGTGATCGCGGGCCTCAACCTGGTGCGGCGCGGTTTGCTGTCGCTTTGATCGCAAGGCGCGCGTGCCACCGCGTCTCCGGGCCTTTCCCCCGTGGCGCAGATCGGCTAAAGCGCGCGGAACGCATCACAGCAGCGATGGAAAGACGGACATGAAATTCACCCTGTCCTGGCTCAAGGATCATCTGGACACCAACGCGAGCGTCGGGGAAATCGCCGAGGCGCTGACCGATCTCGGTCTCGAGGTCGAGGACATAAGCGACCCGGCGGCGCGGCTGCGGGATTTTACCATCGGCAAGGTGATCGAGGCGGAACAGCATCCCGACGCCGACCGGCTGCGGGTCTGCCAGGTCGAGACCGGCGAGGGGCGGACGCAGATCATCTGCGGTGCGCCCAATGCGCGTGCGGGCATCACCGTCGTCGTGGCCAAGCCGGGCGTCTACGTGCCGGGTATCGACACGACCATCGGCGTGGGCAAGATCCGTGGCGTGGAAAGCCACGGTATGATGTGTTCCGAACGCGAGATGGAGCTGTCCGAGGAGCATGACGGCATTATCGAGCTGCCGTCCGGCGAAGTCGGCGAGAGCTTCGCCGACTGGCTGGCGGCGCATGAGCCGGCACGCGTCGACCCGGTGATCGAGATCGCCATCACGCCCAACCGCCCCGACGCGCTGGGCGTGCGAGGCATCGCGCTTGATCTTGCGGCGCGCGGTCTGGGCGAGATGAAGCCCGCGCCCTCTGCCCATGTCGAAGGGCAGTACCCGTGCCCGATCACCGTCAGCATCGACGATGACACGCGCAAGGAGGGCTGTTTCGTCTTCGCCGGCCGCCTGATCCGCAACGTGAAGAACGGCCCGAGCCCGCAATGGCTTCAGGACCGGCTGCGCGCCATCGGGCTGCGGCCGATTTCGGCGCTTGTCGACATCACCAATTTCTTCACCTACGACCGCAACCGCCCGCTGCATGTCTTCGACGCCGACAAGGTCGTGGGCAACCTGCGGGTGCACCGTGCCAAGGGCGGCGAGACCATGGTGGGGCTCGACGAGAAGACCTATACGTTTTCCCGGGGACAGGTCGTCATCTCGGACGACAACGGGATCGAGAGCGTGGCCGGGATCATGGGCGGTCTGGCGACCGGTGTGACCGAGGAAACCACGAACGTGTTTCTCGAGGCGGCCGTGTGGGACCATGTGCAGATCGCACACACGGGCCGGGCGCTCAAGATCAACTCGGATGCGCGCTATCGCAACGAGCGGGGGATTGATCCTGCGTTCAACGGCGAGGGGCATGCGCTGGCCACGCAGATGATCCTCGATCTTTGCGGCGGCGAGGCGTCGAACCTTGTGCAGGCGGGCACCGTTCCGGATGTGCGGCGCGCCTACACGCTGGACGCCGCGCGGGTGCAGTCCCTGGTTGGCATGGAGATCCCCGAAGCCGAGCAGCGTCAGACCCTGACACGGCTGGGATTCCGGATGGAAGGCAACACCGCCCATGTGCCAAGCTGGCGCCCCGATATCCAGGGCGAGGCCGATCTGGTGGAAGAGGTGGCGCGGATCGCGTCGCTGACCAAGCTGCAGGGCAGGCCGATGGCGCGGGTGCAGCCCGGTGTGCCGAAGCCGATCCTGAGCGTTGCGCAGAGGCGCGAGCGCGCGGCGCGGCGGATGGCGGCGGAGCTCGGCTACAACGAATGCGTGACCTATTCCTTCATCGACAAGGCCAGTGCCACGCTTTTCGGGGGCGGCGGCGACGCCACGATGCTGGCCAACCCGATCAGTTCGGAGATGAGCCATATGCGGCCCGACCTGCTGCCGGGGCTGTTGCAGGCCGCCGCACGCAACCAGGCCCGGGGGCAGGCCGATCTGGCGCTTTTTGAGCTGGGCCACGCGTTTTCGGGCGGTGAGCCGGGCGAGCAGCATGTGCAGATCGCGGGGCTTCTGGTGGGCAAGACCGGCCCGCGCGATGTGCACAAGGCGCAGCGCGCCGTCGATCTTTACGACGTGAAGGCCGATGCCGAGGCCATCCTGGCCGCGCTTGGCGCGCCGGCGAAGGTGCAGATCCTGCGCGAGGGACCGGCCTGGTGGCATCCGGGGCGGCACGGGCGGATCTGCCTGGGACCGAAGAAGGTGCTGGGCGTCTTTGGCGAGCTGCATCCGAAGGTTCTGCGCGCAATGGACGTCAAAGGCCCGGCGGTGGCCTTCACGCTTTATCCCGGCGAGGTGCCGCTGCCGCGGCAGGCGGGCGCGAGCCGGGGCGCGATGCAGGTCAGCGACCTGCAGGCGGTCGAGCGTGATTTCGCCTTCGTCGTCGATGCGGATGTCGAGGCGCTCAACCTCGTCAATGCCGCGGCTGGTGCGGACAAGGCGCTGATCTCCGATGTGCGGATCTTCGACGAGTTCATCGGCGGGTCGCTGGGCGAGGGCAAGAAAAGCCTTGCCCTGACCGTGCGGCTGCAGCCGACGGATAAGACGCTGAAGGATGCCGATATCGAGGCGGTCGCCAGGAAAATCGTCGAGAAGGTCGAGAAGGCCACCGGCGGCGTCCTGCGCAGCTGAGACTGGATTTCGACGGAGCGGGCGTTACGTCGGCTTCTGACAAGGACAAAGGAGACAGTGATGGGCCTGAACGTGTATCTTTCCGGGGAAATCCATACCGATTGGCGGGAGCGGATCGTCGACGGGGCCAAGGGGCTTGACGTGACGTTCAACGCGCCGGTGACGGATCATGGCGCGAGCGATGATTGCGGTGTGGCGATCCTCGGGGCGGAAGACAACAAGTACTGGCACGACCACAAGGGGGCGATGGTCAATGCGATCCGCACCCGCAAGGGGATTGCCGACGCCGATGTCGTGGTGGTGCGGTTCGGGGACAAGTACAAGCAGTGGAACGCGGCGTTTGATGCGGGCTATGCGAGTGCGCTGGGCAAGTCGCTCATTATCCTGCAGCCGCCGGAGCATGACCATGCGCTGAAAGAGGTGGACGCCGCCGCGTTGGCCGTGACGCGGGAACCCGAGCAGGTGGTCGAAATCCTGCGCTACGTGCTGGACGGGTCGCTGCCGGGCTGAGGCCACGTTTCTTTCGATATGAGGACGCCCGTGCCGATTGCGCGGGCGTTTTTTTGTGCTCGAGTGGGAAGCGCCAGCGGTGACGGAGCGGCTGGCCGTTTCCGATACCGGGCTCGACGAACGGCCGGTCAGCGGTGCTGGTGCACCTCGAAGTCGTACCAGAGGTCTATCCGGCCCTTTTGACGGGCGTCGGCGAGCCAGAGCCTTTTGCGGACTTTGGGCGGCTCCAGCGCGCGGTATTTGCCGCCCGAGAATTTCGGCCAATCGATCGCCAGCCCGAGCTTTACCATTTCGGCGGACAGATCGCGGCCGTCTTCGAGTGTGCAGCGCGCGACTTTGCGGCCATAATGATCGACGTCGACGATTTCGGCCTGGACGGTCTTGCCCTTGCAGAGGCCGAACAAGGCCCATTTGGCCTTTTCGCCATAGGGGTGGTTCAGTTCCGGGGCATCGATGCCGTAGAGGCGGACTTGGGTCTTTCGGATGCGCAGCGTGTCCCCGTCAATCACGTAGGCTGCGCCACGAATGACCGGCTTACCGGAGGGTCGTCTTGCGGCGCTCGCGTCGATGGGCCGTGGCCGATCTGCAGGTCGCGGCGCCGGGGCTGGGCGTGGGGAGGGGCGTGAGGAGTGCCGTGGGCCACCTCTCATCCCGCCGGACCGCGCCACGAAATAGGCGATTATGCAAATGACAATAATGGTTTCCAAGGTTTGAGGTCCGGCAGAGCTTTTCGGTGTGAGGCGCCGGAAAGCACGGACCGTGTCACCGTGGGGTTGCGATTCTGGCAACGTTTGGGTCCGGCCTTCCGACATGGCCTATGTGGCAATTCGAAATGCGTAAATCAAGAATATTATTAACAATGTTAGTATTAATGCGATTGACTGACGTGACGTCACATTGTCATGTCTGGGCTATGAGGCAGACGAAATCGGGTCGGCGCGACCGGCAGACACTTAAAGACAAGAAAAGAGAAGAGACCCGCGGCAAGCTTATTGCGGCGGCCAAACGGCTGTTTGCAGAGCATGGCTATGATGATGTCCCGGTCACCGAGATCGCGCGGGAGGCCGGCGTGACGCATTCGATGATCAACGTCTATTTCGGCGGCAAGCCCGGGCTGCTTTATCAGATCATCCGCGAGAATAACGCACCGCAATACGAGGCCAGCCTGCGGATCGCCGAGGGCGGCGGGCGCGCGGTGCACCGGCTGTCGGACATGCTGCGCCTCTGGGCCGAGGAGGACGCCAGCGACCCGCGCCTTCTGGCGATCATGCAATCCTATTCCTGGGTCTGGCCCTTGGACACCGAGAGAGAGAACACCCTGGACAGGGCGAGGTTCAAGGGGCTTTTGGAGTCGTTGATCGGCGAGGCCCTCGCGGCCGGCGAACTGCGCCGCGACCTTGATCCCAAAGTCTCGGCCAAGGCGGTTTTCGCGATCTATACCTGGGCGCTGCGCGATGTTGTTTTCGACAAGCTGTCGGTGTCCGACTGCCACGCTGGCATGATGGCGCAGGTGCGCACGCTTTTGAAGCCGACCAAAGACTGACCGCGAGATACCGGTAAGGAGAGTGGCGGCGGTCTCGACGCATTGGGGATGAGTTGAGACCGCCTTTAAGCGACACCGGACAGTGGCGTCTGATCAGACGCTAGATGCCAAGTTCGGCGCTTTTATGACAAAACGCGGTCGCGCGCGGTCTCGCGGATCCCGGCTGATTTTGCAGTAGGATTTGCGGGTTTAGACGCAGCGCGGCTTCGGCAGGCCGGGCCGCGGGGCACCCGTTTGCGAAACGATTCCGCGGAATTGGTCCGGACCGTGTTTCGGCCGCGAACAGCTACGCAAAGTTGCCACATTTCCGCCACCAGATAGTCCAATGTGTAACCAAGCCTGTCCCCTGAGGTTCACCGCAATTTCATTTAAAACAGGATGCCCGCATGAGATCTTTCGACACTCTTCCCTTCGCAAGCAGCGCCGACCAGTTCACCTGGGCGGAAGCGAAAAACGACAAGGGTGGCGGCGGCGGCAAGCCGTCAGGCACGCCCGGCGGCGATACCGGCGGGGGTGGCGGCGATACGGTGTCCTACACCTATACCAGCGGGCTGGCCGACGATCTGACCACGGATTACTTCAATATCGAAGTGAACTACATGGGCGAGGGCTGGACCCTCGACAGCCTGAGCGCGATCGCCGCCGCAGCGGACTACCTGTCGCGTCTGATCACGGCCGGGCTGCCGGAAGACGAGGGCATCGACGACGTGTCGATCAACGTCTCGCTGTCCAGCATTGACACGCTGGGCGGCACGATCGCGCAGGGCCGGCCCCTTTCGGTGCGGTCGTCCGACAATGCCACGCCCGATGGTCTGACGGTGACCGGAGAGATCATTTTCGATTCCAACGATGTCGATCTCATACTGGCCAACGAGTCGCTCGACGATCTGGCGCTGCACGAGATGATGCATGTGCTGGGGGTCGGCACCCTGTGGAGCGTTCCGGGCGTGCGCGATTTCCTGTCCGACCCGGTTTTCGTGCCCGACCTGAGCACGAAGAACCCCAAGGACGGCACGACGATCATCGAATATACCGGCGGCGCGGTGGATGACACTGGCGCCCTGCCGCAGGTCGAGACCGAAGGCAGCCTCGGCCATTGGAGTGAAGATGCATATGGCGATGAACTCATGACCACGGTCTTCAACATCAACGGCAACTACATGTCCCAAATGACTGCCGACGCGCTGGCCGATCTCGGCTATGCGGTGGACGATGCGGTGGCCGCAGAGCTTGCCTCGGCAATCGATCTGGGCGGTATCTACACGCTGGACGACTTCGCCATCGCGTGACGCCAGAGCGTCGCGAACCGCCCAAAAGCAAACCCCCGCGCCCTTGGCTGGGCGCGGGGGTTTTGTTTTCGTCCGTGGTCTGCGCGAGTCAGCCGATAGCGGCGGCGCGCACGTCCTCGTCGATGTAAGGAAGGTACTGCTCGAAGTTGTCGGCGAACATCTTGACCAGTTTTGCGGCCTGCGCGTCGTAGGCGTCGCCGCTCTCCCAGGTGCGGCGCGGGTCCAGCAGGACCTCGGGGACGTCCGGCACGTCGACCGGCACGTCGAAGCCGAAGTTGGGATCCTTGCGGAACTCGACCTCGTTCAAGGAGCCGTCAAGCGCGGCGGTCAGGAGCGCGCGGGTGGCCTTGATGGGCATGCGCGAGCCGACACCGTAAGCGCCGCCGGTCCAACCGGTGTTCACCAGCCAGCAGGTGGTGCCGTGCTTGGCGATCTTCTCGCGCAGGAGGTTGCCGTAGACCTCGGGCCGGCGCGGCATGAAGGGAGCGCCGAAGCAGGTGGAGAAGGTCGGCTGCGGCTCGGTCACGCCGCGCTCGGTTCCTGCCACTTTGGCGGTAAAGCCCGACAGGAAGTGGTACATCGCCTGCGCCGGCGTCAGCCGCGCGATGGGGGGCAGAACGCCGAAGCTGTCGCAGGTCAGCATGATGACGTTCTTGGGATGCCCGCCAAGCGCGTTCTCGGATGCGTTGGAGATATAGTGCATCGGGTAGGCGCAGCGCATGTTCGCGGTCAGGCTGTCGTCCGCGAAGTCGAGATCGAGCGTTTCCTCGTCATAGACCATGTTCTCGATCACAGTGCCGAACATCTGCGTCGTGGCGTAGATTTCCGGCTCTGCCTCGGGGTCGAGATGGATCGTCTTGGCATAGCAGCCGCCCTCGAAGTTGAAGGTGCCGCGATCGGACCAGCCGTGTTCGTCATCGCCGATAAGCGTGCGGTTGGGATCAGCGGAAAGAGTGGTCTTGCCGGTGCCCGACAGGCCGAAGAAGACGGCGGTGTCCACGGGGTTGCCCTTGGCGTGGTTGGCCGAGCAGTGCATCGGCATGATGCCTTTTTCCGGCAGCATGTAATTCAGCAGCGAGAAGACCGATTTCTTGTTCTCGCCCGCATATTCGGTGTTGGCGATCAGGATCAGCTTGCGGTCGAAGTTGAGCGCGATCACCGTTTCAGAGCGGCAGCCATGCCGATCCGGATCGGCCTTGAAGCTGGGGCAGTTGATCACGGTGAAATCGGCGGTGAACGCGTCAAGCTCCGCGCGCTCGGGACGGCGCAGCATGTGGCGGATGAAAAGCCCGTGCCAGGCCAGTTCGGTGACCATGCGCATGTTGATCGAATGGGTCGGGTCGGCGCCGGCGACGAGATCCTGCACGTAATACTCGCGGCCCTGCATGTGCGCGATCATGTCGTCGTAAAGCGCGTCGAACGCGGCGGGCGTCATCGGGGCGTTGTTGTCCCACCAGATGCTGTCGGCGACGCTGTCGGTCTTGACCACGTGCTTGTCCTTGGGCGAGCGACCCGTGAACTTGCCGGTGGAGACGAGGAACGTGCCGCCCTGTCCCAGCCGGCCTTCACCCTTCTTGAGGGCCGCTTCGATCAGCGCCGGCTCGATCAGGTTGTAATGCACCTCTCCAAGCCCGGTAATACCCTGATCCTCGAGGCGGAATTGCGGGTTGACCCGTCCTGCTGCCATGTCTGCGCTCCCGTTTGTCGCTTGAACCGCTGGCCGCGGTCTGAAGGGTACGGCGACCCGTCGACGGGTCGCGGTACCGGAATGTATACCAAAGTTGCGAGGGCGTCTTAACACGACGCTTTCCCATATGAACAGCCGGGTTTTTCGCAGTTAGCGCAACCATTTGACCCGTTAGCGCAATCACGCGCGGACCGGGGCCAAAACCCGCCGGGACCCGCCCGGCCGCGCGCCGCGGGCGTCGCGCAACTGAGTCAATTTAGCCATTCCTTAGATTTTTTCGCGCGAAATGTGGCGGAAGCGCCCGCTGATTCGCAGTTTAGGATTGATTGTAAAGATCGAATTTGGGCATAGTAGCAGAAAAAACAGGCACAACGAGCAGTACAAGGAAATCAATAATGTCTAGAATCGCCCTTGTGGACGATGACAGGAATATCCTGACATCCGTGTCCATGACACTCGAGGCCGAGGGCTTCGAGGTCGAGACCTATAATGACGGCCAGCAGGCGTTCGATGCGTTCAACAAGAAACTGCCGGACATGGCCGTACTGGATATCAAGATGCCGCGCATGGATGGTATGGACCTGTTGCAGCGGCTGCGGCAGAAGACCTCGATGCCGGTGATTTTCCTGACCTCCAAGGATGACGAGATCGACGAGGTTCTGGGCCTGCGCATGGGCGCGGACGATTACGTGAAAAAGCCGTTCTCGCAGCGGCTTCTGGTCGAGCGGATCCGCGCGCTTTTGCGGCGCCAGGACGCGATGGACGGCAACGTCGTGGCCGAAACCGAGGACACCAAGGTGATCGAGCGCGGCGAATTGCGGATGGACCCGCTGCGCCACGCGGTGAGCTGGAAGGGCAAGGACGTGTCGCTGACCGTGACCGAGTTCCTGCTGCTGCAGGCGCTGGCGCAGCGCCCGGGCTTCGTGAAAAGCCGCGATCAGCTGATGGACGTGGCCTATGACGATCAGGTCTATGTCGACGACCGGACCATCGACAGCCATATCAAGCGGTTGCGCAAGAAGCTGCGCATGGTCGATTCCGAGTTTTCCGCCATCGAGACGCTCTACGGTATCGGGTACAGGTATAACGAGGAATAATGGCGCTGGCCGAGGGCATACGCATGCGGGATCATTCGCTGCAGGACGATGACGGCGTCGTTCTGGGCGATGATTTCGTGGCGCCGGAAAACGTTGTCGAGGAAGAGGTCCGCAAGCGGCGCGAGCGGCGCGGCTACTTTTCTGCCGGCAGCGGCGGGTCCCTGACGCGCAAGATCATCACCTTCAACCTGATCGCGCTGAACGTGATGGTGTTGGGCATCCTCTATCTGACCTCGTCGCGCGACGGGCTGGTGCAGCAGCGCGCCGACGGGCTTCAGGGCGATGTGGAGCTGATCGCCGACGTGTTCGAGGCGCAATTGCCGACCGGCGCGCCCATCAGTCTTGTGGCCATGGACGGGCTCGACGTGGAGAGCACTCTGGCCGGGCTCGACGTGCAGGAAGGCATCGAGGTCTTCGTCTTCGACGCCGACGCGCGCCTGGCGGGGCAGGTCGAGGGCCAGCTCGCCCGGCCCGGCGGCGGCGTGGGAGCCGATCAGCCGACCGTGATCACGGATGCGCTCAACGGAGTTTGGAACGCGGTGTCCGAACCGTTGGCCGCCGTGTTTCTGGACGACGAACCGCTGAGCGTCGAGGCGCAGGCCCAGGCTCTGGTGGAGGCCGCGCTGCAGACGGGCACGCAGACGGGCCGTGGCGAGGTCGACGGAACCACCGTCTTTACCGTGGCAACCCCGATCATGCAGGATGACGTGGCCGTGGGCGCCGTCGCGCTGGCAAGCGCGTCGGGCGAGATCGACCACCTGACGCGGATCGAGCGCGAGCGTGTGCTGCAGATGTTTCTGGTTGCGACCCTGGTGTCGGTCGGGCTCAGCCTGATCCTTGCCTCGACGATCGCCAACCCGCTGGCCGAACTGGCCGCGGCGGCCGAGGTGGGCGGCGCACGCAACCGCACCGGCGGCAATCGCGGTGGCGGGCGCATCCGCATTCCCGACCTCACCGCACGGCCCGACGAAATTGGCCGTCTGTCGGGTGCGTTGCGCGGCATGGTGACCGCGCTTTACCACCGGATCGACGGCAACGAACAATTCGCGGCGGACGTGGCGCACGAGATCAAGAACCCGCTGGCAAGCTTGCGCAGCGCAGTGGGCACGATGCGCGTGGCCAAGCGCGACGATCAGCGCGAGAAACTTCTCGACGTGATCGAGCATGATGTGCGCCGGCTCGACAGGCTTGTCAGTGATATCTCGAACGCCTCGCGTCTGGACAGTGAACTGGTCAAGGAAGAGCAGGAGCCTTTCGACCTTCTGTCAATGCTGGGCAATCTCTCGCAATATCTGGGCGAAGAGGCCGACAAGAAGGGCATTGAGTTCATCACCGATTTCCCCGACGAGCCGATCGTGGTCATGGGCCTCGAAGGCCGGCTGGCGCAGGTCTTCGTCAACCTCATCACCAACGCGATTTCCTTCTGTGAAGAGGGCGACGCGATCCGGCTCTGGACGCGCAAGCGGGAAAACCGCGTCGTGGTCGTGGTGGAGGATACCGGCCCGGGCATTCCCGAACAGGCGCTGACCAAAATTTTCCAGCGCTTCTATTCGCAGCGTTCTGAGAAGGATTTCGGCAACAATTCCGGTCTTGGCCTGTCGATCTCCAAGCAGATCGTCGAGGCGCATGACGGTGTGATCTGGGCCGAAAACATCCGTCCGACCGATGCCGACATCACCTCTGACCCTCTGGGAGCGCGGTTCGTGGTGGGTCTGCCGGTCTGAGGCCGCTCGGGCGCGGTTACGACAACGGAGTGCGCGCCTGGCCGGGTGAGGCTGGAAAACCGGTATCCCGGGCACCGGGCCCGATCCTTCCAAGGCAGGCGGGCCGGAAGAAGCCCGTAAACGGCGTCGCGGTGCGTGGGGCAAAACAGGACCTGCCGATGACCGGAACGGACAAAGAACCAGAGAATGACGCGGCACGAGGCGAGAGCGAGCCCACGAATGGTGCGGCACAAACCCTGCATGCCACCACCGTCGCGGTCGCCGGGCGCGGTCTTTTGATCCGTGGTGCCTCGGGGCGGGGCAAGTCGGGTCTTGCGCTGGAGCTGATCGCGCGCGGGGCCGGGCTGGTCGCGGATGACCGCACGGTCATCTGGCGCGCGGGCGCGCAGGTTATGGCCGACGCGCCCGACACGATCCGGGGCCGGATCGAAGCGCGTGGCCTGGGTATTCTGGCCGCGCCTGCGCAGGGACCGGTGCCGCTGGCGCTTGTGGTGGACATGGATGTCGAGGAAACCGATCGCCTGCCGCCCTTTCGCCGCACCACGGTTGCCGGGATCGACCTGCCGCTCGCAAGAATGTGCAGATCGCCGCATTTTTCTTCGGCGCTGCTGCTATATCTTAGCGGCGAGAGGCTGGAGTAGGGAGCGCCGGAGCATGCCGGAGCAGGTCAATGCAAAACGTCTGGTTCTGGTGACCGGGCCATCGGGCGCGGGGCGCACGACGGCCATTCGCGCGCTCGAGGACATGGGCTATGAGGCGATCGACAATCTGCCGCTGTCGCTGTTGCCGCGGCTGTTGGACGGAGACGTGCCCGACACGCCGCTGGCGCTTGGCATCGACGTGCGCAACCGCGATTTTTCGACCGCCGCGCTGATCGACGCGATCGACCGGCTGGGCGGCGCGGCGCCGGTGCCGATGCAGGTGCTTTACCTCGACGCGCGGGCCGATGTGCTGGTGCGGCGCTTTTCCGAGACCCGGCGGCGGCATCCGCTGGCGCCCGCGGAGGACCCGGATATGGGTATCGCGCGGGAATTCGACCTTCTGGGCCCGATCCGGGCGCGGGCCGACGTTCTGATCGACACGTCGGAGATGTCGCCGCACGATCTGCGCGCCGAACTGGAGCACTGGTTCGGGCCGCAGGGCCGCGGGCAGCTTTCGGTGACGGTGCAGTCCTTTTCCTACAAGCGCGGCCTGCCGCGCGGGCTTGACATGGTGCTCGACTGTCGGTTCCTGCGCAATCCCTATTGGGACGAGCGGTTGCGCGGTCTCGACGGGCGGGACGCGCAGGTTCAGGCCTATGTGGCCGCCGACGACCGGTTCGCCGGATTCCGGGACCGGGTGATCGACCTCACGGAGCTTTTGCTGCCGGCTTACGAGGCCGAAGGAAAGGCCTATCTCGCGATCGGATTCGGCTGCACCGGCGGGCAGCACCGCAGTGTCACCATGGCAGAAACTTTGGCTGCGGCCCTTGCAGAGGCGGGCTGGCAGGTGTCTATAAGGCATCGCGAGCTGGAGCGGCGCGGCCTTCTGGGCCAGCCCGGCGGCCCGCAAGAAGAAGGGCGGCAGCCCGGCAAGGGAGACGGCAGGCGGTGATCGGCATCGTGATCGTGGCGCATGGGGGGCTGGCCCAGGAATATCTGAAGGCGATCGAACATGTGATCGGCACGCAGACCGGCATTCGCGCGATTTCAATCGAGGGCGATCACGACCGCGCGGCCAAGCAAGCCGAGATCTGCGCCGCAGCCGACGAGGTGGATCGCGGGCAGGGCGTTCTGATCGTGACCGATATTTTCGGCGGCTCGCCGTCGAACCTGTCGCTCAAGGCTTGCCAGCCCGACGACCGCCGGATCCTTTACGGCGCCAACCTTCCGATGCTGATCAAGCTCGCCAAGAGCCGGGATCTGTCGGTGCCCGAGGCCGCCCGCGCCGCGCTCGACGCGGGGCGAAAATACATCGACAGCCACAATGTCACCGCGGATTGACCCGCCAGACCGGCGACCGCAGCATATTTCCGAAAGACCATCATGACCGAGACCGTCACCCGCCACCTGAAGATCGTGAACGAAAAGGGGTTGCACGCACGTGCGGCGGCCAAGCTTGTCGAGGTCGTTGAAGGATTCGACGCCGCCGCCGAAGTATCCCATGATGGGCAATCCACCGGTGCGGACAGCATCATGGGGCTTTTGATGTTGGCGGCGTCGAAAGGAATGACTATTGACGTGCGGGCTTGGGGACCCGATGCCGAGGCCCTGGCCGATGCGGTCGAGGCGCTGGTGGCCGACCGGTTCGGCGAAGACATGTAACGCGTGATCGGGCGCGGCGGGACAGGATCAGGACACGTGGCGGAACGCGTTGAGGAGCAAAGCGGAGGGGCGTCCACAGGCCCGGTATCGCCGACGAAGTACGACCGGCGCAGCCTGACCTATGCCAATTCCTTTGACACGCCCGCGACTGCGCTGACGATCCGCACCATCGAATGGTTCACCGGAAAGCTGACGATCCTGCGGATGATCCGCGAGTTCGAGAAGCGCGGCGCGCCCTCGGGTCAGCCCTTCTGGCGGGCGGCGCTGGGAACGATGGGGATCGACCTGCTGACCCCGCAGGAGCAGATCGACCAGATTCCGAAAGAGGGGCCCGTCGTCGTGGTGGCGAACCATCCGCACGGGCTTGTCGACGGGATGATCCTGGCCGATCTCATTGGCCGGCGACGCACCGATTACAAGATCCTTACGCGCGCCCTTCTGACGGGCATCGACGAGGTGGCGGCCTCTTACATGATCTCGGTGCCCTTCCCGCATGAGCCGGACGCGCAGCGCAAATCGGTGGAGATGCGGGCCAAGGCGATGGCCCATCTCAAGGAGGGCGGCGTGATCAGCGTCTTCCCGTCCGGCGTCGTGGCCTCGTCGGATACGCTCTTTGGCCCGGTGAAAGAGCGCGAGTGGAATGTCTTTACCGCGCAGATGATCCGCCGGTCCGGCGCGAAAGTGGTGCCGATCTTCTTTCCCGGGGCCAATAGCCGTGCCTATCAGATGGCCAACTGTGTTTCCGCGACGCTGCGCCAGAGCCTGCTGCTTCACGAGGTGGTGCGCAGCTGCAACCATCCGCAGAATCCGATCGTGGGCGCGCCCATCGGTGCGGAGGACATGCAGCAGCTGGACAAGGATCCGCGCGGCTTCATGGCGTGGCTGCGGGAACATACGCTAAGTCTTGGCAAGGGCTGACGGGCGCGCGCAAAAGAGATCCATGCCTCTGGCGGGAGTAGTTTCGCCAGGAAGAAGCCGGACGCGTCAGCGCGTCGGCACCGGCGTTTCTCCGCGGTAGTCGTAGAAGCCCCGGCCTGTCTTGCGGCCGAGCCAGCCGGCCTCGACATATTTCGTGAGAAGCGGGCAGGGGCGGTATTTTGTATCCGCGAGCCCGTCATGCAGCACGTTCATGATGGCAAGGCAGGTATCCAGCCCGATGAAATCCGCCAGTTCCAGCGGGCCCATCGGGTGATTGGTGCCGAGCTTCATCGAGGTGTCGATGGAGGTCACGCCGCCCACGCCCTCGTAGAGCGTGTAGACTGCTTCGTTGATCATGGGCATCAGGATGCGGTTGACGATGAAGGCCGGGAAATCCTCGGAACTGGCGGCGGTCTTGCCCAGCTTTTCCACCACGCCAAGGCAGGTGTCGTAGGTCGGCTTGTCGGTGGCGATGCCGCGGATCAGCTCGACTAACTGCATGATCGGCACCGGGTTCATGAAGTGAAAGCCCATGAATTTCTCGGGCCGGTCGGTGCGGCTGGCCAGACGGGTGATCGAGATCGACGAGGTGTTCGAGGTGAGGATCGTGTGCGGCTGTAGATGCGGCACGAGATCCTCGAAGATCGCCTGCTTGACGGTCTCGCGCTCGGTCGCGGATTCGATCACGAGGTCGGTTTCGCCGAGATCCGGCAGCTTTTGCGTGGTGGCGATCCGCGCCAGTGCCGCGTCCATGTCGGCCTGATCCATCTTGCCGCGGTCAACGCCGCGCTGCATGTTCTTGGTGATGGTGGCGAGCCCCTTTTCGAGCGCCTCTTCGCTGATGTCGTTGAGCAGCACGTCGAACCCTGCCGCCGCCATCACATGTGCGATGCCGTTGCCCATCTGACCTGCGCCGACGACGCCGACCTTTCGGATCTCCATGCCCGTATCCTCTCGCTAGATGGCGCGAGCATAGGCGCGGCGGCGGGGGGCCTCAAGAGCCGGAGATATCTAAAACTCGAGACGCATTGTGCGTTTAGGAAAATGTTAGGCGCTATGACCGAATCCTGTCGTCCGGGTGACAAAATCAGGTGGGTGCCATGACATTCGAAGAACTGGGGCGCGTGGGCGTGCGGGAAGAAACCTGTCGGTACAAGGGATCGCGGCTTGCCTTCCGGGGGCCGAGGCGCGATCTGCAGCAGGACTACATCGCCTTTCTTGGCGGGACCGAGACATTCGGGAAATTCGTCGACCGGCCGTTTCCGGCCCTGCTCGAGGAGCGCACCGGCAGAACCTGCGTCAATCTGGGCTGGCCGAATGCCGGGATCGACGTGGTTCTCAACGATCGCGGGCTGATGCGCATGGCCGGGGCGGCGCGGCTGACGGTGTTGCAGGTGCCCAACGCGGCCAACCTGTCCAACCGGTTCTATACGGTGCATCCGCGCCGCAACGACCGGTTCCTGAAGGCGCGCGAGCCGCTGCGCCGGCTTTATCCGGAGCTGGATTTCACCGAGTTCAGTTTCACGCGCCATATGCTGGTGGCGCTGAAGGGGCACTGTACGGACCGGTTCGCCCTGGTGCATCAGGACCTGGCGCAGGTCTGGATCGCGCGTATGCGCCGCGTGATCGGCAAACTCGGCGGGCCGGTGATCCTGCTGTGGTTTTCCGACCGCGCGCCGGAACGGGCCTGCGACAGGCCCGAGATGCAATATGACCCCGCACTGGTGAGCCGGGGCATGCTGGAGGCGCTGACGGATGTGGCCGCCGGCATGGCGCGCGCGCCGCGTGGTGGCACGGGCGAGCATACCGGGCTGGCCGAGCGGCTGTTCCAGCAAATCGAGACCCCCGCGGCGCGCGATCTTCCGGGGCAGGCGGCGCACGCGGCGGCGGCGCAGGCGCTGATCCCGCTGGTGACCGAGTACTGGGGCCGCTGAAACGAAAACGGCCCGCCGTGGGGGCGGGCCGCAGGAAATTTTCCGGGTGGGCCGCTTAGCCCAGCTTTTCGGAAAGCTCGGGCAGCGCGTCGAAGAGATCCGCGACGAGGCCGTAGTCGGCGACCTGGAAGATCGGGGCCTCTTCGTCCTTGTTGATCGCGACGATGATCTTCGAGTCCTTCATGCCCGCGAGGTGCTGGATCGCGCCGGAGATGCCGACGGCGATGTAGAGATCGGGCGCCACGACCTTGCCGGTCTGGCCGACCTGCCAGTCGTTGGGGGCAAAGCCCGAGTCGACGGCCGCGCGCGAGGCACCGACGGCCGCGCCGAGCTTGTCTGCAAGGCCTTCGATCAGGGCGAAGTTTTCCTCGGACCCGACGCCGCGCCCGCCGGAGACGACGATCCCGGCAGAGGTCAGCTCGGGGCGGTCGCTTTCGGCCACCTTGTCTTCGACCCATTCGGACAGGCCGGGATTGTCGGCGGCCGAGATCGTCTCGACAGGGGCCGAGCCGCCCGTGCCGGCGGCGTCAAAGGTCGACGTGCGGAACGACACGACCTTCTTGGCATCCGCGGACTTGACGGTCTGGATGGCGTTGCCGGCGTAAATGGGACGCTCGAACGTGTCGCCATCGACGACGCCGGAGACGTCCGAGATCACCATCACGTCAAGAAGGGCTGCCACGCGGGGCAGCACGTTCTTGGCGTCGGTGGTGGCTGGCGCCACGATATGGCTGTAATCGCCCGCGAGCGACACAATGAGCGCGGCGGTGGGCTCAGCCAGGCGGTGGCCCAGCATCGCGTCCTCGGCGACAAGCACCTTGGCGACGCCGTCGATCGTGGCGGCGGCTTCGCCTGCGGCGGCGGCGGAGGCGCCGGCACAAAGAACGGTCACATCACCCAATTGCTTGGCGGCGGTGACGGCCTTGGCGGTGGCGTCCATCGCCAGTTCGCCATCGGTGACTTCGGCAAGAAGAAGAACTGACATCAAACGGCCCCCGCTTCCTTGAGTTTCGCAACAAGCTCGTCAACCGAGCCGACCATTTCGCCCGCCTTGCGGGCCTCGGGTTCGGTCGTCTTGACGATTTCGAGACGCGGCGCGACGTCGACGCCGTAATCGGCGGCGGTCTTCTCGTCGAGCGGCTTTTTCTTGGCCTTCATGATGTTGGGCAGCGAGGCATAGCGCGGCTCGTTGAGGCGCAGATCGACGGTGACGATGGCGGGCATCTTGACCTTGATCGTCTGCAGGCCGCCGTCGACCTCGCGGGTCACCATCGCGCTGTCGCCGTCGATGTCGAGCTTGGAAGCAAAGGTGCCCTGGCTCCAGCCCAGAAGCGCCGACAGCATCTGTCCGGTGGCGTTCATGTCGTTGTCGATCGCCTGTTTGCCGGCAAGCACGAGGCCCGGCTGTTCTTCGTCGATCACGGCCTTGAGGATCTTGGCCACCGAAAGCGGTTCGATATCGGTGTGCACGTCCTCGGCGGCGACCACGAGAATGGCGCGGTCGGCACCCATGGCCAGCGCCGTGCGCAGGGTTTCCTGCGCCTGCTTGACGCCGATCGAGACGGCGATGACCTCTTCGGCCTTGCCGGCCTCCTTCAGGCGGATGGCCTCTTCGACGGCAATCTCGTCAAAGGGGTTCATCGACATTTTCACGTTGGCAAGATCGACACCCGTGCCATCCGCCTTCACACGGACTTTCACGTTATAGTCGATCACGCGTTTGACAGGTACGAGCACCTTCATCGGCATGGTCTCCCTTACATATTCCCCGAGCCGCAGAGGCGACTCTGCCGGTCTCACTTGGGCCTGTGATACCGTGTTGTTACCGTCCGAAACAGGTCAAAATCGTCACGTTTGCGTCTTGCGACGCCGCGTTTCCGGTGACAGCGGCAAAATTTCGTTACGTCACGGGGAAAGGGCGCGTGTGGCGCGGAGAAGTCAGACAACCGCACCCGGGCCTGTCACATGCCTTTTGGCAAGGTCAGCCGAGGGGGCATGTCCCGGCCAGCCACCTTAGCGGTTGGCGCCGGGAACCCACAAAACGTCGTCCTTGCCGCCGTCATTGGCCATGCGCGCGGCGACGAAGAACCAGTCGCTCAGACGGTTGAGATAGCGGATCGCGGCCTCGTTCACGCTTTCGACCGAGGCAAGCTCCACGGTCAGGCGTTCGGCCCGGCGCGACACCGTGCGGCACAGATGCAGATGCGCGGCAAGCGCACTGCCGCCGGGCAGGATGAAACTGCGCAGCGGTTCGAGCGCCTCGTTCATGATGTCGATCTCGGCCTCCAGTCGCTCGGTCTGGGAGGGGACCATGCGCAGCGGCGTATATTCGGCCTCGGTGTCTTTTTCCATGTCCGGACGGCAAAGATCTGCGCCAAGGTCGAAGAGATCGTTCTGAATGCGCGCCAACGCCTCGTCGGTTTCGTGCTCGGCGTGCAGACGGGCCATGCCGGCGCAGGCGTTGACCTCGTCCACGGTGCCATAGGCGGTCACGCGCAACGCGTGCTTGGCGACGCGGGTGCCGTTCCCGAGCGCGGTTTCCCCGGCATCGCCGGTGCGGGTGTAGATACGGTTGAGTACGACCATGGTTACTGCCCTCCTTGCCGGCGGATATAGACGAAAAGCAGGATCAGCACCACGGCTATGAACTGCGCGATGATGCGCCAGCGCATGAATTTGTTGGCGCGTTTGGCGTTGTCGAGCCCTTCCTTGCCGAAAGTGCTGATGCCCATGATCAGGATCACGGCGACAACCCCGCAGGCCAGCGCGGCGACGATGAAAAGCGGATCGTTCAGCATGGGTA
Source organism: Roseovarius aestuariivivens (assembly GCF_004761875.1). Taxonomy (GTDB): domain Bacteria; phylum Pseudomonadota; class Alphaproteobacteria; order Rhodobacterales; family Rhodobacteraceae; genus Roseovarius; species Roseovarius aestuariivivens. The sequence continues at coordinate 58,321 of NZ_SJEY01000001.1, forward strand.
TTCTCCTGTCCTGGTCCCGTGGGCGCGATGTAGGCCGGGATGGGGGAAAAGCGAATGGAAATCGGGATGCGGGCGGGCGATCAGCCCTTGGAGATCACCCAGTCAAGCGCCCGGGTGGGCAGGATGCGGCGCAGTGTGCCCATGAGATAGGTGGGCGTCGTGACGTAATAGCGGGGCCGCGGACGGCGTGATTCGAGCGCGCGGATGAGCTTTTTCGTCACCGCCTCGGCGGGGAGTTCGAACGTGTCCTTCGTATACGGGCCATAAAGACGCGGCCGCACCGTGCTGCGGTAATCGTCGGCCCGCACGGAGTGTTCCCAGTCGATCCAGCGTTCAAAGGGCGCACGGGCGTTTTCACGGATCTTGCTGGTGACCGGCCCCGGTTCGATCAGCACGACATGGATATTCGTGCCGCGCAGTTCGACGCGCAAGGTGTCGGTCAGGCCTTCGACGGCGAACTTGGTGCTGACATAGGCGCCGCGCCAGCCGATGGCGACAAGGCCCAGCACGGAGGAATTCTGGATGATGCGGCCATGGCCCTGGGCGCGCATGACCGGGATGACCTGGCGTGTCAGGTCGTGCCAGCCAAACACATTGGCCTCGAAGATCTCGCGCAGAGCGCCGCGCGGCAGGTCTTCCACCAGGCCGGGGCAAGCGTAGGCGCCGTTGTTGAAAAGCGCGTCGAGCGTGCCGCCGGTCGCTTCGAGCACGTCGTTCAGGCCCGAGGCGATGCTGGCCTCGTCCTGATAGTCGATCCGGGGGCTGTCGAAGCCCTCGTCGCGCAGGCGCTGGCAATCGTCCTCTTGCCGGCAGGAGGCGAAGACGCGCCAGCCGCGCGCCCTGAGACCGCGTGCGGCGTCAAGCCCGATGCCGGACGAACAACCGGTGATGAGAAGGGATTTCGTGCTCATGGCGCGCAGACTGGACCGCCCGCGTGGCGGGCGCAATCGCTTTGCGGGATCAGTTGGCCGGAGCGGAGACGAGCCAGTCGGCCATCCAGCCTTCTTCGCCGGTTTCGGTCACGCGCAGCTTGAGCCAGCCGTCCTGGTTTTGTTCGAGCACGGCCACTTCGGTGCCTTCGGTGAGGCTGGTGATCCGCTCGAACCCGGTGCCGGGGCCGCCGCGCATGTTGACGACGTTGCCGGTGACATAGCGGATGTCTTCATAAGCGGTCGGCGTCGGCGTTTCGCGGGCGGCGGTGACGGCACGCTGACGCTCTTGTGTCAGCGAGAAGAGTTCGATCGCGCCTGGCCAGATCTTTTTCGCGCCTGCCACGTCGCCGGTCTCGGTGCCAAGAGCGGCGGCGACAGCCGCGTCGACCGCGTCGGTGTCTTCGGATTCGGTCAGCAGCGCGACCTTGTCCTCGTCCCGGGGCAGGGTGCGAACGCGTTCGGTCTTGAAGCTGTCGGTATCGACCGAGGCGAGGGTGATCCCGAAGCGGTCCTCCTTGGTCGTCTGAAGCTGGTTGAGGCGGGTCGTGCGGAGTTCTTCGACCGAAACGATCTCGGCGGACTTGGACGTCTGCGCGGTGGTAGCGGGCGTGGCTGACGTATCGTTCTTGGCGCGGGCCTGCAGGGAATTTTCGCCGGGCGCGTAATCGGCACCGCCGCTGAGTTCATAAAACGCAAAGCCCAGAAAGCCGAACGTCACAAGAATAAAGCGCCACATCTGCGCAGACCCCCCAAAAGACCCGTCGGCGGAAATCAGCCGCCGTGTTGAAAAGTTACACGATTCGCCTTTTGCGATCATGGAAAAACGCTCCGAATATCGCGAAGTGATGCTTTACGGCCCTCGGGCGGGCTTGTATCACATCATCTATGACGGATCTGGTCGATGACCCCAATATAGGCCCCGAAGCTGTGGCAGAGCCGCTACGCCGTGCGATTGGCGAACGGTATCTGACCTATGCCTTGTCGACCATCATGCACCGGGCGCTGCCCGATGCGCGCGACGGTCTCAAGCCGGTGCATCGCCGGATCCTGTATGCAATGCGCGAATTGCGATTGAGTTCCACGGGGGGCTTCCGAAAGTCGGCCAAGATCTCGGGCGACGTGATGGGCAACTACCACCCGCATGGCGATGCCGCGATCTATGACGCGATGGCGCGCCTCGCGCAGGATTTCGCGGTGCGCTACCCGCTTGTGGACGGGCAGGGGAATTTCGGGAATATCGACGGGGACAACCCGGCGGCGAGCCGGTACACCGAGGCACGGCTGACCAACGTGGCCGAGGCCCTTCTGGAGGGGCTGAACGAGGATGCGGTCGATTATCGCGACAATTACGACGGCACGCTGCGCGAGCCCGTTGTGCTTCCGGCGCAGTTTCCGAACCTTCTGGCCAACGGATCGAGCGGCATTGCGGTGGGCATGGCCACCAACATTCCGCCGCATAATATTTCCGAGCTAATCGACGCCTGTCTGCACCTGATCAAGACGCCCGATGCGCGCGATGATACGCTGCTCAATTACGTGCCCGGGCCGGATTTCCCCACGGGCGGCGTGGTGGTCGAGCCGAAGGAGAACATCGCACAGGCCTATCGCACGGGACGCGGCAGTTTCCGTCTGCGCTGTAAGTGGGAGGTCGAGGATGTGGGCCGGGGTCAGTGGCAGATCGTGGTCACGGAAATTCCCTATCAGGTTCAGAAATCCAAGCTGATCGAGAAGCTGGCCGAGCTGATCCAGACCAAGAAAGTGCCGATCCTCGCCGATATCCGGGACGAAAGCACCGACGAGGTGCGCATGATCCTCGAACCACGGTCTAAGAACGTGGACGCGGAGGTTCTGATGGGGATGCTCTTTCGCAATTCGGATCTCGAGGTGCGGTTCAGCCTGAACATGAACGTGCTGATCGACGGGCTGACGCCGAAGGTCTGTTCGATGAAGGAGGTGTTGCGCGCCTTCCTTGATTTCCGGCGTGAGGTTTTGATCCGGCGGTCGAAGCACCGGATGGACAAGATCGACCACCGGCTGGAGGTTCTGCAGGGTCTGATCACGGCGTTTTTGAACCTCGACCGCGTGATCGAGATCATCCGCTACGACGACGAGCCGAAGATGGCGCTGATGTACGAGGACTGGAGCCATGTGCACCAGGCGACGCTGCGCCGTGCACTGCACGAGGCCGAGTATCTTTCACCGCTTGACGGTGTGGATATGGACGCGCTGCGGCTGGTGGCCGATCCGGAGGGCGAGGCGCGTGGAATTCTGAGCGAAAGCGCCACGGAACGCGCTATCCCGCACAGCTATGAGGGGCGCGAGAACGGGCTGTCGGACGTGCAGGCCGAGGCGATCCTGAACATGCGGCTGCGCAGCCTGCGGCGGCTGGAGGAAGAGGCGCTGGTCAAGGAGCGCGACGCGCTGATGGAAGAGCGTGCGGGGCTTGAAGACCTTCTGGAGGAGGACGACCTGCAATGGTCGACCATCGCCGAGCAGCTGCGCGAGGTGAAGAAGACCTTCGGCAAGGACTATGAGGGCGGCGCGCGGCGCACGCTGATCGAGGAGGCCGCCGAGGTCGAGGAGGTGCCTCTTGAGGCGATGATCGACCGCGAGCCGATCACGGTCGTCTGCTCCAAGATGGGCTGGATCAGGGCCATGTCCGGGCATATCGACCTGACCCGCGAACTGAAGTTCAAGGATGGCGACGCGGGGCGCTTCGTCTTCCATGCCGAGACCACGGACCGGCTTTTGGTGGTGGGCTCGAACGGGCGGTTCTACACGTTGCAGGCCAGTGCCCTGCCCGGCGGGCGGGGCATGGGCGAGCCGGTGCGCCTGATCGTCGATCTGCCGAACGAGGCGGAGATCGTCACGATCCTCATTCACAAGCCGGGCCGCAAGCTTCTGGTGGCGTCCTCGGCGGGGGACGGGTTCATCGTGCCCGAGGACGAGGTCGTGGCGCAGACGCGTTCGGGCAAGCAGGTTCTCAACGTGAAAGGCGATGTGCGGGCGCGGGTCTGCAAGCCCGTGACGGGCGATCACGTGGCCTGCGTGGGCGAGAACCGCAAGGTGCTGGTCTTCCCGCTCGACGAACTGCCCGAGATGGGGCGGGGTAAGGGCGTGCGGCTGCAGAAATACAAGGATGGCGGTCTGAGCGACGCCACCACCTTTACGCTGGCAGAGGGGCTGAGCTGGCTTGATCCAGCGGGCCGGACGCGCACGGAAAGCGAGCTGGCCGAATGGATGGGCAAGCGCGCCAGCGCAGGGCGCATGGCGCCGCGCGGCTTCCCCCGTGACAACCGCTTCACCTGAAGGTTATTTGCGCGTGAGCGCGTGCCGCACCTACCTTGACGCAACGCGATGCGGGAGGTTGAGACATGCGGCTGACACGACGGACATTCCTGACAACGGCAACGGCGGGCGGGGCGGCAGCGCTGGTGTGGCGCCCGGCGATGGCCGACGAGGCCTACTGGTACGAAAACGGCGGGTACGCCGCTGACGGGGCGGATGTGGTGGCCTATTTCGGGCTTGCCGCCGGCGCGGATGGCGTGCGCGGCTCAGACAGTTTTGTGACCGAATGGAACGGCGCGCGGTGGCGGTTTTCGAATGCCGAGAACCTGGCCGCCTTTGAGGCCGATCCCCAGCGCTATGCGCCGCAATTCGGCGGCTATTGCTCTTACGCCGTGTCGCGCGGGTACACCGCCCATGGCGACCGCAACGCATGGACCGTGCACGACGGCCGGCTTTACCTCAACTACAACAAGTCGGTGCGCGCGCGGTGGCAGACCGATATTCCCGGCAACATCACCAAGGGGCGCGCGAACTGGCCGTCCGTTCTGAGCGGTTGAACCTGCGGGGGCGCGCTGAAGCACGCCCTGCCGGATCCGTATCAGGCGGCGCGCTGTGAGGCCGGCATCGGCTCGGCCTCGAGCCAGACGCCGCCCTCGGGACGCAAGGTCAGGATCATCACCGGTTTCGGATCCCGCCCCCTGACAGACGTAAAGCGGAAGCGACCGAGAAGCGTGGCGAGGATGATGACCGCCTCCTGCAGGGCGAAGCTGGCGCCGATGCAGATGCGTGGCCCGTCGCCGAAAGGCAGGTAGCTGAACCGGTCGATCGACTTGCGATCCGCGAAGCGGTCGGGGCGGAAATGATCCGGCTCTTGCCACAGATCGCGGTGCCTGTGCAGCGCGTAGATCGGCAGCATCACCGTGTCGCCGGGTTCGATCTCGGTCCCGCAGAGCGTGTCGTGGCTTTGCGCGGTGCGTGACACCACGCCGCCGGGTGGATAGAGCCGCAGCGCCTCGTCCACGATCTGCCGCACGAGGTGCAGCTTGTCCACGTCCGAGCCTGTGGCGGCTGCAGCCCCGCAGACGCTGTGCACCTCGGCCCGGGCGCGGTCCTGCACCCCTTGATCGAAGGCGCAGAGGTAAAGCGACCACGCGAGCGCAAGCGCGGTTGTCTCGTGCCCGGCCACGATGAAGGTCAGCAGGTTGTCGCGCATTTCCGCGGTGTTCATCTGCCGCCCGCTCTTGGGGTCCTCGCCCGCCATCAGCAGATCGAGCAGGTCCGGCACGCCATCCGCGCCGCGCGCGCGCCGCGCTTCGATCGCCGCGTCGGCGGCGCGGTGCATGTCGACCACCGAGGTGTGCGAGGCCATCAGGCGCGCCGGGCGCGGCACCCAGTCGGGGGCGCCCAGAACGTCGAGGATCGAAATCTTTCCCGCCTGCGCGATATAGGTGTCGATGCCGCGATGCACGGCCCCGGCATCAAAGCTGCCATCGTCGGAAAACGTCACCTCGGCGATCACGTCGAAGGTGGTGCGCACCATCTCGGCGGCCATGTCCACCGCCCGGTTGCCGGCCGCCGCGATCCGCGCCGCGCTGCGCTCGGCGGCCGCGGTCATGATCGGGGCAAGGTTCATCACGTTGCGGTGCGAGAAGACCGGCGCGGCGGTGCGGCGCTGCCAGCGCCAGTCCGCGCCCTCGGCGATGAACATCGACTCGCCGATGGCCGGGCGCAGCAGGTTCTTGGTGACCCTGGATTTCGGATAGTCCTCGACCCGCTCGATCAGGATGTGCCGGATCGCGGCGGGATCGGTCACCATATGCCAGCGGGTGCCGGTGCGGCCCGAGACGATCGGCTCTTGCGTGGCGCGTTCGGGGATGATGCCAAGAATGTTTTGCCGCGCCGCGCTCAGGCTGGCGAGCAGGCCGAGCGGCGCCTTGACCAGCGGGACCTGAACCGGTGTGTCGGGGCGGGGCATGGCGGCAGTCCTTTCGTGGAGCTTGACCAGCATATAAGCGCGCCAAGCGGTGCGGCAAACACGGGCAAGGCGCACTGCCGGTTTGCACTGGGCCGCGCGCTGCGCTATCGCGGTCGCACTTTAGGGCACGAGGGGGGTCTTTGCATGTTTCGCCGTTTTTTCCTGTTGATCGCCGGGCTGGCGCTGACCGCCTGCACCAATCCCAACGATCTGGACAAGACGCCGGTCTACCTCGGCAATTTCCATCTCGGACACAACGTGGTGGTCGCGCCCAACCTGACCAAGGGCCCGGCCTCGCGCGAGGCGAGCCAGGAGGAATGGATCGCGTATATGACCAAAGCCATCGACGAGCGGTTTTCACGCTACGAGGGCACGCGGCTTTACCATCTGGGGATCAGTATCGAAGGCTACGTGCTGGCGGTGCCCGGCATTCCGCTGGTGGCCTCGCCGAAATCCGCTCTGATCCTCAATGTCACGGTCTGGGACGATGCGAAACAGGCAAAACTGAACGCCAAGCCCGAGACGGTGACCGTGGTTGAAAGTATCTCGGGCAATACGATCCTTGGGTCGGGCGTGACCCAGTCCAAGGAAGTTCAAATGAAAAACCTCAGCCGCAACGCCGCCAAGCTGATCCAGAACTGGCTGGTGCGCCAGAACAACGCCGAGGGCTGGTTCGAGGATGACGGCGTGCCGGCCAACGACAAACCCGCCTCGCAGAAACGGTACCGGCCCGCAACCGCGGCCGAGCAGACCGCGGCGAACCCGTCCCGAGCGCCCGAGGAAGCGACACCCGCAGAGTGACGCCGGGCGGTTCGATCCCATGAAGCGCTTGATTTTCCCGCGGCAAGCCAATAAATGCGCGCAGGACTTTAAACCGGGCCGTTCGGGCCCTCCAACAACACAGGGCGCCTGAGAGAGATGGCAAAAGAAAAGTTTGACCGTTCGAAACCGCATGTGAACATCGGCACGATTGGCCACGTTGACCACGGCAAGACGACGCTGACGGCGGCGATCACGAAGTATTTCGGCGATTTCCGGGCCTATGACCAGATCGACGGTGCGCCCGAGGAGAAGGCGCGCGGGATCACGATCTCGACGGCGCATGTGGAATACGAGACCGACGCGCGCCACTACGCCCATGTCGACTGCCCCGGCCACGCCGACTACGTGAAGAACATGATCACGGGTGCCGCGCAGATGGACGGCGCGATCCTGGTGGTGAACGCCGCCGATGGCCCGATGCCGCAGACGCGCGAGCACATCCTGCTGGCCCGTCAGGTCGGCGTGCCGGCGCTGGTGGTGTTCCTCAACAAGGTCGACCAGGTCGATGACGAGGAGCTTCTGGAGCTCGTCGAGATGGAAGTGCGCGAGCTTCTGAGCTCGTACGACTTCCCGGGCGACGACATTCCGATCGTGGCGGGCTCGGCCCTGGCGGCGATGGAAGGCCGCGATCCGGAGATCGGCGAGAACAAGATCCGCGAGCTGATGCAGGCGGTGGACGACTACATCCCCACGCCCGAGCGCGCCGTGGACCAGCCGTTCCTGATGCCGGTCGAGGACGTGTTCTCGATCTCGGGCCGCGGCACCGTGGCCACCGGCCGGATCGAGCGTGGCCTGATCAAGGTCGGCGAAGAGATGGAGATCGTGGGCCTGAACAAGAACAAGAAGACGACCTGCACGGGCGTCGAGATGTTCCGCAAGCTTCTCGATCAGGGCGAGGCCGGCGACAACGTGGGTCTTCTGCTGCGCGGCATCGAGCGTGACGGCGTGGAGCGCGGCCAGGTGCTGTGCAAGCCGGGTTCGGTGAACCCGCACACGAAGTTCGAGGCCGAGGCCTATATCCTGACCAAGGAAGAGGGCGGCCGCCACACGCCGTTCTTCGCCAACTACCGCCCGCAGTTCTACTTCCGCACGACGGACGTGACCGGCACGGTGACGCTGCCCGAGGGCACGGAAATGGTGATGCCGGGCGACAACCTGAAGTTCGAGGTCGAGCTCATCGCGCCGATCGCGATGGAAGACGGCCTGCGCTTCGCCATCCGCGAAGGCGGCCGCACCGTCGGCGCCGGCGTCGTCTCGAAAATCCTCGAGTAACCCAGACGTTTGGCACGGCCTGCGCCTCTGCGCAGGCCGCTCAGCAATCCAGAAAGGGCGCCGGAAACGGCGCCCTTTTTCCGTGTCTCGCGGGTGTGGACCAGGCGCGGACCTTAGCGCAGCGCCGCCTCGCTTGCGTCGTCGAGCGGCACCATCAACTCGATCTCCACCCCGTCGAGACGCGCCTCCTGCAACGCGACGAGGTGGCCGACGAAGGGCGTCATCCGCAAACGCGTGCCATCCGGCAATTCGATATCCGCCGCACGCGGATCGGCGTCATCCGGTGGCGCGGAGAGGGGGGCGTCGAAGAACCCGGCCTGCCGTGACTGGACCAGTGCCTCGCGCAGGTGGGCATTGCGCTCTGCGGCAGCGGCAAGCCGGTAGTGCAGGATCGGGCGGACCGTCTCCCAGTTGCGGATCGCGTCGCGAAAGGCCGGCGACAGCATCAAGGCCAGAAGGCTTTGTCCGGACTGACCGAGATCCATGCCGAACCCGGCAAAGAGGGCGCGCGCGCCGTCATTGGCGCGAAGGACCGTCCAGTCGCGGTCGAGCGCGAAGGCCGGGAAGGGCCAGTGGCGCAGAATCCGCGTTTCAATAAGATCGAGCGCGCTGGCGACCGCCGCATGATCGAGCGGGCGTTCCGGGAAAGGATTGCGCAGGCCCGAGGCCTCGAAAAGCGCGCCGCGCTGGGCGGGCGGCAACGCCAGGTCGCTGCACAGCCTTTGCAGGAAGGCCGCCGTGATGCGCGACCGCCCCGTTTCGAGAAAGGAGATATGGCGCTGTGTGCTCTGCAGGCGCTCGGCCAGCGCGAGTTGGCTGAGACCAAGCGCCTGCCGCGTCGCCCGAAGCGCGGTGCCGAAAGAGGAGGTCATCGTGGTCATTCCTTTCAAGGGTATTGAGATCATTCCTTTACTGGCTTAGCCCGGACAACATCGCGTGCAAAGGAGTTTCGCATGGTTTTCTGGATCCTCACCTGTCTCGGGCTTTACCTGTTCAACGTCTATGCGGCCGGGGCCGCGCTTATGCTGCGGATCGGGCCGGCGGCCTATATGGGGCCGCGGGATCGGCTGCCCGAGGCGGGCGTCATCCAGGCGAGATTGCAAAGAGCGGCGACCAATTTCCTCGAGAACCTGCCGGTCTTCCTGGCACTTGCCCTTGTGGCGCTGATCGTCGACGGGGCGGATATTGCCCTTGCCGAGACCGGCGCGATGGTGTTCGTGCTCGCGCGCGCGGTCTTCATCTCGGTCTACGTGGCGGGCGTGCCCTATATCCGCTCGGTGGTCTTCACGACCGGCCTGTTCGGCCTTGGAATGATGGCAATGGCGGTTGTCTGATGCGATGTGGGTCAATCTGCCGCAAAGGCGCGCCTGCGCGCTTTTGTCCGAAAAGATCGCGGGCGGGTTGGAAAATGCTGCAACTGCAAAGAGCTTTTGTCTTGGGATAACAAGGCTGGTACCGCTAATGCTGCTTGTGCGAAGACGCTCGGCATACAATTGCATTCATCTAACATACTGAAATATTGACTTTTTTCCGGCTCTCCCCATCTTTAAAGGGTGTAGTCCGGAGGTGTAGATGGATCAGGTCAACCTATCCGCTTGGGAAGGTAAAACCGAAACGCAGACCGGCGTGATCCAGATCGCGCAGGCATTGCAGATCCATGCGACGCTGGGACAGGCGAACACCTCGCCCCCGCAGGAGGGAGAGATCCTGCCGCCGCTTTGGCACTGGTTCGCTTTCACACCCACCGTTCCGAACGAAAAGCTGGCGCGCGACGGGCATCCCCGACTTGGGGATTTCCTGCCGCCCGTTCCGCTGGAGCGGCGGATGTGGGCGAGCGGGGCGCTGACCTTTCATCTGCCGCTCAAAGTCGGGGTTCCTTTCGTGAAACACTCGCAGATCGCGAATGTCGCCGAGAAAGAGGGACGCACCGGGCGCATGGTCTTCGTGACCGTCGATCACCGCATCGAAACGGAAGATCAAACCGCGATCGAGGAGAGGCAGGATATCGTCTATCTCGATATTCCCGACCGGTTCCGCCCGCCCGAAAAGCTGCCGATGCCCGAGGCGCCGGATTGGCACAGCCACGAGCGCGCGACGGAGCCGCTCTTGTTCCGGTTCTCGGCCATCACCTTCAACGCGCACCGCATCCACTATGATCTGCCGTATGCGCAGCAGGTCGAGCATTACCCGGGCCTTGTGGTGCACGGCCCGTTGCAGGCCTGCTGGCTGATCGGGGCCGCGCGCGCCCATCGCGGGACCGTGCCTCGGGCGTTCCGGTTTCGCGGGGTGCATCCGATGCTACTGATCCCCGGCGAGCCGCAGGAGATCGATATCATGGCGACCGGCGCGGACGGGACCGCTCTGTCGCTTTTCACCGGTCAGGCCGGACATCAATGCATGCAGGCCACCGCGTCTTGGGAGGAAACCACATGAACAGATTGTTGCAAGGCATGCGTGTCGTCGAGGGATCGGCCTTTGTCGCCGTACCGCTGGCGGGCATGACGCTGGCGCAGATGGGCGCCGAGGTCATTCGATTCGACCGGCTGGAAGGTGGGCTCGATGCCGGGCGCTGGCCCTTGGCGCCCTCGGGGCAGAGCCTTTTCTGGGCGGGGCTGAACAAGGGTAAGAAATCCGTGGCGGTGGATCTGCGCAGCGAGGAGGGGCGTGAACTTGTCACGCGGATCATCACCGCGCCGGGCAAGGACGCGGGCCTGTTTCTGACAAACCTGAGGGTGCGGGGCTGGATGGATTACGAAACCCTGAGCGCCCGGCGCAAGGACCTGATCATGGCCACGCTTCTGGGCGACCGGCAGGGGCGGCCGCAGGTGGATTATACGGTGAACCCGGCCATCGGCATCCCGCACATGACCGGCCCTGAGGACCACGCCGAGCCGGTGGCGAGCGCACTGCCGGCCTGGGATCTGATCGCGGGCAATATGCTTGTCTCGGCGATGCTGGGGGCAGAACGGCATCGCCTGCGCACCGGCAAGGGACAGGAAGTGGTGATGTCGCTGAAAGACGCCGCAGCCGCCACGTTGGGACATCTGGGGATGATCGGCGACGCGACGCTCAACAAGGCGGAGCGCGGCAAGGCGGGCAACGCGCTCTACGGGGCTTACGGCGGGGACTTTCTGTGCGCCTGTGGCCGTCGGGTGATGGTGGTCGGCCTGACATCCCGGCAATGGGCGGGTCTTGTCGACGTGACCGGTACCGAGGCCGAGATGCGGGCGCTGGCCAAGCGGACAGGTCGCGACCTGCGCGACGAGGGCGCGCGGTGGGACCTTCGCCACGAGATCACCGAGATCCTGCGTCCATGGTTCGCTGCGCGCCGTGTCGACGCCTTCGCCGGGCTTTTCGATCAAAAGGGGCTCACATGGTCGGTGTTCCGTACCACCAAGGAGGCCGTGACGCAGGATCCGGATTTCGGTGAGGCCAACCCGGTCTTCTCGATGCTCGACCAGCCGGGCCTGGGTCGGTTCGCCGTGCCCGGTCACCCGGCCGAGTTCGGCAGCCATGCCCGGATCAAGCCCGTGGCTGCGCCGCGGCTGGGGGAGCATACCGAGGAAGTGCTCGGCGACGTGGCGCGTCTGAGCGACACCGAGATTGCCCGGCTTTTCGATACGGGCGTGGTGCAAAGCCCGCGGTATACGTCGAAATCGGCCGCCTGACGGCCCGCGTCCGGGGCTGCATGAAATTCCCGGTCGCGCGCCCGGAATGGACGCTTGATTCCCGGCCGAAGGTGGCGTAATCACGCCCCCGGCCTTAGGGGTATAGCTCAGCTGGTAGAGCGACGGTCTCCAAAACCGTAGGTCGCGGGTTCGAACCCTGCTGCCCCTGCCAATTCCCTTCCGAAACGGTGACCGGACCACGCGGCGCAAGACCATGCATGCGACCCGCGCCGTCATGTTCGTGCCGGACAAAGACCACAATTCCGCCGCATTGCAGCCTTACCTTGATCATGAATCATCTAAAGCCCATCCGCCGGGCCGGGATGGTCCGCGTGGGGGCGTGGATAAATGGAAGGCTGCCATGACTGAACACACCGATGTTTTGCTGACGCGGCAAAAACATTTGCCGCATGATGGTCAGGAACTGCCCGGCGCACCGCCGCCGGACGCGCAAAAGGACGCCGAAGATCTGATCCGGTCTCTTATTGTCGAGCAGAAGCGCGAAACAAGCCCTAAGCGCCTGCCGCAGCTCAAGGCGCAATCCGAGATCCCCGCCGACCCAGCGCCGCGCGTTCCGGAGAGGGCGGCAGCCACTGCCGCGCCGGAAGAGGAGGGCGAGGACGACATTCTGACCCGGGAGATCGCGGAGGTGATCGAAGGAGGCGACGCGGCGCCCACGCCCGTGCGCCGGCGCTTTCGCCTGCCGCGCGTGGCGTTGCCCCGGATCGGGCTGCCCCGCGTTCCTGTCCCAAATATCCGGTTGCGCAATGCTGCAGAGCCGGCGCCAAAGACGCCCGCTGCGCAGCCGGAAACACGCCGGATGCCGCGCCTTGCCATCCCCGCCGCGCTGCGCGGCTATCGGCCGACGCGCAAGCACGTGATCCTCGCCGCACTTGCGCTGGTGGTCCTGTGGCGGCCCCTGCTTTTGCCGATCCTCGCGTTTGTGACCTTCTGGCTGGGTCTCATCATCTATCTAACCGTCGGTCCCGAGCGCTGCGCCGAGATGGGCGCGGGCATCTGGGCACGGTTCGCCGCGCGCTTTCCCAAACGCGCCGAGCGCGTGCGCCGCCGCGCGGACGCCTTCGCCGAGCGGTTCGACCGTTTTCTCGACCGCCTGCCCGAGCCTTTGGCCGACCGTCTTGCGCTGCCCGATTTCTCGGTCCCGATGCACGATGATCCGTCCCGACCGGATCCGTTCGACCGGCTGGTGGCGCAGACCCGCGACGCCTGAGCGCAACAGATCTGGGGCAGGGACGCGGTCAGGGCGTCTCTGCCCTTGAATTCGGATGGGCCGCCGCGTATGTCGCCTGCACGCATCAGCCGATCAGAGAGTTCAGCACGCATGGCCCGCACCAATCCGCTTCAGTTCATCCAGCAGGTCCGCGCCGAGGTGGCCAAGGTCGTCTGGCCGACCCGCCGCGAGGTCTTACTGACCACGGTCATGGTTTTCATCATGGCGACGCTGACGGCCATCTTCTTCGCGCTTGTGGATCTTCTGATCCGCACGGGTCTGGAAGGGCTTCTGGGTCTCTTCGGGTAAGTCGCGAAATTCTGCCCCCCAAGCCTTGAAATGAAGGGCGAAGGGCGGTAGGTGACGCCACACTTCGACACGGCGCGCGGCGATTCGAGCCCGCGCGCTGATTTGTTTTATCGGGGTGGTTCGGGCCAAGCGCCCGGCGCAACAGGAATCTTCCGGCACATGCCGGGGCAACGAAGGGCTTGGGTCGTCATGGCGAAACGGTGGTACTCTGTCAGTGTCCTCTCGAATTTCGAAAAGAAGATCGCCGAGCAGATCAGGCAATCCGTGGCAGAACAGGGTCTGGAAGACGAGATCGACGAGGTTCTGGTGCCCACCGAAGAGGTGATCGAGGTGCGCCGCGGCAAGAAAGTGACCGCCGAGCGGCGCTTCATGCCGGGCTATGTGCTCGTGCATATGGAAATGTCCGATCAGGGCTATCACCTGATCAATTCGATCAACCGGGTGACCGGTTTTCTTGGCCCGCAGGGCCGCCCCATGCCGATGCGCGATGCCGAGGTGAACGCCATCCTCAACCGCGTTCAGGAAGGCGAGGAAAGCCCGCGCACGCTCATCAGCTTCGAGGTGGGTGAGAAGGTCAAGGTCAATGACGGTCCGTTCGAGGATTTCGACGGCATGGTCGAGGCCGTGGACGACGACAACCAGCGCCTGAAGGTGACAGTGTCGATCTTTGGTCGGGAAACACCGGTCGAGCTGGAATTCACGCAGGTGACGAAGCAAGGCTGAGTGGCCCTTGCGCGCGGTGCGATCCGGGCGCGGCAGGCCCTATAGATTCGAAAACGCCCCGGTCCTTTGAGACCGGGGCGTTTTCTTTTGATGGATGGATCAGGCCGTGCGCCGGATACGGGTGGTTGCGCCGAGACCCGCCAAGGCCGTCAGCAAAAGGACAAGGCCCGCCGGCAGAGGCACCGGCGCCAGACGGGAGGCGGTGCTCAGCGCCGCGTCCGCGATCAGGCCATGGGCGCGCTCGCTGGGATGGAAGCTGTCGTAATAGAGATACTCGTTGGCAGTGGCGAGGCTGCAGCCGTTCACGAAGACCAAATTGACCACGCAAGGATCCACCACATTGGTGAAGCCAAAGCTTGCCGGACTCGATTTCGTGGCCAGAACGAGGGACGGAATATCGACGAACGCCATCTCGAGCGTTTCGGTCATCAGGCTCGCGACATTCAGCAACTGGGCATTGAAGAGGCCGGTCAGCGACGTCGCGAGCGCGGCGGCCCCTGGTTGTACTGCGTCAACGGCCTGAATGCGGGGCGTGTCACCCACATCGGGCGCCAAGAACACGAGCGCCTTGTCAAAGCCTGCCTGCGCCAGCTGGTCGAGGCCTGACGCCATGGCCTGTATCGCTTCGCCGATCCGCGCCACGCCGGTGCCGCTCAGCAAGGCGTCGGCGATATCGTTTCCGCCGAACCAGACCGCGGCCATGGCGCTGTCGCCCAGAGTTTGACCGGTGCCGGAGAAAAGCCCGATCTGCTCGGCGAAATCATCTGGGCCGTCGGTTTTCGCGGTCGCCGCGGACATGGCGAAATTGTTGCTGGTTGGGTCCGCCAGTCCAAGCTGGACCGCCCAGTTGTCGCCGTTCGTCACCTGCCCGTTCGGGTAAAGCGCGGGCGGCAAAGGATTGACCGGATCGCTCAGGCTGTCGCCAAAGACGACCACATCGCTGAATTGGCTTAAGGTCGTCGCAGACAGGACGTTCGGCAGGCACAGAGCAGCGGCCAGAACCAAAGATCGAAACATGATGGATTTTCCCCCCTTGAGTTTCGGGAACGCTAGCCAGCCGGGTTGCACCTGTAAATCCGTTCCACCGCCGCGCCCTGGATGACGTTGCGTTCATCAGCCTGGACGCTTTGGCCGAGCGTTTGAGAGCGGCAAGCCCGCAGGCCGCCGGGTTGACACAGGTGACTTGCAAACTTGGCCGTCTGGATGTATCCGGCCGCAGTTGCCCGTCAGGGTGACTCGTCCATGTGGGAGGCGAGGCGGTCGCGACCGCCGGACCGGACCACATCAACCCACAGACACCGGAACGCGTTTCGGTGTTGTTGAAAAGGAGATGGCCAATGGCCAAGAAACTCGCCGGCACCATGAAGCTTCAGGTGCCCGCCGGACAAGCGAACCCCTCTCCGCCGGTCGGTCCGGCGCTGGGTCAGCGCGGCATCAACATCATGGAATTCTGCAAGCAGTTCAACGCAAAGACGCAGGACATGGAGCCCGGCGCGCCGTGCCCGACCGTGATCACCTACTATCAGGACAAGTCCTTTGAAATGGACATCAAGACGCCGCCGGCGTCCTATTACCTGAAGAAGGCCGCCAAGCTGAAATCCGGCTCCAAGACCCCGGGCAGCGAAACGGTTGCCACGGTCACCCCCAAGCAGCTGCGCGAGATCGCGGAAGCGAAGTGGAAAGACCTGAACGCAAACGACGTTGAAGCGGCCATGAAGATCATTCAGGGCAGCGCACGCTCCATGGGCATCGAGGTGAAGTAACATGGCACAGCATGGAAAACGGACCCGCGCCGCACGCGAAGCTGTCGCCGGCAAGAGCGATCTGACCGTCGAAGAGGCGGTCGCGCTGATCAAGGGTAATGCGAACGCGAAATTCGACGAGACCGTCGAGATCGCCGTGAACCTTGGTGTAAACCCCCGCCACGCGGACCAGATGGTGCGCGGTGTTGTCGGCCTGCCCAACGGCACCGGCAAGGACGTGCGCGTCGCCGTCTTCGCCCGTGGCCCGAAGGCCGACGAGGCAAAGGAAGCAGGCGCGGATATCGTCGGCGCCGAGGACCTGATGGAAACCGTGCAGGGCGGCAAGATCGAGTTCGACCGCTGCATCGCCACGCCCGACATGATGCCCATCGTGGGCCGTCTGGGTAAGGTTCTGGGCCCGCGCAACCTGATGCCGAACCCCAAGGTCGGCACCGTGACCATGGATGTCGCGGACGCGGTCAAGGCGGCCAAGGGCGGCGAAGTGCAGTTCAAGGTCGAAAAGGCCGGTGTGGTGCATGCCGGGATCGGCAAGGCGTCTTTCGACGAAGAGAAACTCGTTGAGAACGTCCGCGCCTTCATCACCGCGGTGAACAAGGCCAAGCCAGCCGGCGCCAAGGGCACGTATATGAAAAAGATCGCGCTAAGCTCGACCATGGGCCCGGGCGTGACCATCGACGTGACGAGCGCGGCTGTCGAATAAGACGGCGCTAGTCCAATTGGTATGAAATGTGAAACGGCCCCTTCGCGGGGCCGTTTTTCGTTTTGAACGTGTATGGCGATTGGTCCGTGACGCCCGCGTTCGGCCGTCCTTGACCGGTGTGTCGCGCGGCGTTGCGCAAAACACGTCAGGCTGCGTCGGCGACCAGAAGCGCTTCCTGGGACTGTCGCCAGAATCCGCCGTTCTTTCGCACCAGCCGCGCCACCTTGCGCCGGTCCTGATTTATCGCGGCGGTGACCAGCTTGTGCAAGCCGCCGCTTTTTTTCAAATGCTGCCCCAGGGCGTGGGTCGCCTTTGGAAAGACAAAATGATCAAGGTGAGCGGCTTGGGAAAACGCGCTTGCGTGGGCGGTGTCATCGAGGAGTCCGTGAAAAACGAAGCTATGTCCGGGGCGAAGCCCAGACTCCGCGGTAGGAAAGTCTGAATGCGTTATCCGCCTGCGCCAGTACCGCCACCGGGTTTCGGTCGGCATCACAGTTTGCAACGGTGAATACTGCGGGGAAATCGCGATCGCAGTGTCGACATCAAAGAGGTTTGCGGCAACAAGCGCGCTGAAGCCACCCATGCTTAGGCCGAGCGTGGATGTCCTCTGAATATCCGCGCTTGCCTTGACGGAGGCCACAGCCTGGCGCACGGCGTCGCAGACATTGCGGCTGCTGAGCCAGGATCGTGTGATATCGCTGACAAATAGGCAATGGCGGTCGGGCGCCTTCAGAAGCGTTCCAGTGAACTCGTCGTCCGGCATGAGAGCCCGGCGCTGCCCGATTGAAGAAAACGACACCACCAGATCCGTACCTGTGCCTTCGGCATACCGAATGCGTACCGGAAGGCAGTCTACCAAATCGGCAAGAGGGCGGTTTCCGAACGGTTTTTCGGACCTCATGATCCAATTCCCAGAGTTGCGACACCGGAAATTGGATCATGGTTCTTTGACGATAGTACGGCTGAAAACCGTCAGTTTTCTTACGATTCTTTGTCCGATTTTTCCCAGGCGAATTTCTGGAAGGCGTCGTCGACGGGCGTTTCCGCGATGTGGTTGGTGTAGTTCGACATCACCTTTTGCGCATATCCCAGAATGACCTCGAGGACGTGCCGCCGCGTATATCCCGCGTCGAAAAAGGCCTGCAACGTCGCCTCGTCGAGATTGCCGCGCTCGCGGACCAGCGCCAGCGTGAAGGTGCGCAGCGCTTCCAGACGGGCGTTCGGCAGCGGTGTTTCGTTGCGCAGCGCATCGGTGATTTCGTCGTCCACGCCCATCATCTTGGCGATGCCGGTATGTGCGGGCACGCAGTAGTGGCACTCGTTCTCGACATTGATGGTCTGCCAAACCACGGTCGTTTCGTCATCGTCAAAGCTGCTTTCCACGAAGAGCTTGTGAAGCTGCTGGTAGCCGTCCAGCAAACCGGGCGCTTCGGCCATCACGGCATGCAGGCCGGGAATTCGGCCGAAGTTTTCCTGGGATTTCTGCAAGAGCGGTTTGCTGGCCTCGGGCGCGGTCTCGGGTGTGTGTTTTGTAAAGTCGGTCATGACTACTCCTTGCGTGACTGATTTCGTCTCATGCCGCTACATACTAAATTTGAGCGATCACTCAATAATAGATTTGAGTAATCACTCAAGTGTGATCTGGCATGCGCGCAGTTGGAAGGTTATATGCAGTGCATGACTGGCAGAGCCCGCCCCTACGACCGTGACGCCGCGCTGGACGCGGCCATGATCCTTTTCTGGCAAAAGGGCTATCACGCGACGTCGCTGAAAGACCTTGAAGCGGCGCTGTCCATGAAACCGGGCAGCATCTATGCCGCCTTCGACAGCAAGCAGGCCCTGTTCGCGCTGAGCCTGGAGCGGTATTTCGACCGGTCGATGAAGGCCTTGCGCGCAGCTTTGCGAGTCGCGCCATCACCGCTCGATGCATTGGCTGACCATCTTCGGCGCACGGGCCAGACCCCGGCCGAGGATCCGGCGCGGTGTGCCTGCATGTTGGTCAAGACCGTCCTGAACGCCACCGCGGAGGAGGCGCATCTTGCCGAGCAAGCGCGCGGGTATCTCGAGGCGATGCAGGAAGAAATGGCGCAGGCCTTCGCGCGGGCCCGCGATCTGGGCGAATTGCCGGACGCGGCGGACCCGCAAAAACTGGCCCGGCGGTATCAGGCGAATGTCACACAGCTTCGGATCGAGGCGCATCGCGGCCTTCCGCGCGCTGAACTTGCCGCTCTGGCAGAGGAGATGGCGCAGGAGATCGAGGCGCTGCGGCACGGCTGACACGGGGCGCAGATGCCTGGAAATTGGGGGCTTGGCATCCGAAGGCAGCCGGTCTAGACCGCTGCATGCACAAGTGGTCCGATTCGTCGGACCGCTTGCGTTTCGTCCGAGACGGTGGGTGCGCCGGGATTTGCCGGTGCTTAATCTCCTGCCTGAGACGGGAACAGACCAGATTTTCTCGCGGCTCTCCTTGACTGGTTTGGCGCATCTGGCTCAGCCCGCCTTACGGACCCCTTTGCCGGGTCGCACGTTGACCCGGTTCGACTGAGCCGGGGGTATCCCCCAATACTGGAGTGAAACTGTGGATAGAGCCCAGAAAGAGAAAGTGGTCGAGGAACTCGGCCAGATCTTCGAAAGCTCTGGCGTCGTCGTGGTTGCCCACTACGAAGGCCTTACAGTTGCCGAGATGCAGGATCTTCGGGCGCGTGCGCGCGACGCCGAAGCCTCCGTCCGCGTTGCCAAGAACAGGCTCGCCAAGATCGCCCTAGAGGGCAAGCCGTGCGCAAGCATTGCCGAATACCTCTCGGGCATGACCGTGCTCACCTTTTCCGAGGACCCCGTGGCAGCAGCCAAGGTCGCGGAAGGCTTTGCCAAGGATAACAAGAAGTTCGAGATCCTTGGCGGCGCAATGGGTGAGACGGCCCTGGACCGGGCCGGTGTCGAAGCCACGTCGAAACTGCCGTCGCGCGACGAACTGATCGCGACCATCGTCGGCATGATTGGCGCACCCGCTTCGAACATCGCCGGTGCAATTGGCGCACCTGGCAGCAACATCGCGAGCATCCTTTCGACCATCGAAGAGAAGGCGGAAGCAGCGTAAGCAACTGCAAGTCCTGCGTATCGGGTAACGACACCGACGTTGGAACACATCTTAGAACGGAAAGAGCTGAAAAATGGCTGATCTGAAAAAACTGGCTGAAGAGATCGTTGGTCTGACGCTTCTCGAAGCACAAGAACTGAAAACCATCCTGAAAGACGAATACGGCATCGAGCCCGCCGCTGGCGGCGCTGTGATGATGGCTGGCCCTGCGGATGCAGGCGGTGGCGAAGCTGCCGAAGAGCAGACCGAATTCGACGTCATCCTGAAGTCGGCCGGCGCCTCCAAGATCAACGTGATCAAGGAAGTCCGCGCCATCACCGGTCTTGGCCTCAAAGAAGCCAAGGACCTGGTCGAGGCCGGCGGCAAGGCCGTCAAGGAGCAGGTCTCCAAGGACGAAGCCGACGAGATCAAAGGCAAGCTGGAAGCAGCTGGCGCCGAGGTCGAACTCAAGTAATCGGGGCATCGACCTGATTGTGAAAGGGCCGCCGGCGTGCGGCCCTTTTTCGTGCCGGCCCGTCGGTGCACTGCCCCGGCGCGCAAAAACCGAGGCGCACAGGCCCAAACGGGCGCCGCGCGCTGCGTTAACCAAATTTTTGCCAATAGCCCGGTTGCGCTTCGGGGCTCTCTGACCTAGATAGCCCACTTCAGGGGACGCGTGCGATTCGCGTGCCCCATGACGTTTTTCGGCAGGAAGGAGCCCCTCTCACCCACATCGACGTATCCGCCTTCCACAGAAAGTTGCCGATTATCCCCGACGACGCAAGCATTTCATCGTCCCGGCTATTTTCTATGAGAGGCAAGATCGGGTTGACCTAGCACATCAAATCCGGCCCGAAAAGCGGGCCGACGCGGCTGGATCCGGCATATCGCGGATGCAGTCAAACCTGTCTCAGAGAGGCCCCGTCATAGCGGGGGTTCTCTCAGGCGAGGTTAACGATCGGGTGGTTCCTTGTGGGATTGGAGCCAAGAATGGATCGTTCCCGCCCCTCTCGGGTGGCCCTGCCGCTGTGGCCCGACAGTGTGCAGGACCGGTGAGACATGAAAGGTGACTTGTCACATGGCGCAAAGCTTCCTTGGCCAAAAACGTCTTCGTAAATACTACGGCAAAATCCGCGAAGTGCTGGAGATGCCGAACCTGATCGAGGTTCAGAAATCCTCGTATGATCTTTTCCTGAAATCCGGCGACCAGCCCGAGCCTGCCGATGGCGAGGGCATCAAGGGCGTCTTCCAGTCGGTCTTCCCAATCAAGGATTTCAACGAGACCGCCGTGCTTGAATTCGTCAATTACGAGCTGGAAAAGCCGAAATACGACGTCGAAGAATGCATGCAGCGCGACATGACCTACAGCGCACCGCTTAAGGTGACGCTGCGCCTCATCGTGTTCGATGTCGATGAAGATACGGGCGCAAAATCCGTCAAGGACATCAAGGAACAGGACGTGTTCATGGGCGACATGCCCCTGATGACGCCCAACGGTACGTTCGTCGTGAACGGCACCGAGCGTGTGATCGTTTCCCAGATGCACCGCTCTCCCGGCGTGTTCTTCGACCATGACAAGGGCAAGACGCACAGCTCGGGCAAACTGCTTTTCGCCTGCCGTATCATTCCCTATCGCGGCAGCTGGCTCGATTTCGAATTCGACGCCAAGGATATCGTCTTTGCCCGCATCGACCGCCGCCGCAAACTGCCGGTGACGACCCTGCTTTACGCGCTGGGCCTTGATCAGGAAGCGATCATGGACGCGTATTACGACACGGTCGATTACAAGCTGAAGAAGAAAGAAGGCTGGGTCACCAAATTCTTCCCCGAGCGCGTGCGCGGCACGCGTCCGACCTTTGACCTGGTCGATGCCGACTCGGGCGAGGTCATCGCCGAGGCGAGCAAGAAGGTCACGCCGCGCGCGGTCAAGCAGCTCATCGACGAGGGTAAGGTCAAGAACCTGCTCGTGCCGTTCGAGCATATCGTCGGCAAGTTCGTGGCTCGCGACATCATCAACGAGGAAACTGGCGCGATCTACGTCGAGGCGGGTGACGAGTTGACGCTCGAGCGCGACAAGGACGGCGAGATCACCGGCGGCACGCTGCAAGACCTGATCGAGGCCGGTATCACCGACATCCCCGTGCTCGACATCGATAACATCAATGTCGGCCCTTACATGCGCAACACCATGGCGAACGACAAGAACATGAACCGCGAGACCGCGCTCATGGATATCTATCGCGTCATGCGCCCGGGCGAGCCGCCCACCGAGGAAGCCGCAAGCGCGCTTTTCGAGACGCTGTTCTTCGACAGCGAGCGCTACGATCTCTCCGCCGTGGGCCGGGTCAAGATGAACATGCGTCTGGCACTCGACAAGCCCGACACCCAGCGAACCCTGGACCGCGAGGATATCGTGGCCTGCGTCAAGGCACTGGTGGAACTGCGCGACGGGCGCGGCGATATCGACGATATCGACCACTTGGGCAACCGCCGGGTGCGCTCGGTCGGCGAGCTGATGGAAAACCAGTACCGCGTCGGCCTTCTGCGGATGGAACGCGCGATCAAGGAGCGCATGTCGTCGGTCGAGATTGACACGGTGATGCCGCAGGACCTGATCAACGCCAAGCCCGCCGCTGCCGCCGTGCGCGAATTCTTCGGCTCCTCGCAGCTCAGCCAGTTCATGGACCAGACCAACCCGCTCTCGGAAGTCACCCACAAGCGCCGCCTTTCGGCCCTTGGACCGGGCGGCCTGACGCGTGAGCGCGCGGGCTTTGAGGTGCGCGACGTGCACCCGACGCACTATGGCCGGATGTGCCCGATTGAAACGCCAGAAGGGCCGAACATTGGCCTGATCAACTCGCTCGCTACCTTCGCGCGTGTGAACAAGTACGGCTTCATCGAGACGCCCTATCGCAAGGTGGCGAACGGGCAGGTGACGGATGACGTGCAATACATGTCCGCCACCGAAGAGCAGCGTCACACCGTTGCACAGGCCAACGCGACGCTCGATGAGAACGGCAAGTTCGTCAACGAGATGGTCAACACGCGGCAATCGGGGGAATACACGCTCGCACCGATTGAGAACGTGGACCTGATCGACGTGAGCCCGAAACAGCTGGTCTCGGTCGCGGCCTCGCTCATTCCGTTCCTCGAAAACGACGACGCCAACCGCGCCCTCATGGGCTCGAACATGCAGCGGCAGGCGGTGCCGACGCTGCGGTCCGAGGCCCCGCTTGTGGGCACGGGCATCGAGGGCATCGTGGCCCGCGACTCTGGCGCGTCCGTGCTGGCCAAGCGTGCCGGCGTGATCGACCAGGTCGACGCCAGCCGGATCGTGATCCGGGCGACGGAAGACCTCGAAATCGGCGATCCGGGCGTGGATATCTACCGGATGCGCAAATTTCAGCGCTCGAACCAGAACACCTGTATCAACCAGCAGCCGCTGGTGAAGGTGGGCGACACCGTGCAGAAGGGCGAAGTGATCGCCGACGGTCCGTCGACCGATCTGGGCGAACTTGCGCTGGGCAAGAACGTGCTCGTCGCCTTCATGCCCTGGAACGGCTACAACTTCGAGGACTCGATCCTGATCTCCGAGCGTATCGCGCGCGATGACGTCTTTACCTCGATCCATATCGAGGAATTCGAGGTCGCCGCCCGTGACACGAAGCTTGGGCCGGAAGAGATCACCCGCGACATCCCGAACGTCGGTGAAGAGGCGCTGCGCAACCTCGACGAGGCCGGCATCGTCTATATCGGCGCCGACGTGCAGCCGGGCGATATCCTTGTCGGTAAGATCACGCCCAAGGGTGAAAGCCCGATGACGCCGGAAGAAAAGCTTCTGCGCGCCATCTTCGGCGAAAAGGCCAGCGACGTGCGCGACACCTCGCTGCGCGTGAAGCCGGGCGACTACGGTACAGTGGTCGAGGTGCGCGTCTTCAACCGCCACGGCGTGGAGAAGGACGAGCGCGCGCTGCAGATCGAGCGCGAAGAGGTCGAACGTCTCGCGCGTGACCGCGACGACGAGCTAGCGATCCTTGATCGTAACATCTATGCGCGTTTGAAGTCGCTGATCCTCGGCAAGACCGCCGTCAAAGGCCCCAAGGGCGTCAAGGCGAACTCGGAAATCACCGACGAGCTTCTGGAAACGCTTAGCCGCGGCCAGTGGTGGCAGCTGGCGCTCAAGGACGAATCTGACGCGCAGATCGTCGAAGCGCTCCATGATCAGTACGAGGCGCAGAAGCGCACGCTGGATGCCCGTTTCGAGGACAAGGTCGAAAAGGTCCGCCGGGGCGACGACTTGCCGCCGGGCGTGATGAAGATGGTCAAGGTCTTCATCGCCGTGAAGCGCAAGCTTCAGCCGGGCGACAAGATGGCCGGCCGTCACGGCAACAAGGGTGTGATCAGCCGCGTCGTGCCGATGGAGGACATGCCGTTCCTCGCCGATGGCACGCCGGTCGATTTCTGCCTCAATCCGCTGGGCGTGCCCAGCAGGATGAACGTCGGTCAGATCCTGGAGACCCATATGGGCTGGGCCGCGCGCGGTCTGGGCATCAAGATCGACGATGCGCTTCAGGACTATCGCCGCACCGGCGACCTGACCCCGGTGCGCGAGGCAATGCACCACGCCTATGGCGACGATGTCTATGACGAGGGCATCGCCAACATGGACGAGGCCACGCTGGTCGAGGCGGCTGGTAACGTCACGCGCGGCGTGCCGATCGCGACACCCGTCTTCGACGGTGCCAAGGAGGCCGACGTGAACGACGCGCTCAAGCGCGCGGGCTTCTCGGAAAGCGGTCAGTCGGTGCTCTATGACGGACGCACGGGCGAGCAATTCTCGCGCCCCGTGACGGTCGGCGTGAAGTACCTGCTCAAGCTGCACCACCTTGTGGACGACAAGATCCACGCGCGTTCGACCGGGCCGTACTCGCTCGTCACGCAGCAGCCGCTGGGCGGCAAGGCGCAGTTCGGTGGCCAGCGTTTCGGCGAGATGGAGGTCTGGGCGTTGGAAGCTTACGGCGCCGCCTACACGCTGCAGGAAATGCTGACCGTGAAGTCGGACGACGTGGCAGGCCGGACCAAGGTCTACGAGAGCATCGTCAAGGGCGAGGACAATTTCGAGGCCGGCGTGCCGGAATCGTTCAACGTTCTGGTCAAAGAGGTCCGCGGTCTGGGCCTCAACATGGAACTCCTGGATGCGGAGGAGGACGAGTAACGGACCATCCCCTGGGGCGCGCTGAAGCACGCCCTACGATGCCACCCGTAGGGCGTGCTTCACGCGCCCATCTCCCCCGCACCCTCTGATTTGTGAGGAAATCGAATGAACCAGGAACTTACAAACAACCCGTTCAACCCCGCCGCTCCGGCCAAGGTCTTTGACGAGATCAAGGTTTCGCTGGCGTCGCCCGAACGGATCCTCTCGTGGTCCTATGGCGAGATCAAGAAGCCCGAGACGATCAACTACCGCACGTTCAAGCCCGAGCGTGACGGTCTCTTCTGTGCACGCATCTTCGGTCCGATCAAGGATTACGAATGCCTCTGCGGCAAGTACAAGCGCATGAAGTATCGCGGCGTCGTCTGCGAGAAATGCGGCGTCGAAGTCACCCTCCAGAAGGTCCGCCGCGAGCGTATGGGCCATATCGAGCTGGCCGCCCCCTGCGCGCATATCTGGTTCCTGAAGTCGCTGCCCAGCCGCATCGGCCTCATGCTGGACATGACGCTGCGCGATCTGGAACGCGTGCTCTATTTCGAGAACTACGTGGTGATCGAACCGGGCCTGACAGACCTCACCTATGGTCAGATGCTGACCGAGGAAGAGTTCATGGACGCCCAAGACGCCTATGGCATGGACGCCTTCACCGCCAATATCGGCGCCGAGGCGATCCGCGAGATGCTGGCCAATATCGACCTTGAATCCGAGGCCGAGAACCTGCGCGCCGATCTGGCCGAGGCCACGGGCGAGCTGAAGCCCAAGAAGATCATCAAGCGCCTCAAGGTCGTGGAATCGTTCCTCGAATCCGGCAACCGCCCGGAATGGATGGTCATGACCGTCATCCCGGTCATTCCGCCGGAACTGCGCCCGCTGGTGCCGCTGGATGGCGGCCGGTTCGCGACGTCGGACCTCAACGACCTCTACCGCCGCGTCATCAACCGCAACAACCGCCTCAAGCGCCTGATCGAGCTGCGCGCGCCGGATATCATCGTGCGCAACGAAAAGCGGATGCTGCAGGAATCCGTTGACGCCCTCTTTGACAACGGCCGCCGTGGCCGCGTCATCACCGGCGCCAACAAGCGCCCGCTGAAGTCGCTGTCGGATATGCTCAAGGGCAAGCAGGGCCGCTTCCGCCAGAACCTTCTGGGTAAGCGCGTCGACTTCTCGGGCCGGTCCGTGATCGTGACGGGCCCCGAGCTTAAGCTTCACCAGTGTGGCCTGCCGAAGAAGATGGCGCTCGAGCTTTTCAAGCCCTTCATCTACTCGCGGCTCGAGGCCAAGGGCCTCAGCAGCACGGTGAAACAGGCCAAGAAGCTTGTGGAAAAGGAGCGCCCCGAGGTGTGGGATATCCTCGATGAGGTGATCCGCGAGCACCCGGTTCTTCTGAACCGCGCGCCGACGCTGCACCGTCTGGGCATCCAGGCGTTCGAGCCGATGCTGATCGAGGGCAAGGCCATTCAGCTTCACCCGCTGGTCTGTTCGGCCTTCAACGCCGATTTCGATGGCGACCAGATGGCCGTGCACGTGCCGCTGAGCCTTGAGGCGCAGCTTGAAGCCCGCGTTCTGATGATGTCCACGAACAACGTTCTGTCGCCCGCCAACGGCGCGCCGATCATCGTGCCGTCGCAGGATATGGTTCTGGGCCTCTACTACACCTCGATCATGCGCGACGGCATGAAGGGCGAGGGCATGACTTTCGCCTCCATCGAAGAGGTGCAGCACGCGCTCGACGCGGGTGAGGTTCACCTGCATGCCAAGATCACTGCGCGGATCCCCCAGATCGACGAGACCGGTCAGGAGATCATGCAGCGGTTCGAGACGACGCCGGGCCGCGTGCGCATCGGGGCGCTTCTGCCGATGAACGCCAAGGCCCCGTTCGAACTGGTGAACAAGCTTCTTCGCAAGAAAGAGGTGCAGCAGGTCATCGACACCGTCTACCGTTACTGCGGTCAGAAAGAGTCGGTCATCTTCTGCGACCAGATCATGTCGATGGGCTTCAAGGAAGCGTTCCGCGCGGGCATTTCCTTCGGCAAGGACGACATGGTCATCCCGGACGACAAATGGACCATCGTCGAAGAGACCCGCGACCAGGTCAAAGGCTTCGAACAGCAGTACATGGACGGCCTGATCACGCAGGGCGAGAAGTACAACAAGGTGGTCGATGCCTGGTCGAAGTGTAACGATCAGGTCACCGAAGCCATGATGGGCACGATCTCTTCCGAGAAGCGTGACGAGAACGGCGCGGTCGAAGAACCGAACAGCGTCTACATGATGGCGCATTCCGGTGCCCGGGGCTCGGTCACGCAGATGAAACAGCTGGGCGGCATGCGCGGCCTGATGGCCAAGCCGAACGGCGACATCATCGAGACGCCGATTATCTCGAACTTCAAGGAAGGTCTGACCGTGCTGGAGTACTTCAACTCCACTCACGGGGCGCGGAAGGGTCTGTCGGACACCGCTCTGAAAACGGCGAACTCGGGTTACCTGACACGTCGTCTGGTGGACGTGGCGCAGGACTGCATCGTGCGCGAGCATGATTGCGGCACCGACCGCGCCATCACCGCCGAGGCCGCCGTCAACGACGGCGAGGTCGTGGCCTCGCTGGCCGAGCGCGTGCTGGGCCGTGTCGCCGCCGAGGATATCGTGAACCCGGTGAGCGAAGAGGTGATCGTGTCCGAAGGTCAGCTGATCGACGAACGCACCGCCGACCTGATCGACCAAGCCGCGGTCCAGACCGCGCGCATCCGCTCGCCGCTGACCTGCGAGGCCGAGGACGGCGTCTGCGCCATGTGCTACGGGCGCGACCTTGCGCGCGGCACCATGGTCAACACCGGCGAGGCCGTGGGCATCATCGCCGCGCAGTCGATCGGTGAGCCGGGCACGCAGCTGACGATGCGGACGTTCCACATCGGCGGCGTGGCCCAAGGTGGTCAGCAGTCCTTCCTCGAGGCCAGCCAGGAAGGCACCATCAGCTTCGAGAACGAGCAGCTTCTGGAAAACTCCTCCGGTGACACGCTCACCATGGGGCGGAACATGAAGCTTCTGATCAAGGGCGAAAACGGTGTCGAACTGGCCAGCCACAAGGTCGGCTACGGCTCCAAGCTGCACGTCAAGGACGGCGACAAGGTCAAGCGGGGCGACAAGCTCTTCGAGTGGGACCCCTACACGCTTCCGATCATCGCCGAGAAGGGCGGGACCGCGAAGTTCGTGGATCTGACCTCGGGTGTGTCGGTGCGCGACGTCACCGACGATGCCACGGGCATGACCCAGAAGATCGTGACCGACTGGCGCGCGGCCCCCAAGGGCAACGAGCTCAAGCCGGAGATCATCATCGTCGGCGCGGATGGCGAGCCGGTGCGCAACGAGGCTGGAAATCCGGTGACCTACCCGATGTCGGTGGACGCGATCCTGTCCATCGAAGAAGGGCAGGAGATCCAGGCCGGCGACGTCGTCGCGCGGATCCCGCGCGAAGGTGCCAAGACCAAGGACATCACCGGCGGTCTGCCACGTGTGGCCGAACTCTTTGAGGCGCGCCGTCCCAAGGACCACGCCATCATCGCCGAAATCGACGGCTACGTTCGTTACGGGCGCGACTACAAGAACAAGCGCCGCATTTCGATCGAACCCGCCGACGACTCGATGGAGCCAGTGGAATATATGGTGCCCAAGGGCAAGCATATTCCGGTTCAGGAAGGCGACTATGTCCAGAAGGGCGACTACATCATGGACGGCAACCCCGCGCCGCATGACATCCTGTCGATCATGGGTGTCGAGGCGTTGGCCGAGTACATGATCGACGAGGTGCAGGAGGTCTATCGTCTTCAGGGCGTTAAGATCAACGACAAGCACATCGAGGTGGTCGTGCGCCAGATGCTCCAGAAGTGGGAGATCCTTGACAGCGGGGAAACCACGCTGCTGAAGGGCGAACACGTGGACAAGGCAGAGTTCGACGCGGCCAACGAAAAGGCGATCGCCAAGGGCAAGCGCCCCGCACAGGGCGAGCCGATCCTTTTGGGCATCACCAAGGCGTCGCTGCAGACCCGGTCCTTCATCTCGGCGGCCTCCTTCCAGGAGACGACGCGCGTGCTGACCGAGGCCTCTGTGCAGGGCAAGCGTGACAAGCTTGTCGGCCTGAAGGAGAACGTCATTGTGGGTCGCCTCATCCCGGCCGGCACCGGCGGCGCCACGCTCGACGTCCGCCAGATCGCGCAAAAGCGGGATAATGTGGTCATCGAGGCGCGCCGCGAAGAGGCCGAGGCGGCAGCGGCCCTTGCGGCCCCCGCACAGGACGACGTGGTTGGCGGCGATGAGTTCGACACGCTGGTCGACACGCCGGAAAGCCGCGAGGACTAAAAGATCCTGAAACGATTGGAAAAGGCCTCGTCCACGACGGGGCCTTTTTTCGTGCGCATGCGCCAATGCGCATGATCCGGATCGCGTTGACCCCACCCTTGGTCTCTACTCAGTGCGTACCGAAGGGAGGTTCAGATGCTTCACATGATCCCCGCGCTCCTGCTCTTTCTCCTGCCGCTGGCCTACAGCCCCGGCCCGGGCAATATGTTCTTCGCCGCCAACGGCGCGCGCTTTGGCTTTCGTGCCACGATCCCGGCCAATATCGGCTACCATCTTGCGACTTTCCTCGTGACCGCCGCCATCGGCTTCGGGCTTTTGGCCGCGCTGGAGCGGTTTCCACAGGCCTTCATTGCGCTCAAGCTGGCCGGGGCGCTTTACGTGCTCTGGATCGCCTGGGGCCTCATTCGAGCGGGTGTCGTCAAGGAAGGCCACGCGGCGCGCCCGGCGGGCTTCGTCGACGGTATCGTACTCTTGCTGCTCAATCCCAAGGCCTATGTCATCATCGCCTTGATGTTCACACAGTTCCTGCCCGCGTCAGACGGTGGGCGCATCCTGACCGTGATCCTCATTGCGACGGTCTTCACGCTCAATAATCTCATGGCCTTCACCGCTTGGACGCTGGTCGGCGACCGGCTCGCGGCCTGCTTTCGCTCGCCGCAAGGCGCGCGGCGGCTCAATGTGGTCTTCGGTGCCACTCTGGCCGGCGTCGCGATCTGGATGGCGCTGGCCTGACGCCCGGTCTTTCAAAACTTCGGGCGTTCCGGCATGCTGCGCGCCAAGGAGCCCGCGATGCCCACCCCCGATCCGTGCTATCTGCCCACCCGAGAGGTGCTCGCCCGCTTCGCCTCGGGCGCGCTGACGCCGTCGGCCTATCTGGACGCACTCATATCGCGGACAGAGGCGGTCAATACCAAGATCAACGCCTACACGGAAACGTTCTTCGACGCCGCGCGCGAGGCCGCAAGCGCGGCTGACGCCCGGTATGTGTCCGGCACGCAGCGCCCGCTCGAAGGCCTGCCCGTGGCGGTCAAGGACGCGCAACGCGTCGCCGGGCAGCGCACCACGCAAGGCTCTTTCGCTCTGGAAGACAATATCGAAGACCACTCCGATCCGATGGTCGAACGGCTTCTGGCGGCGGGTGCGATCATTCACGCCCGCACCACCACGCCGGAATTCTGCCTCTCCGGCGTCTGTTGGTCGAACCTTTGGGGTGTGACCCGCAATCCTTTCAGTCTCGCGTTTGGCCCGGGCGGGTCCTCGGGCGGATCGGCGGCGGCGCTGGCCGCGGGCATGACGCCGCTTGCCACCGGCACGGATATCGGCGGTTCGATCCGTATCCCGGCAAGTTCCTGCGGGCTGGCCGGCTACAAGCCACCGCACGGGCGCAATCCCGACGGACCGCCCGCCAACTTCGACCGCTACAATCATTGCGGTTTCCTGGCGCGGGACGTGGGCGATATCGCCCTTGCGCAAAACATCGTTTCAGGCCCGCATCCGCGGGATCATGATAGCCTGCGCGACCGGGTGACGCTTCCCGACAGCTTCCCACCGCGCGCGCTGCGCGTCGCGTATTCGCTGGATTTCGGATACATGCCCCTGGATCCTGATGTGCGCGCCAACACGCAAGCCGCGCTCGATATCTTCCGCGCGACCGGCGCTATGGTCGAGAAGGTCGATCCCGGTTGGGACGCGCATGTCGATACTGCCTCGATGCAATGGTACACGGCGATGCATTTCGGCCGGATGCCGCTTTGGCTGCTGGAGGAGTTCGGGGCGCGCATGACGCCCTATGCCCGTGCCGCCGCCCATGCGGCCCAAAACGCCAAGCCCGACGATGTCGCGCGCTCGTGGGAGTATCAGCACGAGATGTATCAGCGGTTCGGCGCGCTGATGGAGGACTACGATATCTTCATCTGCCCGACGCAAACCATTGGCGCACTGCCCGCCGAGCACGATCCGCTTGCCCCGGATTTCCGGGTGGACGGGCAGGTGGTCGATGGCGAATATGGCTGGGTGATGACCCATCCTTTCAATATGCTGCACAACTGTCCGGTGATGTCCGTGCCCTCGGGCCGTGACCGTCACGGCATTCCCACGGGGATTCAGATCGTGGGCCGAACCTTCGACGACCGGGGCGTTTTCGAGGCCGCGATGCTGTACCGCGAGGCCGCGCCGGATCTCTTTCTGCCCGCGTCTGGCCTGCCGGGGTTCGCGCCATGACGCCGCGCGACATGGTTCTGACCCCGCGCGGCCTGCGCTTTCGCGGGCAGGTCTATCCCTGCACCATCGGGCGCGGCGGGATAGCCAGGGACAAGCGTGAAGGCGACGGCGCAACGCCCGTGGGTACACACCGGATCGTCGGCATGCTCTATCGCCCCGACCGCATGGCGCGGCCTGCTGACTGGGCGGTGCCGATCCGGCCCGGCGATTTGTGGTCGGATGACCCGGCGCACGAGGATTACAACCTGATGGTCCGCGCCCCCTACGCCCCCTCGCACGAGGTGCTGCGCCGGGCCGATCCGCTTTACGACCTGATCCTGATCACCGACTGGAACTGGCCACGCGCCGAGAAAGGGCGCGGCTCCTGCATTTTTCTGCATCGCTGGCGGCGGCCGGGCTTTCCTACCGCGGGCTGCGTCGCGTTCCGCCCCGATCACCTGCGCCGCATCGCGGGTCTGATCACCTATGACACTCGGCTGATCGTGCCACCGGGGGCCGCGCGCCGCTGATCACCTGGGCACTCGGTGCCGCTTTGCCGCGCCTCAGTCGTACTGGCGTTCACCGAAAATGGCGCTTCCCACGCGCACATGGGTCGCGCCAAGTGAAATGGCGCGTTCGAAATCGCTGCTCATGCCCATGGACAGACCGCTCAGACCGTTGCGCTCGGCGATCTTGGCCAGAAGCGCGAAATGCAGGCTCGGCTCCTCGTCGACCGGCGGGATGCACATCAGCCCCTCCAGCGAAAGATCGAGATCGCGGCACTCCGCGATAAAGGCATCGGCCTCCTTGGGTAGAACGCCGGCCTTTTGCGCTTCCTCGCCGGTATTGACCTGCACGAACAAGGGCGGGCACTTGCCCTCTTCCTGCGCCAGCCGCGCAAGGGTCTTGGCCAGTTTCGGGCGGTCGACGGAATGAATCACGTCGAAGAGCTCCAGCGCCTGCCGCGCCTTGTTGGTTTGCAACGGGCCGATCAGGTGCAATTCGATCCCGTCATACCGCGCGCGGAAATCGGGCCACTTGCCTGCCGCCTCCTGCACCCGGTTCTCGCCGAAGATCCGGTGACCGGCGTCAAGCACAGCCTCGACGCGCTCCAGCGGCTGCACCTTCGACACCGCGATCAGCTTGACCGATCCGGCCTCGCGTCCGGCCTCTTTCTCCGCCTTGGCAATCCGGTCGGTGATCTCCTGCAAACCCATCGCGGGGCTCCTTTCATCGCATGCGCTTCCGGCTTCGGTCATGCCACGGGCCGGGGGCGTCCCACAATCCCCAACGCCGCCGCAGCCTGCACCGGGTTGCGTGCGGGGTAAACTCCTTGCTTGGCCGGTAACGGTTGGATAGTAGAGGACAGGAAGCAAGCAACGGACGCGCCGATGACCTTTTTGCGTATCAAGACCGCCGGCATTGTGCTGGCCTGCCTCGGCCTTCTGGCCTCCTGCAGCGCGTGGGAAAACGCCCGGCTGAACCCGGATGCCTACGTGGTCGAAAGCGGTCCGAATAGAACCGCCACATACACCAATAACGGCACAAGCCTCTTCGATGCATTCCGTGGCGGCGGCTCGGGCATCAAGGTCAACCGCTTTCTCTGGACCGCCTCGCTTGAGGTGCTCGATTTCCTGCCGGTGCAGAACGCCGATCCCTTCACAGGGGTCATCACCACCGGTTATGGCACGCCGCCCGGTGGCGGGCGGGCCTATCGCGCGACCGTGCTGATCAGCGATCCGGCGCTTGACGCCCGGTCGCTCAATGTCGCGGTGCAAACGCGCGGCGGTCCCGTGGCCGCCGGAACGCAGCGCGCCATCGAGGATGCGATCCTCACACGCGCGCGGCAGCTTCGTACCCAGGCCGCCAGGTACTAGACGCCCCACGCCCGAAGCCGGACAGGGCCCAATCCAATTTACGGCGCCCGGCTCAGACCTCGGCGCCGTTCATCACCCCCGACAGCCAGCGCAATTGCCGCGGCAGGCAGATCCCGTAAAGATCGTACTGCTCGACCATAAGCCTGCGCGCCGCGCGCCCCAGCCGTTTGCGCGCCGCCTCGTCCTCCAGCAAGGCGCAAACCTCGTCGATAAGGGCTTCGCCGTCGAAGAAATCGACCAGCCGCCCGGTCTCGTCGTCGCGAATCACCTCGCGGACCGGCTCTGTGCCGCTGGCGACGATGGCGGCTTCGCAGGCCATCGCCTCCATCAGGCTCCAGCTCAGGACAAAGGGATAGGTGAGGTAGACATGCACCCGGCTGACCTGCAGCAGGCGCAGGAACTGGTCATAGGGGATGCGCCCGAGGAAATGCACCCGCGCCCAGTCGTCGTCGGGTATCTTGTCGCGAACCTCGTCGATGAAGATCTGCTTCCACGTCTGGCCCTTGGGCGGCGAGGCGCCATAGCTGACCTCGTCGCCGCCCACGATCAGCACCTTGGCATCGGGCCGTTCGCGCAGCAGGCGGGGCAGGGCCCGCATGAAAACGTGGTACCCCCGGTAGGGTTCGAGATTGCGGTTCACGAAGGTAATCACCTCGTCGTCGCGGGTGACGTCCAGCTTGTCCTCGATCGTCAACCGCACATCGGGCATCGGGCAGGCGGTGACCGTGTCGATCCCGTCATGGCTGACCGTGATCCGGTCCCGGAAATCGGCCGGAAAGGTGTCGGCCTGAAACCGGGTCGGGCTGATCCCGGCATCGGCCTGCGGGAAATGCAGGTGATTGTTGATGTTCTTGAGCCGGATGCGCAGCGCCTGCAGCCCGTGATCGCTCTTGTCGAATTCCGGGTCGAAGTTGAGATGCGGATGGTCCGACAGGTGATAAAGCTCGCAATAAATCGCCAGCTTCGCGTCGGGCCAGACGTCGCGCAGGAAAAGCGATTCGCCCCAGCCCGGATGCGCGAGGATCAGATCGGGCGTATAACCCTGCGCCTTCAGTTCCCGCGCCGCGCGATAGCACGCCTCGCCCCGGGTCACCTTGGTGTCCAGATCGATCAGCCACGGATGCAGCTTCTGGCCGTCGCGCGCCGGAAGGCTGTAGGGCAGGACCTGAACCCCGTGCCATTTCGCGGGCTTCTTGACCCGCAGTGTCAGGGCGACGCAATGGTGCCCGCGCCGCGCCAGAAGCGGCGCAAGGTGCTTGTACTGGCCGGGAAAGTTCTGATGGATGAAAAGGATCTTCATGGGCAGGCCTGTGGTTTTCCCGGCTTATAGCCGCGCGGCGCAGGTGTGCGATAGTCCGCAGGACAATTTTCGACGCCGCGATCCGAATTCTTTCCCAGGATCGCTTGCACCCGATTTTTGAGCCACCCCACTGGACCCTGCGCGCGCAGGGGCCTATCACCCTCGGGACGTTGGAACGAGGAAGGACGAGACGGCTCATGTCGCGCTACTCCGCCGCCGAGATCGAGAAGAAATGGCAAAAGGCCTGGGATGAGGCCGGAATCTTTCGGGCCACCCGCACGAAGGACAAGCCGAAATATTACGTGCTGGAGATGTTCCCCTACCCGTCGGGGCGCATCCATATGGGGCATGTGCGCAACTACACGATGGGCGACGTGATCGCGCGCTACAAGCTCAGCACGGGCCACAACGTGCTGCACCCGATGGGCTGGGACGCCTTCGGCATGCCCGCCGAGAACGCCGCGATGGCCTCCGGCGGCCACCCCAAGGACTGGACCTACGGCAACATCACCGACATGCGCGGCCAGATGAAGCCTTTGGGCCTGTCCATCGACTGGTCGCGCGAGTTTGCCACCTGCGATCCGGAGTATTACGGCCAGCAGCAGGCGCTTTTCCTCGATTTCCTCGAAAAAGGTCTCGTTTATCGCAAGAACGCTGTCGTGAACTGGGACCCGGTCGACATGACCGTGCTCGCCAATGAGCAGGTGATCGACGGCAAGGGCTGGCGGTCCGGTGCAGAGGTCGAGCGCCGCGAACTCACGCAATGGTTCTTCAAGATCTCGGATTTCTCAGAGGATCTGCTTGATGCTCTGCAAAACCTCGATGACTGGCCCGCGAAGGTGCGCCTGATGCAGGAGAACTGGATCGGCCGGTCGCGCGGTCTGCAGTTCAGCTTCGAACGCACCGATGGCGGCGACCCGATCGAGGTCTACACGACCCGCCCCGACACGCTGCGCGGGGCAAGCTTTGTGGGCATCTCGCCCGATCACCCGCTGGCCCGTGAACTGGCCGAACAGAATCCCGACGTCGCGGCCTTCCGTGCCGAATGCTCCAAGGGCGGCACCACCGAGGAGGCGCTGGAAAAGGCCCCTAAACTGGGCTTTGACACCGGGCTCAAGGTCCGCCATCCGCTCAACCCGGATTGGGAGCTGCCGGTCTGGATCGCCAATTTCATCCTGATGGATTACGGCACCGGCGCGATCTTTGGCTGCCCCGCGCATGACCAGCGCGACCTTGATTTCTGCCGCAAATACGAGCTGCCGGTGATCTCGGTCTACGTTCCGGCCATGGGCGAAGAGGGCACCTTCATTCCGCCCGAAGAGGGCGGCCCGGCCTATGTGCCGCCCAAACCCGAGACCGTGCGCTACGTCAACGGTTTCGCCGGGGAAGAGGCGCAGACCGCCACGCAAGCCATCGACGCCGCCATCGCGTTTTGCGAGGAAAACGGCGTGGGCAAGGGCGTGACCAAGTTCCGCCTGCGCGACTGGGGGCTGTCCCGTCAACGCTATTGGGGCTGTCCCATTCCCGTGGTGCATTGTGACGCCTGCGGCGTGGTGCCGGAAAAGAAAGAGAACCTGCCCATCGAGCTGCCCTATGACGAGGATGGCACGCCGATCGACTTCTCAATCCCCGGCAACCCGCTCGACCGGCATCCGTCTTGGCGCGATTGCACCTGCCCCTCATGCGGGGCCAAGGCGCGTCGCGAAACCGACACGATGGACACCTTCGTCGACAGCTCGTGGTATTACGCCCGCTTCACCGCGCCCCGCGCCACAACACCCACGGTGATGGAAGAGGCGACGTACTGGATGAACGTGGACCAGTATATCGGCGGGATCGAGCACGCGATCCTGCATCTCTTGTACTCGCGCTTCTTCGCCCGCGCGATGAACATCTGCGGCCACCTGCCCGATAAGGCGCGCGAGCCCTTCGACGCGCTTTTCACCCAAGGCATGGTCACGCACGAGATCTACCAGACGAAGGACGCCAAGGGCCGGCCTGTGTATCACCTGCCCGAGGAGGTCGAGGATGGTAAGCTGAAGGCAACCGGCGAAGCGGTGGAAATCATCCCGTCCGCCAAGATGTCCAAGTCCAAGAAAAACGTGGTGGATCCCGTGAACATCATCGGCGACTTCGGCGCCGACACCGCGCGCTGGTTCGTCCTGTCCGACAGCCCGCCCGAGCGTGATGTGGAATGGACCGCCGCCGGGGCCGAGGCCGCCTATAAACACCTCGCCCGCGTGCACCGCATCGTGTCCGAGATCACCACTGGCGAGACCGAGGCCGCCACGCCAGAGGCGGACGAGGAGCTTCTGCGCGAGATGCATAAAGCCATCGACGACGTGACCAAGGGCGTGGAATCCTTCGGCTTCAACGCGGCCATCGCGAAGCTTTACGCCTTCACCAACACGCTGGCCAAATCACAGGCCGGGACCGATGCGAAAGCTGCGGCCGCCCGCTCGCTGGCCCAGCTTATGTCGCCAATGACCCCGCATCTTGCCGAAGAGCTGTGGCAGATGCTGGGCGGCGAGGGGCTGGTGGCCAATGCCCCCTGGCCCGAGGCCGATCCTGCCCTGCTGGTCGAGGACACCGTCACTCTGCCCATTCAGGTCAATGGCAAGCGCCGGGCCGAGATCACTGTGCCCAAGGACATGGACAAGGCAGAGGTTGAAAAAGCGGCCCTCGCGGAGGAAGCTGTGCAAAGGTCGCTGGACGGGGCCCAGCCCAAGAAGGTTATCGTCGTCCCCGGGCGGATCGTGAATGTGGTCGTGTAATCGCCGTGCCTTGCTTGCCGCGCTGCCGGGCTTTGCGCTCGCCGGATGCGGCTTCAGCCCCGCCTACGGACCCGGCGGCGCAGCCACACGCCTGCAAAACACCGTGCTGGCCGACGCGCCCGTCGGCCGCCCGGCCTATCTTCTGACCCGCCATATCGAGGATCGTCTCGGCCGTGGCAGCCCGGCGCGCTACGGGCTGAGCTATGCGATCAACCTCGATGAAGAGGCCATCGCGATCTCCGCCAACAACGTCACCACGCGCTATAACATTCTGGGCAATGTCAAATACGCGCTGCGCGACCTGCAAAGCACCGAGGTTCTGCTGACCGGCTCGGCCGACAGTTTCGTCGGCTATTCCGCATCCGGGTCCACCGTGGCCACGCAGGCCGCCCGGCGCGACGCCGAGGCGCGTCTGATGACCATCCTCGCCGAACAGATCCTCAACCGCCTCACCGCCGAGGCGGGCGCGCTTCCGGCATGAAGCTTTCGCCGCGCGACGCGCCGGGTTATTTCGCCCGTCCCGATCCCGACAAGACCGGTCTATTGATCTATGGCAATGACGCCATGCGCGTCGCGCTGCGCCGGCAGGAGGTCATCGCGGCCCTGCTCGGCCCCGATGCCGAGGAGGAAATGCGCCTCACCCGCCTTCCCGCCGGGGACCTGCGCAAGGATCCCGCGGCGCTTCTTGACGCGATCAAGGCGCAGGGGTTCTTTCCGGGCCCGCGCGTGGCCTTCGTCGAGGAGGCCAACGACAGCCTCGCGCCCGTCGTCACCGATGCGCTTGCCGACTGGCGGTCGGGCGACGCGCAGGTGATCGTGACCGCCGGCGCGCTCAAACCGGCCTCAAAGCTGCGCAAGCTTTTTGAAAACCACAAGAACGCCTATGCCATCGGCGTCTACGACGAGCCGCCCAGCCGGGCCGAGATCGAGGCGACACTCGCCAAGGCGGGGCTCGACAACGTCGACAGCGAAGCGATGCGGGACCTTACCGCGCTATCCCGCGATCTCGATCCGGGCGATTTCCGCCAGACGGTCGAAAAACTGTCGCTCTACAAGCTAAACGATCCGACAGCGGTTTCGCCCGCCGACATCGCTGCCTGCGCGCCGCTCTCGACCGAGGCGGGGCTGGACGAAGTGCTTCACATCGTGGCCGAAGCGCGATCGGGCGAGATCGGCCCGATCATGAAACGCCTGCACGCGCAGGGCGTTCAGCCCGTCGGTCTGTGCATGGCCGCGACCCGGCATTTCCGCACGCTTTACACCGCCGCTTCTGATCCCGGCGGGGTCGGGCAGGGGATGGCGCGGGCGCGCCCGCCGGTCTTCGGCCCGCGTCGCGACCGGATGCAGCGCCAGGCGCAGGCTTGGGGCGCTGCCCGGCTGGAAGAGGCGCTGACTATCCTGACAGACACCGATCTGCGCCTGCGCTCGGCCGGTCAGACCGCGCCGGGGCTCGCGCTGGTGGAACGCACGCTGATCCGTCTGGCGATGATGGTGCGCTAATCTGCGATTACCCCTTGCCAGTCGGGCCTTTCCCGCGTCACGCTCACGCCCGACCGCACAAAACAGGAGCCGCCCGGCATGTACCAACTCATCGGCACCCGCGCGAGCCGCGCCTTCCGCGTGCTCTGGCTTCTCGAAGAGCTGGGCGCAGAGTACGAGCACGTCCCCGCGTCGCCCCGCAGCGCCGAGGCGCGCGCGGTCAATCCCTCGGGCAAGGTACCTGCGCTGCGCGACGGCGACACCGTGATCCCCGACAGCACCGCGATCATGACCTATCTAGCCGACCGGCATGCCGCGCTGACTTTTCCCGCAGGGACGCCCGACCGCGCCCGGCA
Organism: Roseovarius aestuariivivens; assembly: GCF_004761875.1. GTDB lineage: Bacteria > Pseudomonadota > Alphaproteobacteria > Rhodobacterales > Rhodobacteraceae > Roseovarius > Roseovarius aestuariivivens. The sequence continues at coordinate 97,630 of NZ_SJEY01000001.1, forward strand.
GGATGCGCTGACCCACCAGATCCTCGACGATGTCGACGCCGTGCTCTGGACAGCGGCGCGCCACAGCTTCGTTCTGCCCGAGGAGCACCGCGTGCCCGAGGTCAAGACCTCGCTCAAATGGGAATACACCAACAATATCCGACGCCTTTCCGAACAGCTTCAGGACCCGTTCCTGATGGGCGACACGATGACGATCCCGGATATCATCCTGACCCATTGCCTCGGCTGGGCGTCGCGCGCGGGCTTCCCCGAGCCGGATGCGCACCTGTCGGACTATGCCGCGCGGCTGTCCTCTCGCGAGGCGTTTCAGCGCGCGGCCGCGTTGCCCTGAACCGCAGCGGTCAGGCGGTATAGGCCGCCGCCGCGCGCCCGGCCCACAGTCCCGTCGCAAGACACGCGGTCAGCAGGTAACCCCCCGTCGGCGCCTCCCAATCCAGCATCTCGCCGCAGGCAAACACCCCCGGCCTGCCGCGCAGCATGAGGCCGTCATCCAGCGCCTCGAATCTCAGACCACCGGCGGTGGAAATCGCCTCGTCCATCGGGCGTGGTCCGATCAGGGGCACCGGCAGCGATTTGACCAGCGGGGCAAGGTCGCGGGGCAGGGGCCGCGCGAATTCCTGCAAAAGTGCGGCGCGCACCGGATCAAGGCCCAGCCGCTTGCGCAGCACGTTCTTGATGCTCTCCTTGGGCCTTCCGCGCGCCAGCCTCTGGCGCAGATCCTCAAGCCTGAGGTCCGGCATCAGGTCGAGTGTCAGGCCTGCACCCTCCCGCAAGGTCTTGGACAAGGCGTAAATCCCGCCGCCCTCGAGCCCACGAGCCGACAAAACCACCTCACCGCGCGACACCTGTCCCCCCGCCAGTAGCGCCACGCCCTTGAGCGGTAGACCGAAATGCGGCGCCATATGCGCCGACCAATTGACGACAAAGCCCATATTGGCGGGCTGAAAGGGGCTCAGCGCCGCAGTGGGGATGTACTCCGCCCACGCCCCGTCAGAGCCGAGCCGCGCCCAGCTTGCCCCGCCACAGGCCAGAACCGCCACGTCCGGTTCCAGAACCTGCTCTCCCCCGGGCGTGTCGAAGCACAAGGTCTCCCCTTGCCAGCCGGTCCAGCGCCAGCGCTGTTCCAGCCTCACACCAGAGCCTTCCAGCCGTGCCAGCCAGGCCCGCAAAAGCGGCGAGGCTTTCATCGCCTTCGGAAAGACCCGGCCCGTCGAACCGGTGAACAGCGGCTGGCCCAAAGCCTCCGCCCAAGCCATCATGTCCGCCGGCCCGAACGCGTCCAGCATCGGGCGCAGCCGCGTCGCCGACGCGCCATAGGCGGCAAGACATGTCTCCAACGGCTCGTTCTTGGTCAGGTTCAGCCCGGATTTGCCCGCCATCAGGAACTTTCGCGCGGGCGACGGCTTGGCCTCGGCCACAGTCACCCTGAGGCCCGCGCGCGCCAATTCCTCAGCCGCCATAAGCCCCGCCGGCCCCGCGCCGATGACAACGGCCTTCCTCATGCGCCGGGGCCTTGCGGCAACCCTTTGAGGCGTGGCGAACCGCGCCCCCGCCGTCCGCTTCGGCATGTCATGCCCTTGGCCGGATTGTCCCCGTTCACGTGCCGCCCCTTGTCACCGGCCCCAACTCACCCATCCTCTTGCCTCTAAATCCTCCCTGCAATCAAGCGGAAGAGCCCGATCCCATGGATGACCCGATCTGCCCGCTTTGTGGCCGCCCGATCCCGCCCGAGGCGCGGCAAAGCCTGCACCACCTGATCCCCAAGCTCAAAGGCGGCAAGGGCGGCCCGGTCGTGCTCTTGCACCAGATCTGCCACAACGAGATCCACGCCACCCTCACCGAGGCCGAACTCGCGCGTGAATTCAACACGCCCGAGGCCCTGCGCGCGCATCCCCGGTTGGCGAAATTCATCGCCTGGGTGGCCAAGCGCCCGCCCGGCTTTCACTCCAAGACACCGGGACCGCGCCGCAAGCGTTGATCTGGCGCAAAGACAGAATGGGTGCCGTTGCGGCAGACTTGAGGCCCCGAGGAGGACCGCACCATGCCCACAACCTATCACGAAGACGACAGCACCGGCACCGCCGAGATCACCGTCTCGGGCCGCGTCACGCAGGACGATTTCGACGCGATCGCCAGCCCGCTGCAGGACTTCATCGACCGGCACGGCACGATCCGCCTCATCGAGGTGATCGAAAGCCTGACCGGCTTCGACGCCTCGATGATCTGGTCGGGGCTGAAATTCGATATCCGCAATATCCCGCATATCAGCCATGTCGCCGTGGTCACCGATATCGGCTGGCTCAGCCCGGTCTCGCGCGCCGCGGGGGCGGTCATTTCGTGCAAGCTGCGCACCTTCCCGATGGCTGACCTGGACGCCGCCCGCGACTGGATCCGCGCGCCCGACGGCTAAGCGCGCGCCCCATGTCGCACCCTGTCGTGCGCCGGGGGGCTTGACCGCGCCGCCCGGCATGTCACCTTCCCCCAAACCGACGGAGGGACGACCATGCAGCTCACACGACGTGCCTTTCTGGGTGGTGCGGCCGCCGCCCCGGTTCTGGCGCGTGCGCCCCTGGCCTCCGAGACCCCGGCGCAGGTGCTGCGCGCGGCCCCGGTCTCGGTGCAGCTTGCGCCGTCTGATTTTCCCAAGACCGATCTCTGGGCCTTCAACGGGACCGTGCCGGGCGAGACGCTGCGCCTCAGGCAAGGCGAGATGTTCCGCGCGCGGCTCGAAAACGGCCTCGAACAGGAGACCACCATCCACTGGCACGGCCAGCGCCTGCCCAACGCGATGGACGGCGTGCCTTACATGACGCAGGCCGGCGTTCTGCCGGGCGAGAGCTTCGACTATGCCTTCCCGCTGCGCGACGCGGGCACCTTCTGGTATCACCCGCATGCCAATTCGCTGGAACAGATCTCGCGCGGGCTTGCCGGCGTGATGATCGTCGAAGAACCGCAAGGCCCCGACGTGGATGGCGAAGAGGTGCTGGTTTTCGACGACTGGCGGCTTGATGAAGGGGCCCAGATCCATCACTCCTTCGGCAACCGCCACGACATGTCCCATGACGGGCGGCTCGGCAATTACATCACCGTGAACGCCCGGCCCGAGCTGACCGGCGAACAGGTGTCGGGCGCGCGCCTTCGCCTTCGCCTCGTGAATACCGCGACCGCGCGCATCTTCCGGCTGCGCTTTCAGGGACTGCGCGCCTGGGAAGCGGCGCTTGACGCCATGCCGCTTGAAACGCCGGCCGAGACGACCGAACTGGTGCTCGCGCCCGCGCAGCGCGCCGATCTCTTCGTCGACATCACCGCCGCGCCGGGCGAAGAGGCGATGATCGCCTCGGTCGAACGCGATGGCACCTACGCCATGGTCACCTGGACCGCGAGCGGCCCCGCGCAGGCCCCGCGCCCCGCGCCGGCACCATTGCCGCCCAACGACATGCCGGTGGTCTCACCCGACACCGCGCGCCGTCAGCCGCTCACGCTTGAAGGCGGCGCGATGCGCGGCCTGCCGGAACAGGCGGTCTGGAAGGGCGAAAAACAGGCGGCGCGCACGCTGATCGAAGGCGGGCAGTTCTGGCTTTTCAACGGGGTGGCAGGCATGCCCGATGCGCCGCTGCTGGACGCGAGCCTCGGCGAGACGATCCGCATCCCCATCACCAACCGGACCGCCTTTCCGCACGCGATGCACCTGCACGGCATGCATTTCCGCGAGATCGCCGCTGATGGCGCGCTCGGCCCGTGGCGCGACACTCTGCTGGTCGCCGCTGATGAGACACGAGAGATCGTCTTCGTCGCCGACAATCCGGGCGACTGGATGTTTCACTGCCACATGGCCGCGCATCAGATGTCTGGCATGATGAACTGGATCCGCGTCACCTGAGCCGCCGATCCGGTTTTCCCGCAAAAGCACCTGCCGGAATCCTTATGAGAAATTCCTCCGCAAGGCTTAGCCGCGGCACATCGCCTTGATCGCGGCGGCATGCGCGGGCGTGGCGGCCAGCGTATCAGCGCAAAGCGCGCGCGCCGCCTCCACAGGATCGGCCTCGACCATCCGGTCGATCAGCCCCCAGGCCAGCGCCGTGTCGCTGTCGATCTTCTCGCCCGCCATCAGGATCATCCGCGCCCGCGACGGGCCGATCAGCGCCGCCAGCCGCGCCGGGTCCGAGGGCTGCGGCAGGAACCCCCGCTGCATCACCGGGTAAAACACCTTGGTGCCCGCCACCGCCACGCGCAGATCGCAGGCAAGCACCATGCCAATGGCGCCGCCCGCCACCGTCCCGTTAAGCGCGGCGACCGTCATGCCGGGCAAGCCCGCCAGCGCACCCGACAGCCGTTCCCACACGCCATCCGTGGCCAGTCCCGATTTCGCCGCCTCCAGATCCATTCCGGCGGAGAACACCTTGCCTGCGCCGGTCAGCACCAGCGCCCGTGCCTCCTGCGCCGCCTCGGCAATTCCGGCCAGCTCTTCGAGCATCTCACGGGTCAGCGAATTGGCCTTGTCGGGCCGGTCTATGGTGACAACCCAAAGCCCGTCTTCATGTTTGTCCAGCCGGATCATGTCAGGCCCACCCGGGCGCGGATGTCCTCGTCGCGCAGGGAAATCTCCTGGCCCAGCCACGCGTCCGCCTCGGGCCCGCACATCCACAAAAGCGCCTTGGCCGGCCAGTCGGCCGGAATGTGATCGGACCAGTCGAGACGGCTCACCGGGTTCATCCCGCTTGCCTTGATCTCGTGCTGCATCTGCGTCGCCACCGTACCGGGCGAAAGGCCCATGATTCGCAGGCCCGCGTCGCGGTTTTCCTTGTCGGCGCATTCGGTCAGCATCTTGGCGCCGGCTTTGGAGGTGCAGTAATGGCTCCAGCCCTCCAGAGGGTTGTGCGCCGCGCCCGAGCTGATCGTGATGATCGACCCGCCGCCCGCTGCCCGCATCACCGGCAGTGCGGCGCGAATGCCGTAGAACACGCCCTTCAGGTTGATGTCGATCACGTGCCCCCAGGCCTCGGGATCGGCCTCCGCCAGATGCGCGATGGGCTCGATCACGCCCGCATTGCCGATCAGCACATCAAGCCCGCCGAACGTGTCGCAGGCCGCGTGCACGGCGGCCTCGATTTCCCAGTAGCGGCTGACGTCGCAGGGCACGGCCAGCGCCCGCTCTCCGATCTCGCCCGCCAGATCGGCGATCGCGTCACCGTTGCGCGCGGTCAGCACCACGTTGGCCCCGGCCCCGGCAAAGACGCGCGCCGCCGCCGCCCCGATCCCCCGGCTCGCGCCCGTGATCAGAACCGTCTTGTCCGTCATGTCCATCGCTACCGTCATCTTCGCCTCCTCTGGCTGGCCGATCCCAGAGCTACCCGGCGTCAGCCGGAAGGTCCAGCAACAACCCCTTGACCCGCCCTGCGCGAACCCCGAAGCTGCGGCGACGAATTTCAAAACGAAAGGGTCCCGCATGACCGCCTTTAAATCCGCCGCCACCCCGCTTTGTACATCGGCGGTGGCGCTCGGCCTTTGCATGACAGGGTCGGCCGCATTCGCCGACGTGACGGCCAGCCAGATCTGGGAGGATTGGCAAGCCTATTTCGAGACCTCCGGCTATACCGTGACCGGCGAGGAAACGCTGTCGGGCGGAACGCTTGCGGTCTCCGACATCACCATGACGATGGCGATCCCCGAAAGCGACGGGTCCGTCGTGCTGTCGATGGGCGAGATCACCTTTGAGGAGAACGGCGACGGCACCGTGTCCATCTCATTGCCCGAACGGCTGCCCATGACCGTGGATGTCGGCGGGTCGGACATCGAAGAGGTCATGATCACGCTCGAATACGTGTCCAGCGGTCTCGACATGACGGCCTCGGGCGATCCCGCCGATATCGTCTACGACTACACCGCCGACAATGTCGCGCTCGTTCTGGGCGAAGTGACCGTCGAGGACGAAACCATCGATCCCGGCACGGTCGAGTTCAGCATCGCCAACATCACGGGCACGTCGCGGATGCAGACCGGCGATCTGCGGCTCAGCGACCAAAGCTTCGAAGGCGGGCCGATGGCCTATACCGTCGACGTGACCGACCCCGAGGGGGGCGAGGGCCGGATGGTCATCAACGGAGAAGTTGCCGCGCTGGCGTTCAAGGCCACCGCAGCGATGCCGCCCGAGATGGACGCGGCCGACATGGCCGCCGCCATTGCCGACGGGTTCGAAGCCGAAGGGGTGCTGAGCTACGAGAACGGCACGACGGAATTTTCCTTCGAGGAAGACGCATCGTCTGCCAGCGGCGAGTCAAGCTCCGAGGGCGGAGAGCTTGTCGTGTCGCTCGGCTCGGACGGGCTTGTCTACGGGTTGGGCGCCACCGGCGCAAAGACGGTGATCAAAAGCGGCGACCTGCCATTCCCGGTCGAATACGCGATGCGCGAAGTGGCCTTTTCGCTCGGCCTGCCGGTCATGGCCAGCGACGATCCGCAGGGCTTCGCGCTCACCATGCGGCTGGCGGATTTCACCATGTCCGAGATGCTCTGGTCGATCTTCGACCCTCAGGGCCAGCTGCCCCGCGATCCCGCGACCTTCGACATCGATATGTCCGGCGTGGCGAAACTCGCGATCGACCTGCTCGATCCCGAAGATATGGAGGCGGTCGAGCGCGGCGCGGAAATGCCGGGCGAACTCAATGCGCTTGACCTCAACACGCTGGTGCTGCGCGCCGCCGGGGCCGAGCTGACCGGATACGGCAGCTTTACCTTCGACAATTCCGATCTGGAAACCTTCGACGGCCTGCCGGCCCCGGATGGCTCGGTCGACCTGCGGCTTCAGGGCGCCAACGGGCTTCTCGATACGCTGATCGCGATGGGCTACCTGCCCGAGGATCAGGCCATGGGCGTGCGCATGATGATGGGCATGTTCGCGGTTCCGGGCGAGGGCGAAGACGTGCTCACCTCCACCATCGCGGTCAAACCCGACGGCCAGGTGCTCGCCAACGGTCAACGCCTGCGCTGAGGCGCAAAGGCAATGACTCCGGACAAGGGGCCGCTCGCGCGGCCCCTTTTACGTCTGGCCGGCAAACGGCTCTATGCCGCCGCGCCCGCCTTCCGCACTGCCGCGACCTGCCGCGTGATCTCGCCGATATGCCGCCCGTCGGTGCCACAGCAGCCGCCCCAGACATTGATATGCGGATAGCGCCGCGCCAGATCGGCCATCTGCCCGCCCAGCTCGGCGGGGTCGCCATCCTCCAGATGTCCCAGCTTGCATAGGTCGAGCGTGTCCATCGCCACGGCGTTCGGCATGAAGCCCCCCAGCCGCCGGACCCAGCCGCCGTCATCGAGGCCGGGCATGAACTCGGTCGGATGGGTGCAGTTGATCATGTAATAGGCTGGTGCGCTGTCGGTGGCGGCGTCCACCTGCGCGATGGCCTCTTCAAGGGTCTCGCCACCCTTGAGCTTGCCGCCTTTCGCCACGAAGAACGAGATCACGACGGGCATCCCTGCGGCCTTAGCGGCCCGGGTCAGGCCGGTGGCCTCCGCGACCGAGGAAAACGTCGCGGCGGTCACAAGATCGGCCCCGGCCTTCTTGAAGGTCAGGATCTGCTCGGCGTGATAGTCCTCCGCCTCCGCTTCGTCGGGCGTGCGGCCGACATTATAGGCGTCGCCGCGCGGTCCGATGACGCCACCCACCAGCATCGGGGTCGCCTCGCTTTTGTACTCGCGGGCAAAATCCTTGTAGAACTCGATGCCCCGGATGTTGATCTCTTCCAGCGCCTCGCGGGAATACCCGATCAGCGTGCCCCAGTCGCGGCTGGCGCGATAGTGCAGCCCCTCGTTGATGACACCCACCCCGTTCGCCACCGCGGCCTCGACCAGTTTGCGGTGATAGTCCGCAAGGCAGGCTCGCCCGCGCGGATCGTCGATCAGCTCGAAAGCGCAGAAATGCCGAAGCTCGAAGCCATCGACATATTGCAGCCACGTTTCGAAGCCGCCCCCGCAGGTCATCAGCCGGCCCTGCGATTGCGGCAGGTCTCTTGCGTGCGTCATACATCAACCTCCCGTCGTCCGGGGCAGAGGATAGCAAAGCGCGCGCGTCGCGTCGCGCGGGACACGTATTGCGGCAGACGCCCGGCGCAGGCCCAACCAAAGGTCGTGATGACCGGGGCGGTTGGCGACGAACCGGCGACGGCCTGCAGTGCCTTCAGGTTCGGGGCCCGCACCGGGCCTGCGACATCAGCCGGCTGATCTCGGCGTCCGGGATCGCGTCGTCGGCATAGCTGAACGTACCGGCGTCGCGCACTTCCCGCGCGGCCCGCATCATCGCGCCAAGGGCGGCCCGCGCGAAAGACCCGCCGACGCCGATCCGCCGCACGCCCGCCTGCGACAGCTCCGCGACCGAGTAGCTGCGTCGCCCAAGTCCCATCACCACGTTCACGGGTTTGTCCACCGCGGCGCAGACGGTGCGGATCGCGTCGAGATCCGGCAGGCCGGGCGCATAGACCACATCGGCGCCGGCCGCGCAAAAGGCCTGCAGCCTGCGGATCGTGTCGTCGAGGTCGGGCCGGCCCCACAGAAAATTCTCGGCCCGCGCTGTCAGCAGGAAAGGCAGATCGCGCGCCGCGTCCGCCGCCGCCGCGATGCGCTCTACCGCCAGGTCAAGCGCGTGGATCGGGGCGTCCGGGTCGCCGGTGGCATCTTCGATGGACCCGCCGACCAGCCCGGTCTCAGAGGCCATCCGCACGGTCTGCGCGCAGGTTTCGGGGGCCGCGCCGAAACCGTCCTCCAGATCTGCGGAAACGGGCAGGTCGGTCGCCGCGACGATCTCTGCGGCGTTCTGCAGAATGTCGCGTCGGGACAGGCTTGCAAAGGAATCCCGCTTGCCGGCGGAAAAGGAATAGCCCGCGCTGGTCGTGGCCAGCGCCTCGAAGCCGAGGCTCGCCAGAAGCCGGGCCGACCCGGCATCCCAGGGGTTCGGCATCACGAAGGCTTCTTCGCGCGCATGCAGCGCCTTCAGGCGCGCGTACTTGTCCGCTTGATCGCTCATCCCGTGCTCTCCTTGACAGCGTATCACTGACCCTAAGGCATTCGGGCGGGCGCCAGAACATGTTTCGGCTGCGCCTTGCACAGGCCCCCCACGCGGTCTACCTGTTCAGCCAATCAAGGAGACCGCCATGGATCGACCTCTCGAAGACCTGACCGGGGCGCTGCTTCGCGCCGCGAAACAGGCGGGTGCCGAGGCCGCGGACGCGCTCGCGGTGACGGGTCAGGCCCAGATCATCGATGTCCGCGCGGGCACGCTCGAACAGGCCGAGCGCGCCGAGGGCACGGATATCGGGCTGCGCGTGCTCATCGGTCGGCGGCAGGCCTGCGTGTCGGCCTCCGACACGCGCGACGCGACCATCGCCATGCTGGCCGAACGCGCCGTCGCGATGGCCCGTGAGGCGCCCGAAGATCCCCATGCCGGTCTGGCCGACCCGGAACAGCTGGCCACCGACCGCGACTGGTCGGCGCTGGAGCTGCACGATTCCGCGCCCGAACCGCAGCCCGCCGAACTGCAGGACCGCGCGCGCGCCGCCGAAGCCGCCGCGCTGGCAGTCGAGGGCGTGACGCAGGTGCAATCCGCCAGTGCCGCGTGGTCCGATCAACGCCTCCATCTGGCCGCCACCAACGGGTTTTCCGGCAGCTATCGCCGCTCGGACAGCTCGATCAGTTGCGTCGCGATCTCGGGTGAGGGCACCGGCATGCAGCGCGACTACGACAGCGATGCCCGAGTCTTCGCCGTCGATCTGCGCGCACCAGAAGAAATCGGCCGCGTCGCCGGCGAACGCGCGGTGGCCCAGATCGGCGCGAAAAAGCCTCCCACGGGACGCTACCCGGTGCTTTATGACGAACGGATCTCGGGGTCTCTCGTAGGTCATTTGCTGGCCGCGTCGAACGGGGCATCCGTTGCCCGCGGCTCCAGCTGGCTTCTGGGCAAGCTCGAAGAGCAGGTCCTGCCCGAGGCGCTGTCAATCATCGAAGACCCGCGCCGCCCGCGCGCCACTGGTTCAAGGCCCTTCGATGCCGAAGGGCTGCCGACCGCGCGCCGCGCCATTGTCGAAAACGGGCGTCTGATGGGCTGGACGCTCGATCTGGCGACGGGCCGCAAGCTCGGCATGCCCTCGACTGCCAATGCCCGGCGCGGCACCTCCGCCCCGCCTAGCCCGGGGGTGGGCAATATCGCCCTGACCCAGGGCGACAAAAGCCGCGCCGATCTCTTGCGCGAGATGGGCACCGGGCTTTGGGTCACCTCCATGATCGGCGCCACGATCAATCCCAACACCGGCGATTATTCCCGCGGTGCATCGGGCTTCTGGGTGGAGAACGGCGAAATCGCCTATCCGGTCAACGAATGCACCATCGCCGGCAGCCTGCCCGAGATGCTGCGCCGGATCGTGCCCGCCAATGACGCGCGGCCCTGGCTGTCGCGGGTGGTGCCGTCGCTCCTGGTCGAGGGGATGACCCTTGCCGGAGACTGACGCGGCCCGCGATCTGGCGCTGCTGATCGAGGCCGCGCGCGGCGCGGGCGAGATCGCACAGCGCCACGCCGGCCCGCGGGCCCGGACCTGGGACAAGCCCGGCGGGCAGGGCCCGGTGACCGAGGCCGATCTCGAAGTGAACGCCTTTCTCGACCAGCATCTGCGCGGCGCGCGACCGGACTACGGCTGGCTGTCGGAGGAAAGCGACGACAGTGCGGCGCGGCTCGACCGAGAGAGCGTCTTCATCGTCGATCCCATCGACGGCACCCGCAGTTTCATCGAAGGCTCGCGGACCTGGGCGCATGCACTGGCCGTGGTGCGCCGCGGCGAGGTGACCGCCGGGGTGGTCTACCTGCCCGCCCGCGACAAGCTTTACGCCGCCGCAAAGGGGCAGGGGGCCACGCTCAACGGCGCGCCGATCCGCGTGGCCGGGCGCGTAGATCTGACCGGGGCGGCCGTGCTGGCCGCCAAGCCCGGCCTTGCGCCGCAGCACTGGCGCGGACCGGTGCCCGATGTGTCGCGCGGCTTTCGCCCCTCTCTGGCCTACCGGCTGGGGCTCGTGGCCGAGGGCCGGTTCGACGCGATGTTCACCCTGCGCCCGAGTTGGGAATGGGACATCGCCGCCGGCGCGCTCATCCTGAACGAGGCGGGCGCGGCAGTCAGCGACCGGCACGGGCAGACCCTGCGTTTCAACAACCCGCACCCGCAGCTTGACGGGGTGGTGGCCGCCAACCCTCGACTGCACGCCGCGATCACCGGCGCCCTGGCGTAATCCGGCGGTGCGGCATGCGCCGCGCGGGTTTGCTCGATAAGGGATTCCACGCCCTCAAACGCCCCGCTTTAGAATGCCCGGGGGTATTTCCGGCAAGATGAAGCGTGACAGAATGGCACAGCGCACTGGATCGGCAATAGGGACAGCCTAGCTGACCCTCTCTCAACGGGAGAGTGATGATGGACGGACAAACGATCGAGCAGGATCCGCGCACCGCCGAGGCGTTGCGCCAGAAAGAAGTTTTCAAGCGCGCCATGGCGCAGCTCGAGCGCGACAAGCGCCGGCGCGAGGCGGCAGGCTATGCCGTACTGGCCGCGGCCTATAGTTTCGAGCCCGCCGCGCGGGACGAAGGCCGCCCGGCCAAGATGGTGCATGTGGCCAAGCTCGTGCTGATCGCGGCGGCGGGCCTCATCCCGAACTACCTCGTCTGGAGCCTGCTGCTGTCCTAAACCCGCGGTGGGGCTTGCCTTGCGCTGCCGGTCGCGTCTAATCACGCCGGGGCAGGCAAGAGGCGGCCATGGCACGATCCGACAATCTGACCGGCGCGCTTCTGATGATGGCGTCGATGGCGGGGTTCACCTTCAACGACGCCGCGATGAAGGCGATGGCCGGGCAGGTGCCGCTTTACCAGCTTTTGTTCCTGCGGGGCGTTCTGACGACGCTCGCTGTGCTCTTTCTGGCGTGGCGGATGAAGGCGCTCGCGCCCCGCCTGCCGCGCCGCGACAAGATGCTGATCGGCTTGCGGATCGTGGCCGAAACCGGCGCGGCCTATTTCTTTCTAACCGCGCTCTTCAACATGCCCATCGCCAATGTGACGGCAATCCTGCAGGCCCTGCCGCTGACCGTCACGCTCGTTGCGGCGCTCGCCTTTCGCGAACCCGTGGGCTGGCGGCGGTTTCTGGCGATCCTCGCGGGATTTCTCGGCGTACTTCTGATTGTTCGGCCTGGGGCAGAGGACTTCAACGCCTTTTCGGTCTACGCGCTTATGGCGGTTCTCTGCGTCACGGTACGCGATCTGGCGACCCGCCGGCTGTCTTCGGCCACGCCGTCGATCTTCGTCACGCTGGCCACCTCGGCCTCGATCATGGCGGTCTTCGGTCTGGCCAGTCTTGCCGCACCCTGGGCGGCGATGGGCCCGCGCGAGGCAGGTCTCACCGCCTTTGCCGCGCTCTGCATCATCTGCGGGTATCTGTGCTCGATCATGGTGATGCGCGTGGGCGAAATCAGCTTCGTCGCGCCCTTCCGCTATACCGGACTCATCTGGGCGCTTGCGCTGGGGTGGATCGTCTTTGGCGAATGGCCGGCCTGGCAGACGCTTCTGGGCGCCGGCATCGTCGCGGCCTCGGGCGTGTTCACCCTTTACCGGGAGGCACGGCTGGCGCGCAGAAGGCCTCCTTTACCGACGCCTCACTCACGTTGAACCGGTTCTGAAAGTCCGCGCGCAGCCCATCATCTAAGGGCGCGAGCTTTGAATGCGCGGCGCGGCTGTCATTGTCCTCATGCACCGCACGCAGATACATCGGCTCGTCCGGCACGATCAGCGTCGGCATCGCGTGATGCAGCTTGTGATGGCCGTAATTCATCACCGTCTTGGGATCACCCGGCTTGAACAGAACCGCCAGCCCGCAGGCCAGGAATTGTCCCTGCACCGGCTGCGCGAGAATACCCTCCGCCCCAAGACGCACGGCATAGCCCGAGGAATACTCGATCACGAAATTCTGCCAGGTCGCCCACATCCGGTAGGACAGCCGCGCGGTGCGTCGGATGCCGCGCACGAACTGCGTGCCGACCGCGTCGTCATCGTCAAGCCGGAACTGCAGCGACGGCACGTCGTCCTCGCCCAGCTCCTCCTTGATCGCCAGCTGCATCGCGGTGCGGTGCCGCATCGGCGGCTTGGTAATGACCTTGATCTGCGGCACGCTCGCGCACACGTCGTTCAGACGGGACCACCACGGTTCGGGCATGTTCTCGCCCGTGATCACCAGAAATGCGAACCGCCCGTCCTGCTGCGCGGCAAGGCTGGGCAGGGTCAGCGTCTCGAAATGACGAAACCGCAGGGCCATGCGCGCGTCGTCGTAAAGATAGGCCTCGCGCTCTTCCACTGTGTCATGCATGCGCTTGAAGCCGCCAAGAGCGGGGTAGGAGAACCGGCAAATTCCAATCGCGCGCATGGAGCGGGGCACCTTTGACCACTATACGGGCAAGGATTACAAATGCCTGTGGCGCAAACAAGGCCAAAGACAGGCCGGCCTGGTCCTGTCGACAGGTGAAACGGCCAACGCGGCTGCAATACCGCGTCGCGGGATACCGCGCCCATACGGCACAAGACGAAAATCCGCGTGGTTTTCAAGGCGAACGGGGCCGGCTCCGCGCGCGGGCGACAGCGGCCGACCGAAATGTGCGCGGCTGTTGACACCCGTCCCGACTCCCCCTATACGCCGCACATCTCGACGCCGGGGGCCGCCCCGATCGTCGGCTTCAAAATTTAAGTGGACAAGATCCGGGCCGTTTGAGCGCCCCGATCCTCTGGGAACCCACCGCGTCGTTCACCTCGGAATGGGAACGATTGCGGTATTTGCGCTTTGCGGACGCGCGAAGGGCGAAACGAACTGAAACCGCGCGGGGGTGACCCGGTGCAAACACATGTGTTGAGAGACGGGGAACGAACCCAATGCCAACGATCCAGCAGCTGATCCGCAAACCGCGGCAGCCCAAAGTCAGAAGCCAGAAGTCGATGCACCTTCAGGGGTGCCCGCAAAAGCGCGGCGTGTGCACGCGCGTTTACACCACGACGCCGAAAAAGCCGAACTCGGCCATGCGGAAGGTGGCCAAGGTGCGCCTCACCAACGGCTTCGAGGTCATCAGCTACATTCCCGGCGAAAGCCATAACCTGCAGGAGCACTCGGTGGTCCTGATCCGCGGCGGCCGTGTGAAAGACCTTCCCGGTGTGCGCTATCACATCCTGCGCGGTGTTCTGGATACCCAGGGCGTCAAGGACCGTAAGCAGCGCCGTTCGAAATATGGCGCCAAGCGTCCCAAGTAAGAGGAATTTGAGATGTCTCGTCGTCACGCTGCTGAAAAACGCGAAATCCTGCCCGATGCCAAGTACGGCGACCGGGTTCTGACGAAGTTCATGAACAACCTGATGATCGACGGCAAGAAATCCGTTGCCGAAAACATCGTCTACAGTGCGCTGAACCGCGTCGAAGACAAGGTCAAGCGCGCGCCGGTGGAAATCTTCCACGAGGCGCTCGACAACATCAAACCGTCGGTCGAGGTCCGCTCGCGCCGCGTCGGTGGCGCCACCTACCAGGTGCCCGTCGAAGTGCGTCCTGAGCGCCGCGAGGCTCTGGCGATCCGCTGGCTTATCAAAGCCTGCCGCGCCCGCAACGAGAACACCATGGAAGAGCGCCTTGCCGGCGAGCTTCTGGATGCGGTGAACTCGCGCGGCACGGCCGTCAAGAAACGCGAAGACGTCCACAAGATGGCCGAAGCCAACAAGGCCTTCAGCCACTACCGTTGGTAAACTCCTAGAGGCATAGCATCATGGCACGCGATTATCCGCTCGAACGCTACCGCAACTTCGGCATCATGGCCCATATCGACGCAGGCAAGACCACCTGCTCGGAGCGTATCCTGTTTTACACCGGCAAGTCCCACAACATCGGTGAGGTGCACGATGGTGCGGCCACCATGGACTGGATGGAGCAGGAACAAGAGCGCGGTATCACCATCACGTCGGCGGCCACCACCACCTTCTGGCAGTGGCAGGAAGACCCGACGAAAGAGGGCACCGACGACACCAAGTTCCGGATGAACATCATCGACACGCCTGGCCACGTCGACTTCACCATCGAAGTCGAGCGCAGCCTCGCCGTGCTCGACGGTGCGATCTGCGTGCTGGATGCCAATGCCGGGGTCGAGCCCCAGACCGAGACCGTGTGGCGTCAGGCCGACCGCTACAAGGTGCCGCGCATCGTGTTCGTCAACAAGATGGACAAGATCGGCGCCGACTTCTTCAACTGCGTCGAAATGATCGAGGACCGCACCGGGGCCAAGGCCGTGCCGATCGCCCTGCCGATCGGTGCCGAGAACGAACTCGAAGGCATCATCGACCTCGTCACGATGGAAGAATGGACCTGGAAGGGCGAAGACCTCGGCGCTTCCTGGACCCGTCAGCCCATCCGCGACGATCTCAAGGACGTGGCCGAAGAGTGGCGCGCCAAGCTCATCGAGAACGCCGTCGAAATGGACGACGACGCGATGATGGAATACCTCGAAGGCAACGAGCCCGACGTGCCGACCCTGCGCAAACTCATCCGCAAGGGCACCCTCTCGCTCAGCTTCGTGCCGGTTCTCGGCGGCTCTGCGTTCAAGAACAAAGGCGTGCAGCCGCTTCTGAACGCCGTGGTCGACTACCTCCCGAGCCCGCTCGACGTGGTTGATTACATGGGCTTCTCGCCCGATGACGAGACCGAAGAGCGGAACATCGCCCGCCGCGCGGACGATTCCATGCCCTTCGCCGGTCTGGCGTTCAAGATCATGAACGACCCGTTCGTGGGCTCGCTCACCTTCACGCGCATCTACTCGGGCGTGCTGAACAAGGGTGACAACATCCTGAACTCGACCAAGGGCAAGAAAGAGCGCATCGGCCGGATGATGATGATGCACTCCAACAACCGCGAAGAGATCGAAGAGGCGTTTGCCGGCGACATCATCGCGCTTGCGGGTCTGAAGGACACGACCACCGGCGACACGCTCTGCGACGCCAAGGCGCCCGTCGTGCTCGAAACGATGACCTTCCCCGATCCGGTGATCGAGATCGCGGTCGAGCCGAAGACCAAGAACGACCAGGAAAAGATGTCCCAGGGCCTTGCGCGCCTGGCGGCAGAGGACCCGTCCTTCCGCGTCGAGACCGATATCGAATCCGGTCAGACCATCATGAAGGGCATGGGCGAACTGCATCTCGACATCCTCGTCGACCGCCTCAAGCGGGAATTCAAGGTCGAGGCCAATATCGGTGCGCCGCAGGTCGCCTATCGTGAGACCATCAGCCACGAGATCGAACACACCTACACCCACAAGAAACAGTCGGGCGGTTCGGGTCAGTTCGCCGAGGTGAAGATGATCATCTCGCCGACAGATCCCGGCGAAGGCTACTCCTTCGAGAGCCGCATCGTCGGTGGCTCGGTGCCGAAGGAATACATCCCTGGCGTCGAGAAGGGCATCGAAAGCGTCATGGACAGCGGGCCGCTCGCCGGCTTCCCCGTGATCGACTTCAAGGTGGCGCTGATCGACGGTAAGTTCCACGACGTGGACTCGTCCGTCATGGCGTTCGAGATCGCGGCCCGGATGTGCATGCGCGAAGGCCTCAAGCGGGCCGGCGCCAAGCTGCTCGAGCCGATCATGAAGGTCGAGGTCGTGACGCCCGAGGATTACACCGGCAACGTCATCGGCGATCTCACCTCGCGTCGTGGCCAGGTTTCGGGGCAGGAGCCGCGCGGCAATGCCATCGCGATCAACGCCAACGTGCCGCTCGCCAACATGTTCGGCTATATCAACACGCTTCGCTCGATGTCCTCGGGACGCGCGCAGTTCACGATGCAGTTCTCGCATTACGACACGGTGCCGTCGAACATCTCCGAAGAGATCCAGTCGAAATACGCTTAACCCGGGTGGCGGGGTGAACCCCGCCCTACCCATCACCGTAGGGTGGGGTTTGACCCCACCATCCGTACAAGAAAAAGAGGAGCCAAACCCATGGCAAAAGAAAAGTTTGACCGTTCGAAACCGCATGTGAACATCGGCACGATTGGCCACGTTGACCACGGCAAGACGACTTTGACGGCGGCGATCACGAAGTATTTCGGCGATTTCCGGGCCTATGACCAGATCGACGGTGCGCCCGAGGAGAAGGCGCGCGGGATCACGATCTCGACGGCGCATGTGGAATACGAGACCGACGCGCGCCACTACGCCCATGTCGACTGCCCCGGCCACGCCGACTACGTGAAGAACATGATCACGGGTGCCGCGCAGATGGACGGCGCGATCCTGGTGGTGAACGCCGCCGATGGCCCGATGCCGCAGACGCGCGAGCACATCCTGCTGGCCCGTCAGGTCGGCGTGCCGGCGCTGGTGGTGTTCCTCAACAAGGTCGACCAGGTCGATGACGAGGAGCTTCTGGAGCTCGTCGAGATGGAAGTGCGCGAGCTTCTGAGCTCGTACGACTTCCCGGGCGACGACATTCCGATCGTGGCGGGCTCGGCCCTGGCGGAGATGGAAGGCCGCGATCCGGAGAACGGCGAGAACAAGATCCGCGAGCTGATGCAGGCGGTGGACGACTACATCCCCACGCCCGAGCGCGCCGTAGACCAGCCGTTCCTGAGGCCGGTCGAGGACGTGTTCTCGATCTCGGGGCGCGGCACCGTGGCCACCGGCCGGATCGAGCGTGGGCTGATCAAGGTCGGCGAAGAGATGGAGATCGTGGGCCTGAACAAGAACAAGAAGACGACCTGCACGGGCGTCGAGATGTTCCGCAAGCTTCTCGATCAGGGCGAGGCCGGCGACAACGTGGGTCTTCTGCTGCGCGGCATCGAGCGTGACGGCGTGGAGCGCGGCCAGGTGCTGTGCAAGCCGGGTTCGGTGAACCCGCACACGAAGTTCGAGGCCGAGGCCTATATCCTGACCAAGGAAGAGGGCGGCCGCCACACGCCGTTCTTCGCCAACTACCGCCCGCAGTTCTACTTCCGCACGACGGACGTGACCGGCACGGTGACGCTGCCCGAGGGCACGGAAATGGTGATGCCGGGCGACAACCTGAAGTTCGAGGTCGAGCTCATCGCGCCGATCGCGATGGAAGACGGCCTGCGCTTCGCCATCCGCGAAGGCGGCCGCACCGTCGGCGCCGGCGTCGTCTCGAAAATCCTCGAGTAACCCAGACGTTTGCAAACTTAGGGTGGGCAGATTGCCCACCCGACCAGACATGTGGCGCGACGAAGGCCGGCAATGCCGCCGTTCTTCCTCTCCGCTGAAACCCTGTTAGGGATAAGATCAATGGCCATTCAAAGCCAAAACATCCGCATCCGCCTCAAGGCGTTCGATTACCGCGTGCTCGACGCCAGCACGCAGGAAATCGTCAACACCGCGAAACGGACGGGCGCCGAAGTGCGCGGGCCCATTCCGCTGCCGAACAAGATCGAGAAGTTCACCGTTCTGCGCAGCCCGCACGTGAACAAGAAATCGCGCGACCAGTTCGAGATCCGCACGCATAAGCGTCTTCTCGACATCGTCGATCCCACGCCGCAGACGGTCGATGCTTTGATGAAGCTCGACCTCGCCGCCGGCGTGGACGTGCAAATCTCGGTTTAAAGGAGGGTGGCAGACATGTTGCGCTCTGGAGTTATCGCAAAGAAAGTCGGCATGACCCGGCTTTTCATGGAAGACGGCAAGCAGGTTCCCGTCACCGTTCTGCAGCTCGACAAGCTGCAGGTCGTGGCACAGCGGACCCCCGATCAGCACGGCTATTCCGCCGTTCAGCTCGGCGCCGGCACGGCCAAGGCCAAGCGGACCACGAAGGCCCTGCGCGGCCATTTCGCCGCCGCCAAGGTCGAGCCCAAGCGGAAGGTCGCGGAGTTCCGCGTCGCCCCTGAGAACATGATCGATGTGGGCGAGGAAATCACCGCGAATCACTATTTCGAAGGTCAGTTCGTGGACGTCTCGGGCACCTCGATCGGTAAAGGTTTCGCCGGTGCCATGAAGCGGCACAATTTCGCCGGTCTGCGCGCGTCGCACGGTGTCTCGATCAGCCACCGTTCGCACGGCTCGACCGGTCAGTGCCAGGAACCCGGCAAGGTCTTCAAAGGCAAGAAGATGGCCGGACACATGGGTGCGGCCCGCGTGACCACGCAGAACTTGCAGGTCGTCAAGACCGACGCCGACCGTGGCCTGATCATGGTCAAGGGCGCCGTTCCGGGCTCCAAGGGTGGCTGGGTGACGATCAAGGACGCGGTGAAAAAGCCGTTCCCGGAAAACGCGATCCTGCCCGCCGCGCTGAAATCCGCCGCTGAGGAAGCCGCGAAAGCCGCCGAGGAAGCCGCCAAGGCCGCCGAGGAAGAGGCCCGCGCCGCAGAAGAGGCGCGTCTGGCCGAGGAAGCCGCTCAGCAGGAGGCCGCGCTCAAGGAAGCCGAGGCCGAGATCGAGGCCGAAAAGGGTGACGGCGATGCCGCGGCACCCGAAAAGAAGGACGGTGAGGAATGAAACTCGACGTGATCAAACTCGACGGCGCCGCCGCCGGATCGGTCGAGCTCTCGGGCGAGATCTTCGATCTCGAACCGCGTGCCGACATCCTGCACCGCGTCGTCCGCTGGCAGCGCAACAAGGCGCAGCAGGGCACCCACAAGGTCAAGACGCGATCCGAGGTCAGCTACTCGACCAAGAAGATCTACCGCCAGAAGGGCACCGGTGGCGCACGCCACGGCGACCGCGGCGCGCCGATCTTCCGCAAGGGTGGTATCTACAAGGGCCCCGTGCCGCGCAGCCACGCCCATGACCTGCCCAAGAAGGTGCGTCAGCTTGGCCTCAAGCACGCGCTCTCGGCCAAGGCAAAGGCGGGTGAACTGGTGGTCATCGAGGCCGCCGACGGCATCGCCAAGACCAAGGACCTGGCGCGTCACGTCAAGGATCTTGGCTGGAAGCGCGCGCTGGTGATCGACGGGGCCTCGGTGAACGAGGAATTCGCCCGCGCCGCCGCCAATATCGAAGGGCTCGACGTTCTGCCCTCGATGGGCGCTAACGTATACGACATCCTGAAGCGTGACACGCTCGTGCTCACGAAGGCGGGTGTCGAAGCACTGGAGGCTCGACTGAAATGAGTGCCAAGCCAGAACATTACGACGTGATCCGCAAGCCGGTCATCACCGAGAAAGCCACCATGGCGTCGGAATCGAACGCCGTGGTCTTCGAGGTCGCCATGGACGCCGCCAAACCCCAGATCAAAGAGGCCGTCGAGGCGCTCTTCGGGGTCAAGGTGAAAGCCGTGAACACCACTATCACCAAGGGCAAGAAAAAGCGCTTCCGCGGCATCATGGGCCGTCGGAAAGACACCAAGAAGGCCTACGTGACGCTCGAAGAGGGCAACACGATCGACGTGACCACCGGTCTCTGATCGGCGGGGGAGACCCCAATCCAGAATTGAAAGGCCCTCGGCATTTGCCGGGGGCTTTTTTCATGTCCCACGCGTGAGGCAATGGGAGATGGGTTGAATTTCAATGGGGTAGGATGACGAATTAACCGGTTGTCTATCGCTGCTCACGGAGTAACCGGCATACCGCGATAGCGGTGTTCGGCTCAGCCATGGGCTGCGAGGCGCCATCATACCCGTGCCTCCCATCGCGAGGCGGCGGGAGGGCAAAGCGAAAAGGGCTGCCCGCGTGCCAGCGACCAGCCCCTGACGCAGATGGTGATGCGATATCAGGTCTTGCGCCGCCGCAGGCCGTACAGAGCGAACGCACCGGACAGCAGCAGGACCATGCCAGCCGGGAGCGGCACCGCGTTCAGCGCCTCGATTTCCCAGTCGATCGTTCCGTCGAACTGCGAGAACTTAGGAACCCCACCACTAACATTCGACACCAGGTCGATATCGATCTCATAGACACCGGCTGCGAGATCGTAGATCAGCGTTGTCGTCACGGAGGGATCCGTGGCATTGGCCAGGTTCTGACCGGAAACGCCCGGCGCCAGTTCTTGCAGGACCACCCCCTGGAGTCCAAAGCTCGTTGTATTCGCGGCGTCTGCAAAGATGTCAAAATCGATCGTCAGCCGGGCGGCGTCGTCGAGCGAGAACTGGTAGTAAAATCCACTGCCAATAAGGTTCGCACTGCCCGGCGTGATGTCGCTACTGCTGGTCCATCCCGCATCTACAATGCCGAAGGACCCCTGCGCGGCGCTGACAAAGTTTGCCGATAGGGTCGAGCCCGCGTTGGCGAAAGCTCCGCCGGGGGTGAAGGTCGTTACATCCGTAAAGGCAGACAAGGGGTCAAGTGGATTGGTCCATGTCCCGGTCTGCGATGTTGACGCGCTTGCTCCACCAGAGACGGAAACGAATGCACTGGACGTCACGTTTGCATCGAGAGCGGTCACGGTCAGGGCCGAGGCGGTGCCAGCCGACAGCGCAAGGGCAAGTGGCAGTGCAAAACATGTCTTAGTCAGAGTGTTCATGAAATTCCCCTAAAACGAATGGTTTTTTTATTTGAGCTTATTATCAGTTTGTCGACTTGTCCAAGAAATTTCACAATTGGGCGCGATAGGGCAATATCGTTTCAGACCTGCGCGATCCCTTGGCAGAGGATGCTCGCCATATGCCGGGGGTAGATGTTTCCGAGGCGGCGGTCGGGGCGCAATCCTTGTATCGCGGCATGGTTCGCAAAAAAGGCGGAGGTTGGTCGAATGCCCGCCGGGCGGACCTCCAAAATCTCGGCCATTTCATGGCTGGGATTTTGTATTTAGACCGGCACGTCGTCATAGCCGCGTGACGTACCCGTTTTGGCTCCCTTCACCGCCTCTCCGCCGGCGTCGGTCATGATCTCGAACATCTTGTAAGCCTCGGCGGTATACTGGCTCATGGCCTTCTGAAAGAACTCGGCCTGAACCTTCGCCAGCTCGGCCGGCGTCTTGCAGGCCAGCATCTCCCGCTGCGCCTTGACATCCTCCTGCAGACGTTCTGACACGAAGCGCGCGCTTTCCGTCGCCATGTCCGACCACAGCTTTGCCATCGCCGGATTGGCGCTCATCATCGCTTCGGTCATTGCCGCCACGCCGCTCGCCGCGGTTTCGGTGGGTGTCTTCGATTTGGTCATGGTTTTCTCCCGTTTTTCTGATGCAGTGCCGCCCCTGGCAGGCGGGCCGTCTGTGATACCTGCACACCATACCATATTGTCGCGCGGACGACATTGATCTGGATCGTGCGCGCGAATGTCGGGTGTTGCCCCTTGACCCGGGCGCGCGGCTTTATTACGAGACCCCATCCGCACGGCCCCGGATTCGTCCGGGGCTGTGCATTTTTGCCGCAAGGCATCTCAACCGGGCACCTGCGGGGGCCTATATAAACGGCCACCTCCGGGGGGCTATCACATAGGCGGGACATCCCGGAACCGGGCCCTGCCGTTTGCTAAACGGAAGACAGAAAGCATGGCACTCAAGTCGTATAAGCCGACGACGCCGGGCCAGCGCGGGCTGGTGCTGATCGACCGTTCGGAGCTGTACAAAGGACGTCCCGTCAAATCCCTCACCGAGGGTCTGACGAAATCGGGCGGCCGGAACAACACCGGGCGGATTACCTCGCGGCGTCGCGGGGGCGGGGCGAAACGCCTCTACCGGATCGTCGATTTCAAACGCAGCAAATACGATGTCTCGGCCACCGTCGAGCGGATCGAATACGATCCGAACCGGACGGCCTTCATCGCGCTCATCCGCTACGAGGACGGCGAGCAGGCCTATATCCTGGCCCCGCAGCGCCTCGCTATCGGGGACAAGGTCGTGTCGTCCGCCAAGGCCGACATCAAGCCGGGCAACGCAATGCCCTTCGCCGGCATGCCCATCGGCACAATCGTCCACAATATCGAGCTCAAGCCCGGCAAGGGTGGCCAGATCGCGCGTGCCGCCGGCACCTACGCCCAGTTCGTGGGCCGCGATGGCGGTTACGCCCAGATCCGTCTGAGCTCGGGCGAACTGCGCCTCGTACGTCAGGAATGCATGGCCACCGTCGGTGCCGTGTCGAACCCCGACAACTCGAACCAGAACCTCGGCAAAGCCGGCCGTGTGCGCCACATGGGCAAGCGCCCGAGCGTCCGCGGCGTCGTGATGAACCCGATCGACCACCCCCACGGCGGTGGCGAAGGGCGCACCTCGGGTGGCCGTCACCCGGTCACGCCCTGGGGCAAGCCGACCAAGGGCGCACGCACGCGCAACACCAACAAGGCGTCGCAGAAACTCATCCTGCGCTCGCGCCACGCCAAGAAGAAGGGCCGTTAACACATGAGCCGCTCTGTATGGAAAGGCCCCTTCGTCGATGCCTACGTGCTGAAAAAAGCCGAAGCATCGCGCGAGTCGGGGCGCAACGAAGTCATCAAGATCTGGTCGCGTCGCTCGACGATCCTGCCCCAGTTCGTGGGCCTGACGTTTGGCGTCTATAACGGCCAGAAACATGTGCCGGTCAACGTGACCGAGGACATGATCGGTCAGAAATTCGGCGAATACGCACCCACCCGGACCTATTACGGGCATGCGGCCGACAAAAAAGCGAAGCGGAAGTAAGTCATGGGCAAGGAAAAGAACCCCCGCCGCGTGGCTGACAACGAAGCGATGGCAAAGCTCCGGATGCTTCGCACCAGCCCGCAGAAACTTAATCTCGTTGCCGCCATGATCCGCGGCAAGAAGGTCGACAAGGCGCTGAACGACCTGACCTTCTCGAAAAAGCGGATCGCGCAGGACGTCAAGAAATGCCTGCAATCGGCCATCGCCAACGCCGAGAACAACCACAATCTGGACGTGGATGAACTCATCGTGGCAGAGGCCTATGTCGGCAAGAACCTCGTGATGAAGCGCGGCCGCCCGCGCGCACGGGGCCGGTTCGGCCGGATCCTGAAGCCGTTTTCCGAGCTGACGATCAAGGTGCGTGAAGTTGAGGAGCAAGCCTGATGGGAAATAAAGTCAATCCGATTGGCATGCGCCTGCAGGTGAACCGCACCTGGGACAGCCGCTGGTATGCCGACACGAAAGATTACGGTGATCTTCTGCTGGAAGACATCGCGATCCGCGATTTCATCAAGAAAGAGTGCAAGCAGGCCGGCATCAGCCGCGTGATCATCGAGCGCCCGCACAAGAAGTGCCGGGTGACGATCCACACGGCGCGCCCCGGCGTGATCATCGGCAAGAAAGGCGCCGATATCGAGGGTCTGCGCAAGAAACTGTCGAAAATGACCGACAGCGAACTGCACCTCAACATCGTCGAGGTCCGCAAGCCCGAGCTCGATGCCGCCCTCGTCGGCGAAAGCATCGCCCAGCAGCTCGAGCGCCGGGTTTCGTTCCGTCGCGCGATGAAGCGCGCGGTGCAGAACGCCATGCGCATGGGCGCGCTCGGCATCCGCGTGAACGTCGCGGGCCGCCTCGGCGGGGCCGAGATCGCCCGGACCGAGTGGTACCGCGAGGGCCGTGTGCCCCTGCACACGCTGCGCGCGGATATCGACTATGCCAATGTCGAGGCGGAAACGCCCTACGGCATCATCGGCATCAAGGTCTGGATCTTTAAAGGCGAGATCCTCGAGCATGACCCCGCCGCGCGGGATCGTAAGGCGCAAGAGCTGCAGGACGGCCCGGCCCCCCGTGGTGCCGGCGGCGGCCGCCGCTGAGGAGGATAGGACATGCTTCAACCAAAGCGCACGAAATTCCGCAAGATGCACAAGGGTCGGATCAAGGGCGACGCCAAGGGCGGCTCTGATCTGAACTTCGGCACCTACGGTCTCAAGGCAACCCAGCCCGAGCGCGTCACCGCGCGCCAGATCGAGGCGGCACGCCGCGCCATGACGCGTCACATGAAACGTCAGGGCCGCGTTTGGATCCGGATCTTCCCGGATACGCCCGTCACCTCCAAGCCCACCGAAGTCCGGATGGGTAAGGGTAAGGGCTCGGTCGACTTCTGGGCCTGCAAGGTCAAGCCGGGCCGCGTGATGTTCGAGATCGACGGCGTCAGCGAGGCGGTCGCGCAAGAGGCCCTGCGCCTCGCCGCGATGAAACTGCCGATCAAGACCCGCGTCGTCGTCCGCGAGGACTGGTAACGTCATTTCGCCAGAAATGACGCGTGCGGGAAAGCGATTGACGCCGTCAATTGCGGTCGCACCCCGGTGAAGAAATTGGAACCCCCGTCGGAGCACCGGCGGGGTTTTTTCTTGCGACGTCGCTCAAGGCGTCACTCACTGCCGTGGCAACCAAACGCGCGTCTCTCCGCCTAAAGCCCGATGCGCAGCAGGATCCGGGCGTCAGGACGGCGCGGCGGTGTCCGCCCTATGCTTCAAGGTCGGGTTTGAGATCCGGTTCGCGCCATACCCGGGCCGGTTTTCAAAGCTGCCCTTCAACCGGAAGCCAGCCGGTCACACGCGCGACAATGCGGCTGATTAGCCCGGCTCCGGGTTCGCGATCGAAAGTGGCCGGGCCGTTTTCGCCCGTATAGTGCCATTGCAGCCCGCCATTCTCTGCCAGCACGACCTCAAAGGCGTAATCCGGCGCAAGCGCATCGACCCGCGAGATGATCCCGCCGGCCAGCGAGGCGCTGTCGACGATCATGGCAATTTCGGAATTCAGATTGAACGAGCGCGGATCGACATTCGTCGATCCGGCAAAGACGGTCTGCCCGTCGATCACGGCAAGCTTCGTGTGCATGGTAAGCGGCGTGTCATGCCCCGTGATCAGCGCGGGCGCATCGGACCTGACTTCAAGAAACTCGACACCGGCTTTCAGCAACGACACGCGATACCCGGCATAGCCTCCGTGCACATAAGAGTGGTTCGTCGATGCCAGCGAGTTGGTAAGGATCCTGACCTTGCGCCCCTTGGCGGCCTGCTCGGCCAGAACATCCGCAATCCTCTGTTGCGGTACGAAATACGGGGTGATCACTAGAATATCGCGCGCCGCGCCGCCAAGCGTTTCGTAAAGCGCATCGGCGACCGCTCTCGGCCCCTCTCCGGGCCGCGCGCGCAGCTTGCCGGGGTGGTCGACCACGACGCGGGCAGTGCCGTCATGGCGCGCCGCCGTTCCCTGCTCGACGGCCTTCAGGAACTCCGAATTGATCGCGCGCCCATAGGCCTCGAACTCTCGGGACGCAGATTGAGACCGGAACCGCTCCACGATGTCCTGTAACGGCTTCGGATCAGAGGTCGCGATGCGATCCAGCGGGACCGACCAGTGATCGTTCCAGTAAAGGTCAAAGGCCTCTGACACCTCGCCCGTCACCGCCCCGGCCACCAGCATATCGAAATCCGCAAACTCATGATCGGTGCCGATCTGGTAATACTCGTCGGCAATGTTGCGCCCGCCGATCACGGCAATGGATCCATCGACGATCATGGCCTTGTTGTGCATGCGCCGGTTCACCCGCTTGAAATCTAGGATAAAATTCATCGCGAAACCGCTGTTCCGGGACAACGGGTTAAAGACCCGAAGCTCGACATTGGGATGCGCATTCAGCGTTGCGATCTGGTCGTCGCGTGCCGTCGTGAAGACGTCGTCGAACAGCAGACGGATCCGCACGCCGCGTGCGGCGGCTTCGTAAAGCTCGAGCCAGACGAGCTTTCCGGCCGCATCGGGTTTGATCAGAAAGGTTTTAAGATCGATCGACCGCTCGGCCTTTTCGATCAGCTTCAGGCGCGCGCCCAGAGCGTCATTTCCGCTCAGAAGGGGAAAGAATGCGGCGGCCTCGGCATCTGGGCCGACGACCTGTTCCGACAGGTCCGCCGCCGCCGTACTCTCTCCCGATAGCGCCTGTGTCATCTCCTTGTCTTGCTCGAAAGGGACATAGGTGCAACTGGACACGGACGCGAGGTAAAGACCAAGACCAAGCAGAAGCAAAGCTGAAACAAGGCGAAGACCTCTCAAAAGCATACCTTTGAAACCGCCGTCAGACCCGCCGCCGATATCACTGGCCACGCACTCGCGACAGCGGGGACCGCGCCCTTACCCATAGGGCCAAACGAGATTGAGCACGGTCATGACGACGAAGATCGCCAGAAAAAGCGGCCAGCTCCACCGTGGGCCGCCGTCCTTACGGGCGGTGTAAAAGCCAAGCCACTGCATGCCGAAGAGCGTCGCAAGAATAAGCAGCCCGGCCACAAGGGCGTGTGCAAGGTCGAAATGCATCAGGTGTCCTTTCGGTTCTGGTCGAAGCGCGGCGTGCGACCGTGCGAAGGTGCAAGAGAACTGTTCAGGCAAAGTCCCGATGGGTCAAGTCGGGCGCGGGCGAAAGCCACGACCAGCTTGCAACGAGCCCGAAATTTGCGACCGGATCCGGTCAGAGACCAAAAAACGCCCGCCGTGATATTGGCGAGGAAGCTCGTCCGGTCCGTGTGCACCGCGTCTCACCACAGTTCGATGTCCCACGGGTTGAGGTCCTCGACCGACACGCCTTCCAGACGGATCAGCCCATTTTCCCATTCGATCACCACGCCCGGATCGGCCTGGCCGAAGGCATGCTGCTCGATATATTCGGCAAAAGACAGATCGGTGAAATCCGGGTCGGTGTTGCGAATGATAAGCTTGTCGACCCCAAGCTCGAAATCCAGGATAAGGTCCTGTCCGCCGCCGGGTGTCAGCGTCAGAACCCCGTCCGACGAGAACACGAACGTATCCGCGCCCGTGCCGCCGGAAAAGGTGTCGTCGCCGGCGTGATCGGCCAGCCAGTCGTCGCCCGCATCGCCATAAAGCGCGTCATGGCCCGCGTCGCCGAACAGGGTGTCCGCGCCTTCGCCGCCATGCATCTCGTCGGCGTCGTTTCCGCCGCGCAGGGCATCGTCGCCACCTTCCCCCCACAGCGTGTCGTTGCCGTTGCCGCCGGCGATGGCGTCTAGGCCGCTGCCGCCCACGACCTCGTCGTCGCCCCAGCCCGCGTCGATCTGGTTCTGTCCCGAATGGCCATAGATCGTATCGTTGCCGGCATAGCCGTAGATCAAGTTGTCCTGGGCATTGCCGTGAAGAACGTTGTCCTCATCGTCTCCGTGGATCTCGATCGGCAGGATCGCAAAATTGCCCAAGGTTGCCGTGCCGTCGCCCCGATTATCCCCGGACCCGATCGCGAAACCGGCCTCCGGCTGACTGACGCGCGTCGGCTCAAGCAGCTCCCAGGCGGCCAAGGGGTCGTCGGACGGTGGCGCCACGGGGCTTTCCATCAGGCTCAGCCACGGGGCGAAGGGCGTGTAGGTTTCAAGTGAAAGGCTGTTCAGCGCGTCTGCGATAAGGCGGGTGCTCATGGTCTTAACCTCCGGTCAGGGGGATGGATTGGATCGCTTGTCCATGGGTCGCGCGCATCCCCGGGAAGGTTCAAAATGGCGGCAGGCCGTCTTGCCACAGGAAAACCCCCGCCGGTCATGCGGCGGGGGCAGTGGCAGGCGGCGACCGTCCGCGCGTCAGGGCGTGGGGCCATGGCAAAAGCCGGTATGCGAGTTGTTGAACTCCGAGGTTTCAGCGATGTAGTGCGACGCGTCGACCTGGCCCAGAACCTTGACCGATTGCGAATACCCGGGCTGCGCCGCTGCCGGAACCGGGAAGGTCACCGTGGTTTCCTGACCGGGATTCAGCGATTGAACCGGAAGGACCGCGCCGCCCGCATATTGGCCGTTCTTTTGCAGAATGACGTTCAGGCTGGTCGACTCGGCGGACCCGGCGCCCTGATTGCGAACCTTGAACTTGACGTTCACATAGCCCGCGCTCCATGCGCCGCACACGCCGGTATTGGGCATGCCGCTGGCATTTGCCGTGATCGGGATCACCACGAGATCGGGCAGGTTCGGCATGGCGCCTTTCAGAACTCTGGAAACGGACGGCTTGACGATCTTTCGATCGGCCGCCTTGGTTCTCAGCCTCAGATCGGCGGCGCTCGCGGCCGAGCAAATAAGTCCGAAGGCCAGAAGGCCGGCAATGGCGATGGTTTTCTTGTCGTGTGTCATGATCTTGTCCTGTCTTTGCGTTTCGTACTGGACATGCGTCGCAGACAGGGGCGACTTCGTTCAAAAGAGGCGTCTCATGGTCTTTGGCGCGCATGGTCCGGCCATCTTTCGGGCGCGGTTCGGTGGCGGCAGGCCGCAGCACCCGGCGGCGCAGGTCGGAAAAGCCGGTTCAACCGCCCAGAATGCCCCGCACTTCCCGCGCATAGGCCTCATAGCTCAGCACCGCCTTGTTGCCCGCGATCCCCTCGTAATAGGACCGCCCCGACGGTACCGGCAGCCCGGCCCAGATCTTGGCGAGGTTCTGCATGAAGGTCTCTGGCGCCATCTGCCCCGCCTCGACCCGCGCCAGCCCGGCATCGCCCAAAAGCAAATCGCCCAGCCGGTCCTGCACCTCCGCGCTGAACCGCGTCTCGGGCGGCAGGCCCAGTCGTTTTGCGGAATGGCGCATCGTGGCCGGGATGAACTGATACCGCCCGATCGCGTGGGGCTGACCGGGCGTGGCTTTGATCCAGTCATAGATCTCCTGCAGGGTCATCGCCGTGGGCGGCTTGGGCGGTTTCATCCGCGCGCCCAGCTGCACCGCGTCATAGCCCGCGCGCCCTGCCTCGGCCCGGGCAATAAGGTCCCGCAAGCGCGCGGCCTTCGTTCCGCCGCGCAAGAGAGGCGCATCGAGCCGCGCGGGCAGAGCGGCGAAAAGCCCACCCTCGGCGCGATCCTCGAAAAGGCTCGCGCGCCCGCTGCCCCGTCACCCCCTGCCGCGCCTCGAAAAGCGGTGCGCGCTCGGTAAACAGCCCGACGCTCAGAACGCTTTGCGCAGCGGCGGGTGCCGCGCAACAAAATATCAGCAAGACGGGCAGGGCGATCCTCATGCCGCGCACCCTGCCGCAAAGCTGTGAAGAAACCCTTGCGCCGCGCCCCGGAACATCGCAGACCGGCGCCCGACCGCTGCCCGAAAGGACGCCCATGCCCGAGATCCACTCGCTTTTCGTCACCCGCCTCTACCGCGCCGCGCTGGCCGATCACAGCCCCGCGCTCGACATGGCCGAACTGCGCGCGTCTTGCTACTCCATCGCCGAGGATGACGAGGCCGGCCAGGACTGGTGCGAGGAGAACGCCTATCCCGGCTATACCTCCTACGCCTCGCTCACCGATCTGCCCTGGCGCTTCCCGATCTTCGCCGATCTGGTCAAATCGCTCGATGCCCATGTCGCCGCCTTCGCCGAGGATCTGGAGTTCGACCTCGACGGGCGCGACCTCAAGCTCGAGGATATCTGGATCAACATCCTGCCCGAGGGCGGCAGCCACGGCAGCCACATCCACCCCCATTCGGTCATTTCCGGCACCACCTATATCGCCATGCCCGAGGGCACTTCGGCGCTCAAGCTCGAGGATCCGCGCTCTGGCCTGATGATGGCCGCCCCCGCCCGCCGCAAGGGCGCCCGCGAAGACCTCAAGACCTTCGTGCCCGTCGCCCCCAAGGTGGGCGACGTGCTCCTCTGGGAAAGCTGGCTCAGACACGAGGTGCCCGTCAACATGGCCGAGGACGACCGCATCTCGGTCAGTTTCAACTACAGCTGGGGCTGATCTGCCGCTCGCCGGGGCGCGATTGACACCGCCGGGCGCGGTCTATACTGCAAAAGCGTGGACAAGATGCGCTCTACCGCCATGCTGCCGATTGTGCGCCTCCACAGCCTTCCGCGACCAGTGGCATTCACACCGTATCCTCCCGGATGCGGCTGCAGAGGCATCGTCATTTGGAAAAGAAACCGCTCAACCAGGCCCTTGGCCTGCGCATGAAAGCCGAGCGCGCGCTCTTTCGCGCAAGCGGGCGCACCACACGGCTTGTGGCCATCGGCCTTGCCGTAGCCTTCGTATGGCTGGCCTTCAAATATATCTAGAACCGCGACCCGCCCGCTGGCCCAAGGCGTAACGCCGCAAAGGACGTGCAATGTCATTCAATGACTTCAAGAAGAAAGAGGCCCGTCTGCGCGATGACGAGGCCAAGCAGAAGACACCCAAAGACCCCGCGGATCCTGCAAAGGCAAAGCCGGCGCAGGATGAGGACGATTCCGAAACAGGATCCTGACAGAGCCCGGCACTAGGGCTGAAAATCCTTGGGGAATTAGGGTGAAACCCCATGCCTCGACCCGGATCGTCCTCTTTTGCCGATCCTGGCCATGTCGCGCGGCAGCGCTGCGATGCACGTCCTCCCGCATAAGACGAAATCCGCGCATAAGCCCCTGACGCGAGCACGAGGCTTGCTCGAATCGTCTTCGTGGCACCCTTATAGAGGTGTTAATTGATACGACTTTCCCGGTAAGCGGTATTTTTTGCCCGCGCGGGGACGAGCCAGCATTTCATCGGCTCCGTCAAATCTCGCGCTCTTGTTTTGAAAAAGGAGATTACCCATGCGACTTTCTTTCGCGAGCCTTGTCTTTGTCCTGATCACGTTCACCACCCCGCCAGCGTTTGCGGAATCCCGGCATTGCGACGCCGGCTATCTGTGGGAAACCACGGGCGGCACCTTCGGCGGCTGGCTCGACGGGTTCAGCGCCCGGGGCAGTTGCCCGGCGATCAACCCGAACAAGTGCCGCACGCAGGCCAAGAGCCGCGCCGTGCGCTGCATGCGGACACAGTGGGAAAATCGCTGGTCGCATCATCCCTTCAACCGCGATGGAACCCAGGACGACGGCTACACCCGGGACGCGCCCGAGGCCTGTCTCGCCGCAGCCGAAATCAAGGGCTACGACCTGACCCGGACCTGCGTTCAGGAACGCAAGGACGGACACGATCCGGCCGCCATCTGCCATGACGGCGTGCATCCGACCAACGTCAAGAAGCAGAAGGTCGTCGCAACGCGCGGCGATGTCAAAAGCGCGCTGGAAACACAGGTCTGCTGCTTTTTCCGTGAAGGCAAGTACCAGTTCCAGAACAACGCGTCGGTGCATGTCCGGCTGGTCGCCATCACCAACAGCGGCAACGACCCGCAGAAGAAGTGCAGCAGCCGGCGCACGCTGACGGATGACTACGTGATTGACTGCAACCGCGTCCGCGCGCAGGTCTGCAACTGAGCCAAAAGGCGCGCTTTTGGCGCACGCGGGGCAGGGGGCCAAACGCCGTTCCTGTCCCGCGGGCGTCACGCCTTTCCGGTGCTGGTCCTATCGCGGCGGAAAAAAGCCGGAAACCCCTTGCCCCAAACCGGATCACCCCTTATACGGCCCCAATCCACGGCTCCCCGCGCGTTGCGGGGATTCGTTTGTTTGCAATTCATCCACCGGGTTCCAAGGTGACCCTGAGCTTACCGTCAGGGGCTTTCCGGTGTTTTGACGAAAGGACGACGGCACAATGGACGCCACAGAGTTGCGCGACAAGACGCCCGACCAGCTCCGCGAGGATCTGGCAAATCTCAAGAAAGAGCAGTTCAACCTGCGCTTTCAGGCCGCCACCG
This sequence comes from Roseovarius aestuariivivens, assembly GCF_004761875.1. Taxonomy (GTDB): domain Bacteria; phylum Pseudomonadota; class Alphaproteobacteria; order Rhodobacterales; family Rhodobacteraceae; genus Roseovarius; species Roseovarius aestuariivivens. The sequence continues at coordinate 130,045 of NZ_SJEY01000001.1, forward strand.
GCTCGCTTGAGAACCCCGCACGGATCAAAACGGTCCGCCGGGACGTGGCACGTGTGAAGACCGTGCTGAACGAAAAAGCCGCCTCGGCTGCTGAATAAAGGAGAGCCACAATGCCCAAGCGTATCCTGCAAGGCGTCGTGACCTCCGACGCAAACGCCCAGACCGTCACCGTATCGGTCGAGCGCCGCTTCAAGCACCCCGTGCTGCAGAAGACCATCCGTAAGTCCAAGAAGTACCGGGCTCACGACGAGAACAACACCTACAAGGTGGGTGACACGGTTCGCATCATCGAATGCGCGCCGAAATCCAAGACGAAACGCTGGGAGGTTCTGCAGGCCTAAGCCCGCACAACCTTCCGGTTCAATCGAAACCCAGGGGTCGTTACCCCTTAGGTCGGGAGAAACCATATGATCCAGATGCAGACCAATCTGGATGTCGCTGACAACTCCGGCGCTCGCCGGGTGCAGTGCATCAAGGTCCTGGGTGGTTCCAAGCGTAAATACGCCTCCGTCGGCGACATCATCGTCGTCTCGGTGAAGGAAGCCATCCCCCGCGGCCGTGTGAAGAAGGGCGACGTGCGCAAGGCCGTCGTCGTGCGCACCGCCAAGGAAATCCGCCGCGACGACGGCACCGCCATCCGCTTCGACCGCAACGCCGCCGTGATCCTGAACAACGCAGGTGAACCGGTCGGCACGCGTATCTTCGGCCCGGTGGTCCGTGAACTTCGCGCAAAGAACTTCATGAAGATCATCTCGCTCGCCCCGGAGGTGCTGTGACATGGCTGCGAAACTGAAAAAAGGCGACAAGGTCGTCGTGCTCGCCGGCAAGGACAAGGGCAAGGAAGGCACCATTTCTTCCGTTGACCCCAAGGCCGGCAAAGCCGTGGTCGAGGGCATCAACATGGCCATCCGCCACACCCGCCAGAGCCAGACCAGCCAGGGCGGCCGCCTGCCCAAGGCGATGCCGATTGACCTCAGCAACCTGGCCTATCTCGACGCCAACGGCAAACCGACCCGCGTCGGCTTCAAGACCGAGGGCGACAAGAAAGTGCGCTACGCCAAGACCACGGGGGACGTGATCGATGCTTGATACTGAAACCTACGTGCCGCGTCTGCGCCAGCAGTTCAACGAGACGATCAAGGCCGCGCTTAAAGAAGAATTCGGCTACACCAACGACCTTCAGATCCCGCGTCTGGAAAAGATCGTGCTGAACATCGGATGCGGCGCCGAGGCGGTGAAGGACTCCAAGAAGGCCAAGTCGGCCCAGGAGGACCTGACCACCATCGCCGGCCAGCATGCCGTCGTGACCGTCGCCAAGAACTCCATCGCCGGCTTCCGCGTTCGCGAAGGCATGCCGATGGGCGCCAAGGTGACCCTGCGCGGCAACCGCATGTATGAATTCCTCGACCGGCTGATCACCGTCGCGATGCCCCGGATCCGGGACTTCCGCGGCGTGTCGGGCAAGTCGTTCGATGGCCGTGGCAACTATGCCACGGGCATCAAGGAACACATCGTCTTCCCCGAAATCAACTTCGACAAGGTCGACGAGGTCTGGGGCATTGACGTTGTCATCGGAACCACGGCGAAGACCGACGCTGAAGCCAAGGCGCTGTTGAAGCACTTCAACATGCCCTTCAGCAGCTAATCGCGAGGAATTTGGAACATGGCTAAAAAAGCAATGATCGAGCGCGAGAAGAAGCGTCAGCGCCTCGTGGCTCAGTACGCCGCCAAGCGGGCGTCGCTCAAGGCGATCATCAACGATCAGGACAAGCCGATGGAGGATCGCTTCCGCGCCTCCCTGAAGCTGGCGCAACTGCCGCGCAACAGCTCGGCAACCCGCCTGCACAACCGCTGCCAGCTCACCGGCCGGCCGCACGCCTATTACCGTAAGCTCAAGATCAGCCGTATCGCACTTCGCGATCTAGGCTCGTCGGGTCAGCTTCCGGGCATGGTCAAGTCGAGCTGGTAAGGAGGGAATGAGATGAACGATCCTATCGGCGATATGCTCACCCGTATCCGCAACGCGGGCATGCGTGGCAAATCCACCGTCATGGTGCCGGCCTCCAAGATGCGCGTCCGCGTTCTGGATGTGCTGGCCAACGAAGGCTATATCCGTGGCTTCGAGAACACCACGGGCGAGAATGGCCACCCGGCCATCGAGATCAGCCTGAAATACTTCGATGGCGCCCCCGTCATCCGCGAGATGAAGCGGGTCTCCAAGCCCGGTCGCCGGGTGTATATGGGCGTCAAGGACATCCCCTCGGTCCGTCAGGGCCTGGGTGTGTCGATTGTCTCCACCCCCAAGGGTGTGATGTCGGACGCAGCCGCGCGCGCAGCCAATGTCGGCGGCGAAGTGCTCTGCACCGTATTCTAAGGAGGCCGCACATGTCTCGTATCGGTAAACAACCCGTGGCCCTGCCCGATGGCGTCACCGCCACCGTGTCCGGCCAGACCATCGAGGTCAAAGGCCCCAAGGCGACCAAGAGCTTCACCGCGACCGATGACGTGTCGATCGAGGTGGGCGACGGCGCCATCACCGTGACGCCGCGCGGCAAGTCCAAGCGCGCCCGTCAGCAGTGGGGCATGACCCGCACCATCGTCGCCAACCTCGTGCACGGCTCGAAAGAGCCCTTCAAGCAAGAGCTCGAGATCCGCGGCGTGGGCTATCGTGCCCAGATGCAGGGCAACGTCCTGAAGCTGAACCTCGGCCTCAGCCACGATGTCGATTTCGAAGTTCCGGAAGGTGTGACCGTCACCGCGCCCAAGCCCACCGAACTGGTGGTCGAAGGCCATGACAAACAGCTCGTCGGCCAGGTCGCGGCCAATATCCGCGATTGGCGCCGGCCCGAGCCCTACAAGGGCAAGGGCATCCGCTACAAGGGCGAGTACATCTTCCAGAAGGAAGGCAAGAAGAAGTAAGGAACGCGACAGATGGCAAACAGCAAAAGACAACTGTTCCAGAAACGCCGCCTGCGCGTTCGGAGCAAACTTCGCAAGGTCAACTCGGGCCGTCCTCGGCTTTCGGTGCATCGCTCGTCCAAGAACATGAGCGTGCAGATCATCGATGACCTCAATGGCGTGACCCTCGCCGCGGCCTCGACCCTCGAAAAGGATCTTGGCTTTTACGGCAAGAACACGCTCGAAGCGGCCGCCAAGATCGGCGAGACCATCGCCGAGCGCGCAAAGGCCGCCGGTGTGACCGAGGCCCAGTTCGACCGGGGTGGATTTCTCTACCACGGCCGTATCAAGGCCCTCGCAGACGCCGCGCGTGAAGCGGGTCTGAAACTCTAAAGCGTAGGCGGGCAGCCTTGCCCGCCTCGATGATCCGGGAGCACCTCCATCAGGGCTCACCTGGATTGACCAAACCGGGCGCCACGCCGCGCCACGACAACGAAAAGGACGCCGTTCATGGCAAGAGATGACAACCGGGGACGTGGTCGCGACCGCGACGAAAGCCCCGAATTCGCCGATCGCCTGGTTGCGATCAACCGGGTTTCCAAAACCGTCAAGGGCGGCAAGCGCTTCGGCTTCGCAGCACTCGTGGTCGTGGGTGACCAGAAGGGCCGCGTCGGCTTCGGCAAGGGTAAGGCCAAAGAGGTGCCCGAGGCGATCCGCAAGGCGACCGAGCAGGCCAAGCGTCAGATGATGCGCGTGCCGCTGCGCGAAGGCCGCACCCTTCACCACGACATGGAAGGCCGCCACGGCGCCGGCAAGGTCGTGATGCGCACCGCACCCCAAGGTACCGGCATCATCGCCGGTGGTCCGATGCGTGCCGTCTTCGAGATGCTGGGCGTGCAGGACGTGGTCGCCAAGTCGACCGGGTCGCAGAACCCCTACAACATGATCCGCGCCACGCTGAACGGCCTGTCCAAGGAAAGCTCGCCCCGCATGGTGGCGCAGCGCCGTGGCAAGAAGGTCGCCGACATCCTGCCCAAGCGCGACGAGGCCCCGGCCGCGTCCGACCAAGTAGCCGAGGAGGCGTAAACCATGGCAAAGACCATCGTCGTCAAGCAGGTGGGCTCTCCCATCCGCCGCCCCAAGATCCAGCGCCAGACGCTGGTCGGTCTGGGCCTCAACAAGATGCACCGCACCCGCGAGCTGGAAGACACTCCCTCCATTCGCGGTATGATCAACAAGATCCCGCATCTGGTCGAGATCGTCGAAGAAAAGGGCTAAGGCCCCGGGCCGCGCTGAAGCACGGCCTACGAGATCAGGCGCCCCGGTCAGGAATGGCCGGGGCGTTTCGTTTTGCCTGTCCCCGAGGCCGCGCTGAAGCACGGCCTACCGATCCGTTGTAGGGTGTGCTTCAGCGCACCCCTGTGTTCAATCAGCTGGGCACCACCGCGCGTAACGGGCTCGACCCAATCACCGCACAGCCCAGCACCTGCTCCAGCGCCGCCGCCAGCTCGTCCACCGTCTGCGTGTCCACGTACCGCCCGCCCGTGGCATCGGGCAGGCACTTGGCCACCGTCTTGCCGTCATACCCCGCCGCCTCCGGGCTGTTCCAGGAAAACGGGTCATGGACCACGCGGAAGCCGATCACATGCACCGTGATCCCCGGCCTTTCGCGCGCCAACCGCGCCCCAAGCGCGCAGGGCCGCCCGCCGCAGGTCTCGTTCCCGTCGGTCACCAGCACTACGATCCCGTCGCGCCCCAGCACCTCCACCGCCGCCTCGACGGACCCCGCCAGCGGCGTCAGCCCGCCGGGCGCCACCCGCTCGACCTCGCCCAGCACCGCCGCCCCGGCATCCGCCCTTGGCGCAAACCGCAGATCCACGCCCGAACACCCGCCCACGCCGCCTGGCCCGTAGATCAGTAGCCCCACCCGCCGCACCGGCGCGATCCGGGGCATCGCGCGACCCAGCGCCGCGCGCGCCTCCTCCATCCGCGTGGGCGCGCTGACATCGAACCCCAGCTCGCCCATCGAGGCCGACCCATCCAGCACCAGCATCGCGTCGCGCGCGCAATCCTGCGCCGCAACGGGCGCGGAAACCGCAAGACAGAGGAGGAAGGGCAGAGCGGGGCGCATCCCTCATGACACCGCGATCCCCCGCCAAAGGCAAGCCTGCGATGCGCCGCCGCCACCGTAGGGCGTGCTTCAGCGCGCCCTTGCCGCCACCCGCCGATTGCCTTTCACCGACCGCTCGGGCAGCATCACGGCAAAGGATCCGCCCATGCCCAGACCCGCCGCCCTGCAAAACTTCTTGGAAGCCGCGCTCACCGCCTTCGCGGTGCGCGCCACGGATGCGCGGGCACAGGCCTCGATCTCCGCCTGCGCCCGCGCGCTAGGCCGTCCCGGCGACATCTCCGACACGCCCGGCGCCCGCCTGCCGGTCTGCGCCGAACTCGCCGCCGCCGCCGACCCGGCCCGCATGACCGACCCCGCGCTCGAAACCCTCCTGCAGGCGTTCCACGCGCTGGAGCCGCACCTGACCTGGACCCGCCGTCAGGGCGATATGACCCATGCCAGCGCCAATATCGCCGAGGGCCACGCCAACGCGCTCATCCTTGGACCCGGCGGGCTGGAACGGCGCGCCGATGTCTGGCTTGGGGCCTCTCTTCTGGCCCCATACATGCGCTATCCCGATCACTCACACCCGCCGGAAGAGACCTATCTCGTCCTGACCGACGGCGCGTTCCGGCAGGGCGAGGGAGCGTGGTTCACCCCCGGCCCGGGCGGTAGCTTCTACAATCCGCCCCATATCCTGCACGCCATGCGTTCCTTCAACACGCCGCTTTTCGCCTTCTGGTTACTGCGCGCCGGCGATCCGGCCTGAGCGCGTCAAGCCCCTGTATTTTCAACCGGAAATGCGGCATACTGCATTCTGGTCGCGGCTTTGCCCGACCGCAAAAAAACAGGGGGGAATTTCGAAATGACCAATCCGTATTCCGGCGGCTGCGCGCACGTCAAGGTGACGGCGACGGCAGAGCCGATCGACAATCACGAATGCCATTGCAACGTGTGCAAGTCCGTCACAGGGCAGCACACCACCCATGTCGCCTTCTTCAACTGGGGCGATCTCAAGGCCGAGGGCGGCGAGATGAACCGCCAGCCCTTCAACGCCGACAATCCCGACGGCCCTCTGGAGCTTTGTACCTGCGCCGAGTGCGGCGCCGCGCTGATGCTGGACGACAAGGAAAAGCGCATCCGCGTCGCCGTGCCCAACGTGATGGGCTATGACGATGCGGCCTTCCCGGACGCCACCTATCACGCGTTCTGGGACGAGAGCAAAGGCTACGCCAAGCCCGATGACGGCCGCCCTGTCTACGAGGGTCTGCGCCCCGATTTCAGCTGGCCCGCCTCGGCGGCCTGAACGCCCCGTCTTTCTGACTGATCGCCCCTTGCCCGGCCGGCACCGCAGGGCAGGGGGCCTTGCGACGCGGCCACCCCGGTCAGCCATAGCCGGCACGCCATTCCATGCGCCTGCCGCCCGTGAAGGCGCGCCTTTAGCCGCCCCTTGAAAGGCGCGCGCATCCCGTCTATACGCCCGCAGGTGGTCTTTCGGGACCATGGAATCACATATCGGCATGCCGTGGTTGGCCCCACCGCTTCGGGGGTCACATCCGGCTTCAGGAGAAGCGAACATGAAACTGCATGAACTGCGCGACAACGAAGGCGCAACCAAACGCAAAAAACGCGTCGGCCGTGGCCCGGGCTCGGGCATGGGCAAGACCGCCGGCCGCGGCATCAAGGGCCAGAAATCCCGTTCGGGTGTGGCCATCGCAGGCTATGAAGGCGGCCAGATGCCGCTCTATCAGCGCCTGCCCAAGCGCGGCTTCAACAAGCCCAACCGCAAGAAATTCGCCGTGGTCAACCTCGGCCTGATCCAGAAATTCGTCGATGGCGGCAAGCTTGACGCGGGCCAGACCATCACCGAGGACGCGCTCGTGGCCTCGGGCCTTGTGCGCCGCAAGCTCGACGGCATCCGCGTGCTGGCCAAAGGCGACGTGTCCGCCAAGCTCACGCTCGAGGTGACCGGCGCGTCGAAATCCGCGGTCGAGGCCGTGGAAAAGGCGGGCGGCTCTGTGACGACCGCCTCCGCACCGGCGTCCGACCAGACGGCTGAATAAGAGGTTGTGAGCGGGCGTCTCGCCCCTTACATAACTTCCTAGTTTTTCCAAAAACGCCGCCTGGCCGGAAAACGGCTCTGGCGGCGTTTGCCATAACAAAGCAAAAAGAGACCGCGCATGGTATCCGCAGCAGAACAGATGGCCGCCAACACAAGCTGGTCGGCCTTCGGCAAAGCCACCGAGCTTCGCAAGCGCATCGTCTTCACCATCGCCATCCTGATCGTCTACCGGCTGGGCACCTTCCTGCCCGTGCCGGGCATCGACGGCGCGGAACTGCGCGAATTCATGGCTGGCGCGCAAAGCTCCATCGGGGGGATGCTCTCGATGTTCACCGGCGGCGCGCTGGGGCGGATGGGTATCTTTGCCTTGGGCATCATGCCCTACATTTCGGCCTCGATCATCGTGCAGCTGATGACGGCCATGGTGCCGGCGCTCGAACAGCTCAAGAAAGAGGGCGAGCAGGGCCGCAAGAAGATCAACCAGTACACCCGCTACGGCACGGTGTTCCTGGCCACGTTGCAATCCTATGGCCTCGCGGCCTCGCTGCAATCGGGGGGCCTTGCCTCCGATCCGGGCTTCTATTTCATCGCCAGCTGCATGATCACGCTGGTGGGCGGCACCATGTTCCTGATGTGGCTGGGTGAGCAGATCACCGCGCGCGGCGTGGGCAACGGCATCTCGCTCATCATTTTCGTGGGCATTATTGCCGAGGTGCCGGCGGCGCTGGCGCAGTTCTTCAGCCAAGGCCGCTCGGGCGCGATCTCTCCGGCGGTGATCATCGGCGTGATGATCATGGTCGTGGCGGTCATCGCCTTCGTGGTGTTCATGGAACGCTCCTTGCGCAAGATCCACATCCAGTATCCCCGCCGCCAGGTCGGGATGAAGGTCTATGACGGCGGCAATTCGCACCTGCCGGTCAAGGTCAACCCGGCCGGCGTGATCCCGGCGATCTTCGCGTCCTCGCTGCTGCTTCTGCCTGCGACCGTAGCCACCTTTTCGGGCAACCAGACCTCGCCGTGGCTGTCGACCATCCTCGCCTATTTCGGCCCCGGACAGCCCGCCTATCTGGTGTTCTTCACGGCGATGATCGTGTTCTTCACGTATTTCTATACGTATAACGTGTCCTTCAAACCCGATGACGTGGCCGACAATCTCAAGAACCAGAACGGCTTCGTACCCGGCATCCGCCCGGGCAAGAAGACGGCTGAGTACCTTGAATACGTGGTCAGCCGCATCCTTGTGCTGGGCTCGGGCTATCTCGCGCTCGTCTGCCTGCTGCCCGAGGTCCTGCGAAGCCAGTTCGCCATCCCGTTCTATTTCGGCGGCACCTCGGTCCTGATTGTGGTGTCGGTCACCATGGACACCATCCAGCAGGTCCAGAGCCATCTTCTGGCGCATCAATACGAGGGCCTGATCGAGAAATCACAGCTCAGCGGCAAGGGTCGCAAACGCTCACGCAGGAAGGGGGCCGCGCGCCGATGAACATCATTCTCCTCGGACCGCCGGGCGCCGGCAAAGGCACTCAGGCACAGATCCTCGTCGAGGCCCGCGGCATGACCCAGCTTTCCACCGGCGACATGCTGCGCGAGGCCAAGGACAGCGGTACGGAAATGGGACAGATCGTGGCCGACGTGATGGCGCGCGGCGATCTCGTGACCGACGATATCGTGATCGGGCTGATCCGCGAAAAGCTCGCCAGCGACAGCGGCGCGGGCTTCATCTTCGACGGATTTCCCCGCACACTTGCGCAGGCCGATGCGCTGGCCGATCTCCTGTCCGACGTGGGTCAGACGCTCGATGCCGTGATCGAAATGCGCGTCGACGACGAGGCGCTGGTCAAGCGCATCACCGCGCGCTCGACCTGCGGCGGCTGCGGCGCGGTCTATAACGACATCACCAAGCCCTGGCCCGAAGACGGCAAATGCGCCAATTGCGGCTCGACCGAGGTCAAGCGCCGCTCGGACGACAACGAGGACAGCCTCAAGCAGCGGCTGATGGAATACTACAAGAAGACCTCGCCGCTCATCGGCTACTATCACGCCAAGGGCACGCTCAAATCCATCGACGGGCTGGGCGAGATCGACGAGGTCAAAGCGCGCATCACCGGGGCCCTGGACGGGTAAGGCGGACGCGCCCGCCATGCGCCTTCGCCCTCAGCAGGAATTCGACGTCCGCTCGCCGTTGCTGGATTTCCTGCTGACCGCCGAAACGCGCCCCGGCATGTATTACGGCGCTTACGAGCTCGGGGCCGTGCACAAAACCCTGCATGGCTGGATGATGCACCGCGCCGTCACGGGCGACGACGACCCCTTCGCCGAGCTGTTCGCCGACTTCCACGCCTTCGTCTCGCAGCGGCTCGGGGATGACCGCAGCTGTGGCTGGGCCGCGATGATCGCCGCCGCCACGCCTTCCGACCGTGACGCCTTCGCGCTGTTCATGACGCTCGTCCGAGAGCTCGCCGCCACGCGCTTTGCCCCGCCTTCCACGCCGTGAGGGTCGGGTATTGCGGCCCCGGTCACTCGCCAAAGGTGGCAGCGCCGAAGACCTTGTTGATCTTCTCCGCCGCCGTCTTCGTCCTGGGGCGGCGCAACACGATGGGCGTCTTTTCGCGTGCCGGCGACGCTGTCCGGACCGGTAAACCAAATCGGCCGGGAAATATCTTGACACAGGGTTGACGCTCCGCCCGTTTCCTCCTAACCAGCACCATCTCAACTGAGACCATGATTCCCGTTGCGGGTCGCGCCCGCCAGTGAATCTGACCACCTGAATTCAGCTGCGGCCCGATGCATCACGCTCGGGCCTACGTTGTGAAAAAAGGTTCTGGAGCTACGGAACCGCAACGAAAAGGATATATGATTTGGCACGTATCGCCGGCGTAAACATCCCGACCCACAAACGGGTCCCGATCGCCCTCACCTACATCACCGGTATCGGTCACTCCTCGGCCCGCTCGATCTGCGAGGCGGTCAACATCGACCCGGCCCGCCGCGTCAACGAACTGTCGGATACCGAAGTCGTGGCCATGCGCGAGCATATCGACGCCAACTACACCGTCGAAGGCGATCTGCGCCGCGAGGTGCAGATGAACATCAAGCGTCTGATGGATCTCGGCTGCTACCGCGGCCTGCGCCACCGTCGCAACCTGCCCGTTCGCGGCCAGCGCACGCATACCAACGCGCGCACCCGCAAAGGCCCGGCGAAACCCATCGCCGGCAAGAAGAAATAAGGGAGGGCTGAGACAATGGCACGAGATACCCGTCGCACCAAGCGCAAGGTTTCCAAGAACATCGCCACAGGCGTGGCGCATGTGAACTCATCCTTCAACAACACCAAGATCCTGATCTCGGACGTGCAGGGCAACGCAATCGCGTGGTCGTCGGCCGGCACGATGGGCTTCAAGGGCTCGCGTAAATCGACGCCCTACGCCGCACAGATGGCCGCCGAGGATGCGGGCCGCAAGGCGCAGGAACACGGCATGAAGACCCTTGAGGTCGAAGTGCAGGGCCCCGGGTCCGGTCGTGAATCCGCGCTGCGCGCCCTCGCCGCCGTGGGCTTCAACATCACGTCCATTCGCGACGTGACCCCGATTGCCCATAACGGCTGCCGCCCGCCGAAGCGCCGCCGGGTCTGATCGACAGTATTTTCCGGGTGGGGCCGCGTGAATTTTCACGGCCCCATTCCGTCATTTTGAAACCTCGGGCGTTCCCGGCCTTTGGACATGGGGCTGAGAACAGGAATGGAGGGATCGCATGATCCATAAGAATTGGGCTGAACTCATCAAGCCGACCCAGCTTGACATCAAGCCGGGCAATGACCCGCTGCGTCAGGCCACCGTCGTGGCCGAACCGCTCGAGCGCGGTTTCGGCCTTACCATGGGCAACGCGCTGCGCCGCGTGCTTCTGTCGTCGCTGCAGGGCGCGGCCATCACCTCGGTGCAGATCGACAACGTGCTGCACGAGTTTTCCTCGGTCGCCGGTGTCCGCGAGGACGTGACCGACATCGTCCTGAACCTCAAGGGCGTCGCCATCCGCATGGAAGTCGAAGGACCCAAGCGCCTGTCGATCTCGGCAAAGGGGCCGGGCGTCGTCACCGCCGGCGACATCACCGACAGCGCCGGCATCGAGATCCTGAACAAGGACCACGTGATCTGCCACCTCGACGAGGGCGCGGATCTCTTCATGGAACTGACCGTCAACACCGGCAAGGGCTACGTTGCCGCCGACAAGAACAAGCCCGAAGACGCGCCCATCGGCCTCATCGCCATCGACGCGATCTACTCGCCGGTCGTGAAGGTCAGCTACGACGTGCAGCCCACCCGCGAGGGCCAGGTGCTCGACTATGACAAGCTGACCATGAAGCTCACGACCGACGGCTCGCTGACGCCCGAGGACGCCGTGGCCTACGCCGCGCGCATCCTGCAGGACCAGCTGTCGATCTTCGTCAACTTCGACGAGCCGGAGTCGGCCACCCGCCAGGACGACGACGACGGTCTGGAGTTCAACCCGCTGCTCCTCAAGAAGGTGGACGAACTGGAACTGTCGGTGCGCTCGGCGAACTGCCTGAAGAACGACAACATCGTCTATATCGGCGACCTCATCCAGAAGACCGAAGCCGAGATGCTCCGCACGCCGAACTTCGGCCGCAAGTCGCTCAACGAGATCAAGGAAGTGCTCTCGGGCATGGGTCTGCATCTCGGCATGGATGTCGAGGACTGGCCGCCGGACAATATCGAGGACCTCGCCAAGAAGTTCGAAGACCAGTTCTGAGGGCGCGCTGAAGCACGCCCTACGGCTTGACCGGTCGGGCGTGCCTCGCTAAGGCCGCTTCGAACTTTGTACAAAATGCACAATGGCCCTCGGAAATTTGGGCCATTTTGTACAAAACGGGCATCCCGCCCCAAGGAGAGCCGGTGACACGCATCGCCGGCCGGACAAAGCAAAACCGCCCCTCGACGGGCTTTAGGAGACAAGAAAATGCGTCACGCAAAAGGCTACCGCCGCCTGAACCGTACCCACGAGCACCGCAAGGCGCTCTGGGCGAACATGGCCGGCTCGCTCATCGAACATGAGCAGATCAAAACCACCCTGCCCAAGGCTAAGGAACTGAAAAGAGTGGTGGAAAAGCTTGTCACCCTCGGCAAGCGCGGCGATCTGCACGCCCGCCGTCAGGCCGCCAGCCAGCTCAAGCAGGACAAGTATGTCGAGAAGCTCTTCGACGTGCTCGGACCTCGCTACGCCGAGCGTCAGGGCGGCTATGTCCGTGTTCTGAAAGCAGGATTCCGCTACGGTGACATGGCGCCCATGGCCATCATCGAATTCGTGGACCGCGATCTGGATGCCAAGGGTGCCGGCGACAAGGCCCGCGAGGCCGCTGCCGAGATCGAGGCAGAAGAAGACTAAAGATTTGAAATCCTTGTGATTTCCAGAAGCCCTCGCCGGATCGGCGGGGGCTTTCTCTTGCAAACGGGCGGCACTTTTTCCATATCTCTGGTACCCGCAACCAGGTGCCTTTCGTGAAGATCCTTGCTTATCTCCTTGTTTGTCTTCTGGTTTCTCCCGCACTGGCCGAAATGCGCGTGCCGCAAAGCCAGGCAGAGGTGACGATTGGCTTCGTGCCGGTGGTCGACACCGCAGCACCCGCCGTGGTCAACATCTACGCCCGGCGCGTGGTCAACACCCGGTTAAGCCCGTTCCGTAACGACCCGTTTTTCCAAGATCTTTTCCGCGATTTCGGCTCTCCGCGCCAACGAGTGCAGAACTCTTTGGGCTCCGGCGTGATCCTCAGCGAGGACGGTATCGTGGTGTCCAATTATCACGTGGTGGGCGAGGCGACGGATATCCGCGTGGTGCTGAACGACCGTCGCGAATTTTCCGCCAAGGTCTTGTTATCGGACGAGGAATCCGATCTTGCCATTCTCCGGCTAGACGGCGCCTCGGACTTGTCCGCGCTGCAGTTGCGCGACAGCGACAGCGTGCAGGTCGGGGAACTTGTGCTAGCCATCGGCAACCCTTTCGGCGTGGGCCAGACGGTGACCAGCGGGATCGTGTCGGGTCTTGCGCGGTCGGGCACCGCTACGGGCAACGCGCGCGGTTACTTCATTCAGACAGACGCGCCGATCAACCCGGGAAACTCCGGGGGCGCTTTGGTTGATGTGAACGGCCATCTCATTGGAATTAATACTCAAATTCTGAGCCGATCCGGAGGGTCGAACGGCATCGGCTTCGCCATTCCCTCTGACCTGGTGGCGCAATTCGTGGCGCAGGCACAGGCAGGAGAAACCGAATTTCAGCGCCCCTGGGCCGGCGTGACGGGTCAGCCGGTGACCGCCGACATGGCCGAGGGGCTCGGCCTGCCGCGTCCCGGTGGCGTCATTCTGTCCGAACTACACCCGCAAAGCGGCTTTGCCGAGGCCGGTCTCGCCCCGGGCGACGTGATCACGGCGGTGGACGGGGCGCCGGTCAACACCCCGGCGGAAATGATCTATCGGATGTCAGTGACAGGGATCGGGACGTTGGCCCCATTCACGCTCTTTCGCAACGGCTCGTCGGATGTCATTGAAATCACTTTGAAACCCGCGCCGGAAAACCCCGCGCGCGCAACGCGTGTCACCACAGGTTCCAGCGTGATCCCGGGGTTGCGGCTGTCCACCGTCAATCCTGCCGTGATCGCCGAACTGAACCTTCCGCTGACGACCGAGGGCGTCGTGGTCGAAGATCCGGGGCGTTTCGGCCGACGTGCCGGGTTGCGCACAGGCGATGTGCTGTTGCGGATTAACGGGGTTCCGGTGCAGGATAGTCCATCCGCCGAGGCGCTGTTGGTCACGAACGGGCCGTGGTTGATCCTCGACATTCAGCGTGGCACGCAACGCAGCACCCTGCGATACAGGCTCTGATCATGGCCGATCTCTTCGACACTGCCGGCGCGCAGGCCGCTCCGGATACCGCGCCGCGGCCCTTGGCGGATCGTCTGCGTCCGCGCCGCTTGTCCGAGGTTATCGGGCAAGATCAAGTGCTTGGCCCCGACGCGCCGCTTGGCGTGATGCTGTCGTCGGGCAGCCTGTCCTCGCTGGTGTTCTGGGGGCCGCCCGGTGTGGGAAAGACCACGATCGCCCGGCTGCTGGCGGATGAGACCGATCTGTATTTCGTCCAGATCAGCGCGATCTTCACCGGCGTGCCGGAATTGCGCAAGGTTTTCGAGCAGGCCAAGCACCGTCGCGCGAACGGGCAGGGAACGCTGCTTTTCGTCGATGAAATCCACCGCTTCAACAAGGCGCAGCAGGACGGGTTTCTGCCGCACATGGAAGATGGCACGATCCTTCTGGTGGGTGCGACGACTGAAAACCCGTCTTTCGAGCTCAACGCAGCCCTGCTCAGCCGTGCGCAAGTCTTTGTTTTGCAAAGGTTGGGCCTGGCTGATCTCGAACGCCTCGCACAACGGGCCGAACGCGAACTCGGCAAGGGTCTGCCGCTAACCGGCGAGGCGCGCGAGGCGTTGCTGGAAATGGCGGATGGCGACGGGCGTGCGCTTCTGAATCTCGTGGAGCAGGTGGCCGCGTGGAAGACCGAAGGAAAGCTGGACAAGGATGCGCTGAACAAGCGCCTGATGCGGCGGGCGGCGAAATACGACAAGTCCGGTGATGAGCATTACAATCTGATCTCGGCTCTGCATAAATCCGTGCGCGGCTCTGACCCGGACGCGGCGCTTTACTGGCTGGCAAGGATGCTGACCGGCGGAGAGGACCCGCGCTATCTCGCGCGGCGTATCACCCGCATGGCAATCGAGGATATCGGTATGGCCGATCCCCAGGCGCAGACCGTGTGCCTGCACGCTTGGGAGATCTACGAGCGGCTTGGCAGCCCGGAGGGAGAACTGGCCCTTGGGCAGGCGGTGACCTATCTCGCGCTCGCTCCGAAATCGAACGCCGGGTACTCGGCCTTCAAGGCCGCGCTGCGAGAGGCAAAGAAAACCGGAAGCGAACCACCCCCGAAGCACATTCTGAATGCACCGACGGCGCTGATGAAGGATCAGGGCTACGGCGACGGCTACGCTTATGACCACGACGCCGAAGACGGTTTTTCGGGCCAGAATTACTTTCCGGAAGGTGTCAAGCGCCCGGTGCTCTACACCCCGGTCGAGCGCGGATTTGAGCGTGAATTGAAAAAGCGGCTGGACTACTTTTCGAAATTGCGCGCCCGGCGAGAGACCTGAACGGCGCGGTCCGGGCATGTCGTTTTCCGACACGACCGCGCGGTCGGGCAGGCCAGTCCATTCCGAAATACGCGCGAAACCTGTTGTTTGCGTCGTCACAATACTCTTTTAAAACGGAAAATTATTTGACGCTCTGGGGCAGAAGAGGCTGGATACCTCGGATATTTCGTGTTTTGCTTTGAACATGTCGCAATTGGACCTGTCCGCAGGGAAGATGGGGATGAAAGTTTTAGGGGAACCGGCGAGAGACCGGCTTTCTAGCGACAAAAAAACTTCACAGGGAGACAACATGACAAACGCAAAAGATCAGGTTCTTCTGGATCGTCTTGCCGAGGCGGCGCGCAGCGGCTCGATTTCGCGACGGTCCTTTATGAACACCGCGATGGCCGCGGGGATCACCTCGACGGCGGCAACCGGTCTTTGGACCTCCTCGGCCAAGGCCGAACCTTCGCGCGGGGGCACCTTCCGCCTTGGCGCGCATGACGGCAACACGTCGGACACGCACGATCCCGGCACCTACGTGACCTTCTCGATGATCCAGGTGGCGCATACCTATCGCGCCTACCTGACCCTGATCGAGCCCGATGGCTCGCTCGGCCCGGATGTCGCCTCGGAATGGAGCGCTACACCCGATGCGAAGGAATGGACCTTCGTGATTAACGACAAGGCCACGTTCCACTCGGGCAAGAAAGTGACGGCCAATGATGTGATCGCGTCGATGAACCATCACCGCGGCGACGAAACGACCTCGGCGGCGAAGGCGCTTCTGTCGGATGTCGAGGATATCACCGACAACGGCGATGGGTCGGTCACCTTCGTGCTGGGAGCCGGCAACGCCGACTTGCCGTGGCTGATGACCGACTATCACCTGCCCATCGTGCCCGCGAATGAGGACGGTACCGCGAACTGGCAATCCGGCGATGGCTGCGGCCCCTACAAGCTCGACAATGCCGAGTTCGGTGTGCGCTACAGCTTCAGCCGTCATGACGACTGGCACCTTGACGGTGCCTATTTCGACGCGGTGGAGATCATCGTTCTCAACGACCCGAACGCACGTCAGACGGCGCTCGTCACCGGCGACGTCGACGCGGTCACGCAGATCGAACTCAAGACGCTGGCCCTTCTGCAGCGCGACCCGAACATCGCCATCGACAACGTGCCGTCGGCCGCGGCTATCACCATGCCGATGCTCTGCGATGTCGATCCGTTCACCAACGTGGACGTTCGCAATGCGCTGAAGCTGTCGGTGAACCGTCAGGAACTGATCGACAAGATCGCGTTTGGCGCGGCCACGATCGGCAACGACTTCCACCATTCGCCGGCCATGCCTTATTGGCCTGAGGACATCCCGCAGCGCGAGTATGATCCGGATGAAGCCAAGTCGCTTCTGAAGAAAGCCGGGATGGAAGACCTGACCGTCAATATCAGTGTGGCGGACTCGGTCTTCTCGGGTGCTGTCGACATGTGCGTGCTTTATGCCGAACATGCCAAGGCCGCGGGCATCACAATCAACGTCAGCCGCGAACCGAACGACGGTTACTATTCCGACGTGTGGCTGAAAAAGCCGTGGTGCGCGGTGCAGTGGGGCGCGCGCCCGACGCCGGACGTGATGTACTCGCTGGCCTACAAGGACGATGCGGCGTGGAACGAAAGCCACTGGCAGAACGAGCGTTTCAACGTGCTTCTGCGTCAGGCCAAGGCTGAGCTCGACAACGATAAGCGCGCGGAGATGTATGCCGAGATGGCGATGCTGGCGCGCAATGACGGCGGCACGGTCATCCCGTTCTTCCCGAACTTCGTTTATGCCCGCCGCACGAATGTGCAGCACGGCGAAAACCTTGCGGCGAGCTGGCAAATGGACGGCGCGCGCGCCTGCAGCCGCTGGTGGTTCGAAGCCTGATACGACACAAGTCCCGGCGCCTCGTGCGCCGGGACATCACGGATTTGCGCCGGTGTCGGAAAGCATGGGGGCAAGGCCGCTAGGGGGCTCCGTCGGGCTGGCCGTTCTCATCCCGCACGGACAAGAAAAATAAACCTGTTATGCCATCCTGCGCCGCGCGTCGCGGCCTGAACGGACAGGCACAAACAGCAGGAGGGACTTATGGGTGATATCATAAAGCTTGTCGGCAAGCGCCTAGGATTGGGCCTGCTGATCTTGCTGATCATTTCCATCATCATCTTTTTCATGGTCGAGCTTCTGCCGGGCGACATTGCTCAGGCGGTTCTGGGACAAGGCGCGACCGCGGAGAACCTCAAGGCGCTCCGGACGAAGATGGGTTTGGATGATCCGGCCATTGTGCGATACCTAGCTTGGCTTGCCGACGCGGTAACGTTCGATTTCGGACGCTCGATTGTGACGGACGAAAAGGTGACGACGATCATCGGCGAGCGTTTTGCGAATACGCTCTTCCTCGCGGCCTACGCGGCGGTCATCGCGGTGCCCGTGTCGATTATTCTTGGCGTCGTCGTCGCGCTTCTGCGGAATTCGGTCTTCGACAAGGTGGCCAACGTGGTGACCCTGTCTTTCATCTCGTCTCCGGAATTTTTCCTCGGCTATATCCTGATCCTCTACTTCTCGGTCAAATGGGGCATATTTCCCTCGATTGCGAGCCTGAGTGACAGCATGAGTTTCTGGGAACTGCTGAACCGCACCTTCCTGCCGGCGCTGACGCTGGTTCTGGTGGTCATGGCGCACATGATGCGGATGACACGTGCGGCGATTATCAACCTGTTGGCCTCGCCCTATATCGAGATGGCCAAGCTCAAGGGCGCGCCGCCCTGGAAGGTGATCGTGAAACACGCGCTGCCCAATGCATGGGCGCCGATCATCAACGTTATCGCGCTAAACCTTGCCTATCTCATCACCGGTGTGGTGCTGGTCGAGGTGGTCTTCGTTTACCCGGGTATCGGGCAGGCGCTCGTCGATGCGGTGAGTAAACGTGACTTCCCCGTGGTGCAGGCCTGCTGCCTTATCTTCGCGGCGACCTTCATCCTTCTCAACCTTGCAGCCGATGTTGGTGCGATCCTGACCAACCCGCGTCTGCGGCATCCGAAATAAGGGGGCGTCATCATGAGCTTTTTCGTAGTCGGATATTACGCCCTGCTGCTGGTGACCTCGTGCCTGGCAGCGTACTTTAACCAGCGCCAAGCTTTCCTGGTGCTCTTCAGCCTGACGCTCGTGTCCTTTGTTCTCGGCATCGTCGGAGGTGTGCCGGCACTGCGCGCGGTGGCGACCTGTGCCGGGCTCCTGCTCTTTGCCGGCATGATCGCGTATGCGTTCCGCGAATTCCTGATCTATCTGTCGTCCGACGATATGGGCAAGGAACTCAGGACCGCGCCGCTGACCGCAGCCTTCGGCATGTTCGTTATCTTCACCTACGCGATCATGGGAATCTTCGCGCCTTGGATTGCGCCGCATGGCGAGGCCGAGGTGATATCCTCGGCATTCGCACCGGCTGATGAGAACATGCTGCTTGGGGCTGACCAGCTTGGACGCGACATGTTCAGCCGGATCGTTTTCGGCGCAAGAAACACCGTGGCGCTGGCGCTTGTTGGGACAACCCTCGCCTTCATTCTCGGTGCTATGGCAGGCCTGCTGGCCGCGACCAAAGGCGGGTTCTTTGACGGGGTCATGGGGCGCACGGCGGACGTGATCATGTCGATCCCCTCGCTGATCTTCGCGCTGCTGATGCTGTCGATCTTCGGCGGCTCGCTGGCCGCACCCTCGACGAGCTTCTGGCTCTTGACCGGATTCTTCTGTGTCGTGGGGCTGCTGTTCCTCGCCGCAGCGGCGGAGGGGGCCATGGGCTGGCTCATCGGCGCGGCCATTGCGGTGGGCGTTGCCGTGGGCCTCGCGCTCTTTGGTACGTCGATCTTCAACGCCTCCGAGGTCATCCTGATCCTCGTTGTCGCCATCATCTATTCGCCGCGGGTCTATCGCCTTACGCGGGCGGTGGCGGGCAACGTGGTCGTGATGGACTATATCGAGGCGGCCAAGCTGCGGGGCGAGGGCAACTGGTACCTCATCCGCCGCGAGATCCTGCCGAACTCCACCGCGCCGCTCATCGCGGAATTCGGTCTGGAATTCTGCTTCGTGTTCCTGCTCATCGCCGGTCTCAGCTTCCTGGGTCTCGGCATTCAGCCGCCCACGGCTGACTGGGGATCGATGGTGCGGGAAAACGCGACGCTCATCTCATTCGGTGACATCACCCCGCTCATTCCTGCGGGGGCGATCGCTCTCTTGACCGTTGCGGTCAATTTCGTGGTCGACTGGATGCTGCACCGGTCCTCGGGTCTGAAGGAGTAATCACAATGAAGTTCAAGGAAAGCGATGTCCTTCTGAAAATCCGCGATCTAAAGATCCAGGGTTATTCCGATGAAACTTGGGTCGACATCATCAAGGGTGTCGACCTCACGCTCCACCGGGGCGAGGTGATGGGCCTGATCGGCGAGTCCGGTGCGGGCAAATCCACCATCGGCGCGGCCGCAATGGGCTATGCTCGCGATGGAACGCGTATCGTCGAGGGCTCTTCGATCGAGTTCGACGGGATGGAACTGACCAACGCCTCGGAAGCGGACAAGCGGGCGCTGCGCGGATCGCGCATCGCCTACGTGGCGCAATCAGCGGCGGCGTCCTTCAACCCGGCGCATAAGCTGATTGACCAACATACCGAAGCGCCTGTTCAGTACCGCATCAAGAAGCGGCTGGAAGCGCAGGAAGACGCGATCGAACTCTATGAGCGCCTGCGTCTGCCCAATCCGCAAGAGATCGGTTTCCGCTATCCGCACCAAGTGTCTGGCGGTCAGCTTCAGCGGGCGATGACAGCGATGGCCATGTCCTGCCGGCCCGACATGATCATCTTTGACGAGCCGACCACCGCGCTTGACGTGACCACCCAGATCGAGGTGCTGGCCGCGATCCGCGATATCGTGGATCAGTTCAACACCGCCGCGATCTATATCACGCACGACCTCGCGGTCGTGGCGCAGATGGCCGACACGATCAAGGTGCTGCTCAAGGGCGAAGAGGTCGAAGAGGCCCCGACGGATCAGATGTTGAGCAACCCCAAGGAGGACTACACCAAGAGCCTCTGGGCGGTGCGTAGCTTTACCGTCGAGCAAAAAGCGCGCCCCAAGGACAGCGTGCCGCTCATCTCGATCAAAAATGTCGATGCGTCCTATTCCAACGGCCCCAAGATCCTCGATGACGTGTCCTTCGACATCTACGAGGGGATGACCGTGGCCGTGGTGGGCGAATCCGGGTCGGGCAAATCGACCACGGCGCGGGTGATCACTGGGCTCTTGCCGCCATCCAAGGGGGAGGTGCTCTTCAAGGGAGAGCCGTTCCCGCCAAGCTACAAGGACCGCACCAAGGACCAATTGCGGCAGTGCCAGATGATCTATCAGATGGCTGACACCGCCCTCAATCCGAAGGTGCAGATCTCGGAGATCATCGGGCGACCGGCGCAGTTCTATTCCGGTCTGAAGGGCACCGCGCTCAAGAACCGGGTGGATGAACTACTCGATCTGATCGAGCTGGAGCCGGCGAAATACTACAACCGTTTTCCGCCTGAGCTTTCGGGCGGCCAGAAGCAGCGCATTGGTATTGCCCGCGCACTCGCGGCAGAGCCTAGCTTCATCGTCTGCGACGAGGTCACCTCGGCCCTCGATCAGCTGGTGGCGGAAGGCATTCTGCGGCTGCTCGATCGTCTGCAGAAGGAGCTGAACCTGGCATATATGTTTATCACGCATGACCTTGCCACGGTGCGGTCCATCGCCGATGAGGTCGTGGTGATGCAGAACGGACAGGTGGTGGAGCAGGGACCGAAGGACGACATGTTCACGCCGCCGCACCATCCCTACACCGACCTCTTGCTCAGCTCGGTGCCGGAGATGGATCCGAACTGGCTGACCACGCTGCTTGAAGAGCGGGGCATTGATAATATCGGCGATGCGGCCATGGCCAATATCGACCCCGACGACGAAAAGGTCGAGGGCACGCAAGTCTGACCAAGTTTTGCATTGGTTCTGAAACAACGAACGGCGGTCCGAAAGGACCGCCGTTCGCGTGGGTCACATTGTGTCGGCTTAGCTGGTGATCGCCATACCGGTCAGGATCATCGTCGCAACGATGACGCCGTAAACGATGACGACGGATTGCCAGGTGGCGCTGTGCATGCGCAATTCTTTGATCAGCTGGTCACGGGTCATGGCGGGCCCCTTTAACTTCAAACGCGGGTTTTACTGGCGGTTATGAGTTGAAAACAGGTGTCTCGGTCGTCCTTCAGGCGATGATCGACATCGCCGAAAGAACGAGTGTTGCCACGATGGCACCGTAAACAACCGCTACGGACTGCCAGGTGGCACTGTGCATGCGAAGTTCGCGGTTCAATTCGTCGCGGGTCATCTTGGCCTCCTGTTCCTGAGGGTTTGCGGTTGTCGACGCGAAGTGCGTCTACGATCCGCACATAACCAAAAAAACCCATTTCGCAATCCATTTTTCTCGAAAAATGCATGCAATTTGTGCATGCCCGTTCTGGCGTACAGTCATGTCTGGTAAGCGTCAAAAAATATATTTAAAAACAGTATCTTAAGTCATATTCTCCCGTTTGGTAAACGGTGTTTATGCTGCACCCTGTAGCGGCATTACCACAAGTTCTCCCTCTTGCCGGGCTTTCATGGCGAGTGCGGCGGCATGCGCGCCCGCAGCTGTCGTGTAATACGGGATCTTGTCGTAGAGCGCGACCGAACGGATCTCGCGACTGTCCTCGACGGCCTGTGCGCCTTCGGTCGTGTTCATGACAAGGGAAATCTGGCCGTCCTTTAGCATGTCGACCACGTCGGGACGGCCTTCATAGACCTTGTTGACCACCTCGCAGGCGATACCGTGCCCTTCCAGGAAAGCCGCCGTGCCGCGTGTGGCGACGATGGCGAAACCCAGATCGACAAGAATCTGCGCCGTTTCGACCAGTTGTGCGGTCTTGTCATCGTCCTTGATCGAGAAAAATACCTTGCCGCCTTCGGGAAACATCGTGCCCGCGCCCATTTGCGCCTTGAGGAAGGCACGCGGGAAACTGACATCCCAGCCCATCACCTCGCCAGTGGAGCGCATCTCCGGCCCCAAGATCGTGTCGACACCGGGGAAACGGGCGAAGGGCATGACCGCCTCTTTCACCGAGAACCATGGCATCTTCGGGTCGGCCAACGTCAACTGGTCCGCCATGGGCAAAGTGCCGGGGCGCGCGTTTTCCGGGTAGGGGCCACGATGGGGGAATGCGTCCATCGTTTCTCCTGCCATAAGCCGAGCCGCGATTGATGCGATGGCACTGTCGGTGGCCTTGGCCACGAAAGGCACGGTCCGCGAGGCGCGCGGGTTTACCTCGATGAGGTATATTTCCCCGTCCTTCACCGCGAACTGCACGTTCATCAGGCCCACGACGTTCAGCGCGACAGCAAGTGCCTCGGTCTGGCGTTCGATCTCTTCGATGATGTCGGGGGGCAGGGAATAGGGCGGCAGAGAACAGGCACTGTCCCCTGAATGCACACCGGCCTCTTCGATGTGTTGCAGGATGCCGGCCACATGAACCGTTTTGCCGTCGCTCAGCGCGTCCACGTCGCACTCGATGGCCCCTGACAGGTAACCATCCAGCAGAACCGGGCTGTCGCCTGATACGACCACCGCTTCATTGATGTAACGTTCCAGATGCGCCATGTCGCGCACGATTTCCATCGCGCGTCCGCCCAGAACGTACGAGGGGCGGATCACCAGCGGGAAGCCTATGGAGTCGGCGATGGCCAGCGCTTGGGCGTCGGTGCTGGCAATCCCGTTCTGCGGTTGTTTCAGGCCGAGCTGGTTCACAAGGGCCTGAAACCGCTCGCGGTCTTCTGCAAGGTCAATGGCATCCGGTGACGTTCCAAGGATCGGAATACCTTCCGCTTCAAGCGCACGGGCGAGTTTCAACGGGGTCTGCCCGCCGAATTGTACGATCACGCCGTGCAATGTGCCGGCATCCTGCTCGACGCGCAGGATCTCCATGACATGCTCGAAGGTCAGCGGCTCGAAATAGAGGCGGTCAGACGTGTCATAGTCGGTCGACACGGTCTCTGGGTTGCAATTGACCATGATAGTCTCATAGCCCGCGTCGGTCAGCGCGAAACAGGCGTGACAACAGCAATAGTCGAACTCGATCCCCTGGCCGATCCGATTGGGTCCACCGCCCAGGATAACGACCTTTTTGCGTTCAGAAGGGCGCGCCTCGCACTCTACGTCGCCCATCATCGGGGCTTCGTAGGTAGAATACATATAGGGTGTCTGCGCCTCGAACTCGGCGGCGCAGGTGTCGATCCGCTTGAATACGGCGGTGACGCCGGCGGCCTGTCGCGCGCGCCGCACGTCGGCCTCGGTGAAGCCTGTGAGCTTGGCCAGCCGCGCATCGGTGAAGCCCATCATTTTGAGTTTGCGCAGACCCTGTTCGTCCGTGGGCAGACCCTCCTGCCGGACAACCTCCTCGGCCTCGACGATCTCGCGGATCCGAGCCAGGAACCAGGGGTCGTATTTGGTGGCGAGGAAAATCTCGTCGTCGCTCAACCCGTCACGCATCGCCTGTGCGATGACGCGGATGCGGTCGGGTGTCTGTTGGCTTAGCGCCTTGACGATTGCAGCTTTGTCGGGGCTGCCTTCGATCTCGATTTCGTCAAAGCCGGAAAGGCCGGTTTCCATCGATGCCAAAGCCTTCTGCAGCGACTCGTGGATCGTGCGCCCGATGGCCATGGCCTCACCCACCGATTTCATCGCTGTGGTCAGATGCGGCTCAGAGCCCGGGAATTTCTCGAAGGCAAAACGCGGGATCTTGGTCACGACATAGTCAATGGTCGGCTCGAAGGATGCGGGCGTAACCTTGGTAATATCGTTGTCCAACTCGTCGAGCGTATACCCCACGGCAAGCTTCGCCGCGATCTTGGCGATGGGAAAGCCCGTGGCCTTCGACGCCAGAGCCGAGGAGCGCGATACGCGCGGGTTCATCTCGATCACCACCATGCGGCCGTCTTCGGGGTTGATCGCCCATTGCACGTTCGAGCCACCTGTTTCGACTCCGATCTCGCGCAGCACGGCGATAGAGCCGTTGCGCATGATCTGGTATTCCTTGTCGGTGAGTGTGAGCGCTGGCGCCACGGTGATGCTGTCGCCGGTATGCACGCCCATCGGGTCGACGTTTTCGATGGAACAGACGATGATGGCGTTGTCCGCGCGGTCACGCACGACCTCCATCTCGAATTCCTTCCAGCCCAGAAGCGACTCGTCGATCAGGATCTGGCTGACGGGCGAGGCATCGAGGCCCGATTTGCAATAGTGTTCGTAATCCGTCCGATTATAGGCAACGCCGCCGCCCGTGCCGCCTAGAGTGTAGGCAGGGCGGATGATCGCCGGCAGCCCGACATGCTCAAGCGCCGCCATGCATTCTTCCATGTTGTTGGCAATGGTGGCCTTGGGGTTTTCAATCCCCAGCCGGTCCATCGCCTCGCGGAACAGCTTACGGTCCTCTGCCATCTCAATGGCCTCTCGATTGGCGCCGATGAGCTCGACACCAAATTTCTCAAGAACGCCCATGTCGGCCACCGCGAGCGCGGTATTCAGCCCGGTTTGCCCGCCCATCGTGGGCAAAAGCGCATCGGGGCGTTCTTTCTCGATGATCCGCGCCACGACATCTGGGGTGATCGGTTCGATATAGGTGGCGTCGGCCAGCTCGGGATCTGTCATGATCGTTGCGGGATTTGAGTTGACCAGAATGACCCGGTACCCTTCTTCGCGCAGTGCCTTGCATGCCTGCGCGCCGGAGTAGTCGAATTCGCAGGCCTGCCCGATGATGATGGGGCCGGCACCGATGATCATGATAGACTGAATATCGGTTCTTTTTGGCATCTCGTCCCCCGGGGCAGCGCAAATTGATGGCGGTTATATCCATCGCGCGCGCATCTGCAAGGGGCATCGGAAAAAGCGCATGATGCGGCGCATTTGCAGGTGGCAAGCGGCATGTGCCACTTTAAATAGCGGTCGAACGGAGAAGGGGCGCAAATCTTGGAGATTCGGTTCGATCACGGTCCTGACGGCGTGGCGGCGGCCTTCGAAGCGCCGGAGCGTCTGATCACGGCCTTCGACATGACCGAGGTCGAACCGGCGCTTGTCGCGCTGGACACCGCGCGCGCGGCTGGGGCGTGGCTGGCGGGTTTTGCCAGCTACGAGCTTGGCTACGCGCTTGAACCCAAGCTTGCGTCCTTGATGCCCGTCCGTCGCCGCGTGCCTCTTTTGCAGTTCGGCGTGTACGAGGCGCCGGGCCGTGTTCCGGCTTTGCCCGATACATCCGCCGTGCTGGACAACTTTTCTGCGATTTGGGACGAGGCGCGCTATGTCGAGTCGTTTCAGACAGTGCACGATCACATCGCCGCCGGAGATATATATCAGGCGAACCTGACCTTTCCCGCGCGAATGTCGACCACCGCCCCGCCAGAAGCGCTTTACGCAGCGTTGGCGCGGCTTCAGCCGGTTCGCTTTGGCGCCTTCATTCGCGCCCAGGGACTGCCCGCGATCCTGTCGCGCTCGCCCGAGCTTTTTTTCAGTACCGACGGCGCCGGCCGGATAGAGACGCGCCCAATGAAAGGCACCCAACCGCGCAGTGACGACCCGGTCGAGGACGCGCGGCGGCGCGATTTCCTGCGCGAGGATGAAAAGAACCGTGCGGAAAATTTGATGATCGTGGATCTTTTGCGCAATGATATCAGCCGGATCTGTCGGCCTGGCAGCGTGAAGGTCCCCGATCTTTTCCGTGTCGAGACTTACACCACCCTTCACCAAATGATTTCCCGCATTACCGGGCAGATGGAACCGGGAACCAAGCTTTCGGACATCTTCCGCGCGCTTTTTCCATGCGGATCGATCACTGGCGCACCCAAGGTTCGAGCCATGGAGGTCATTGCCGAACAGGAGGCCGGGGCGCGCGACATCTACTGTGGCACGATCGGCTGGGCCGCGCCGGACGGTCGCTCGGAATTCAATGTGGCCATCCGCACGCTTCTCGCGGATCGCGGACAAATCACGCTCAACATGGGCGGGGGCGTCGTTTACGACAGCACCGGTCCCTCGGAATACGAGGAAGCGCTTTGGAAGGCCCGCTTCGCCCGCCAGCTCAGCCCGGCTTTCGTCTGATCGAGACAATGCTATGGACGCCCGACACCGGCGTGCACCGGCGCAAGCGCCATATGGAGCGCCTGCAGCGAAGCGCGCGACGGCTCGGGATCGCTCCGGTCGGCGTTGACGCAGTACTAAAGGAGTTGCGTGGTGACGGCCCGTTGCGCGTCCGGCTGACCGTTGACGCGAAAGGCTCGGCAGATGTGACGACGGCTCCGTTCCAACCGTTGGCCCCGGGCTCGGTCTGGCGCATTGCGATGTCCGAGGCGCGACTTTCGTCGGAAGACCCTTGGCTTTCGGTAAAATCCACCATGCGAGCTCTTTATGACGAGACCCGCGCCAATCTTCCCACACATGTGGACGAGATGGTTTTTCTGAACCAAGACGGCGCGCTCTGTGAAGGGACCATCACCAATATCTTTGTCGCGCGAGACGACATTTTACTGACCCCGTCCCTGGAGTGCGGAGCTCTTCCCGGCATTCTTCGCGAAGAATTGATCGAGAACGGCCGGGCGCGTGAGGCGCGTCTCGATGCCGGGGATTTGGCGCGCGCCGAGATGTTTTTTGTCGGCAACGCACTACGAGGCCTTATCCCGGCGCGGATGGTGTGACCGCTATTCCGCTGCGTGACGCAAGTCTTCCAGTGCGCCGTGCCGGTAGAGATAATCACGCGTTAGCGGCACGCTGGTTTGTTTTGGCGCAAGCTGGAACTGGAAAACCACCTGTTTGTTGAAGCGGAACGTCTGTTCGCAGGCGACCAGGTAATAACGCCACATCCGGCAGAACCGGTCGTCATAGAGCGTGCGGGCGATGTCGATATTGCCCATGAAGCGATTGTACCAGTGCCGCAGCGTGTCGGCGTAATGCAGCCGCCAGACCTCGATATCGGTGGTGAAGATATCCTGGTCCTCAATGGCGCGCAGCGCTTCGGACATCGAAGGGACATAGCCCCCGGGGAAGATATATTTCGCGATCCACGGGCTTGTCGTGGCGGGCACGTCGCACCGTCCGATCGTATGGATCAGTGCGATCCCCTCGTCTTTGAGCCGCTCGCGCACCGTGCGGAAATACTCGCGATAGTGTGGCACGCCCACGTGCTCGAACATGCCGACGGACACGACACGGTCGAAGGTGCCTGTCACATCACGGTAATCCATCAGCTCGAACCGTGCGCGGTCGGAGAGCCCGGCTTTGTCGGCCCTAGCGCAGGCGACGGCGTGCTGTTCCTCTGACAGGGTCACACCAAGTACCTCAGCGCCGTAATCGCGCGCCAGCGTGAGGGCCATTCCGCCCCAACCGCATCCGATATCGAGCACGCGCATGCCCGGTTCGATCAGAAGCTTGCCGGCGATGTGATGTTTCTTGGCCTCCTGCGCCTCTTCAAGGGTCATATCGGGCCGCGTGAAATAGGCGCAGGAGTACTGGCGGTCAGCGTCGAGAAACAGATCGTAAAGCTCTCCCGAAAGGTCGTAGTGGTGCGCCACGTTCTCCTTCGACCGATGTGCCGGGTTGAATTGCTGCAGCGTGCGTCCCAGATGCCGCAGCAGGACCAGCGGGCGGCGGAACCAGGGCTGTCCCTGCCGCCCGATATTGTGAATGGCCAGCCCGAGAAAGCCATGCAAGTCGTCGTTCTCGATCGTCAAACGCTGGTCGACATAGGCCTCACCGACGGCAAGATCAGGAGAGAGCAGGATCTTGCGCGGCAAAGCCGGATCATGCAGCGTCATCGCCGCGCTTGGCCCTTTGCCGTCTCCGTAAGTCTTCGTCGTGCCATCGGGAAAGGTCAGGGTCAGCGTGCCCTGACGGAAAAGATGCGTCAGAAAAGCATCAAGGACTTTGGTCCACATGTTTTCACCTCCGTCGTGCCGCGCCTGTCCGCGCGTGAAGGACATGATGTGAAACCCGCCATGTGACCGGATTGCGCCCGGTCTTATGCTCGACCGTGAAAATTTTTGCGGAAAACGTCTGTTATGTAAATCTTTTTAGTGCGCTCGGCGATGTGTCGGCTGCTTGCTGCCTTGACTTTGGGCGCGTGCCAAGGTGTATCGGCGCGGACCATGCCAAACGCGCCGGGCTCCGCGCCCAGAGAGGACGACATGCACGCATATCGCAGCCACACCTGCGCCGAGCTTACGAAATCCAATGTTGGGGATACAGTCCGCCTGTCGGGCTGGGTGCACCGCATCCGCGATCACGGCGGCGTGCTCTTCATCGACCTGCGCGATCATTACGGCATGACGCAGGTTCTATGCGATCCAGACAGCGCCGTTTTCGCCGAGGTCGAAAAGCTTCGCAGCGAATGGTGCATCCGGATTGATGGCGAAGTGAAGGCCCGCGACGAAAGCCTCGTGAACCCCAAGATCGTCACTGGCGAGATCGAGGTGTTCATCCGCGACATGGAAGTTCTGGGCGGCGCGAACGAACTGCCGCTGATGGTCTTCGGCGATCAGGAGTATCCCGAGGAAACGCGCCTGCGCTACCGTTATCTCGACCTGCGCCGCGAGGCTATGCAGGACAACATGAAGCTGCGCTCGGACGTGGTCGCCTCGATCCGCAAGCGCATGTGGGATATCGGGTTCCGCGAGTATCAGACGCCGATTATCACGGCCTCATCCCCCGAAGGCGCGCGCGACTTCCTTGTGCCGTCACGTTTGCATCCTGGCAAGTTCTACGCCCTGCCGCAGGCCCCGCAGCAGTTCAAGCAGCTCATCATGGTGTCGGGCTTCGACAAGTATTTCCAGATCGCGCCCTGTTTCCGCGACGAGGATCCGCGCGCCGACCGCTCGCCTACCGATTTCTACCAGCTCGACATGGAAATGAGCTTTGTCACCCAGCAGGACGTGTTCGATACGATCCAGCCGGTGATCAAGGGCCTGTTCGAAGAGTTCGGCGACGGCAAGAACGTCGATCAAACCTGGCCGCAAATTTCCTATCGCGACGCCGCGCTCTGGTACGGCACCGACAAGCCCGACTTGCGCAACCCGATCAAGATGCAGGACGTGTCCGAGCATTTCCGTGGCTCGGGTTTTGCGATCTTCGCCAAGCTTCTGGAGCATGAGGGCAACGAAATTCGCGCCATCCCCGCGCCCACGGGTGGCAGCCGTAAGTTCTGCGACCGGATGAACGCTTTTGCGCAGAAGGAAGGCCTGCCGGGGATGGGCTATATCTTCTGGCGCGATCAGGGCGATGGCATGGAGGCCGCCGGGCCGCTTGCCAAGAATATCGGACCTGAACGCACCGAGGCTATTCGCGAACAGCTGGGCCTCGGCGTCGGTGACGCTGCCTTCTTCCTCGGTGGCAAGCCGCATGCGTTCGAGCGAGTCGCGGCCAAGGCGCGCGTGACCATCGGCGAAGAGCTGGGCTTGACGGACGAAAACCGCTTCGCCTTTGCCTGGATCGTCGATTTCCCGATGTACGAGGCCGACGAGGAAACTGGCGAGATTGATTTCTCGCACAACCCGTTTTCTATGCCGCAGGGCGGGATCGAGGCGCTTGAGGGCAATCCGCTTGACGTGCTGGGGTATCAGTACGACCTAAGCTGCAATGGCTACGAGCTGGTCTCGGGCGCGATCCGGAACCATAAGCTCGATACCATGATCAAGGCGTTCGAGCTGGCGGGGTATGACGAGGCCGAGGTGCGCAAACGCTTCGGCGGAATGGTCAACGCCTTTCAATTCGGCGCACCGCCGCATGGCGGTTGTGCAGCAGGAATCGACAGGATCGTGATGCTGCTTGCCGGAACATCCAATATCCGCGAAGTCATCATGTTCCCGATGAACCAGCGGGCCGAGGACCTGATGATGAACGCACCTTCAGATCCGACCTCGGACCAGTTGATGGAACTTGGTCTGCGGGTGATCCCGAAGGACGACTGACCGCATCTTTCGTCATCGCTCTCTGGATCCGGCGGTCAGCTGCCGCCGGCAGAACGCCTTGCAAACCATTTCACCTTGCACGGAGCGGGGGTGGCGGAACACCGCCCAATCTCGCGCACGCCCGCACGACATAAGATGAATACTGCCGCGTTGATCGCTAGACTTCGAAGGACCCATGTCTCAGAGGGCCGGTCATGCGCTTTGATCCACAATTGTCCGCGATCCGTTTCGGGTGCGGCTTGTCAGCCAAGTTAGACCCGCCGGCAAGCCCGTCGGCGACGATGGCACTTTTACAGGGTCCCGACGCCGCCGCTGCCGCTTTTCCGATCCCGGATTTCGCCCATGTGCGTAAGGCGGTCTTTGCGTATAAAGAGGTCAGCGTCGCGCGAAAGCAGGCCAAGACAGAGGCCGAGGCGCTGAACTTGCACGAGCGCATGAAAAAGATGCGCCGCGCGTACCAGATCGAGGCGATGGGCTGGGCCCGCCAGACGCTCTGCCGTCGGGTTTTTGCCGAGGACGGGTTTCGCGAAAGGCTGACGTTTTTCTGGGCCGACCATTTCACAGCGCGAGATACAAAGCAGCGCACGCGCAATGGCTTCCTGCCATATGTCGAAGACTCTATCCGCCCCCATGTCATCGGGCGCTTTGCCGATATGCTCAAGGCCGTAATCACGCATCCGGTGATGCTTGAATATCTCGATCAGGCGTATTCGATTGGGCCGAACAGCAAGGTGGCGCAGAGACGCGGCCGAAACGACGGCATGAACGAGAACCTGGCGCGCGAATTACTCGAGCTGCACCTGCTTGGCGTCGAAGGACCATACACACAGACCGATGTGCGTCAGCTCGCCGAGCTGCTGACCGGGCTGCGCTTCGGTCTCAAGCAAGGATTTCATTTCCAGTCGGATTTCGCCGAGCCTGGCCCCGTGACCATTCTCGGGCACCGCTACGGTGACGAAACACCCGCGTTATCGCACATCATAGAGGCGATGGAGGATCTGGCGCGTCATCCCGCGACCGCCCGCCATATTGGCCGGAAACTGGCGATCCACTTCCTCGGCGATGCCCCCGACAATGATCTTGTGGCGGAACTGGCCGCGCGCTTTTTGGAAACCGATGGTGATCTTCCAGCAGTCTACGAGGTCCTGCTAAACCATCCGGCCTCATGGTACCCTGGGCCCGGCAATGTGAAGCAACCGGTCGATTTTATCGGCTCTGCTTTGCGCGCCCTTGATCTTGTGCCGCGTCATGTGCCTAAGAAACCCCGCGACCTGAATCAGGTGGCGTTTGGCCCGCTGCGCCTGATGGGGCAAGCATGGGGTAAGCCGCTTGGCCCGGACGGCTGGCCAGAAGACGACAGCGCGTGGATCACGCCACAGCGCATGGCGGCGCGGATCCACTGGGCGATGCGCGCGCCATTTCTGCTGCGTCGCGTGCTTCCGGATCCGCGCGCGTTTCTGCGCGTGGCTCTGGGCGATACCGCTCCGAAAGACCTTATCTTTGCCGCATCCGCTGCCGAAACCCGACCAGAGGGGATCGGGATCATTCTCGCCTCGCCGCAGTTTCAGCGGATGTGAAGAGGATCGCCGCCATGCCGTCATCTCCTTCTTTCACGCGCCGGCGACTTTTAACGCGCAGTCTGGCTTTGGGATGCTCACTGGCGGCTAGCCCACTTGTTACGCCCGTCACGCTGGCCAGTGCGCCCTGGGACGCACGCCTTGTTGTCATCATTCTGCGCGGCGGTTTGGACGGGCTCGACGTCGTACGGCCCATTGGCGCCAAGGAATTTGCCGGGCTGAGACCAGAGCTTGTCGAAGGCGGCACCGATCTTGATGGTTTTTTTGCACTTCATCCCGCTCTCAACGGTCTTATGCCGCTCTGGCGTGCAGGAGAACTTGGCATGGTACACGCCGTGTCGACGCCGTATCGCGACAAGCGGAGCCATTTCGACGGTCAGGATATTCTTGAGGCAGGGACTGACAGCGATGCGCTTGGGCGGATCCGCGACGGTTGGCTCAACCGATTGCTGCAGGCCATGCCGGGCATCGAAAGCGATACCGCCTATGCTGTAGGGCAGGGCGAGATGCTGGTTCTTAAAGGAGCGGCAGAGGTCGCCAACTGGGCGCCAGATTCCATGCTCGCGCTTAGTCCGCAGGCGCGCCGCCTACTGGAGCTGGTGATGCACGATGATCCGCTTTTCCGCGATGCGATGCATGAGGCAATCGACCTGTCGCAAACTGGGTTGGCGAGCCTTACAGGCGGGGGCGAACTTGACAGCGCGTCGATGATGAACGCGATGGAGCAAAGCATGCGCCCGGCGCGTGGTGCGGGAAGCGCGAGCAGTATTGCGCGTTTCACAGCCGAACGATTGCGCGACAGCAGCCGTATCGCGGCGTTTTCACTCTCTGGTTTCGATACCCACCTGAAACAGGCCCGGCAGCTTCCAAAAGCTCTTGACCAGTTGCAGGAGGCGATCCTCACCCTCCGGACGGAGTTGGGCGACGTCTGGCAGAAGACGGCGATTGTGGCGATGACCGAGTTCGGCCGCACTGCGCGGCTAAACGGCACCCGTGGCACCGATCACGGTACCGCCGGCGCGATGATTTTTGCCGGTGGGGCTTTGCGCGGCGGGCGGGTGTTCGGCGACTGGCCCGGGCTTGAAGAGGCCCAGCTTTACCAACGTCGCGATTTGATGCCGACACGTGATGTGCGCGCCTATGCCGGCTGGATGATGCGAGAACTGTTCGGGGTCAATCGAAGCCTGATCGAGCAAAGCGTTTTTCCCGGCGTCGATCTGGGAAATGACCCACATTTGGTTCTTTGACCGGTCGAAAATCGGATTAATCCCGAAATCACGAGGGGATAGCTGTCCCTGTGGCACGAAAACGCTTCCGTCTTGCGCCGGTGTCCGCCTAACCTGCCAACGTGATGAGGTAGCCGTAGGAAGCCGGATGACCGCCGATCGGCCCGTAGGAGAACCCGTTGACGGGTGGAAACCGCCGCCTTTGCCGGATGGCGTTACGCTTGCGGGTCGGTATGCCCGGCTCGAAACGCTCGACGCGGACCGGCATGCCGCGCTTCTTTTTCGAGCCTTCGATCAGCACGATTGGGTCTGGGATTATATGCCGATGGGGCCTTTCGCCTCCGCCGCCCAATTCCACCGCTGGATACGCGAAATCACGGCGCGGAACGATCTTCTGTTCTATGCAATCTATGACAACGACAGCGCCGCCTATGGCGGCTTTGCCGCCTTCCTGCGCATGAAACCGGAAACGGGCTCGATCGAAGTGGGATACATCGCGTTGTCTCCCACCTTGCAGAAAACCCGCGCCGCGACGGATGCGATCTACCTCATGATGGACTGGGCTTTTCGCGCCGGCTACCGCCGACTTGAATGGAAGTGCGATGTGCTCAACGCCGGATCCCGGCGGGCCGCACAACGCTTCGGGTTCAGCTTTGAGGGGGTGTTCGTGCAGGCAACGCTGGTCAAGGGCCGAAATCGCGATACAGCGTGGTTTGCAGTTATCGACAAGGATTGGCCGGCCTTGTCGCAGGCGTTCGAGTTCTGGCTTGCGGAAAGTAATTTCACCTGCGATCGCCAACAGAAAGAAGCGCTTGGCGATTTGACCCGGTTCGTACGCCGTGCGGACGACCCAGACCTGGCCGGTGTCAGGTAAAGACCGGCCGGCTGCACCGGATACTAAATTGCGACGCGTCCTTTGATCCGCTCGCGGAGCAGGCCGGCCAGGTGCGCTACGGCGTCTGCCGTACCGGCACCGGTCATGCGCCGGCTGGCCAACTCCCGGGCCGCCTCTGCCAAAACAGAATCTTCGGCCGAATTCGCGACACCGCGCAGAAACTGCGAGACGTAGTCGAGCGTTGGTCCATCCTTGTATTCGTCCAGAAGGCTTGCGGCATGGTTCATGTCATCGCGATATGCCATGCGGTCCGGAACCACCTGTTCGTCGCACAGTTTGCGTGGTCCGACGGGCTGTTGCTCGGGCGGTAGCACCGCAAGAACCGCCTGTTGAAACTGCGCTAGGCTTACCAACGGCTTGGTCAGAAAGCCATCGGCGCCTGCCTGTCGCGCGTGGCCCTCGGTATCCGGATCTCCGCTCAGACCCAGCAGGCCGCTCACCCGGGGCGTGGCATGTGCCAGCTCTTCGATTAGATCCACGCCCGAACCATCGGGAAGTCCCATGTCAACGATGACGACGGAGGGTCGATACACCTGCAGATGCTGCCGCGCCGACCGCAGGCAATCCGCACGCCGGATGCGCGCGCCGCTGCGCAGGCACATAAGACGAATGGTCTCGCAGGCATAAAGGCTGTCTTCAACCACGAGAATGGTCAGGCCCAGAAGCGGACGGCGCGCGGTCGGCGCCTGGATCGGGAAATGCGGATCCTTGTCTGTCATGATCGGTCTCCACCAGGTTAATGCAAAGCGCTTGATCGAAGCCTACGAATCCTTGGCTAACGAAGCGTTAAGCCTCAGACACCGCGCGGCAGATCGACCGAAAGCGGGAATTTGCTCTCCGGGTACTCTTGTTTCGTGTCAGGCGAATCTTCATAACGGCAGCAATCAAAGAAGCGGAGCTGCCACTATGATCGGACGCCTAAACCATGTCGCCATCGCCGTGCCTGATCTCGAGGCTGCGGCGGATCAGTACCGTACAGCGCTTGGCGCCAAGGTCGGTGCGCCGCAGGATGAGCCGGATCACGGTGTCACCGTCGTTTTCATCGAGCTTCCCAACACCAAGATAGAACTGCTTTATCCGCTGGGCGACGACAGCCCGATCAATGGTTTCCTGGAAAAGAACCCATCCGGTGGCATTCACCACGTATGTTACGAGGTCGAGGATATCCTGGCCGCACGGGATCGTCTGAAGGAAACGGGCGCGCGCGTTCTCGGCTCCGGCGAGCCCAAAATCGGCGCGCACGGCAAGCCGGTGCTTTTCCTGCACCCCAAGGATTTTAATGGCTGCCTCGTCGAGCTGGAGCAGGTCTGATGGGCATTGCCTCGGGCATCGTTCTTTTCATGGTGATCTGGTTCATGACGTTTCTTTGCGTTCTGCCGATCCGTATCCAAACGCAAGGCGAGGCCGGAACCACGGTGCCAGGCACGCATCACGGCTCGCCGGAACAACACCACCTGAAGAAAAAATTCGTTATCACAACCGCCATCGCGTTTGTGCTGTGGGCGATTGCCGCCACCATCATCCTGTCGGGCTGGATCACCGTGCGTGACATAGATTACTTCGAACGGATGGGGCCACGCGGCGAAGAGACCGGGGTTTGATACCCCTAATTGGCGATGTAGCGCTGTCGATTGTGATTGAAGGTGATCACGAGATTGAGGACCAGAGCGCCGAGCAAAGACCAGCCTACAATGCTTAGCGGAAAGAGCAGGGCGGCGATTGTGAAAATCACTGCATCGGTCATCAGCTGTACGTAACCGGCGCGAAACCCGGTTTTTTCCTGTACCCAGAATGCTACAACGCCCAGCCCGCCAAGCGAGCTTTTGTGTCGGAACATCGCCAAAAGTCCCATGCCGACCGTAGCGCCGAAAATCACGGCGCCGAGGGCGGGGTGCAATGTCTCTATCGTGAACCCGAGCGGCAGCAGATCGGTCACGAGCGAGAGGAGCGCAACGGAAAAAAGCGACTTCGCGGTGAACTCGCGTCCGAGTTGCCCATAGGCAAGCGCGTAGAAAGGCAGATTGATCAGGAAAAACACGACGCCGAAAGACCAGCCGGAAAGGTAGCTGACGATCACTGCAACCCCGGCTGTTTGTCCGGTGATCAAACCGACGCTTGTAAGAATATGGATGCCCACGCCGCAAAGCAGCACCCCAAGCGCAAGGCCTTGGGCATCCTCCAGTTTGGAGTGGGGCACGGTTGCTCGGTCAGTAGACGCCATGTTGTGGACAATTAGGGCAGAGGGCCTGCCATTTCCAGTTTTTTACAATCTCGCCTCGTCGCGACGCGACGAACCGGGCACAGGTAAGGTTTTCCTTAAGTTGAGCGACTCAGTCGCGTTGTGGTATCTTTACGTGTGGACCAAGTCTCGCAGCGATCCCGAAAACAGGCACGCTTGCCGCCTTGGGTCATTGATTTGTAAGTGCTTTTTTCTGACTTCCAGGACCTGGTGGATCAAGCGGAAAGGTTGGGTTTTCCGATCCATATTGTTGAGTCCAAACAAAACTTTCGGCAAAGCCGCCGGTCCGGCACGTTACCTGTACGAGTGTCCCACCGCGATGTTTCCGCGACATTTTATTAAAGGAGCTTGTCCCATGAAATACCTTGAATTGTTTAAACGCATTTTCCTACTTTCTTTTCTGGTCGTGACGCTTTCGGTCGCCGCACCGGTTCAGGCGCGTCAGCCGGACGCCCCGGTTTCGGTCGAGTTGAAGCCCGACTCTCTGGATGAGGCGACGGTGCAGGTAACTGTCACCGTCAGCCCCAATGTCCGTCTCCAAGGCGGCGTCTTGCGCATCGACGTGCCGCGTGGCGTGTCCCTTGAAGGTCCAAACGAGATCGAAGTGCGTGGCGATCCCGAAGCCGTGCAGCAGATCGATCTGCAGTTAAAAGCGGAACGGCCGGGTGAATTCCCGATCCTCTTTTCGGTTAAGGCCAGTGCCGAGCTTTACGAAGAAGCCGGCACCAGCGAGAAACGGTATCTTGTTATCCGCGAAGGTGAGCCAGCCCAGCTTGTCACCGGCAAAGAGAGACGCCGCATCTTGCGCCGTGATATTCAAGAGCGGCTTGAGGAAAGCCGCAGGAACAACCCCGACGACCCGCTGTTCTTTGGCGATCTGATTACGGGCAACCTCACTCGTACCGATATCGACCCGGACCGGGTCAAACCTGACCGGGACGTGCTGCTGGCGCCGCCGGCACCGGGGATCGAAGACTATGAAAAAGCCTACGTGGTCGAACGCACCGACGAGGTGGTCAAAGCACTCGATCCGATTACGGTGACCGGCTCGATCTTTTACCAGAATCGGTCCGGTTCCACCGTACCGCTGGTCAACGCGACAGTGGATGTTCGCGACAGCGACACCGGCTTCGACGAGCAGCTGACAAGTGTGATCACCAACGGTTCCGGAAGCTTCAGCGCGGTGGTCGATGCCGATGACGGCTGGTTTCAGAACGGACGCGATATCTATATCCGCGTGCGAACGACCAACTCGCGTTTTCGGGTGCAGGACTGTGCGGGCATTCTGCCGGATAGCACCTATTCGTGGTCATCGAACGTGGTCAACAGTGTCTCGGACGGAACCACCGTTAATTTCGGCAGCCTGTCTGTCGGGGCCGATAACGAGGCCGCGATCATCTTTCAGGATCTCGATGATGGCTGGCAGTTCCTGACCAGCGCGGGCGCTTTCGATCCCGGTTTCGTCGATTTGTGCTGGCCCGAGGGGGCAAGCGTCTATTCCACCTTCTGGAAGGAAATCGACATCCAGGATGGCGACGAGGTCGCGCGCGATATCGTGCTGCACGAATATGGTCACGCTACCATGCACAACGCCTATAACGGCTTCTGGCCGTCTAATACGGGCGGTGCCCACACTTTCGATGACACCAACCAGCACCCCAACTTCGCTTTTGTCGAAGGGTGGGGAACCGTGATCGCGCTCGCCGTCAATCCCGATGGCGTTTACAATTCCAACGGCTGGTCTCGCTCCATCGAAAGCTTCTCGACGAGTGAGACGGATGGCACGGAAAACGAGGGCTGGGTCGCCGCCGCCTATAACGACGTGCGCGACACCGCCAGCGATGGTGGATGTGGCGATGACGATTGCGATCCTTCGGGGTCGAACGCCCCGGCCTTTTCCAAGATGTGGCGCGACTCGTTTGTCGGCAACAATTCGGAAACCGCGCTGGAATACTGGGATCACCTGTGTGGTGAACTTGACTCGGACGAACATACCGATGCGCTTGCCGCGATGGATTTCAATCGCATCGACGCTCCGTCCTGCCGCTGTACGGTGTCGCGGGTGATGGTGGCTTCCGCCCCCAACCAGGCGACGCAATCGATCGCGGCGGTTCGGCGCTTCCGGGATCTCGCCTTGCGCGGCACAGATGTGGGGGAAGAGATCATCGACACCTATTACGCCCATATGGGCGAGGCGACGAAGATCCTGATGGAAGACCGCGAGGCGCAGAAGATGGCGGCTCAGGTCTTCGGGCGGATCGGCGAGATGACCTTGCGTGCAGAAAAGGACCCGGTCGGCGCGGCCAAGCGCCCCTTCCTCGATGTCGAGACGGCGCAGATGTCACAGGAACTGATCGAACGGATCCAGAAAGCGGCCTCGCCCGAATTCCGTTCGGCGCTGGAGCGTGTGCGCCCGGTGCTGACCAAGTCGGATGGCATGACGCTGGATGAATTGAGAGAGCGCATGACCAAATCCGGCCTCAAAGAACGCCGCTAAGGTCTCTTGCAAATAAAAATGCCGCCCCTTGCGACGCGCGGGGCGGCATTGCCTTGGAAACGCTGGGTTACCCGATAATCCCGTTGAGCGTGGCGCTCGGGCGCATCACCGCCGAAAGCTTTTCCGGGTCGGGGTGGTAGTATCCGCCAATATCCGCCGGGGCACCCTGTGCCTCGACCAGTTCCGAAAGGATCTTCTCTTCGTTTTCGGCCAAGGCGGTCGCGACTGGTCCGAACTCTTCGGCGAGGGCCGCGTCGTCAGATTGTGCGGCAAGGGCTTCTGCCCAGTAGCGGGCGAACCAGTAATGACTGTCACGGTTGTCCGGTTCACCGACCTTGCGGCTGGGAGAACGACCATTGTCGAGAATGCCTTGCGTCGCGGCCTCCACGGCCTCGCCCAGCACCTTGGCGCGGGCGTTGCCGCGCGCCTCGGCCAGAAACTTGAGGCTTTCACCCAAGGCGCAGAATTCACCAAGGCTGTCCCACCGAAGGTGATTTTCTTCCTGCAACTGCTGCACGTGCTTGGGCGCCGAGCCGCCGGCGCCGGTCTCAAAAAGGCCGCCGCCGTTCATAAGCTTCACGATGGACAGCATCTTGGCCGATGTGGCCAGTTCGAGGATCGGGAAGAGGTCGGTCAGATAATCACGCAGGACGTTGCCGGTGATGGCAATGGTGTTCTCACCCTTGGTGATCGTCTCAAGGCTGGCGCGGGTGGCGTCCCGTGGGGCCATGATCTCGAACTTGTCGGCCACGGCCTTCGACTCCAGGATCGGCATTACGTATTTGATCAGTTCCGCGTCATGCGCGCGGTTTTCATCCAGCCAGAAAATCGCGCGGTACCCCGTCGCCTTCTGCCGTTCGATGGCCAGATGCACCCAATCCTCGATCGGCGCCTTGCGCGCCGAGGCCGAGCGCCAGATATCGCCCTGTTCTACCTTGTGCTCGTGCAGAACGGTGCCGTCGTCGAGGATCATTTTCACCACGCCATCCTCCGGGATCTCGAAAGTGGTGGGGTGTGATCCGTACTCTTCAGCCTTCTGCGCCATCAGGCCCAGGTTTTGCACCGTGCCCGCCGTCGCAGGATTCAGTTTGCCATGCGCTTTGAAGAACTTGATCGTCTCGTCATAGACCGGCGCGTAGGAGTCGTCGGGAATGACACAGGTGGTGTCATGCTGCTGGTTGTCAGGGCCCCAGCCCTTGCCCCCGTCGCGGATGAGCGCGGGCATCGAGGCGTCGATAATCACATCGGAAGGCACGTGCAGATTGGTGATGCCCTTGTCGGAATTCACCATGTACATCGGCGGACGGGTTTTGCGGACCTCCTCGATCGCGTCCATGATCTCGGGCTTGTCCTTCACCCGCTCAAGCAGGTCGCCAAGGCCAGACGCCGGGTCGACGCCCGCAGCCTTCATTTCGTCGCCGTATTGCTCGAAGACGGGCTTGAGCCATTCCTTGACCGCATGCCCGAAGATGATCGGGTCGGAGACCTTCATCATCGTCGCTTTCATGTGCAGTGAGAAAAGCGTCCCTTCCTGACGGGTCTTCTCGATTTCCTCGGCCAGAAACGCGTCGAGCGCCTTGGCCGACATGAACGTAGCGTCCACGACGGTGCCCTCGGGAAAAGACACGCTGTCTTTCAGTACGGTCTCTCCATCGGACCTTTCCAGAACGATCTTGGCGGTTGCGGCCTTGTCCAAGGTCGCAGACTTCTCGTTCGAGAAGAAGTCGTCGCCTGACATGGATGCCACGCGCGTCTTGCTTGCGGCGGTCCACTCGCCCATGCGGTGCGGGTTGTTCTGGGCAAAGGTTTTGACCGCTGCAGCCGCGCGGCGATCGGAATTTCCCTCGCGCAGTACGGGATTTACCGCCGAACCCTTGATCGTATCATATTTGGCCAGGACCGCGCGCTCTTCGTCCGTGGCGGGCGTTTCCGGGTAGTCCGGAATGTCGAAGCCTTGGCTTTGCAGTTCTCGAACCGCCGCCACGAGTTGCGGTACCGAGGCCGAGATATTCGGAAGCTTAATCACGTTGGCTTCGGGCGTCTTCACGAGTTTGCCCAGTTCAGCAAGATCATCGGTGACCTGTTGATCTTCGCTTAGCGCCTCGGGAAAGGTTGCTAGGATCCGTCCGGCCAGCGAGATATCCTTGGTGCCCACCGTTACGTCGGCTGCTGCCGCAAACTTGCGGATGATCGGCAAAAGCGACGCGCTGGCAAGCTCGGGCGCCTCGTCCACCTTCGTGTAGACGATGTCGGGATTGGTGTCTTTGGCCATCTGTGATCCCTTTCGATCAGGTGTCATGTCGTCGCGCGCGATGTCCACCAAGCTTTGCGGGTCGTCGGAAAGGGGTGCTTTGACCCTTCTAATCAAGGCCCATCGCACCGCTTCTTCCCGCTACATCAGGAATCGCGGTTGTTCGCGTCATAGCGGATTGGGTGCAGTCTGGAAAGGCCGTATGCGACAGTATACCGATTTTATCCACTAATCCGCTCTTCCGCGCGGATGGCGCGCATCAGCCATAACGCAACGCAAGCCAAGGCCAGAACCCCCGTCATAAGCGGTATGGGCGTGCCGTTGAAGGCCAGTCCAATCGGCACCGCCAAAAGAACCGAGCCGACCGTTGCAAGACCAGTGATCAAGCTCGACGCCAGACCAGCGACGTGGCCCAGAGGCTCCAGAGCCAAAGCGTTGAGATTTCCAAGCGTCAGCCCGACCTGGAAGAAAACGCTCATCTGCCAGAGGAAAAACACTCCGAACGCAGCGCCCTCGGTCAGATCGCTCATGAACAGACCGCACGCGAGAGCGGTCAGCCCCGCTTCGACCAACAGCGCAAAGTGAATCAGCTTGCGCATGCCCAACCGCATCACGAGCGCCGCGTTTAAAAGACTGCTCGTCGCCGCGGCAAGCGCGATGAGTGCGAACCAGTAGGGGAATTGCGCGCCGCGCCCGAACGTAATGTCCATCACTTGCTGAATCGAACTGATCGAGGCGAAGAGCATGGCGAAAACCAGCGTTTGTACTGCCGTGGACAGCCGTACCATGCGGATCGAGAAGACGTCGCGCAGTCCCCGCAATAGCTTGACCGTCGTAATCGGCACGCGCCGCTCTGGCGGCAAAGGTTCGGGCAGGCGCAGCGCCATCCATCCAGCAGAGAGCGCCGCGAAAAGGATGAACGACCAGAAGATTCCCTGCCAGTCAGACAAGGCGATGATCGCACTTCCCGCCATGGGCGATGCCGCCGGCACAAGAGTAAAGACAAGCATGACGAAGCTCATCAGGCGCGCCATCTCTCGGCCAGAGAAGAGATCCCTGATGATCGCCACGGCCACGATGCGCGCCGCCGAGGCGCCAAGCCCCTGCACAACGCGTGCCGCGATCAGAGTTTCGAGCGCTGGGGCATGAAGCGCGGCCAATGCGCCTCCGGCATAGATGGCGCTACCCACCAAAATCACCGGTTTGCGTCCGAACCGGTCTGACAAGGGGCCGACGAGGAAGGTTCCGGCTCCCAGCCCAAGAATAAAGGCCCCGATCACCAATTGGGCGCGGTTGGGATCTTCCGGCGAGAATTCGGTCCCAATCGCTGGCAGGGCCGGCAACATCGCATCGATTGAAAACGCCACGGTTGCGACAAGCATCGCCATCAGCGCAACGAACTCCAACCGTCCCGGCGAAGGGGCAGGGGCGGTGGCGGAGGGCGCTGTAGGAGGGGCTATCTGGGTCATAGCAGGCCGCTAGCACGGCGCATGACGGGGCGCCAGTCAGGTCACCGCACAGATCGGTGGCCGTGCACGCACAGACCCCGGCACATTAGATCGTATCACCCGCGTCCAGCTTGGCATTGAGTTCGTCGATCACCTTGATCCACATCTCCGCCGGCTGGCATCCGGGAACGGCATGTTTACCCGCAACGATGAAACAGGGCACGCCCGTGATCCCCATCTTTCGAAATCCCTTGTCCTTAAGCCGAATGCCCTCGGCATCCGCATCCGAGTCCAGAAGCTTTAGGATCACCGCGGCATCCATGCCCGCGCTGTCGGCGATATCGGCAAGAACTTCGTGAGAGCCGATATCGCGTCCCTCTTCGAAATAGGCGCGGAACAAGGCCATCGCGACGACCATTTGCCGGTCCTCGATCCCGGCCCAGTGGATCAGGCGATGCGCATCAAGCGTGTTGGGTGTGCGTTTGATCGCCTCAAAGTCGATGTTCAACCCTTCTGCCGCTGCGCGCTCGACGACCGGCAGATAAGCCTTCACGGCGCCCTCCTTACCGCCGAATTTGCCTTCCAGATAGTCCCGCCGGTCCATACCTTCGGACGGCATGTCCGGATTAAGCTGGAA
Source organism: Roseovarius aestuariivivens (assembly GCF_004761875.1). Classification (GTDB taxonomy): domain Bacteria; phylum Pseudomonadota; class Alphaproteobacteria; order Rhodobacterales; family Rhodobacteraceae; genus Roseovarius; species Roseovarius aestuariivivens. The sequence continues at coordinate 173,151 of NZ_SJEY01000001.1, forward strand.
CGGGTGCCATTCGATCTCAAACGGGTGGCGGGGACGCTCTGCGATCGCCTTATCGAGACAGGTCTTGCCGATATAGCACCACGGGCAGATCGGATCGGAAATGATGTCAAGCTTGACCATGCAGGTCCTCGTAGATGGGCCGCAGGGCGCGGCGCAGGAGTTTGCCGTTCGCGCCGGTGGGCAGCGCGTCGAGATGAAAAAAGCCCCGGGGCTGCTTGTAGCTTGCCAATCGCGCGGCGGCAAAGCCGTGCAGGTCGTCCAGGTCAAGGGCGCGCGGCCCTGTGTAGAACGCCATGATCAGCCGCGCGTCGCGTTTGACTTCTATTTCAGTGACCGCGGATTGGGTGATACCCGGGTGAGTGTTGAGAACGGCTTCCACTTCCAGCGGCGAGACCCGAAAGCCGCCGGCGTTCATCATGTCGTCGGCGCGGCCTAAATAAGTAATATCGCCCGTTTCGCTCATCCGGCCCTGGTCGCCGGTCAGAAACCATGCCTCGCGCATTCGGGCGGCGGTTGCATCCCGCGCGCCGAAATAACCCAGCATCAGCCCCGGATCGTCGCGATGCACCGCAATGACACCATCTTGTCCACGCGGCACCGGGCCGTCCTCGCCAAGGATCGTAACCCGCCGTCCCGCTTGTGGCCGTCCCAATGTTCCGGGCGCCGCCGGGCGATCGGGACTGGCCGAGATAAAGGTCGAACACTCTGACATGCCGAACGCCTCGTGGATCGCGGTGCCGGTTGCCGCCTGCCAATCCTGCCGGACCGTCTCCGACAGCTTTTCTCCGGCCGAAAGCGCGTGCCGCAATCTGGGAAGGTTGGGCAATTGTCCTGCCAGCATCTTGCGGAAGACACCCGGCGCGGCGGCAAAGATCGTGGCGTCGTGACGCTTCATCAAAAGTGGCAGCTGCTGAGGCGCAATCCCCGCTTTGGGAATGAGCGCGGTCGCCCCGGCGGTCCACGGATCCATAAGGCCTGTGCCGAGCGTATACGTCCAGTTGAACGCCCCGGCATGCATCATCCTGTCGTCCTGCCGAAGCCCGTACCAGCCGTCGACCATCATCTGGCGCGCCCAGATGGCGCGATGGGCATGGACCACGGCACGTGGCACGCCCGAGGTGCCAGAGGTAAAGATGATATACCCGGGCCGGTCGGGATCTCCCATTTCGAACGACGCCGGGGGCAGGGCATACATGTCGTCGAGCTCTGACAAGCCGAGCATCGGCAGCGCCGTGTCGGGGCAGGCCACTTCCTGTGCCCTGAGGATCAGCCGGGGCTGAACCGTGTCGATGATCTCGGCGACCTCTTTTGCCGTCAGCTGCGAAGAGGTCGGCACTGGCACCAACCCCACGGCGAGCGCGCCGAGATAGGCCACCGGGAATTCCACCGTATTTCCCAGCCGCATGAGAACGCGGTCACCGGGTGAAAGACCGGCCCGCAAAAACCCCGTTCCCGTTCCCAAAACGGCCGCCTTCAGCCGGGCGTAGCTACAACGCTCCGCACCTGCCAGGCCCAACACCGCAAGTGCCACCTTGTCGGGCAAGCTGTCGGCATGGCGCAGCACATGCGCGGCCATGTTGAACGGCGCGGGACAGGGCGCGAACGGCGCGGACTGTGTCTCGGACAGCATGCGCACAGGCTTAGGACCCGGTTGTGCCAGTTGCAAGTGTCGCACCCGCTGCGTAAAGCTTTGCGCCATGGAAGATCGCTCGCCTGTCAGCCTGATCCGCATCGCGCGGGAAAATGGTGCCGAGGAATCGGCGGAACCGCTCAACTTGGGAGAGCGGGTACGCGAATTGCGCAAATCGCGCGGCTGGACCCTCGAACAGGCGGCCCGGCACGCGGGACTCGCGCGCTCGACGCTCTCGAAGATCGAGAACGAACAGATGTCGCCCACTTATGAGGCGCTCAAAAAACTCGCTGAAGGTCTGCAGATCTCGGTGCCGCAGCTTTTCACGCCGCCGCAGCGGGACCAGATCAGCGGACGCATGGCCGTCACGAGAACCGGTCTTGGAACGCATCATGCGACAACTACCTATGAACATGAACTTCTGGCAGATGCCCTGTCCAAAAAGCGCATGCTGCCCTATCGGGCACGGGTGCGCGCGAGGTCGATGGACGAATTCGACGGGTGGGTGCGCCACGACGGCGAGGAATTCCTCTATGTTCTCACCGGCGTCGTGCGGCTTTTCACCGAATTTTACGAACCCATTGAGATGCGCCGCGGCGACAGCGCCTATTACGACGCGACTATGGGGCATAATGTCGTGTCGGTCTCAGACGAGGACGCGACGATCCTCTGGATCACCTCGCTCGGATAATCCGTTTCTACCCCGCCTGACGCGCGTTCACCTTATGGAATATATGCGTGAAGGTGGCCGCACCGAGGATCGGAATCACCAGATTCAGGACCGGAACCGTAAGCGGGATTGCCATCAGCGCGCCAGCGGCCCAGATCAAACCGCGGTTGGCCTTGCGCATCGTTTTGGCGTTCTTGCGCCCGATCCTGCGCATCGCGGCGAGCTGAAAATACTCCATCCCCAACAGATATCCGTTGAGGCCCCAGAAGATGAAGGGGGCCATCGGCGCGAACAGCGCGTAGAAAAACAACGCCACGATATTCGCCGCAACAATCACCCCTAGAAAATTGACGGTATCCTTGAACGCCTCGCCCATTGGCTGCGGATCCGCCGGCGGCAGATCCGGGTAATGGCGATCCTCGACCGCCTGTGCCACCTCGTCGAGAAACATCGACGTGATCGCCGACGCCACCGGCACCATCAGCACGATGGAGAGCAGGATCATCACCCCAAGCCCCGCAAAGCTGAGCAGATCGTCGATCCAGTTGACCTCGCCGATCAGCCACACGGTGGTCGTATCGCCGCTGATCCACTGAATGAAGATCAATACACCCACCGTCGCGGCGATGAGCAGCGCAAGGGTCAGACCGATCCCGAGCAAAAGCACGCGCCGGAACCTCGGATCGCCGATCTGACCGAGGGCCTGGAAGAAGGAGCCGAAGATCATTCCGATACCCAGGTCGTGATGGCGTCGAGATCCGGGCGCGGGCGTTCGGGCGGAGCGCTTTTTTCGGTACCGATATGGATAATGCCCGCGATACGCTCATCCGTGGCAAGGCCTAGTCCTGCCTCGACAAAGCCTCTGTCATGCGCCGCCCAGCCGGAGAGCCAGTTCGCCCCCCAGCCCGACGCCAGCGCAGCATTCAAAAGCGCGAGGCAGACCGCGCCGGCAGAGTAGGTCTGTTCGACCGGCGGAATTTTCGGAGACGGTTTCTGAACCTCAATCACTGCAATCGCGAGATAAGAGTCCGCGAACTGGCGGTGCGCCTTGTCGATGTCGTCCTCGCTGCGGCCAAGGCTCATACCCCGCGCCGAAGCCAACTCCGCCAATCGCAATAACGCCGAACGCTCAAGCACGATGAAGCGCCATGGTTCCAGCTTGCCGTGATCGGGTGTGCGGGCCGCGGCCCGCAGGATCGGTTCCAGCGCAGCGCGGTCCGGCACCGGCGGGGCCAGCGTCTTGGCAGGGCGCGACCGGCGCGACAAAAGAAAATCGAGGGCGGCTTGATTTCGGTCTGGCACGGGGCGTGGCCTCTTTCGTTGCGACAGGTTTGCCCTACATGTCGTCGTCACAGCGCACTCTTCAAGTCCGCAAACGCGTTCAGGTCTTGGAAACACGCAGGCTATACACCCCTTCGGGCAGATCAAGCGCGGCCCCGAGATCGCGCAACTGCTCGGCTGACAGCGTCACCTTCTGCATCCGGTCGGTGCGCGGATCGTACTGTTCGATCGTCACGCATTCCTCGAACGCATTGATGATGACATCCTCCTGCAAAGGCGCAGGACCCTCATCAACGAGGGTTACGACGGTCGAGTCGAATTCATGTTCGATGGAAAACATACACGCACCCTAGCGTGACGCGCGCCGGGCGCAATCGGCTTTTGACCGCCATCAAGATCATGTTGGTGTGATCGGGGTGGCGGTGGCCAAAAACCCTGTTACTTATTGTTCAACCCAAGATATGACGGACGTTGCCATGCGCTGGATAGCTCTGATTTCACTCGCCCTTCTGACGGCATGCGAGGTGACCACCGCACCCACCGGCCCCGCACAGCCCGGCCAACCACAGGCCCGGACCGTCAGCGCGCCCAACGGGTCTCAACTGAACCGTTTCCGGCAGGTCGTCGCCCGGGTCGAACCCGAGGCCGAAAGATATTGCCGCGCCCGCACGGGGCGCGGGACGAATTGCGATTTCAACATCGTCATCGACGACCGCAGGGGGCAGCCGCCCAATGCTTTCCAGACCCTGGACCGGAATGGCCGTCCGATTATCGCCTTCACGCTGGCGCTGATTGCCGATACGCGCAATTCCGACGAATTGGCATTCGTGCTCAGCCATGAGGCTGCGCACCATATCGCCGGCCATATCCCGAGACAGCGCCAGAATGCGGCGGCGGGGGCAATCTTGCTGGGAGGGCTTGCCACCCTCGCGGGCGCGGGCGCCAGCACTGTCGATGCCGCCACCAATATCGGAGCGAGCGTCGGCGCGCGCAGCTATTCCAAGGATTTCGAGCTCGAGGCCGACGCGCTTGGCACGGTGATCGCCCGGCGGTCTGGATATGATCCGGTGCGCGGCGCGGCCTATTTCACGCGCATTCCCGACCCCGGTGACCGGTTTCTCGGCACCCATCCGCCAAATGCGCAGCGGATCGAGACAGTACGGCGCGTTAACGCCAGCCTTTGAATGCGCCAGCTTACGGGCGTGATCAGCGACAGGGGGTCGAAATACGCCGTATCCGGCGCCCCGGCGCACGACCGCGAAGCCGTCGATCTGGTGCTCAAAGATCTCAAGCGCGACAAGAAATTCGCCAAGGCCACGCACAACACATGGGCGATGCTTCCCTCCGACGGTGCGCCGCTTAAATCTGACGATGGCGAGGCCGGGGCTGGAATGGTTATCTTGCGCATGCTGCAGCGGGCCGATCTTCGCGACCATGTGGTGATCGTCACACGCTGGTTCGGCGGCAAACATCTTGGCGGCGACAGGTTTCGGCATGTGCAGGACTGCGTCACCGCGTATCTCGACGCGCTTGACGCAGATCAAGGCGCCTAGACAAGGGCCGCCGCAGGGTGGAACCGTTCCTGCCCGAAAAGGATAATCCGAATGACCCAGACGCTGACGATCAAACGCCACGCCGCGCTTGTCGACCGCATGGCCGAAACTCTCGGCATCGATCTAGAAGAGGCCACATTACAAGGCTTCGTGTTGCCCGACACCCTGACGGACGCCGTATTGCGCTGCACCGGCTGCAGCAATCCAGACGGCTGCACGCAATGGCTGCAGTCCCACAGCGCGGGCGCCGAGGCCACGCCGTCGATGTGCCGCAATGGAGATCTCTTCGCGATGCTCCGCGATGGAAAGCGCGTTTAGAACGCGGGCGGGGCCGCAAGCGCTGAGGTGATGCCAAGAAACGTACAGGCCGTTGCGGCCAGCACGAAGGCGTGCCAGATGGCATTGGCGTAGCGCAGACTTTCCCAACAGTAGAAGACCACGGCACCGGTATAGATCATCCCGCCCGTGATAATGAGAAACACGCTTTCGCGCGGTAGGTTGGGCCAGAGTGGGATGAGAAGGACCAGCCCCAGCCAGCCAAGCGCGACCTGCGGCAGCCATCCGGTGGACATTTTTCCCGGCGCCGCGCGCAGCTTGAACACGGCTCCGGTCAACGCCAGCGCCCAGATGAGGCACAGAATGACGTAGCCGGACAGACTTCCGAGCAGGACACCAAGCGGCGTCAGCGTGCCTGCGATCTTCACGTAAATGGCCGCATGGTCGATCCGCCGCAGCAAAGGGCGCGCGCTCGTATGTGCTGCAAGATGGTAGGCCGCCGAGGCGCTCAGCATCGTCACGAGGGCCAGCGCGTAAACCATTGCCGCCCAGAACGTGCTCCACGGAAGCTGATCGGCGATCATCGCGAAAAGAACAACGACGCCGGCCAGCGCCGCGCTTACACCTACCACGTGCACGACGCCATCGGCGATCCGTTCAGCTCTGGAATAGGCGGGATAAGACATCGACATGCCTCCTTGCCTTTACGATACCATGAATTCCAGGCTTCAACGTACCGGAATTTGGTCACAAAATTGTTTCCAAGTCTTTCAGGAATTGGCGCAGTCGGCCCGACGAAACTTTCAGCGCGTCGTCAGCCGTCCCCAAAGATCGTAGTCCCCGGCTTCGTCCACCTCCACCGTAACGATATCGCCAACCTGAAGGCGCTCGGTGCCTTCGTCGATGAATAAGCAGCCGTCGATTTCTGGCGCATCTGCCTTGGTTCGGCAGGTGGCGATACCATCCTCGTCGATGTCATCAACGATTACGTCTTGCACGGATCCAACCTTTTCGGCCAGCTTATCCACAGAAATCGCCTGGGCGACCTGCATAAAGCGCTCCCAACGCGCCTGTTTGACTTCGTCCGGTACGTGATCGGGTAGGTCGTTCGACCGTGCGCCCGCCACGTTCTCGTATTGGAAGCATCCCACGCGATCGAGCCGCGCTTCGCGCAGCCAGTCAAGCAGCGTCTCGAACTCCGCTTCCGTTTCTCCCGGGTAACCCACGATGAAGGTCGATCGCAGGGCGATATCCGGGCAGGCCGCACGCCAGGCGGCGATCTCATCGAGCGTTTTGGCGGCTGCCGCCGGCCGCGCCATACGTCTGAGCGTGTCGGGATGCGCATGTTGGAACGGAATGTCCAGATAGGGCAGCAGTCCGTTTCCCGCGTCGGCCATGATCGGTATGAGGTCGCGCACATGGGGATAGGGGTAGACGTAGTGCAGCCGCACCCAGGCCCCGAGGTCGCCGAGCGCACGCGACAGATCGACGATGTGACTGCGCAGATCGCCGCCCTTCCACGGATTTATGTCATGCTTGCGGTCCACCCCGTAGGCGCTTGTATCCTGTGAGATAACCAGAAGTTCGCGCACGCCTCCCTCGGCTAGCTTTTCCGCTTCGCGCAGAATGGCGTGCGCCGGGCGAGAGGCCAGACGCCCGCGCATGTCGGGGATAATGCAGAACTTGCACTTGTGATTGCAACCTTCTGAAATCTTGAGATAACTGTAGTGGCGAGGCGTCAGCTTCACACCCCCCGCCGGCAGCAGGTCCACGAAAGGATCCGGATCAGGCGGGACGGCGGCATGCACCGCGTCCAGCACCTGTTCGTATTGATGCGGGCCGGTCACCGCCAGCACCTTTGGATGCGCCCCGGTGATGTAGTCGGGCTCCGCGCCCAGACAGCCGGTTACGATCACCCGCCCGTTTTCTCGCAGTGCTTCGCCGATGGCCTCAAGGCTTTCAGCCTTGGCGCTGTCCAGGAACCCGCAGGTATTCACGATCACCGCGTCGGCGCCTTCGTAGTCGGATGAAATGCCATAGCCTTCGGCGCGCAGCCGCGTGAGAATCTGTTCGCTGTCCACCAGCGCTTTGGGGCATCCCAGCGAAACCATGCCGACCACCGGCTGGCCCGGGCGCGTGCGCGCCGTCATCTCGGGCCGGGCAAGGTCGGGGCGCAGGTCTGGGGGATTGGTGCTCATGGCCGGGCCTATATCGCCGCACCGGCGCTCATGGAAGCACAAAAGCGGTTGTTGGCGGCGCGCCGCCTTCCTAGACTTTGCATGAAAACGTGGGAGAGAGGAATGCGCTGGATCATCCGTTTGGTCGCCCTCGTTGTCGTCCTGGCCCTTGTGGCCGTAGGCTCGCTGCTTTTTTTGCCCGGAGACAGGATCGCCCGGATTGCCGCAGATCAGATCACGCGCATGACGGGCCGTGCCGTCACGCTTGAGGGCGACACGAGGATCAGCTTCTATCCTGTGCTGGGCGTCAGCACGGGCGCGATCACCATTGCCAACGCATCCTGGGCCGGGGAGACACCGATGTTCCGTGCCGACAGTCTCAAGGTCGGGGTGGAACCGCAGGCGCTTTGGGGCGGCGATATCCGTATCACCGGGCTCGAGGCGGTCGCGCCCGAAATCACCCTGCACCGCGCAGCCGACGGGCGCGTCAATTGGGAACTGGGGGTCGAGAACGTCGCCCCATCCGGGCAGGCTTCGACCGATGGTGCGACGTCGGCGCCCGCGGAATCCAGACGCCTCGCACTCACGCTGGACCGTGCGCTTATCACCAATGCAACGCTGACCTATATCGACGATGGGGCGGGTCGAACAACCCGCCAGTCGGGCGTGGATTTCGATCTGCGCTGGCCGGATTACGAAGGCACCGCCGAGTTCAGTCTTGTTTTGCGCCCCGCAGGACAGCCCGTGACCATCGCAGGTCATCTTGACCGGGTGGCGCATTTCATCGACGGCGGCGTTTCGGATATCGCAGTCACCGTGAACACGCGCGGCGGCGAGATCGCGTTTGCCGGCCGGGCCGGCAGCGCGCCCGAGGCCGCGGGTCGCTTCAGCACAGATATTGCCGACATCAAAGGGTTTCTCGGCACGCTGGGTCTGTCCGGCATCGAGCTTCCCGCGGGGATCGGCCCGGGCATCGCCGCCGCAGCCGACCTGACTTATACCCGCGATACACGACTCGCCTTGCGCGACATGGCGGTCGAGCTCGGCGGCAACGCCGTGACCGGGGGGGCCGATCTCGCCCTTGCGGGAGACAAGCCGCGTCTCAATCTGCAACTCAATGCCGACGCGCTGGATTTCTCTTCCAAACCGGGACAGGGCGGCGCGTCGGGTGATACCGCCACGGCTGCGGCGTCAAGCGCCGGCTGGTCGACCGACCCGATCGACGCCTCCGCTCTTGCCTGGCTCGATGCCGAAGTGGCGCTTGTCGCCAACAGCATCGATCTGGGCGATCTGACGCTTGGCAAGACCCGCACGCTGGCCACTCTGACGCGGTCGCGCCTAGTGTTCGATATCCGCGAGCTGCGTGCCTACAAGGGTCTCATCACCGGCCAGTTCGTGGTCAACAACCGCTCTGGCCTTTCGGTCGGTGGCGACCTTGCGGCAACCGACATCGATTTGCAGACCCTGCTGACCGAGACGATGGAGGTCACACGTCTCTCGGGCACGGCCGATGGAACGCTGAAATTCCTTGGCGTGGGCAATACGATGCAGACGATCATGTCGTCGCTGTCCGGCGAGGGATCGCTCAAAACCGGGCGCGGTGTGATATCAGGTATCGATCTTGATCGGCTGATGCGCTCAGGCGATGCCACCGGCGGCACAACCGTTTTCGACAGCGCGTCCGCCACCTTTCGCATGGAAGATGGCAATCTATTCAACGATGACCTCACGATGATCCTGCCGCTGGCCCGCGCCTCCGGCGCAGGGCGCATCGGGCTTGGTGCGCGCGATATCGATTATGTCTTCACGCCAAGGCTGCTTGATGGCGGATCAGGCAATGGTCTTGCGATCCCGGTCAAGATTCGCGGACCTTGGGCAAACCCACGCATCACGCCCGATCTGGAAGCGGCCATCGACCTGAATTTCAACGAAGAAAAGAAAGAGATCGAGCGCAAGGCGCGCCGCGAGGTCGAGCGCGAGGTTGAAAAACAGCTTGGGATTACACGCCAGGAGGGCCAGTCGCTCGAAGACGCGGCCAAGGACGCCCTGGAAAAGGAGCTAGAGCGGGGCATCCTCAAGCTCGTCGATTGACCTTGTGGACCGCCCCGCATAGCTGAACTTGCATGACCCTTAATCCAGTCAACGCCGATTTCATCGACCGCCTGCGCGACGAGCTGCCCGACGCCGCCTTCAGGGAGACCGCCGCGACCTATCTCGAAGAGCCGCGCGGCCGCTGGAAAGGGCAGGCGGGCGTCGTCTTGGCGCCCGGCACGGTCGAAGAGGTCGCTTGCATGATCCGTCGTGCCTCCGACGCGCGCGTGCCGGTCATTCCATATGGTGGCGGCACGGGTCTGGTCGGCGGACAGGTCGCTGAGGACGGGCCCGCGCCGCTTCTGCTCAGCCTCGAACGTATGCGCGCGGTGCGCGGTATCTGGCCGGAGGAGAACGTCATGGTGGCCGAAGCGGGCGCGATCCTGTCCGATATCCACGACGCCGCCAGCGACGCAAACCGGCTTTTCCCACTTTCCATCGCCTCGAAAGGCAGCGCGCGGCTTGGCGGGCTTCTCGCCGCCAATGCCGGCGGCGTGAACGTCCTGCGCTACGGCAACGCCCGCGATCTCTGCCTCGGGATCGAGGCCGTCTTGCCGGATGGCGAGATCTGGCATGGCCTGAAACGTCTGCGCAAGGACAACACAGGCTACGACCTGCGCAATCTTCTCATCGGCTCGGAAGGTACGCTTGGCGTGATTACTGCCGCTGCGCTAAAGCTTTTTCCGGTGCCGGCCGCCCAAGGGACCGCGCTTATGGTGGTCGAAAGCCCCGACGCCGCGCTAACGCTTCTGGCGCTTGCGCGCGATCACATGGGCGAGGCGATCTCGGCCTTTGAACTGATGCATCGAACCGGTCTCGAATTCCTGGCCGAGACGATGCCCGATCTGCGCCAGCCCTTTGCCGATCATCCGGACTGGTTCGTGCTCATCGATATCGGCCTCGCCAAAGGCCTCCAAGCGGATGCCGCGCTCGAACGTCTCTTCGAAGAGGCTCTGGAAGATGGGCTGGTCAGTGATGGCCTGATCGCGCAATCCGAGCAGCAACGTCAAGAATTCTGGACTATCCGCGAAACCATCCCCGAGGCAAATCGTCGGATCGGCGCGGTCTCGAGCCACGACATCTCGCTGCCGCTTGGCGCCGTGCCGGAGTTTATCGTCAAGGGTAACGCCGCGCTTGCCGAACTCGGACCGTTCCGTGTCAATTGTTTCGGGCATCTGGGTGACGGTAACCTGCACTACAACGTCTTCCCGCCCGAGGGCCAAAGCCGTGAGGCCTTCACCGACCGGCGCGAGGCGATCAAGCGCTGCGTGCATGATCTCACGCACGGAATGGGCGGCTCGGTCTCTGCAGAACATGGGATCGGGCGCCTAAAGGTCGACGATCTCGAACGCTACGGCGATCCGGCGAAACTGGCGGCGATGCGGGCGATAAAGGCGGCGCTCGATCCTTTGGGCATCATGAACCCGGGCGCCGTTTTGCGCCGAGACGCCGGTTGAGGGGGGCGCGGCTACTCGTCCAAAGATCCGTGGATCGCGAATTGCTCCAGCCCGGCGTCCTGCGCTTCGATCACCCGGTAGGTTTCGCGCACGCCCGCCTCGGACAGTTCGCGGGCCACGGTCAGCAGCGTGTTGGGCGCATGGTCCTCGCACATCTCCGCCATCTGGCCCAGTTCTTCGGCGGCCACGGGCCGGGCAGTTGCGGCGTCCGGCGCGCCGTAGATATCGACGAAATGCTGCGCCAGAGCGTCGGTCAGGCGGTCCATCTCGCCCGGCTCGATCTGCGTGACCGCGACAAAGGTCACCCGGCCGAAAGTTTCCAGCCCAAGCCAGCCATTTGAAAAGGCCTGCCTTTGTTTGCCTTCAAGATCGCTCTCGGCCCAGTTCGAGAACTCGAAGCCGCCCGAGATGCACCACTCGCCCGTCCTGGCCGGAGAGTGATAGACCCGCATATCGCTTTCATCGAAATGAATCGCCCGTGCCAGTTTCATGCATCCGTCTCCAGAATCGTGCTCATGGGGATCAGGCGTGTGTCTTCGCCCACCCGGAAGAGCATGCCGAAATTCTCATCCACACCGAGAAACGTCCCGGTTTCGTCGTTCATCCTGATCTCTTCCCCGATGCCGTGTGCAAGGCCGCGCCATTCGGCATGCAGCGCCCGCGGCCCTTCGTCTTCCCATCTGGTGATCCAGACAAGGGTGTGTCGCGCCCAGGCCTCAAGCAGCTCGACCGGATCCACATCTGCGCAGCCTTCTTCGTAGAGCGCTGTGCGATCAGGCGCCTCGCCTGGGCTCGTCCCGGCCAGCAAAAGCGGCACCTCCAGCCCGACCACCAGCCATCCCGGCATCGCCTTGGGGTCGGATGCGCCTGCCGCGGCGCGGAAATGTCCGCAAGAGGCGCCGTTCACCCGAATCCCGCCGGTCCATTCAAGGTGCACCGCCACTTCGGGCGGGGCGAGCGCGCCAAGCGCATTCTGAAAGCCCACGCCGCAGGCTGGTAACATCGCCATCGCGTGTTCCAGCGGAACCTCGGGCGCAATCACCAGCGCCGCCGTCAACCGGTCGACGCTTGGTGCATAGACGATCAGCCCGGCGTCGCAGCCCAGCGCAGCCATCGCGCAGGCCTTCTCAAACGGGTCGATGCCCGCATCGACCGCGTGTCCGCTCATCAGCGGCGGAAAGGCGGGCGTGCGATCCGTCATGCCACGCCGGCCTCGATCAGCTTGCGCGCCACGTCGCGAAAGGCCTGGCTTTGCGGCGCGTCGGGCTTGGACACGACGATGGGGGCACCACCGTCCGAGGCGAGGCGGATATCGATATGCAAAGGCACCTCGGCCAGAAGCGGCACGCCCAGCTTGGACGCTTCCGCCGCGACGCCGCCATGGCCAAAGACGTGCTCCTCGTGCCCGCAGTTGGAACAGATATGCGTCGACATGTTCTCGATCATCCCCAGCACCGGCACCTTGAGCTGGTTGAACATGTCGAGCCCCTTGCGCGCATCGAGCAGCGCCACGTCCTGCGGGGTCGACACGATCACGGCGCCATCCACGACGGCCTTCTGGGCAAGCGTCATCTGCACGTCACCGGTGCCCGGCGGCAGGTCCACCAGAAGCACGTCAAGCGCGCCCCACTGAACCTGCATCAGCATCTGCTGCAGCGCCCCCATGAGCATCGGACCACGCCAGACCACCGCCTGATCTTCGTTTGTCATCAAGCCGATAGACATCATCGTGACGCCGTGGTTGCGCATTGGCAGGATGGTCTTTCCATCGGGGCTGGCGGGCCGGCCCGAGACGCCCAGCATCCGCGGCTGGGACGGGCCATAAACATCTGCATCCAGTAGCCCGACGCGCCGCCCTTCGGCGGCCAGAGCGCAGGCAAGATTTGCCGAGACGGTCGACTTGCCGACACCACCCTTGCCGCTTGCGATGGCGATGATGTGGTTGACACCCGGCACTTTTTGCGGCCCCTGCTGGGTGGCCGGTTGCTTGGGCTTGAGTTCGGGTGGCGCCTTGGCCTGATGGGCGGTCAGGACCGCCGAAACCTCGGTCGCGCCGTCCAGCGCCTCGACCGCCTTCTGGGCCGCGTCACGGACCGTTTCGTACATTTTGGCCTTACTTGGATCGATCTCCAGTACAAAACGTACAAGTCCGTTTTCCACGTTCAGGCCGCGGGTGACGCCCGCGCTCACGATGTCGTCGCCCGACACCGGATCGGAAATGGTCTTGAGCGCGCCAAGCACGCTCTCTCGTGTCAGTGCCACGTTATTCGCCGCCCTTGATCTTGCCCGTCACCTCGTGCTGCACGTCGATCCCGTCGACGGTCAGCGTCACCTTCGCGGTGAATTCCTTGCCCAAGGTGTCGGGCGTGTTGCGCATGCCTTCCTCGATGGCCTGCTGCGAGGTCACGCCGACCTGCTTGAGGAATTTGCGCATCGACATGTTGAAATCGTCGCTCATCTCGTCTCTCCCGTCTGGTGTCGTTTCTGTTGACGCGTGGGGTACGCTGTTTTTACCGTAAAGCCCATGCACCGATTAAAAAGATATCTCTGTGCCGCCGCCGTCGCCCTTGCCGGGGCCGCAGCGCCGGGATGGGCCGAGGATCTGCGTCTCGCCGCCCCGGCCTCGCTGGTCGACAGCGGCCTTCTGAAATATGTCCTTCCGCGCTTCTCGCTCAAGACCGGTGTGCGGATCGAGGTGGTGGGCCCGGAAGAGCCCGCGCAGATCGTGCTGTCGCCAGAGGCGGACGGGCCGCGGGTCTTCAGCGGACCGAATGCCACCTGGCGTCTGGGCCTGAGGGCCGCCGACAACGCCGACGCGGTGCGCTTTGCCGACTGGCTGACGTCCGAAATCGGGCAACGCACGGTCACCTCCTACACGCGGGACGGCACAGCGCCCTTTACCTTGCCAAAGGCCAAGGTGGCCGAGGTGGCACCGGTCACCTTCGATGGGGATCCGGTGCAGGGCGCAAAGCTGTCGGTGGTGCATTGTGCCCGCTGCCACGCGGTCAGCGAGGCGACCCGGATGAACGCCATCGGCTCCACCCCCAGCTTTTTCGTGCTGCGCGCGATGCGCGACTGGGACAGCCGCTTTGCCGCCTTCTACGCGCTCAATCCGCATCCCGCCTTTACACAGGTGGATGAGGTCACGCCGCCTTTTCCCATAAACCGCCCGTCGCCCATCGTGCCGGTCGAGATCACGCTCGACGAGCTCGAGGCGATCCTCGCCTATGTGAACGGCATGCCGCCGGCGGATCTGGGGGCGCCGATCCGGCATCAGTGATCCCGGCGCTTGGAAAAATAATCGTCCGTGGTGCGCACACGCGGCTTTTCACCGGCGGCGAAGGGATTGTCCTTTGAGTGGAACTGCGCCTTGACCCGGCAATCGTCGCACATCTGAATTAGCTTCGCCGCGCTGTCGGTGCCGAACATCGAGTGTTTGCCGGCAAGCTTTTCGGTGATCCGCTCGATGGTGGATTTGACTCCGAAAAGCGATCCGCATTCGATGCAGGCAAAGGGCTCTTCCTCGTTCAGCACGACCTGACCCAGGGCCTCATCCCGCAGGTTCATGCGCGGCTCGTAGCTGATGGCATCCTCGGGGCAGACATTGGAACACAGTCCGCATTGCAGACAGGCATCTTCCTGAAAGCGCAGTTCGGGCCGGTCGGGGTTTTCCACCAGCGCGCCGGAAGGGCAGAGCGAGACGCAGCTGAGGCAAAGCGTGCAGGCGTCGATATCGACAAGCACAGCGCCATAGGGCGCATCTTCGGGCAGGGGCAGGACGTCGTCCTCGCCGCGCAGCGCGCGGGCCGAAAGACGCGCGACCTGGCGGCGGCTGCCCATCGGCAGAACCGGCGTGTCCAGCGGGGTGGCGGGCGCCTCGGCGTTATACAGCGCGTCGCAGAGCGCATCGGGATCCGCCACGTCCAGCAGGCGCAGCTTGCCGGGGCCGGCGATTGCCTCGGCCATGGGCAATTCGCGGTCGAGCGCGTCGCGTTCCGTCGTGGGGGCAAGCAGGATGGCGACATCCGCAAAGCCCGAGGCGAGCGCGGCCAGCATCTCGGCATGGCCGAAGCCCGAAAGTGCGGGCACCTCCAGCGGGATGACATCGGCCGGCAGACCACGAGAATAGCGCGCGGCGAGCGAGATCATCTCTTGCCCGAACCCGGTGTCGCAGACCAAAAGGCGCGGGGCGGTGCCGCCTGCCTTGCGATAGGTCGAGGCCAACACCTGGATCCGGCGAAAGATCGTTGCGGGCGAGGGGGCGTCATAGCTGATCGCACCGGACGGGCAGAGCGCCGAGCAGGCGCCACAGCCCGCGCAGATCATGGGATCGACGGTCACGTGATCGCCGTCGGGCCGGATCGCGCCGGTGGGGCAAACATCAAGGCAGTTCGTGCAGCCGATCTTGGACGCCCGGGAATGGGCGCAGAGCAGCGGCTCGGTCGCGACATAAAGCGGTTTCTCAAAGGTGCCGACCATCTGGCTTGCCTGAAGCGTGGCGTCGGCCACCGCCGTGACGCTGCCCGGATCGGCGCGCAGATAGCCCTCGCGCTTTTGCGGCGCGGGGAAAAGCGGCGTGCCGCCGGTCAGATCGAGGATGATGTCGCACTCGGTGCGCGCGCCGTCCTTGGGGGCGGTCCATTGAAGGGGGCCACGGCCTGCGGGGTCGACCTGTTGCAGCGCGTCGATCCGAAGGCTGAACCCGCCAAGCGCACCCTCGGCGCGTTTCAGATCGCCGCGGATGACGTCATAGGCGCGGGTGTCGGGCGGATCGGTATCGTCCGTCAGCAGGACGGTCACGCCAAGCGCGTCCTTCAGGCGATCGGCCGCGGCGAGCGCCACGTCGCCCGCGCCGATAACTAGGCAAAGCCCCTCGCTGATCACGTCGAGGCTTTTCTCGGCGGGGACGTCCAACGCGGCCTCGGCCAGAAGCGCGGCCATTTTGGGTAGTTTGGGCGCGGGGTCGTCGGACCATCCTGCGCGGTCGCGCAGGTCGGTCAGCGGCGCGGCAGGCTGGTCCAGTTCGGCGGCCAGCTCTTCGAAAAAGCGGTGTTCCTGCCGGCAGCAGATCAACGCATCGCCTTCTGCGAGTGCGGCGGCGGCCTGTTCGCCCTGCGTCGTGCAAAGTGCGGAATGCACCGCGCTGCAGCGCAGGCCTGTCGCCTGTTCGAGCCCGGCCTTGTCGATGTCCTGCGTGCCCGAACAGTTGCACAAAATCAATTGTTTAGCCATAGGTTTTTCGGTGCTCCCCTCACCTTGCCACGGGCCTTGCGGTTGCGCGCGGCGGCGCTACCTAGACATGATTCGCGCTGCGCGTAAACCTGCGCCGCACTTGTGCGCGTGGCGGTCTCCGCCAGCCCGTCAGCGCGGCGATTCTTCGTCTCTGGACCGCGATCTTTCAAGGCGCAAAGCGGCGGCGCGATACGATTCGGTCATTCTGTCCCATGCGCCCTGCGCCCTTGCAGGAAGCTGCCCATTTTGTCCAGTCGGCGGCTTTGTCCACGAGCGCATGCAAAAAACTCCTTTCACTGCTTCGGTTTTTTTTCCAATCTGATTCTAACGGGAGAAAACGACCTTCATGATCCACAATCCGGACATGTACGCCACGATGCCGCTCGGGGTCGTCATTCGACGCACACCCGGTGTAACGCGTTGGGCGGCTTGGGCATGGAAGGCTGTCGCGGTCCTGCCGGGCGCGGGCCCGGCGGACTGGCGCGTTCTGCGAGAGGAACAGGATATCACCGAGTATCACGCGGCGACCCTGACGCTCGAACTGCACGGCGCGGAGACAGAGGCCTATCTGCACGGGCTGTCGTCGCGCACGCCGTCCGTCTATGTCGTGCTGCGCCAGACGACGTCGCCCGAATGCCCGCTCGACGCGGTGCTGGTCACCGCCTCGCCTTATGAGGCGCAGGACTATGCCGACAATGGCGAGGATATCGTCGAGAAGGTGCCGATGCCAGAAGGGCTGGCGGCGTGGGTGCGCGATTTCGCGCGGGCCTACCATAAGGAAGAGGAATTCAAGAAGCGCCGCCGCGACCGGGTTGATGTGGACCGCAAGCAGGACGGCATCGGCGATCCGCGCATCGCGCAGACCAGCGATGTGTTCCGGTCCCCCACGTTGAAGCGCAAGGAGCGTTTGCAATGAGCCGGGGCGGCGATTTCTGGTCGCGCCGCAAGGCGCAGGTGGAGGCCGAGGAGCGCGCTGAGGCCAAGGCCCGCGAGGCCGCCGAGCTTGCCGCGCGCGACGAGGCGCTTAAAGAGAAGACCGATGAGGAGATCCTCGAAGATCTCGGTCTTCCCGATCCTGACACGCTGGGCGAGGGCGCGGATTTCAAGGCCTTCATGGCCAAGGCCGTGCCGGACCGCATCCGCCGCCGTGCGCTGCGCCGGCTCTGGCTCAGCAATCCGGCGCTGGCCAATCTCGACGGCCTACTGGATTACGGCGAGGATTTCACCGACAAGGCCACCGTGGTCGAAAACCTTCAGACAGCCTACCAGGTTGGCAAGGGCATGATGGCCCATGTCGAGGAACTGGCGCGGCAGGACGCTGCCAGAGAGGCCGGCGAGGATCCGTTCGCGCGGCCAGGCCGCGACGAGGCGCCGGAAGATACTGCCGAAGCCGATGCCGAGGCGGATGACACGCCCGAGACCGAGGCCGAAACCGACGCCAATTCACCGCTCGCCGCAGTGCAGGATGACCCGGTTGCGCACGGAGAAGATGTAGCGGAAGATGCGGGTCCCCGTCGCAGAATGCGCTTTGCATTCGAAGATCACGCAGGCGGTACTGCATGACCCAGCAAGAGGTACGGATGACACCCACCGAGGCACCCCAGAAGATCGCCGAAGAAGACCGGCTGCGCGCCGATCTTTATGATTTTCTTGGCCTTTTGCTGTCGGCCCCGCCGGCTGAGCGGCTTTTGAAGCAGACCGCCGGCCTGTCGGGCGACGATCAGACCGACCTGGGCACCGCTGTCGCCGCGCTGTCGCGGATCGCAAAGCACAGCAAGCCGCAGGCGGTGGAGCGGGAATTCAATGCGCTTTTCATCGGGTTGGGCCGTGGCGAGCTTTTACCCTATGCCAGCTATTACCTGACGGGGTTCCTGAACGAAAAACCGCTGGCGGCGCTGCGCCGGGACATGGCGGCGCGCGGCATGACCCGCGCGCAGAATGTCTATGAGCCCGAGGATAATATCGCGTCGCTGATGGAGATGATGGCCGGTCTGATTGCCGGGCGTTTCGGCAAGCCCGCGTCGCTGAGCGATCAGAAGACGTTCTTCAACAAGCATATCGGCCCCTGGGCCGGGCATTTTTTCACGGATTTGGAGGCCGCCAAGAATTCGGTTCTCTATGCCTCGGTCGGCGCTGTCGGCCGGGTGTTCATGGAGATCGAGGCCGAGGGTTTCCGGATGAGCGCGGAGAGATCCGCATGAACCGGCGGGCTTGCCCGTCACCAAAAGAGAGGAGGACTCTCATGAGCCAGAAAACCGAGGGCAGCAGCCGTCGCGATTTTCTCAAACTGGCCGCCACCGGCGCGCCCGCGGTCGCGGTCGCAACTGTTGCGTCCACCGGCACGGCCGAAGCCGCCGCGCCCGACCTGTCGTCTGAAAAGATGCAGGACACTGCGCATACGCGCGCCTACTTCGACAGCGCCCGCTTTTAAAGGCGGACGACGTCACCCCCGCTGTGCCGGCAACTGGTAGCGATTGGCCCGACCGCTGGTGCTTGACCATCCTTAGTACCCAACCCCTGAGATAAAGGGGCACAGGGAGGAGATTGAAACATGCTTAGGAAAAAGACCAACGGGGTTGCGAGACGCCCCCAGCGGACAAGTATCCTGTCTGAGGTCGCCGGCAAATCCGTCGACCGCCGTGCATTTCTGCGCGGCTCCGGTCTGGCCATTGGTGGCCTTGCCGCAATCGGCGCAACCGGTGGCACCGTCACCCGCGCCAACGCCCAGACTGCTGCGACGCAGGCTGTCGAGACCGTCAAATCGGTCTGCACGCACTGCTCGGTCGGCTGTACGGTCGTCGCCGAGGTAAGCGATGGCGTCTGGGTCGGCCAGGAACCCGGCTGGGACAGCCCGTTCAACCTGGGCGCCCACTGCGCGAAAGGTGCCGCGGTCCGCGAGCACGCCCACGGCGAACGCCGCCTCAAGTACCCGATGAAGAAAGAGGGCGGCGAGTGGAAGAAGATCAGCTGGGAACAGGCGATCAACGAGATCGGCGACGGCATGATGTCGATCCGCGAAGAAAGCGGTCCCGACAGCGTCTACTGGCTCGGCTCGGCCAAGCATAACAACGAACAGGCCTACCTGTTCCGCAAGTTCGCCGCCTACTGGGGCACGAACAACGTGGATCACCAGGCCCGGATCTGTCACTCGACCACGGTCGCCGGTGTTGCGAACACCTGGGGCTACGGGGCGATGACGAACTCGTATAACGACATCCACAATTCCAAGGCCATCTTCATCATCGGCGGCAACCCGGCGGAAGCACACCCCGTTTCGCTGCTGCACGTTCTGAAGGCCAAGGAGCAGAACAACGCGCCGCTTATCGTGTGCGACCCGCGTTTCACCCGCACCGCGGCCCATGCCGACGAGTTCGTCCGGTTCCGTCCGGGCTCCGACGTGGCGCTGGTCTGGGGGATCCTGTGGCACATCTTCGAGAACGGCTGGGAGGACAAGGAGTTCATCCGCACCCGCGTCTGGGGGATGGACCAGATCAAGACCGAGGTGGCCAAGTGGACGCCCGAAGAGGTCGAGCGCGTCACCGGCACGCCGGGCAGCCAGCTTGAGCGCGTTGCGCGCACCCTGGCCAACAACCGTCCGGGCACCGTGATCTGGTGCATGGGCGGCACCCAGCACACCAACGGCAACAACAACACCCGCGCCTACTGCATCCTGCAGCTGGCCCTTGGCAACATGGGCACCAGCGGTGGTGGCACCAACATCTTCCGCGGCCACGACAACGTGCAGGGCGCGACGGACCTTGGTGTTCTGAGCCACACCCTGCCAGGCTATTACGGCCTGTCGGGCGGGGCCTGGGCCCACTGGGCGCGTGTCTGGGGTGAAGATCCCGAATGGCTTGCCGGTCAGTTCGACAAGATCACTGGCAAGGATGGCAAGGAAAGCTCGCTTCAGAATCTGAAGGGCATTCCCGTGTCGCGCTGGATCGACGGCGTTCTGGAAGACGAAGCCAACATGGACCAGCCGAACAAGGTGCGGGCCATGGTGCTTTGGGGCCACGCGCCCAACTCTCAGACCCGTATGACCGAGATGAAGACGGCGATGGAAAAGCTCGACATGCTTGTCGTGATCGATCCCTATCCGACCGTCTCGGCCGTGCTGCATGACCGCACCGACGGTGTCTACCTGCTGCCGGCGTGCACGCAGTTCGAGACCTATGGTTCGGTCACCGCGTCCAACCGGTCGATCCAGTGGCGCGAGAAGGTGGTCGATCCGCTTTTCGAGTCGAAGACGGATCACGAGATCATCGGTCTTTTCGCGCAGAAGTTCGGCTTCCACGACCGGATGTTCCGCAACATCGCGATCGAGGATGACGGCGTGACGCCGAACATCGAAGACACGCTGCGCGAGATCAACCGCGGTATGTGGACAATCGGCTATACTGGCCAGAGCCCGGAGCGTCTGCGGATGCACATGGCCAACCAGCACACCTTTGACCGTACGACGCTCAAGGCGTTGGGCGGTCCGGCCGATGGCGACTACTATGGTCTGCCGTGGCCGAGCTGGGGCACGCCCGAGATGAAACACCCGGGCACGCCGAACCTCTACGACATGTCCAAGCCGGTGGCCGAGGGTGGTCTCACCTTCCGCGCGCGCTTCGGCGTGGAGCGGGACGGCGACAACCTCTTGGCCGAAGGCGTCTACTCGGTGGGATCGGAAATCCAGGACGGGTATCCGGAATTCACCATGCAGATGCTGATGGATCTTGGCTGGGACGGCGATCTGACCGCGGAAGAGCGCGAGACGATCGACGCCATCGCAGGCCCCGACACCAACTGGAAGACCGACCTGTCGGGCGGCATCCAGCGTGTCGCGATCGCGCATGGTTGTGCGCCCTTCGGCAACGCCAAGGCGCGGGCTGTGGTGTGGACCTTCCCCGACCCGGTGCCGGTGCACCGCGAGCCGCTCTACACGAGCCGCTACGATCTGGTCGCGGATTACCCCACCTATGAGGACCGTCACGACTATCGCCTGCCCACCTTGTATGCGTCGATTCAGAAGAACGACTTCTCCAAGGACTTCCCGATCATTCTGACCTCGGGGCGCCTTGTGGAATACGAGGGCGGCGGCGACGAGACGCGGTCGAACCCGTGGCTGGCCGAGCTTCAGCAGGACATGTTCGTGGAAATCAACCCGCGCGACGCCAACAACCTTGGTGTGCGGGATGGCGAGCAGGTCTGGGTCGAAGGACCCGAAGGCGGCAAGGTCAAGGTCATGGCGATGGTCACCAACCGGGTGGGCGAGGGCGTAGCCTTCATGCCATTCCACTTCGGCGGCCATTACCAGGGCGAGGATCAGCGGTCCAAATATCCGGACGGCGCCGATCCTTATGTGCTGGGCGAAAGCACCAACACAGCGCAGACCTACGGCTACGACTCGGTAACCCAGATGCAGGAGACGAAGGCGACTCTCTGCAAAATCACGGCAGCTTAAGGAGATATAGGATATGGCAAGAGCTAAATTCCTCTGTGACGCCGAACGCTGCATCGAGTGCAACGCCTGCGTGACCGCCTGTAAGAACGAGCACGAGGTGCCCTGGGGCATCAACCGGCGCCGCGTGGTGACCATCGAGGATGGTAACCCCGGGGAACGTTCGATCTCGGTGGCCTGCATGCACTGTTCCGATGCGCCTTGTATGGCGGTCTGCCCGGTGGACTGCTTCTACCAGAACGAGGAAGGGGTGGTGCTCCACTCCAAGGACCTCTGCATCGGCTGCGGCTATTGCTTCTACGCGTGCCCCTTCGGCGCGCCGCAATTCCCGCAGGCTGGCAACTTCGGATCGCGCGGCAAGATGGACAAGTGCACCTTCTGCGCCGGCGGCCCCGAAGAGAACAACAGCCAGGCCGAGTTCCAGAAGTACGGGCGCAACCGGATCGCGGAAGGCAAACTGCCGATCTGCGCCGAGATGTGCTCGACGAAGGCGCTTCTGGCCGGGGACGGGGACATCGTCGCGAATATCTATCGCGAGCGTGTCGTCTCCCGTGGCTTCGGCTCGGGCGCCTGGGGTTGGGGCACGGCCTACGACCAGAAGGGCGGCTAAGGACGCGCGCGGCCCGCAAACGGTCGCGCAGGGTGGGCAAACTGCCCACCCGATCTGTCCAGCCAAAAACAACCGGGTGGGCGGCCTGATCGGGCCGCCCCCCGTGCTCAATGTCCAACGACATTCAGGAATCACACCCATGGCACGACTTCTGCTCACCCTCGTTCTTTCGCTGATCCTGGCCGCGCCGCTGACCCAAGGGGCCGCCGCGCAGGACGCAACCGAAGCGCCGGTGTCCGATCGCTCCGCCACCGGCGGCGCGCAGACGCTGGAGGACATCCTGGCCCGCCAGCGCGGCGAAGAGGTGCCGAGCCGCGCGCGGTCCGACGATCCCGACAGCGCCGGCGCCATGGTCGGTCAGCTTGGATCTCTAGGCGGCGCGTCAGATTCTGACGTCTGGAGCGCGCTGCGCTATGGCACCGCCGACGTGACCGTCTCTTCCGGCGGCGCCCCGGCCCGCGTTCTCATCCAGGACCGCGGCATGTGGTGGCTGGAGTTCCGCGAGGGGCCGCTGACGAAATACGGTGGCTGGCTGCTTCTGGGCACGATCATCGCCCTTGCCGTCTTCTACGTTGTCCGCGGCCGGATCCGAATCGACGGCAAGAAGACCGGACGCACTGTGACGCGGTTCGGCGCCGTCGAACGGTTTGCCCACTGGCTCATGGCCGGGTCCTTCATCCTGTTGGGGATCACCGGACTTCTGGTTCTAATGGGCCGGCAATTCATCATTCCCGTTTTCGGACACGAGGCGTTTTCAACCGCCGCCATCGCGTCGAAATGGATCCACAACAATGTCTCCTGGGCCTTCATGTTGGGGCTCGTGCTGGCCTTCGTCTTCTGGGTTGGTCACAATATCCCCAACAAGACCGACCTGAAATGGATCGCCGTGGGCGGTGGCATCTTCAAGAAGGGGGTGCACCCGCCCGCCAAGAAATTCAACGCCGGCCAGAAGGTGATTTTCTGGTCCGTGATCATCCTCGGCGCGTCGATCTCGGCCTCGGGCCTGTCGCTGCTGTTCCCGTTCGAACTGCCGATGTTCGCCAAGACGTTCAACATCCTGAACGATACCGGTCTGCCGCAAACCCTTGGGTTCGGCGCGTTGCCATCGCAGCTCGCCCCGCATGAGGAGATGCAGTACGCGCAGCTCTGGCACGCGATCGTCAGCTTTGTGCTGATGGCGATCATCATCGCGCATATCTACATCGGCTCGGTCGGCATGGAAGGCGCTTATGACGCCATGGGCTCTGGCGAGGTCGAGGAACAATGGGCGCGCGAGCACCATTCGCTCTGGCTCGAGGAGCTGCAGGAAAAGGGCAAGGCCGCCGATCCCTCCAAGGCGGCGACCCCCGCCGAGTGACATGCGCGCAAGGCTCGCTTCCCTTCTGGGGTTTCTCGCCGTGGCCGGCCTGACACCGGCCGCGGCGCAGGACTTCACCACGCTCAAGGGGCATGGCGGCCCGGTCATGGGCCTTGATGTGCACGACGTGACCGGGCAGGTGGCCACCGCCAGTTTCGACAATTCCGTGGGGCTGTGGGAAGACCGGACACCGCGCTGGATGGACGGGCACGAGGCGGCGGTGATCACCGTGCGGTTCCTGGACGAACGCATGGCGATGTCGGGCGGCGACGATTTTGACGTCATCCTGTGGAACCTCGAAAGCGGAGCCTCCACGCGCCTGGAAGGGCATCAGGGAAAAGTCGCGGAACTGCGCCTGTCGCCCGACGGACAGACCATCGCCTCGGCCAGCTGGGATGGCTCTATCGGGCTTTGGCCGCGATCGGGCGGCTCTGGTACGTTCCTGAAAGGCCACGGCGCGGGCGTGAGTGACCTTGCGTTTTCGCCGGATGGCACGCGTCTTTATTCCTCGTCCGCGGACGGGACGATCCGGGTCTGGAACCTGAACGCGCCGGAGGACAAGCCGCGTGTGATCGTCGATCAGGGATTTGGCGTGAACCGGTTGATCCTTGCCCCGGACGAGACATGGCTGGCCTATGGCGCGGTCGATGGCGTCACCCGCGTGGTCGCGCCGGAGACCGGCGAGACATTGCGCGATTTCTCGCTCGACAGGCGGCCGATCCTGTCGATGGCCTATCACGAGGGCACGGCGCAACTGGCGGTGGGCGACGGGCACGGCTTTATCATGATGATCGACACCGCCGAATGGCGGATCATGCGGGATTTCCGCGCCATGCGGCAGGGACCGGTCTGGGCGCTGGATTTCTCGCCTGACGGCCGCCGCATCTATGCCGGCGGGATCGAGGACGTGGCCTTTGCCTGGCCGGTGGCGCTCTTGGACGAGTTCGAGCCCGTGGGCGGCGCGACGCGGTCCTTCCTGCGCGACCCCGAGGACATGCCCAATGGCGAACGGCAGTTCATGCGCAAATGCTCGATCTGCCATGCGCTGACGCCGCCGCCCTCGCGCAAGGCCGGGCCGACGCTTTATGGTCTTTTCGGGCGACGCGCGGGCGCGGTCGAGGGTTATCCCTATTCCGAGACGCTGGCCGGGTCGGACATCGTCTGGTCGGATGACACGATCGATGCCCTGTTCGATCTCGGTCCGGATCATTATATTCCCGGGTCCAAGATGCCGATGCAGCGCATCACCGCCGCCGCGGACCGCCGTGACCTCGTGGAGTTCCTGCGCGTTGCGTCAACCGCCAAAAAGGAGACAGACCAATGAAAGCGATGCTGACGGCCTTCGTGGCCATAGGGCTGATCTCGGTCGGGGCGTGGTACGCGCTCCATGAGATCGGGTTCGGTACGGGCGAGGTCAATGCCGGACCAGACGTGCGTCTGGGTGACGCCGACGAATGACGGCGCCGCACGCCGCGACACGGGCCCGTCCCCCTGAGACGGAGCCGCGCCGTGACGACTACGGGGAGAACCTGCAGGCGGCGTCGGTGCTTGTCATCGACGACGAGCCGGGGATGCGGAACTTTCTCACCAAGATCCTCGAGCCGCGCGTCAAGCGGGTGGAGCAGGCGCGCTCGGCGGCGCAGGCCGCCGAGATCCTGGACCAGGCGCATTTCGACCTGATCATTCTCGACAACATCATGCCCGGAAAGACCGGGCTGGAGTGGCTGGGCGAACAGCGGCGCGTCGGGCTTTTCGCCGACGCCATCATGATCACCGCCTATGCCGATCTCGACACCGCCATTCAGGCCCTGCGCACCGGCGTTGCGGATTTCGTGCTCAAGCCGTTTCGCGCCAACCAGATCCTCAACGCCGTGGCGCGCGCGCTCGACCGCAAGTGTCTGGCGCGCGAGAACTATCTTCTGAAACACGCGCTGTCGGATGGCGGCACGGCGGCGCAGGGGCGTCTTCTGGGCAACTCGCCGGCCATCACGCGGGTCCGCGAGATGCTGGTGAAGGTGGCGCCCACGCCCAGCACGGTGCTGTTCACTGGGGCGAGCGGGACCGGCAAGGAGATCGCCGCGCGCACGCTGCACGGGCTGTCGGACCGCGCCGAGGCGCCCTTCGTGGCGGTCAATTGCGCCGCGATTTCGCCCGATCACATCGCCGAGGAGCTTTTCGGCGTGGTCGAGGGGGGCGCGCGGCGCAAGGACGGGCTTTTTCTGCATGCCGACGGGGGCGTGCTCTTTCTCGACGAGGTGGCGCAACTGCCCGAACAGGTGCAGGCGGCGCTTTTGCGCGTGCTGGAGGACCGGCGCATCCGCCCCCTCGGCGCTGAGCGCGAGATCCCGCTTAACCTGCGCTTTTTCTTTGCCACCAATGCCGATCTGGAGGCGGCCGTCGCCGAAGGCCGGTTCCGGGCAGACCTCTTTCACCGCATCAATGTGGTCAACATAGAGATGCCGCCCCTGCGCGAGCGCACCGAGGATATCGTGGAGCTTGCGGCGCTCTTCATGAGCGAGATGTCGCGGGGTCTGGCTCTGCCGGCGCTGGAACTCAACGAGGACGTGCTGTTGAAGCTGGCGCGCTACGACTGGCCGGGCAATGTGCGCGAGCTGCGCAACATGATCGAACGGTCGGTCATCCTGGGCCAGTTCCCCGAGGAATTCGCCGGCCACGGGCGGATCACCGGCGAGGCCGCGATCGAAACGCTCGAACTGGTCGAGCAGCGCCATATCCTGAGCGTTCTGGACAGCTGCGGCGGCAACCGCGCCGAGGCCGCGCGCCGCCTTGGGGTGTCGCGCAAGACCATCGACCGCAAATGCGCGGCCTGGGATCTGTGAGTGAGCGGTGCGGCTGCGCTGCGCAGGTTTCTTCGTCGGGGGCGCTGCCCCCGAACCCCCGAGGTACTTTTCGCCAGATGAAAGAGCGGCTCAGGCGGCGTCTTCGGCCTGATCTTCGCTTGCCGGCAGCCAGACCGTGAATTCCGCGCCGCCGGTGGCGCGATTGCGCACGCTGATAAGCCCGCCGGCCTGCCGGATAAGCGTCTGGCTGACCGAAAGCCCCAAGCCGGTGCCTTCGCCGGGCTTGGTGGTGTAGAACGGATCGAAAACCGAGGTCAGCCGGTCCGTGTCGATGCCCGGCCCGGTGTCGGAAACGACGAGCGCGGCGCCATCGCGCCCGTTGCGGTCCGCGGCCGTGACGCGGATGTCGAGCCGGCCTTGGGTTTCCATCGCCTGGGCCGCGTTGACGATAAGGTTGATGATCACCTGCTGCAGCTCTCCGGGGTTGATGCGCACGTCCGGGGCCGCGTCTCGGGTGATGTTCACGGCGATGTCGCCGCGCGCGAAGACGTGATCCACGAGCACCAGACAATCGTCGAGCACGGCAGAGATATCGACGCTTTCCTCGAACGCACCGAATTCGGAGGGCCGCGCGAATTGCAGCAGCTTGCCGACGATGGCGTTGATGCGCCCGACCTGGCGATCGATGAGCGCCAGCTCCGTGGCCACCGGTTCCGCGTCCGCGCCGAGCACTTCGCGCATCACGTCGAGATTGCCCTGAATCACGGCCACCGGGTTGTTGATTTCATGCGCCACGCCGGCGGTGATTTCGCCGATCGCGGCCAGTTTCTCGCTCATCACGAGCTGCTGGTAGGTGGCTTCAAGCTTCTGGTTGGCTGCGCGCAGCTCGGCGGTGCGATCCTCGACGCGGGCGTTGAGTTCGTCGGCCCAGGACCGCAGCGCACGGTCACGTTCCTGTACCTGGTCGAGCAGGCTGTCGAGATGGGCCGCCACCGCGCCGATCTCGTCGCGTGCGGCCACCGGACCGATGCGCGCCTCCAGATGGCCCGCCTCGACGCGCTGCATCGTGCGCGTCATGCGTTCGAGCGGCGAAAAAATGCCCCCCGCCAGCCGCAGGAAGAGCGGCACGGTCAAGGCCAGTACGCCCGCGAAGGCCCCGAAGATGAGCCAGTAGGCCGCGCGCTTGGCCGCGACGAAGGGCGCTTCGAGAAAACCCACATAAAGCATGCCGACCCGGGTGCCGAAGCTATCGGTCAGCGGCAGGTAGCCCGAGATGTACCAGTCGTTCACCACGAAGGCCCGGTTGAGCCACGTCCGCCCCTCGTCGAGCACCGCGCGGCGCACCACCGCCGAGACGCGCGTGCCAAGCGCGCGCGCGCCTTCGAACAGCCGCACATTGGTCGACACGCGCACATCCTCCAGAAAGAGCGTCGCCGTGCCCTGCCGTTCGCCGTCCTCTGGTGGGGCGGCGTCGGACTGGTAGACCAGCGCGTTGATCGTATCGATGAAATCGAGGTTGCGATTGAGAAGAATGCCCCCCACCAGCACGCCACCCACCCCCGGAAGGGCCAGATCGGTGGCGGTGTGCACCACCATGCCGCGATCCTCGACAATGCGGTCGGTGGGCACCGCGGCTTCGGTGTCGATCAGCGGAATGCGCGCGCGGGCCGACAGGAGGGGATCGATCTTGCGCAGCTGGCGGGGTCCGAAAATGTCGATCTCGGTGGCGTTGCCGCCGGCATGGGCCGCCGCGATCACCGGCCAGTCGCGCGCGGCGGCGCGCGCCGCCTCGGGCGGGAGGTGGTAAAGGAAATCTAGGCCGAGCCGGGCGCGTTCGGAATTCAGGAAGGCCTGAAACCCCTGCGGGCTGAGCCCCGTGGCCTGGTGCAGTTGCGCCGAACGCGCAAGCGCCGTGACGTCGCGGCCCGTGGTGATGAGGATCTGGTCGAGATATTGCTCGGCGATGCGCAGGTCGCTTTCCACGTTGCGCGTCAGCACGTCGTCGTAGTTGGCCGCCCACCGCCCGACCGCAAGCGCAAGCAGGAGCGGCAGAAGCACCACAAGCGGAAGAAGCGCCAGAACCAGCAGCCTGAGCCGCACCGATGTCATGCCGTCTCCTCTTTTCCGCAAAGCCCCGACGCCGGATCATAGGCGATCACACCGCGCCGGTCCATCACGGGGCGGGACGCGAAAACTTCCCCCTAGCAAGGTGCGGGTCCATCGCCTAAGTTCAATGGGCATTGACGGGACCGAGGGGGCACATGTCTGAAACCGGGCTGCAGAAACTGGCGTTTTTTCTGCTGGTGCTTCTCATTCTGTTTGTATCCGTCGCCGGGGGCGTGTGATGGCGCGGCGCTATGGCGGAAAATACAGCCCCGAGGGGGGGGGACCGGAACAAAGCCCCGTCGCACGCGGCACGTTCCACGGCGCGCGCCGCACTCGCGCGGGCGGGCGCGTCAACCTGCTCTTTCTCGCGCCGCTGCCGCTCGTCTGGCAGGCCTTCAGTTCGGGGCCGACGGGCCTCATCCTCAACCTTCTGGCGCTGGGCATGCTGCTGCTGGCGGCGTGGCTGACGCGCGAGGGGATCCTCGCGCAGGAAGCTTACGAGGCGCGCAAGGTGGCGCGCGCGCCGGGCATCCCGCGCAAGCTCTTCGGCTCGGTTCTGACGGGGCTCGGGCTGGGCCTTGCGGGCTTCGCGGCCTCGGATGGGATCGTGGCGCCGTTGATCTATGCCGTGGTGGGGGCCGTTCTGCACAGCTTCGCCTTCGGGCTCGACCCGATGAAGGACAAGGGGATGGAGGGCATCGACAAGATGCAGACCGACCGCGTGGCGCGCGTGGTCGATCAGGCCGAAACCTATCTTTCCGCCATGACAGACGCGATCAAGCGCGCCGGCGACCGGCAGGCCGAGGCGCGGCTGGAACGATTTCAGCTATCTGTGCGCGACATGCTGCGCACGGTCGAGGACGATCCGCGCGATCTGACCGCGGCGCGCAAATACCTGGGCGTCTACCTCATGGGCGCGCGCGACGCGACGGTGAAGTTTGCAGATATCTACGCGCGATCCCGCGATGCCGACGCACGGTCCGATTACATGATGCTACTGACTGATCTCGAAGAGAATTTCGTCGCCAAGACACGCAAGCTTCTGGAAGATAACAACACCGATCTGGAAGTGGAAATCGGCGTCTTGCGCGACCGGCTGGAACGCGAGGGCGTCCGGCTTGGAGATACTCCCTAACCTAAGAGGACACATTCATGTCAGACGATATTCGCAGTAAGGCCGAGGCGGCGCTGGCCGAGGTGGAGGAAGTCAGCCGGGTGATCCTGCCCGAACCGAAGCCCGCGACCGAGATCGTGGCCCTGGAAAAGGCCGCGCCCGAGGAAAGCGCCGAGATCCGTCAGCGGATAGACGAGATCGACATGGCCGACACGAACTCGATCGTGTCTTTCGGGTCCGCCGCGCAGGCCGAGTTGCAGGAGATCTCGCAGGCCATGCTTCAGGGCGTGCGTAACAAGGATGTGGGCCCAGCGGGCAATTCGCTGCGCTCCATCGTCACCACGATCCGGGGCTTTTCGGTGTCCGAACTCGATGTGCGGCGCGAGCGGACCTTCTGGGAAAAACTTCTGGGGCGCGCCGCGCCCTTCGCCAAGTTCACGGCGCAGTTCGAGACTGTGCAGGCGCAGATCGACAAGATCACCGATGACCTGCTGAAGCACGAGCATGTGCTTTTGAAGGACATCAAGTCGCTCGACCTGCTCTATGAGAAGACGCTGCAATTTTACGACGAACTGGCGCTCTATATCGCCGCCGGCGAGGAAAAGCTGAAGCAGCTTGATGACAAGGAGATCCCCGCCAAGGAGCAGGAGGTGCAGGACGCCCCAGAGAATGACCAGGTGATGAAGGCGCAGGAATTGCGCGACCTGCGTGCGGCGCGCGACGACCTTGAACGCCGGGTGCATGATCTGAAACTGACGCGTCAGGTGACGATGCAGTCGCTGCCCTCGATCCGGCTGGTGCAGGAAAACGACAAGAGCCTTGTCACCAAGATCAATTCGACGCTCGTTAACACCGTGCCGCTGTGGGAGACGCAGCTGGCGCAGGCGGTTACGATCCAGCGCTCGGCCGAGGCCGCCGGTGCGGTGCGCGACGCCAATGACCTGACGAACGAGCTTCTGACGGCCAACGCCAAGAACCTGCGCGACGCCAACAAGATGATCCGCGAGGAGATGGAACGCGGCGTCTTCGATATCGCGGCGGTGAAACAGGCCAACGCGGATCTGATCGGCACCATCGAGGAAAGCCTGCAGATCGCCGATGAAGGCAAAGCACGCCGCGCCGCCGCCGAGGAAGAGCTCAAGAAAATGGAAAAAGAGCTGCGCGACACGCTGGCCGCCGCCAAGGCGCGCCGGGACGGGGTGGGCGACAACGCCGGCACCGCCGTGCCGCAAGGCTGAGAGGGCAGGCAGGGCGCATGGGCAGGCGAATAAGGGCAGGGCGGGCGTGTGCCGCCGTGATCGGGGCGTTCGCGCTTGCGGGGTGTCTGGCCGCGCCGCCGCCCGCGCCGACGGCCAAGCCGCAGGCCCGGCCCGCAGGCCTTGTGCCGCCCGCGCCCGAGGGCTCTGCGCCCTCTGCCGCGAGCCAGGCTTTGACGCGCTATTACCGGCGGCTGGAAAACGACCTTGTGGCGCAGGATCTGATGCGCACCGGCGGTGGCGGGATCGACACGCCCTATACCGACACCGACCTCAAGCGCAATTTCGAGCGCATCGCGTTCTACAACGAATACCAGCGCAATGGTGGTCTGCGCCCGTCCGACGGGCGGGCCGGTCGGCTTAAGAAGTGGCGCGTGCCTATCCGTATTGGCGTGGAATTTGGCGCGAATGTGCCGCAAGAGCACCGCGCGCGCGACCGCGCCAACGTGGCCAAATACGCCGCGCGCCTGGCGCGTCTCACCGGCCATTCGATTTCCGTCAGCAACCGGGATCCCAATTTCACGGTCATGATCATGAGCGCCGATGACGGCGCGCAGGCGCGGACGCGCGCGCTTGAAATCATGCCGAATTTTCAGGAGCCGAACCTCGTCTTCTTCTCGAACCTGCCGCGCGCGATTCAGTGTTTCGTGATCGCGGCGGGCTACGAGAACGAGCATGAGTACCGCGTCGCACTGGCCTATATCCGTTCGGAAAACACCGCGCTGCAGCGGCTGGCCTGCATTCACGAGGAACTGGCGCAGGGGCTTGGCCTGGCCAATGACAGCCCGCGCGCGCGCCCGTCGATCTTCAACGATGACGAGGAATTCGCGCTTCTGACGACGCATGACGAGGAGCTGCTGCGCATCCTCTACAATCCCGCGCTCGAGCCGGGCATGTCTTTGGAAGAGGCGCGCCCGATCATCACCCGCATCCTTGCCGGCCGGCTGGGGCCGAGCTGACCATCTCAGGAGGTTTTTCATGGGCATTTTCGATTTCCTCTCCGGTGAATTCATCGACGTCATCCACTGGACGGACGACACCCGCGACACGATGGTCTGGCGGTTCGAACGCGAAGGTCACGAGATCAAGTACGGCGCCAAGCTCACCGTGCGCGAGGGGCAGGCGGCGGTCTTTGTGCACGAGGGCCAGCTTGCGGATGTGTTCACGCCCGGTCTCTACCTGCTTGAGACCAACAACATGCCGATCCTGACGACGCTGCAGCATTGGGATCACGGTTTCAGAAGCCCGTTCAAATCCGAGATCTACTTCGTCAACACGACGCGGTTCAACGACCTCAAATGGGGCACGAAGAACCCGATCATGCTGCGCGACCCCGAGTTCGGGCCGACGCGCATCCGCGCCTTCGGCAGCTATTCGGTGCGTGTGACCGATCCCGCCCGGTTCCTGACCGAGATCGTCGGCACCGATGGCGAGTTCACGATGGACGAGATCTCGTACCAGATCCGCAACGTGATCGTGCAGGCCTTTTCCCGGATCATCGCAGGCAGCGGTATTCCGGTGCTCGACATGGCGGCCAACACCGCCGATCTGGGCAAGCTGGTGGCCAAGGAAATCTCGGTGGTGGTGGCCGAATACGGGCTGACGATCCCGGAATTCTATATCGAGAACATCTCGCTTCCGCCTGCGGTGGAAAAGGCGCTGGACAAGCGGACCTCGATGGGATTGGCGGGCGATCTTGGCAGGTTCACCGAATACTCCGCCGCCGAGGCGATGACGCAGGCCGCCTCCAACCCCTCGGGCGGGGGTGGCATGGGGGCGGGCCTCGGCATGGGGATGGGGATGGCGATGGCCAACCAGATGGGCCGGGTCGGGCCGTGGGGCGCCGCGCCGCAGCCGAACACGGCGTCCGTGCCCGCGCCGCCGCCGCCACCGGTCGAACATGTCTGGCACATCGCAGAGAACGGCCAGACGCACGGTCCTTATTCCAAGGCCGCGCTGGGGCGCATGGCCACGGACGGCAAACTGACGCGCGACACCCATGTATGGACCGCAGGGCAGGATGGCTGGATGACGGCGGGCGAGGTTCAGGAACTGGCGCAGCTCTTCACCGTGTTGCCGCCGCCGCCGCCGGGCGCGTGACGCGGGCGGTGATGTCCCGCCAGTTGCTCACCTCGATCCTGCACTGGACGGCGGCGCTGTCGCTGCTGTTCCTGCTGTCGGTCGATAACAGGATCTACGGCGCGTTGGGCTGGGTCTTTATCCTGTCCGGCGGCGCGATGGTCGCGATCTGGGCCGTGCTGGGTCTGCAGAACGGCCCCGGTCCGGCACTGACCGGGCCGCTGCGCGCGGCCCACCCTTGGCTCAGCCGGGCGATGTATGCGCTATTGGGCTGGTCCGCGCTTTCGCTGGCGCTGGCGAGCCTTGGCGTGACGCTCCCCGGTCCGCATCCGCGCAGCCTCTTGCTCATCCTGGGCGGCGCGGCGCTGGGCCACGCGATCTTCCACCTCTGGCGGCATACGGCGCTGCGCGACGGCGCGCTGCGCCGGATCACGCCGCGCCCGTTGCACAAGTATCTCTGATGGCTGACACCGCCCCGACCCCGGCCGAGCATCGGTTCCCCTGCGATCAGTGTGGCGCCGACCTGCGCTTCGATCCCGGGGCGGGGGCGCTGGTCTGCGACTATTGCGGTCACGCGCAGGCAGCCGAACCTGCCGCGCACCCCGTCACGGCCATCCGCGAGCTGAGCTTCGACAAGGCCGTCGCCGGGCAGCTGGCCACCGAGGAGATCGAGGAAACCCGGGTCCTGAGCTGCACCAATTGCGGTGCGCAGGTGGAATTCGCCCCAGATATCCACGCCGCCGAATGCCCGTTCTGCGCCACGCCCGTTGTCACCGACACCGGCACCCACCGGCATATCAAGCCGCGCGGTCTCTTGCCCTTCGCGCTTGATGAGGGCGCGGCGCGGCGGGCCATGACCGACTGGCTTGGCAGCCTCTGGTTCGCGCCTTCAGGGTTGCAGGACTATGCCCGCAATGGCCGCCGGATGCAGGGCATTTACGTGCCCTACTGGACCTTCGATGCCGACACTACCTCGCGCTATACCGGCGAACGCGGCACGGTCTACTACGAAACGGTCACCGTCATGCACGAGGGCAAACGCCAGCGTCGTCAGGTCGCCAAGATCCGCTGGACGCCGGCGTCGGGAAGGGTTGCGCGTGCCTTTGACGACGTGCTGGTGCTGGCGTCGCGATCCTTGCCCGCGCGCTATACCGATGCGCTCGAGCCGTGGGATCTTGGCGCGCTGAAGCCCTACAGCCCGCAATTTCTTGCCGGGTTCCGCGCCGAGGGCTATCAGGTTCCGCTGGCGACCGGGTTCGAACAGGCGCGGGTGAAAATGGACGCGGTGATCATCCGCGACGTACGGTTCGACATCGGCGGCGATCAGCAACGCATCCACCGCATCGACACCGACATGCGCGATGTCACCTTCAAGCATATCCTGCTGCCGGTCTGGCTGGCCGCCTACAAGTACCGCGGCAAGACCTATCGCTTCGTGGTCAACGGTCGCAGCGGGCGGGTCCAGGGCGAGCGACCCTGGTCGCCGGTCAAGATCGCCATCGCCGTGGTGCTGGGCCTCATCGTCGCCGGCGCGGTGGGTTACGTGATGGCCAACAGCTAGGGGGGGTGCGCATGACCGAGGACGCCGAGACGCTCAATCGCCTGATGCAGGCACGATGGTCCTGCCGGGCCTTCCGGCCCGATCCCGTCGCCGACGCCGTGATCGAAGAGATCGTGGACACCGCCCGCCATACCG
Organism: Roseovarius aestuariivivens; assembly: GCF_004761875.1. Lineage (GTDB taxonomy): Bacteria > Pseudomonadota > Alphaproteobacteria > Rhodobacterales > Rhodobacteraceae > Roseovarius > Roseovarius aestuariivivens. The sequence continues at coordinate 207,983 of NZ_SJEY01000001.1, forward strand.
CGAGCTGGAACAACGTCCAGCCCTGGGAGCTGATCGTGACCCGCGCGCCCGAGACCGAGCGCTTTCGCACGGCGCTTCTGGCCGAGGTCGACAGCGGCGCTGTGCCCGCGCCGGACCTGTCGTGGCCCGAGGGCTATCCCGGTGTCCTCGGCGACCGGCGGCGGGCCTGCGGTTACGCGCTTTACGAGGCGGCGGGCATCGCACGCGAGGACAAGCCCGCCCGCGCGCGCCAGTCGCGCCGCAATTTCGAACTATTCGATGCGCCCCACGTCGCGATCCTGCATATCCCGAAGGTGCTTGGCCCCTATGGCGCGCTCGATGCGGGCGGCTTCCTGACCGCCTTCATGCTGGCGGCCACCGCCCGGGGCGTGGCCACCATCGCGCAGGCTGCCGTGGCCGCCTATCCGGAACTGATCCGGCGGCATTTCAACCTGTCCGAGGACCGCGTGGTGCTGTGCGCCGTCAGTTTCGGCTATGCGGACGAGACCGCTGCGGTGAACCGCTACCGGACTGAGCGGCGCGCGGCCTCCGAGATCCTCGATCTGCGCGGCTGACCGGGCTCAGCCGGTTTTTATCGCAACCTTTGCGGCCTCGCGTGTCTTGGGCGCCGATTTCGGCACCGTGATGGTCAGCACCCCGTCCTTGAGATGCGCCTCCACCTTGTCGCCCTCTGCGTCGCCGGGCAGACGGAAGGTGCGGCTGAACGCGCCATACTGCCGCTCGGAAAAGAACCACGTATCGCTCTTTTCTTCGCGCTCGGCGGTCTTCTCGCCCTTCACGCTCACCACGCCGTCATGCACGGTGACGTCGATATCCTTTTCCTCGACGCCCGGCAGTTCAAGGCTGATGCGGTAGGCGCTGTCATCCGCCTTGGCGTCCGAAGCGGGCGACAGCCAGTCGGCCACGCGGGTGCCGAACTGGCGGAAAGGTTCGTAAAAGGCCGGCCACATACCGGCAGTGTGCGATTTCTCGACCATGTTAGAGCTCCATCCTTGCAACCGGGCAAGATCTGCCCGGCGCACACTGTGCTCTGTCCCTCCGACCGCCGCTTTGATCGGCGTCAAGTCCCGACCTGGTCGTTTCAGTCGGTCTTCCACTCCCACGGACGGGTGAACTGGCCAAGGGTCTCGGCCAGCGCGGTCTCGTCCACGGCGTCGCCGGTCTTTTCAAGCCGGGCCACCAGACCCCGCTTCTTGTCGTCGATCACCTCGGCGACATGGGCGGCCACTCCGGCCTGCGAGAGCGCATCGTCGTAGATCCGGGTGATGGCCCGCTTTCGCAGGTCCGGCTTGAAGACCTTGCCGACGGCGGTCTTTGGCAATTCGTCCAGCACTTCGACGTGGCGCGGCACGGCGGCGCGCTCGTGCACGTGAACCTTGCAGTGCTCGCGCAGCTCTTCACCCGTGACGCTGCCGCCTTCGACCAGTTCGACATAGGCGCAGGGGATCTCGCCCGCATGCGCATCGGGCTGACCGATCGCACCGGCCATGGCGACCTGCGTGTGCGCCATCAGCGCCTCCTCGATCTCGGCGGGGTCGATATTGTGCCCGCCGCGAATGATCAGGTCTTTGGCCCGGCCAGTGATCCAAAGATACCCGTCCGCGTCGATCCGGCCCAGATCGCCGGTGCGCAGATACCTGTCGTTGAAGAAGAGATCGGCGTTCTTGGCGGCCTCGGTATAGGTGTTGCCCGCATAGACGCCGGGGCTCGAGATGCAGATCTCGCCGACCTCGTCGGTGTCGCATTCCACCGAAGCGCTGTTTTTCTGAGTAAAGATCTTCACATCCGTATGCGGAAACGGCACGCCGACCGAGCCGACCTTCTTTTCGCCTGAGGGCGGATTGCAGGACACAAGGCAGGTCGCCTCGGTCAGGCCGTAGCCCTCGATCACCGTCATGCCTGTGGCACTCTCGAACCGCTTGAACAGTTCCAGCGGCATCGGGGCCGAGCCGGAAAACGCATTCTTCACCGTCGAGACATCGGCATCGACCTTGCGCTGCATAAGGGCGGCGACCGCGGTGGGCACGGTGATGACAAAGGTCGTCTTCCAGCGCTCGCAGAGCTTCCAGAAATTGTCGAACACACCATCGCCGCGATAGCCCGCGGGTGTGGGGAAGACCACATGCGCACCGGACTTGATCATCGCCATCAGGATGACGTGACAGGCGAAGACGTGAAATAGCGGCAGCGGGCACATCACGCTGTCCTTCTCGGTGAAGAGAAGCCGGTGCCCGATCCAGCCGTTATAGACCATGCCGGAAAACTTGTGCTGCGCCACTTTGGGCATGCCGGTCGTGCCGCCGGTGTGGAAATAGGCCCCCACCCGATCTTCGGTATCCGGGGCGAAGGTCAGCGATTTGGGTTGTTTCTTCATCTCCGCGGCGAAGCTTTTGACATCGGCGTGATGGTTGTCGGGGTTCTTGGGCCGCACCAGCGGCACGATCCAGCTTTTGGGCGGCGTGAGATAACGGTTGAGATCGACCTCCAGCACCGTGTGTACGCGCGGCGCGTGACGCACCGCCTCGGAAAGCTTTTGGGCGATATCGGTCTTGGGGAAGGCGCGCAGGGTCACCACGACATTGGCGTCGGTCTCGCGCAGGATCGCGCCGATCTGCTCGGGCTCCAGCAGGGGGTTGATCGGGTTGGCGATCCCGGCGACCATCGCCCCGATCGTGGCCACCGCCGTTTCCAGCGTGTTGGGCATGACCAGCGCGACCACATCCGTCGGGCCGATCTTGAGGCTGCGAAAGAGGTTGGCGGCCTGGCACACCTGCTCGTGGAACTCTTTCCAGCTGAGCGTGGTCGCCCTGTCCGTGGGTCCGGAGAAAAGCTGATAGCTTATCGCGGGTCGCTCGGGGAAGGCCGCCGCTGTCTCCGCAAGCATCTGATAGACGGTGGCGGGCACGTCGCGCGCGTCCCATGGCATTTCGTTCTGGATGTCCAGCACATCCTGCCGCGTGGCAAAGCTCATTCTCAATCCTCCAAAAAGCACGGCCCATGATTTGGGGGGCTTTCTCTCCCGTGGGGCGCAGCATGGGGATGAAGCGGGGGCTGCGCAAGTTTTACGCTGCGTTTGTTTTTCGCCCGCTGAAGATAGGAGCCGGAAAAGCGCTTGACTCTTTTTGTCGGAAATCCCAGACATTCCTTATCAAATGACTCGGAAATGAAAGGACGCGTTCCAGCATGACCACTTTTACCGCGCGAACCCTCACTGCCGCCGCTGCCTTTGCGGCCTTCGGCGCACCGGCGCTGGCGCAGGATGTGAATGTCTATTCCAGCCGTCACTACGAATCCGATGACGCGCTTTATGCCCAGTTCACCGAAGAAACGGGAATCACCGTCAACCGCATCGAGGCAAAGGCGGACGAGCTGATCGCCCGGCTTGAGGCGGAAGGCGACAACAGCCCGGCCGATGTGCTGATCACCGTCGATGTCGGCCGCATGGACCGCGCCGAAAAGGCCGGTCTCCTGCAGGCCTACGACTCGGACACAATCGAAGAGCGTATTCCCGAGCGGTTCCAGCACCCCGAGGACCTGTGGTTCGGCATCTCGCAGCGCGCGCGCATCATCTTCTACGCCAAGGACCGCGTCGATAACCCGCCGCAAAGCTACGAGGAACTGGCCGACCCCACGTGGAAGGGCAAGATCTGCATCCGGTCGTCCTCGAACATTTACAACCAGTCGCTGCTTGCCTCGATCATTGAAACCCACGGGGAAGAGGCGGCGAAAGACTGGGCCGCCGGTGTGCTCGACAACATGGCGCGCGCGCCTCAGGGGGGTGACACCGACCAGCTGCGCGGCCTTGTGTCGGGCGAATGCGACATCGCGGTCTCGAACCACTATTACTACGTGCGCGGCTATGCCGGGCAGGTCGACGGGCTGACCGAAGGCGTCGACAATATCGGCTGGGTCTGGCCCAACCAGGACGGGCGCGGCACGCATGTGAACCTGACCACGGCGGCGATCACCGCCCACGCGCCCAACGCTGAGAACGCGCAGAAGCTGCTGGAATTCCTGGTCAGCGACGCGGCACAAACCCTGCTCGCCGAAGGTAATCACGAATACCCCGCGGTCGACGGCGTCGAAGGTACCGAAACCACCGACCGGCTCGGCACGTTCAAAGGCGACGAGACGACGCCCACCGCCGCCTTCAGCCGCAACGCGGCCAAGGCGCAGGCGATCTTCAACGAGGTCGGCTGGGACTGATCCCCCATCCTGGACCGATCGGAACGGCGCCCCTCGCGGGCGCCGTTTTAATTTTGCGCGCTCTTTTAAAACGGGTCAGCCCGGCGTCGCCGAGCGCTGCGGCAAACCGGCGCCGGCCCGCTCCGTCTACCCATCCAGCAAGGCCGCCCGCGCCAGCCGCTGCACCTCGTCCAGATACGCCTTCTGCGTCCAGCCGCAGTCCCGCACCAACCGCTCCCACAGGCCCACCGACAACAGCGACCACAAAAGATCGGTCGCTTGGGCCTCGGTCAGGCCGGGACGCAGATCGCCGTCCCGGGCAAGCGCGGCCACCGCCGCCGCGCATCCCTCCTTCATGTCGGCCATCCGTTCGGCCCAGGCATGCGCGGCGTCTTCATCTGTCTCGCCCAGAACGATCAGGGTTTTCGCCACGCCGTGGATGTCGGGAATGTAATTGCCCCACGCCTCGACGAAGGCGGCAAGCCTCTCCCGCCCTGTCTTGGCCGCGCGGCTCGGGGCGAGACGCGCATCGATGTGGAACTCGGCGTCCTTCGCCTTGGTCGCGGCGATGAACAATTCGGTGCGATTCGGAAAATGCAGGTACAGCGCCTGACGGCTTACGCCCGCCTTTTTGGCAATGTCCGACATCCGCGCCGCCACGCCGGGCCGGGAGTCCAGCAGATCCCAGGCTGCCGCGAGAATTCGCGCACGGGTCGATGGATTTGAACTTGACACAGTGTAAATCTCCAATTATTTGACACCGTGTCAATTGACACCGTGTAAAGTCAACCACCATTTTCCCGGAGCACACCAATGCCAAAGAAAATATTCATCTGGGAGGCCCACCCGGCACCCGCCTCCTTCAGCGCCGCACTGGCCGACGCCTATGCCGCCGGCGCGTCATCTCAAGGGGCCGAGATTCGCCGCATGGCGCTGTCGGACATGACGTTCGAGCCGCGTTTCGAAGGCTATCACCATCCCGCGCCAGACCTGGAACCGGACCTTCTGCAATGGCAGGACGCCATCGCCTGGGCCGACCATCTGTTTGTCGTCCATCCCTATTGGTGGGGGGCCATGCCCGCCACGGCCAAGGCCGTGCTCGATCGTGCGCTGATCTCGGGGTTCGGGTTCAAGTATCACAAGGGCGGGCTGGGCTGGGACAAGCTGCTGACCGGCAAAACCGCCGATGTGATCATCACCTCCGACACGCCGCCGCTGATCGACACTCTGGTCTATGGCCGGCCCGGACGCCGTGTGATCCGCAACCAGGTGCTGAAGTTCTGCGGCATCACACCCCGCCACGTCCTGCAATTCGGCCCGATCAAGACCTCGACCGCCGAACGGCGATCCCGCTGGCTTTCGCGGGCCGAAACCCTTGGCCGCCACGCGGCCTGACCATCCTTGCCTTAGGAGAAACGGATATGACCGACGTCCTCGTTTTAACCGCGTTTTCGACGCTGACCCTCATTCTCGCCCTCATCGCGGGCGTATTCCTCGCCTTCTCGGATTTCATCATGCGCTCGTTGCGCGCGGCCCACGTGCCCGCCGGGATCGAGGCCATGCAGGAGATCAACCGGGAAGTCATCTCCTCGGCCTTCGTGTTTTCCCTGATCGCGATGGTGCCGCTTACTGCGCTTTCCGCACTTTTTGCCGCAACGACGCTTGACGGCACATCGCAAACGCTGATCCTCGCGGGATCGGCCAGCTATGTGTTCGGCACCTTCGGGGTGACCATTCTCGGAAACGTGCCGATGAATAACAGGCTGGACAAGATGAGCCTCAACTCACCGGACATCTCGGCCTATTGGCGCATTTATGCCCGCGACTGGACCCGTTGGAACCACCTGCGCACAGGGGCCGCGATCCTGTCTGCGGGGCTTTACATGATGGCAACAATCCTGCTGGTCGGGCAGGGGAGCTGAAAGGACAAGGGCACCTCGTCGGATGCCCTTGTTACAAATGCCTTACGACACGTCCTTGTAGCTGATTTCCTTCTGGTCCTGCCCGGTCTTGCCGCGTCGGACCAGAAGCCGGTTGAGCGCATTGACGTAGGCCTTGGCGCTCGCGAGCACGGTATCGGTATCCGCCGACTGGCCCGAGGCGATGTTGCCGTCCTCTTCCAGCTTGACCGAGACCGTCGCCTGCGCGTCTGTGCCCTCGGTCACGGCGTGCACCTGATAAAGCTGCAGCCGCGCGCCGTTAGGGTGCAATTCGCGCACCGCCTTGAAGGTGGCATCGACCGGGCCGTCGCCGGTCTGATGTGCGGTCTTCTCGACGCCGTCGATGGTCATCACCAGGTCGGCCTCGGCGGGATTGCCGGTTCCGCAGACCACGCGCAGCGACTTGATCACCAGCCGGTCATGCGCGGCATCCTCGCCCGCCTGAACCAGCGCGATGAGATCTTCGTCATAGACCTCTTTCTTGCGGTCGGCGAGATCCTTGAACCGTACGAAGATATCGTTGAGCTGATTGTCCGCCAGTTCGATCCCCAGATCCCGCAGCTTCGAGCGCAGCGCGGCGCGGCCCGAATGCTTGCCCATCACGATATTGGTCTCGGTGAGGCCGACATCCTCGGGGCGCATGATCTCGAAGGTCTCGGCGTTCTTGAGCATGCCGTCCTGGTGGATGCCGCTTTCGTGCGCAAAGGCGTTCTTGCCGACAATGGCCTTGTTGTATTGCACGTTGAAGCCCGACACCGTGGCGACACGGCGGCTGATATGCATGATCTTGGTGCTGTCGACGCCCGTGTAGAAGGGCATGATGTCGCCGCGCACCTTCATGGCCATGACGACCTCTTCCAGCGCGGTGTTGCCGGCGCGTTCGCCAAGCCCGTTGATCGTGCATTCGATCTGGCGCGCGCCGCCTGCAACGGCGGCCAGTGCGTTGGCCGTCGCCATGCCGAGGTCATTGTGGCAATGCGTGGCAAAAACCACCTCGTCGGCGCCCGGCACCTCGGCGATGAGCCGCCGAATGAGGTCGGCGCTTTCCACCGGCGCGGTATAGCCCACGGTGTCGGGGATATTGATCGTCGTGGCGCCGGCCTTGATCGCGATCTCGACGACGCGGGCAAGGTAATCCCACTCGGTCCGGGTGGCATCCATCGGCGACCATTGCACGTTGTCACAGAGATTGCGCGCGTGGGTCACGGTCTCGTGGACGCGCTCGGCCATTTCGTCCTGCGTGAGGTTCGGGATCGCCCGGTGCAGCGGCGAGGTGCCGATGAAGGTGTGGATGCGCGGGCGGGCGGCATGCTTCACCGCCTCCCAGCAGCGGTCGATATCCTTGATCTGCGCACGGGCCAGCCCGCAGATCACCGCGTCCTTGGACCTTTTGGCAATCTCGCTCACCGCGCGGAAATCGCCTTCCGACGCGATGGGAAAGCCCGCCTCGATAATGTCGACGCCCATCTCGTCCAGAAGGCCCGCAATTTCGAGCTTTTCCTCATGCGTCATGGTCGCGCCGGGGGATTGTTCACCGTCGCGCAGGGTGGTGTCGAAAATCACCACTCGGTCTTTGTCGGAATTCGTCATGTCCGTATCTCGCAAATTTTCCTAAGCCTAAGGCGCGAAAGGCATCCCCTCTGAGCGGTCGCGCCGGTTCAGGGCACGCTCAGAGGCGGCTTAGGAGTAGCAGGACGGAAACGCAACCCGCACGGGGCAGCGTTTGCGGCGTTTTGATATGGTCCTGCCTGGTCATGCAGTGATGATAAGAGCGGGGCGCGCGTTTGAAAACCCCCGGAATGCGCGCCATCGGCTTGAAGCGGTGCGGCTTCCCGCTAGCTAGCAGTGCCATGGAAAACGCACTAGTTATCGGTAGCTCCGGCGGTATCGGAAAGGCGCTTGTCACGGCGCTCGAGACGCGCGGGGTCAGGGTCACGGGTCTCTCGCGCTCGGGCGACGGTCTCGACGTGACGGATGAATCGTCGGTCGAGGCAAAACTCGGCGCGCTGGACGGTCCCTTTGATCTCATCTTCGTGGCCACCGGCGCGCTGGAACTCAATGGTCATGGCCCCGAAAAGGCGCTCAAGCAGCTCACGCCAGAGGCGATGATCGCCCAGTTCAAGCTCAATTGCCTGGGGCCCTCGCTGATCCTGAAACACGGGATGCACCTTCTGCCGCGCGAACGGGAATGCCGCTTTGCCGCGCTGTCGGCGCGCGTGGGCTCCATCGGCGACAACGGCATGGGCGGCTGGTACAGCTATCGCACGTCAAAGGCGGCGCTCAACCAGATGATCCATGGCGGCGCGATCGAACTCAGCCGCACCCACAAGAAATCCATCTGCGTGGCTTTGCATCCCGGCACGGTGGAAACGCCGCTGACGGCGAAATACGCCGACGGGCATCCAACGGTGACGCCCGAACAGGCGGCGCAGAATCTGCTTGGCGTGCTGGACGGGCTGACCCCAAACGAGACCGGGCTCTTCTTTGATTGGCAGGGGGAGCGGGTCGAATGGTAAAGCGCCTGATCCTCGTGCTGGGCGACCAGTTGAGCGACGACCTTTCCGCCTTGCGCGAGGCCGACAAGGACAGTGACCTGATCGTGATGGCCGAGGTCAAGGATGAGGCGTCTTACGTCAAGCACCACCCGCGCAAGATCGCGCTGGTTTTTTCCGCGATGCGCCATTTCGCCGAAAAGCTGCGCGAGGACGGCTGGCAGGTGGCCTATGGCAAGTACGACGACGAGAACACCTCGACCTCGATCGTCGGAGAGCTGATGCGGCGCGGTCAGGAACACGACACGACCGAGGTTCTGGCCACCCGCCCCGGCGAATGGCGGCTGATCGAGGCGCTGGAAAACGCGCCCCTGTCGGTGAGCCTGATGCCCGACGACCGCTTTATCTGTTCGCTGGACGAGTTCGATGACTGGGCCGAGGGGCGCAAATCACTGCGGATGGAGTATTTCTATCGCGAGATGCGCCGCAAGACGGGCCTTCTGATGGAGGGCGACGAGCCTGCGGGGGGCAAATGGAATTTCGATCACGACAATCGCAAGCCCGCCTCGGACGACATGCTGCGCGCCGGGCCGATGGAATTTACACCGGATGAGACCACTGAAGAGGTGCTCGATCTGGTGGAGAAGCATTTCCCCAGCAATTTCGGCAAGCTGCGGCCCTTCAATTACGCCGTTACACAAGGCCAGGCGCGTCGCGCGCTGGATCACTTCGCCAAGAACCTGCTGGCCGAATTCGGCGATTATCAGGACGCGATGCTGCGCGGGGACGAATACCTCAACCACTCGCTTCTGTCGCAATATCTGAACCTCGGCCTGCTGTCGCCGCTGGAGATCTGTCAGCGCATCGAACAGGAGTGGAAAGACGGCAACGCGCCGATCAACGCCGTCGAGGGCTATATCCGCCAGATCATCGGCTGGCGGGAATACATGCGGGGCATCTATTTTCGCGAAGGCCCGGACTATGTGCATCGCAACGCGCTGGGCCATACCCGCGACCTGCCGGCGATGTATTGGGGCGGAGAGACCAAGATGGCCTGCGTCGAGCATGCAGTCGCCCAGACTCGCGATCTGGCCTACGCGCATCATATCCAGCGGCTGATGGTGACCGGCAATTTCGCGTTGCTGGCGGGGTTGGACCCGCACCAGCTGCACGAATGGTACCTCGCCGTCTATCACGACGCCTATGAATGGGTCGAGGCGCCCAACGTGATCGGGATGAGCCAGTACGCCGATGACGGGATCATCGCGTCGAAACCCTATGTCAGTTCCGGCAACTACATCGACAAGATGTCGGATTACTGCAAGGACTGCGCCTATTCGGTGAAGGACAAGACGGGGGATAACGCCTGTCCCTTTAACCTTTTGTACTGGGATTTCATGGTGCGCCATCGCGAGAAGTTTTCCAACAACCCGCGCATGGCACAGATGTATTCCACCTGGGACCGGATGAAGGACGACCGCAAAGAGGCCGTTCGCGACGGCGCCGCGCGCATTCTGGACAGGCTGGACAAGGGCGAGGTGGTCTGAGCGCCTACTCGCCCGGCGCGGTCTCGCCGGTCTCGGTGGGTGCTGCCTCTTCGGGTGCGGTTTCAGGCTCCGGTGTGGTCTCGGCATCCTGAGTCTGCCCGCTTAGCGCGCCATCCTCCCAGTCGCCGCTGGCCTCTTCGCCCGTGGCGTAGCGCATCGTGCCCTCGCCCTGCCGCTTGCCGTTGCGGAACATGCCCTCATAGACATCGCCATTCGCATAGGTCGCCACGCCTTGACCGGAAATCTCGCCCTGCTGCCACTGGCCTTCATAGGTAAAGCCGTCTGGCATCACGATCTTGCCCTGTCCGTGACGCTGACCGTCAAGGAACTGACCTTCATAGATCGTGCCGTCGGCATAGGTGGCGGTGCCTTTCCCCTCGCGCTGTCCGTCGGCCCATTCGCCTTCATAGCGGTACCCGTCGGGATAGGTCATCACGCCGTAGCCGTGGTTCTTGGCGTTCTGGAATTCGCCCTCGTAGACAAGGCCATTGGGATATGTCGCGACACCCGTGCCGTCGATCACGCCGCCCGACCAGTCGCCCTCGTAGGTCGCGCCGTCGGGATAGGTGACCTTGCCCTGACCGTTGGCCAGATCGTCGCGGAACTCGCCCACATAGACCGACCCGTCGGGATAGGTCACCTGACCGGTCCCCGAGATCTTGCCCGCGACCCACGACCCCTCGTAACGGTAGCCGTCAGACCCTGTGAAGATACCCTGACCGTGCCGGCGGTCATCGACGAAGTCGCCTTCGTAGACATCACCGTTGTTGTAGACGACGCGCCCCTGACCTTCGCGCCGCCCGGCCACAAGCTGGCCTTCATAGACGTCGCCATTGGGCTGCGTCAGCTTGCCGGTGCCATTGATCTGCCCGTCCGCCCAGGTGCCAGCATAGACAAGCCCGTCCGGCATTGTCAGCGTGCCCTGACCGTGGCGCGCGCCGCGCTGCACCTCGCCTTCGTAGACCGCGCCGTCGGGATAGGTGATGGTGGCCGTGCCCTCTTTCACCCCGTTCAGCCAGTCCCCGTCATAGACATAACCGCCAGGGCTTTCCATCCGGCCGCGCCCGTGATGCATCGCGTTGAGGAACCCGCCCTCGTAGCGCACGCCGTTGGCATAGATCGCCACGCCCTGGCCTGTGATCTTGCCGTCCGCCCAGGTGCCTTCATAGGTGCCGCCGTCGGAAAAGACGATTCTGCCCACGCCCTCGGGCTTGCCCTTGGCGAACTCACCCTCGTAGACCGATCCGTTCGGAAACCGCGCCACGCCAAGGCCGCGGATCTCGCCGTCGACCCATTCGCCGGAATATTCATAGCCGTTGGGCAGCGTGTAGGTGCCGGTGCCATGCTGAAGCCCGTTCTTGAACGTGCCCTCGTAGATGCCGCCATCCTCGTACTGCTTGGTGCGCACATCGCCGTCCTGGGCCAAGGCCAGTCCGCCGAACCCGGCCAAGGCTCCGGCCAAGATGAGTCGCGTGATCTTTGCGTGCTGCATGTATGCCCCTGATGCTCCCGGCTTTGCGTACCCCAAGCAGGTGCTGGAAAACCTAGTGGACGGGCGCGGCACTGACAACGGCTTTTGCCGGGTTTCGGCTTTCCCTCCGGCAAGGTTCTGCTACATCAAGGCCCCAACCGAAGCCGCATGAGGGGCCACCAACATGGCCGACCGCTTTCGCCTGACACTGGCGCAGCTTAACCCGACCGTGGGCGATCTGGCCGGGAATGCACGGCTGGCGCGCGACGCGTGGGAGCAGGGCCGCGCCGCCGGGGCGAATCTGGTGGCGCTGCCCGAGATGTTCATCACCGGCTACAACACGCAGGATCTTGTGATGAAGCCGGCCTTTCACCAGGCCGCCATCGCCGAGATCGAAAAGCTGGCCCGCGACTGCGCCGACGGTCCTGCGCTGGCCATAGGCGGCCCGGCGCTGGAAGGGGCAGAACTTTACAACGCCTATTACATCCTCAAGGGCGGGCAGGTGACGGCCTGCGTGCTCAAGCACGAACTGCCCAACGAAACGGTGTTCGACGAAAAGCGCATCTACGCCTCGGGCGACGTGGGCGGGCCCTACGCCGTCGACGGCGTGCGCATAGGCTCGCCCATCTGCGAGGACAGCTGGCACGAGGACGTGCCCGAAACGCTGGCCGAGACCGGCGCGGAGTTTCTGCTCGTGCCCAATGGTTCGCCCTACTACCGTGGCAAGCGCGAAACGCGCGTGAACCTGATGGTATCCCGCGTGATCGAGACCGGTCTGCCGCTTGTCTATCTCAACCTCGTGGGCGGTCAGGACGATCAGGTCTTCGACGGCGGCAGTTTCGCGCTCAACCCGCATGGCGCGCTGGCGCTGCAGATGCCGCTGATGCAAGAGGCGGTGGCGCATATCGATCTGACGCGCGGCAAGGACGGCTGGGTGATCGAGCAGACGCCGCTGGCGCAGATCCCCGACCTGTTGGAGCAGGATTATCACGCGATGGTGCTCGCCTTGCGCGACTACCTGCGCAAGACCGGCTTTTCCAGGGTGCTGCTGGGCCTTTCGGGCGGCATCGACAGCGCCATCGTCGCGACCATCGCCGTCGATGCGCTAGGGGCCGAGAATGTTCGCTGCGTGATGCTGCCGTCGGAATACACCTCGCAGGCTTCCTTGGACGACGCGCAGGCGCTCGCCGAAAACCTCGGCTGCCGCTACGATTTCGTGCCGATCCAGCAGGGGCGCAAGGCGGTCACCGAGACCCTCGCACCGCTTTTCGAGGGTACCGAGCCGGATATCACCGAGGAAAACATCCAATCCCGCCTGCGCGGGCTCCTGCTCATGGCGCTTTCCAACAAGTTCGGTGAGATGCTGTTGACCACCGGCAACAAGTCCGAGGTGGCGGTGGGCTATGCCACGATCTATGGCGACATGGCGGGCGGCTACAATCCGATCAAGGATCTCTACAAGACGCGGGTCTTCGAGATCTGCCGCTGGCGCAATGAAAGCCACCGCGACTGGATGCACGGACCCGACGGCGCACCGATCCCGGAAAACATCATCTCCAAGCCGCCCTCGGCCGAGCTGCGCGAGGACCAGAAGGACAGCGATTCGCTGCCCGATTACCCGGTGCTTGACGGCATCCTGCAGATCCTCGTGGATCAGGACGGCTCGATCGCAGATTGCGTCGCGGCAGGGTATTCGGCGGAAGACGCCAAGAAGGTCCAGCACCTCCTCTACATCTCCGAATACAAACGCTTCCAGTCTGCCCCCGGCACCCGCCTGTCCAAGAAAGCCTTCTGGCTCGACCGACGCTATCCCATCGTCAATCGCTGGCGGGACGACGGCTGACCGGGCGGCGAAGCCCAAGGTTCCATTGCATCGACTTGAAATTCGGATCCCGGGGTTTCCTGATCGGAACACGCTTGTTACCGTGCCTGTAAATATCTGCCGACAAAGGAGTTTTACATGATCCGTTTCGCCCCGACCTTTTGCGCCGCTCTGATTGCCGCCCCGCTTTGGGCCGCCGAGCTGAATGATCGTTACGAGCAAATCGGCACGCTTCAATTCACGCGCGGCGGCGAGACGCTTGATCTGGTTATTCCCTACGACACCGAACGCGACCGCGCTTATGCCGAGCAGAAGGTTTTCATGGGCTCCTACCTGACCATCAACGTGCTGGGCCGCAGCGTGGACGAAACGGGCAAGCCCGGCTCGCCGATGGTGCAGGTCACGTTGCAGAAGCGCTCGGGCGAAATGGCCTTCCTCACGGCTGAGCTCTTCGATGAACAGGGCTATTCGGCGCCGCTCTCCATGGGGCCGGATGGCGGTAAGGGAACGCTGACCTCTTTCGAGATGACCGACGACAACGCGGTGTCCGCCACCATCGAAGGAGAGATGCTGCGCCTTCAGGATTACACCGGCGAGCCGAAGGTCGCCGAAGGCGCAACCCCGGAGCCGGTCACGATCTCTTTCTCCGCGCAGCTCGCGCCGCTGGAAGACTGAAGCGTTATTCCCACCAGCGGTCGATCACGGCGATATCTTCGTCCGACCAGCCGAAGTGATGCGCGAACTCGTGCACCACGACATGTGCCACCAGATCGCGCAGGGCGATATCGCCCCGGTCGCGCCATTCCTCGAGGATGGGCTGGCGGAAAAGCCAGACGGTATCGGGTCCCATCGGCTGATCGAACACGGATTTTTCGGTCAGAGGGATGCCGTCGTAAAGCCCGGTCAGGTCAAGCGGATCGTCCATGCCAAGCTCGGCCAGCATGTCGTCGTCGGGCCAATCCACCACCTGCAGATTGACCTCGCTTGCGGCGGCGCGGAAGGCGGCCGGAAAGGCCGCGATGGCCGCAAGGGCGGCATCATGCATCTCGTCAAGGGAAAAGGCGCGGTCCATGCGCCGGGTTCTGCCGCAAGTCGCGCCCTTGCGCCAGCCGCAAAGCAAAGGGGGCCGGGCGCGTGTCGCGTCCCGGCCCCTTTATCGTGATCGGCAAAGTGCCCGGATCAGAGCATCAGCTGATAGCTCGTCGGCACGTAGCGAAACCCGTCGCCCGCCTGCTCGACATAGCCCGTGCCGGGCCAGGGCATGTGGTAGCCCACGAACGGAATCCCGTCAGACGCCAGCATGCCCAGGATGCGCTTGCGCGTCGCGGCGGCGGCGGCCTTGTCCATGTCAAAGGTCACCTCCCAATCGGGATGGGCCAGCGAGAACACGTAATGATTGGCGAAATCGGCGGCCAGCAGCAGGCTCTCGCCCTCGCTTTCGATCATGTGCACCATGTGCCCGGGCGTGTGGCCGAAGGCCGCCATCGCGGTATGCCCGGCAAACCCGTTCGCGCCGTCGTCGATCATCGTGGTCTGCTCGGCCAGCGGGCGCATCTTCGCCTCGAAGGTCTCGTTATCCTGCGCGGCCCACGCGTCGAACTCCACAGCGCCGGTGATATAGCTGGCATTGGGGAAGGTCGGCGTGTCGCCGTCCATAAGCCCGCCGATATGGTCGCCGTGCATGTGGGTGATCACAACCTTGTCGACCATGTCCGCGCTGTAACCAGCGGCCTCAAGCGCGCCGGTGATGCCTTCGGCGTTCAGGCCGGTGTCGAACAGGACAAGCTCGGACCCGGTGTTGACCACCGTCGGCGTGAAGAAGAACTGCGCGGTATCGGTGGGAAGGTTTGCGGCCTTTGCGGCGGCTGCGAATTCGTCGTCGCTCACGTTCAGTCCGAAGATCGAATGCGGGTCGGGCCGCTCGACCGTGGCGGCCAGCAAGGTGGTGACCTCGAACGCGCCCAGCTTGAAGCGGTTGAAGGGCGCCGTGGCCGGCCCCAGCATCGGCGCACCGGCCCAGGCGGGCAGGGCGGCGGTGACGGGAAGAGCCGCGGCAGAGGCCAGCAGCGACCGGCGGGTGATGAGCGTGTCGGACATGTAAAGAGCACTCCTTTTGGTTGCGTTGCGAAAAAAGTAGTGCGGCGCGCGGTCCCGCCTCCGCCGATCACACCAACGTGAAGCCTGTTTCACGGCAACACGCTGGCTTATCTTCGCCGGCATGATCGGGATTCTCTCCAACCGTAGCTTCGCCGCGCTTTTCGCCGCGCAGGTCGTGGCCCTTCTGGGCACCGGTCTTCTGACCGTTGCGCTGGGGCTTCTGGCCTATGATCTGGCGGGCGACCGTGCCGGCGCGGTGCTCGGCACAGCGCTGACGATCAAGATGGTGGCCTATGTCGGCCTGTCCCCGATCGCGCAGGCGCTGGTGCAGCGCCTGCCGCGCCGTGCCGTTCTGGTCGCCGCGGATCTCATCCGCGCCGCCGTGGCGCTCTGCCTGCCCTTTGTGACCGAGATCTGGCAGGTCTACGCGCTCATCTTCGTGCTTCAGGCGGCCTCGGCCACCTTCACGCCGGCCTTTCAGGCGACGATCCCGGATATCCTGCCGGACGAGGCCGATTACACCCGGGCGCTGTCGCTGTCGCGGCTCGCCTACGATCTGGAAAACCTGCTCAGCCCGGCGCTCGCGGGCCTTCTGCTGACCGTGCTCAGCTACAACGCGCTTTTTCTTGGCACCGTGCTGGGCTTCGCCGTCTCGGCGGCGCTTATCGCGCGCACAGCCCTGCCGCCGGCGGGCGGCGAGGTGGCGCAACGACCCTTTCGTGAACGCCTGACGCGCGGCACGCGCATCTACCTCGCCACGCCACGTCTGCGCGGGCTTCTGAGCCTCAATCTTGCGGCCTCGGCGGCGGGCGCCTTTGTACTGGTCAATACCGTGGTGGTGGTGCGCGGGGTCTACGGCGGATCCGAAAGCGATCTGGCCGTCGCCATGGCGGCTTTTGGCGCGGGGTCGATGGCCGGCGCGCTCATGCTTCCGCGTCTGCTCGACCGGCTCGACGACCGCCCGGTGATGCTGGGCGGCGCGCAGGCCCTGGTGGCGCTTACGCTGGGGCTTGCCGCGACGGTCTGGGCAGCGGGCTGGCCCGCCTGGCCGATCTTTCTCGCGCTCTGGGCGCTGTTCGGGCTGGCCTATGCCTGTGTGCTCACGCCCTCGGGTCGGCTCTTGCGTCGTTCCGCGCATCAGCAGGACCGCCCGGCGGTCTTCGCGGCGCAATTCGCGCTCAGCCACGCCTGCTGGCTCGTGACCTATCCGCTGGCGGGCTGGGCGGGGGCGGCCCTTGGCATGGTCCCGACGCTTGCGCTGCTGTCGGGGCTGGCCTTGCTCGGCGTTGGTGCCGCGCGCCGTCTCTGGCCCGCCGATACGCCGCGCAGCCTGCCGCACGAGCATCCCGATCTGCCGCCCGACCACCCCCATCTGCGTGCCCATGGCGGGCGGCGTCACGCGCATCCCTTCGTGATCGACGACGAGCATCGCGTCTGGCCCACCCACGGCTGACGCGCACCGCGCGCAAACTGGACAAATCCCCCGCCATGTGACATCTCGCGCAGCGACAGGAGACACCCCATGACAATCACCCGTTTCGCGCCGTCCCCCACTGGCTATATCCACGTCGGCAACCTGCGCACCGCGCTGATGAATTTCCTGATCGCGCGCAAGGCGGGCGGTACCTTCATCCTGCGGATCGACGACACCGATCCCGAGCGCTCGAAAGAAGAATATGTCGACGCGATCAAGGAAGATCTCGACTGGCTCGGCCTGCATTGGGACCGGGTGGAACGCCAATCGCAGCGCCTTGACCGCTATGCCGAGGCCGCGGATCGTCTGCGTGAGATGGGCCGCTTCTACGAGGCCTTCGAGACGCCGACCGAACTGGATCTCAAGCGCAAGAAGCAGCTCAACATGGGCAAGCCCCCGGTCTATGACCGCGCCGCGCTCACCCTTTCGGACGCCCAGAAAGATGCCCTGCGAGCTGAACGCGGCGACGGCGTCTGGCGGTTCAAGCTGAACCACGAGCGGATCATCTGGGATGACGGCATTCTGGGCGAGATCTCCATCGACGCGGCCAGCGTCAGCGACCCGGTTCTGATCCGGGGCGACGGGCAGGTGCTTTACACGCTCGCCTCGGTGGTGGACGACATGGAAATGGGTGTGACCCATGTCGTGCGCGGCTCCGACCATGTCACCAACACCGCCACCCAGATCCAGATCATCGAGGCGCTGGGCGGCACCGTGCCCCAGTTCGCGCATCATTCCCTTCTGACCGGCCCGCAGGGTGAATCGCTCTCCAAACGCCTCGGCACGCTCAGCCTGCGCGACCTGCGCGCCCAGGGCGTCCAGCCCGCCGCGCTTCTGTCGTTGATGGCCCGGCTCGGCTCGGCCGATCCGATCGAGCTGCGCACCGACATGGCAGAGCTGATCGAGGGCTTCGACATCTCGCGGTTCAGCTCTGCGCCGACGAAATTCGACGCGCAGGATCTCTTCCCCCTGACGGCGCGCTACCTGCAGACACTGCCCTATGCAGATGTGGCCGACCGCATCCGCGCGCTGGGCGTGCCCGACGACAAGGCAGAACTTTTCTGGCAGGTCACACGCGAAAACATCACCACGCTCGACGATCTCGAAGGCTGGTGGGTGATGTTCCGCGACGGGGCCGAGCCGGTGATCGCCGAGGAAGATAAGGCTTTCGTGGCCGAGGCGATGGCACTTTTGCCCGAAGGCCCCCACGATACCGAGACATGGGGCACCTGGACGAACGAGGTCAAAGAGGCCACGGGCCGCAAGGGCAAGGGGCTTTTCATGCCGCTGCGCCTGGCGCTGACGGGGCAGCCGCGCGGCCCGGAAATGGCGCAGGTCCTGCCGCTCTTGCAGGTGATCCGCGCCAAGGGCTGATCTTGCCCGCGCCCTAGCGCCGCCGGGCAAACCCGGTGCCGTCCTGCTCGTCGCGCAGGGTCTCGCGCTCCTGGGCCAGGGGCAGCGCCCGCATGGCATAGGCCTCGGCCCGCGCGGCCATCTCGCGGCTGGCCTCGGCCAGCTCCGCGTCCGGGCCCGAAGCCAGGTGATCGAGTGCCTGCAGCAGCCGCCGCACGACCTCGATATTGCCCGCCACGTCCCGCGCCAGCATGCCAAAGGCGTTTTCGATCAGCGTTCCGGCGTCGAGCGGCGGCAGGAACACCCGCGACTGCGCCGGCGGCGCGTCCGAGACCGGCGCGCGCGCCCAGTCCCACAAAAGCCGCTCCTGCCGGCCTATCACGTCGATGGCGGTGCCCGGATCGTTGATGCCTGGCGACATCGCCCGCACGCCGATCTCGGCCAGGACCAGCGGACCATAGGTGGCGTCCTGCTCGAAGGTCCGGTGCGCGCCGATGACAAGCGCCTCGGTCACGCCCTGCGCCTGCGCGTCGGACAGCCCGGCGGCATGGCCGATCGTGTCGCCCTCGCGCACGAACCGGCCGGCCGGTACGTGCAGCCACACCAGCCCCTGACCGTCACCAAGACAGGCGGCGATACCGGCCGTGTCGACGATCTGCAGATACCCTGTAGATCCTGCGCGCAGCGGCGCGGCATCGGGCGGGAGGACCGTGTCGGGGGTCAGCGGCCGCGCGCCGTGACAGGGCCGGCTGCGGCTGCGCATCAGCGGCCCGCGCGCCTTGTCCTCGGTGGCGCGCAGGGTGGCGTCCATGCTGCCCAGCTCGCTCAGGTGGTCGATCCAGCGCAGCATCGCGAGGATCACCAGAACGACGACCACCACCGTCACCGCCATGAGCGTGACCGGCGCGCCGGGGGCCTGCAATTCGGATTTCAGCAGGATGATTGCGCTCAGCGCGTAGACGAAGGCGCCGATGAAGGTGGCCAGCACGGTTTGCGTGGTGCCGTCGTCCAGCAGGACCCGGTGCGCGCGCGGCGTGGCCTGCGCCGCCGCGGCCCGATGGGCCGAAACCATGACGTTAAGCGAGAACGTGCTGACCGCCAGCATGCCCGAGGCCAGGATCGTCAGCACCGGCAGAACCGCCTCGGGCCCAAGCCATCCCATCAGGTCGACGGGCAAGACCGGCTCCAGCAGGCCCGCCCCCAGCGTGGCAAGCACGGCCAGCACAGCCATAAGCGTCACTCGGACCCAAAGCTGCTTGAGAAAGCGCAGGGCGATCATGAACTTGCCTGAAACGGCGTCCGCTCCGGTCATGTCGCTCCCTTTCACATGGCGTTTCCCGGTCACGATGCGCCAGCCGCGCCGCGCGGTCCAGTCCGGTGATGCGCTCAGGCCTTCAGAAGGCGCACGCGCTTGTCGGCCAGATGCGCGTCGACCATCTCGCGCTCCTCGACGCTCAGCACGCAGTGCCGCGGATAACGCGGCGCGCCGCGATCGTTCAACACCGGCGCCTCCCAACCGTCGGTCGTGTCGAAAAACCGCGCCACGCCCTCGGCGCCGAACTCGCGCAGATAGCCCTGCACCACGACGTCGATATAGCTCAGCAGGACCGGGCTTTCGGGATCGGGCGGATGGTGCGCGCCGGGGGCGATGGCGTAAACCGCGATGCGCGGCCGCGTAGTCTCCGGCGCCTGGGGCAGGTCGATCTGGTGGGCGGCGTCGCGCCGCTCATAGGCTTTTTCGCGCAGATCGAGCGCGGCCCAGTCGCCCTGCGGCACGGCTGCGATCAGCCCGTCGATCTCGGTGCTGTCATCCGGCACGGCGGTCAGATAGGCGACCTCGCGCAGCGCCGTTTTGCGCCACATGCGCTTCCAGCCCCGAAGCCGCGCGGTCTGCGCCTCGGCAAAGCCATGCGTGCCCCGATTGACGAGCGATCCGTATCCGAAAAAGAAATCATGCGACATGGCCCTTGTCCTGCCCGAACCGTGCGGGCATCGCAACCGGTTCTCCGCCTCGCGGCACATCAGGCGCTAAAGGGCAGGGGGTTGCGGGCCGATACCGACGAAAGTATCGTTTCTTCATCGGATCGGGAGAATCGGCTTTGCCGGTGCCGAAGGAGCAACCGCCCCGGAAACTCTCAGGCGCAAGGACCGACCGGAAACAGACTCTGGAGAGATCTCCGCGATGACGGGGGCGCCGAAGGGATAGCGATCTCAGGCGAAAGGACAGAGGGGGCATCGCATGCGGGGGTGTTGCCCCTCGCGCCACTGACGATGCCGGACGCTGCACCCGCCAAAGCCCGGCCAACCCGAGGGAGACCGGCCTTGAGCGACCTTCACACCACGCCGCTGACCGCGTTGCACAAGGAACTTGGCGCCAAGATGACCGGCTTCGCCGGCTACGAGATGCCGGTGCAGTTTTCCCTGGGCGTTATGAAAGAACACCTGCACACACGCGAAAAGGCCGGGCTCTTCGACGTCTCGCACATGGGACAGGTGCTGATCCGGCACGAAGCGGGCTATGGCGGCGCGGCCGCCGACCTTGAAACGCTGGTGCCCGCCGACCTTCTGGGACTGGGCGAGAAGCGCCAGCGCTACGGGCTTTTCACCAATGATACGGGCGGCATCCTCGACGATCTGATGATCACCAACCGGGGCGATCACATCTTTGCCGTGGTCAACGCCGCCTGCAAGGGCGCCGATATCGCGCATATGCGCGCGGGCCTGCCCGACTGCGAGGTCGTGGCGGTGACCGACCGCGCCCTGCTGGCGCTTCAGGGGCCCGAGGCGGCCGGGGCGCTCGCCCCGATCGCTGCGGGCTGCGAGATCATGCGCTTCATGGACACCGGTATTTTCACCTCGGACTATGGCGAACTCTGGATTTCGCGCTCGGGCTATACCGGCGAGGACGGGTTCGAGATTTCCGTACCCGAGGCCGAGGCCGAACGCCTAGCGCGCGATCTTCTTGCGCAGGACGCGGTGGAACCGGTCGGCCTTGGCGCTCGGGACAGCCTGCGGCTGGAAGCCGGGCTTTGCCTTTACGGACAGGACATCGACACCACGACCACGCCGGTCGAGGCCGGGCTGAGCTGGTCCATCGGCAAGGCGCGCCGCGCCGATGGCGCCCGCGCCGGCGGGTTCCCGGGGGCCGAGCGGATCCTCGACGAGATCGCGGGCGGGGTCGCGCGCTGCCGCATGGGGCTTGCGCCCGAGGGGCGCGCGCCGATGCGCGCGGGCACAGAGCTTTTCGCCAACGAAGATGCCGACACGCCGATCGGTCAGGTCACCTCGGGCGCGTTCGGCCCGTCCGTGGGCGCGCCGGTCGCGATGGGCTATGTCGCCGCCAGCCACGCCTCCGAAGGCACCCGCATCTTCGGCGAACTGCGCGGCAAGCGACTGCCGGTCGAGGTGGCGAAGCTGCCCTTCGTCGCCCCCGGTTTCAAACGTTGATCATCAGGAAGGAGACCCCCCAATGAAATTCACCGAAGAGCACGAATGGCTCGACGAGGAGGATGGCGTCGTCACCGTCGGCATCACCGAGCATGCCGCCGAACAGCTGGGCGATATCGTTTTCGTCGAACTGCCCGAGGTCGGTGCAGAAGTGAGCAAGGACGACGAGATCGTGGTGATCGAAAGCGTCAAGGCCGCCTCGGACATCCTCGCGCCGCTCGACGGCGAGATCGTGGAGGTCAACGAGGCGTTGGTCGACGAGCCCTCGAAGATCAACGAAGATCCGATGGGGGCTGCGTGGTTCTTCAAGATGAAGCCCGCCGACACAAGCCAGATGGACGATTACATGGATGAAGCCGCCTACAAGGCCTTCATCGACTGATCCGAACCCGCCGGGCGGCGCGACGGCTTTGCCCTTAAAGCTTTGCCAAGATCCTCATGCGGGATTTGGCGCCGACGGCGGGATTATTCGAGGCACGGAGGACAGGGCAGGGCGCGCGCCGTGCCCCGACCCGACGCAAAGGAGACTGACATGCCGTTCCAGCCCACAGATTACCAGCCCTATGATTTCGCCAACCGTCGTCACATAGGCCCCTCGCCCGAGGAAATGGCCGAGATGCTGGAAGCCGTGGGCGCAAAGTCGCTCGACGCGCTCATCGACGAAACCGTGCCGAAATCCATCCGGCAGGACACGCCGCTCGATTTTGGCCCGCCGAAGTCGGAGCGTGAGTTGATGCACGACATGCGCATGGTCGCAGCCAAGAACAAGGTGCTCGTCAGCCTGATCGGTCAGGGTTATCACGGCACCGTCACGCCCCCCGCGATCCAGCGCAATATTCTCGAAAACCCCGCCTGGTACACAGCCTATACCCCATATCAGCCCGAGATCAGCCAGGGCCGGCTCGAGGCGCTGCTGAATTTCCAGACGATGATCTCCGACCTGACCGGGCTCGAGATCGCCAACGCCTCTCTGCTGGACGAATCGACCGCCTGCGCCGAGGCGATGACCATGGCGCAGCGCGTGGCCAAGTCGAAAGCGACCGCGTTTTTCGTCGATGAAAACTGCCATCCGCAGAACATCGCCGTGATGCGCACCCGGGCGGAACCCCTGGGCATCGAGATCGTGGTCGGCGCGCCCGAGGATCTGGACGCCACCGCCGTCTTCGGCGCGATCTTCCAGTATCCCGGCACCTTCGGGCATCTGCGCGACGTGTCCGACCAGATGTCGGCGCTTCACGAACAGAACGCCATCGGCATCGTGTCCGCCGATCCGCTGGCGCTGACCCTGCTCAAGGAGCCCGGCGCGATGGGCGCCGATATCGCGGTGGGCAGCGTGCAGCGCTTCGGTGTGCCGATGGGCTATGGCGGGCCGCACGCGGCCTATATCGCTTGCCGCGACGCCTACAAGCGCGCGCTGCCGGGTCGGCTTGTCGGGGTCAGCGTCGACAGCCACGGCAACCGCGCCTACCGCCTCAGCCTGCAAACGCGCGAGCAGCACATCCGCCGCGAAAAGGCCACGTCGAACGTCTGCACCGCGCAGGCGCTTCTGGCGGTCATGGCGTCGATGTACGCGGTCTTTCACGGTCCCAAGGGCCTGCGCGCCATCGCCGAGCGTATTCACGCCAAGACCGCGCGCCTTGCTGCGGGGCTGGAAGCGGCGGGCTTCACGGTCGAGCCCGAAACCTTTTTCGACACGATCACCGTCGATGTCGGCCCGCTCCAGTCCGCGGTGATGAAATCCGCCGTGGACGAGGGCATCAACCTGCGCGCCGTGGGCAAGACCCGCATCGGCATCACGTTGGACGAGGCGACGCTGCCGGCCAATGTGGATGCGGTCTGGCGCGCCTTCGGCATCACGGGCCTGTCGGTGGACGAACAGCACCCGCGCCTGCCCGAAAATCTTCTGCGGCGCTCGGACTATCTCACGCATCCCATTTTCCACATGAACCGCGCGGAAACCGAGATGATGCGCTACATGCGCCGCCTTGCGGACCGCGACCTCGCGCTTGACCGGGCGATGATCCCGCTCGGGTCCTGCACGATGAAGCTCAACGCGGCGGCCGAGATGATGCCGATCAGCTGGCGCGACTTCGCGCGCCTGCACCCGTTCGTGCCCGCTGATCAGGCCGAAGGATATGCCGAACTGATCGGCGACCTGTCGCACAAGCTCTGCGTGATCACCGGCTACGACGATATGTCGATGCAGCCCAATTCGGGCGCGCAGGGCGAATATGCGGGGCTTCTGACCATCGCCGCCTATCACCGTGCCAATGGCGACGAGAATCGCAATGTCTGCATCATCCCCGTCAGTGCGCATGGCACCAACCCCGCCTCGGCCCAGATGGTCGGCTGGAAAGTGGTGCCGGTCAAATCCGACAAGAACGGCGATATCGACGTCGAGGATTTCCGCGCCAAGGCCGAGAAGCATTCCGAAAACCTCGCCGGGTGCATGATCACCTATCCCTCTACCCACGGCGTTTTCGAGGAAACCGTGCGCGAGGTCTGCCAGATCACCCACGATCACGGCGGGCAGGTCTATATCGACGGCGCGAACCTCAACGCCATGGTGGGCTTGGCACGCCCCGGTGACGTCGGCGGCGACGTGAGCCATCTCAACCTGCACAAAACGTTCTGCATCCCCCATGGCGGGGGCGGGCCCGGCATGGGGCCGATCGGCGTCAAGGCGCATCTTGCGCCGCATCTGCCTGCCAATCCCCTCTCGGGCACGGGCGGGGCGGTGTCCGCCGCGCCCTTCGGCTCGGCCTCGATCCTGCCGATCAGCTGGGCCTATACCCTTCTGATGGGCGGCGAGGGGATGACGCAGGCCACCCGCGTGGCGATCCTCAACGCCAATTACATCGCCCGGCGGCTCGAGGGGGCGTATGACGTGCTTTACAAGGGCCGCAACGGGCGCATCGCGCATGAATGCATCCTTGATACGCGTCCCTTCGCCGACAGTGCGGGCGTGACCGTCGATGATATCGCCAAGCGGCTCATCGACAACGGCTTTCATGCCCCTACGATGAGCTGGCCGGTCTCCGGCACCCTGATGGTCGAACCGACCGAGTCCGAGACCAAGGCCGAGCTCGATCGCTTCTGCGACGCCATGCTGGCGATCCGCGAAGAGATCCGCGATATCGAGGAAGAGCGCATCGACCGCGACAACAACCCGCTCAAGAACGCGCCGCACACGATGGAGGACCTCGTGCGCGACTGGGATCGGCCCTATAGCCGCGAACAGGCGTGTTTCCCGCCGGGCGCCTTCCGGGTGGACAAGTACTGGCCGCCGGTCAATCGCGTCGACAACGCCTATGGCGACCGCAACCTCGTGTGCACCTGCCCACCGATGGAGGACTACGCCGAAGCCGCCGAATAAGGGCGGCGCCTCCCGGCGTGCGGGTACCTTGATCCAGACCCGGGGCAGCGCACCTGTCCCGGGCCGCAGATGTCTTGTAGGGTCAAAGGGTTTTCATCCACCTATTTGAAAGGCAATGCATGTCCAGCCCCTACAATTCTACTCCCACCGTTTCCGTCATCGGCTGCCCCCGGAACGACGCGCTGCGCACGCGGCCCTACGCGCCGCTCGGCGCGGCGGTCTGGACGTCCTCGGGCGATCTTGCGCAGCGCGGCATCACGGCCATCGCGCAGGCCGCGACAGGCACCATGTCGCCCTTCGCCGTTCAGGGCGGCGAACCCACGCGGAAGTCCGTCTCCGACAGCGTCGTCAACGCGCTGGCGCTCGCGTCCCAGAACGGGCGGGCAAGGCTGGCAATCCCGTTTGTGGCCAGCGGGATCTTTCTCACCCGGATCATGCCCGCCTGCACCAAGGCCGAACTGGCCGAGATCATCGTCAAGGCGGCGCAGGATAATGACTGCGGCGTGCAGCCGGTGATCGTCGCCTACGGGGCCGAGGATTTCGGCCTCTTCCAGACCGCGATCTCGTCGCTCGGCGCAACGGGAGTGGAGCTTGTCGAAGGCTCCGTGACGGATCACGCCCTGCATGGCTGCGACGTGATCGTCAACGCCGCCAACATGGAGGTGGAGTTCGGCGGCGGCATGTCCGGCAAGATCGGCAGCGCCACCGGCCAGGAAGCGCAGATCAACGCCGAAGCCCGCAAAGAGCTGCAGGCGTTCTGGGCGGCGAACCCGCCCGGCTGAGCGCGCAACGAAATCGGGGCGGCCCGTCCGGACCGCCCCGTCTTTGGTACTCAAAATGACTGCCTTAAATGGGGCGGGCCACGCGGGACAGGCGCGGCCCCTGCCGACGCACTTGGGGAAAAGGCCGCGTGGCAGTTAAACGTCTGTCGCGGCCATAGCGCGAAAGGTTCAAAACTTTTGTAACGTTTGGGTGAAAGAATTCACCGTGCCGAGGTAAAAGCGGCTTGCCCTTGGCCCGGGGTGCGGCGACAGGCACCCGCGACGCGCCCCATACGCGGTGCGCGGACCGCTCTAGGTCTCGTCGGTCCAGGGCAGCAGGGCTTTTTCAAGATGGTCCTGAAGCTCCTGCTTGATCCGGCGCTGTCGCTTGCCGCGCACGGATTCCGTCGTCATCCGCTCGGCGCGCAGAGCCCAACGTCCGTCGCGATGCGCGATCTGAAACACCCGGCGCGCGAAGACCAGCTTTTGCTCGGCCGAATAATCGGCAATGACCCAGATCTCGAAACTGTCGAACTCCATGCGGTCGGGCGACGCCTCGTTTTCTCCGGCCTTGCCGTAGGTGCGCTCGACAAGGTCCTGAAACCGACCGATATTCAGAAACTCGCCAGATTTCAGCGGCCCGTCATGCGGCGTCACGATGCGTGCCCCGCTTTTGGTCGTCGCCTCTTCCGACAGGCCGCCCGCCGCCGTGATCGCCGTGCTCCAGCGCTGCTTACCGCATTTTAGCACGAGGATGATGCCTTCCACATGGATGGCCTCGGCGCTCATGTTGCTGATCAGGCATTGCGCGTCCATGCCCGTGCCCGCCCCGGGATGGATGATCAGGCTTGCGCGCAGCTGGCGGCGGTAGCTGCTCCAGAAAAGCTGCAGATAGGTCATCCAGATGGGCACCATGGCGACACTCGCCACCACGGTGATCAGATCGCTGTTCTGTCGCAGAAAATCGAGCATATCGTCCTTTTCAATCCGCGAGGAAGGCGAACATAGCGGCCAGCTTGTCCCAGGTTGCCTGATCCGGCGCGGCCAGAAGATAGCCGTCCTCGAGGCCCGCGTTGTAGTCCGAGCCATCCAGCATCCGCACCACGCCGCCCGCGCGCTGAAAGATCAGAACGCCCGCCGCGTGGTCCCACGGGTTCATCGTGCCGGAGATGGTGAAATCCATCGCCCCCTGCGCCAGCATCCGGTACTCGTGGCACGAACAGCGCAGCATCTGCGTGCGCGCGAATTGCGGCAGCAGGGCCGCCGCCTGCGCGCGCTTGTCCTCTGGCAAAAGGTACAGATGCACGAACCCCGACAGATCCTGCGGTGCGCCACCCCTGGCCACGGACAGGCTGCGCGCCGCCCCTTGCTTGCGCGACATCCGCGCAGGCCCGTTTTCCTCGGCGAGGATCCAGTCATCCATGATCGGATCGTAAAGCAGCCCGAAGACCGGCACGCCAAAGCGGGCGACCGACAGGATCACCCCGAATAGCGGCAGCCCATGCGCAAAGTTCCACGTCCCGTCCAACGGGTCGACGATAAAGGCAAGCTCCGCCTCGGCCAGCCTGGCGCGCACGCCGTCTTCCCTTGCGGCCATTTCCTCGCCCACGACCAGCGCGTGGGGAAACATGCGCTGAATGCCGCGCAGGATCATCGCCTCGGCGGCCTCGTCGGCCTCGGTCACAAGGTCGAACCGATGCGCCTTGGTGCCCACGTCGCCCGCACCCAGATTACGAAAGCGCGGCAGGATCTCGGCCCTGGCGGCGCGCCGCACGAGATTTAGGATGGCGGTCGTTTGCGCAAGGCTCAGCGGCGAACTGAGCGGGATGGGCAGGCTGTCGGACATTCGGCGCGGGCTCCCGTCACAGGCGAATCCAAAAGGGGGTCGGGTGCGCCACTCAATAGGCCGTGACGGCGGACGGGATCAACCGCGCTCGTCTCGCGCCCGCAGCGTCCGCGCCGGCCGGGCCGAGATCGGGCCAAGCGAAAAGATCAACCCGGCCAGCAGGCTGATCGCCGCGCCGCCGGCCACCACGATCACGCCCGGGCCCCACGCCACCGCGAACTCCGTGCCCATCACGTAATGACTCACCGCCCAGGCCCCGGCCAGTCCCGCGCCAAGCGCCACCGCGCCCGCCGCGGCCCCCAGAAGCCCCGCGCGCAGGCTTAAGCCCCACAGGATCCGCGCCCGGCTCGCGCCCAGCACCTTCAGGATCGCCGCCTCGTAGCTGCGGCTGCGCTGGTCTGCCGCCGCCGCCCCGATCAGCACCAGGAACCCGGTCAGAAGCGTCGCCGCCGCCCCCCAGGCGATGGCCGAGGCGAGCCCCGCCAGAAGGCCGGACACCTGCTCGACCGCGTCCTTGACGCGGATCGCGGTGATGTTGGGATAGGCGCTGCTCAAATCGCGCAGGATCGCGGTTTCGGCCTCCGGCTCGGCATAGACCGTGGCGATGAAACTGTGCGGTGCCGCGGCAAGCGCGGCCTCGTTCATGATCATGATGAACCCCATGCCTGCGCTGGAAAAATCCACTTCACGGAAAGAGGTGAGCGTCGCCGTCATGTCGCGGCCAAGAATGTTGACGGTGATCTCGTCGCCAAGGCTCAATCCCATCTCGGCGGCCTCTTCGGCGGCGAAACTGACCTGCGGCGCGCCGTCATAGCCCGCGTCCCACCATTCGCCCGCCGTCACCGTGCTCCGCTTCGGCAACTCGGCGGCATAGCTTACCCCGCGATCCCCCTGCAGCACCCAGTGATCGCCCGCGACCTCGCTGGCCTCCCGGCCGTTGATCTGCGTGATCACCCCACGCAGCATCGGCGCGGCGTCAACCCGCGTGACACCGTCATCCTCGTCCAGACGGGCGCGAAATCCCGGCATCTGGTCGCGCTGGATATCGACGAAGAAATAGCTCGGCGCGCGCGTCGGCAGATCGCGTGCGATGGCGTCGCGCAGGTTGCGGTCGATCTGCCCCACGGCGGCCATAACGGTCAAGCCAAGACCCAGCGACAGCACCACGGGTCCCGCCGTGCTGCCCGGGCCGCCGATCGCGGCCAGCGCCCAGCCCAGGGCCACGCGCCCGCGCACCCGGGGCCGCACCAGCCGCGCCAGCGCGCGCAGGCCCCGCCCCGCCACCGACAGCGCCGCCAGCGCCCCGGCGATGCCGGCCGCCGCCCACAGCGTCAGCGTTGTATTACCGGAAAACCACGCCGCCACGGCCACCAGCGCGGCCACCAGCGCCAAGGTGAGCGCCACCAGCCCCGCACCGGGTCTTCCCGCGCCGTCCGCGCCCCGGTAAAGCGCGGCGGGGCGTACCTCGCGCACCCGCGCCAGCGGCCAAAGCGTGAAGATCAGCACCGTCAGCAGGCTATAGACCACCGCCTCGGCCATCGGGGCGGGATAGGGGGCGAAGACCGCCGGCACCGGCAGCCGCGCCTCGATCAGGGGCGCCAGCAGGATCGGCGCGCCCACGCCCAGAACAAGCCCCGCCGCAATCCCCAACAGCGCCAGCACGCCCACCTGAAGGAAATAAACGGTAAAGACCATCCGCTGATCCGCGCCCAGCGTGCGCAATACCGCGATGACCCGCGTCTTGCCCGCCAGATACGCCCGCAGCGCGGCGGAAATGCCCACGCCGCCCACCGCCAGCCCCGACAGGCCCACGAGGATCAGGAACGCGCCCAGCCGGTCGACGAACTCGGCCACGCCCGGCGCGCCGTTGCGCGCGTCCGACCAGCGCATGCCGCTGCCCGCAAGCGCGTCCTCGGCCTCGGCGCGCAGCGCCTCCAGATCGGCCCCTTGCGGCAGGTCGAGCCGGTAATGCGCCGAGAAGAGCGTACCGGGCTCCAGAAGGCCGGACGTGTCCAGCGCGTCCCGGGCCACGATGATGCGCGGCCCAAGCCCGAAGCCCGCCGTGCGCGTGTCGGGCTCTCGCGTCAGCCGCGCCATCAGGCGAAAGTCCTGCGTGCCCAGCCGCACGGTGTCGCCCGGCTCAACCCCCAACCGGGCCACCAGCGTCGGGTGCATCACCATGCCCGGCAGGTCCGCGTCCCCCGCCAGCGCCACGTTCAGAGGCATCGGGGGGTCCAGCCCCACTTCACCAATCAGCGGATAAAGGTCATCGACCGCTTTCACCTGCGCCAGACCACGTTCCGCGCCCGCCACGGCCATCGACCGGAAATCGGCGATTTCCGATACTTGCGTGGCCTCGCGCTCCATCCAGGCGCGTTCGCCGGCATCGGCAAACCGATAGGTCAGCTCGATCTCGGCATCCCCACCCAAAAGGGCCGCCCCTTCCTCGGCCAGCCCTGTCGCGATGCTGGCCCGCACCGTGCCGATGGCGGCGATCGCCGCCACGCCCAGCACGACACACGCGAGGAAAATCCGGAACCCCCGGATACCGCCGCGCAACTCCCGCGCGGCGATCCTTACGGCAACGGCCAGATTCACGCCGCCTCCGCCGCCCGGTCGATCCGCCCGTCGCGCAGACGAACAACGCGCCCGCAGCGATCCGCCAGCGCGGGATCGTGCGTCACCATCACCAACGTCGCACCCTGCCGCTCCGCCAGCCCGAAGAGCAGCTCGATGATCGCCGCCCCGGTCGCGCTATCGAGATTGCCCGTCGGTTCGTCGGCCAGAAGGATGTCGGGACGCGGCGCCACCGCGCGCGCCAGCGCCACGCGCTGCTGCTCGCCCCCAGACAACTGCGACGGGTAATGCCCCGCGCGCTTTGCAAGGCCCACCGTGTCAAGCGCCGCCTCCGCGCGGTCCATCGCGTCGCCCGCGCCCGCCAGTTCCAGCGGTGTCGCCACGTTTTCCAGCGCCGTCATCGTGGGGATCAGGTGGAAGGACTGAAAGACCACGCCGATATGGTCTCGCCTGAGCCGCGCCAGCGCGTCCTCGCCCATCGCCGTCAGGTCCTGCCCCAGCGCCTTGACCGTGCCGCCGGTCGCGCGCTCCAGCCCGCCCATCAGCATCAGCAGTGAGGATTTGCCCGAGCCGCTGGGCCCAACAAGGCCAAGTGTCTCGCCCCTGTGGACATCGAGATCGATTGCCTCAAGTATCCGCACAAGACCGGCGTTGCCATCAAGGGACAACGACGCCTGCCGCAGCGATAACACGGGATCGGACATGAAAATGCGCCTGTTTTGCAAGGGTTTTGGGACATATGGGGTCCGCCGGCTGGTGGGCAAGGCCGCAATCGGGCTTTTCCTGTCGGCCGCTCCGGCGCTGGCCGATCCGGTGCGGATTCTGGCCTTTGGCGACAGCCTCACGCAGGGCTACGGTCTGATCGCGGACGAGGGATTCGTGCCGCAGCTTGACGCGTGGCTCGATGAAAACGGCGCCGAGGCCACCGTGGTCAATGGCGGCGTCTCGGGCGACACCACCGCAGGCGGCGCGGCCCGCGTCGACTGGAGCCTGACACCCGATATCGACGCCATGATCGTCACGCTTGGCGGCAATGACATGCTGCGCGGGCTTGATCCGGCCGAGGCGCGCAAGAACCTGGCCGCAATCCTTGACAGCGCGGCAGCACAGGATCTGCCGGTCCTGCTTGTCGGCATGACCGCGCCGGGCAATTTCGGCCCCGACTACAAGGCGTCGTTCGACGCGATCTATCCCGACCTCGCAGACACCTACAACACACTCTATTTCAGGGATTTCTTCGCCGGTCTGGGCGCGGGCGACCCGGCCTCTCTGCAACCCTATTTCCAGCCCGACGGCATCCATCCCAATGCCGAGGGCGTGGAAAAGATCGTCGCGGCGCTGGGCCCGAAAGTGCTGAAGCTGATCGCGGCGGCCAAAGGGCAGGGCAGCTGACCCGGCACGCGCGCGGCGCGGCGGCGTCCAGGACCCTGCGCAAAAGAAAAGGGCCCCGCAAAGGGCCCTTCCGGTGTCATATCGCGTGAAAGCTTACGCCAGAGCTAGATTCGTCGCCGAGCTGCGGCCGTCACGGCCGGCTTCGATGTCGAAGGTCACTTTCTGGTCGTCCCGCAGGCCGGTCAGACCGGCGCGCTCAACGGCAGAGATGTGCACGAACACGTCCTTGCCGCCCTCATCGGGGGCGATAAATCCAAAACCTTTGGTTGCATTGAACCATTTCACGGTGCCACTGGCCATCCGTCTACTCCTTAGAATTGCGCTGCCCGCGGAAGTGCGGCAGCCCGGCGTGTCAGTGCAAGATCGAATAACTGAGCCGGGTCTCGGAGCAGGGGTCGATAGAGGTAACGTCGCACGCCCCATATGAGGGTGTGCGACGCGAAAATCAAGGGAATTCGCAGATGCGGCGTCTTACAGAACGGTGACGACCGTCCCCACCGGCACACGCTCATAAAGATCGATCACGTGGTCGTTGATCATCCGGATGCACCCGTTCGACACCGACCGGCCGATCGACCGCGGCGCCGTCGTGCCGTGGATCCGGAAATACGTGTCGCGCCCGTTCTGGAAGAGGTACAGCGCGCGCGCGCCAAGCGGGTTGCCGGGCCCGCCGGGCTGGACATAATCGTTGTCCTTGAACCGGCCATAGGTCTGCGGCTCACGCTCGATCATCTCCTGCGTCGGGCGCCAGGTGGGCCATTTCTTCTTGACATCGATGGTCGCGGTGCCGGTGAATTCCAGGCCGGCCTTGCCGACGCCCACGCCGTACCGGCGGGCACGCCCCGGCTCGGTGATGTAATACAGAAAATGCGCCCGCGGCAGGATAAGCAGCTGTCCGGGCGCGTATTTGCGCGAAATCGCCACTTCCTGCGGCATGAATTTCGAATCCAGCTCAAAGGCCCGCGCCGCGGCTGGCAGCATCGCGGCAGCAAGACCCGTGGCCACGAATTGGCGTCGGTCGATCATGATCGGTCTTCCCCTCAAAAAATCGTCAATCCTGTCAAGTGGCAATAATCTGCCACCGTCTCCAAAAAAAATCAAAACCCGGTGAGCCGGGTCGTTTCAACGACTGGCGTGGCGTTTCGGTGTCACCCGGCCCTGCCGCGCGTCACAAGGTGGCGCGTGATCTTGCCGGGCAGCCGCACCAGCACCCGCGACAGGATCGCGGGATAGCTCGTATCCCCCGATAAAAGATGCATATACGCGCGTTTCAAGCCGCGTGACGCCGCGAAACTTCGCGCAAAGAACGGCTGCAGCCGTCGTGAGAACATGAGCGGACGCAGCATGCGGGCCTGCGCGATCGACGTCCGGATGGGCCGTGTCGCCGCGCGGTAATACCCCGCCGCCAGGATGGGACGGCCCTCGCGGATCGCCCGAGCGCCCACCTCTGCGGCCAGCGCGCCCGACTCGATGGCATAGCCGATCCCCTCGCCGGTCAGCGGATCGACGAATCCCGCCGCATCACCGGCCAAAAGCACGTTTTCCCGCCCGGGCCGGGTCTTGGCTTCGCCGAAAGGCAGGAAATGTCCCTTCACCTTCGCCCCCTCGGGCAGGGTCAGCTTCGCGCGATAGGCCGCCAGCGCCGCGCCCATATCCGCGTTGCGCGCCTGGATCCCGCCTAGCCCCACCGTCGTGCTGCGGCTCTTGGGAAAGACCCAGCCATAGCCCCAGTCGGCGGCGGCGAAATCGATGCGCAGGGGCGTGTCCTCGTCCGGCATCTCGCTCGGCGCCTCGATTTCAAGCGCGAAACCGATTTTTTCAGGGTCGAAGGCGCGCCCGAAAAGCGCCTTGGCCACGAAGCTCTGCACCCCGTCCGCGCCGATCAGAACGCCATAGCGCAGCACCTGGCCGCCCTCCAGCGTGACGGTGTTGTGCTCAAGATCGAGGTTTTCGACCCGTCGCCCGGTGAAATCCGTCGCCCCCGCCTTGATCGCGCGGGCGTAAAGCAGCCGGTCGAAATCCCACCGCATGGTAAGGTGAACCGGCGGCACATCGTCGAGCCGCCCCAGATCGTCCGCACCCAGATGAAACGTGAAGTTCTTGCGCGTCTCGAACAGCCCGGGAATGAGATCGAGATCGAAGACCTCTTTCAAATGCGCCGCACACCGCCCCGTCACCAGCCCCCCGCACAGCTTCGCCCGCGGAAACACCGCCTTGTCCACCAAGGCCACGCTGAGGCCCCGTTTCCGCGCCGTCACCGCCGATGCAGCACCAGCGGGGCCGGCCCCGATGATCACGATGTCGAAGGTTTGCATGGTAAAATCCAGCTTTGTCCGGGTGTCTTGTGACCCAGCCCACGCCAACGATCAACAGCGCAAACGGTCGCTATTCACACCCGCGCGGTGTCAAGGCCGAAGGCCGCCGCGCGATCGCCAGACCGCCCGAACGGGCTGGCGATTGGATGCCGTTGGCGCGCCGCTCAAATCTCGTGCGGACACATCAGCATAAAGCGCGTCGTTCATCCGTCGGATCGCCATCCCGCGGTCTGGCCATCGCGCGGCTAAGCAATCCTGAGCTACTCAGTTCTGCCGTGTCGAAAGATTCAAAGTACCAGTGGTCTTTGATCTGTTTTATCATGGGCGAGCAGAGTTTCATCTGTCGAATATTTGATAATTTTTTTCCGAAGTTTTTCTTTACATCCGGATCTTGATAACGCCGATAAACTGCCAAAGATCTCGGTTTTGTCGACTTCTGGTTCTTGAGCCTCCGGATACATCTCGAAATACCAAACTTGAAAAACCTGAACGGCAATTGGCAAAGGTAATCTTGCGCTCGCATAATCGTACCATACAATAAACAGCATATGGTCATTTGCGATATCAGAGAAATCAGCCAGCTCTTTTTCGGGCAGGCGCAAAGAACCGTCGAGATGACGCGCATGTTTAATCGCATTCCAATCGCGATTTCTCAATTGTCGGATATAGCGTATAGATTTCTCTGGAAATGTTTTGAGAATTTGATCGTTGAACGTCTCCCCTGACGTTTGTCTGGCCAGTTCAGCCGCATGTTCTCCCGCTGTACTTGCAAGACAATACACAGAAAACGGATCTTTGTCGTTGATGAAAAGATCCGTTGCAACGCCGAGAAGGCGACGCACTAGTTCTTGTCGTTCCATCAATCTAGCGCGCAAACTTCTTGTGCTTGATCCGCTTTGGCTCCAGCGCGTCGGGGCCCAGCCGGCGCTTCTTGTCTTCCTCATAGTCCTCGAAGTTGCCCTCGAACCATTCCACATGCGCCTCGCCCTCGAAGGCCAGGATATGCGTGCAGATCCGGTCGAGGAAGAACCGGTCGTGGCTGATCACCACCGCACAGCCCGCGAAATCCACCAGCGCGTCTTCCAGCGCGCGCAGCGTCTCCACGTCCAGATCGTTCGTCGGCTCGTCGAGCAGGAGCACATTGCCGCCCTCTTTCAGAAGCCGCGCCATATGCACCCGGTTCCGCTCACCGCCAGAGAGCAGCGACACCTTCTTCTGCTGGTCGCCGCCCTTGAAGTTGAAGGCCGAGCAATAGGCGCGGGAATTCATCTGCGCGTCGCCCAGCTGAATGACCTCGGCCCCGCCGGTGATCGCCTCCCACACCGTCTCGCCGTCCTTCAGATCATCGCGTGACTGATCCACATAAGAAAGCTGCACCGTGTCGCCGTACTCCACCGTGCCCGCGTCGGGCTTCTCTTGCCCCGTGAGCACCTTGAAGAGCGTCGATTTACCGGCCCCGTTCGGCCCGATCACGCCCACGATGCCCCCCGGAGGCAGAGAAAAACTCAGATCCTCGATCAAAAGTTTGTCGCCCATCGCCTTTTTCAGGCCCTCGACCTCGATCACCTTGTTGCCAAGGCGCGGGCCGTTCGGGATGACGATCTGCGCGCGCGCGATCTTCTCGCGCTCCGACTGGTTGGCCAGCTCGTTATAACGCTCGATCCGGGCCTTCTGCTTGGACTGGCGCGCCTTGGCGCCCTGCCGCATCCACTCCAGTTCCCGCTCCAGCGTCTTCTGCCGGCTCTTGTCTTCGCGCGCTTCCTGCGACAGCCGCTTGGCCTTCTGCTCGAGCCAGCTGGAATAATTGCCCTCGTAAGGCACCCCGCGCCCGCGATCGAGCTCAAGGATCCAGCCGGTGATATCGTCGAGGAAATACCGGTCGTGCGTGACGATCAGGATTGTGCCCTTGTAGTCGATGAGATGCTGCTGCAGCCACGCGATCGTCTCGGCATCCAGATGGTTCGTCGGCTCGTCCAGAAGCAGCATGTCCGGCGCTTCCAGAAGCAGCTTACACAGCGCCACCCGGCGCTTTTCCCCGCCCGAAAGAGAGGTGACATCCGCGTCGTCCGGCGGACAGCGCAGCGCCTCCATGCTCACGTCGATCTGTGCGTCGAGATCCCAGAGGTTCTGGCTGTCGATCTCGTCCTGCAGCTGCGCCATCTCGTCGGCGGTCTCGTCGGAATAATTCATGGCCAGCTCGTTGAACCGGTCGAGCTTGGCCTTCTTCTCGGCCACGCCCAGCATCACGTTCTCGCGCACCGTCAAAGACGCGTCGAGCTCGGGTTCCTGCGGCAGGTAGCCCACCTTGGCGCCTTCCGCGGCCCAGGCCTCGCCCGAGAAATCCGTGTCGAGCCCCGCCATGATCTTCATCAGCGTGGATTTACCTGCGCCGTTCACGCCCACGACGCCGATCTTCACGCCGGGAAGAAAGCTCAGGTGGATATTCTCGAAGCACTTCTTGCCGCCGGGATAGGTCTTGGAGACCCCCTGCATGTGATAGACGTACTGGTAGGATGCCATGATGCCTTTTCCTCGCCAAAGGGAACTGCCCTTCTCATTCATCCTGTCCCATACTAGGCGTGAGGCGCGAATTCAAACGGGGAAATGCCCGCTGCGCACGGCGCCCGCCGGCTCAGCCGTGCCAGTCCTGCCGCGCCGCGCCAGGCGCGCGTGCCAAAAGCCGCTCGGGCGCGGCGCCGTGGGTTTTCAGCCAGTCGATCATGGCCGCCACCGGCATCGGTCGGGCCAGCCCGAATCCCTGGATCATCGGGCATTTCGCGGCCCGCAGCACCTCGACCTGCACGGGCCGTTCCACCCCTTCGGCGACCACATTGGTGCCCAGCCGCCGGCACAGCGCGATCACCGCGCGCACGATGTCGCGGGCGCGGGCGTCCTCGGGCAGGCGCGCCACCAGCGACCTGTCGAGCTTGATCGCGTCGATCTCGATCGCCGACATATGCGCAAGCCCGGCATAGCCGGTGCCGAAATCGTCAAGCGCCACTTTCGCCCCCAGCCGTTTGAGCCGCTCCACCGCCTGGCTTACCGCACAATCGGCGCGCTCCATGATCGCCGTCTCGGTGATCTCCACGCACAGCGCCGCCGCCGAAAGGCCGCGCGACTGCACGGCCCAGTCCAGCAGGCCGGGATAATTGGCATCCGCAAGGATCTCGGCCGAGACGTTGATCGCAAGCCCGAGCTCGGGAAATCCCGCCTCGCGAAGCCGCACCAGCGCGTCGAGCGACAGGTTGAGCGCCTGGTAATCCAGCTCGGCCAGCACGCCCGCGCGCCGCGCCACGGCTAGGAATTCGCCCGGGCTCAGCTGGCCCAGCTTCGGATGGTTCCAGCGCAGCAAGGCCTCGCAGCCGGTGATGCGCCCGCGCTGCAGGTGCATCTGCGGTTGCAGGTGGATCTCGAACGCCTCCTCGGCCAACGCGGTGCGGATGTCGCGCGCAAGCTGGTTGCGATCGGTCTGGGCGCGGCCCAGTTCCGGCGCATAGCTCACGATCTGACCTCGGCCGCGTTCCTTCGCGGCGTAAAGCGCCTGGTCGGCCTGCGTGATCAGCGTCTCACCCCGGCTGACCCCCGTTTCGGCAAGGCTCGCCCCGATGGAACAGCCGATGCGGATGCTCTGATCGCGCCAGCGCAACGGCTGATTGACCGCGCGCAGGATCCGCTCGGCCCGGCTCAGAAGGGCGGCCTGCGTGCCGACGCGCTGGCACACCAGCAGAAATTCGTCGCCACCGGTGCGGCAGGCAAGGTCCCGCGTGCCGCTCGCCGCGCGCAGCGCGCGCGCCACATGCACCAGCGTCGCGTCGCCGGCACCGTGGCCCAGCGTGTCGTTGATTTCCTTGAACTTATCGAGATCAAGCTGCAGCACGCCCAGTTCCCGGCGCGCCAGCGCATGCTTCGCCAGATCGGATTGCAGATAGGCCGTCAGCCGCTTGCGGTTGGCCAGCCCCGTCAGGTCGTCGTGATGCGCGGCATGCTGCAGCTCGACCTTGGTGGCGCGCAGCTTGCGCTCGGTCTCGATCTGCTCGGTCACGTCGCGGCAGCTGATCGCGACCATTTCCTCGGGCATCGTCGCCACGTCCGGCCCCTCTGCGGCACAGCTGGCGCAGGGCGCGGGCCGCTCGATCAGGGTAAAGCTCTGCTGGTTCCAGAACAGGCTGCCGTCGCGCCGTTTCTGGCGCGCAATCACATAGCGCTCGAAGATCGTGCTGTCCGTGTCGTAGCGAAAATTATCAAGCTGTTCCGGCGTTCCGGCCTCTTCGTCGGGCTGCACCCGTGTCACGCCGCGCTGGCCGGCCACCTCGTTCAGCTGCCAGCCGAACATCGCTTCGGCGGCCGGGTTCATCCAGCGCACCCGCCCGTCGAGATCCTGCACGACAAGCGCGTCGCGCCCGCGCAGCAAAAGCTGCAGGCAAAACGCGCCCGTTCCCCTGCCGCAGGGCGGCGCGGAAGGTCTCTGGCCGGTGATGTCTGATCCGTCGGGCACGAGGCGGGATCCTGTCGGTTGCAAACTCGCCCGACCCTGACGCGCGCGTGTTAACAAGCCGTCGCTGCCCGGCCCGCGAAATGGCTAAAATTGCAGGCACCACTCGGGCGCGGATCGGCCCCGCGCAGGCCGGAAAGGGCTGGACATCCGCCCGCCCGACCGCGAAAGGAAAACCATGCGCTATGCATTGCCCCTTTCGCGTCCCGGCCAGGTGATCGGCCTGCTCGGCGGCTCCTTTGACCCGCCGCATGCGGGCCATACGCATATCTCGCGCGAGGCGCTGCGCCGCTTCGGGCTCGACGCCGTGTGGTGGCTGGTCAGCCCCGGAAATCCGCTCAAGGCCCACGGACCGGCCCCTCTGGCGCGGCGCCTGGCGGCCTGCCGTGCGCTGATCGACCATCCGCGCATCCATGTCAGCGATCTGGAGGCGCAGGCCGGCACGCGCTACACCGCGCAGACGCTTGCGCGGCTGCAGACGGCTTGTCCGGACCGGCGCTTCGTCTGGCTCATGGGGGCCGACAACCTTGCGCAACTCGACCGCTGGCAGGACTGGCGCGAGATCGTGGCGCGCGTGCCCATGGGGGTGCTGGCCCGGCCCGGCCAGCGCATCTCGGCACGCATGTCGAAGGCCGCGCGCATCTTTCGCGCCGCCCGGATCCCGGCACGCCACAGCCACCTTCTCGGCCGGGCCGACCCGCCGACCTGGTGCTTCGTCAACGTGCCGATGCTGGCGCAATCCTCCTCGGCGATCCGCGCGCGCGGCGACTGGGGCGGGATGCCGTCGGGCTAAGTCACCCTGGACGGGTAATTGCTGATTGTCTGTGCCGCCCGGCTTGGGTTAACTGGCCTCCATGACACAGGGGTATTCTCGGCGGTTCTTTCTCGGCACGGCGCTTGCGGCGCTGGCCTCGGGCGCGCACGCGGGGGCGCCCGCGGTTTCGCTGCGTCCGCAACTGCGCCCCAATGGGCTCGGCACGCGCCGCGCGCCCGCGCTCGACGCGCTTTTGCAAGGGGCGCAGCTTGGCGGGCAGGTCGGGGTCGCGGTGGTCGACACCGCGAGCGGCGAGATGCTGGAATCGCACGGCGCCGACACCGGTCTGCCGCCCGCGAGCGTGACCAAGGCGGTCACGGCGCTCTACGCGCTCGACGCGCTGGGCGGCGCGCACCGGTTCGAAACCCGCCTCGTGGCGACCGGAC
The DNA here is from genome assembly GCF_004761875.1 of Roseovarius aestuariivivens. Lineage (GTDB taxonomy): Bacteria > Pseudomonadota > Alphaproteobacteria > Rhodobacterales > Rhodobacteraceae > Roseovarius > Roseovarius aestuariivivens. Next base: position 247,770 of record NZ_SJEY01000001.1, read on the forward strand.
AGGTCCGCGACGGCGTGCTTCACGGCGATCTGGTGCTGACCGGCGGCGGCGATCCGGTGCTCGACACCAACGCGCTCGCCGACATGGCGGCGCAGCTGGCCGCGTCGGGCCTGCGCGAGGTCCGGGGCCGGTTTTTCACCCATGGCGGCGCGGTGCCCTTCACGCGCGTGCTCGATCCCGGTCAGCCCGATCACGTGGGCTACAACCCGACGCTCTCGGGCCTCACCCTCAATTTCAACCGGGTGCATTTCGAATGGCGCCGGCAGGGACAGGGCTACAGCGTCGCGCTCGATGCCCGCTCGGACCGGCACCGCCCGCCGGTCTCGGTGGCGCGCATGGCCGTCGCCGACCGCCGCGCGCCGGTCTACACCTACCGCGACGAGGGCGATCACGACGCCTGGACCGTGGCGCGCGGCGCGCTGGGGCAGGGCGGCACGCGCTGGCTGCCCGTGCGCCGCCCCGAGGCCTACGCGGCCGAGGTTTTCGCGCATTTCGCCCGCGCCGAGGGGATTGACCTGAGCTATGACGGCGCGCTCGCCGCGCCGCCGGGCGGCAGGATCCTCGTGCGTCACCGCAGCCCCGAGCTGACGGCGATCCTGCGCGGCATGCTGAAATACTCCACCAATCTCACGGCAGAGCTGGTGGGCCTGGCCGCCACCAAAAAGCTCGTGGGCCCGCCCAAGGACCTCGCGGCGTCCGCTGCCGCCATGACCGACTGGGCGCGCGACAGCCTGGGCATGCAGGGCGCGCTTTTCGTCGACCACTCCGGCCTGGGCGAGGCGTCGCGGATGACCGCCGGCGGCATGGCCCGCGCGCTGGCGCAGGTGCATGGCGACGGGCAACTCGCGCCGCTGCTCAAGCCGATCCCGATGCGCGACGCCAAGGGCCGCACCCAACGCGATCACCCGGTGCGCGTCATGGCCAAGACCGGCACGCTCTATTTCGTCAGCTCGCTGGCCGGCTACGCCACCGCCGCCGACGGCACCGAGCTGGCCTTCGCCATTCTGACCGCCAATCTCGACCGGCGCGACGCCGTCGACAGCCGGACCGAGGAACGCCCGCCCGGCGCCGCAAGCTTCAACGCCCGCGCCAAGCGCCTGCAACAGCAATTGATCGAGCGGTGGGGCATCGTGCATGGCGGGTGATCCGCGGCGCGCCGCATCCCCGCCCTATCTGTCGTCAGTCAAGGAGGACCCAGCATGGACGTGACGAAATACGAGACCGCGCTGAAAGAGCGCCGCGCCGCGCTGACCGCGCATCTCGAAACGGTCGAACAGGAACTCGACGAAACACCGTCCAAGGACTGGGAAGACCGCTCGTCCGAGCGGCAGGGCGACGAGGTCCTGGAATCTCTCGGTCAGGCCGAACTGGCTGAGCTGCGCCGGATCGACGCGGCGCTGGGCCGGATCGAGGCGGGCACCTATGGGATCTGCCAGAAATGCGGCGAGGACATCTCGACCGCGCGGCTCGATATGCTGCCCGAAACGCCCTTCTGTAAGACCTGCGCGGTCTGAGGCGCGGCAGCGCCATTCGCCCCGGCCCCGGCCGCCTCAGCGTCCTCGGTCAAGCTTCGTGGCCAGGTGGATCAGGCTTTCCGAGCTGCGCACGCCCTTGGCCTCGCCAATCCGATCAAGCGTGTCGTCAAGCTCTTCGGTGGTCTCGGCCTCAAGCGTCACGATCAGATCGAACCGACCCGAGGTTGTGTGCACGCGTCGCACGTTGGGAAGCGATTTTAACCGGGCCAGCACCGCGGGCTGGCTGCGCGCCTCGAGGCTCAGAAGGGCCGTGGCGCGCAGAGGCGCGCGGCGCGCCGTCGACAGCCGCAGCGTATAACCTGCGATCACGCCGCCTGTCTCCAGCCGGTCCAGTCGCGCCTGCACCGTCGTCCGCGCCAGCCCCAGACGCCGCGCGAGCGTGGCCACCGGAAGGCGGGCATTGTCCTGTAAAAGCGCGATCAGCGCGGCATCAAGTTCGTCTGTTTGCATTATTCCCTCGGCGATTCGCCCGAATTTTACGGCATATTGCTGGATGTGACGCCTGAAATCGTCCGGTTTTCGGGGCACACTGAAAGAAAACAAGTCACGAGGTCCGGGCATGACCACACATCTTTCCTGGGGCACCCCCGTCGATCACCTGCGCCGCACGCGGCCCGACCGGGCGGTGCTCTACCTGTCGCCGGCAGTGCTGCACGACACCGCGCGGCGCTTCACGGACGGCTTTCCGGGGCTTGTGACCTACGCGGTCAAGGCCAACCCGCACGAGGCCGTTTTGGCCAATCTTCTGGCCGCCGGGATCACCGCCTTTGACGTGGCGAGTCCGGCGGAAATGCAGGCCGTGCGCCGGCTCGCGCCCGGGGCCGTGCTGCATTACAACAATCCGGTGCGCTCGCCCGACGAGGTGGCTCTGGCCGCGCAGATCGGCGTGGCCAGCGCCTCGGTCGACGACACAGCCGAGCTCGACAAGCTGGCCCCGCTGCCGAAAACCACCGAAATCGCGGTGCGACTGGCCCTGCCGGTGCCCGGCGCGGCCTATGATTTTGGCGCAAAATTCGGCGCGGCACCCGATCAGGCGGTGACCCTTCTGCAAGAGGTCGCGCGGCGCGGTCATCCCCCGGCGATCTGCTTTCACCCCGGCACGCAATGCGCCGACCCCGAGGCGTGGGCAAGCTATATTCGCGCCGCCGCCGACGTGGCGGCGCGCGCCGGTCTGCGCCTCGCGCGTCTCAACGTAGGCGGCGGGTTCGCCGCGCACCGCGCCGCCGCTGCGCCGGATCTCGACGCGATATTCGCGCGCATCGAGGCCGCGACGCGCGCCGCCTTCGGGCCTGCCACGCCTGCGCTCTATTGCGAGCCGGGCCGCGCCATGGTCGCCGAGGCCATGACGCTGGCCACCCGCATCAAGGCGGTGCGCTCTGGCGCGGTCTTTCTCAATGACGGGATCTACGGCGCTCTGGCCGAGGCCCGCGATATCGGCGCGCCGGCACGGCTTCGGGCGCTGTCGCCCTGTGGCACGCCACGCCGGGGCCGGCCAAAACCGTGCGTCGTCTTCGGTCCGACCTGCGACAGCCTCGACCGCCTGCCGGGCGAGGTGCCGCTGCCCGAAGACCTCGCGCCCGGTGATTATGTCCTTTTCGACGGCATGGGGGCGTATGCGGCCTGCCTTGCCACCGCGTTCAACGGCTACGGCCCGACCGGTCCTGTCACCGTGGGGCGCGTCGCCTGACCCGCGCTGGACAGCCGCGCGCGCCATGCTACCGTCCGCCTGTCTGTCAGAACGAGGCCCACCATGAAAAAATTCGGACGCAGCCAGCTCGTGACCCGGCTGGAAGACGCGCGATTTCTGGCCGGGGCGGGCCGCTATACGGGCAACATCGCGCCGCGCGGCGCGCTGCGGGCCTATATCCTGCGCGCCAGCGTGGCGCATGCCCGGATCCGGGTGGATCTGCAGGCCGCGCGCACCGCCCCGGGCGTGCATCTGGTACTCGACGCCGCGACCTTGCACGAAGAGGGCGTCACCGCGTCCATGCCGGCGCTGCTGGTGCAGAACCGTGACGGCTCGACAGCGGCGAACCCGCGCCGGCCCCTGCTGGCCGAAGACAAGGTGCGCTTCGTGGGCGAGGCGGTGGCGATGGTTGTGGCCGACACGCTCGAAGAGGCCCGCGATGCCGCCGAGCTGATCGAGATCGACTACGATGAATGCCCCGTGCATCTCGATCTCGTGGCAGGCGGCGCGGCGCTGCATGACGACGTACCCGACAACCGCGCCTTCGACTTTGCCCTCGGTGACGAAGACGCCACCGACACGGCCATCGCGGCGGCGGCGCATGTGGTCCGCCTGCCGCTCACCGACAACCGCGTCATCTCCAACCCGATGGAGCCGCGCGGCGCCTTCGCCCGGATGGAGGACGGCCGCCTGCACATCACCTATGGCGGGCAGAATGTCTGGAACACCCGCCGCCACGCCGCCGAGATCCTGAACATGGACCCAAGCGATGTGCGCGTGACCATCCCCGATGTCGGCGGCGGGTTCGGCACCAAGGCGCCTGACTACCCCGAGACGTTCCTCGTGGCGCAGGCCGCGCGGATGCTTGACCGTCCCGTGCTCTGGCTCGCCGACCGCTCCGAGGGGATGCTCTCGGACAATGCCGCGCGCGATCTTGTCCATGATCTGACGCTGGCCTTCGACGCCGATCACCGCCTCACCGCCTACAAGGTCGAGACCCGCTGCAACCTCGGCGCCTATAACAGCCCGCTGGCGCAGAACATCCCGACCAATCTCTTCGCGCGCGTGCTGATGGGGGCCTATGACTGCCAGACGGCGTTCCTGCGGGTCGAGGGGATCTACACCAACACCACGCAGGTCGACGCCTATCGCGGCGCGGGCCGGCCCGAGGCGATCTTCGCGCTGGAACGCGGCCTCGACCACGCGGCCCGGCAGCTTGGCGTGGACCCGTGGGACCTGCGCCGCCGCAACTTCATCCCGCCGGAAAAATTTCCCTACACCTCCGCCACCGGCGAACTCTACGACGTGGGCGATTTCGCCCGCGTGCTCGACGCGGCCGAGACGGCCTGCGACCGGGCGGGCTTTCCCGACCGGCAGGCCGACAGCGCTGCGCGGGGCAAACTTCGCGGGCTGGGGCTCTGTTACTATATCGAAAGCATTCTGGGCGATCCTTCCGAAACCGCGCGGATCACGTTTCAGAAGGATGACACCGTGGCGCTTTTTGTCGGCACGCAATCGAACGGGCAGGGGCACGAGACCGTCTTCGCGCAGTTTCTCGCCGATCAGACCGGCCTGCCGGTGGACCGCATCGAGATCGTGCAGGGTGACAGCGACCGGATCGAGACGGGCGGCGGCACCGGCGGCTCCCGCTCGGTCACGGTACAAAACAACGCGACGCTGGCCACGGTCGACGCGATGATCACGGCCTTCACGGCCTATCTGGCCGAGAAGACTGGCGTGGCCGAGGATGAGATCACCTTCGATCACGAAACATTCCGCGCGCCGGGCTCCAATCTGACGCCCACGCTGGCCGAAGCCGCGCGCATGGCGCGCGAGGACGGGCGCGACGACCTGCTCGATCACGCGCAAACCGCCACGCTGCCGGGCCGCTCCTATCCCAACGGCGCCCACGTCGCCGAGGTCGAAATCGACCCCGAGACCGGCCAGGTCACCGTCGCGCGTTACACCGTGGTCGACGATTTCGGCAATCTCATCAATCCCCTGCTGGTCGCCGGACAGGTCCATGGCGGCGTGGCGCAGGGGCTGGGCCAGGTGCTGTGCGAGCATGTGGTTCACGACGCCGATGCACAGCTGCTCACGGCAAGTTTCATGGACTACGCCATGCCCCGCGCCGATACTCTTCCGATGATCGCCTTTTCCGATATGCCAGTGCCCTCCACCGCCAATCCCATGGGCATGAAGGGCTGTGGCGAGGCGGGCACCGTGGGGGCGATGGCGGCGGCGGCCAATGCGGTGGCCGATGCGCTTCGCCCGCTTGGCGTCGAGACCCCGCAAATGCCCTTCACCCCCCACCGGGTCTGGAGCCTGCTGCGCGATGCGGCGGCTGCGTGATATCGCCCTCGGGCTGGCGCGACGGCTCATCCGGGCCGCGCCGCTGCATGCGCAGAACGTGCGCCCCACCCGGCGCGGGCCTGTTACCCATGTCATCATCCTCGACGGCACCATGTCCAGCCTGCGAACGGGCCGCGAGACAAACGCGGGCCTGACCTACAAGCTTCTCCTGCGCAATCGGGGGGCCGCCCTGTCGCTCTATTACGAGGCGGGCGTGCAATGGTCCGACTGGACCCGCACCGGCGACGTGGTGGCGGGCCGCGGCATCAACCGGCAGATCCGCCGCGCCTACGGCTATCTCGCCTCGCGCTACCGGCCCGGCGACCGGATCTTTCTCTTCGGGTATTCCCGCGGGGCCTTCGCCGCGCGGTCGCTGGCCGGTCTCATCGGGCGCATCGGCCTTCTGCGCCCCGAGAAAGCCACCGTGCGCAATGTCCGCACCGCCTATCGCCACTACCGCACGGGCGGGCAGGGCCGCGCCGCGCGCGCCTTCGCGCGCGCCCGCTGCCACGAGGCGGTCGAGATCGAGATGCTGGGTCTCTGGGACACGGTCAAGGCGCTCGGCCTGGGCGTGCCGCTGCTCTGGCGGGCCGGCGCCGCGGATCACGATTTTCACGATCACCATCTCGGCCCGCATGTAAAGGCCGGCTACCATGCGCTGGCGCGCGACGAGACGCGCAAGGTCTACACACCGGTCCTGTGGGACACCGCCGGCCTAAACGGCGCGCAGGTCGAACAGGTCTGGTTCCGCGGCACCCATGGCGATGTCGGCGGACAGCTCGACGGGCTGCAGGCCGCCCGCCCGCTGTCCAACATCCCGCTGGTCTGGATCCTGGAACGGGCCGAGGCCCGCGGCCTGCCCTTGCCCGAAGACTGGCGCGCGGATTTCCCCTGCGATCCCGCGGCCCCCTCGATCGGCACCTGGCGCGGCTGGGCCAAGCTTTTCGTGTTGCGCGGTCCGCGCCAGATCGGCGCGGACCCGTCCGAACGCCTGCACGAGACCGCGCTGCACGATCCCGCACCGCCGCCCGACGCCGCACCAGCGGTCTGAACGCCTGCCGGGCCCGCCTTTCGCGGCACGCCCCGTAGACCGTGCTTCAGCGCGGCCGCGCTGCGCGCATCTTTCCGTAAAAAACCCTGCCTCCGGGGGGACCGATGGCAGGGCAGGGGCACCAGGCCTTTTGGCCGGCACACAGGGATCTTTCGGCCCTCAGGCCACGTCGCGCAGCTGCACCTTTGGCGTCACGCCAAGCGCGTGACAGACATCGCGCGTCAGTTCGGGCCGGTTGAGCGTGTAGAAATGCAGCTTGTCGACACCCCCGTCGATCAGCGTGCTGCACAATTCCGTGGCCAGCGCTGTCGCCAGCAGATCCTCGCGCCCGTCGCGCTTGGCCTTTTCAAAGGCATCATCCAGCCACGCCGGCACGCTCGTCCCGCAGGAGAGCGCGAATTTGCGTGCGCCCGCCCAGTTTTCGATCGGGAAGATGCCCGGCACGATCGGCGCGTCGATCCCGGCCTTCACGCAGGCGTCCCGGAACCGGAAGAACATGTCGGCCTCGAAGAAAAATTGCGTGATCGCCTCGTCGGCGCCCGCATCGATCTTGCGCTTGAGCCACTCGATATCGGCGGCATGGTCGCGCGCCTCGGGGTGCTTCTCGGGATAGGCGCCGACACGGATCTTGAACTTGCCGGTCTCGGCAAGGGCGGCGATCAGCTCGCAACTGTCGCGGAACCCCTCCGGATGCGGCGTGAACCCGTCCGAGCCCTTGGGCGGGTCGCCGCGCAGGGCCACGATCTCGCGCACACCCGCCTCGGCAAAGCCCTCGGCGATCTGCATCGTCTCGGCGCGGCTCGCGTTCACGCAGGTCAGATGCGCCGCCACGTTCAGCCCGCTCGCCTTGTGCAGCGTCGCCACCGCATCGCGCGTCAGTTCACGGGTTGTGCCGCCCGCGCCATAGGTGACCGAAACGAACCGCGGCTCCAGCGGCGCCAGCACGTGGACCGTATCCCAAAGCCGGAACGACGCCTCGAGCGTCTTGGGGGGGAAGAATTCGAAAGAAACCTGCGGGGCCTGCGCCATCGGAATGATCCTGCTACCTGAACCTCTGTCCACCTCTTGTCGCAGCACATTAGATGTGAAACAACTTCATAAAATTCATGGTCTGAATGAGCCGGACTAATATTGATGCATATCGACTTTCGTCACCTGCGCACCATCCGCGCCATCCACAAGGCCGGCGGCCTGGCCCGGGCGGCCGACCTTCTGCACATCACGCAATCCGCTTTGTCGCATCAGATCAAGGGGTTAGAGGATCAGGCAGGGGTCGAGCTTTTCGTGCGCCGCTCCAAGCCGCTGAAACTTTCGGCTGCGGGCCTGCGGCTCTTGCGGGTGGCCGAAAAAGTCCTGCCCGAGATCGAGGCGCTCGAGGCCGAGTTCAACGGTCTGCGGCAGGGCAGCGCCGGACGGCTCCATATCGCCATCGAATGCCACGCCTGTTTCGAATGGCTTTTCCCCGTGCTCGAACGGTTTCGTCAGACATGGGCGGACGTGGATATCGACATCCGCCCCGGTCTCGCCTTCGACGCGCTCCCGGCCCTTGCCAAGGAAGAGGTCGATCTCGTGGTCTCCTCGGACCCTGAATCCATCCCCGGCATCACCTTCCAGCCGCTTTTCGACTACGAGCCGCTCTTCGTGGCCTCCGCGCAGCACCCGCTCGCGGCGAAATCCTTCGTCGAGGCTGAGGATTTCCGCGACGAAACGCTCATCACCTATCCCGTCGACCGCTCCCGCCTCGATGTCTTCACCGAACTTCTGACGCCCGCCAAGGTCGAACCCCGCGCCGTGCGCCAGATCGAGCTGACGGCGGTTATCCTGCTTCTGGTGGCCTCCAATCGCGGCGTCGCGGTGCTGCCCGACTGGGTCCTGCGCGAACAGCGCACCAGTTCGGAGTTCATCACCCGGCCCCTCACCAAAGACGGCGTGACCAAGCGGCTTTACGCCGCCATCCGCAGCGACGACGTCGATAAACCCTTCATGTCCCACCTTATTCGTCTCGCGCGCGAAATTCCCCTGCGCCTGCAGCGCCCGGCAGAACCCTCGCTCTGATTCCGCCTGCTCCGAATGCCCAAAAGATAGGCAGGCACCGCGCTTTTTCTTGGCATGCCGCCGCCCGCTTGGCATCATGGCGCCGCGCGGCGCAAGCTACAGGACAACGTTTCGGATGACCGGTTCTGTCTCGGTCGTGATCCCGGCTCGCAACGAGGCGGGCACGATACATGATGTGATCACGAACCTCTCCCGGCAGGACTGGGTCGACGAAGTCGTTGTCGTCGACAACGCCTCGACCGACGACACCGCCGAGGCCGCCCGCGCCGCCGGGGCCCGCGCAATTCACGAGGCCCGCCCTGGCATGGGTCACGCGCTGCGCACCGGCATCAGCGCGGCGCGCAACGACTGGATCATGAAGGTCGACGCCGATCTGCGCGATTTCGACATTTCGCTTTTCGCCAATATGGCCGCCGCCCGCGCCGACGGCGTCGGGCTCATCAAGGGCAACTGGCACGACCCGGCCAACAACATGCTGATGACCCGGCTGCTCGTCCGCCCGTTCCTGCGCCGCCGCCTGCCGGGACTGGCCGGCGTCGCCGCGCCCAATTCCGGTCTCTACCTGCTCGACCGGCGCTGCATCGCCCATCACGAGATCACCGGCTCCTACGCCGCCGATCTCGATATCATGCTGCGCGTCCATGCCGCCGGGGCGGCGGTGCGCGACGTCGACATCGGCCGCATCGACCACGCGCAGCGCGACCTCGATCACTACGGCGCACAGGCCGAGACGATCATGGACTTTCTGCTCGACACCGCCGGCCACGGCCTGACCGAAGAGATCGTCGTGCTGGTGGGCGACGGGCGCGACCTTGCGACATCGGGTCTGGGCCATTGCGCGGTGCGTGCCCGCGCCGGGGCCATCGTCACGATCTTCGTGCGCGACCCCGACGATGCCGTCGCGCTCCTGCTGCGCGAGGCTTTCGCGGCCTACCCGACGGTCTCGCTCCTGCCGCTGTCGCAAAGCGGCGCGTTCACGCCGCGCGGTCCCGAACGGCGGCTCTGCCTGCTGGCCCCCCATCCCGGCTCGCACGATCCCGCCGCCCTGCGCGCCGCCATCGCCCTGCGCGCCCGGCTTCTGGCCGAGCGCGTCGAGGCCTGCGAGCTTCTGCTTATGCCCGTCACCCGCAACGGGGCGCCCCCGGCGCCGTTCCATGCCGATTTCGCGTTCGACGTCTCGAAGGGCGTGACGATCCGTCAGCGGGTGCGCGACCGGCTCTCGACTCTCGGTCGCGGTACCGGGGGCGCGTTCGGGCATCGAGAAACCTTCCAAAGCTTCGGATCCCTGCCGTCCGCCCTGCGCCAGGACCTGACCGGCGTCCCGGCCGAGGCTGCAGCGCAAAGCCGCGCGCTTTAGATCGTCCGCCAGACCCCGGGGGGCGGCGGAGAAGCGGTAAAACCGCGCGAAAAATTTTGTACAAAATGGACATTCGCCCTTTAGAAGTTGCTCCAAATTGTACATTTTCGCCGCCACACACCTCCTTTCCCTCTAGCCGGACAGATCATGAAGCTCGCCACCGCCGCTTACCCGCTGACGCCTGTGCAAACCTGGGCGGACTACACCTCGAAACTGACGGAATGGGTCCAGGAGGCGGCCTCTAACGGTGCAGAATTACTTGTTTTTCCGGAATATGCCGCGATGGAGCTGGCCATGCTTGACGGGCCGGATGTGGCGGCGGATCTCGAATCGTCCCTGCACGCGGTTTCGGCCCATATGGTTAACGCCGACGTGTTGCATGCCGACCTCGCGACCCGGTTCAACGTGCATATCCTCGCCGGCTCCGGCCCGGTTTTCGACCCCGCGCTGGGGCCGCGCCCGGTCAACCGCGCCCGGCTCTTTACGCCGACGGGCGCCGTGGGCATCCAGGACAAGCAGATCCTGACCCGCTGGGAACGCGATCCCATGCAGGCGGTTCCAGGCGGACCCTTGCGGATCTTCGAGACAAGCCTGGGCCGGATCGGCATACTCATCTGTTATGATTGCGAATTTCCGCTTCTTGGGCGGGCATTGTCGGACGTCGATCTGCTGCTCGCGCCCTCCTGCACCGAGGCGCTCTCGGGCTATTGGCGGGTACGGATCGGGGCCATGTCCCGCGCGCTTGAGTCTCAATGCGTAAGCGTTATGGCCTCCCTCGTGGGTGACGCCCGCTGGAACGAGGTTGCCGACGTAACCACCGGAAACGGCGGTATTTTCGGGCCGCCCGATGTCGGGTTTCCCGACACCGGCGTGATCGCCGAAGGGCTGTTGAACGCGCCCGGGTGGACCTATGCCACCGTCGATCCCGCTGCCATCGCCCATGTCCGCGCCGACGGCCGCGTTTTGAACCGCACGCACTGGGCCGAACAGGACGGCCGCGCGGATCCGGTCGCAGCGCAGCGCCTGCGCTGACCGGCGCCAATAAAGTCCTTGAAAAAAGGGCCGAATAGGCCCATTTAATGCGCGTCCATAAGAACGGGACGGCAACATATGGAGAGATCATGGCCAAGGAAGACACGCTCGAATTCCCCGGCGTCGTGAAGGAACTCCTGCCGAACGCGACATTTCGGGTCGAGCTTGAGAACGGCCATGAGATTATCGCCCACACGGCAGGCAAGATGCGCAAGAACCGCATCCGTGTTCTGGCAGGCGACAAGGTGCAGGTCGAGATGACACCCTACGATCTGACCAAGGGTCGGATCAATTACCGCTTCAAGTAAGCGATTGATATAACATGCGTTTGATCCTCGGATCAGGCAGTCCGCGACGCCGCGAACTGCTGGCGCAGATTGGGGTTGTGGCGGATGAGATCCGCCCGCCTGACATTGACGAAACCCCCCTTAAGTCCGAATTGCCTCGCCCGTATTGCGCGCGCATGGCTTTGGAAAAGGCCCGCGCGGTGCCTGCCACACCCGAGGAACTTGTGCTGTGCGCCGATACAACCGTCGCCTTGGGGCGCCGGATCATGGGTAAACCCGAGACGGCCGAAGACGCGGCCGGGTTTCTGAGCGCCATGTCGGGCCGGCGGCACCGGGTCATCACCGCCGTCGCCCTGCGCCGGGGCGACCGGGTCTGGCACCGAGAGGTCGAAACCATCGTGCGTATGAAACGTCTGACGCAAAAAGACATTTCCGCCTATCTTGAGACCGGAGACTGGCAGGGCAAGGCCGGCGGCTACGGCATTCAGGGTCCCGCCGGCGCGTTCATCCCTTGGATTCGCGGCTCGTTCACCGCCGTGGTGGGCCTCCCGCTCTGCGAGACCGCCAATCTTCTGGCGGGTGCGGGTTATCCCGTTTGGGAGAGCGTCGCATGAAGGGTCGCGCAATCGCACTTGGCCAGTGGCGCGGCCACGAGGCCGCCGCCCTCATCGAGGACGGCATCGTCACGGATTTTCTGCGTGACGGCGATGCGCCGCGCCCAGGCACGATCTATCGGGCTATCGCAGACCGGCCCGCGAAAGGGCAGGGCGGCATTTTCGTCCGAACCCCGGATGGAAACGGATTTCTTCGTCAGATCAAAGGGATAAGCGCGGGCGGGTCTTTGCTTGTCCAGGTCAACGGCTATGCTGAGCCGGGTAAAGCGATCCCTGTGACCGCGCGGCTTCTCTTCAAAAGCCGCTACGCGATCATCACCCCCGGTGCGCCCGGTCTCAACGTATCGCGCAGCCTGCGCGACGACGACCGGCGCGACGCGCTGACCGTCCTGGCCAAAGAGGTCATGCAGGGGCGTGGCGCGCTTGGTCTGATCCTGCGCTCGGCCTGTGAAACGGCCGACGACGCGGACATCGCGCGCGACGTTAACGAAATGGCCGATGTGGCGCGGCAGGTGCTCGGCGACGAAGAGGGCAGGGAGCCCGAGAAGCTGGTCGAAGGCGACAGCCCCCATACCCTCGCCTGGCGCGACTGGCCCCACCCCGATACCTGGGCCGACGACCCGGACGCCTTCGATCACTTCGGTGTTCTTAAGGCTTTGGAAGATATGGAAAAACTTGATATCCCTCTCGACCGCGATGGCAGCATCTGCGTCGAGCCAACCCGCGCCCTTGTCGCCGTGGACGTCAATACCGGCGCCGACGGACAGCCCGCCGCCGGCCTGCGCACGAACATCGAAGCCGCCCGCGCCCTGCCTCGACTCCTCCGCCTGCGCGGCCTCGGAGGCCAGATCGTCATGGACCTCGCCCCCATGCCCAAGAAAGACCGCAAGACCTTCGAAAGCGCGCTTCGCGCATCTTTCCGCAAAGATCCCGTCGAAACCGCGCTCGTCGGATGGACACCGCTCGGCCATTACGAACTGCAGCGCAAGCGCGACCGGCTTCCCGTGACGGGAGGCAACGCATGACGTGTCCGATATGCGGAAAGAAGACTGAAACGGCGTTTCGCCCCTTTTGCGGCCGTGCCTGCGCCAACCGCGATCTGCTGCATTGGCTCAACGGTCGCTACGCCGTCCCGGGTCCCGAAAAGCACGCTCCTGAGGCAGATCCGGACGAGGAGGAAGAGACCAACGGAAAATGGCATTGACCGCGGAAAAACCTGCTGGACAGCCCGTTAACGCTGGCCTAGAAGACGCGCACCCGAACGCCCAAGCGTTCCCCGTGCCCGGGTAGCTCAGGGGTAGAGCAGTGGATTGAAAATCCTCGTGTCGGTGGTTCGATTCCGCCCCCGGGCACCATTCATTCAACTAAAACATTGGAAACGCTCTAGCTTTTGACAGATGCTAGGAGCCGTAGACCATGTCGGAGAACATTTCGCGCCCCTATACCTTCGTGAAAGATGGGGCTTTCTACTTCAGCCGTCGTATCCCGAAGTCGAACTGCCCGGAATTTGTCGTTACGTGCGTCTGGCCGAAAAGGCCGGGAGGGAGAGCCCAAGCCCATCGCGACTAGCCCCCTTTGACAATTTCCGGGTGAGTTGCCTCCCGGCGCGAGACGGTGGAAAGTGACACCAAGATGTATCGCGTCCTTGCCCAAAGGCGCAAAGACCGGAACGGAGACCGAGTAAATGCCAGGACCGCTGCACGGCTTTCGGGTGATCGACCTTACGACGATGATTTCGGGCCCACTGGCCACGATGACCTTGGCCGATCAAGGCGCCGAGGTGATCAAGATAGAGCACCCGAAAGGCGGCGATCACAGTCGGCAGGTGGCTGGACGTCGCGGCGGCTTCTCTGCTTCGTTTCTGAACAACAATCGCGGCAAGAAGTCGGTAACGCTGAACCTGAAAGACGAGCGTGGGGTCGCCGCGGCGCTTCGGCTTTGCGAGACAGCGGACGTCTTCGTACAGAACTTCCGCCCCGGCGTTGCTGAGCGGATCGGACTGGGCGAGGCGGCGGTGCGGGCGGTGCGGCGGGACATCGTCTATACCTCGATTTCGGGGTTCGGGTTCGAGGGCGACTGGGCGGGCAAACCCGTCTATGATCCCCTAATCCAAGCGATTTCCGGGCTGGCCAGCGTGCAAGGCGGTTCGGACGCGGAACGCCCCCGTTTGGTGCGCACGATCCTGCCTGACAAGCTGACTGCCATCCAGACCGCGCAGAGCATCACCGCCGCACTTCTGGCCCGCAGCCGCGACGGTAAGGGCAGTCACGTGCAGATCTCAATGCTGGATACGGTGCTGGCGTTCCTTTGGAGTTCGGACATGACCGGCTATACCTTCGTCGGCGACGAGGTGACCTCTGATACGAGCGCCACCGCGCAGACCTTCGTAGAGCTGATCTACCAGACTGCCGATGGGTGGATGGCCGTCTCGGCTCACACCGACAGCACATGGGCCGGGCTGACCGCGGCGGTTGACCGACCCGAATGGCTGGACGATCCGCGCTTTGCCACAGTCGCTGCCCGCGAAGAGAACAAGCCCGCGCGACTGGAATTGACGCAGGCGGCGCTGTTGCAGGACACGACGGCTAACTGGATGGAGCGCCTCGGCGCTCACGACGTGCCCTGTGCCCCGGTCTTGACTCGGGCGGAAGTCTATGACCATCCGCAGGTCGTCGCTAACGGGATCGTCGTCGAACAGGATCATCCGCAGGCCGGCCTGCTGCGGCAGACCCGTACGCCTGCGCGGTTCTCGGCCAACCCAACCGACAGCCCCGCTCCCGCCCGACGCCTGGGTGAGGACACCCGCGAGGTGCTGGCGCAGGCAGGGTACAAAACTGCGGCAATTGACGAAATGATCGCGCAGGGCATTGCCACGGACACACAGGACACCACCGAATGATTGACCTTTACTATGCGCCAACGCCCAATGGCTGGAAGGCCGCCATTATGCTGGAGGAAACGGGCCTTGAGTATCGATTGATCCTGATGCGCCTTGGTGAGGGCGACCAGTTCGCTCCCGGCTTCCTGAATATAAGTCCGAACGCCAAAATGCCGGCGATCGTGGATCACGCGCCAGGTGAGGGATGGGGCGCCGACCCGGTAACGGTCTTCGAATCCGGCGCGATCCTGATTTACCTTGCGGACAAGACCGGCCGCTTCGCCCCAACGGAGACCGATTTGCGGGGTCGCAAGGCGCTGATGGAGTGGCTCTTTTGGCAGGTCGGCAATCAGGGCCCGATGGGCGGGCAGCTCAGCCATTTCAGAAACTACGCTCCGGAAAACGAGCGCGCGTACGGCTTCAAACGCTATCTTGGCGAATATGACCGCAACCTCGGCGTGCTGGAAGCCCGGCTTGAAGGGCGCGACTATATCCTCGGCGACTATTCCATCGCCGACATGATGGCCTTTCCCTGGGCTTTCATCGCCAAGCCGCTTGGTGCATCGCTGAATGATTTTCCAAAAGTATCCGACTGGCGGGCGCGGATCAAAGCACGCCCTGCTGTGCAACGCGCCATCGATTTGTACAAGTCAGAGCAGAATGGCGGACGGCACAGGGTGGATAACAACGACATCCTGTTCAGCCAGTCCTCCGCGTCGTTCAAGCCCAAGCCGGACGGCGGTTCGGCCTAGTGTTTGATGCTATTTTTATGGTGTGATCTGTTCGTCGAGTCCTGTCAGTTTGCTTCGAACTCGTCTCGGTTCGTACGATGAAACACCTGCTGGGAAAGAGCGGACGACACCGAATGAGCGGCAAGACGCCGCGCGCAAAGCGTTGCTGGATCATGAGATCTCGGAACGTCGAACCGATTGATCTGTTCGCTGCCCGGCAGTGCCTTGCGAAGAATTGTCGCGACAGGCGTTGCCAATCCCAGGACGATCCGGAGCGAACGTCCGCCGAATATCCTTGCGATACGCAGTGACATCCAATCCGTCACTGCCAAGCGGCGCCGGTTGTGCTACCGGCGGATCGGGGTGATGCTGAAACGCAATAGGATGAGCATGAACCCGATCCACCAAACGCAAGAACCAAACATCTAGGCGGTCACCCAAGGGCGCTTGTTGGAGACCCCGGCGGCTTCACCCGGGTCGCGTTCTGCGGTCACCCACGGGCGCTTGTTGGAGACCCCGGCAGCTTCACCCGGGTCGCGTTCTGCGGTCACCCAAGGGCGCTTGTTGGAGACCCCGGCGGCTTCACCCGGGTCGCGTTCTGCGGTCACCCACGGGCGCTTGTTGGAGACTCCGGCGGCTTCACCCGGATCGCGCTCGGCGGTTACCCAGGGGCGCTTGGCGTCTATGCTGCATACGTCGCGTTTATCGCGCAAAGTGGTCAGCAAGGGACGTCTCTTGTCGAGGTCACAGACCTTGTCGCGCTTGCGATCAGCGGCCAACCAAGGTTCTGCGTTGTCAACGCCTGGTATCTCGCCCGGGTCGCGCTCTGCCAGCATATGAGGCGCGTCAAAGGACATGAAAGTGGCAAGCGAGGTAGCCACAACGAAGGATAGAATTGTACAATTATGCATAGTGCTTCTCCTTTCCTGAATGAGTTTCTATGTTTTAATTGCGTTCAACCGCCACACAGGATGGTAGAACTTCCACGCCATCCTGATTTACAATTGACTTTAATAATTTTTGATCATCGGGCTTTAGAGATTTTAGATACCTGAAAAAATAACTGCTTGTTTGACGTAGTTTTTACTCCATTTTTCAAAACTCGAGTGAAAGCTTTGGAAGGCCAAAGCTCTTACTATTACAGCATTGCTAGAGTTACGTTATCTTTGGCTATGATCCAATTACCGAACTGCTAAGTTTTCGAGAAGGAACAAAGAATCCAATAAACTTTAAAGCGATCGTGCTCTGACTTTTGAAAAGACAGAGGTACAACTATAAAACTGTAAATCGACTCCAAGCATCTTCGCATTACCTAGCTGGGTCATTTCCAAAGCTAGGATATTCGCCGTGACGCCTTCATCCAATTGGAAGTCGCCAATGAACTACTGATTACTGAGAGACTCATACCTTACCATAACTTTGATCATGCCACAATATTAGTCGCGCCATCTTCCGAGCCTTGAGTCAGGACCTTGAAAGGGGCGGTTCTACATGTGACAAAGCCGTCACGTCGACGCTCGATCGAATTCTGTGCATAGCGCCAATGTCCGCACAGCCCGACAAAGCCTAGAACGGGTTGTCAGCAGCCTAAGGTCGCAAGCGGACATGTATCGACTGATCATGCACTGCGCTGCAGTGTCACTTGGTTCGAGGGTCCTCATCATCGACAAAGCAAAGGACACGCTGGTAGACTAAGTTTGGACTCCGCGGATCGATGCCTTGGGCGGCGACCGCGAACAGCCAGACCGAAATGCTCAGACCGATGGCCCAAATTTAGTCTGCCCCTTAATGCCGAACGCAGATAGGACGCCGGGAAGATGAGCCATCAAACAGGCGCGACTTAGGACCATTATTCGACCGGAACAGGTATTTGGGGCCACGTTTGCCTTGGGCGGAACCGGACCGAATGTTCTTATCTCGTTCCATTTTTCCCTAAAAATAGGCCAGCACGCTGTCACGGTTTAACCGTTCCTAGTCGCTTACTTGCCATAGCAGGAGTGAACCACGTAGGCCCGGCTAGTGATACCTGCTCAGATATTCGATCAAGTCAACGACATGTGCACGGAAGGTCTCGCGCTTGCTTTGGCATCGAGCGACGACGGAGCGGTCATGGAGCTTCAATGGTGCAACAAGGCTTTCACCAGGATTACCGGGTACGAACCCACCGAGGTATTGGGGCAACGTGGAACCATACTGATCGGTCCGGACATGGAGCAGGGCGTTCACCTCTATATCATCGAAAAGCTGATGAATTGGGAAAACTTTTCAATCAAGGCTCTCAATAATCGTAAGAACGGCGAGATTTACTGGCAGCGCATGAGTTGGGTTCACCTGTCCGATCCCGAAACTGGAAATCACTGGTGGCTCTGTTCGATCATCGATTTGCAGGAAGAGCGCGTCGAACCGACCAAACGCGCGGAAGCGGACCTCACGAAATCGGATGAGACAAGCTATGCTAGGGCCGTTGAAAAAATTCAGCGTCTTGAGAAAGAGAACGCGCGCCTGCACGAACTTGCGAAGTCTGTGGCCCGGGACGCCAACGAAGATGCACTGACCGGTCTTTCGAACCGGCGGCACTTTGAGATCGAACTGAAGACCTGGATTGCGAGACTACAAGAACACGGAACCGAGTTTGCCGTGCTCTACATTGATCTCGACCGCTTTAAGTTGGTAAACGACACACTTGGGCATGATGCTGGCGACCGGCTGTTGGTGTCTGTCGCGAAACTGTTGCGGAGTGTGACCGATCCTTCGGATCTGGTTGCTCGACTGGGCGGGGATGAATTCGTTATATTGAAACCACTCGGAAAGAGCGCTCTCAACATTAGTAGTCTTGCTGACGAACTCGTTCGAAGTTTGCAGACGCCCTTTACCTGCGATGGCAAGTCGACCAACTGCAGTGCCAGTATCGGCGTAGCGATTGCCAACAAACGCATGGCGGATCCAGAACAGGTCGTCGCGGATTCAGATTCGGCGCTGTACCATGCGAAATCGCAGGGAAAGGGGCGGTGGTCATTCTTTACAGAACAGATGCACGCCAATTCCATTGCAACAAAGCAGTTGGCGTCGGACCTGCTACTTGCATGCGAAAGGCGGGAATTCGTTCCATAATTCCAGCCTCTGATTGATGCACGGACCGGCCGGATTGCCTGCGCGGAGATGCTGGTGCGATGGTCTCATCCAACCAAGGGCATTCTCGCGCCGGCAGCGTTTCTGGATACCGCCGCGGATATGGGGATCCTCAAAAGAATAGACGAAATCGTGTTTTCCAGCCTGCATGGCGTCATGTCGCGTTTCGATGATGCGCGCGTCGACGTACCGCGCGTTGCGGTGAATGTCTCAGCAGCCCGGTTGGCGGATCCAAGCTTCATCCATGACATCAAGAGTTCCGGTGTCGATCCAGCCAGACTGACGGTCGAGATTCTGGAGTCGGTTTACCTGGATCGCATGGGAGATGTCGTGCGCTGGACCATAGACGAACTCGATGAGTTGGGCGTGACAGTTGCACTGGACGACTTCGGAACGGGCCATGCTTCGGTCCGGGCACTCTTGGCCATAAGACCCGCGATCCTGAAAATCGATCGCCATTTCATCCAACCTGTTGTGATGGATCCGAGTACGAGGCCTCTGGTCGCGTCGATCATCTGCATCGGCAAGGGTCTGAGTATGCGCGTTGTTGCGGAAGGCGTCGAAACCGAAGAACACGCCCGGATTGTTGGCGAAATGGGATGCGATTATCTGCAAGGCTTCTATTTCGGGCGACCGATGAGCGAGAGCGACTTGTCTGTCAGGCTTGTTGAAACCGGTGGCAAGTTCTTTTCCGGCGTGAATTGGGAGCCTAACCGAGAGGACACGGACAAAGCCCGCCGCACAGTGTGAGGCGTCATACTGCAGTCAATCCGAGGGTGACCAAAGCTGTGTCACCGATCGGTCGACACTGCTTGGCTCCTCGATCATTCAATTTAAATGGCCACATCGTATCCATGCTGTGCAGAAAGGTGCCGTATTGATCCGATCATCCTATGCGGCCGCCGTCTCAGCGAGGTCAATCGCGCGAGACAACGCCTCGTTGGCGCAAGACGTCGGCTGGTCGGCGGCACAAACCTGTCTTCGACCGGGCCCGACCTCGTAGACGCAGGACACGTAGGCCCCATCCGCTATCGCGGACGCACATGGAATCCAACGTCCTCCAGGGCCTTCAACGGGAGGGCCGATGCACACGTTTACAGACCCAGGTGGTGGGTAGGACACGAGGCAGAAATTATCGAACATCCTAGCGAGGCTCATGGCGACTCCTTTCTCGCGCCGATAGTCCTTGCCAGATTTGACCAATTCATGGCTTCGCTTGCGTGTCCGCCTTTGGGATGCCGCATTGTCGTTCGGCAGGCCGTAGGATTTGATCCGGCACCGTAGTCTGTATTCCCACCGGCTTTCAGGCAGTCTCGGTAATAACTTTTAAAAACAAACGGTTGGAACTAGTGCGGAGCATGCGGCCTGTTGCCCTTAATTCTATGAGTAATCCTTACTTTGGCCGCTTTTGGTTTCGGTGCTTCGCCTTGTGAGCGCATGCCTTTGCACGGACAGCCGCCGCAGGAGGGTCTGGCAACTTGCACATGAAGACCGCACAAAGATCGGAGATCCCGCAAACTGCAGAAAAGCGACTAACACATCATTAACCATTTGATGGGAGCCTGAAGTCGTTAACCAGAGAATGGGACGGGTTGGATGGGCATGACGCCAAGTAAACTGTTTGCATCGGTTAGTAGCCTGTCCGGGATCCTTGCCGATCTCGAGGCGTCGGGAATTTTTCTAGAAATCGGCGACGATTTTGCCAAGTATCGCGCCTATAGGAGCCAGCAGACCGGTCGCAGTGCGATCTATCCGATGTTTGACGTGGCGAGCTCGTATATCGACCAGGCCAACGGTTTCTGGGTTTGTGGTTTCGACGCAAATCGCGAGTTAGTTCACACCCAGGCCGTGCGTCTTCTTGACCTGTCGGGGATTTCACTCGCAAGGCACCTGGAGATACATCGCCACAAGTACATCACCCCCGATACAACGCCAGACCCGGATCTTACCTTCTATTCTGGCCCCGAAGCGCTTCAAAAAATCACTGGCAAGGTCTGCTATCAGGGCGAGTTCTGGCTGCGCGCTAGCGGTCTTGGCGGCCCGCGCAGCCAGGGTGCGACGTCGCTTTTGTCGCGCGTCTTGTTCGAGATCATGGTCGGAACCTGGAACCCGTCATTCGTTTTTGCGCTCGTGCCAAAGCAGTTGGCCGCCAAGGGGGCCCATCTTCGATATGGTTACTGTCACTGTGAACCCGGTCGATGGTTGGGCCCGGACCAACAGGTGACCGATGAGGACCATTTGATCTGGATGGGGGCCAGTGACATGGCCAAAATGCTCGCGCAGCCGCCGGAAAAAATCCTACGCGCGGCTAAGGTTTCGGCGGTTCAATCGACCACTCGCTCCGATGAGACGCCGGACCATTTGACGGCTAGAGTCACTGTCTGACCGTCGGAATTTCTAAATGACATCCCAGACGCCAGAATTCGGCACGGCAAGCCCCATCGCCGTGTCGCCACGCAGCGCGATCATAGGCCCCGTCGCGGCAAATACCGCGTTCGTAATGGAGATCACGCTGGTTCCGCTGCTCCTACCGGCAATCCAAATGCAGTTCGGCCTGTCGATCGGCGAATTGGCGTGGGTATTTAATCTATACGGCATTGCCGTCGCAGTCGGCGTATTGCTCGGGGGGGTGGTCTGGTGACAGGTTCGACACGAAGAAAGTCTTTTGTTGCGGGGTTGCCTTTTTCGCGGGCGGGTCAGTCCTGGTGGCGGCCGCGGACGGCTTCGTGGCGCTCATGGTCGGGCGCATACTGCAGGGCTTCGGTGCTGGTATCTTTTCGCCGCTCGTGCCCATACTTCTGACACGTGCGTCACCCCACAAACCGGGTAAGGCACTTATCTTCTGGGGAGGTATCGCGGGCTACGTTGCTGCCTTTGCACCGCTTTTCTATGGTAGCTTTCTGGTCGAGTATGGATGGCATTTCGCTTTCATCATTACCGCGATGCTGGCGGGGGTCGCATTGGTTGTCCTCAATCGATCACAGACCACCGTTGATCTGGCTTTGGGCCACGAACCGAAGACGGACTATTCCGCCTTGTTTAGGGCCCGGGACCTTTGGGTGACCTTTGTCTACGTGTTCTGCACCTACGGGGCTATCACCTACTACTTGTTCCGGCTTCCGGTCTGGCTGTCGAAGAACGAAGTCACGGCG
This sequence comes from Roseovarius aestuariivivens, assembly GCF_004761875.1. Lineage (GTDB taxonomy): Bacteria > Pseudomonadota > Alphaproteobacteria > Rhodobacterales > Rhodobacteraceae > Roseovarius > Roseovarius aestuariivivens. The sequence goes on from NZ_SJEY01000001.1 coordinate 269,630, forward strand.
GCGAGCATCGGTTTCGCACTTACGATCCTGTGGCTGACCTATTCTGCCTTGAGTACGCTCTTGCGGAACATGGTGGACAAGCCGCATATCCGGATGATTATGCTCGCCGCCCCGCTGCTCATCGCCGCCGGACTGCCGCTGTTGTACTTCGATGAAAACCTGTTGCTGCCGATTTTGTCATCGATTCTCGTCGGTTCGGGTCTGGCCTGCAGCAACGCGCCGTCAACTCAATTGATTCTGAGGCTAGCTTCCAGCGGTATGAGCGCTGTCTCAACGAGTCTGGACATCACATTCGCGCGGCTCGGCGGTATTGCGACGGTCGCGATACTTGCAGAGATGGAGTTCGTATATGCAGCGGTCGCGACATGTCTTTCGTGTCTCGTCGCGGCCTTCTGCGCGCTGATGGCCAGCAATGGGTTTGACGAAGGTATGTGATTACGTGTGGTCGTACGCGCTTTACCGCAAAACGGCAGGGAAAAGCCCTGCAAGGGGCATAAATGGGGGCATCGATATGTCTCGCCCAGAATACAATTTACTTATCAGCCGGTTGGATGATCAAGATATCCCGGAGCATAAAGAAGTACTTCCCACCGTAGACCCGTTTACCCCGAATGAGGATCTGCTTGAACTCGATCATTGAACGGATCAGGCGCGTCAGCACGATTTGCCTGACGTTTTGAGCATCCACATGTGTGGACGGATTCTTCGCGGCACATAATCATTTTTGTCTGATAATGCCTTGAGTGATACCGCGCCTATCGGTCTGGCGGACACTTGCCTGTATGACATTGTTCCGAAACTCCGGTTGAGGCAGGTCAAGGCATGAAGGCGCACGGTTGATAGAATTCCCGCCGGAAAGGATCTTGATTTGGACACGATTTTTGTGACGGAGAAACTGACCAAGATCTACGACTCCGGCGAACTTCAAGTAAGAGCACTTGATGGCGTGAACCTCACGTTAAATGCGGGCGAACTGGTCGTTTTGCTCGGACCGTCGGGAAGTGGAAAATCGACGCTTCTGAACATCTTGGGTGGGCTGGATCATGCCTCCTCGGGCAAGGTTTGGTTCCGCAATCTTGAACTGTCCGCGCTCAATGACCGGGGCCTTACCCGATACAGACGCGATCACGTCGGTTTTGTCTTTCAATTCTATAACCTTGTCGCAAGCCTAACGGCGCGAGAAAACGTGCAGCTTGTGACTGATGTTTCGCCCGATCCTATGCCGGCGGACGAGGCCTTGGCTCAGGTCGGGCTTGAGCACAGGCTGGATCATTTTCCCGCCGAAATGTCGGGCGGCGAGCAACAGCGTGTGGCCATCGCGCGCGCCATCGCGAAACGACCGGAGGTGCTTTTGTGCGACGAACCGACCGGCGCGCTCGATAGCAAAACCGGCGTGCAGGTGTTGGAGGTGTTGCAGGATGTGAACGACAGGCTCGGCACGAGCACGGTTGTTATAACGCATAACGCCGCCATTCGCCGGATGGCCCATCGCGTGGTGTATTTCCTAGATGGGCGCATTGATCACGTTGAGGAAAACGCCATGCGCCTCGCGCCGTCGGAAATCAGTTGGTAGGGGCTGCGGATGACAACGCTTGATCGCAAGCTGTTGCGTGATTTCCGGCGTCTCTGGGCTCAGGCGATTGCGATCGCGTTGGTTCTGGCCTGCGGCGTAGCAATCCTTCTGACAACTTTTGGCACATTCGTTTCCCTCGAAGAAACTCGCAGCGCCTATTATGAGCGCAATCGTTTCGCGGACGTCTTTGCAGACGCAAAGCGTGCGCCTCTCTGGGTTATGCAGGAGATCCGCAAAATCCCCGGCGTGCGCGCAGCCGATGCCCGTATTTCGCAGTTCGCGGTGCTGGATGTCCCTGGGCAAGAGGAAACGGTCACCGCGCGAATTCTTTCGCTGCCGCAGACGGGCGTTCCGCATTTGAACCTGCCGGTGCTGCAGGTGGGGCGATTACCTTCGCCGGACGTTGCTCACGAGGTCGCCGTGAACGCGCCATTTGCCAAGGCCAACGATCTGCAGCCTGGCGATACCTTTCGTGCCAATCTAAATGGTCACCGGCGCGAATTGCTGATCACAGGAACATTCCTGTCGCCGGAATTCATCTACACGATTGGTCCGGGCGCGCTGATGCCGGATAACGAAACGTTCGGCGTGCTCTGGATGCCTGAAATCGCCGTCGAGGCGGCATTTGATATGGACGGCGCATTCAACAGCTTGGCGGTAAAGCTTAACCGCGGAATGAGCAGCGATGATGTGATTGATCGTCTGGACAACCTGCTCGAGCCTTATGGCGGAGTAGGCGCCTATGACCGCGAATTGCAGATTTCCAATAGTTTCATAGAATCCGAACTTGCCCAGTTGAAGACCAGCGCATTGATCCTGCCGCCGATATTTTATGCCATCTCGGCGTTCCTCGTCAGTATGGTGATCAGCCGGATTGTCGCACTTGAACGCAGCGAAATCGGTTTGCTCAAGGCCATCGGATACTCTGATGGGGAAATCTGTCTGCACTATCTTATGCTTGCGGTCCTGATTGCGGTTGCCGGAATATTGCTTGGTTGGGGCGCCGGCACGTGGCTTGCGAGGGCTCTCGCACGACTTTACGCACAGTTCTTCGACTTTCCGTACCTGATCTATAATCTTGGTTACGGTGCCTATGCCTTGTCTGGCCTTCTTGCCGTCGTTAGTGCGGCCTTGGGCGCGGCCCGTAGCGCGCTTCGGGCTGCGCGCTTGCCCCCCGCGGTCGCCATGGCGCCGCCTGCGCCGCCGCGTTTCAAGCGGACTTTGATTGACCGGGCGATGGCCGGTCTTCATCTTTCGCAGGGTGTGGTGATGATTATGCGAAGCCTCTTACGTTGGCCGATGCGCACCGCGCTGACATCGCTTGGGATGGCCCTTGCCGTCGGCGTGCTGGTGGCCACCAGCTTTTTCCCGGCGGCACTCGATTTGCTCGTATCGACCACTTTCGATAGATCCAACCGACAGGATGCTATGCTGCTGTTCGATCCGGACATTCCGGAATCCGTGCTGTCGGATGTCATGCGATTACCCGGTGTGATCCGCGCCGAAGGTCAGCAGTTCGAACCCGCTGTCCTGCGTCATGGACATCGCGAAAAGCGGGTCGAAATCGAAGCGCGACGCCCCGGTTCTGATCTGACGCGGATCATTGCGTCAGATGGCAGATCGGTCGACCCGCCAGCGACGGGTGTAATGTTGTCGCAACGTCTGGCTGACCAATTGCGCGTCAGTCCGGGCGATATCGTCAGCGTAGAATTTCTGGGCAGGATAAATGAAACCCATGCAGTTCCGGTCGCAGGGATCGTCACACAATATATCGGTCTCGGGGCTTACATGGATATCGACGCGCTCAGCCGGCTCTTGCGTCAGGCCCCGCGTATTTCAGTGGCCAATCTGCAAGTCGATGCGCAGCATTTGCCGGACCTGCATGACGTACTGAAAAGCACACCTGAACTGACCGGCCTGATCGAGATGAACAAGATGCGCCGTTCCTTCGAGGAGACCGTGCAGAAGAACATCGATATCATGACGACGATCTACCTGACGGTCGCCGTGCTGATAACCATAGGTGTGGCTTATAATGGCGCGCGCATACAGTTGTCCGAACGCGCCCGAGAGTTGGCGAGCCTGCGCATCCTGGGTTTTTCGCGTGGCGAAGTGTCTTTCATTCTTGTTGGTGAAACCATGGCATTGGCCCTTCTGGCGCAACCTCTTGGCTGGTTGCTCGGCGCGGCGATAGCGCAGGCTCTTGCAACGGGATCGACCAGCGATCTCTATGAAATTCCGCTGGTGCTCAAGCCCGCCGGGTTTGCGCAGGCGAGCCTGGTTGTTTTGTGCGCGGCATTGGTTTCGGCTCTGGTCGTCCGGCGTCGTCTCGACAGGCTTGATCTGGTGCAGGTGATGAAGACACGTGAGTAGGAAAATCCAATGAAGACAAGCACTGTGATGTTAACAGTCATTGGCGGCCTGACGGTCGCGATGCTTGGCTTCGTCGCGTTCCGAACCGAACCCGTGCCGGTGGATATCGTGACCGCTGCGCGTGCGCACATGCAAGTGACGGTCGACGTCGAGGGCGAAACAAGGATTGCCGAAATCTACGATGTGGCGGCAACCATCCGTGGCGTGGCGCGCCGGTCCCCGGTCAGGGTGGGGGACCCGGTCGCAGCGGGCCAGACAGTTGTCGCCATCATTGATCCGGCCGCGTCCGACCCGTTGGATCCCCGCAGCCGCATTCAGGCCGAAGCTGCCCTGCGCGAGGCAGAGGCGGGCCTGCACGTGGCGCAAAGTCGCCTGCAACAGATCGAAGAAGAGCTGGAACTTGCCGAGAGTGAATTCCGCCGTACGAAGGAACTGGTCGACCGCGGTGTCGCGTCGCTCACCCGTCTGGAAAATGCCGAGCAAACCCTAGGCGTCCGCAAAGCCGCGCGTCAGGCCGCCATTTCCAATCTCGAAATGGCAGAGGGCACGCTTGATCGGGCACGAGCGACACTGATGGATCCCGCGGGATTTGCCCGATCGAATGACGATTGCTGTTTGCGAATTCTCGCGCCGGTCGACGGTCTTGTCCTGGATATCGATGTGATCAGCGAACGTCCGGTGCTTGCCGGTACGAACCTTTTATCGATCGGTCGCCCGGAGGATCTTGAGATCGTAGCGGACGTGTTGTCGACCGATGCCGTTCGCCTTCAGGTCGGGGATCGCGCCATCGTCGAAAGATGGGGCGGACCGGGTACGCTCTCCGCACGGATCTCGGAAATCGAACCGTCCGGTTTCACAAAAATTTCGGCACTCGGTATCGAGGAACAAAGGGTCAATATCGTGTTCGAACTCGTATCCCCTCTCGAAGAGCGTCTATCTCTTGGGCATGGGTACTCTGTTTTCTTGCGTATCGTGGAGTGGGAGAAGGATAACGTGTTGCAAATTCCGCTGAGCGCTTTGTTCCGGCAGAACGGAGAATGGGCGGTTTTCATTGCGGATGGTAACACCGCGCGTTTGCGAGAGGTCCGCATCGGACGCACAAATGATCTTTCTGCCGAGGTTCTGAGCGGCGTCTCGGACACCGACCGGGTTTTGGTTCATCCAAACGAGAGGATCGAAGACGGCATCGCGATCACCCAGCGGAAAGAGGATTGATCGGTAGGCGCGACATGCGGTTCCTGACACATCGCGTCAGGACGCGTCACCGTAGGCTTGCCGTTGCTTCGAGCAACCACGGATGATCTGTGATACCGGAGCGTGAATACTCGAACACCGGGTGTTCTTGCTTTTTGGCGCCTCCGGAATGCTTGTCACCTGCTGTGGGCGGCGTCGTGACGTTCCAGCGTCGCGGCGATTGCCTGAGGGATCGGAAGGTCGATCCGATCTGAAACGAAAAGATACTCGCCCGCGGGATTGACCTCAAAGAACACGTGCTCACCCTCTGGCGTAACCCGGAAATCGACGGCGCCGAAGGCAAGTCCCAAACGCTTCATGAATTCGCGCAGCTTGTCGGTAATGTCGTCGGGCAATTGATAAGGTGCAACCTCGGCGGTTCCGATCCCCGCGCGATAATCGACATCGTATTGCGGGTCCGACCGAAACGACGCCGTGAAGATCTCTCCGTCGACCACTGTCACTCGCAGGTCAAGCGCGACAGGGATATATTCCTGAAAGATTACCGGGGTGAAGCGGACGGTATCGATCAGCTCCAGTTCGGCCGGTCCAACCTTCAGGGTTTGTCGTGGCGCAGAGGGATGGTTCCGAAAGGCCTTTCGGATCACGCCGCTGGCCATGCGCGGTTCAACGAAGGCTCTGGCCGTTTCGGGATCGTTCGTCACAAGGGTTTCCGGCACCCTAAGGCCCAATTGTGCGGCCAAACGATGCTGGTACACCTTTTTCATGGCTCGTTCGTCGGTATCAGGTGGATTCATCCAGAAACAGTCCATCCCGTACCAAAGACCCGGCAAAGACTCTGCAGCCTCGGACCAGGCGAAGCTGCGCGCTGTTTCTTCCGTCAGCGCGGGATCCAGTTCGAAAGGCCGAATGCGCCGGTGCCAGACCGCCCCGACTTCGTCGAGATCCAGTCTTCTTCCGTGGGGTAGGTCTAGCGCCATGGCGTCCACCTCGGGAGAGATCATGGCGTGCATGCGCATGTCCTTGGGAAACCATGACAGGTCAACGATTTCATAGTCTCGCGTCAGATGACGTGTGACGCGCTCAACATGGGCGTTATCCAGAAAAGAAATAATGAGGATCACGTGCGTCCTCCCCTTTCAAAGTATTTGGCAGTCCGCATGAAAAGGCCCCGGGGTGAACTCCGGGGCCAAGAACTCTGGTAAGACAGTCACTGTCCGCCCAGTTGACGATAGGTCGCATAAAGCTGCTGCCATGCAGCCATACCCTGAGCATCCAGCATGCCGCGTTGATACAGCCCTGCATATTGAGCCAAGAGCTGCGCATACTGACCCAAAGCCGATGCGGTTCCATCTGCCTGACCGGTTTCCTCTGGCCGGCCGGTTCCGAGCACGAACGGCGTGGCCGGCTGACCGGATCCTGCAAGCGGTATTGGGATCGGGCCGGGGAACGGTCCGGGGCTTGGTCCGATGGGCGGTTCGAGCGCCGATTTCGGGCTGGGACCCGGTTCGAATACCGTTTTCGGTCCCGGACCTGGCTCGAACACCGTTTTCGGTCCAGGCTCCAACACGGATTTTGGGTCTGGCCCGGGTTCCAGGATAGACTTTGGGCCGGGTTCGAATACTGATTTCGGCCCGGGATCGCGCGTCTTGGGCCCCGGATCGAACGGACCTTCCTTCGGGAAGTCCTTGGGAGGTTCCTTTTGGAATTCCTTGGGAGGATCCTTCGGAATTTCCTTCGGCGGATCTTTCGGGAATTCTTTCGGGAAGTCCTTTGGTCCGTCTTTCGGGAACTCCTTGGGCGGATCCTTCGGGAAGTCCTTTGGCGGATCCTTTGGCAGCTCCTTGATGATTTCTTTCGGCGGATCTTTCGGAAATTCCTTGGGGGGATCCTTCGGAAACTCCTTGATGATCTCCTTCGGGGGCTCCTTGGGCAGTTTGACTACTGGACCCGGGCCACACGGAATTGAGGTGCCGATAGAACTGCGCGGGCCGTCAAGGCATGCATGCATCCGCTGAATCTGGCCCTCGGTGAACATGACCATGGTATCGTCGTCGACATAATCCATGTAGTTCATGAACATGTCGCCGTTCGGGCCGTTGTTGCACGAAATCGTAGGGAATGTTGGCTTGCCCGTGTTCGGTCCGCCCTGGTTCGGCGTATCGTCGACGAAGTCCGAACCTGAACAGCCCGCCCCGTCATCGCCCCAGATGTGGCGCAGGTTCAGCCAGTGACCGATTTCATGTGTCGTTGTCCGGCCCTTGTCGAAGGGTGCCGCCGCTGTGCCGGTGGTACCGAAACCGGTATGCGTCACCACGACGCCATCGGTATCTGCGGGGCCGCCGGGGAACTGCGCGTATCCCAAAAGTCCTCCAGAAAGCTGGCAGACCCAGATGTTGAGATATTCGTCTCTGGGCCATGCATCAGACCCACCACGTGCATCGAATTTCACGTCATCGTTCGAACTGAAGCTGTCGCGGTCGGTCTCTTTGCGGATGACGCCGCTGTGAGGATTGCCTTGCGGATCGGTGCTGGCCAGTTCGAACTGGATCCGCGCATCTCCCGCAAGGGGAGAAAAGGGGGCCGGAACGCTGGAGACGTCCGGGTTGGTTTTCCGAAAGTCTCGGTTGAGCACGTCGATCTGGCTGTCGATCTGTGCTTGGGACACGTTTTGCGCGTCCGTCTTGTAGACGACGTGCACGACCACCGGAATGAGCGTGCATCCCGGTCGGGCCACCATAAACCCGCTTCGTGCGCGAAACGCCTGTTCTTCGATCCGCGCAAGACGACGCGCATAGCCTGGATCGGTATCGAGCAAGCGGCGATGCACCGACATGGTGCCACAGCCGCGATGGCGCGGGGTTTCTTCCTCTGCCATGACTTCCTCCTAAAAAATGATTTCAGCCGAAAACGCGGCAAACAATTTACTAGGTTCCAAGGCGCATTCAGCGCCGACGCAAAACGAGGATCTTGTCCCCGATCTCTTCAACTTCGTAAGTTCCGTTCCAGCCCTCCAAATCGAGCCGTAAAATATCTTCTTGCAGGGACCAGCCGCCTTCGCTGACCATGCTGATTTCGTCGGTTGCACCTTGGGCGAGGTTGCTTGCCGCGCCGCTGGTGGACAAATCCAGGTGCCGCCGCCCGCCGCGGGTCGGCGCGACAGGATAATCGAGCGGCCTAAGGACAAGCCGGTCGCCGGAGCTTTCTTCCTGTACTTCCACCCATTCGCGAGCGAGCATTGTTTGGTCTGCCATGGCAATCTCCCTGGTCTCAATAACGCCTGTACCAAGCAGTACGACGGCCGAAGCCAATATGACAGGCCGCACTACCATTGGCCCGGAGCCCCGCCGCGGCCGGCAGCGGCCATCGCCGTGCTATAAGCCGCGCGCGCCTGCTGCCATTGAGTGAAATCGAAATGAGTGAGTTTGCCTTCGTTGTGAAGGCGCGCATATTGCGCAAACAAAGCCTGATAATGCGCGGCAAGCTGATTGGTTCTTGCGATCTCATCTGCAGAAAGGGCATCGCCTAGGCCCGTGCAGCCACAGCTGCAGCCCCCGACGGGTTGGCCCGCGGGCTCCGGCTCGGCCACGGGGGCATCCGTCGCGATCCCTGCCTCGATCGCCAGATAGGCGGCGTTCATGCGAAGGATTTCCATCGAGAAACCGGGATTGACGTGGGACAGGATGTCGTCAGCGGTGTGGATGCTGTCGTTTGCGCTGTCCGCGCCTTCGATGGTCAGCACGGCCGGGATACCTGCGCGAATGAACGGGACATGGTCGCTTGCGAAAGGGTTGAGGGACGTCTGCACGCTTAGGGAAGTCACTTGGGCCGCGGCGGTCGCAAGGCCGTAGATCATGGACTGGCTCAGGTCCGCACCTTCAAGCAGCACGCTTTGTGGGTCGGAATTGATTGTGCCGATCATGTCCATGTTCAGCACGGCCTTGATCCGGTCCCGTTCTGCGGTGTCGAGCGTGCTGACATATTGCACCGATCCGTGCAGGCCCTGCTCCTCGCCGCCGAACAAGATAAAGATCAGATCATGATCGAAATTTCGCTTGCCCATGGCTTCGGCCAGAACGAGAAGACCCGCCGAACCGGAAGCATTGTCGTCGGCGCCGGGGGCGGGCGCATCCGGACCATCAACGGCATTTACCGAGTCAAGATGGGCCACGACCAGCACGGCCTGCTTGTCCGTGCCGGTGCCGGGCTTGCGCCCGACCACATTCAGGGATGTTCTGCCGGCTACGTCGATTTCGACGAGATCGGTTGTCATGCCATACTCTGTCAACCTGTCGCGGGCCCAGGTCGCGGCATCTTGAAATTCGGCCGAAAGAGAGTGCCGGGTGCGGAAGGACACCAGTTTCGACAGCGATTTTTCCAAAGTGGCGCGGCTCAGGTCTTCTACAATTCGGACCACCGCCGAGGCGGGTGCGCTTCGCGCTTTCGGCGCGAGCGTCTCGAAGACCACGCTGTTTTCGCGCAGGGGCTCGATGTGGAAACATGGTTCGTCGCGTTTGCCCAGACGTTTCGCAGTGGCGCTGTCGAGTTCGACCACCAGAAATCGACCCTTGTCCATCAGAACCGGAACATCGGGGTTCTCCAGTTGGAAAACTCTGCCCTTCTGGACCACAAGATGCATGTCGCCCTTTCGGACATCGCCTTCGGGGTCGGCCCGACCTAAGCTGTCGGCAACGCTGCGCCATTTGCTGTCAGCGGCATAAACAAATACATCTTCACCAAATCGGACCCACCATGCGCCCATATCTGAGAGCCTTGAAGTCCTGTCACGTCCGCCAGCAATCGGCCATGAAAAAGTCGCGTATTTCATGGGAAATCTGCTTGGTATAAATCAAATCTACTACCGCAATATATTACGAAATCCCAAAAAATTCTACCTTTAATTGCACGAGGCGTGTCATCGTTTGCGCGCGAGGGGGTCTTGCTTCGACGTTGGTCTATGCCCCTAGAGGGTGGTCCGGCTTGATTGTAGTTGCTCTGCTCGCCTCTTGTGCCGTGTTCCGAAGTTTTCCGGTGCGGGTAGTCGATATTCCAATGACTTATGCGGCCCGACCGTGTTCTTTAAACGCGTCATTGTTCAATCGGCACTCTGGCCGCACAGAGGCGTTAGAAGATTTCGTCAATGAGCACTTTGTTGCGGAACCTAGCGTACAGCCTTCGCAGTGCCGCTGTCTCATTGTGAGCCTAATTTGATGCACGCCGTCCCCTTCTAGATGGAACTGGCTGTTCAGACCGGCACTTTGTTACGGGGCCAGTTCTAAGGGTGTTTTCTTCATCAAGGGCGTTGCATACAGAAGACAAAATTCAAGAGCGACACTTGCGGCGCTGCCACCTTCTTGAACTAGGGTTGATCACGCGCAATCGTAAAGCGCGAGCATATTGATGAATGCTTGCGGACCCATAGGTCGGCAAAAGTTACCAGCGGCGGAGAAAGCTTGGAACAGGATCACTTATTTTGCTGTGAAGTTGCCATGGGTGAGGTTCCGGCACGGGTCGCTTTGCGCGGGGACTTGACGGTGAGATCCGTCACGCAGCTTGAGGAAACCTTGTCCAAGCTCGAGGCTTCTGGCGCGGTCAGTCTCGACCTGACGGACGTCCGTAGGTTGGATACCGCGGGCGCCTGGAGCCTTGTCGCGCTCCGACGGCGTGTCGAAGGCGCCGGGCAGAAGTTCGATGTCGTCGGCGTGACGCCCGAGGCGGAAAGCCTTCTGGATGTGGTGACGAAATCCTGGCCGTCGGTGGAAGAGGTGGAGCCGCGCAAGCGGTCTTTGAGTGACCTTCTGGAGATCGTTGGTCGCAAAGTCGGTTCTGGCGTTGGGTTTCTTTTGGACCTGACGAGCTATTTAGGGCTTTTTCTGGCGAGGCTCGGGCGATCTTTTCTGCATCCGCGCGAATTCCGCTTCACGTCTTTGGTGCATCATTGCGAAGAAGTGGGGCTCAAGGCCGTACCGATCGTCGCTTTGATGGCCTTTCTGATCGGGGTCGTCCTTGCTTTTCAAGGCTCGACGCAATTGCGGCAGTTCGGCGCAGAGGTGTTCGTCGTGGACCTTATAGCGATCTCGATTCTGCGCGAACTGGGTATCCTTTTGACCTCGATCATCGTGGCCGGTCGCACCGCATCGGCGTTCACTGCCGCGATCGGATCCATGAAGATGCGAGAGGAACTCGACGCCATGAGAACGCTTGGGATTGATCCGGCCATGGCGCTTTTCGTGCCGCGAATTCTGGCGCTGCTTTTCATGTTGCCGATCCTCGGTCTTATCGCGAACGCATCGGGGTTGATCGGCGGGGCGCTTATGTCCTGGGCTGACCTCGGCATTTCGCCCGAGATGTTCGCCACGCGCCTGATCGAAAACACGGATGTCGCACATGTTTTCGTCGGCCTAGTGAAGGCGCCAGTCTTTGCTCTGATCATCGGTGTCGTGGGGTGCTATGCGGGGATGCAAGTGCAGAGCAACGCGGAGTCACTTGGCCGAATGACGTCGAATTCTGTCGTAATTTCGATTTTTGCGGTCATCGTCGCAGACGCGATGTTCTCGATCTTTTTTGCAAGGATGGGTATATGACCGCGAAGCCTGCCCAGTCAGAAGCGGTCATACGGGTGCGTGGCGTTCGCAACCAGTTTGGCAAGCACGTGGTGCACGAGAACCTCGATCTTGATGTCTTTCGGGGTGAGATCCTCGGTGTGGTCGGCGGGTCAGGCTCGGGTAAGTCTGTCCTGTTGCGGACGATTGCCGGCCTTCAAAGACCCGCAGAAGGCTCGGTGAACGTGCTGGGTGTAGACGTCCTGAAGGCGGACGAAGACACGAGCGCAGCACTGGAGCAGAGATGGGGTGTGATGTTCCAGGACGGAGCGTTGTTTTCTTCACTAACTGTGAGGGAAAACGTGGAAGTGCCCATGCGGGCGGTTGACGGTCTCGATCCTCGCATCCGCGCAGAACTGGCGGATCTCAAGATCTCGATGGTCGGATTGCCCTATCTTGCGGGGGAAAAGTATCCGTCGGAGCTTTCGGGCGGGATGCGCAAACGCGCCGGGTTTGCCCGCGCGCTCGCGCTTGATCCCGAGATCATGTTTCTCGATGAACCGACCGCCGGCCTCGACCCGATTGGCGCATCGGCTTTCGACCGTTTGATCCGCAGTCTCAGCCGCTCACTGGGACTTACCGTGTTTCTTGTGACGCACGATCTTGATACGCTACACGCCGTATGTGATCGCATCGCCGTTCTGGCAGACCGAAAGGTCTTGGTGACCGGAACGATGCAGGAAATGTTGAAAGTCGAACATCCTTGGGTTCATGAGTATTTCCATGGGCCAAGAGCCAGAGCCGCTCAGATGCAAAGCCCCGGCGGCAAGTAGGAACCCGGTTTTTGGAAACACGAGCGAAATTCATTCTCATCGGGGCCTTCACGATTGCAGGGTTCGTTGGAATTCTTGCGTTTTTTCTGTTGTTTGTCCGCGTCGAACTGGACCGGCAGTTCGATTACTACGATATCCGCTTTTCGTCTGTTTCCGGCTTGGGGAACGCATCGGATGTGCGGTTCAGCGGCTTGCCGGTCGGCCAGGTCGTTAATGTCCGGCTGTCCCCGGATCAGGACGGCTCAATCGAGGTTCGGGTTGAGGTGGACGGAGATACACCCGTTCGTGTGGATAGCGTGGCAACCATCGAGGCGCAGGGGGTCACGGGCGTGTCTTTCGTGAATATCGGCCCGGGCACGCCTTCTGCACCGCTACTGACCGGCACGGATGCGGATCCTGTTCCTCAGATCGAAGCAGGCCGATCGACACTTCAGACGCTCTCGGAAGACGCGCCTGAGCTGATTTCCGAAACGCTCGAGATCGTCAAACAGATCCGCAGCCTTCTGGGCGGGGAAAACGAAGAACGGATTCAACGCATTCTGGTGAATGTGGAAGCTGCGTCAGAGGATTTCGCCAGCACGCTCGATGACTTCTCGTCGGTCGCTGATACCGTCTCGAAATTTGCTGAGCGGGTCGGGCGTTTCAACGAGATTCTCGAGACCCTGACGGTGGACCTCAGCGGTGTGCTTGAGACGGCGGATGATACGCTTGTTTCCATCGGCGAGCTCTCGGAAGAGGCGAAAACGATCGTCGCGCAGGGATCGGACACGCTGGAAAACGTACAGGGCACGCTGGCAAAAACCGAAACCTACATTTCGACGGACCTTACAGAGGCTACAAGGGATGTGCGGCAGACGGTGAATGACTTGCGAGAGCAGGTCACGGTGCTCAGTGAAGACGCACAATCGCTAATGCGGAGCCTCGACACCACGAGTAAGACAGCAACCCTGCGGCTTGAGGAAGCGCGCACGACTCTTGAGGGCGTCAATGGTGTCGTTACCCGCTTTGAGGACACCGCCGACGCGGTAAGCGATGCAGCAGGTAGTATCGAGGCCATGATCGACACCGATGCGACTCCGCTTCTGGCGGAGAGCCGCGCTTTGATCGCGGAGGCGCAAAAGGCGGTATCCGCGATCGGGCAAGCTGCCGAAGTTGACCTTCCGGCTATTGTCGCTGACATCCGCAGCGCGACGCAGACGTCATCTGAAGTCATTCAGGACGTGGCGGACAACCTGACATCCGCGAGCGGACGGATCGATACGATCGCGCAGAAGGCCGAAGTGACGCTTGTCGAGGCGACAGAAGCCTTCCGAAACGCAAATGATACACTCGGTGCGATCAATGCCGCGCTGGAAACAGGAGACCGTGCTTTGAGCGCGGCCGAACGCGCGTTTTCCGGAGCTGACCGCGTGATAAACGAGGAAATTTCAAAGATCATTACAAATCTGGAAACAACTCTTGGATCTCTTAATGCAGCGGTGGCGGAAGTTTCGGACGATCTTCCGCTTATTTCGGAAGACCTGAGATCTGCAGGCCGATCCGCGTCCGAGGCTTTCGACACTCTTCGCGATCTGTCGCGATCGATGGCGCCGGACGTGGAGCGGTTCACCTCAACGGCACTGCCGCTTTACACTCGACTTGCGGCCGAAACGCGGACATTGATCTCCAATCTGGATCGGCTGACACGACAGATAGAACGCGATCCAGCCCGCTTTTTCCTGAGCAGGGAAGCGCCGGAATTCAGAAGATGAGGTTAATGTGACTCTTCCATCGTTGCTTCGTGCGCTCTTGGTCGCCACCCATGTCTTTTCATTGGGAGGATGCAGTGCGCTAACGGCTTTGGGGTCGGCCTCCACGCCGCTCGATGTCTATGAACTGCGCGCGCCCGGACCCTCCGGGGCGCGGCCAGGCCGCGTTATTCCCGTAGATGTCACGATTGAGCTTCCGACAAGCGGTGGAGCGCTCCAAACCGATCGGATCATGATAAAACCCGGACCGCTGCAGGCTGAGTATCTGCCTCAGGCCCGTTGGGGAGATGAAACGCCCGTGATGCTGCAGACGCTTCTGTTGCGGTCAATAGAGGCAACGCAAGCTGTCCGCTACATCGGTCGCCGCCCCCTTGGAGCAAGGGCAGATTACGCGATCATTACGGAACTCACCGATTTTCAGGCCGAGTTGACCGAAAGCCGAGACACAGCCGAAGTGCGGATAAGCTTCATTTCCAGAATGGTCCGGGAAGACGATGCCCGCATCGTTGCAACACGGACATTCTCGTCAAACTTTACCGCGCAGTCCCTCGAAACCAAGGCGATCATCGAGGCATTCGACAGGGCGTCCACCGGGCTTTTGTCTGAGTTTTCCAGCTGGGTTCTTGCAACGCTGAGACGCCGGTAGCCTCCCAAGGCCGCTTCAAAGCTCACCGAAGCATAGACGTTCTATCCTCGGGGCGGGTCCGCGGAGGGCAGAATTTCATGGCCTTGATTCTGGAAACGCACGTGAAAACCATCATCAGAACCTGTTAGCACCTTCAAGATCAGCGCGTTGTGGTGATGATTTAGACCCAAGATATCGCCTTTCCGCTCAGAGAGCTTTGTGACGTCTGCCTGCGTGCCCGGATCAAATGAAGGGTCTACAGAAGCCTAGCTCAACCAATTGTCCAGATCTGAAATCGGTACCTGCTCCAAAAGTTTTTCGTTGAAATAAGCAAGCCGCTTATGCCGGTTCTTTGAAACGGTCGAATGATCGGGCACCGCATCGGCCATATCGAAGCGGCAGAACCAGCGCTACGGCAGGCTCAGATGCATTTCCTCGCAGAGCCGCCGCTCCGAACGGATGCCGAAGGCATAGCAAACGATCAGCATTCGGAGCGTTAGCTTCGGGTCGGCCAATGCCCTGTCTTTCGAACTGTAGAAAGGAGCGAGATGCCGGCGCATGGTATCGAGAGTGACGAACCTGTCGATGGCTCTCAACAGATGGTCCGGCGGCACGTGCTCTTCGATCGAAAACTCGTAGAAAAGCGCCCTGCGACACCTGCCGTGGCCCCATCGCCCCAAGACCTCCTTTGCATTGGGAGAAGTAGGTCGGCCAAAGACGAGCCGATCAAACCGAGTATTTCAAAACGATCAGCCCAAATCAGAGACACGGATCAGTCGCGGTGAAAATCCGAAACTATCTGAATTTGAACGACATATTTCGGCGCCTTCAGCATGAAGAACTGCGCCGGAATTGCGTTTACGGCATCTGCCAAAGCATTCCTGAACGCAAATGATCCGGAGATAACGCCGTTGTCATGTTCTGCTCCATGACCTTAGTGTGATGTGGATAATCTGCCGCCGTTTCAGAGACCTTGCCAAAGGAAAAACGATGGATGGAATGCACAACTCCTCAAGTAAAAGATGGTACGAGCGGGGACTGGGGTTAAGGACGAAACTGGCGCCGATACATCGCCTTCTTCGCTTCTTGCCTGGTAGAGAAGGTCGAAAGGCATACCTTTCCTGGATTGACCACGTTCGGACAGTTCGAATGGACGAAACAATAGAGGCCTTTATTCGCATCGTCGGCAGGTTGACTGCAGATGACGTTGTGATGGACATTGGTGCCAACGTCGGCGATTACACTGCCAAGTTCGCGGCTTCTGGGGCGCAGGTCCATGCATTTGAACCTGAGCCAAGGCTTTTTGCGTGTTTGAAGGATCGTTTCTCAGATTTTTCCAACGTATTCTTGTATCAAGCAGCGATCGCAGCGCAGCCAGGCGTGCTCAAGTTGTGGCTGGAAAACCAGAGTGACAAGAACCCACTCGACATGATGTCGCATTCAATAGTGGACGGCGGCGAATTGACCGAAAATGGCAAGGCGATCGACGTGGATTGTATAGACTTTTTTTCCTTTTTGGAAGGTCTCGAGAAGGTGCCTGCGTTGATCAAGATGGATATTGAAGGAGCCGACGTCGAAATCCTAGAGCGGTTGTTCAAGGAAGAGCGTTTCGATCAGGTCGGACCTCTTTATGTCGAAACGCATGAACGTCAGATCGCGAAATAACAGGATCGAACAATTGCTCTGCATAAGAAGGTAAAGGCAGCGAACCTAAAAAAGTTAATCTTTTCTGGCCGTAGAAACTGTATTTCTTAGGTGGGCAGAGGGGCCCACTTTTGACGTGATCTACAAAGCGTATTCGCGATTGTGACGAGCTTTCTGGCGACTGCTCTGATGATGACTTTGTGCGAATTTCCAGCAGCGCGCAAACGATCTGCAAAAGTTTTGAAAAAAGGGTTTGGTGGCTGGCAACGAGAGCGGCCTGGAATAGGACGCGGCGCAATCGCGCCACTGGACGTAGCCGAGGCCCGCTGGCACGCCCGCAAACTAATTGCAAAATAGTGCTCCTTGCCCGCTTCAGAGAGGCTTTGCCCTCGCCGGATAAATGCGTTTGAAGTGGCGAAAATACAAACACAGCAATGAAACAAAATGTTTAGGCCGGCGACGCTTTGCCACGCCAGAATCCGCTTATTCGTTGATAGCAAATGGAGGCGAGTACCGGAATCGAACCGGTGTACACGGATTTGCAAAACTTAGTATCTTTATGATTTTACGAAGGAATCGGTTTAGATGCAGCGCAAGAATTGGCGGAACATAGCACGAATGTTTAGACAAATTTCAGTGCCAAATTTAGCTTGGAAGCAGTACTACTGACGTTATCATCTCTGAGAGGTTTGTTCCCTCAGGTCTGACTGGAAACGCCTTCTTCGCCGCGCTCATCCAACCACCGTTTAAGAAAACCAACAGTCAAACTTCGATTGCCTTGCCTGGGAACAACCATGTCAGACCCGAGAAGTTCAACAAGCGGGTCCATCATCGTTCCCAACTCGGCCAAGCGATGGGCTTGGGCTGTCTCGCTGTCAATAACTGAAACTGCAATACAAACGATTTGCAGTGCTGCTGATCCAATCTCGCGATCCTCGGGGAAGGCCGCCCGTAGCGCACAGATACGCAAGAGCATCGCATCGATTCTCTTCCAATCGCCGGCTTGGCCGGCGTTGCTCGAGATGTTAATCGCCGACTGTGCGTCTGCTCGTGCAATCTTGCGATCCTTGGGAAAGGCCGCCCGCAGCGCATCCAGATGTGATAGCACTGCATCGATCCTCGGCCACTTGTCTGCTGTGCCGGCGAGGTTCGAGGTGTTGATCGCCGACCGACCCTCTGCACGTGCAATCTCGCGTTCCTCGGGAAAGGCCGCCCGCAGCGCATCCAGACGTGAGAGTACCGCATCGAGTCTCACCGAATCGCCGGCTTTTCCAGCGTGTGTCGAGATGTCGGCCGCCGACTGAGCCGCTGCAAGCGCAATCTCGCGATCCTTGGGGAAGGCCTCCCGCAACACATCCAGACGCGAAAGCATCGTATCAATTCTCGCCCACTCGCCGGCATTGCCGGCGTGGTCCGAGATAACGACCGCTGCATTGGCGTCTGCACTTGCAATCTCGCGATGCTCGGGAAAGGCTCTCCGCAACGCATCCAGACGCGAAAGCATCTCATCGATCCTCGCCCAATCGCCGGCTTTGCCGGCTGACTGCGAGATATTGACCGCTGAATGAGCTTCTCTAAGCGCAATCTCGCGATCCTCGGGGAAGGCTCCCCGCAACACATCCAGACGCGAGAGCATCGCAGCGACCCTCGCCCAATCGCCGGCTTTGCCGGCGTAGTTCGAGATGTTTGCCGCGTTCAGAGCCGCGGCACGTGCAATCTCGTGATCCTTGGGGAAGGCCTCGCGAAGCTTATCAAGACGTAAGAGCAACGCTTCAATTCTCTCCCAATCGCCTGCTATGCCGGCGTCGATCGAGATATTCGCCACCGCCATAGCCACTGCAAGCGCAATTTTGCGATCCTTCGGCATGGTGTCCGTTAGCGCGTCCAATTGGCGCTCCGCCAGCGTTCCACGGTCGTAGACCAGTTTTACGAACTCGATAGTTAGACCCGCAAGTGTCTTTGCGACATCCATTTTTGTTGTGGCTCGTGTGATGGCTGGAAGGTCAAGGCGGTCGACTGTTTCAGGGAAATCTCGAGCCAACCGCAAAAGGCTGACCGTTGGAAAAGGTTTGTTTAATTCCAGTGCCCCCAGCAGGAATTGCTGGCGGATGTTGTCAGGCATAGCCGGTTCCAAGAGTGTCTGGGCAAAGAAGAATTCCCCCAGAATGTCAGGTTCCATTTGTGGCCAATAGCCTTCAGTACAGCCAAAAGCTGACAATACCGTCTGGTCATCATTCGGCGGCAGTGGAGGTAACCAATCTAGTGCGTTGCCGAATCGCGCTTGTGTCATCTCGCTTAAGGCCAATCCTTGTACCAAAGTTGCAAGCGCAAATCCCCGCTCGTAGCGCCTTCGCAGAGCGTCATCGGGAATAGCCTTTGCCCAAATTGTCTGGCGGTCCCGGCGGACGATTCCTTCGAGCACTTCTTCGCGGCTAAGACTTTTTGGCAATTCTCCTGTTTGCCGTATAGCGTCAATGAGTGCGTCAGCAGCTGCTAAAGCAAAAAGAGGTCTGGGAGTGTGCGACTCAATTACTTCTCCGCTTTGTTTGGTACTTATAGTTCCCGGGTCAATTTGATGCGCAAAGCCTAACAATTCATGCGGTGACACTTCATCCAGACCTGACTCGGCGATCCGTGCGGCCATCAAGCGAAGCGTTACTTCGGGCAAGAGCGGTGATATGGTTCTTCCTTCGATGCCAGCGCCCAAGAACTCATGTTCCAAAATGGAAGGACGTCCGCCCGTTTCCGGGAGAAGCTTATCAGTCCACGTCCAATGCGAGCTCCGTTCAAGTAACAAAAGCCGCACGGGAAACTCGTACTGCGCTGATTGCCTTGAAAACGCGGCCAAAAGGCGATGTATGTCCTCTGGTGCGGACTGCGCGTAGTCGATGACAATGAAAGTAGGTTTTCGTGGACGCCATTTCTGGGGTTCGGTGAATTGGCTCAGGTCGCTAATGTCCAGCTTGCCCGTCTCCCAATGATCTGAATTCAAAACCTTCGTGGTGAAATGATACGCAAGTCGTGTTTTTCCGCTCCCCCCTTCTCCGGTCAGCAGCATCCACCGGAAATTAAATAAGCAACCGCCCAAATGCGGATCGCCAGCAAAGTCTGTCAAAAGCCCTATTTCTTCGTCTCGGCCAAGAAATTGATCCAAACCTGAGGTGTATTTCAGTCGGTTATAAGCAGATAGTTTTTCCGGCTGTGTCGCCTCCTCCGGCCATGAAAGTGTTGGACGGAACACTTCCTGAGCCATCGTAGCAATTTCGGCTTTCAAGGTTGCTACCAAGCTCTCCCCAAGGGTGTCTATTGCGCCGGACAGCGCCTCTAGCTTCTGGGTGCTGTGCAAAGCGATGGCAAATTCAAGAGACGTGGCATCATCAACTTCTATGCCTGGTTTGAATTCGCGCCCTTCGCGAATTGCGTAAATAAGCTCTGACTTAAAAAGGTCTTTCGCTTTCGCACCGTGGTGCAGGTTGGCGACCCTGCTTACCAAATTCGCGAGGGCGGGCGTTCGATCAATAAAGGCCTGCAAGCGCGAAGACAAAGCGCCACCGAGAAAAACTTCAGATTTACCGGCTGCGAAAACCAAGCAACGATAGACTACTCCAGGCATCGGAAAGCCTATGTCGCGAAGCTCTGATATGAGCGCCGCTTTTACATCTTTGTCCTCCAAAAGTTTGCTAAGTCCTGCAACATCGCCGATTTGTTCAATCAAATCACCAGCTGTTTCGCCGGCTTTCGGTTCTTCGTCATTCATGCAATCGAACCCCTTTACATTACTCCCTAGCCAAGCGCTTACATTTCGATGAGTCAAACACTGATAAGCCGGAAAGCAAATCGTAAACGTATCCTGTCGGTGCTCTAAGCGCTTTGCGTTCTGTCACTGACCACTTGCGCTAACTTCAATTCTAAATCGCACGACAGCCCCGCTCCTCCGTAGACCTTGGGTATCGGAGGAGGGGCGGGGCGGCCACCAATCCCCCACACTCTCTTGTTCGTCTTATCGCAGTTAGTGACACCAAAGTCAGTCAGCGACACTGGATCGGGCGGTGAAATCCGTTAGCCTGGCACGAAGGCAGTAGGGGCCAGTTACCTCGCAGATCGCTCGCCTGAGGCTAAGCGCACCGGCCTGCGCTATTCTCGGAAACTTCTAGATTCACTGTACGCCCAACTAGTTTTGCATGATGCTCGTGCATCCATTCGACCACAAGTCGCGCAAAACATCGGCGTTACCAGCTCTTGGTCGACGAATTTTCTTAAGTCGAAGTCGCGTAAGCTTCTGACTTTTCACACTAACTGCATAAAAGTATTAATCGGTCAGAGACCTTGGGAAGCAAGTCACGCAAGGCAAGCTGCCGACTCTCACGGGCTGCATGCACTGAAATCAATATGTTGTGTTGATGGGGGTAGAGGCACAACATATTGTGCCTCATGTGATCGTTTTACATATACAGCCAGGGTGCCACGGTGCCTGCAACAACTATAGAACAAAGAGCGCTGAGCCTTCTGAAGGTCCTTGAGGGCGCCGGCAAGCTTGTCAGCAGCGTATCTGTAGAGGGACGGCGGATTGAGATTGTACTATCTTCCGGCGAGACCTTCGACGAATTTGAGAAGATAGATATGCGTCATGGCAAAACGTGAGCTTCCCAAGCATGTCTACCGTCAGAGAAACGGTATCTATTTTCAACGGCGCGGATGGCCGTCGCAGAAATTCCAGAATGAGTTTGGGACAGCAGAATTTTGGCGGGAGTATGCGGGCATTCTCTCGCAGAAGGATCGCCCGCGCCGGGTCATTCGGCGCAACTTCGGCGCGCTGATTGACGACTACCGTAAGTCGCCCAGGTATCGTAACCTCAAGCCGCGCACTGGTTTGGATTACGACAAACATCTCGACTTCTTCCGCGAGATCATGGGTGAGGCCAATCCGGCCAAGATGCAGCGCAAGGACGTTATCCAGCTGCGGGACGCAAATGCCAACAAAGCCTATTTCGCCAACTACTCGCTGCGGGTGCTTCGAGTTCTAATGGAGCACTGCGTCGATCTAGGCTGGCGGGATAGCAACCCGGCACGGGGCGTCCCGGAACTCAAGACAATGAAGAAAGAGCGCGAGCCTTGGCCGCGCGAGCTTCTGGACGCCTACCGCGAAGCCTGCCCTCTCGGCAGCAGAGAGCGGCTTGTGATGGAACTGTGCGTCGGAACCGGCCAAAGGATCAGCGATGTCCTAAACATGCGCTGGTCCAATATCGAAGATGGAGCCGTCTGGGTTCGGCAAAGCAAAACCTCGAAAGAACTTTGGGTTCCGATCCTGCCTGAGCTGCAAAGCGCTCTGGACGCCGCCAGCCGCCATTCGGTCTTTATCCTGACGAATGAGCGCGGATCGAATCGCTGGTCCTACAGAGGCGCGTCAGCGGCTGTCAGGGCCGTCAGGGATCGTATCGGGGCGTTGGACTACGATATCCACTCTTGGCGCTACAACGCCGCCTGTGAGCTTCTAGAGGCTGGCTGCAGCGATGACCTTATCGCGTCGGTGACCGGTCAAAGCCCGGCGATGGTCCAGCACTACACCAGAAAGGTCCGTCAACGGATCAGGGCTGTCACGGCTCAAAAGATGCGCGGCGAGAAAAACCGCTCCTGACGAATGCGAAGAGCTAGTGCTGTTTATAGCGGCACGATCACGTCAAAACAGGTGCCCCAAAAAAGCCTAAAAAATCGTGTAACGTCTCGTCTTTCTTTCTGAGGCAGACTTCTTATGCGACAGGCTACGCAAAAAGATACACAATATCGCCGCTGTCACCGATGCAGGAGCACTGGCGAAGCTACGTGCGCTATATGTTTTGGGGAAGGTCTTGTATTTAAGCGACGGGACCAACGCGGAAAGCCAATTCGGGAAAGATGTGGCGGGTGCCTCGGTCGAAGGACCAGGAGGTGTCCACTTTGCGCCGGCTACGGTTTCATCTAGCCGCGCATGCGCGATAGGCGCGTGCGCAGAAACAACGCCATAAATTCTCTTCCCGGTCCACGTCACAACGGCGCGTTGACTGCCACGCAGATGCGTCTGGAGAGCTAAGAATGCGAACAGAACAAAAACAGAATGTTTAGACAAATGTTTAGACGGGCTATGCGCCGCCGCGTCAAAATCCGCTAAGTCATTGATTTTAGATGGAGGCGAGTACCGGAATCGAACCGGTGTACACGGATTTGCAATCCGCTGCGTCACCACTCCGCCAACTCGCCATCCGTGGTGCCTTTTAGGCTGCGCCGACAGTGTCAACGCGCGGAATGTGCTTAGTGTCTTGTTGAGACCTTGTCCAGTCCTTGCGCTGGAATTGCTAGAATAGTCCCGCCGTGTTTGGAGCCCTGCGGAATGGTCTCACGTCTCGCCGGGCGAGAATGGATTGCTGGGCTCTTATGGCATTGCCGGGTCCGGGGCTTTGTGGCAAGAACGCAGGGACGACTTCTTAGACGCAAGAGTGGATCGAATGACGGATTACACCGCACGCCGCACGATGATGGTCGACACCCAGATCCGCCCGGCGGATGTGACGAAATTCCCGATCATCGACGCCATGCTTTCGGTTCCGCGGGAGGCATTTGTACCACGATCGCTGCGCGAGGCAGCCTATATTGGCGAGAATATCGATCTGGGTGGCGGGCGCGTGATGCTCGAGCCAAGAACGCTCGCCAAGATGCTGGACGCGCTCGATATTCAGCGTGACGAGCTTGTCCTCGATCTGGGCTCGGGTCTGGGCTATTCGGCAGCGGTTATTGCGCGGATGGCCGAGGCGGTCGTCGCTGTTGAGGATCAGCCCGAACTTTTGTCGGAGGCGCAGACCATCCTGGCAGAGCAGGGGGTCGACAACGTGGTCTTGCACGAAAGTCTTTTGAGCGCGGGCGCAGAAGAGCATGGGCCCTATGACGTGATCATGATCGAGGGCGCGGTCGAGCACCTG
Source organism: Roseovarius aestuariivivens (assembly GCF_004761875.1). Lineage (GTDB taxonomy): Bacteria > Pseudomonadota > Alphaproteobacteria > Rhodobacterales > Rhodobacteraceae > Roseovarius > Roseovarius aestuariivivens. The sequence goes on from NZ_SJEY01000001.1 coordinate 293,112, forward strand.
CCTGAGACACTCGTGACCCAGCTCAAGGAAGGGGGCCGCATGGCCTGCCTTTTCTCCGAGGGCGCTCTTGGCGTTGTACGGATTGGATATAAGATCGATGGCGAGATGACGTGGCGCTTTGGTTTCAACGCCGGCGCGCCGGTGCTTGCAGGGTTCGAACGGCACGCGGCGTTTACGTTTTGAGGCGGGTGAGTGGGAGGCCGGGCATGTTCGGAACGATGACACGCTGGCTCGGCGCGGGTGTGATCTGCGCCGTGGTCACGGCGATGCCAGCACCGTCAAAAGCCGAGACGCTCGCGGACACGTTGATGGAGGCCTATAATCACAGCGGGCTGTTGGATCAAAACCGGGCGCTGCTGCGTGCCGCGGATGAAGACGTGGCCGCAATCGTATCAGAATTGCGTCCGATCCTGAACTGGTCGGCCGATGTGACCCGGAATTTCGGGCGTAGCCGAACAAGCGGGATTGCGCGCCCGGCGACGGAAACCGACATGGGCGTCGCGTTGACACTGGACTTGCTGCTCTACGATTTCGGGCAAACGCGGTATCGGATCGACGCGGCCAAGGAATCGGTTCTCGCGACGCGAGAGCTTTTGCGGAGCATTGAGCAGCAAGTTCTGCTGCGTGCAGTCACCGCCTATCTCGACGTGCGTCGTAACGGCGAATTCGTAGCCTTGCGCGAAAACAACCTGAGGCTTTTGCGGCAGGAATTGCGCGCGGCGCGCGATCGATTCGAGGTTGGCGAGGTGACACGCACCGACGTCGCACAAGCCGAGGCGCGCCTGGCCGAGGCGCAAAGCGGTCTGGCAGCTGCACAGGGCGAGCTGCAACAGGCTATCGAAGAGTTCCGGACCGCAGTCGGGCGCGCACCGGGCAACCTTCGCGCGCCACGCGCCACGCCCGATCTGACCAACACCGTCGCCGAGTCGCGGGCGATCGCAGTGCGCAACCATCCCGACATGCGCGAAGCGCAGCACCAGGTAGCCGCCGCAGACCTGACCATTCTCGCCGCCGAGGCCGCTATGAAACCCGAAATCGGTCTGACGGGCCGGGCAGGTCTGCGAGAGTCCTTTGATGACGATGATTTCTCGCGCACCGGAAGCTTCGGGGTCACCGTGAGGGGGCCGATCTATCAGGGCGGACTGCTTAGCTCGGCCAAGCGTCGCGCGATGGCGCAGCGCGACGCCCGCCGGGGAAACCTGCACGTGGTGCGCCACAGGATCAGCCAGGATGTCGGCAATGCCTATGCGATCCTGCGCGCCGCGCGTGCGGTTCAGCAATCAAGCCGCGAGCAGGTGCGCGCGGCGCGCGTCGCCTTTCAGGGCGTGCGCGAAGAAGCCAAGCTTGGCGCGAGAACGACGCTTGATGTGCTTAATGCGGAGCAGTCGCTGCTCGATGCCCAGACCAATCTGATCTCGGCGGACACGGATGTGCTGATTGCGGCCTATCGTGTTCTGGCCTCGATCGGGCAATTGACGGCCAAGGATCTCAATCTGAACGTGCAAACCTACGATCCGGCGGCCTATTACAACCTGGTCAAGGATGCGCCTGTGCCGATCAGTCCGCAGGGCGAAAAACTTGACCGTGTGTTGCGCGCGCTAGGGAAAGATTAAAAGCTTTTCTAACTTGTTGTGTGAAATCCTCGGCGCAGCTACACTTCGCGCGAGGCAAAAAAATGGTTGTTGAGCATGTCTGATCCCGTGTCGAACAGGGAAATCGAGGACGTCTTGTCGTCTATTCGGCGGCTGGTCTCGGTTGAAAAGCGAAGTGAACGCAATGAAGGCGATGATCCGACCGCCTCTGACCCGTCCGAAGAACCGGAATCCAGCACCGCCTCTCAGGAAGAGGCGAAGCTGCTTCTGACGCCGTCTTTTCGCGTAAAGGACAAGGAGGCCGAGGCCCAGGAAAACGCCCCTGCTGCACCGGAGCAGGCCGATCACGCCACGCAAGGCGACGACAGTCTGTCCTTGGAACAATGGCAGATCACGGACGAGCGCGGACAGCACACTGCGCAGGACGCGGTTGATGAGATCAGTGTGCCGCAATCCGAGGATAATGACGATGCTTCCTCAGAAGATCATGCGCTGACAGACACAGAAGCCGGGCCGGAAGTGACCGAGGCTGCGGACAGCCCAGACGAGGACGAAACAGAAGAGAGCGACGCGGAGCCTCGCGGCGACAGCTCCGACGCCGATGACCATGAGTTCCACGCTGACGCAGACGCTTATGATAAGGACGCGATTGAGGCTGAGATTCATACGGAGACGGAAGACGATATTGCCGAGGTCGCGGACCATGCGTCTGCTGAACATGCGGCGGACGAAGGCATGCTTGATGCGGCTTTCCTGAACGAGTGCGACGGCTTTGAGTACGAAGATGACGAGCCTGAGGAGGCCTCGGAACACGCCGCTGTATCACGTCATGGTGACAGCGAGCTAGAGGCGCGCATTGCGGAAGTCGAGGCCGCCGTCGCTGCGCGACAGGATGCCTGGGATCCTGAAGCGGAGGACGCGGATGATAACGCGGCGCGCAAGGGCGAGTCCGTGCCGTGGGAAGATGACGACGACGATTCAGAACATGTCGCCGCCGATCTGGGCGAAGCCGAGACCGAAGACACGGGACTGGTGGAAGACGCGCCGGAGGATATTGCCAGCGAGGCCGCCGCGGTGATGCCTGATCCGGAGCCGGAGCCGGAGCCGGAGCCGGAGCCGGAGCCGGAGCCGGAGCCGGAACACGATGACGATGAGGTGTCCGAGGCGCATGACCCGTCGGCAGAAGCCACGCCGGACGACGCCCCTGAGCCTGAAATGGAAGAGGGCTCGCCGGTCGAGAATGTCTCCGCCGAAGCGGCAATGTTGGCCGCCATGCGGGCGAGCCGGTCCGAGGCGCTTGCGCGTCGTGGTGAAAACCCCCGTGCGCGTCCGTCTTCAGAGGGTCGGCTCGAAGGTCACGCGGACAAGTCCGAGGACGACGCCGCAGAGACACTTGATTTCACGTCGAGCCGCAGTGCTGGGGCGGAAGCACGCCCGTTGGCCGAAAAGTCGGATAATCCCGACATGCCGGATGAGGCCAAAGCGAGTCCCGCAACAAGGCCCGCGCGTGACGCCGATTGGTACAACGAAGACACCGTGCTGGACGAAGATGCGCTGCGTGATCTCGTGGCGGATATCGTCCGGCAGGAATTGCAGGGCACGCTCGGAGAGCGGATCACACGCAACGTCCGAAAGCTTGTTCGCCGCGAAATTCATCGCGCAATGATGGGACAGGATTTCGATTGACGATCAGAACGTTGGACGCTCGGCCAGATTTAGCAACAGGTCGAGATCCATATGCGTCTCGAGATGTGTGGCGAGGGCGTCCAGCGTCGTTTCGACCGCGTCGTTAAAGGCAATATCCGAAGAAACGCCGAATTCCGCAAGATAGGCCGCGCGAAACCGGTCGGATGCGAACAGACCGTGCAAGTAGCAGCCACGCACCCGCCCCGTGGCGTTCGCGGCGCCTTCGAGACGATCGTCGATTTGCAGCCAGGCCCGATCTCGGTCAGGACCATCGGTTTCGCCGAGATGAATTTCGTATCCCTCGACAGCGTGCCCGCTTGGCAGGTAGAGCGCCCGTGTGAGAGACAGATGTTTTTCCTGCCGCATGACCGTGGTGACATCGAGATGCCCCAGGCCCGGCACCGAGCCCGGTGCACCTTCAAGACCTTCGGGGTCGGCGATTTCGCGGCCGAGCATCTGGTAGCCACCGCAGATCCCCAACACGTGTCCGCCGCGCCGGATATGCGCCGCAAGATCGATATCCCAGCCATTGGCGCGGAATGCGGTCAGGTCGGCGATCGTGGATTTGCTTCCCGGGATAAGTACCATGTCGGCATTGCCGGGCAGCGGGCGACCCGGCTCTATGATCTCGACGCTCAGGCCCGGTTCGGCGCTGAGAGGATCAAGATCGTCGAAATTGGCGATCCGGCCAAGGCGCGGCACGACGATCCGGAACCCCGCGCGCGGGGTTGAACGGATGTCCATCACGTCCTCCGCGGGCAGCCGCCAGGCCTGTGGGAACCATGGGATCACCCCGAGGCAGGGCCAGCCTGTGCGATCCGAGATGGCGGTCACGCCCTCGTCGAAAAGCCTTACATCGCCACGGAACTTGTTGACGGCAAATCCTTTGATCCGTGCAGCATCCGCAGGGGGCAAGATGGCTTGCGTGCCCACCAGCTGCGCGATCACGCCACCACGGTCGATATCGCCTACGAGGATTACCGGCACGCCTGCGGCCTCGGCAAAGCCCATATTCGCAATATCGCCGGCGCGCAGATTGATTTCCGCTGGGCTGCCGGCCCCTTCGACAAGCACGAGGTCGGCGTCCGCGCAGAGGCGTTGAAAGCTTTGCAGCGCCGGCCCCAGCAGCTGTGGTTTGGCCTTGGCGTAATCACGGGCGCGCATCGTGGCGACACGTCTGCCCTGCACGATCACCTGTGCCCCTGTATCGGTTTCCGGCTTGAGAAGAACTGGGTTCATATCGGTATGGGGGACCCGCCCGGCGGCGCGCGCCTGTAGCGCCTGCGCGCGCCCGATCTCGCCCCCGTCAACGGTGACGGCGGCGTTGTTGGACATGTTCTGCGGTTTGAAAGGGGCGACCGACCGGCCGCGACGCACGAAGGCCCGCGACAGCCCCGCAACGAGCATGGACTTGCCCACGTTGGACCCTGCGCCCTGGATCATGATGGACTGTGCCAAATCCCGCCCCATATTGGTCTCAGGCTCGGATACAGTTCACACGCTGCTGTGGAAAGACATGAATACGCCCGCCCACGTGATTTTCGCCGCCATGGCTTTCGCCCGCCCGTATGACCGGCGGCGGACGATTGCGGCGGTGGCCGGGGCGCTTGCGCCCGATCTTTCGCTTTACCTGATGGTCGCGGTGTCGCTCGGCCTTCTGGGCATAAGCCCCAGAACCGTTTTCGACGAGCTCTATTTTTCGGACGCTTGGCAGGCAGTGTTCAAGGTCGACAACTCGTTCTTCGTATGGGGCGCTGCGTTTGGCCTGGTCTGGTGGTGGAACGCGCGCAACGCGATGGTCTTTGCGGCGGCGGGGCTATTGCATCTGGCACTCGACTTTCCGCTTCATCACGATGACGGGCGGCCGCATTTCTGGCCGCTGACCGACTGGGTCTTTCAAAGCCCGCTGAGCTACTGGGATCATGCGCATCATGCCGGCCTGATCGGGCCGGTCGAGATGGCGCTTTCGGCGCTTTTCTGTGGGATACTGATGCTGCGGTTTCAAAGCGTGCGGTCGCGGCTGGTGATCGTAGGACTGGGCGCGGCGCAATTGTTCCCGCTTTTCATATGGGCCTGGATCTTCGCCACCGGTGGCTGAGCGTCGCAACGAAAAAGCCCTGCCGGTGAGGCAGGGCAATTAAGGGCTTACGCCGGATATGGTGACAGAGGGTCAGGCCGCTTCGGCCTGAGCGGCGGCGTGACGACGCTCGCTCTCCTCGCGCGAAAGGGCCACAGAGGTGCGCACACCTTTGGCCACGAATTCCATCAGTCCGGAAACCACACGCTCGTTCGGGTCGATCCCGGCGCAGGACAGCACCTCGCGACCATCGCGAGAGCGCGCCCAGCGGGCGATTTGTTCCGGACCGTTGCCATACTTCTTGTCATCGGCGATGGCGTCGTCCAGTGCGGCCAGTACGACGGCCGCGAAAAGTTTACGTGCACGGTTGCCCTGTTCAGCATTGAAGGCCGTGCCGTCAACGAAATCCTTCATGGTTCGTCCTTATTTTTTTGCTCTTGTGTCTGCGGCGTGGCGATGGTTATGGCGGAGTTTCAACGATTCGGATAGCCCTGACATGCATAGCAATGTTGCAAATTTTGCATGGCTTGCTGCATGTGCAGCACGATATTTCGTCGTCTTGCCCTTCATCACTCGCCTAGATATAGGGACGGACATCAACTGATCAAGTTTTTGTCAAGGTTTCGCCACAATGCCCAAGATCAATGGAAACGAGATCCGCCCCGGCAACGTTCTGGAGCATAACGACGGCCTCTGGAGCGCTGTCAAGGTTGACCACGTGAAGCCGGGAAAGGGCGGGGCCTTTGCCCAGGTGGAACTGCGCAACCTGCGCAATGGCTCGAAGCTTAACGAACGTTTCCGGAGCGCCGACAAGGTCGAACGCGTACGCCTCGAGCAGAAGGACCAGCAGTTCCTGTATGAACAGGATGGCATGCTTGTCTTCATGGATTCAGAGACTTACGAGCAGATCGAGCTGCCCGCCGACATCCTTGGCGAGCGCCGCCCGTTCCTGCAGGACGGGATGACGATCACGGTGGAGTTCTATGAAAGCGAGGCGCTCAACGCGACCCTTCCGCAGAAGGTCGTGTGCCGCGTGGCCGAGACCGAGCCGGTGGTTAAGGGACAGACAGCTGCCAACAGTTTCAAGCCGGCGATTCTCGACAACGGTGTCAAGGTCATGGTGCCGCCTTTCGTCGGACAGGACGAGGATATCGTCGTAAATACCGAGACGATGGACTACGCCGAACGCGCCTGACGAGTGCCTCGACCGGCGCCGCGCCGCGAGTGCCGCTGACGCGACGTCATGCGCCGCATCTGTCGAGAAGATCGCAGACCAGTGACCGGTAGCCGCTCCCGAAAAGGCGCAAATGCACGAGGGCGGGCCAGAGCTGATACACGGCTCTGCGCTCAACCGCCCCGGGCGAGAGGGGGCCATACCCCTCCCAGAACGCCGCAGGCGGCCTTCCGAAAAGCGTGAGCATGGCAAGATCGATCTCGGCATGGCCGTAGTAGCTGGCCGGGTCGATCAGATATCCGCGATCCCCTGAAAAAAGCAGATTTCCTGACCAGAGGTCGCCGTGCAGCAGGCTTGCCGACGGTTTTGGGGGAAGCATATCAGGCAGATTGGCGCAAAGCGTCTCGATGCGCGCGCGCAGGTCGCCGTCGAGCGAGTCCCGGCCGGCCAAAAGCCGGTTCTCGGCAAAGAATTCATGCCAGTCGTCAGCTTGGGTGTTGGGAATGTGCAACGAGCCGAAGGCATAGTTCTCGGGCCAGCCATACATGTCTCCGCAATGCCCGTGCAGCTGGCAGAGCGCGGTGCCGAGCGCGGACCAGGCGGTGTCGGAGGGCGGTGTTTCCTCCAGATACTCCAGTAAAAGCAGGCTTGGTTCGGCGTGAAGAACCTGCGGGGCAGGGGCGTGCTGTCCCAGCTTCTGCAGCATCCGAGCCTCGGTGTCGACGACAGGCCCGGTTTTCGCGACCACCGACCGGCCGTCCGACAAATCGGCGCGACGAACATCGGACAAGTCGCCGCCGTGAAGCGGTCTTAGACCGGTCACCTCTGCACCAAGCGCTGCCGCGATCCGGTCTGAAAGATCGCTCATGGTGCGGGGAAAGTCACCGTCGCCTGTCCGGCCTGCATCGGTCCGGTGGCGCGGTCAAACCGCAGGTAGGCGATGGCGCGGTCGCCCGAGCGGGTGAAGAGCGTGCCCGCCGTCTTTCCGCCCGCTGTGATCTCCGTGCCGGGAGCTGCGTCGCCGTCGATCCGAACCGTTGCAAAGCCCTTGCGCAGCTCGGTCTTGTGTTTCATCCGCGCGGTCACTTCCTGTCCCACGTAACAGCCCTTGCGGAAATCGACGCCGTTTAGACGTTCGAACCCGGCCTCGAGAATGAATGTGTCGGGCGTCAGCTCTATGCCGGTTTCGGGAATGCAGTGCGCCACGCGGAGCGCGTCGAAATCGGTGCCGTCGTCGCCCTCTTCCGTGCCGTAAAGCCGCCAGCCCATATCGGGATGGCGCGGATCTGCGACCGCGCCTTCGGGGGCGGGCACGGTGCCGCGCGTGACCTTGAGCGGGCTTTCCTCGATCAACACCTTCGCCCGCAACTTGTACATGTTCAGCCGTTGCAGAAGGGGAAGGGCGATGTCGCTATCGACATCGAGCAACACTGCATCCCCCTGCGGAATAAGAAAGAAATCCGCAATATACTTGCCCTGCGGTGTCAGCATCGCGGCATAGACCGGCCCGGCTTCCAGCCGTGCGACGTCATTCGTCACGAGGCCCTGAAGGAAATCCCGCGTGTCCGGCCCACTGAGTTTCAAAATGCTGCGCGTCATGGTCACCTCTCTGCCTTTCCGTCATATAGGCCAGAGGGCGGAGTGCAAACAGGGGGCCGGGACCATGCCAGCGAAACTCTCTATCGTGATGCCGACGCTTAACGCCGAGGACGCGCTGCGTCGGTCTTTGCCGGCGCTTGCCGAAGGCTTGCAGACAGGGCTCATTCGCGAACTGGTGATCAGCGATGGCGGCTCGACCGATGCCACGCTTAAGATCGCCGATACGGCGGGGGCCGAGATCGTCGAAGGGCCTGCGTCGCGCGGGGGGCAGTTGCGCCGCGGGGCAGAGGTGGCGCGGGGCGAATGGCTGCTTTTTCTTCATGCCGACACTGTGCTGCCGCCGGACTGGCCCGATCTGGTCGTGGCGCAGATGGCGCGTGGCGGCCCGGCGGCTTTTGCCTTGCGCTTTGACGCCACCGGGCTGGCCGCCGCGTGGGTGGCGGGCTGGGCCAACCTGCGTTCCCGGCTATTTTCCTTGCCCTATGGCGATCAAGGGCTTCTCGTGGCGCGCCGGACCTACCGCAAGGCCGGCGGCTATCCCGATATTCCCCTGATGGAAGACGTGGCGCTGGCCCGCGCGCTGCCGCGGATAGCGTTGATGCCGGGGGCGGTGCGGACCAGTGCCGCGCGGTACGAACGCGATGGCTGGCTGCGGCGGGGTGGCGGCAATCTTTTCCGTCTTTTGCGGTTCTTGCTGGGGGGCGACCCGGAAAAACTGACCCGGCGCTATTAGAACCAGGGTTTGTGATTCGCGAGGAAATCGGCCTGCATCGCACGAAACTCGTATTCGTTTCGCACCCAGTCCTCGAAGCTGATCGGCGCGCGCGCTGTACGGGCCTCGTAGACGTCGAGGATGTGATCCAGCACGCCGGTCTTTGATTGCTTCACGTGCAGGTATTTCAGGCCCAGCATGCGCCGCGCCTCAGCCATGGGGCGCCTTTCGATTACCAGCAGATAAACCGCAGCCGCGAAGCCCGCGCGGTCCGCACCCGATTTGCAATGCATGACGAAGGGCTTCTCCAGCGTGCGAAAGGCGTGGATCATATCGAGGATTTCTTCACCCGGTGGGGCGTGGCGCGCCTGCAGGTTGATGCTGACCAGCGTAAGGCCCAATTCGCGGCAGGTTTCTTCCTCGACCAGGTAATGCGCCGCGCCGAAGCTGCCTCGCAGGTTTAGCACCGACTTGATCCCCATCGCCTTCATCTTGGCAAAGCGTTTGGAGGTGGGATGGTTGGAGCGATAGACGCCCGGGGCGATTTCGAAGAAATTGGTCCAGATGCCGCGCAGGATCGCGTGGTCGAACCAGAGGTTGTAGATATGGGCGCGGCGGCGCTTTTCCGGCGTGGACAGATCGGTGTTGTAGTAGGCGCGCAGGTTCCGCTCCCAGTCGGAGATGCGTTTCAAGAGTTTCATTTGCGCTGCGCCTTCATCCTCGCTCAGGCGCCCCATTTAGGCGCAGGCGCCCTGCAACACAAGCCGCGCGATTGACGCCGGATGCGCGGGCAGCTAATCCGTCGCGACGTTTCAGGAGTATGCGCCATGCCCGGTTCCGGCGGTCGTCCCCATCTTGCCATTCCCGGCCCGTCCATCATGCCCGACCGGGTGCTGCGCGCCATGCATCGCGCTTCTCCCAATATCTATGCCGGCGAATTGCCCGACATGATGCCCGGCGTGATTGAGGATCTCTGCAAGGTCGCCCGGACAGACGGGCAGGCCGCGATCTATATTTCCAACGGGCACGGCGTGTGGGAAGCGGCGCTGGCCAATACCGTGGCACCGGGTGAGACCGTGCTGGCGCTTGTCACGGGCCGGTTCGGGCAGGGTTGGGCCGAGGTCGCGGAGGCGCGCGGAATCGCTGTCGAGACGCTTGATTTCGGCAAGCAGGCGGCGGCCGATCCGGCGCGGGTGGAGGAGCTGCTGCGCGCCGACAAGGGCCATAAGATCAAGGCGGTTCTGGCCACGCATGTGGATACCTCGACCTCGATCCTAAATGACATCGCAGGATTGCGCTCGGCGCTTGACGCGGCCGGGCATCCCGCGCTTCTGATGGCCGATTGCATCGCGTCGCTGGCCTGCGATCGGTTCGAAATGGACGCCTGGGGCGTCGACGTGATGATCGCGGCAAGCCAGAAAGGGCTGATGACACCGCCAGGTTTGGGCCTTGTCTTTTTCAGCGCGAAGGCTGCCGAAGCGCGACGGGGACTGCCGCGGGTGGCCAAGTACTGGGATTGGGGGCCGCGGGCCGAGCCGGAGCTGTTTTACCAGTATTTCGGTGGTACCGCGCCCACCCATCACATCTACGGTTTGCGCGAAGCGCTGGACATGCTGCTCGAGGAAGGGCTGGAGGCGGTTTGGGCGCGGCACGAATGGCTGGCACAGGCGGTTTGGGCCGCTTGCGGGGTCTGGGGCGCGGATGGGCCGCTGCGCATGAATGTGGCCGACGTCGCGAACCGCAGCCGTGCGGTCACCTCGTTGTCTTTGCGCGCGCCCGACGGGCGGCGGCTGCGCGAATGGCTGGAGGCCGAGACGGGCGTGACCCTCGGGATCGGGCTTGGCATGAACACCGAGGATGATCCCAAGGCGGAAGGGTTTTTCCGGATCGGCCATATGGGCCATCTCAATGCCCATGGCCTACTGGGCGTTCTGGGCGCGATCGAAAGCGGCTTGCTGGCGCTCGACATTCCGCACGGGCTTGGGGCGGTCGGGATGGCGGCGCGCTCTCTCGCTAAGCCCGCCGCAGGCGCAGCCAGCTGATGAGCCGGTTGAGGCCGAGGCCGACGGCAACCACCATGTAGAAGCCGAACACGGCCCAAAGCACGATAAAAATCCAAAGCAGGTTAACCAATCCCATAACCAAGGCGGCATTGGTGTAATTCGGAGCTTCGGGCAGGTTTCCGCGTCGCATGAGTGAATCCTAACGCAGTTTTCGTCAGGATGCGGTAAAAATTGTTAACAAACCCTAGAGGGCGCGCGCCGCGTCGAGCGCGCGGGGCAAGGCCTTGGCCAGCACGTCCAGTTCAGCGTCCCGACCGGCACTGATCCGGATACAGCGATCCAGCGGGGCGACGCCGGGCATGCGCACGAAAACGCCCTGATTGACGAGCGACTGAAGGACCGCGCGCGCGAAATCGCCGTCGCCGCCGCAATCGACGCTGACGAAATTGGTGGCCGAGGGCAGGGGCGTCAGGCCGTTCTCGCGGGCGATCTGCGCGATCCGGTCCCGGGCGGCGGCGGTTTTGGAGACTACGTCGGCGAGATAAGCCTGGTCGCGGATCGCGGCCTCGGCCCCGATCTGGGCGGTGCGGTTCATCCCGAAATGGTTGCGGATCTTGTCGAAGGATTTGATCAGCTCGGCCGCGCCGATGGCATAGCCCACGCGCGCGCCTGCCATGCCGTAAGCCTTTGAAAAGGTGCGCATCCGGATAACGCGGGGATCCTCGGCCTCAAGCGGCGCGGCGGTGCCTTCGGGGGCAAACTCGACATAGGCCTCGTCGAGCACGAGCAAGCAGCGCTCGGGCAGCGCGTCCATCGCCGCGACGATCTCGGCGCCGGTGCGCCAGCTGCCCATCGGATTGTCGGGATTGGACAGGTAAACGAGCTTTGCCTCCGTGTCGACCGCCTTGGCGAAAAGCGCGGCGGGATCCTCGTGATCGTCGGCATAGGGCACCTTGTGAAGAACGCCACCAAAGCCCGCCACGTGGTAGTTGAAGGTGGGGTAGGCGCCGTCGGAGGTGACCACCGTGTCGCCCTGCGCCACAAGCATCCGCACAAGATAACCCAGGATACCGTCAATCCCTTCACCTACAAGGATATTTTCGGCCACGATGCCATGGTGATCGGCGATGGCACGGCGCAGGTCGTGGCTTGTGGAATCGGGGTATTTCCAGATTTCGGCGGCGCTTGCCTGCATGGCTTCGATGGCTTTGGGCGAGGGGCCGAAATTCTGTTCGTTGGCGCCCAGGCGGGCCTCGAAGGCGCTGCCGCGATCGCGCTCCTGTTCCTCTGGCCCGACGAACGGGACGGTGGCGGGAAGCGAGGCGAGCAGGTCTGTGTAGCGTGGATAAGTCATGGATGAGAGTGATAGCGGTAGGGCGTGGCTGGGTGCAAGGCCTTGAAAATCAGGGCGGTTCGGCATAGTTGCAAACGGTTCGCAATAATCGGGAGGCCGGGAGATGCCCGACCTGACGCGCCGCGGCTTTATCGCCGCGAGCCTTGCCGCCGGGGGGCTGCGCGCCCTTCCCGTCGCGCTGAAACAGCCGCCAGCGCGGCGGATTCTGACGCTGGTCTACGACAAGTCGATCGGCATGATGCGGGCGGTGGAGCGGGTCGTGCCTTAACCAAGGTTAACGGCTGACAGACCCGGAATCGGCGATGCACAGCGCGTACACACCCTGTACACCATCCGTACACCGCCGGGTGCACCGCCGCCAAGCGGCGGCAAAGGTTAACGCCCGGCCCTTCAGGCCAGTTCGGCCAGCCGGTCGAGCGCGCCGCGCAGCTTGGCCTCTTCGTCTTCCTTCTGGGCCAGCTGTTCGCGCGTGTCCTCGACCACGTCCTCGGGCGCGCTCTCGACGAATTTGGGGTTCTTGAGCCGCCCGCGCAGTCCGCCCAGTTCCTTTTCCAGCTTGCCGAGCGTCTTTTCCAGTCGCGCCTTTTCTTCGGCCACGTCGATGACCTCGGCCACGGGCAGGCCGAACTCGCCGCCCTCGACCGCGATGGTGATGCAGCCCTTGGGGAAGCTGTCGGTCTCGGTGATGCCTTCGATCCGGGCGAGGCGCTTGATCATGGTCTCGTTGTTGTCCCACGCCGCGCGGGCCGCGGGGCAGAGGCCGGTGACGAGCAGCGGGGTGTAGAGGCCAACGGGCACATGCACCTGCGCGCGGGCGGAGCGCACCGCGTCGATGAGGGTGATGACCCAGTTCATTTCCGCGTCGGCGTCGCGGTCGATCAGGTCCTCGCCATAGCTGGGCCAGTCGGCATGGACGAGCATCTTGTCGCGCGTCGCCAGCGTGTCCCAAAGCTCTTCGGTGATGAAGGGCATGATCGGGTGCAGCAGGATCAGGCACTGGTCGATGACCCAGGCCATGGTCTCTTGCGTCTCGGCCTTCACCTCGCCTTCGCCATCGAGCAGAAGCGGCTTGGAAAACTCAACGTACCAGTCGCAGACCTTGCCCCAGACAAAGGCGTAAAGCGCGTTGGCCGCATCGTTGAAGCGGTACTGCGAGAGGGCCGCATCCACGTCCTGCTTGACGCGGGCGGTTTCCCCGATAATCCAACGGTTTACGGTCTGTTTTGCATCTGGAACCTCAGCCTTTCCGCCGACAGCGCCGTTCATCTCGGCAAAGCGCGCGGCATTCCAGAGTTTAGTGCCAAAATTCCGATATCCGGCAATACGTTGCGTGGAAAGCTTTAAGTCGCGGCCCATGGCGGCCATGGCCGTCAGGGTGAACCGCACGGCATCCGCGCCGTACTCCTCGATCAGCTCCAGCGGGTCGAGCACGTTGCCAAGCGATTTGGACATCTTCTTGCCCTTCTCGTCACGTACGAGCGCGTGCACGTAGACGTCGGAGAAGGGTTTTTCGCCCACGACGGCATATTGCATCATCATCATCCGGGCGACCCAGAAGAAGATGATGTCGAAGCCGGTGATCAGGACAGATGTGGGAAAATACTTCTGCAATTCCGGTGTGTTGTCGGGCCATCCTAATGTTCCGATGGGCCAGAGGCCCGACGAGAACCAGGTGTCGAGCACGTCCTCGTCGCGGGTCAATGTCTTACCGCCCGCCATGCGGCTCGCCTCGTTCTCGGAGGCGGCGCAGTACTGGTTGCCGTCCTCGTCGTACCAGACCGGAATCTGGTGTCCCCACCAAAGCTGGCGGGAAATGCACCAGGGCTCGATATTTTCTAGCCAGTGGAAATAGACCTTGCGATCGGCCTCGGGCATGATGTTCACGTCGCCGTTGCGCACGGCGTCGATGGCCGGCCCGACGATCTTGGTCGTGTCGACGAACCACTGATCGGTCAGCATCGGCTCGATCACCACCTTGGAGCGGTCGCCGAAAGGCTGCATGATCGGCTTGGCCTCCACAAAAGGCACGAGCGACTCGTCGCGCGCCTCGCCGCCTTCCTCGGGCGCGGCGGGCTTTTTCGCCGCCGTGCCAAGGCGCGGGTCGGTCTCGGGCACCATGACGGCGAGACCTTCCTCGGTGATCTCGGCGACCACACGCTCGCGCGCCTCGAACCGGTCGAGGCCCCGCAGGTGATCGGGCACGAGGTTTAGCGTGTCGACCTCGGCCTCGGAAAAGGCCGCGCCGTTCGCGATTTCCTGCGCGCGCGCCGCTGTCTCGGCGTAAGGATCCCCGTCGTCGCGCATCGCCCCGCGCGTGTCCATCAGGCGGTACATCGGGATGTTGCCGCGCTGGGCCACGGCGTAGTCGTTGAAGTCATGCGCGCCGGTGATCTTGACCGCGCCCGAGCCGAATTCGGGGTCGGGATAGTCATCCGTGATGATCGGAATGAGGCGGCGGTGCTCTTTCGGACCAACCGGAATTTCGCAGAGTTTTCCGACAATTGGCGCGTACCGTTCATCCGATGGATGCACCGCGACCGCGCCGTCGCCCAGCATGGTCTCGGGCCGGGTGGTGGCGATGGAGATATAGTCGCGCTCTTCCTCGAAAAGGACATTCCCGTCCTCGTCGCGTTCGACATACGTGTAGGTTTCACCCCCCGCCAGCGGGTACTTGAAGTGCCACATATGGCCCGGCACTTCCGCGTTCTCGACCTCGAGGTCGGAAATCGCCGTTTCGAAATGCGGATCCCAGTTGACCAGCCGCTTGCCGCGATAGATCAGCCCCTTGTTGTACATGTCCACGAAGACCTTGATGACGGCGTCGTGAAAATTGCCCTCTTCGCCTGCGGGTGCGTTCGGGGCGCCAGACATGGTGAAGGCGTTGCGCGACCAGTCGCAGGAGGCGCCGAGGCGCTTCAACTGGTTAATGATCGTGCCGCCCGAATGGGTCTTCCACTCCCAGACCTTCTCAAGAAACTTCTCGCGCCCCATCTCGCGGCGCGACAGATTACCCTCTTCGGCCAGCTTGCGCTCGACCACCATCTGCGTGGCGATGCCGGCGTGGTCCTGCCCGGGCTGCCAGAGCGTGTCAAAGCCCCGCATCCGGTGCCAGCGCACGAGAATATCCTGCAGCGTGTTGTTGAAAGCGTGACCCATATGCAGACTGCCGGTGACGTTCGGCGGCGGGATCATGATGCAAAAGCTCTCGTCGCGGCTGGCATTGGCGCCGGCCTTGAACGCGCCCGCCTCTTCCCAGGCGTCATAGATCCGCGCCTCGGCGGAAGTTGCATCGAAAGTCTTGTCCATCGCCATCGGGTGCGCCTCTGGTTTGCAAGGAAACGTTCCCGATCCTCTACCCAATGCAGGCGCAGAGGAAAAGGCCCCAGCGCCACCTCTTCATCTGGCGGGAAATACCTCGGGGGTTCGGGGGCAGAGCCCCCGATGACACATCTATGCGGCGTAGCCGCGCCTTTGGATCAGGTGCGGGCCGCCGCCACTGGCGGAACGCTCAAGGCCTCGCGCGCCCCGGGCCGGATCACATCGGGATCGTAGGGCGTGCGGGCAAAGACCTCTTCGACCATGGGGGCGAAAAACGCCAACGGCAGGGTGTCGTAGTCGGGGTCGAAACTCGCCTGGTCCCAGCGTTCGCAGAACGCCGCGCAGTCGTCGAAATAGGGATGGCCGCGATGGCGCTCCCGCTTGTTCTGGTCGAACCCTTCGAGGTGATGGCCGTAATAGAGCATCTGGAAATCGCCATGCGTGGCCACGCACCAGGTGCATTGCTCGCGCACGAAGGGTTTGAGGATGGTTGCCGCGTATTCATCGTGATTATAAGGCGCGTAGATGTCCCCGATATCGTGCAAAAGCGCCGCCACAACCCAGTCGATATCCGCGCCATCCCGCCACGCGCGCGTCGCCGATTGCACCGAATGCCCGAGCCGGGTGATCTGGTAGCCTGACAGGCCCTCGTCGAGCTCGACCAGCGCCTTGAGAAGCCGGCGCGCGGTGTGCTTCGTGTGGTCGATCTCATGCGCGGTGAGAAACTCGTAATCTTCCCGCGTGCCGTCCTTCATCGCGGTGAAACTGACGGTTTTCCGGCTGGAGTCTGTCATGGCGCAGGGTCCTTTGGACTTGGGCGATCGTCTTGCGCACAGGCTACTGCGCCAGGCGGTCGGCCGTAAAGCGGGATCGCGCGGATGCAGGGCCTTGCGGCGCTGGGCCACCGCGCGTATACGCGCGGCCTTGAGGATCAAGGAGCGACACCGATGCCGGGCAGTGCCAATCTCAACATCATGCTCAAGGCCGCCCGCAAGGCGGGCCGTGCGCTGGTCAAGGATTTCCGCGAGGTGGAAAACCTGCAGGTTTCGATGAAGGGCGCCGGCGATTTCGTGAGCCGGGCCGATCTGGCCGCCGAGAAGATCCTGAAAGACGAGTTGATGGGCGCGCGTCCCACCTATGGCTGGCTGGCCGAGGAGGGCGGCGGCGAGGCCGGTCAGGACCCGACCCGGCGCTGGATCGTCGACCCACTGGATGGCACCACGAATTTCCTGCACGGGCTGCCGCATTGGGCGATCAGCATCGCGCTGGAGCATAAGGGCACGGTTGTGGCGGGCGTGATTTACGACGCGGCCAAGGACGAGATGTTCTTCGCCGAGCGCGGAGAGGGCGCGTTCATGAACGACACCCGGTTGCGGGTGTCGGGCCGGTCCAAGATGATCGAGTCGATCTTCGCCACCGGCGTGCCGTTTGGCGGACGCGGCGACCTGCCGGCGACCCTGCAGGATCTGGCGCGGCTGATGCCCACCTGCGCAGGCGTGCGGCGCTGGGGGTCTGCGGCGCTCGACATGGCGTATGTGGCGGCGGGCCGGTACGAGGGTTTCTGGGAACGCAAGCTCAACGCGTGGGATCTGGCCGCCGGGGTCATCCTCGTGCGCGAGGCGGGCGGCTTTGCCGAGCCCATCCGCGAGGGCAAGAGCATTCTCGAAGATGGCGACGTGGTTTGCGGCAACGAGGGCGTCTTCGACAAGTTCGCCGGCATCATCCGAAACGCCTGAGCCGGGCGCGAAATCTATTCCGGTGTTTCCTCGCGCCCTGTCAGCGGTCTGACGGGTGATGGATGCCGTCAGACCAGGGGATCGGTTCGAACTCGGCGGGGTTCATGCCCTCGATACAGCCGAAATTCACCCCGAATTGCGTCGGGTCCGACCGGCGCTGGTGATGAGTGTAGATACCGCAGGTCTTGCAGAAGAAATGCTGCGCCGTGCCGGTGCCCCAGGTGTAAAGCGTGAGGTTGTCCGCCCCCTTCACGACCGTCAGATCTGCAAGCGGCACCGACACCGTGGGCGCGGCGCGCCTGCGGCAGAAGGAGCAATCGCAGCGATGGGGTTGTTCCAGATCCCTGGCGGCGATGTCGAGGCGCAGCTCGACCGCGCCGCAGTGGCAGGTGGCTTTCATTTGCGGGTCACTTTCGGAATGTGGCTTCGGGCGTAGCGGTACTTGGTCTCGGGATGAGGCGGGTGACCTTCGGTGCGCGACCAGAAGCGCGGGCCGCCGCGTGCCAGGAAAAGCGGCAGGGTCAGGACGATGCCCGCGATGAAGCCGCCCGCATGCGCCCAGTAGGCGACGCCGCCTGTATCCGGATCGGCGCCGGCCCCGCCGAACAGCTGGAACAGGAACCAGAGCCCCAGCATGATCCAGGCCGGGATTGTGACGATGCGCACGATGAAGACGATGAAGATCAGGATATCGACCCGCGCCTTGGGAAAGAGCAGCAGGTAGCCCCCCATCACCGCCGCGATCGCCCCGGACGCGCCCACCGTGGGCACCTGGCTGAACGGCGCGGCGTAGTAATGCGCCAGCCCCGCCGTCACGCCGCCCCCGAGATAGAAGGCGAGGTAGCCCAGGTGGCCCATCTCCTCTTCCATATTGTCGCCGAAGATCCACAGAAAGAGCATGTTTCCCGCCAGGTGCATCCAGCCGCCATGCAGGAACATGGAACTGATGAGCGTGCTGTAATCGCCCGTCTGACTGACCAGCGCGGGCACCATGGCCCAATCGTAAAAGAAAAGCTGAAGCCCGCGCGGATCGGAAAACAGCGGCCAGTAGCTTAGGAAAATCCCGATATTGAGCGCCATGAGCGCGTAGGTGACAAAGGGCGTCTGCCCCGAGGGATTGTGGTCTCGGATCGGGATCATGAGCGCAAAGTGGGCCGGTCCGCCGGTCGGGTCAAGCCGCCATGCGTCCTGCGGGCGGCCATGTCACGCGGGAATTGATTTTCCGCGACAGGGCTGCATCTTTGTAACGCATGAGACATCTTCTGCTTGCCCTTGTGCTTATCTGCGGTCTGGCCGGTGCGGTTCATGCCACCGGCTGTCCGCCCGCGCCCGATCACGATGCCGCGCTGAGCGCGCTGATCGCCGAGGCGCGCGAGGCCACGAGCGAGGCGGAGGGTCGCGTGCTTTCGGACGAGATGTGGGCGCTTTGGGCTGATGCGCCCGACGCGCGCGCGCAGGATCTGCTGGACACGGGCATGGCCCGGCGCGAAAGCTTCGATTACGACGCCGCTATGACGGCCTTCGATGCGCTGGTGGCCTACTGTCCGGACTATGCCGAGGGCTACAACCAGCGTGCATTCGTGCATTTCCTTCGGGCGGATTATACCGAAGCGCTGACGCAGCTTGCCCGGGCGCTGGAGCTGTCGCCGCGCCATGTGGGGGCGCTCACGGGGCAGGCGCTCAGCTATCATGCGCTGGGCCGCAACGCCGAGGCCGCGCTGGCGCTGCGCGCGGCGCTGGCCCTCAACCCGTGGCTGGGCGAGCGGCATTTGCTGCCGGTGCTGGAAGCGGCCGAGAAAGAGATCTGAGCCGGGCTGCCGCATGTAGCTGGTAAAATAGTCTCTGCAATCTACAGGGACCTTGGGCGAGGGCATCTCTCCGCACAGCCTGTGTCGGTCATTGAACCGCTGCATTCAAAATGGGTTTGCAACCGGACATGCTCTATTCTTAATCAGGCGGAGATTGGTATTCATGGAAAAGTTAAAAGAATACGTAATTTAAATTAATCCAATCAGAATATTCACGTGTGAAGTTAATTGCCTAGGCGGCCGCATGGATCAAAGGATAAACCGGTCATTTGGTCATTTTGGCATGGCTGACAACAACTTGCTTTAAAAGGCTGTTCTGAAAAAATGTCCTGACGCTTGGAGAGAAGCGGCAGGACAAAAGGACCAAAATAAAGTTTCTTTTTTGTAGCCTTTCGACGATATCACACGACATGTGTGAGATCACGTTTTGATTAAACAGGTAGAGTGCAGATGTGAGAAATCATCCTAGGGCGTATTTCGGTTGTTTGGACTTGTAATCCTTTATTTAGGATTTTGCGCGTAAAGCGATAATATTTGCCAGCCGATTGAGGCAGGCATCCCATTTCATCAGACCGTTCGGAGATCGCCGGATCATAGCCGTTTCATCCGCGTCACGACGACCTCCGGGGACTTTCGAACTCCCCCTTGCCCGTCGTGTACAGTCCTGTAATGGTCCGGTGACGTGTCCTGGCGGACCCATGGCAAGCCCTCGTGTCAACGTGCCGGCAACCGGCAGACAGATATCGGGTGCAGATGAGTCTCGGACGTCAGGACAGGTCGAAAAAGGCAAGCCCGCGTGGTGGAATGGTAGACACTGGGGACTTAAAGGGATTGGATTTATCTTTTAGAATCAACCATTAAAAAGGAACGTGTTTAGGGCCGATAGACGAATGGTAGACAGCTTGTTCGAGGCGTTGCGTGGAATGAACTGTGGGCAAGGTGTTTAGATATTTCTGGCTTTGGTGGTTATATAGAAATGTTACATTATCAATAAGTTAGATGATTTTCAGATGCTTTGGGAGTATCATAGGGCAAGAGGCATATCGACGTAGATTGACGCTGCAAATCTGGTTTGCAAGCATAGTACATTTGCACAACGCTAGGGTCAGGATGCGTTAATTTCCCAAGCGCTTCGTGATTCACGGCTCCAAAAACGGAGCGGTGACATGAACTATCTTTTCTGGCTGACGGACGCGCAGATTGCGCGTCTGAAACCCTACTTTCCGAAGTCGCATGGTAAGCCTAGGGTCGACGACAGGCGGGTGCTGAGCGGTATTATCTTCATCAATCGCAATGGGTTGTGCTGGCGGGACGCTCCAGAGGTCTGCGGACCGCATAAGACGCTTTACAGCCGCTGGAAGCGTTGGGGCGAGAAAGGTATCTTTGCACGGATGATGGTCGGCCTGGCTGCCGAACACGGCGAGGAAAAGACCGTGATGATCGACACGACCTACCTAAAGGCACACCGCGCCGCGACCTGCATGGCCGCGACAAAGGGGGGGCGTGGTCGTCTTGTCGGTCGAACCAAGGGCGGCATGAATACCAAACTGCATGCGCTCTGCGGCAGCCAAGGGCGACCGCTCAGCCTGTTCGTCACCGCCGGGCAGGTCAGCAACTACATCGGCGCGCGGGCGCTGCTGAGCAGCCAACCCAAGTTCGACTGGCTGCTCGGGGATCGCGACTATGACGCCGACTGGTTCCGTGAGGCGTTGAAAAACAATAGCATACGCGCCTGTATCCCAGGTCGGAAACAGCGCAAGACGACCGTGAAATACGACGAGCGCCGATACAAACGGCGCAACCGCATCGAGATCATGTTTGGCAGGCTCAAGCATTGGCCGCGTGTGGCGACACGCTATGACCGCTGCCCCGAGGTCTTCCTCTCAGCCACCGCCCTCGCAGCAACCGTCATCTACAGGTTATGAATCCTGACGCTAGATTAAGCCTGTTTCTTCTGCCACCGCAGCATCCAAGCCAGACCGCCGAGACTACCTCTCTTTTTCTAAGAGTGCATCACTCCTTCAGATGGGAGTCATTGGGTCATAACCCGTGAATTCACCTTTATTTAAGTCATATTCCGCGAACGATTAGGTTCTTTAGGCCAATTTTGCGAAGAGTGTTTATCTTGCAGTCCTTGGCGTCGTCATAAAAGGACAAGCCAAAAGCTTCCATAATTTCCAATGCACGATCTATCTCGTGTGTTTCTAGACGGTCGTTCCAACTCCTATTTACAATCTGCCCGCCTAGCAAGCCTTTTTCGTCTCGAGTCGTCGCGCTAGGTCGGCTCACTTCAGCTTGACCAAGCGAAATATGTGATAATCCAAGCCTTTCTACGGCAACGTCAAACAAGGTTGGATCTTCATATGCTTCTTCATAGGGAAGAAATATGCCGACTTCCTTGCATAAGGGGTCAAATACCGGAGTTACAGTATCCAAAATCACTCTTATCACCAGTTGATCGAAAGTGGTTATATGTTTTTCATGAAGTAAGGGTGTGTTGGGATAAAGTTCAAGAATGCTATCATCTAAGCTTTGCTCTACAATCCTTTCACCCCATCCCTCTTCCCTTTTGCCCGCCATCTTAACTGATCCGATAATGGATAGCGGGTTGCGCAATATGATAATCCCTTGAGTACTTAAATTTGATAAAATGAATGGCAGCAGTCTCTGAGCTGCAGTAAACTTTAAAATTGTCAGATCTGCCGATGCCAGTCGTAGAAAATTTTTTGTTCGACTCATATAGGGCGCGCGAGCACGCGTCATATCGAATGGAGCCCCCTCAGCGAAGAAATGAAATAAAGCGTCCTGAAGCTTTTTGTTGTCAGTAGGGCTTGTGATATGTGGTCTGAGGCCTCCCACGTACGCATCTACCGGTGGCCATTTCGCTTGAATTCCCTTTACTGGCTCCCAGTGTCGCCGTGCATTTAATTTATTTTCGAGAACTTCTAACATCCACGTTGTGCCAGACCTAGGTGGTCCTGAAATAAACATTGGCTTTACATTTATTCGGTGACTGCCCACTCGCCAAGCGCATCTTGCGGCGAACTGAATTCCTCTATTAGTGATCATTTCGTTTGAATTCCTTTCATTAGTATTGGCGGTGTCGGATGTAAAATTTATTGCCGAATCTAATCCAAGAAGTCAGCGCATCACTTTTTCATTCGGCTATAATCGCCGAGGTGCTAAAAGGTATTATAGCGTTTTATCAATTAAAAAGGTATAGTTGGTCTCCCTTCTGAGCGCAGCCATCATTTCGAAAAGACATTGAGCGTGAAAACCGCTTTTGTTCTGTTATTAGGATTCGATCATCACGATACCGGGCGAAAGCAGGTCGATCGTATCCTGACGGCGAGAGACAATCACTCCAGTTAGTTTCCGACTTTACGCATCTTAGAGCTGATGTCAGGTAAAGCAAGGAAGTATTAATCCAACGGATGATTAAGCTCGCTTCTCAAAACATCACTCAACAACTCGGCATTGCAGAGGCTTGCCTCAACTGAGCTTGGCGAAAACCACAGCTCGATCGAAACAACCATCCTCAACTCTCGCAAAATTTTAATGTGGAACGAGCTACTGGATGCTATTTGTGTCGAAGTGATGGCCACGCCGCGGGCAAGAGAACTATTCGGGGTCGGTAGCGAAAGTGGACGCGACGATGGCAGATGCCAAGTCATCGGTCAGAAACAAGACCGCCAGTTTACAAGTTTGGATGTCGCGTAAAGTTCATGGCTAATAGCTGATATATAACGGTAAGTATTCATGCCGCCCTAGATCCGGCCAAGCAGGCGGTCGCGCTCCCCTTTCTGACGCTGAGACTGGTCGCTGTCGGATCGGTTTTGAGATACGTTACAGCGGTCGTAACAGCCTCCTGTTCGCCGCGTTCGTCTGCCAACACTAGTTCGTGGAAGCGCGAGAGGTTAGTTCTCTGTATTTGTCAGCCACGGCTTTTTGGTAATCTTGTTTACTGGAGTATCCAGAAGGTTGGAGGAGCAATAGCGCATTACCTTTTAGTATGTCGCGACAGTTCCCGGCTTAAGCCGAACGCGAGTGGATACGTACTTTTCGAATACGTGTCCATGTGTGTCTGGTTCGGGGTGTACGATTGCCGGGCACTCTATAGCGATGTCGACGCCCTTTCTTAGACGGTAAACATTATACGGACCTCAATGCGGGCGTCGTCAAGGGAAATGTGGTCCACGTTGCCAATCTGCTTTCTGACCGTGCGACCGCTTTTGACTCTTGCCTCTGCGCAATGGCTGGCTTTGCCTTTGGGTGTGACGGTAATGCCAAATCATTTCTCAGTGATGTCTCGTATCAATTGACGCGAACCAGTGGGGCCGATACTTCCGAGCATGCGTTGAGTAATCTTGGTTTCCATCCGGCAATCCCCTGCGAGCTACGGTAGATGTTGAGTAGACGCAAATATCGTACCTGGAAGGAAAGTTGGGCATAAGAGACTAGGAAAATCTCAGTGAAAACAGCAGTGCCCGCGTGGTGGAATGGTAGACACAGGGGACTTAAAATCCCCAGGCCGGAAGGCCGTGCCGGTTCGAGTCCGGCCGCGGGTACCACAAGGCGCTGTCGGGCGCGGCCTTAGCCGCGCTGGCCCGCGAAACGGCTTTTCCACTCCTCGACATTCTCGTCGGTGATCTTGACGAAAAGGTTCTGCGGCACCTCGAAGGCGTGGCCCGGCTTCAGCGTCTCGAGCGCGGCCGCGACATCGTCGGGCCAGCTGTCGTCCCCGGTCTTGAGCGCGTCGAGCAACGTGGCCGCGGCATCGGGGATAAAGGGCCGGGACAGCACCGCGTAAAGCCGGGCGAGGTTGAGCGCGAAACGGATCTGCATCGCCGCGCGCTCGGGGTCTTCCTTGAAGGTGGCCCAGGGCGCGGCCTCTTGAAGGTATTCGTTGCCCGCAACCCAGATGGCGCGCAGTTCGCTGGCGGATTTGCGCACCTCGATGGCCTCCATATGGGACTCGTAGGCGCGGATGCGGGTCGTCAGCGTTTCGATCAGCGCGGTCTCGTCGGGGCCTTGGCGGCCCGCCTCGGGCACGACCTCGCCGAACTTGGAGCGGCAGAACTTGGTCACGCGGGAGACGAAATTGCCCAGCACGTCGGCGAGGTCCTTGTTCGCCCCGGCCTGGAAGTTTTCCCAGGTAAACTCCGCGTCCGAGCTTTCGGGCGCGTGGCTGAGCAGCCACCAGCGCCAGTAGTCGGCGGGCAGGAGTTCGAGCGCCTGGTCCATGAAGACGCCGCGCCCCTGTGACGTGCTGAACTGACCGCCGTCGTAATTGAGGTAATTGAACGACTTGATGTAATCGACGAGCTTCCACGGCTCGCCACTGCCCAGGATCGTGGCGGGGAAGCTGAGCGTGTGGAAAGGCACGTTGTCCTTGCCCATGAACTGGGTATAGCGGACATCCTCGGCGCCCTTATCGGTGCGCCACCAGCGTTCCCAGTTCTCGCCCTTGCCCGCGTCCTGCCATTCCTGCGCGCAGGCGATGTATTCGATGGGCGCGTCGAACCAGACGTAAAAGACCTTGCCCTCCATGCCCGGCCAGTCCTCATCGCCGCGCTTGACCGGAATGCCCCAGTCGAGATCGCGGGTGATGCCGCGATCCTGCAGCCCGTCGCCGTCGTTGAGCCATTTGCGCGCGATGGAGGTGGTCAGGATCGGCCAGTCGGTCTTTGCGTCGATCCAGGCGTTGAGCCGGTCGCGCATCTGGGACTGGCGCAGGTAGAGATGCTTGGTCTCGCGCACCTCCAGATCGGTGGAGCCGGAGATGGCCGAGCGCGGTTCGATCAGGTCGGTCGGGTCGAGCTGCTTGGTGCAGTTCTCGCACTGGTCGCCCCGGGCCTTGTCGTAACCGCAATTGGGGCAGGTGCCCTCGATATACCGATCCGGCAGGAAGCGGCCATCGGCGTTGGAATAGACCTGTTTTTCGGTGACTTCCTCGATTAGCCCGGCCTCGTGCAGCTTGCCGGCGAAGTGCTGCGTGAGGCGGTGGTTCTGCGGCGATGACGAGCGCCCGAAATGATCGAAGCTGAGGCGGAAGCCTTGCCCGAGCGCATCCTGCACCTTCCACATCTCCGCGCAGTACTGATCCACCGGCTTGCCCGCCTTGGCGGCGGCAAGCTCGGCCGGGGTGCCGTGTTCGTCGGTGGCGCAGAGAAACAGCACCTCGTGGCCGCGCCCGCGCAGATAGCGGGCGTAAAGATCGGCGGGCAGCTGGCTGCCCACGAGGTTGCCCAGGTGCTTGATCCCGTTGATGTAAGGGATGGCGGAGGTGATGAGATGGCGGGCCATGGCGATCTGTCCTTCGAGTGTGCGCGTCCCTTAACGCAATGGCGCGCGCAGTGCCAGAGGCGGGTTGGTAGGCCGTGCTTCAGCGCGGCCTTGCCGCGGGGCACGGTGCGGAGGCGGGGAAGGGCGCGCTGAAGCACGCCCTACGGATCGGCGCCCCGCTCTCGGTCCGACCGGGTGAGGCGGCCGATGACGAAAGACGTACGCGGCGCCCAGACATATCGGGTGCGGTCCTCTGGCGCGGGGCGGCGGCGCATCCGGATGAGACCGTAGACGATCAGAACCGCGTGGCCCGCCGCGATCATCCAGAACATCGCCGCCGGGCCGAAGCGTTCGATCAGGCCCGAGGCGGTGAGCGGCGCCGCGATTGCGCCGAGCGCGTAGAAGAACATCAATGCGGCGGAAAGCTCCACCCGTTCCGAGCTGTCGGCGAAATCGTTGGCATGGGCCGAGGAGACTGAGAAGATCGGAAACGAGGTCAGTCCGAAGAAGAAGGCGGTCAGCATGATGCCGCGCGGGCTGAGCCCCTCGATCAGCGCGCTGACGATGCAGCACAGGATCGCGGCGACCGAAAGCCCGATCAGCACGTGCCGCCGGTCGTATTTGTCCGCCAGCCAGCCCACCGGAAACTGCGCCAGCGCCCCGCCGAGGACGAAGGCGGCGAGAAACCACGCGATCTGGTCGATGGCCAGACCCACCCCCTCGCCGTAGAGCGGCCCGACCATGCGGAAGGTCGCGCTCGACAGCGCCGCGACCACGACGCCGAGCGCCGCCAGCGGCGAGCAGCGGAGCGCGAGACCGGGGCGCAGACGCGGGGCGGCGGGGGTTTCGGGCTGGCTCGCCTGGGTCAGCGTCAGCGGCAGAAGAGACGCGCAGCAGATGATGGCGAGCAGGTTGTAGGAGACATAGGCCGCGGGTTCGAGCACCGAGATGATCATCTGCGCGGCGAGCGAGGCGCCCATATCGGCCATCCTGTAGATCCCCATGGTGCGCCCGCGCGTTTCGTTCGTGACTTTCGATTGCAGCCACGCCTCGATCACCGTGTAGCAGCCCGCGACGCAAAGCCCCGAGGCCACGCGCATCAGCGCCCAGGCATAGGGATCGATGATCATCATATGCGCCAGCAACCCGATCGCACCCGCCGCCGTGAAGGCCGCAAACGCGCGCGAATGCCCGACCGAGCCCATCAGCCGTGGGGCCCACCAGCAGCCTATGAAAAAGCCCAGGAAATGCGCCGAGCCAAGGATGCCGACCTGCGCCGTGGTGAAATCGAGCGCCAGACCCGAAATGGCGTCGAGCGGTGCCACGCCCCCTGTGGAGAGCTGCAAGAGGATGACCGACAGGAAGAGGGCCGCGAAAGAAACGATGGTGCGCATGCGAGCAGTTTGGCAGGGCGGGGTAGGTCTGGCAGCCTCTTTTCGTCACACACGCGTCGTTTCCGCGCCGCGCCGCTACTTTTCTATGCGCGCGAAGATGTCGAGCCCGATCCGGTCGCCCACGTAATCGGGAAATCCGTCCGCGCCGAAGGCGCTTCGGCTGACGTCACCGGTGAGTCGGATGAGCAGGCTGTCAAGATCGCCCGGGTCGCTTCTGAGGGGGCGGTAAAGACCGGCCTGCAGCGTGACAGGGCGGGTGATGCCCCTGATTGTCAGCTCTCCGCGCACGGTGGCGCGGGCGAGGCTGCCGTTGATGGAAGAGGCGCGGAAGCGGATCGTGGGATAGCGCGCGGCGTCGAGCACCTTCGCGCTTTTCATCGCCTCGGTGGCGAAGATGAACCCGGCCCGTGCGCCCGTGACATCGAGCGTCACATCGACCGCGCTTTGCGTGACGTTCTCAAGATCGAGCGTGATCTCTGCGCGCAGGACCGGCATTTGGCCTTGCTGCTCTCGTCCCTCGAAATCGTAGGTGAAACCCACGACCGAGCGCTCGGCATCGAGCCTGTAGGCTGCAGGGGCGGCCAGAATGGGCGTGGCTGAGAGAATGGCAAGACAGGCAAGGGCGCGCAACAGCATGGCTGAGTCTCGCACGGCGCGCCCGCCATGCCTGCTCACTTTTCCGTCATGGGTGTGCAGGCGGGATTTTCCACCGCGTGCCGGGCGGTGACGCGCCCTGTGAAACGGTCGGTCTGCACGCGCAGGCAAACCCGGTCGCCCGGGGCCAGCAGCGGCGTCAGGCGGTTGGGCGTGACCAGCGGAAAGAACCGCCCGGCCTTGGTCGTGGCGGTATAGGCGGGACGGGTGCCGAAATCCGTGTCCACCTGCGTGATGCTGTCGATACGCGCGGGCACGAACGTGACCGAGGCGGGGACGCGGACGAAAAAGAGCACCAGCAGCAGGATCACCCCGACGAACAGGAGGGTCGCGCCCCACCAGGCGCGGCTGCCCAGCATCTCGCGCCAGAGTGCGGCAGTGAGGCCGGGCGTTTTCTGCGGTTTCTCCGCCATTTAGACAGAATTCGCGGTTTCTTCGCGGGGATCAAGGACAAAGCCCGTCTTGCCGGGGCTGACCTGCCAGCTTTGCGGGGGAAGCGTGCGCGCGCGGCGGCGTTCGAGCGTCCATCCCGGGCGGCCCGGCGCGTGGGCCGGCGCCATATGCCAGCGGCTTTCCACCCCCGGCGCGCCGCCTTCGCCCGGTGTCAGGATCAGGCCAAGCGGCGCGCCGCGCCCCTCGGCCGCGCCGGTCTCGGCGGCAAGGTGCAGACGGCGCACCGCTGTCAGCCCCGGCGGTTCGGGCAGCTCGGCCACCGCCAGTGGCACTGACCCCGAGCGCAGCACCTCCTCCAGCGTCCACAGAAGATCGGGTGCGCGGCGCGGGGTGACGAAGGTGAACCGCTCGGGCCCCACCAGCGGCGCCATCCCGTCGGGGTGGAGCCGGTCGCCCTGCCAGTCGGGCGTGATCCAGAAGACCGGGCCTTGCGTCGCGGCGGCCACCAGCATCGCCAGCCGGTGGCGCGCGGGCCCGCAGAGCTCGTGCAGACGCGCGGGCGCCAGCGCCATGCCGTCGAGCACGTGAAGGCCGGGGCGCGTGTTGTGGGAACGGCGGGTGAGAAGGCTGGCATCCATAGCGAACAGGATAGAATGTTCCCTAAATGTTCTCAACCCGCGAAATGCCGTGTGACGTGGCGCGACACGCCGCTAGATATGGGAAAACCCAAGGGACAGGGAGACGCCCGATATGCAACGCAAGACACTGGGACGCACCGGAATCGAAGTGAGCGCGATCTGCCTCGGATCGATGACATGGGGCAGCCAGACGTCCCAGCGCGAGGCCCACGCGCAGATCGACCGGGCGCTGGCGCGGGGCGTGGATTTCATCGACACCGCCGAGATGTATCCGGTGAACCCGGTGCGTGCCGAGACCATCGGGCGAACCGAAGAGATCATCGGCACCTGGTTCGCGGCAACCGGCCGGCGCGCCGAGGTGGTGCTGGCCACCAAGCAGTCCGGCGAAGGGCTCCGCGACGTGCGCGGCGGTGCGCCGATTTCGGCCCGGACCATTCCCGAGGCGATCGAGGGCTCGCTTCGGCGGCTCGGGACCGATTACATCGATCTCTACCAGTTTCACTGGCCCAATCGCGGCAGCTACATGTTCCGGCAGAACTGGCGCTTCGATCCCTCCGGGCAGGACCGCGCGGAAACCCTGGCGCATATGGGCGAGGCGCTCGAGGCGCTGCAGCGCGAGGTGGAGCGCGGCACGATCCGCGCCTTCGGGCTGTCCAACGAATCCGCCTGGGGCACCGCGCAATGGCTGCGCCTTGCCGAGGCCGGCGCAGGGCCACGGGTGGCGACAATCCAGAACGAATATTCGCTGATGTGCCGGCTCTACGATACCGACCTGGCGGAACTGGGCGTGAACGAGGACGTGACGCTTCTGGCCTTTTCGCCGCTGGCGGCGGGGCTTCTGACGGGCAAATATCAGAATGACGCGGTGCCGGAAGGCTCTCGGATGAGCCTCAACGGTAACCTCGGCGGGCGTAAGACACCACACGCCTTCAAGGCGGTGGCGGCCTATCTCGACCTCGCGGACCAGCATGGCGTCGACCCTGTGCAAATGGCGGTGGCGTGGTGCCTGACGCGGCCCTTCCCCTGCCTGCCCATTCCCGGTGCCACGCGGCTCGACCAGCTCGACCGCCTGCTTGACGCCGCGGACCTTACCCTCTCGCCCGAGCTGCTTGAGGCCATCGACGACACGCACCGCGCCCACCCGATGCCTTACTGACCTCTTCATCTGGCCGGAAATACCTCGGGGGTTCGGGGGCAGCGCCCCCGACAGACCAGACCTGCGCGGCGCAGCCGCACCTTTGGATCACGGCGCCAGCCCGGTCTCGGCCTGAAGCGCGCGCAGATGCGCGGGCAGATCGCGCGACCCGACACTGGCCTCGCGGACGATCAGGTCGAAATGCGCGGTCAGGGCCCGCACCCGCTCGGTGTCGCGAAAGGCCAGATAGTTCTGCCCGATATAAAGCACCGCGAGGAGCGGGCCGAAAATGGTGATCGGCGCGGAGAAGAGCCGCCGCGCATCGAAGAGATAGATCCGCAGCCGGGGATAGAGCTGCTCGGTCAGGTCGATCAGCTGGGCGACCTGCGCGGCGCGGATCTCGCGCGGCAGCGCGCGGTAATAGCCCTCGCCATGGGCAAGGCTCTCCACCTCGTAGAGCGGCATGGCGATCTCGTAATCCGATGCCGAACCGCGCATCCAGTCAAGCCGGTCCTGCGAAGCGCCGATCGCCTGCGCGGTGGAGCGGCCCAGATGCGGCGCGTATTCCCATTCCAGCATCTCGCGCGTCTTGAGCATGTCCGACAGCCCCGCCGGCACGTGACGGATCTTGTAGCCCGCGGCCTCCTGGTGCCATTGAAAGACCTGCTCGTCGACCAGCGCGCGCGGCGCTTCTGTCAGCGAGGCGGCGTTGGACAATAGATCGGCGGCGGTCTCGGGGCGGTCGGTCAGCCCCAGCAGCCAGTCCGCCGACACGCCGAGCGCGCGGGCGCATTCGCCGACCACCTGCGCATTGGGCAGGCGTGCGGCATCCCCTTTAAGAAGCTGCGAGACCGTCGAGCGATCCACGCCCACGGCGCGGGCCAGTGCGCTCTGGCTTGTGCCGCGCGTCTGTATCGCCTCGGTAAGACGGTTGCGAAAGAGCGTGGCGCGGGCGCGTTTGTCGGTTTTTGCCTGCATATGATGATATTTATCAACATTGCAAAAATTTGTGAACTGGAAACGGAATGGTCTCGCGTCGCAGGGCTGCCTAGCCTTGAAACATCCACAAGACGACAGGAGGACGAAATGGAGACGGCGCGGCGCAGCCTGGTCAAGGCGGGGATCTGGAACGGCATCGGGCTTTGCATGATGGCGCTCGTTGGTCTGGTCATGACAGGCTCGGCGGCGCTGGGCGGGCAGATGGCGCTTTTCAATACGGTGCTCGGGTTCCTGTGCTACCTCCTCTATGAACGCATCTGGGCACGCATCGGTTGGGGCCGCGACCGTGGCTGATGCGGCGCCGATGGCACGGGCTGCGCGGCTCGGGACGGTGGAATGGCCCACTTTGACTTTGCTGGCAGGGTGCTACGGGCTCTGGGCGCTGGGCGTGAGCGTTGCGGCGACCGTCTGGCTGCCGCTTGGGATCATGCTCACGGCGCTGGCGATCACGTTGCAGTCCTCGCTCTGCCACGAGGCGCTGCATGGCCATCCGACCCGGCATGCGGGACTGAACGAGGCGCTGGTCTTTCCGGCGATGATCGTTTTCATCCCGTACCGGCGGTTTCGCGATCTGCATCTTGCGCATCACCGCGACGAGGCGCTGACCGACCCCTACGACGATCCGGAATCGAACTATCTCGATCCGGCTGTCTGGGCCGATCTGCCGCGCTGGGCGCAGGCGCTTTTCCGCGCCAATAACACGCTGGCGGGGCGGATCGTGCTGGGGCCTTTGCTGGGTCTGGCGCTTTTCCTGCGGAACGAGATCCGCCTGCTGTGGCGCGGCGCGCGCGGCGTGCGCGTGGCCTGGGCGCTGCATGTGCCGGCGGCGGCGCTTGTCCTGGTGTTTGTGTCGGCCTCTCCGATGCCGCTCTGGGCCTATCTGCTGGCGGTCTACGGCGCGATGTCGCTGCTCAAGATCCGCACCTTTCTCGAGCATCGCGCGCATGCGCGGGCCCGCGGGCGCACGGTGGTGATCGAGGATCGCGGCCCGCTTGCGCTTTTGTTTCTCAACAACAACCTGCATGTCGTGCACCACATGCATCCCGGGGTCGCATGGTACCGGCTGCCGGCGCTTTACGCGTCGCGTCGCGCGCATTACCTGCGCCGCAACGACGGATATCTCTACCGCTCCTATGCCGAGATCTTTCGCCGGCATTTCTGGCGCGCCAAGGATCCGGTGGCCCACCCCCTGCGCCCGGGCGGCGAGGCGCATTTCCGCGAGGACGGGCCGCATGTCGCGCCGCCGGTCGGCCTGCCCGGGCACTGACTGCGGCGGGACTGGTCTTTTGATCCCCGCCGGTGCATGAGAGCGCATGCTCGAGACGTGGATCTGGTTATCGGTGATGGCGGCGGCGTTCCAGACGCTGCGATTCATGCTGCAAAAAGTGCTGAGCATGGGCGTACTGAGCGCGGGCGGAGCCACGATGGCGCGGTTCGCCTATGCCGCGCCGCTGGCCGCCTGCGTGGCGCTGGGCTATGCCGCGTGGCTGGGTGAGTGGCCGGGGGTCGGTCCGGCCTTCTGGGCCTATGTCGTGGCGGGCGGGCTGGCGCAGATCCTGGCCACCTGGTGCGTCGTCCTTCTGTTCGCCGAGCGAAATTTCGCGGTCGGCATCACCTTCAAGAAGACCGAAGTCGTGCAAACCGCCCTTGTCGGGCTGATCGTGCTGGGCGACCGGGTGAGCCTGGGCGGGCTGGCCGCGATCGTGCTCGGTCTGGTGGGTGTTGTGGTGCTGTCGGACGTCGCCGGGCGCGAGGGCGCGTTCCTGCGCCGCATCGGCAATCGCGCGGCGGGGCTGGGCCTGTTGTCGGGCGCGTTCTTCGCGGTCTCCGCCGTGACCTATCGCGGGGCGACGCTGGAGGTGGCCAGCGACGATCCGTTCCTGCGTGCGATGGTATCGGTGGCGGTCGTGACCGCCTTTCAGAGTCTTGTGCTGAGCCTCTGGCTGGGCTGGCGCGAGCCCGGAGAGCTTGGGCGCATCTGGGCGGCGCGGGGCCGCGCGGTCTGGATGGGGGCGGCCAGCCTGATGGGCAGCATCGGGTGGTTCACCGCCTTCACGCTGCAGAACGCGGCCTATGTTTTTGCCGTGGGGCAGGTCGAGGTGATCTTCTCGCTGATGGCCTCGGTTCTGTTTTTCCACGAGAAAATCACCGCGCGCGAGCTTTGGGGCATCGCGCTTGTCACGGCGAGCATCCTGTTGCTGGTGCTTTTGGGCTGAGGCGCGCCCCGTCAGTCGCGGGCCGGCATGGGGCGCCCGTTGAGCCGCAAGAACAGGCTTGTCTCGTCGTCGTTGCGGAAAAACGGCACAGAGGCGGGTGGTGCGGGATCGTGTGCGCGCGCCTCGACCTCGGCCAGCACGACCTCGGTGATGAAGGGCAGGTCGATGTCGCGCGCGCGCCGCAGCGGGACCCAGTGCAAATGGCTGAGTTCCTCGCAGGCGCGCGAGAAATCATCGAGATCCGAGGCGATTTCGCCGGCGTCGATCAGAAAGAACCGCGCATCGAAACGACGAGGCCGGCCCGGCGGCGTAATGGCGCGGAAGACGAATTGCAGCGCGTGCGCGGTGGGCACGTGTCCGGTCTGCGCAAAGCCCTGCCAATCGGGCGGCACAGCGCCCGGCCAGTCGCCGGGCTGGCCGAGGATCAGCCCGGTTTCTTCCCAAAGCTCGCGGATGGCGGCGGCGGCGAGGGCATGGCTGAGGTCGGTTGCGCTGTCCTCGGCCAGCCGGTCGGCGCAGAGCGGCGGCAGCGCGCGGGCCAGCGGAATCTCGGCATCTCCCGCGTCCAGAGCACCGCCGGGAAAAACGAACTTGTTGGGCATGAAGGCCGCGCTCGCGCCGCGCTGACCCATCAGAACATGCGGGTCGGTGGCGCGATCGCGCAGCACGATCACGGTGGCCGCGTCGCGGATTGCGGTCTTGTCGACGGTGGTGGTCATCGCGCGTCCTTTCGCCCCGGCGTTCGAAAGGTCAGTGCGCGGAGAACCCGTGCATCAGGCGGGCCCATTGAAAGCCCACGATTGCCCCTTTCAACCGGGGCAGAAGGTAAAGCGAGAGGGTCACGCAGCCAATAGCGAATATGGTGAAGAGCACCAGCGGCTCAGGCCGCCAGGTGGTGAAGACGATGTGCAGAAGCGGCGCCATGA
The DNA here is from genome assembly GCF_004761875.1 of Roseovarius aestuariivivens. Taxonomy (GTDB): domain Bacteria; phylum Pseudomonadota; class Alphaproteobacteria; order Rhodobacterales; family Rhodobacteraceae; genus Roseovarius; species Roseovarius aestuariivivens. The sequence continues at coordinate 326,811 of NZ_SJEY01000001.1, forward strand.
CGTGACCGACGATCAGGATCGTCAGATACGCCGGGCCGTCATCGGCCCGCGCATGGCTGAGGTCCTCGCGGCACACGGTGCAGGTCTCGCGGACCTTGAGGTAGCTTTTCATCATCGGGCCGCTGCCGCAATTCGGGCATTTGCGGCGGAAACCCCGCCACATCGCGTCTCCGACGGGGCGCTCGTGCGATTTCACTGTCTTGTCACTCATCCCGGACCTCTTGCTGGGCTTTGCGCAGATGTGGCCGATCCGGGCCGGGAAAGGAAGGTGACAGCCTGTCCTTGCGTCGCGATGTCGCAAATCCGCGGCCCTATGCCCATTTTTTTCGCCCGCCGGCGACGGAGAGCCGGCCCGGTTGCGTTTCACGCTTGTGCATGACGCAAAACCAGGGGCCGCAAAAGGCAGGCGGCCCGGAGAAAGAACTGGAGACTGAGCAATGAAGAATTCGATCCTCATGAGCGCCCTTACCGCTGGCATTGTCCTGGGCGGGGCCCTGCAGGGCGCAGCGCAGGACGACGAAGACCAGACCTTCGAGCCGCGCCACAGCTTTTCCGAGCTCGATACCAATGGCGACGGTCGAATCACACCCGAGGAGATGGCCGCGCATCACCAATCGCGCTTTGCGGCGGCCGACACGGACGGGGATGGACAGTTGTCCGCGAGCGAAATTCAGGCGCGGATGCAGGCGCGTATGGCCGAGCGTATGGCGCAGCGCGCATCGCGCATGATGGGGCGCGCGGATGCGGACGGCAACGGAATGCTCAGCCTTGATGAGATGCAAGCCATGGGGCGCGGTCGGATGATGATGCGCGCCGACGCCGATGGCGATGGCGCGATTTCCGAGGCCGAGTTCGACGCGATGCATCAGCGCATGGCCGACCGCATGGGCAATCATATGGGCGCTCAAATGGGGAACCACATGGGCGCTCAAATGGGCAACCATATGGGTGATCACATGGGCGATCACATGGGCCGCCGGGGCGGTGACGGCATGCGCCACGGCATGATGATGAATGACGGCCGGATGGGGGATCATGTCGGCAAGGATCATGGGGGTCATCACCACGACGACCATCATCACCATGACCATCACCATCATTCGCACGGCCACGGCGGACATCATTAACCCTCTGCCACGGGCGCGCCGAGGACCGCTTGGCCGCGGCGCGCCGGTCTTGCATCGCGGCGCGGCTCCGCGCAGAACAGACCGGTGGACGATGGGACATGCCTTTGGACGCTTTATCGGACCTGACAGATGAGGCTCTTCTGGCGCTTTTCGCCCGGGGGGACCGGGTGGCGGCGCGGGCGTTGACGATGCGCCTGACGCCCAAGGTTCTGGCGCACGCCTATCGCCTGCTCGGCCGACGCGACCAGGCCGAGGACGTGGCGCAGGAGGCGATGTTGCGGCTATGGCGCGTCGCGCCCGACTGGCGCAGCGGCGAGGCGAAGGTGACGACGTGGCTCTATCGCGTGACCGCAAACCTGTGCACCGACCGGCTGCGCCGGCGGGGCCGGACCACGCCGCTCGACGCTATACCGGAGCCGGTGGACGCCGCTGTGACACCGGCGCAGGCGCTGCAGCGCCAGGCGCGCGCCGACGCGCTTCAGGCCGCGCTTGATGCACTGCCCGAGCGGCAGAGACAGGCGGTGGTGCTGCGCCATATAGAGGAGATCGGCAATCCGGAGATTGCCGAGATCATGGGACTGAGCGTCGAGGCCGTGGAAAGCCTGACGGCGCGGGGCAAACGGGCGCTCAGGGCCGCGCTGGGCCAGAGACGCGAAGAGTTGGGGTATACCGAATGACCGGACGACGCGAGGATCACGACCCGGGCCTTGACCCGTTTTTCGACGCCGCGCGGCAGACTGCCCCGCAGCCCGAGGCGGACTTTCTGGCGCGCGTGCTGGCGGATGCCGAGGCCGCGCAGATCCGCACGACGGCTCTGCCGGCGCATCGCTGGCGGGCGCGGTTGGCCGAACTGGGCAGGGCGCTGGGCGGCTGGCCCGCGATGGCCGGGCTGTCGACCGCGGCGGTGGCCGGGCTGTGGATCGGGATCGCGCCGCCCGCCATGCTGCTTGCGCAGGTGGACGGCTGGCTTGGCGCGGCAGGACCCTTGGTGATCGACGCCGAGCCGGTCACGATGGTGCTGCTGACAGAGGAGGCGATGTGATGGCCGGACCGAACGACCGGGTCGCGCCCCCGACCGCGCCGCGCTGGATGCGCGTGCTGCTGGTCGTCTCTCTGGCGGTGAATCTTCTGATCGCGGGCGGCGTAATCGGCGCGGCGGTGACCGGCGGCGGGCCGTGGCGCGGCCATGCTCTGCATGGCGGCGGCGGGCCGATGGCGCGGGCGCTGAGCGACGAGGATCGCCGGATCCTGCGGTCCCGGATGCACGGGGAGCGCGCGCCGGACCTCGCGGCGCGGCAGGCGCATCGCGACGCGATGCGCGACCTCATCCGGCTGTTGCGCGCCACGCCCTATGACAGCGGTGCCGTCACCGTGCAAATGGCGCAGATCCGGGGGCATTTCGAGACACGTATGGCGCGGGGTCAGGCGCTTCTGGCCGAGCGGCTGGCAGAGATGACGGCGGCTGAACGCGCGGCCTATGCGGACCGGCTGGAGGCCGCGCTGCGGCGGCGTCTGTCGCGCTAGGCGGCAGGCCGGTGGGCGAAGGTGACGGTGTCGCGCCCGTCGGATTTGGAGCCGTAAAGAGCGCGGTCGGCCTGTCCAAGAAGCCCGTCGAGGCTGGGCACGGGCGCTCCCGGTCGGGTTTCGGCCAAGGTGACCCCAAGGCTGATCGTGACATGCAGCGGCGCAGACGCGCCCGGCAGGCTGAGCGGGGTTTCACGCACTACGCGGCAGATCTGCGCGGCCATGTGGCGGGCCGCGGCGCGCGAACAGTCGGGCAGCAGAATGAGAAATTCCTCGCCCCCCATCCGTGCCAGGACGTCCCCGGGACGCAACGCGCTTTGCAAAAGACCCGCCACCCGGGTGAGCACAAGATCGCCCGCTGCGTGGCCGTAGCTGTCATTGACCGACTTGAAATGATCGAGATCGGCGGCGATCACCGCAAAGCCGCCGCCGCGCACGGGCAGGGCCTCGATCATGCGGTTGAGCTGGCTGAGCGCGTAGCGGCGGTTGTAGAGCCCGGTCAGCGGATCGGTCATCGCGGCCTCGAGCCCGGTCTGCAACTGGTTGCGCAACGCGGCCTGGGCCTGCTGCTGGCGCAGTTGCGCGGCCAGGCGCAGTTCGATCTCGTCGGCGGACGTATCGGCGCCGATCACGTCATGCGCGCCGATATCAAGCAGATGTGCCGCACGCGGCGCATCGGCGCGGTCGATCATGGCGATGATGCGGGCCTGCCGGGTCGCGGGCGCGCTGCGCAGTTCTGCCAGAAGGTCGAGCCCGGGATCGTCCTCGGCCTCGCCGATGACCAGCAGCACGACATGCGGGGTCTGCGGCAGGGTGGCCAGGCCGTGGGCACGCGACACCGACGCGGTCGTGACCTGATGCCGGCCCTGCCGCGCCAGCCGCGACAGGAACGCGCGCTGCGTGCCGGCCGCATCGCCGCCCATGACCGCGATACGGCCGGGCGCGGCGAAGGCCGCCGGCGTTTCGGCAAACCCGAGCGCCCGCGCCACGGCCGGTTGCAGCCCCAGATCGTCGGCGCGGGGCGCATGCCGCAGCAGGCTGCGCAGCCGCGCCAGCAGCACCGCCTCGGACAGCGGTTTGCCGATCACGTCCGCCGCGCCCTCGCGCAGCCGCTGCGCGCGCGTCGCCGGGTCGTTCTGGTCGAGGAGCGCGACCACCGGCACCATGTCCATCCCCGGCACCGCGCGCAGTCGTGACAGCACCTCGGGAAAGCTGGCGTCTGGCAGTGCGGCGGCGAGCACGAGATCCGGCCGGCGCGTGTCCGCGAGATCGAGCGCCTCGTCGAGCGACCCGGCCTGGGAGACCGTGTAAAAGGCCGCCGAGAGTTTGACCTTGAGGACGATGCGGTTGGTGGAAACGCTGTCGACGATCAGGATATTGCCCGACATCGGGAGGACCTTTCTCGCTTGCCCTTCGAATGGTTGGGACTATTCCTGTGAGAAGTTAAGAAAACCTTTCCGGAGATTAAGACGGCATGGCCTATGCGCGGGAAGCCGCCGAAACGATCGGCTTGGAATGCCTGGCCTGGCTGGCGGGGCACGAGGATCTTCTGGGCGTCTTTATGGGCGCGACCGGTGCAGATCGCGATACGCTGCGCGAAGGCGCGCAAGACCCTGTTTTTCTTGCCTCTGTGCTTGAGTTCGTGATGCAGGACGACGCCTGGGTCGTAGAGTTCTGCGCGGCGGCGGGCCGCCCGAACGAGGCCGTGCAGCTGGCCCGCGCGGCCCTTCCCGGCGGCCAGCAGACCCATTGGACATGAGCGCAACATGGTGAACGGGGCGGAGAGAAAGATTGACGGGCTGATCTTCGACAAGGACGGAACGCTCTTCGATTTCCACACCACATGGAGCACGTGGGCCCATGGCGTGATCGCCGATTTGACCGGCGGCGACCCAGACCATGCGGCCCGCATGGCCGCGGAAATGGATTACGATCTTGCCGCGCGCCGCTTTCGCCCCTCGAGCCCCCTAATCGCGGGCACCAACCGTGAAGCCGCGGAATGCGTCGCGCGCGCGCTGCCGGGCCGCGACGTGGACGAGGTCGAAGCCTTCCTGATGCGCGCCACGCTCGACGTGCCGCAGGCCGAGGCAGTGCCGCTTGCGCCCTTCCTTGGCGGGATACGACGGGCGGTCCGCGCGCTGGGCGTCGTCACCAACGACACCGAGGCGGGCGCGCGGGCGCATCTGGGCCGTGCCGGCGTTCTTGACAGCTTCGATTTCGTGGCCGGGTTCGACTCCGGCCACGGGGCCAAGCCGGATCCCGGCCCGCTTCTGGCCTTCGCCCGTGTCACGGGCCTTGATCCGGCGTGCATCGCCATGGTCGGTGACAGCACCCATGACCTGATCGCGGGCCGCGCGGCGGGTATGCGCACGATCGGCGTGCTGACCGGCCCGGCGGAGGCGGCGGCGCTGGCGCCGCATGCCGATATCGTGCTGCCCGATATCGGGCATATTCCCGACTGGCTTCGCGCGTGAGCCGTGGCCCCGCCTTCGGCATCGCGCTTGCGCTTTTCGGGACGCTGGTACTGACGCCCGACGCGATGCTGATGCGGCTGTCGGGCATGGACGGCTTTCAGATGACCGGGTGGCGCGGTCTGCTGATGGGCAGCGTCATGCTGGGCCTCTGGGCCGCGACAGCGCGCGACCGGGCCGGGGATCTGGCCAGCCTGCGCAGCGGACCCGGCCTTCTGATCGTGATCTGCCAGGTGTTCAATTCGTTGCTCTTCTGCCTTGGCATCGCCAGCGCCCCCGTGGCGGTGGTGCTGATGGGGGTCGCCGCCGTCCCGGTCTGCGCCGCACTTCTGGCGCGGCTAGTGACCGGCGAGCGGGCGAGTCTGGCCACCTGGGCGGCCATCGGCGCGGTGCTGACCGGCATCGCCGTGGCGGTGCTGGGCGATGGGGCGGAAACGCTGTCGCTCGACCTGCGGGCGCTTGCGGGTGCGGCTTTCGGGCTGGGCGTGGCGCTGGTGCTGGCGCTCAACTTCGTGGTGCTGCGGGCGCGGCCGCGCCTGCCGATCCTTCTGGTGATCGGCCTTGGCGCGCTGATCGCGGGCGGGCTGGGCTGGGCGGTGACCGGCCCGGCGGCGATGTTCGACGGGCGGCTGGGCTTCATGGCGCTGACCGGCGCGGTGGTCCTGCCGGTCTCGTTCTTCACGCTGTCGCTGGCCTCGCGCCATGCGCCGGCCGCCACCGTCAGCCTGATCATGCTGATGGAAACCGTGCTCGGGCCGTTCTGGGTCTGGCTGGGCGTCGGCGAACGGCCCACGCCGGCCATGATCCTGGGCGGCGCCATCGTGGTGATCAGTCTCGCGCTTTACCTCTGGCGGCAATTGCGGCGCCGCGCGCCCTTTCCCGCGCCCTGAGGCGCACATCCGCGACAGCCGGTGTCGCGAACCGGCAAATGTCCGGACCCAAGCGGTGCTTGCATGGACCTATCCAGTCGGGAGGTACCGGGATGGCCGAAGCTCTGAAACAACGCAAGCGCAGCGGCGGGCGCGCGGGCAACGCCCTGCGCCGGGGTGTGGCGGTCATCGACCAGATGCCGTGGAACCCGCCGATCAATATCGACCGGCCCACCGAACCCCTCACCGAGGAAGGTATCCACGCGATCCACGACGGCGCGATGCGCATCCTCGAAGAGCTGGGCATCGCGTTTCTCAACGAAGAGGCGCTGGAGGTGCTGCGCGGTTCGGGCGGGTGCCTGATCGAGGGCGAAACCGTGCGCATGGGGCGCGATTTCGTCATGGAGATGGTGGGCAAGGCGCCGTCCGAATTCACCATCACGCCGCGCAATCCTGACCGGGCGATCACGCTGGGCGGGCGGAATCTGAATTTCGGCAATGTCTCCTCGCCGCCAAGCTACTGGGACATGAGCCTTGGCCGCAAGGTGACCGGCAACCGCGAGATGTGCGCCAGCCTTTTGAAGCTGAGCCAATATTTCAACTGCATCCACTTCGTCGGCGGCTATCCGGTGGAACCGCAGGACATTCACGCCAGCCTGCGGCATCTCGATGTGCTTTTCGACAAGCTCACGCTGACCGACAAGGTGGCGCATGCCTATTGCCTGGGCAAGGAGCGGGTCGAGGACGTGATGGAGATGGTGCGCATTGCCGGGGGCCTTTCCCATGAAGCGTTCGAGAGCCGCCCGCACATGTTCTCCAACATCAACTCCACCTCGCCTTTGAAGCATGATTATCCGATGCTGGACGGCTGGATGCGGCTGGCGCGGCGCAACCAGGGGCTGGTGGTCACGCCCTTCACGCTGGCGGGTGCCATGGCGCCGGTGACCATGGCGGGCGCGGTCGCTCAAAGCCTGGCCGAGGCGCTCTGCGCGGTGGTTCTGGCGCAGGTGATCCGGCCCGGCGTCGGTGTCGCCATCGGCACGTTCACCTCGAATGTGGATATGAAATCGGGCGCGCCCGCCTTTGGCACCCCGGAATACATGCGCGCCACGCAGATGACCGGACAGATGGCGCGGTTCTACGGCCTGCCGATGCGCGCCAGCGGCGTTTGCGCCGCCAATGTGCCCGACGGTCAGGCGGTGTGGGAAACCTCCAACAGCCTCTGGTCTGCGGTGCAGTCGGGCGCGCACATGGTCTATCACGCTGCTGGCTGGCTCGAGGGCGGTCTGATCGCCAGCCCGGAAAAGCTGATCATGGATTGCGAGATCCTGCAGCACATCCAGCGCTACATGGACCCGGCGATCTGCGCCACAGGTCCGGACGAAATCGCGTTCGACGCAATCCGCGAAGTGGGCGATCAGGGGCATTTTTTCGGCATCCAGCACACGCAGGACAGGTATACGACGGCCTTCTACCAGCCCTTCCTGAGCGACTGGCGCAACTACGAAGCGTGGGAGGCGGCGGGCGGTATCTGGACACCCGCCCGCGCGCACCAGGTTTTCCGAGACATCGTCGCGGGCTTCGAGCCGCCGCCGATGGATGAGGCCATCCTGGAGGAGCTTTCAGCCTTCGTGGCGCGGCGCAAGGCCGAGGGCGGCGCACCCACGGATTACTGAGCCGCGGTCCGGCCCGCGTTGATCATTGGTTAAGACATCTGTGGCACGGTCCCGCACCAGCATATCCGGAGCCCGCGATGCACGGCTTGATCAATCGCGCGATCGAGATGTTCGTTCGCGATACCTATGGGCGCAAGGCGTGGGTCGCCCTGGCGCTGCATTGCGATCTCGGCTTCAACGAGGTCGAGGCGATGCTGACCTACGAAGACGACATCACCCTGGCACTGCTGCACGAACTTGCGCGCGAGCAGCAAAAACCGGTCGAGACCCTGTCAGAGGATATCGGCACCTACCTTGTGTCGCATCCCAATTGCGAGCGGGTGCGGCGCCTGCTGCGGTTCTCGGGCGACAACTTCACCGAATTCCTGCGCTCGCTCGATGATCTTCCGGCCCGCGCCCGCCTGGCGGTGCCCGATCTCATCCTGCCCCGGCTGGAATTGCGCGAACATAATCTGCAGCACTTCTCGCTCAAGGTGGTGCATGGGCCTGATCTTCCGCCCGTTTTCGGCCATGCCCTTGTGGGGCTTTTGCGGGCGATGGCGGATGACTATGGCGCGCTGGTCGTGCTGGACCACAAGGGCGGCAGCGCCGGAACCGAGGTGATTTCGGTCGATCTGCTGGAAGCCGCCTTTGCGGAAGGGCGCAGTTTCGCGTTGGGACAGGTGCCGGGATGAGCGCGCCGGAGACGGATCTTGCGGCGATGCTCGACACGCTCTGTCCGATGCATGCCATTCTTTCGCCGACCGGCCATGTGCGCCATGCCGGTCCGACCCTGACCAAGATCCTGGGCGACCCGCCGGTCACCGGCCGGCGCTTTCTAGAGCTGTTCGAACTCCTGCGGCCTTCCGTGCCGGCCAGCATGACGTCGCTTTGCGGCATCGCGGGCCAGCGGCTGCACCTACGTCTGCGGGCGGACCCGCGCAGCGAGATGAAGGGTGTTCTGATGCCTCTTCCGGGCGGGCCCGACGGTGCGCTTGTGGTCAACCTGTCCTTCGGACTGTCGGTGGTCGACGCGGTGCGGAATTACGCCCTCAGCAACGCCGATTTCGCCGCCACCGACCTGACGGTCGAGATGCTGTATCTGGTCGAGGCGAAATCGGCGGCGATGGAGGCCTCGCGCAAGCTCAACCTGCGACTTCAGGGCGCCAAGATCGCCGCCGAGGCGCAGGCCTATACCGACACGCTGACCGGGCTCAACAACCGCCGCGCGCTGGAACCGGTGATGAGCCGGCTGATCGAGGCGGGCGAGGATTTCGCGCTCATGCATCTCGATCTCGATCATTTCAAGTCGGTCAACGATACGATGGGTCACGCGGCGGGCGATCACGTGCTGGAAACCGTGGCGCGCATCCTGCGTGACGAAACCCGGGCGGGCGACACGATCATCCGGGTCGGCGGCGACGAATTCGTCCTGATCTTCGCGCCGCTCATCCGGCCCGGCAATCTGGGCGATATCGCCGCGCGGCTGATCCGGCGGCTGGAAGAGCCGATCGTGTTCCGCGACAGGATCTGCCGGATCTCCGCAAGCCTTGGAAGTACGCTCAGCCGCGATTACGACGATCCCCGGATCGAGGCCATGATGGAAGACGCCGATATCGCGCTTTACGCGGCCAAGGACGGCGGACGGGGTCGACATGTGGCCTACGCGCCCGCGCTGCGCGCACGGGCCGGCGCGCACGTGGCACAAAGGCGTCAACAGGTTTGAAGTTCCGCCGCGCGTCTTGTGCGGCGCACGCGCCGCCGCTACCGCTTGACGGGGCGCAGCAGGGCAGTATCGGAACGGCGGCATGACACGGGTTTTCATCACCGGCACGGCGGGGTTCATCGGTTTTCACCTCGCGAAGCTATTGCTGGACGAAGGCATGACCGTGCATGGCTTTGACGGGATGACCGACTATTACGACGTCAGCCTGAAACAGCGCCGCCACGCCATGCTGCGCCAAAGCGAGGGATTCACCGCAACCGAGGCCATGCTGGAGGAAAACGACACGCTGGCCGCGGCCATCGACGCCTTCGCCCCCGACATCATCGTGCATCTCGCGGCCCAGGCCGGTGTGCGTTACAGCCTTGATAATCCCCGCGCCTATATCGACGCCAACGTCGTGGGCACCTTCAACGTGATGGAGGCCGCGCGCCGCCATGAGGTCCGGCATCTGCTCATGGCCTCGACCAGTTCGGCCTACGGTGCCGAGACCGAGATGCCCTATCGTGAAACGCAGAAGGCCGACACGCAGATGACGATTTACGCCGCCACCAAGAAGGCGACGGAATCGATGGGCCATGCCTATGCCCATCTGTGGAATCTGCCCACCACGATGTTCCGTTTCTTTACGGTCTACGGCCCCTGGGGCCGGCCCGATATGGCACTGTTCAAGTTCACCGACGCGATCTTCGACGGGCGGCCCATCGACATCTACAATCACGGCGAGATGTACCGCGATTTCACCTATGTCGACGATCTGGTGCGCGGTATTCGCCTGTTGATGGACGCGGTGCCGGAACGCCCCGCCGCGCCAGAGGACATTGCCGACGGGGACAGCCTTTCGCCTGTGGCGCCCTACCGGATCGTCAATATAGGCAATTCTCAGACCGTGCGCCTTTTGGATTTCGTCGACGCGCTGGAAGAGGTGATCGGCATTCCGGCCAAGCGCAACCTCATGGAGATGCAGAAAGGCGACGTGCCGGCCACCTGGGCGGACGCCGAGCTGCTGCAAAACCTGACCGGGTATCGTCCGCAGACCGATATCCGAGACGGGATCGCGCAATTCGTCGCCTGGTTTCGCGACTATTACGGCAAGTAAGCCTGATTTTTCCGCAGATCTACCTGCGGCGCATGGCTGCATCCCGGGATTAAGGGTGGTCTTTCGCGCCTCACGCGGATACCCGGCGCCTTCCACAAGCCAAGAACGGATCCGTAATGCCCGCAAGAAAAGCCCTTTTGCCCGCGCTGGCCGAGCGCCTGAGCCCCGATCTCGTTCTCGGAAGCGGCGAGGGCTTCGGCGTGGAGCGGCTGCGCATTGAGATCCTGTCGGGTCTGACTGTTGCGCTGGCCCTTGTGCCCGAGGCGGTGGCCTTTGCCTTTGTCGCGGGCGTGCACCCTTTGGTGGGGCTTTACGCGGCGTTCATGGTGGGGCTGATCACCGCGCTCATTGGCGGGCGCCCCGGCATGATCAGCGGCGCGACCGGCGCACTTGCTGTCGTGATGGTGTCGCTGGTGGCGCAGCACGGGGTCGAATATCTTTTCGCCACGGTTGTTTTGATGGGTCTCTTGCAGATCACCGCCGGTGTTCTGAGATGGGGCAAGTTCATCAGGCTTGTGCCGCATCCCGTCATGTTGGGCTTCGTCAACGGGCTTGCGATCGTGATCTTCCTGGCCCAGCTCGGCCAGTTCAAGGTGCCGGGCTCCATGATCAATACCGGCCACGGGATGAGCGGCGGCGCTTGGCTGGCCGGGCCGGAACTGGCGACGATGCTGGCCCTCGTGGCGCTGACCATGGCCATCATCTGGATCATGCCGCGTGTCACCCGCGTGGTCCCCGCGCCCTTGGCCGGCATCGCAGTGGTGGCGGGGCTTGTCATCGCGCTGGGGCTCGACGTGCCACGCGTGGGCGATCTGGCCTCGATCGAGGGCGGGCTGCCGGCGTTTCACATCCCCACCGTGCCGCTGACGCTTGAGACGCTGGAAATCATCCTGCCCTATGCGATCATCCTCGCCGCGATCGGGCTGATCGAAAGCCTGCTGACGCTCAACCTCGTGGGCGAGATGACGGGCAAGCGCGGCGGCGCCAGCCAGGAATGCGTGGCCCAGGGCGTGGCCAACACCGCCACCGGTTTTTTCGGCGGCATGGGCGGCTGCGCGATGATCGGTCAGTCGATTATCAACGTGAAATCGGGCGGGCGCACACGACTGGCGGGGATCGCCGCGGCGCTCTTTCTTTTGGCCTTCATCCTGTTCGCCGCACCGATGATCGAGCAGATCCCGCTGGCGGCGCTCGTGGGCGTGATGTTCATGGTGGTGATCGGCACCTTCGCCTGGAATTCGCTCACGATCCTGCGCAAGGTGCCGCTGACCGATGCGATGGTGATCGTGCTGGTGACAGTCGTGACGGTGAAATACGACCTCGCCATTGCCGTGGTGGTCGGCGTGATCGTCTCGGCGCTGGCTTATGCGTGGAACAACGCCACGCGCATCCACGCCATTACCGGCAAAGAGATCGACGGCACCAAGGTCTATCGCGTGCAGGGGCCGCTGTTCTTCGGGTCCGCGGCGGGTTTTGGCGAGATGTTCGACGTCAGCGGTGATCCCGACAGGGTGATCGTCGATTTCGCCGAAAGCCGGGTGGTGGACCAGTCCGCGCTGCAGGCGATCGAGGCGATGGCGATGAAATACGAAGGCGCCGGCAAGGAGCTTCAGCTGCGCCATCTGAGCCGCGATTGTCACCGGCTTCTGTCCAAGGCCGGACACCTGATGGTCGACAGCGATGATGACCCCGATTACAGCCTGGCCGTCGATTACCAGGTCAAGACCGGAGTGCTGGGAGCGGGGCATTAACGCCCCGCACGCGGCCTCAGCCGGGGCGCGTCATCGAAAAGACCTCTTTGACCGTGGCGTAATCCTGATACCCCATACGCGCGAGCGGTTGGTAGATCGTCACGTCGAACATACCGTCTTTCAGGCAGTCGTCGCGCATATGCACGCCGATCACCTCGCCGAAGACGGCGAAATTGGCCTCGCCGGGCAAACGCACGATCTCGGTCAGCTTGCATTCCAGCGCCGCGGGCGCGCCCTTGACGCGCGAGCAGGGGATGGTTTCGCACTCCACCCGTTCCAGCCCGGCAAGCGTGAATTCATCGGTGTCTTTGTCCCACGGGCCCGAGCTGGCGTTCATCGCCTCGCGCATGGCGTATTGCACGATGTTGACGCAGAACACGCCCGTGTCGCGGATATTGGCGACGCTGTCCTTGGTGTCGCCCCGGTCCGGCTTGGCCGAGGTCGACGAGAACATGACCTGTGGCGGCACATAGGCCACGGCGTTGAAGAAGGAATAGGGCGCGAGGTTTTCCGACCCGTCGCCGCCGCGCGTCGAAATCCAGCCAATGGGCCGGGGTGACACGATGGCGTTGAACGGGTTGTGCGGCAGACCGTGGCCGTCTTCGGGGCGGTAGAACATGTTGTGTCCCTGCTTTCATCTGGTGTTTGTAGAAGCCCTAGCGCCATGCTAGGCGACGGGCCAGCCGGAAATGAACCGACCGGGACCGCCAGAGACCTAAGCCGTGATCGAATTAAACCAAGAAAACAGCGATGACTGGTGGGAGGTCGAGGCGCTTTACGACCTATGCTTCGCCCCGGGGCGCGAGGCGTTGTCGTCCTACCGCTTGCGGGACGGGGTCGATCCGGTGGCCGGGCTCTGCCTTGTGGCACGGGACGCCGACGGCATTCTGGCCGGTGCGATCCGCGTCTGGCCGGTGCGCGCCGGCGGAAAGCCGGCCCTTCTGGTCGGGCCGGTCGCGGTGCATCCGACGCATCAGGGCGAAGGGCTGGGCGGTTATCTTATCCGGGCCGTGGCCGAGCGCGCGGGTGCTGCGGGCTGGCAGCGCGCGCTTCTGGTCGGAGACGCGCCCTATTACGGGCGCTTCGGCTTTGCCCGGCTCGACGGGGTCGAGATGCCGCCGCCGACGAACCCCGACCGGGTGCTCGGCCTCGCACTGACGCCCGGGGCGTGGGACGGCATTCGCGGTCTCGTGGAACGCGCCGCTTGAAATCCCGGCCCGGGCCGCCGATCTTAAGGCGATGACAGATATGCCCCCGCCGGAACTGCTGCCCGCCCCGATCACGCCGCAAGAGACCGAGGCGCGGCTGCGTGCGCTGGCCGAGCGGCACAGGCGGGCGGGCAATCTCGGGATCCAGATCCTCAATCTGGTGGGCGAACAGGCCGAGTCACTGCTCGACCGGCTGCCCGAGGGCGCGCGCCAGAAGCTGGGCGAGACGACCGAGCGCGCGCTGCACTCTGCGATGCAGGCCGCGCACCGCTCGCGCGATGTTCTGACCGAAACGCCGGGCTGGTGGAGCCGTGCGCTTTCCACCGCAATGGGCTGCATGGGGGGCATGGGCGGGCTGCCCACGGCACTGGCGGAATTGCCTGTGACCACGACCGTCCTGTTGCGCGCGATTCAGGATGTCGCTGTCGAGCACGGTTTCGACCCCGCCGAACCGGGGGTTCAATACGACTGTATTCAGGTCTTCGCCGCCGCCGGGCCGCTCGATCACGACGACGGATCTGACCTGGCCTTTCTGACCACGCGGGTCGCGGTCACGGGCAAAGCGGTGCAGGCGCTGATCGCGCGTGTCGCACCGCGCCTGGGCGCGGTCCTGAGCCAGAAGCTCGCGGCCCAGACCGTGCCGGTGCTGGGCGCTGCCGCGGGCGCTGCCACGAATTACGTCTACACCAGCTATTACCAGCAGATGGCCCATATCCATTTCGGCCTGCGCCGTCTGGCGATCGAATCCGATCGCGACCATGCCGACCTGATCGAGGAATTCCGCGCGCTGGTCGAGGCGCCACCGGTGAAGCGCGCATAACGCCTTTCGCTTCAAGATCCACACGAACCGGACAGGTCCCCGGTTGGCACCGGCTTGGGCAGCTAATTGCCGACGTGAAAATCCGAAACACCGGCAATGCGGATTTCGCGCTATACTAGAACTCATTAGCAAAAAGTATTTTTTAAGGAGATTTCAAATGACTCAGGCTCTTAAAGACAGATTCGGGGACAAATCCGCCGTTTTCGCCTTCGATCAGAAAGAAAACCAGTTCATGCTGGCCTACGAGCCGGAGCGCGCGGACGAGATCCTGCTGCGCCTGACGCGGGAAGATTTCGGCACGGCCCCCGCCCGGACGCGGTTCGATCCGTTCTGGAAAATCCAGCTTTGCATGTGGCTTACATCGCCCTGCTTTCCCGAGCATTGTCCGCCGAGTATCGATGACGTGATCGAATGCCTGCGGGATTTCAGCCCGGAGGACCTACAGAACTTCACCACCCGCGGCTAGGGCGGCGTCGCGCGCAAGTTCGGTTCACGGCGTGCGTCGCTTCGTGAACCGAGATCTCAAAGCTTGCCCTTGAGGTATTCCATCACGCGCGGTCGCACCGATTGGTGCCCATCGGCGCGGGCCGTGTGGATCACCTCGCGCAGCTCGCCCAGATCGGTGCGGCGCAGCACAGACTTGACCGGCCCGACCGAGGCCGGGCGCATCGAAAGCATCCGCATACCGATCGCAGCAAGACACGCGGCCTCGATGGGGCGGCCGGCATCCTCTCCGCAAAAGCTTAGTGGCGTGTCATGGGTCGCGCAGCGCGCCACGATATGCTCGATGAAGGTCAGAAAGCTCACGTTGAGCGTGTCGTAGCGGCGGCGCACCAGCTCGTTCTCACGGTCGGCGGCGAAGAAGAACTGCTTGAGGTCATTGCCGCCGATCGACAGGAAATCGACCTCTTTGTAGAAACTGTCCGGGGCATAGGCCAGCGACGGCGTCTCAAGCATCGCGCCCACCTCAAGCGTCTCGGGCAGGGGGTGGCCCAGGATGCGCTCGCGCTCCAGCGCCTTGTCCATTTCAGCGCGGGCCTGGGTGTATTCCTCGCGTTGGGCCACGAAGGGAAACATCACCGAAAGCGCCCGGCCCTTGGCGGCCCGGATGAGCGCCTGAAGCTGCATGCGCATCACCCCGGGCTTGTCGAGCGCCACGCGCACCGCGCGCCAGCCGAGCGCGGGGTTGGGTTCCTCCACTGCCTTCATGTAGGGCAGCACCTTGTCCGAACCGATATCGAGGGTGCGAAAACAGACCCTCTTGCCGTGGGCGGCATCCATGACCCGCGCGTAAAGCTCGGACAGTTCGGCGCGCTTGGGCATATGCGCGCGCACCAGAAATTGCAGCTCGGTGCGGAAAAGTCCCACGCCTTCTGCGCCGGACCCTTCCAGGCTGGGCAGATCGGCCATCAGGCCGGCGTTCATGTGCAGCGAAATCCTCTGGCCGCACAGCGTCTCGGCGGGCTTGTCGCGGATCGAGGCGTAGCGTTCCTGCGCTTGCGCCTGCATCGCCATCTTGTCGCGAAATGCCGCGACGACGCTGTCATCGGGGCGCAAATGCACGACGCCCTGATCACCGTCGACAAGGATATGATCGCCGTTCAGCGCCTCGGTGGTGATCCGACTGGCATGGATAACAAGCGGAATGGCCAGCGCGCGCGCCACGATGGCGGCATGGCTGCCGACAGAGCCTTCCTCCAGCACCACGCCCTTGAGCTTGCGGCCATAATCCAGAAGTTCCGCCGGACCGATATTGCGTGCGATCAGGATCGGGTCGGTCGGCATTTCGGCGCCGGTTTCCTGACCCTGGCCGGTCAGGATCCGCAAGAGCCGGTTGCTGAGATCATCCAGATCGTGCAGCCGCTCGCGCAGGTACGGGTCGGTGACCTGACCCATCCGCGCCCGCGCCGCCGATTGTTCCTTCTCGACAGCGGCCTCGGCGGAAAGGCCCCGCTCGATATCTTCCTCCATCCGCCGCATCCAGCCCTTGGAATTGGCGAACATGCGATAAGCCTCAAGCACCTTGAGCTGTTCGTTGTCGCCGCTGGCCGCGGTTGACAGCATGCGGTCGACGCCCACGCGCAGGGTCTCGACCGCCTCGTGCAGCCGTTCGAGTTCGCGCGCGGGGTCATCGGCGATGGGGTTGGTCACGACGACGCGCGGCTCGTGCAGCCAGACATGGCCGCGCGCGGCGCCTTCCTGTCCGGTGGCGCCCCGAAACAGCACCGGCTGCTGGTGGCGCGCCGACATTGCCGCGCCTTCGCCCACGAAGGCGCCCAGTTCCGCCATCTCGGCGATGACCATGGCCACCACCTCGACTGCGTAGATCTCTTCGTCGGAAAAGCGGCGTGACTGCTTGGATTGCACGACCAGAACGCCCAGCGTCTCGCCAAGGCGCTGGATCGGCACGCCCATGAACGAGGAATAGGCCTCTTCGCCGGTCTCGGGCATATAGCGGAAGCCGCGTGTCGCCGGCGCGTCATCGGTATTCACCACGACGCCGCTGCGCGCCACCCGGCCCACCAGACCCTCGCCCAGCTTCAGCCGGGTTTCGTGCACGGATTCGGGCTTCAGGCCCTCTGTCGCGCAAAGCTCCAGCGTGTCTTCATCGCGGAAAAGGTAGATCGAGCAGACTTCCGTGCGCATCTCTTCGGCGATGAGCTGCGTGATGCGGTCCAGACGCTGCTGACCGGCGGCGTCCTCGGCCATGACGGCGCGCAGGCGGCCAAGCATCTGCCGGCTGTCGGTCTCGAAATGCTGCGTCATGGCCTGTCCCGTGTTCTGGGCCGATCCCTCCGGCCCGTCCCCTTCCTGTCAGAGATCAGGCCGTCTTGTCCAATCCAAAGCCTGTCGTCCGGAATTAGACGGATCTTCCTTATACCGGCGGGGGAGCGGAACCAAGCCCAGAGTGCGGCGCGCGGGCGCGCCCTCTCAAGCGTTGATCCAGCCGCCCATATCCACCAGCAGGTCCTTGAAGTCGTCGCTGCCCTCAGGGAGGAAATCCATATCCGTGACTTCGGTGAAATCGGCCTCGCCCCGGATCTGGCGGAACAGGCGGTACTGATCCACGCGGGGATCGCTGGAGGGGATCACGATCAGCGGAAGCGCGCTGTTTTGGGGGACGCGAAAGTAGTCCCCGGCGCGCGCGCCCTTCGACGGGGCCACATCCGCGAACTCGGTGGCACGTGACACCAAGTTTTCCGTCAGGATCTTGTATCGCACCTCCATCCCGTTGCGCCAGATCCCGCGCGACCGCGCGGGCTGGTCCAGCGAGGCCCCCCAGCGTTCGATATAGGCGCCATGGGGCGCGGGCGGATGCGCGCTTGCATTGGCGGGCAGGCGAATGACATCCTGTACGGTATCGCCCTTGCCGCTCCGGCTGGGAAAGCCGTCTTCGAACCCGATCGCGGCAAACACAGTGCCGCGCGTTCTCGACGTGCTTCGCTGGGTGATGCGCGTGCCGGGCAACCCATGGGGCGAGGTGTTTGCGATGCGAAACCGCAAGGCGTCGTCATAGCTGAAATCCGTGCTGCGGCCGGCCACGCGGCGCGAATGGTTTTCCCGGGACGTGGGTGTGACCACGCCCAGTGTCATCCGGATGGGATCAGACGAGTTGGGCAGCCTTCTGACATTGTCCAGCAATGCCTTGACGAAGAAACTGGTCGACGGCCCGCCAATGCCCGGAAGCCGCTTGCCTGAAATCTGGTGGCCGATGGCCAGATGCGGCAGGTTTTCGAACGTGACCTGATTGTTGGCAAGAAGACCCTTGTACGTCTTGGCTGGAGGCAAGAGGATTACGGCCCAGACGAGCTGTTGGCCTGCATTCGTAAATTCGAGCGTCAGCTTGAACACCAGCCCGAAAGCATCCTCACCATCCTCGGTCAGCACCCATTTCGCCCCGTTGAAAGGCGAAAGCGGCGCTTCCTTCTCTGAGGTTATGGCAATGCCGGGCACCATGGCGACCAGCGTATGCCGCGCCGGCAGGCTGGAGTTCGCCGCGTCTTCGGCATCGGGCAGGATGGCAAGCTCGTCCAGTTCGATCCGCATCTTGCCGAACGACACCACGGCGGCCTTCACGAAGGGCGGCATGGGGTCCAGAAAGCGCTGGTATTGCTCCGACAGGTTGGACTCGACAAGGCTGTGCAGCCCGTCTGCTTCGGCATCCAGCCCCTGAGCGCGATAATGCAACGCGGCCAGCGTCGCGGCCTTGCGCTGAAGCGAGGCGTAGTAGTCGTAAAGCTCGTAGCGACGCCAGAAATACTCGCGCGGATTGGCCACATCCAGCGGGTTTTCCGATCTGGTAGCGAGAAAATTCTCGTAGGCGTCGAAAATCGTCTGCTGACTCTTCGGCGTGTTGTTCTCGTGGAGATCGAGGATGACCCGGTGCATGAACTTCAGGATCAGGTCGAAACCCGCAAGCTCGACCCGTGTGAACGTATCCCGCAGGTTCGCCTCGATCTGCGCGTCTGACAGGCCGCGCGCAATGCCGTCGTCCATAAACTCCGACAGCTCCTTGAACCGGTCCGAAATGGCCGAGATATCCTTGGAAAGCGGGTCGTTGCGGTGATACCACTCTACCTTGGCATCGAGGCCTTCGAGATCGGCGTAAATTTCATGGACCTGCTCTTGCAGTTTCGCGATATCCTGCTGCGCGCGAGCCAGCGCCACGTTGCCGCCCAGAAGGTCGATGAAAAACGCCTGCTCGCGTGAATAATCTCTTGGATCCCCGGTCGCGATCAGGCCGCGCAAAAGCGGCTTTCCGAACGTGTTCAAAGCAAAAGTCAGAGTGCTCATGAAAATAAATCCCCCTAGAAAAATCGTCTGCGTCATCGGCAGACATGGGGCAGCTTGTCAGACAGAAGCCGGTCGGTCACTTTTAAATGCTTGATCGCGCCGTTTTAATTTCAAAACGGCGCTTTCAGATGCAGAATTCAGCCAGCCAGGCGGCTGAAATGTTGGATGGTTCTCAGGCCACTTTGTCCAATCCAAAGGCGTCGTGCAGGGCCTGAACCGCCAATTCCAAATACTTGCGGTCGATCAGCACTGAAATCTTGATCTCCGAGGTCGAGATCACCTTGATGTTGATCCCCTCGTCGCGCAGCGTCTGGAACATCTTTGCGGCAACACCCGACTGACTGCGCATGCCGATCCCCACCGCCGAGATCTTGGCGACATTGGTGTCGGCGACCAGATCGTGGAAATTGAGATCGCCCTTTTTCTTTGCGTCCGTCAGCGCCTTTTCCGCCCGCGCCACCTGATTGGTGGGGCACGAAAAGGTCATGTCGGTGCGGCCCTCTTCCGAGATGTTTTGCACGATCATGTCCACATTCACCCCGGCATCCGAGAGCGGCGTGAAGATCGCGGCGGCGATCCCGGGCCGGTCAGCGACCGAGATGAGGGTCATCT
Source organism: Roseovarius aestuariivivens (assembly GCF_004761875.1). Classification (GTDB taxonomy): domain Bacteria; phylum Pseudomonadota; class Alphaproteobacteria; order Rhodobacterales; family Rhodobacteraceae; genus Roseovarius; species Roseovarius aestuariivivens. The sequence continues at coordinate 346,464 of NZ_SJEY01000001.1, forward strand.
TCGCCTCGTCGCGCGAATAGGCGATGCCGTTGACGACGTTTGATTCCATGATTTCCTCCTCGGCGCAGACCAGCGTGCCCGCGTCATCCGATTGTTCCTCGAAGCTTGACAGCACCCGCAGGCGCACATTGTAGCGCATCGCCAGCTCAACCGAGCGGGTCTGCAGCACCTTGGCGCCCAGGGATGCCAGTTCGAGCATTTCCTCGAAGGCGATCTTGTCGAGCTTGCGCGCCTTTTCGGTGATTCTTGGATCGGTCGTATAGACCCCGTCCACATCGGTGTAGATGTCGCAACGTTCGGCGCCGAACGCGGCAGCAAAGGCCACCGCCGTGGTGTCCGACCCGCCCCGACCGAGCGTGGTGATCCGGCCCTCCGGGCTGATCCCCTGAAAACCCGCCACGACGGCCACGCGCATGCCCTCGGCAAACTTGGTGTTGATATTATCGGTCGGGATGTCCTCGATCCGGGCGGCGGAATGCGCCGACGTGGTGATCAGCGGCACCTGCCAGCCCTGCCAGCTGCGCGCGGGCACGTCCATTTCCTGCAGGGTCAGCGCCATTAGCCCGGCGGTCACGGCCTCGCCCGAGCTGACCACGGCGTCGTATTCGCGCGCGTCGTAGAACGGTGAGATCTCCTCGACCCAGCCCACCAGCTCGTTGGTGCGCCCGGCCATGGCCGAGACGATGACGATCACGTCATACCCCTTGGCCACCTCGACGCCCACACGCTTGGCGGCGCGGCGGATCCGGTCGATATTGGCGACCGAGGTGCCGCCGAATTTCATGACAAGCAGGGGCATGGCCTGTGCCTTTTATCAAATCGAGCGCGGTTTACGCGGCGGCGGCCCCAAGAGCAAGAGAAAGAAGCCCGCGCGGTTCAATAGGGATGCGCGCGCCCGTCCCATGTCTCGAAACAGCCCGTTCCGTCGATGTCCAGAGCATCGAACCGCGCCTCCAGCCCCTCGGCGGCCTCCTCGACCGACAGATCGGCGCTGTCGCCGCCCATCTCGGTGCGCACCCAGCCGGGATGGTAGATGCCCACGGCGATGCCCAAATCCTTCAGGTCATGCGCAAGGTTACGCCCGAGGTTCAGCGCGGCGGCTTTCGACGCGCGGTAGATATAGCTGCCACCGGGTGCGCGCGTGGCGCTCGCCATCTGGCTCGACAGAATGGCGATTTTCGGCGTCTCGGCGCATTGCAGATTGGGCAGCAGGGTCTGCACCGACAAAAACACGCCGGTGACGTTCACGGCAAAGCTTTCGGCCCACATTTCCGGCGGATAACCATCGGCCAGCTTCTGTCCCTTATCGAGATAGACGCCAGCGTTACAAATCAGCAGATCGACCGGCTTACAGTCGAGCGCCTCGGCCAGATCGGTGAGCGTTTCGGGTTTGGTGACATCGAGACAGGCCAGATCGCCGCCGGCGCGAGACGTGCCGGTAACAGTGTCGCCCCTTTTGGCATAGCGCTCCGCCAGTGCCGCACCGATTCCGCGATTGGCGCCTGTGATCACGACATGCATGGGCGACCTCCTGTGGTTGTAGGCTTTGCCGTGGCACAGCATTGCCCAGCCACGCCCGCGCGGCAAGAGGGCTCAGTTGGTCTTGCGGGTCGGAATGAAGGGCAGGGGGGCCACCGGCACGCCATCCTCGATCAGTTTGCGCGCCTCTTCGGGCTTCGCCTCGCCATAGATCGGGCGGTGCGGCGTCACGCCGTCATGCATGTCACGCGCCTGGCTCGCGAACTTGAGGCCGACATACTCGGAATTGCTCTCGATATGGCGCTTGATCGCCGCCAGCGCCTTGGCCGCCTCGCCGGGCGGGGCGGCGGGTGTGGCGGCGGGCGCAGGGTCGGCGGGCGGCGTGGTCGGCGCGGTGGCTGGTGTCCGGGGCGCGGCCTTCTTCCGGCTGGCCTGCACGCTGGGGGCCATCAACGCCTTTTCCACGGCGTCCGAGCCGCAGACAGCACAGGACACAAGGCCCGACGCCTTAAGCTTGTCGAAGGCGTCCGCCGACTGAAACCAGCTTTCGAAGGTATGATCTCGGTCGCATTTCAGGGAAAATTTGATCATCTGCCAAACCCTAGCACATCGGCCAGCAGTATGTACGACCTGCCGCCGCCGTTTCAAGCGGCCGCCCTGCGACCTATAGCCCGAAGCGCTGGGCGTCGAAGCGGCGTACGAAATGCGCCAGCTCCGGCTCGGCGATCTTCTGCGCGGCTTTCTTGGGGCTCATCCACTTGCGCTTGCGCTGCGTGCGTTCCGGGAACCGGTCGCTCAGCGCGCTCACCTTGACCGGAAAAACCATGACAGCGCAGGGCAGGGTGCCCATGCCGGGTACGCGTTTCTCGTAACTGTAAAGCGCCAGGCACGGACCGGTCACCTTGCCTTTCACCCCGGCTTCTTCCCAGGCTTCCTGCACCGCGCTTTCCGCCGGGGTCTTGCCCTGCATCGGCCAGCCCTTGGGGATCACCCAGCGTTTCGTACGCCGCGAGGTGATGAGCAGGATCTGCGTCTTGTTCTTGACGATGCGGTAGCACAGCGCGCCGAACTGCGTGCGCATGTCGCGCTTACGCTCCAGTTCCACCGACAGTGGAAGCTGCTGTTTGCCCGGGTGCATCACCTGCGTCGCCTCGATTTCTTCGCGGTTTCCGCCGCGATTGATCCCGAACATAGCGGACGAGGCGCCGCGCTGGCCAGAAAAAACCCCGAGCGCCCGCATTTTCAGGTTGCGGGCGTTGCGCCGCTGCCCCGCATCCGCGCGGGCTTGCCTTGGTTTGCCGGCTCAACAATACTCCGCCACGATGACAGCGGTTTTTCGTCTCCTCGCAGGGATTTGCGCCCTTCTCCTGACGCTCGGGCCGGCCCGGGCGGAAGAGACCGTGACGGTGTTCGCCGCCGCCTCGCTGCGCGGCGCGTTGGAGGCCGCGGTCGAGGGATTTCCCGCAAGGGTGGTCGTGTCCTACGGTGGATCCGGCGTTCTGGCCCGGCAGGTGACGCAGGGCGCACCCGCCGATCTGGTCTTTCTCGCCAATGCCGTCTGGATGGACTGGCTTGAAGAACGGGGTGCGCTCGTACCGGACACCCGTCGGGATCTTCTGGGCAACGCGCTGGTTCTGGTCGCACCCGCCGGCGCCCCGGCGCTCGACGCGGTGACCCCCGCCGCACTGGTCGCGCGCCTGGACGGCGGCAGGCTTGCCATCGGCAACACTCTGGGTGTGCCCGCGGGCATCTATGGCCGAGAATGGCTGACCACGGCAGGTCTTTGGCCGGAACTGCGCCCGCATCTGGCCGAGACCGAGAACGTTCGCGCCGCGCTGGCGCTCGTGGCACGCGGCGAGGCGCCGCTCGGCGTGGTCTACGCCAGCGACGCCGAGGCCGAGCCGGGCGTGCGGGTGGTGCATGCCGTCGATCCTGCGCTCCATGCGCCGATCGTCTATCCCGCCGCCCTCGTCGCGGGCCGCGGCGGCCCCGTGGCGCGCGCGCTTTTGGCCCATCTTTCTGAACCGCCCGCGCAGGCGGCGTTTGCCGCGCAGGGCTTTCGCCCTCTTGGGGCCACACCATGACGCTCGAGCCGCAGGAATGGGCGGCGCTTGCGCTGTCGCTCAAGGTGTCGGTCTGGGCGGTGCTTGTCAGCCTGCCTTTCGCCGTCGCCATGGGCTGGCTTCTGGCGCGGCGCGACTTTCCGGGCAAGGCGTGGCTCAGCGCGCTGGTGCATCTGCCGCTGGTGCTGCCTCCCGTGGTCACCGGCTATCTGCTCTTGCTGACCTTCGGCGCCAACGGCGCCGTGGGCCGCTGGCTGGCCGATCTCGGGATCGTCTTCGCCTTTCGCTGGACCGGCGCGGCGCTGGCGGCGGCGATCATGGGCTTTCCCTTGATGGTGCGCGCCATCCGCCTTGCCGTCGAGGCGGTGGACCCCAAACTGGAAGAGGCCGCTGAAACGCTGGGCGCGGGGGCGGTGGCGCGTTTCGTGCTCATTACCCTGCCGCTCATCGCACCGGGGATCCTGGCGGGCGCGGTGCTGGGCTTTGCCAAGGCGATGGGTGAATTCGGCGCGACCATTACCTTCGTCGCCAACATCCCCGGCCAGACCCAGACTCTGCCGTCGGCGATCTATGCTTTCCTGCAGGTGCCGGGCGGCGAAACCGGGGCGATCCGTCTTGCCATTCTGTCGGTTGCGGTGGCTTTGGGCGCTGTGCTGATCTCGGAATGGTTGGCGCGTCGCGTGGCGCGCCGGATCGGCCGCGCATGAGCCTGACCGTCGACATCCGTCACGCGTTTCCGGGCGTCACACTCGATCTGTCGGTGCGGGCGGGGCAGGGGGTGACGGCCATTTTCGGACCCTCCGGCGCGGGGAAATCAAGCCTCGTAAACGCCATCGCCGGGCTTTTGCACGCAGATGAGGGCCGGATCGTCCTGGCCGGTGAGACCTTGTTCGACAGCGCGGCGCGCGTGTATGTGCCGCCCGCAAAACGCCGCATCGGATATGTCTTCCAGGACGGGCGGCTTTTTCCGCATCTCAGCGTCGCGGCAAACATGCGCTTCGGCGCACGCTTCGCGCCCGAGGGTCTGGACCGGGCCGAGATGGATCGGCTGACCGATCTTCTGGGGCTACGCGCGCTCTTGCATCGCAAACCCGGAAGCCTGTCTGGCGGCGAAAAACAGCGCGTGGCGCTAGCCCGCGCCTGGCTCTGCCGTCCGCGCCTTTTGCTGATGGATGAACCGCTTGCGGCGCTGGACGAGCCCCGCAAGGACGAGATCTTTCCCTATCTCGAACGCCTGCGCGACGCCACCTCCGTGCCCATCATCTATGTCAGCCATAACCTTGCCGAGGTCGCGCGGCTGGCCGATGATCTCATCGTGCTGCAGGACGGGCGCGCGGTGCTCTCGGGGCGCGCCGAAACTGTGCTGAGCGACCCCAAGGCACTGCCGCTGGTGGGCGTGCGCGAGGCCGGCGCGGTCCTGCAGGCGCGGGTCGTCGAGCATGATGCCGACGGGCTCAGCCGGCTGCGCCTTTCGGGCGGCGATCTCTGGCTGCCGGGGGTCTCCGCCGCGCCCGGCGCGACCGTGCGACTGAGGGTGCTGGCCCAGGATGTCCTGCTGTCGCGCGACCGGCCGTCGGGCCTGTCGTCGCAGAACATTCTGCCGGTGACGGTCGAGGCGCTGTTCCGCGGCGCAGGGCCGGGCGTTGCGGTCAAGCTACGGGCCGGGGAAGACACGCTTCTGGCGCGCATCACCGCCCGCGCGGCGGGTGAAATGCAGTTGGCGCCCGGGCAGGATTGCTTTGCGGTTCTCAACGCCATCTCGATCCCACGCGGCAGTATCGGTCACGCCGCTGGTCCCGCAAGCATCTGAAAATTAAAACCCTTTCGATTTCGCGGATCCGTGATCGGGCATGTTATGCAGGCGTATTGACAAAGACGACAAAAAAAGTCAGGAATAATATAACTATCAGCAAGCCGTCCCGGCCAGCCAGCGACTGAAACATCCCGAGGAGCGAAAACAATGAAGATGCCGCCTGAGATGACGGAACCTGGCCGGCGCACCCGGCCTTGCCCACACGCCGCCTTTTTGCGGGAAGACTTGCTTAGCCGTGCGTTCGGCGGCTTCGACATGGACATACTTCTCGACCGGCTTTTCGACACGCTGTCGGAGCGGCGGCCATGATCCGCGCGCAAACCAAGTACGAACCCCGGCTTGTCGCCGACACCGACCCACTTGATGCCCGGGCCCTCACCGGGGGCGCCGCCACAGCGCGGATCACGCTTGACGGTCAGGTCTACACCCTGCTCATCACCCGCACGGGCAAGCTGTTGCTGACCAAGTAGCCCGGCGTGCACCGGACGACGCGCTTTGCCGCAGCGTTTTTGTCAGGATTTGACTGGCATCTTGTCCCCGGATGTGGCAGCCAGAGGCCTTGACCCGCCACTACCCGGGGGAAAGACCCGCGCCCATGTCCGAGACGCTGCTGCATCGCCTGGCCTGGATCTTCGTCGCGATCTGCGTCGCGCCGATCCTCGCCGCCGCACTGTCGGCCTTTACCGGCGATCTGCAGACCTGGCGCGATGTGCTGTCCTCTGTCCTTCCGCGCTACACCCGCACGACCCTCATTCTCGTGCTGGTCGTTGGGTTTTCGACCGCCGTGATTGGCTCGGTCACGGCATGGCTGGTTACGGTCTATCGCTTTCCGGGGCATCGCTGGCTGGAAATCGCGCTGGCCTTGCCGCTTGCCTTCCCGGCCTATGTGTTGGCCTACGCTTATACCTACCTGCTCGATCATCCCGGCCCGGTGCAGACCTTTCTGCGCGAGGTGACGGGTTGGGGCCCGCGCGACTACTGGTTCCCCGAAATCCGCAGCCTCTCGGGGGCTGCGCTGATGCTGACCATCGTGCTTTATCCATACGTCTACCTGCTTGCGCGGGCGTCGTTCCGGCAGCAATCCTCGAACGCCTTTCTGGTGGCGCGCACGCTGGGGCGCTCGCCGATGCAGGCCTTCCGCCGCGTGGCGCTGCCCATGGCCCGGCCCGCCATCGCAGGCGGCGCGCTTCTGGCGGTCATGGAAACCATCGCCGACTACGGCACCGTGGCTTTCTTCAACGTTCAGACCTTCGCCACCGGCATCTATCAGGCGTGGTTTTCACTGGGCGACCGGGCGGCGGCGGCGCAGCTGTCGCTTTGTCTGCTCTTCTTCGCGCTTCTGGTCGCTGGGCTGGAACGCGCGCAGCGCGGCCGCGCGCGCACGGCCGGGCGCGGCGCGCGCTTCGAGACGATGGAAAAGCCGCGCCTCACCGGGCTGCAGGGGGCACTTGCCTCCGCGCTGTGCCTTGCGCCGGTGCTTTTGGGCTTCGTCATTCCGGTAATCATGTTGGGAACCATGGCCATCGGATCGGGGCAGGATCTTTTCTCGGCGCGCTATCTGGGCCTGATGCAGAATTCGGTGCTGCTCGGTGCGGTCGCGGCGGTCCTGACCGTCATGGGCGCGATCCTCATCGGTTTTCGGGCCCGCACCCGGCCTTCGCGCAGCTCGAAGCTCATGGTGATCGGAGCGGGCCTCGGCTACGCCATTCCGGGCGGGGTGATCGCGGTCGGGCTGATGGTGCCCATGGCGGCGCTCGACAACTTGATCGACGACGTGATGGAGGCGAGGTTCGGCATCGACACCGGGCTTTTGATCACCGGTTCGATCTGGCTAATGGTGGTGGCCTATATGGCGCGCTTCATGGCCGCCGCACTCAATGCCTATGACAGCGGCATGGCCACAGTGCCGGGACATTTCGATTCCATCGGTCGGTCGCTGGGCCAGCCGGGACCCAAGCTTTTGTGGCGGGTGCACCTGCCGGTGGCACGCAATTCGGTGCTGACCGCGCTGCTTATCGTCTTCGTCGACGTGATGAAGGAACTGCCCGCCACGCTCATTCTGCATCCCTTCAACTTCCAGACGCTGGCCGTGCAGGCCCACCGCCTGGCCGCGGACGAACGCCTGTCCGAGGCGGCGATGCCGTCGCTGGTGCTGGTCGCGTTCGGCCTCTTGCCGGTGATGATCCTCTGCCGCTCCATCGGGCGCGAGGATCCGGGCCGCCGCGCGGCGCGTATGGGCATAGCCGTCAAGACCGGGTGACGACATGGGCGCAGGCAGCAGGTTCATCACGCTCGCGCTCTGGCTGATTGGTCTGTCGGCGGGCGTGGCGCAAGCGCAAGCGCAGACACAGGATTGCCCCACTTTTTTTCGTTTCGTCGATTTCGGGCTGCGCGCCGGGGATGCGCGCCTGCATCGCGGCGGCGTGGTTTTCCGGGCCGAGGATTTCGACGGCCAGACCCTGCTTTTGCGCGACCGCGCGCTTTGCATGCACGTGGCCGAAACGTCGAAAGACGGGCGCGGCAACCCCATCCCGGTCGTGTCGCGGATCGAGTATTATCCCGCGGCGACGGGCCTTGAGCTGTTGCGGATCACGCGCATGCCTGACGCCGTCGCCACGGCGGAAAAGGCCGCCGCGCAACACCACGGGGCGCTGACAGAGACCGGGACCCGCGTGGCGCGGGGCGTGCGGTTTCTGTGCGTCCAGCAACCGGACGCAGGCACGCTCAGTTGTCAGGTTGTGTCGCCGTTTCTGGGGCTTGGCCCGCTCACCGTCTATTGCGATGCCGCCCGCTGTGACATGCCGGCGTTGGCGATCCACGCGCATCTGACGGTCACGGCGGCGTGGCCTCGTGCGGGCAAGCCGTCCCCTGACCTTGAAACCACCGGGGCCCGGATCGCCGACAGGGTCGACGCGATCCACGGCTTTCTCGCGCCGATATCCTCGGGCCTCTGATCCGTCGGTCCCGGGTTGCATCGGCACGCTGCGCCAATAAAAAAGCCCCGGCCGCAGGGGAGACGCGCGACCGGGGCAAAAGCGATCGGGAAAGACCGCCGGTTCACGTCTGCAGATAACTCTCCAGGCTGTCGTCCATCGCATCCTTCCACGGGGTGTGGTGCGGCGGGGCCTTCTTGCCGGTCATGGGCGAGGTGTAGCCGTGGTTGCGGAACTCCATGATGTTCTTCTTCTTGTGCTTCTTCCACTCGTAGAACGCCTGACAAGCGGCATCGACGTCAAAGCTCGGGTAATCCGTCTCATCGATCAGTTCCTGCACGTAATCGCCCTGGTACTTGATGCAGCCGTAATCGTCCTCCAGCGCGTCCTCGGCGGCCTCGCGGGCCTTGGGGTCGGCCTCCATCGTGGCCTGATCGGGCAGGGCGATCTTGCCCATTATGCAGTCGCGCACCCACCAGGCTTGCGCGTCGAACATGTTGAAGGTGAACCACTGGTCCTGCATGCCGAGGTAGAACATCTTGGGATTGTGGTTCCAGACGACCCCTTTGTAGAGATCCGCCGCCGCCAGCCGGTTCGCGGTCTTGAGCCGCAGGTCGTCGGGCAGGAAGGGGAAGTGATGCTTGTAACCGGTGCACAGAATGATGGCGTCGACGTCCTTGGTAGTGCCGTCCTTGAAATGCGCGGTGCGCCCCTCGACCTTCACCAACGCGGGCACCTCCTTCCAGTTGTCGGGCCAGTCATAGCCCATCGGCGCGGTGCGATGCGCGACCGTGACGGACTTGCAGCCGTACTTCCAGCACTGGCTGCCGATATCCTCGGCGGAATATGACGTTCCGAGAATGAGAATATCCTTGTCGGTGAATTCACGGGCATCGCGGAAGTCATGGGCGTGCAGGATGCGCCCGTTGAAGGTTTCGAAGCCCGGGTAGTGAGGCACGTTCGGGGTCGAGAAATGGCCTGTTGCGACGATCACGTGATCATAGTCTTCCACGGTTTCCTTGTCGGCCTTGGTGTCTCGCGCGGTGACGGTGAACTTGCCCGTCGCGTCGTCATAGCGCACGTCGCGCACCACGTTGTTGAACCGGATCCAGTCGCGCACGCCCGCCTTCTTCACCCGGCCTTCGATGTAATCGAACAGCACGGCGCGCGGCGGATAGCTTGCGATCTCGCGGCCGAAATGCTCGTCGAAGGTGTAGTCGGCGAACTCCAGGCCCTCCTTGGGGCCGTTCGACCACAGGTACCGGTACATCGACCCGTGGCAGGGCTCGCCGGCGGCATCTACGCCGGTACGCCAGGTGTAGTTCCAAAGCCCACCCCAATCCGACTGTTTCTCAAAGCAGACCACGTCTGGAATGTCTTCGCCCTTCTGCTTGGCGGACTGGAAGGCGCGCAATTGCGCCAATCCGGATGGGCCTGCGCCGATCACGGCCACTTTCTTCTTGGACATAAGCTTTTCTCCCTGATTGGTATGAACCAAATAATTGACTTTGGTACTTTTGGTTCCTTTAATTAAGCCAAAGCCTGAACCAGTCTGTCAACAAATTCCTGCACCCTCTCACCGGAGCCCGCATGCAAACCTCCAGTTTTGCCCAGAGACTGGCCATATCGGGGGCCATGCCCCGGCTTTCGGTCGGCATGGCCGAAAAGGTCGATATCGGTTTTCTCGCGCCACTGTCCGGCCAGGCCGAAAGCTGGGGGCGCCCGGGTCTGCACGGCTGCCGTATCTGGGAGCGGTGGGTCAATCGCGCGGGTGGGGTCCTGATCGGCGGGCGGCGCTATCCGATCGCCATTCACGCCGAGACCTGCGGGCCGACGGCGGAATCCGCCCGGCAGGGCGCGGCGCGCCTCCTGCAGGCGCATGACATCAAGCTGATGTTGATGCTGGGCGGCGATTCCTTCGCGGCGGTGGCCGACGATCTGATGTCGCGGCGGATCCTGACCTCGACGCTGCTACCGTCGGACCTGTCGCCCGATTCCCCCTTTCTCATCGCCCCGTCCGAGGTGCATCCCGTCTACGTCGTCACAGGTGTCGACTGGCTGGCGCGCACGCAGCCCGGCCTGCGCCGGGTGGCGCTTTGCGCCCAGCAGGACGGCATGGGCCTGCCGTCGCTCGCCACCTACCGCGCCGCCTTCAAGGCGGCGGGCCTCGAGATCGTGGCCGAGGTGCAATACCCCGCCGAGGGTGCGCCCGCGGGTGAGGTGGTGCAGCCCATGCTGGACGCCGCGCCGGATCTGCTGTGCTGGTGTACCTCCTACACGCCCATGGTCCACGCGATGACCGAATACGCCCACGCACAGGGCTTTGACGGACGGATCCTGTCCTGCACGCTCGACCATTACGAAACGCTGGTCGACAAGCTGGGCGCTAAGTTCATGGAAGGGGTCACCTTCCAGTTCCCGGATTTCGACGATCCGGCGCTGGCCGAAAAGGCCTTTTTCTTCAATCAGCCCAAGGTGTTTTACGAAGAATACCAGCGCGCCTACCCCGGAAGCTGGACGGCGGTCAGCTGGGAGTACGCGGCCATTCTCGATATCTGGCACGCTGCCGTGGAAAAGGCCGATTCGGTCCAGCCGGCGACCGTGCTGGCGGCGATGAAACAACTGGGGCAGGTGACCCACGCCTTCGGCGCGGCGGAATGGTGGGGTGAGGATCTCTTCGGGATCGCAAATGCGCTGGTAGGCGACTGGCCGGTGGTCATTATCCAAAGCGGACGCGCCCGGGTGGCCGAGTTCGGCTCAGTGCCCGACTGGCTGCGCCGGCACGAACCGCTTTTGCGGGCCGAGATGGAGGCGCTCGGCCAGCTCTGGCACCAGCGCCTGACCGGCCCCGCCCCGGAATTGGGGGCGCGGTCGATCGGCTGACGCCGTGCGTTCCGGTCTCGCGCCCACGCCGGTCGATCCCACCACGGATAAACGCGGCCCAAATTGTGATGAAAGCCCAAAAGTGGTACGATCATCTCGGTTTTAAGGCGGCTTGTCGAAGGCGACAGGTGTTACAAGGCGTCGTCGCGGCGTGTTTGAATTCCACTTGGCCCCGCGCCATGCGCCGATGATCGCGTGATATTCATATGTCATTCCGTACGCGGCGTTTCCGCTTCTTGATGGTCCGGTTGCCCGCGTTTCAAGCAGGCGAAATGGGCCTTGCCGACAGGGGATTATTGATCGTGAGATTTCCGAAGACTTCGCTTCTTGCATCGCTGATCCTTGCGATATCGGTTGCAGATCCGTCGCGAAGTCAGACCGAGTCCGCGCCACCTGCAAATGAGACCGAGATATTCGCGGCGCTCGTGGTGCATCTCGCGGAAAACGCGCAAACCATACAGTCAGGGCGATACACGGATGGTCGCGAGATGGGACCGATCTGCGATCAGTTTGGCTACAATGTCTGTGAATCCGAGGCGTTTCTGGGGATCCACGACACCGGTGAATCTTGGCTCGCGAAAAGCCTGCTCAAGACGGACGGTCGGGTGCTGATCGATGTCCGTGGTCCGACCGAGCGGGCATGGGCCGATCTGGGACGTGCTTCGGTGGAGACCATCGTTTACGGCGTCGACGGCTACGATCCCCTCTCCATCAGCGAACTCGACCGCGCAGCGTTCGCGGAGACCGTGAGCGAGGCGCTTGGCGGCAAGACGCGCCCCGTCGCCGTCATCTGCTCGTTGGGCGTCCGCTCTCGCGCGGCCGCGATGGCCCTGCGCGAGGCGGGCTTCACGGATGTGGTCAATGTCGCGGATGGCGTGCTGGGCAATGCCGCCGGCGATGGCTATGCTGCAGTTCTGGGAATACCGGTAGACATGCCGCAATAGGCTTGCCCGGCTTGTACTCGTTGCCGACGCTATGGTCGCGCGTCTGCGCAGCTTAAGGGAACAAAGGAAACTGCGGCTCAATCGTCCTGCAGCAGCAGCTTTTGTTCTTCCACGAGATGCAGCTTGATGAACTCCACCGCCTGCGCCACATCGCGAGATGCGATGGCGTTGTAGAGGGTGTTATAGCGTTTCTGATAAGCCTGCATGCGCTTGGGCGTCAGGTTGCGGCGGCGCAGCTCGGTGCGAAAGCCCTGCCGGTAGGTCTCGACCGTAAGCCGGTAGCAGGACGCCAGAAGCGGATTGCCGGTGCCCTCGGCGATCTGCAGGTATAGCTGTTCTTCCAGCGCGATAAAAGCGTCGGCGTCTGTGCTGACGGCCTCGATCTGCGACAGGGTTTCGCTCAGCCCGGTGATCATGCGCGGCGTCATGTTCACCACCGCGAGCCGGACGATCTCGGGCTCCAGGATGCCGCGCACCACGAGATGATCGAGCGGGCTGGTTTCCTCGGCCAGGGCACCGGCATCGGCCTCGGCGCGCGGCGCGGAGCGGTAGGTGACGAAACTGCCCGAGCCCGCGCGGCGGCGGATCACCTGCTGGCTTTCCAGCACGTCGAGCGCCTCGCGCACCGTGTTGCGCGCCACGCCAAGCTCGGCCGCCAGCGTGCGTTCGGACGGCAGGCGCGTGTCGCGCGGATAGGTTTCGGACTTGATGCGCGCGAAAAGCGTGTCGACGACGATCTGCACCGTCGCGCCGATGGGCTGGGAATAGACGATCCCGGTGTCGCTGTCGTCGCTGATCTGTCCCATCGCCACCATACCAATTTCGCCCTATTGGTATAAATTGGTCTGATAGGGTCGTAAAGGTCTTTCGGCCGCGCCGCCGCCTTGGCAGGGCGGCCGGGCTGGGGCATAAGGGGCTCATGACGACGGATGCGCTATTCCTGTCCGGGCTGCACGAGGTCGAGCAGGGCTGGATCGATTACAACGGCCACATGAACATGGGCTATTATACCGTGCTCTTCGATCGCTGCGCGGACGAGGCCTATGAGGCGATGGGGTTCGGCCCGGCCTATATCGAGGCCACCGGCTTCACCACCTATACCGCCGAGTTCCATATCCGCTACCTGCGCGAGCTAAAGCTCGGTGATCAGGTGCGCTGTTCCTTCCGGATGGTGGATTTCGACGAAAAGCGCTTTCATTTCTTCCAGGAGATGATCCACGCGGACGGCTGGGTCGCGGCCACGGGCGAAAGCCTGGCGCTGCACGTGGACACGCGTGGCCCGAAGGTGGCGCCGATGCCCGAGGCGCGCGTAAAGGCGGTCGAGGCGATGTACGCGCGCACGTCAGATTTCCCGTTGCGCGAGGATCTCGGCCGGTCGATCGGGATAAGGCGCAAGACCTAGCCACGCGATGCATCAGCATCGCCGCACTCCGTAGAATATCTGTGACCGGCTAAAGAGCGTCAGAGGCCCAGCTTTTTCTGCACGATCTCGTTGACAGCCTTGGGGTTCGCGGTGCCGCCCGTGGCCTTCATCACCTGACCCACGAACCAGCCGGCAAGCTTGGGGTTCGACTGCGCCTTTTCCACCTGGGCGGGATTGTCGGCGATGATCTGGTCCACAGCAGTCTCGATGGCGCCGGTATCAGTGACCTGTTTTAGGCCGCGATCCTCGACGATCTTGTCGGGCGCGTCGCCGGTCTCGATGTGGATTTCCAGAACGTCCTTGGCGATCTTGGTCGAGATCTCGTCTCGCGCGACCATGGCCAGAATGGCGGCGTTGACCTCTGGCGCGGCGATCTCCCGCGCGCTCAGCTCGGCTTTGTTGGCGCGGCCCAGCACCTCGTTAATGATCCAATTGGCAGTCTTCTTGCCGTCGCCGCCGCCGACGGAGTCCTCGAAATACTGCGCAAGATCCTGATCGGCGGTGAGCACGCTGGCATCATATTCCGTCACGCCATAGTCCGCGACAAAGCGCGCCTTCTTCTCGTCGGGCAACTCGGGCAGGGAGGCCTTAATCGCATCCACCCAGTCCTGCTCGATCGTGAGCGGCAGGAGGTCGGGATCGGGGAAGTAGCGGTAATCATGCGCCTCTTCCTTGGACCGCATCGAGCGCGTCTCGCCCTTGTCCGGGTCATAAAGCCGGGTTTCCTGCACCACCGAACCGCCCGATTCCAGAATGCCGATCTGGCGGCGCGCCTCATAGTCGATGGCGGCCTGGATAAACCGCATGGAGTTCATGTTCTTGATCTCGCAGCGCGTGCCGAGATGGCTGAAATCCTGCGTCTCCTGATACTTCTCATAGGCGCCGGGCCGGCAGACCGACACGTTCACGTCCGCGCGCAGATTGCCGTTCTGCATGTTGCCGTCACAGGTACCAAGGTAGCGCAGGATCTGGCGCAGCTTGGTCACATAGGCCGCCGCCTCTTCGGGGCCGCGAATGTCGGGGCGGCTGACGATCTCCATCAGGCAGACGCCGGTGCGGTTGAGATCGACAAAGCTCATCGCCGGGTCCATGTCGTGGATCGACTTGCCCGCGTCCTGCTCCATGTGAATACGCTCGATCCGCACCTTGCGTGCGATACCGGGCTCCATGTCCACAAGGATTTCGCCCTCGCCGACGATCGGGTGGTAAAGCTGGCTGATCTGATAGCCCTGCGGCAGGTCGGGATAGAAATAGTTCTTGCGGTCAAACGCCGACCAGAGATTGATTTCGGCCTTGAGGCCCAGCCCGGTGCGCACCGCCTGTTCCACGCAGAATTCGTTGATCACCGGCAGCATGCCGGGCATGGCGGCGTCCACGAAGGCAACGTTCGAATTGGGCTCCTGCCCGAACTCGGTTGAGGCGCCGGAGAAAAGCTTGGCGTTCGAGGCGACCTGCGCATGGACCTCCATGCCGATCACCAGTTCCCAGTCATGCTTGGCCCCGGCGATCACCTTGGGTTTCGGGGTCTCATAGGTCAGGTCCAGCATCGAAGGCGCTCCGTCATGGCTTTCCCGCGCGGTTCTAGGCCAAGCCCCCGGCGCGGGCAAGGGGCGGTTGGCCCTTGCCCGCGCACGTGGTCAGGCCGGCTGAGCGACCGGGACCGCGCCCTGCCGCAGGCGCGACACCGAGATCAGGTGGAATCCGAGAAAGAGCGGCACGAAGAAGCCCGGGAACATCGCCAGCGGATGCAGGTTGATGATGTTGGGCGCGTCATGGGCCATCAGATGCGCGAAGCCTTCGGATGTCATGATCCCGGCCAGTACCGCGACGGCGAAATCTACCATCCCGATCACGTTGGCGCGGATCGTCAGGCGACGCGCATTGGCAGCACCCGCGCGATGCGCGCGACACGCTTGCCAGGCGGCAACCCCGGCCCAGATATCGCCCAGTCCAGCGGGCAGGGCGAATTGCCACGGAACCGCACCTGCGGCCCACGCAAGAAGGAAAAGCGCGCCCATCATGCGCGGGATCTGGAAGGCGATGATCGCGCCGTCGTCCAGGTGATCGGTGATGCGTCGCCCGGTGTCCGTCCGCCGCGCCGCCGCCCAGATCGCGCCCGCGCCGCCAAAGAGCACCAGCAGAACATAGGGCGGATCGGTCAGGGTGGCGGGAACATTGAAGATATCGGCACGCGACAACGCCATCGAAGCGGCGGCGCATACGGCAAGCGTGATCGTCACGATGGTCAGCGCCGCGATCCGCCGCTCGGGCGAAAGCCCCGCCGCGTGCGCGCCGGACTGCACCAGAAGCAGCGCGAAAACGGGCAGGCCCACCAGAAAGGCATGCACATAGCCAAGAAAGAACAAGTCGAGCATGGGGAAACTCCTCAAAGTGATAGAATACGAATTTCGTAGTAACTATAGTAATAGGAGTCAATTCACATTTTGAACGCTCTCGGTATAGTGAGGTCATGACCGGCAAGCCCCGCGAAAACTGCCCCGTGATGCACGCGACGAACGCCATGGGCGACCAATGGTCGATCCTGATCCTGCGGGAATTCTTTCTCGAAGGTCCGCGCCGCTTTCAGGACCTTCAGGATGTGCTCGAGGCGTCGCCGAACACGCTTTCGGCCCGTCTCAAAAAGCTGGAAGGCGCGGGTATTCTCGAACGTCGGCAATACTCCAAAAACCCGCCCCGCGCGGAATATCACCTGACCGAGGCGGGCGAGGCGCTGCGCCCGGTGATCCGCGCCCTGCATGCATGGGGCAGCAGTTTCGCCCCGGGCGGCTGAGGCAGGTTTCCCCGACTTGGCGGGATGGCCCTGCTGGGGCTATCATGACGGGAATTCCAGTTGCCATGTTTCAACCATCAGATTTCCCGGAGGCCCCTCATGCCCAAGAATATCGTATTGCTCTGCGACGGCACCTCGAACGAGGTCGCGCATAACCGTACCAACGTGCTCCGGCTTTACGGATGCCTCAAGAAGGACGCCGGACAACTGGTGTTCTACGATCCGGGCGTCGGCACATTCGGCGCCGCGAATGCCTGGTCCTACTATTACCGTCGGGCGCTCGAAATCTGGGGGCTGGCCACCGGCTGGGGCCTCGATGCCAACGTGAAAGAGACCTACCGCTTTCTCGTCGAACACTACGATGACGGCAAGCGCGACGAGGGCGAGGATGAAGAGCCCGATCAGATCTACATCTTCGGCTTTTCGCGCGGGGCCTACACGGCGCGGGTGCTTGCGGGCTTTATCCACGCGGTGGGGCTGATGGAGCGTGAAAACCTCAACCTGCTGGATTACGCCTATCGCGCCTACAAGAACGTAGGAAAGATCGATGGCCCGGACGAGACAGACGCCCGCGCTCCCGACAAGGGCCCCTTTGCCGAGGTGCGCCTGTTCGAGCGGATGCTGCGCGCGCGCCGCTCCGCGATCCGCTGTCTGGGGCTCTTTGATACCGTCGCTTCGGTCATCGAATGGGGCCGGTTCGGGCCGATGGTGCGGGGGCATCCCTACACGTCGAAAAATCCGTCCGTGCAATCGGTGCGCCACGCCTTGGGCCTTGATGACCGCCGGTCGATGTTCCTGCCTACACCCTGGCCGCAGGGAGAGGAGTACTGGGGTGGGCCGTTCAAACCCGGCGACGACAAGATTTTGCCTCAGGACGTGGACGAGGTCTGGTTCTCGGGCGTGCATGGCGATGTCGGCGGCGGCTATCCCGAGAAGGTCAGCCAGCTCGCCAAGTATCCGCTCAAATGGCTGATCGACGAAACCGAGACCCTCGGGCTGCGCTACAAGACACGCACGATCAACCGCATCGTGCTGGGGCAGGGCGAGGATGGCAAATATGTCGGGCCCGATGCTCTTGCCCCGCGCAACGAGTCGATGACATGGGGCTGGGCGCTGCTGGAGTATATCCCGCGCTGGAAATCCCGCTACGCGCTGACCGGGCGCAAGACCTTTTTCGGCTTCTACCTGCCGCTCTTCGAGCGGCGCCATGTGCCCGAAGGCGCAAGGCTTCACGCCTCGGTCTTTCCGCGCAAGGGCACAAAGCGCGACTATCCCCAGCCGAACATACCAGACGACTACACAGAGGTTGGAGAGGTCTAGAGCGCGGGCAGTCGGTACATGCCCTGTTGCGAGAAGGCGATGGAACTGCCGTCGGCGATCTGGTTGGCAAAGCGCGCGGCGATGATGCGCAGCGCGGTCTGACGGCCCTTTGCCACCAGCGCGCGGCGTGACGGCAAAAAGGGCGCATGACCCGGCGCCAGAAGCATCTGCGACCAGATGAGCGGGTGAAGTTCCTGCAGATGATCCTGCAACAGCCAGTCAAGACAGTCATGCACCTCGGCGCGCGCGGCATCGGCCTGCGGGGTCAGAACCTCGTCGCGCCCGCCCGGCGCCATGGTGATCGCGCAAAAGGCGGTCAGCAGATTGATGATATGCTGGTCCTGCTTGCGCGCCACGATATCGCGCAGACCTTCGACGAAGAACTCCGGGTCCAGCAGGTCGAGCGCGCGCTTGTCGAGTGCCAGCGCGTCGAAATAGACCCAGGCATAGCCGCCCGCGCCCCACTGCGCTTCGGTCAGCACCACGGCCTTGCGCGCCTCAACCTCCAGCGCCTTCAGCCCGCCGGCATAGGCCGGCAGAATATGCCGCCCAAGCGCGCGCATGTGCCGGTGCCCGTCCGGATCCAGCCGGAGTAGCGCTTCGTAATCGGCCGGCAGGCGTCGTGCGCGCCGGTCGCAGGCGGCATCGAGCGCACAGCGCGCCGCCAGAAGCGATGGCGCGTCCAGGTCGTAGCCTTCGAACGGATTCAGGATCGCCTCGGCGCGCGCCACATGGGCAGCGCAGCGCGATGCGGCCGTCTCGGGATCGTCGCGGCCCACGATATTGCGCCAGGCCCAGCCCGTATCCACATGCGCCAGCGCGACGATCAGCGCGGTTGCGTAATCGTCGGGGAAATCTTCCAGGATCTCTTCCAGCGCGTCCAGGCCACCCGGATGCGGCACCGCGCCGTCATGCAGCGCGTCCTCGGCCGAGCAAACCACGTCGCTCCGGGCGCCGAAAGCCAGCAGAAGCGACGCCGTCTCGCCCCCCGGTGTGGCCAGCCGCGCCCCATCCGCATAGCGGATTTTCGCCGACAATTCGCCCCAAAGTTCCTGCCGGGCCAGTTTCTGGCCGCGGTCCTGATGGGTGGCGCGCGCCATTTCCTCGTCCGAGACGGGCAGGGACGGCAGGATCACCCGCTTGGCCAATGCGTCGATATCCTCTCGCGGCAGCTGACGCACAGCGGCCGCGTCGGCCCGCCGCGCCTTGCCACGCAGGAGCGCGCGCAATCCGGGCACGCCGCGCCCGCGGGCAGAGGATGAGGAGGATATCTTTGGCATACTGCCTACTCTTTGACTTACTGCTTCCGTTCTGGTCCGCCTTTCCGGCCAAAAAGCGGCAAGCCTGCGGAGACTCGGGGGAATTTCGCCCACGATCCGGACAGATTGATTAACCGGCGAAACCGGCGCATGATGGCGCGATGCTGCGGATCGCTCTTTTTCTTGCGCTGCTTGTCCTGCCCGTGCCGGTCCTTGCGACCGGCGACGCGCCGGAGATGGCTCCGCTCACCCCGCCCGGGCGCGAGGCCAACCTGCCTCGCACCCGCTGGGAACATGTGCCGGGCTCACGGCTCTGGACCCGCGCGGCGCTGTCCGCGCTCAAGGAACACGGACGCGCGCTGCCCGCCACCGTGCCGCGCGACATCGCCGAATGGTGCCCGGCCTATCCTTCGGCCTCACCGGCACAGCGCCGCGCTTTCTGGGTGGGTTTCCTGTCGGCGCTGGTCAAACATGAAAGCACCTATCGCAGCCACGCCGTGGGCGGGGGCGGGCGCTGGTTCGGCCTGACCCAGATCCAGCCCTCGACAGCGCGCGGCTATGGCTGTCGCGCACGCAGCGGCGATGCGCTCAAGCACGCACCCGACAATCTAAGCTGCGCCCTCAGGATCATGGCCCGCACCGTCACGCGCGACGGCGTGGTATCGCGCGGCATGCGCGGCGTCGCGGCCGACTGGGGCCCGCTGCACAACAGCCGCAAGCGCCGGGACATGATGGCGTGGACCCGCAAGCAGACCTATTGCAAGCCGCTCTCCTCGGTCCGGCCGCGTCCGCGCCCCGAAAGAGGCTAGGCGCCCCGTATGCGGCTGACCATTTCGGTCGTGTCGCGGCTGAGCCCGGGCGAGGCAAGAATCCGGTCCAGTTCCGCCCCGATCTGCGCCTGCCGTCCGGCATCGTAGCGCTTCCACGTCTCGAAGGCCGTGCTCATTCGCGCCGTGGTCTGCGGATTGAGCGGATCGAGCTTGATCAGCCAATCCGCCAAGAGGGCATACCCGCGCCCTGACACATGGTGAAATCCCGCCGAATTCATCGCCAGCGCCCCCAGCGTGGCGCGGAACCGGTTGGGGTTTTTCATGGTGAAGTCGGGGTGCCGGGTCAGATGCTCGGTCACCTCCGCGGCCTTGTCGGGCGTCGCTTGCACGATCTGCAGCATGAACCACTTGTCCATCACCAGCCGGTCGTCCTTCCACTGGTCGTAAAAGGCCTCTGTCGCCGCCGCACCGCGCTCGGCCTGCAAAAGGCAGGAAAACGCCGCCAGTTGCTGGGTCATGTTGCCTGCCGCATCGTACTGCGCCTGCGCCGCCGCGCCCCCATCCAGCCGCGTGATTATCCCCAGCGCCGCGTTGGCCAGTGCCCGCGCGCCCGACTGCGCGGCGTCGGGACGATAAGCCTCGGTCACCTGGAACTGCGCGTAAAGCCGCATCGCCACGTCCTGCATCTTTTCGGCCATGGCGTGGCGCAGCGTTTCCAGCGCTTCCCAGATCGCCTGCGGGTCGGGCGTGTCGCCCGCATCGTGCAGCACCTGCGCGAGGTCGTCCTGGCTGGGCAGGCCCAGCGCCAGCGCGCGGAACGCCGGATCAAGGCTTTCGTCCTGCACCATAGCGAGGATCGCGTCGAGAAACGCCTCGTCCGCAGGCGCGCTGTCGCGGATCATCCGCAAAAGCCCCGCCCGGGCCAGCGCGCGCCCGGCCTCCCACTTGTTGAAGGGGTCGGTGTCATGGGCCAGCAGAAAGGCCCGCTCGGCGTCCGAGGTCTCACGCTCCAGGATCACCGGGGCGGAAAAGCCGCGCAGGATCGACGGTATAGGCCGCGCGCCCAGACCCTCGAACCGAAAGCTCTGCCGCGCCTCGGTCATTTCCAGCACCTGGGTGTCCCGCACTTCGTCGCCATTGGGTCCGATCAGCCCCACGGCAATGGGGATCACGCGCGGCGGTTTGTCGTCCTGTCCCGGCGTGGGCGGCGTCATCTGCTCGAATTCCAGGGTAAAGGTGCCGTCCTCCCACCGTTCCGAAACCTTGAGGCGCGGCGTGCCCGCATCCTCGTACCAGCGCTTGAACTGGCTCAGATCGCGCCCCGTGGCGTCCTCGAACACCTTCAGCCAGTCCTCGATCGTCGCCGCATCCCCGTCATGACGCTCGAAATAGAGATCGAGCGCGGCCTTGTAGCCGTCGTCGCCCACAAGGATCTTGAGCATCCGGATAAGCTCCGCCCCCTTTTCATAGACGGTCGCGGTGTAGAAATTATTGATCTCGACAAAGCTTTGCGGGCGCACCGGATGCGCCAGCGGGCCGTTATCCTCGCGGAACTGCCGCGCGCGCAGCGCGATGACGTCCGAGATCCGCTTGACCGGCTCCGAGCGCATGTCCGACGTGAACTCGGAATCGCGAAAGACCGTCAGCCCTTCCTTGAGGCAGAGCTGGAACCAGTCGCGGCAGGTGATGCGGTTGCCGGTCCAGTTGTGGAAATATTCATGGGCGATGATCGCCTCGATCCGCTCGAAATTGGCATCCGTGCTGGTCTCGGGGCTGGCCAGAACGCAGGAAGAATTGAAGATGTTCAACCCCTTGTTCTCCATCGCGCCCATGTTGAAATCGTCGACGGCGACGATGTTGAAAAGGTCGAGATCGTATTCCCGGCCATAAACCTCTTCGTCCCATTTCATCGACGCGATCAGGCTTTCCATGCCCCAGGCGCATTTGCCCTCGTCCCCGGGCCGCACCCAGATGTTCAGCTCCACGTCTTTGCCCGACTTGGTGGTGAACTGTCCTGGATGATTGACCAGCTCTCCGGCCACCAGCGCAAAGAGGTAGGCCGGTTTGGGCCAGGGGTCATGCCATTCCGCAAAGCCTTCGCCCGCGTCGCCCGGATTGCCATTCGACAACAGCACCGGCAGATCGCCCTCGATCCGCACGTCAAAGGGCGCCATCACGTCGGGGCGGTCGGGATAATAGGTGATCTTGCGAAACCCCTCGGCTTCGCATTGGGTGCAATACATGCCCGAGGACATGTAAAGCCCTTCCAGCGCGGTGTTGGCCGACGGGTTGATCTCGACCTCCGCCTCAAAGGTGAACGGCCCCTCGGGCACGTCACAGCGCAGACCCTGCGCGTCGATCTCGGGCGTGATCTCTGCGCCGTTCACCGCCGCCCGAATAAGCCGCAGGTCCTCGCCGTGCAAAAAGAAGTCACGGCTTTGTGACGCCGGATTGGGACGGAAGTCTATCTTACTGATAACGCGTGTTTTTTCAGGGTCCAGCCTGAAGGTCAGATGAACCTTGTCCACCAGGTACGGTGGCGGCGTGTAGTCCGCGAGATAAATCGTCTGCGGCGCGGCGTCTTTCATGCCCGGCGTCTCCCGTGTTGCGCATTCGGCGAAAGCCTAGGGCCAAGACGCCCTGTCTGCAACGCGGCATCCCGCCGGGTCCGGCGCCGCAAGAGATCGAACGACCGAAATGACTGAAATGAAGGAGACTTATATGTCCGCCCCCGACACCAACACGCAGACCGAACTGCATCGGCACAAGCCTGTCATCTCGATGCTGCGCGCCGTGATGGCCTTTGCCGCCGTGCTGTTTCTCGGGCTCATCATCTGGACGTTCGCCAAGGGCCAGGAACCCCGCGACGCGGCGGTCAAGATCGACGGGCGCACCGGCGCCGAGGTGGTGGTCGAGTGACCGCCAACCGGTATCCCGGGCGGGCAGGGTGTGCTGACGGCAGGCACATCCGTCGCACCGGGATGTTCCGGTCCGAGGCAGACGTTACCGTGCCGCCGCCCGCGCCTCAATTTTAGGCGGCAAGCCGTTTCCGCAGGTGCATAGACCCTGCGCGGAGAGCTTAAATATTGTGCGCAATTTCACATTTTCTTATGTATAGGGCGGCATACATACTGCGGTGTCGCAAAGGAGATCACATGATACGGCCGGTCATCGGCATTCTCGGCAACAGCCACGAAGTGGAAGGGCGCTACCCGCTGCGCGCCGGCGGCGATATGTGTTCTGACGCCATCGCCAACGCGTCGGGCTGTCTTCCGCTGATCGTCCCCGCGGATCCGGCTTTCGTTTCTGTCGCGGAGCTGCTGGACACATGCGATGGCTTCCTGCTGCCCGGTGGGCGGCCCAATGTGCACCCCGAAGAATACGGCGATGCCGAGACCGAGGCGCATGGCGCGTTCGACCGCGCCCGCGACGCCATCGCGCTGCCGCTTGTGCGCGCGTGCCTTGAGCGTGGCCAGCCGTTTTTTGGCGTTTGCCGCGGCTTTCAGGAGGTCAATGTCGCCTTGGGCGGCACGCTTCACCCCGAAATCCGCGATCTGCCCGGCCGCGATAACCACCGCATGCCCCCGGATGGCACCTTGGAAGAGAAATTCGCGCTGCGCCATCCGGTGACCTTCACGCCTGGCGGTCCTTTCCATCGTCTGATGGGCACGACCGAGGTGATGACCAACACCCTGCACGGGCAGGGTATCGTCGAACCGGGGCGGGGCGTGGTGATCGATGGCCGCGCACCCGATGGCACACCCGAGGCGATCTATATCAAGGATGCGCCGGGCTTTGCGCTCTCGGTGCAATGGCATCCCGAATGGAAGGCGCCCGAGGACCCGGTCAGCGCGAAACTTTTCGGCGCGTTCGGCGACGCCGCAAGGGCCTGGCAGGCCGGGCGCCGCGCGCCTGTGCTGAAATCCGCCTGACCGCCCGACCCAAGCAGGCTGCAGGCTTTGCCCGCTTCATTTCGTGCTATAATCCCTCGGCTCATCTGGCGGGACGACCATGACCTTTCTCATCGCGTATGCCACGACCGAAGGCCAGACCCGGCGCATCTGCCGGTTCTGCGCCGACCACCTGACCGGGCGCGGTCACTCGGTCGAACTTCTCGATGTCGACGCCGCCGATGGGCTTGACCCGGGCCGCTACGAAGCGGCGATCCTCGCGGCCTCGGTGCATCTGGGACGCTATCAGCCCCAGATGCACAGCTTCGCTGCCGCCCACGGCGCGGCGCTCTCGGCCCGTCCGGCGCTGTTTCTGGCGGTATCGCTGGCCGCGGCGGGCGACGACCCGGACGAACTGGCCGATCTCGACCGCATCGCGCAAACCTTCTGCGCCGAGACCGGCTTTTCGCCGGACCGCACGCTGCAGGTCGCCGGCGCGTTCCGCTTTACCGAGTACGATTTCTTCAAGGGTTGGGCCATGCGCTATATCGCGTCTGTGAAAGGACAGAAGATCGACCCCCACACCGATACCGAGTTCACCGACTGGGATGCGCTGCAACAGGCCCTTGACGCCTGGCTCGAAGGGATCGGCGCGCGGGCCTAGGCCCCGTTCGCTTCCATCAAAAGCTGCGCCTCGTGCTTCTTTAGGCAAAGTCGCGCGGTTTCAAGATGATGCCCCGGAGCGCTGCGTAGCTCGGAGAAGATCGCGAACAGCTCCTCGCGTGCGGCCGCCGAGATCGCCGTCAGCCCCATATCGCCGGCATGAAAGCTTTCCGTTGCGATGCCCTCGGCATAGATCACCTTATGATGGTCGAACATGAGATGAAGATAGGTGATCTCATCGCGCGGCTCCTTGACCACGTCGCGCCCGTCGACCAGATGCTTGGCGGGCACCAGAACTTCCGCATCGCCGAACAGAAGCTCGGCCCGGTAGCCGGTGAACAGGATCCGGTGCTGCGGCGACACCAAAAGCCCCTCGCGCCCCGTATCGACGGCCCGGGCCCCTACCCGGGTCGGCGTGAACCGACCGCGTCCGCGCACCGTGCGTCGGCCGATCCATCGGATCGGGCGCAGCCCCTCGTCGCGGGTCACCACCAGGTCACCGATCTGCAGCGTCTCGACCGGGCGCTCGCCCTGTCCGGTCAGGATGCGCGTGCCGGGGGTGAAGCAGATGATATTCTCCATCTCCCGGAAGGTGACCGACGTCCCGTCGGCCATGGTGAAGCTGCCCGAAAGACCGCCCCCTGCGCCAGGATCTGAATTGGTAAAGGTGATATCGCTATAGGCGACATCGGGGGTCAGGATCAGCGGGTCGCCAGCCGTCTCGCCGCCTTCGCCGCCGGCGATATCTATGGCGGCGTTGCCGGTGCCCGTCGTGTCCAGATCCTGCAGCCGGAACGTATCGTCGCCATCTCCCCCGCTGACGGTATCGCCCTGATCGACCGTGATCGTATCGTTGCCGCTTCCGCCGACGACGGTGTCGGACCCCTCTCCGCCATCGAGAACGTCACTTCCCGCGCCCCCGTCGAGGCTGTCGTCGCCGGCTCCTCCGGCGACGGTGTCGGCCCCGTCGCCGCCAGCAAGCGTATCCGCGCCGCCGCCGCCGATCAGGCTGTCATCCCCGCCGCCGCCCGACAGGGTGTCGGCACCCCCGCCCCCGTCGAACGTGTTGGCGAAACCGTCGCCGGTGATCGTGTCCGCCCCGGACGAGCCGATCACGTTCTCGATTCCGGTATAGGTGTCGCCCTCCGCCGCGCCGCCGCTGCCGGTGCCGGTCTCAAGATTCACGTCCACCGCTTCGGTCGAGGCGCTGTAATCCACCGTGTCGCTGTCCGCGCCGCCGTCGAAGGCGTCCGGGGTGGTGTCGGTCAGGCCACCGCTTGTGCCGATGTCGTTGAACTCCGCCAGCTCCTGCGGGGTGAGCGCCCGGTCATGAATACTGTATTCATCTATTTGGCCGTCGAAGTGATTGTTGTAGTCTCCGCCGTCGTCCTTGGCGCCAAGAACCTGGTTGTTGGTGCCACTCAGGCTCAGACCGGTGATAATGCCGTCCGCTTGAACGCCGTCGATATATAGCCGCAAAGCGCCGTTACCATAGGTCACCGATATCTGCGTCCAGGTCCCGACGCTTAGCGCTCCTGCGGCGCTCAGAGTGACAGAACTTCCACCCTCGAAGAACTCAAGATTGACGTCACCCGATCCGTTGGTGATGATCGTCATCCCCTCGGCCTCGGAATTCTCCGTCGTATCGAGGATATAACCGCCAAGCGTGTCGGGATTGACCCAGATTTGATAGGTGCCCTCGGGCGGAATGAGCGAATTGTCGTTTCCAATGACAATCTCGCTGTTCGATCCCGACAGATCCGCCGCCGACCCCGTTCCCGTCAGACCGGCCGTATTGAAGTTCACCCCGGCCCCGGCCGTGCCGTCATTCGCGCTGATGGAATCCGACGCCGTGGTACCGGCAGTCTCGGTAAAGCGCAGGTTGGTCACGCCATTCGTGTCGACGACCTGCTGACCGTAATCGACCGGTGTCGTCTCGGTGTCGTCCGCCGCGCTTACGATGGTGTCGTTGCCTGCGCCCGCGTCGACCGTATCGCGCCCTTCGCCCGGTGCGATGCTGTCATCGCCGCCGAACCCGAAAATGGCGTCGTCGTTGTCACCCTCGGCATTGTCAGCCGCATCCACGCGGTCGCCATCCGGGTCGCCCAGATACCCGTCGTCGATCGTATCGGCCCCACTGGTGCCTTCGACGATGAACTCACCCGTAGGGATCCCCATCGCAGCGAGCGCGTCCGCGTCGCTGACCTCCGCCGGGGCGATCCCCACAAGCGTGATCGTCTCGCCGTTCGGAAAACTCAGCAGCGCATTGCCGAAACCGTCGTCGCCCACCGTGACATCGGCGGTGGTCACCGAAATCCCGTCCGCGTCTGTCAGCCCCGACAGGTCAAGCTGGTCCTGGCCGGTAAAGGTGCCGTCGCCATTGTCGATCGTGCCCTCGAACCCCGAGACCGTATCGGCGCCGTCGCCGTCGGAAAAGACCACCGTATCGACCGCGCCGTCACCGGCGCCCACGTCGATGCTGTCATTGCCGCCGCGCCCTTCGATCGTATCGGCCCCTGCGCCGCCGCTCAGCGTATCATTGCCCGATCCGCCGGTCAGAGAATCGTTGCCGATCCCGCCCTCGGCTTGCGTCGAGGCGCTCGATGTGCGGGCGTCGAAGCGGTCGTCGCCATTGCTGAGCGTGAAGGCCTCGATCTCCGAAAAGGTCCCGCTGTCACCGTCATCGTCGGTATAGGTGCCCGCCTCATCGCCGGTGAACACGATATCGGCAGTATCGTCGGCCTGCTCGAAGGACAGCGTATCGTTGTCGGTTCCGCCTTCGCCGCCGATGATCGTGGAGGTGCCGTACCCGACATGAAAGAGATCCGCACCGTCCCCGCCCAGCAGCGTGTCATCGCCGGCTCCGCCGCGCAGGACGTCATTGCCGTCCAGCCCCTCGACCAGCACGCCCAGGCTGTCGTTACCCGCATCCAGCGTATCGTTCTGATCGGTAAGCCTGACAGCTTCGATCTCGCTGAAACTCAGCGTGTCGGCGCCGTCCGTGGCCGTGCCGATCTCATTGCCGGAATAGGTGGCCGAGATGCTTGTCGTCGCGAAAGAGAAATCGAGCGTGTCGCTGTCGCTGCCGGTGGTGACTGTCTCGCCGCCCACGATCGTGTCGGCACCGAACCCGTCCTCGACAAAGAACGTATCCGCGTCCGCGCCCCCAACCAGCGAATCCGCGTCGCCGCCCAGACCGCCGAAAACGATATCGGCCCCGTCGCCGCCAAGGATGGTGTCCGCACCCTCGTTGCCCACCAGCGTGTCGTCGCCGGCATCCCCGGCGATCTGGTCATCGCCGAAATTGCCGAGGATTGAATCCGCGTCCGCACCGCCCGAGACCGTGTCGTTGTCGAGCACGGCATCGATGGAGTCCGCACCGTCCCCGCCAAGGATGGAATCCGCGCCGCTGCCACCGTCGAGCGTGTCGTTCCCCGCGCCACCGCTCAGGGTGTCGTTGCCCGCCGACCCCCACAGGATATCCGCGCCGCCCGCGCCCGTAAGGCTGTCGTTCCCGTCGCCCCCCTCGAAGAGGTCCGTTGCGGCGCCGCCCAGCATCGTGTCGTCGCCGCTATTCGCGTTCACATATTGCGAGCCCGACAGAACCGCCGAGGTGTCTATGACATCGGCGTTGCCGGTGCCGAAGACCTGTTCAAAGCCCGTAAACGTGCCGCTGGCGGTGCCCGCGCCCAGATAGGCGTAGCTGCCGCTGCCTTGCGTCGTGCCGAAAACGACCGAGACGCCGTCGGGCGAGGGGCCCACGCCGAAGGCGAGAAAGTCCCCGGCGGCATCGTTGGTGCCGCCATCGATTGTATCGACCCCGTCATCCTGGTCGATGAACACGCCGTCCTGCCCGGCGCCGCCATCGATCAGGTCATTCCCGCTGCCGCCGTAAATCTGATCCGAGATGCCGTCGCCGCCAAGCAGCGTATCGTTTCCGGCGCCGCCGCGCAGCGTGTCGTTGCCGTCGCCCCCATCCAGGCTGTCGGCCCCGGCCTCGCCCCGCAGGAAATCCGCGCCGGTCCCGCCGAGAATGGTGTCGTCGCCGGCGCCCCCAAGCAAAGAGTCGTTCCCCGATCCGCCGTCGATCAGGTCTTCCCGCTCTCCCCCGTCGATGGTGTCGTTTCCGGCCTCACCGTAAAGCGTGTCATCCGAAAAGGATCCGCCGCTATCGGTAATGAGATCATCGCCATCGCCGCCGTAAACCGTGTCGCTGCGCGCCCCGGCGTCGATCGTATCGTTGCCGGCGCCGCCATGGATCGTTTCGGTGTTGCCGCCGCCGGTGCCGCTGTCGGTCAACAGGTCGTCGCCGTCACCCCCCGTAATCAGGTCACTGCCTTCGCCGCCCTCGACGGTGTCTGCGCCGGCCCCGGCATCGATCGTGTCGTTGCCCCCGGCGCCGTCGATATCGTCCGCGCCGCTGCCTGTCGTGATGGTTTCGGCGGCGGCGTCGCCGACGATGCGCTGATCGCCGTCTCCGAACAGCAGCGTCTCGAAGAAATCCCAGAGCGTGCCGCCGCCCAGCGTCGCGTCCGAGGCGCCGCCATATCCGGCTTCGCCCACCGTAAAGCTTGTCGTCCCGTCGGACAGGATGATCCGGCCGGTGTCCTTGTCGACATCGATGTCGAAATTCGGCGGCAGCGCCGAAAAGTCGAGCGTATGGCCGCCCGCGCTCTCGTTGATCGCCGCCCAGAAGGCGGGATCGTTCCCGTTCGCCGTTGTGACGACGTAAACCGTCATGCGTCACCCCGCGCACAGCCTTGCGGACGCGATGCGCGCATCACGCTCCGACCTTCGCAAAGCTCTGGTGTGTTTCGTGTCACTGCTCTTTCCTGCGCGTGGTTCTACAGCCCTTGCGTTCAGACGAGGTTAATTCGCGCAGAACAGCTGCAATTCGTAGGCGTCACCTCAGGGGTTCGGGGTGTTTGAGGACCGGCGGCGTGTCAGGCCGCGTGGTCCAACTGCGGCTGCATCGCGGCGACAAGACGCGCCTCATGCGGCTTGAGGCAGATCCGTGCGGTCGGGCCATAGCTCCAGGGGCTTGCGCGCAACTCGGGGAAGATGGCGAACATTTCTTCGCGCGACGGGTCGCTCAGCGCCTCAAGACCCACATCGCCCGCGTGGAAGCTCTCGGTCGCGGCGCCCTCGGCATAGACCACTTCGTGACGGTCCAGCATCATGTGGAAATAGGTGACCTTTTCGCGCTCCATGACCCGCACGTCGCGCCCGTCGACCAGGTGCTTCGCGGCCACCAGCACCTCGCTTTCGCCGAACAGAAGCTGCGCCTTGTAATCGGTGAAAAGAATGCGGTGCTGGGGCGAGACCAGAAGCGGGCGGCGCGCGCCGTCCATCACCGTCGAGTTGACCGCGATTGGCGCGAACTTGCCCCGGCCCGGAACGGTGCGGTGCCCGATCCAGCGAATGGGTTTCGGTCCGCTGTCGCGCGTCACCACCATGTCGCCAGGGCGCAGCGTCTCGATGGGCCGCTCGCCGTGGATCGTCAGGATGCGCGTGCCGGGCGTGAAACAGATGATATTCTCGATCTCCGAGAAGATGACGACCGTGCCGTCGCCCATCGTGAAATTGCCCGACAGCCCCCCATTGGCGTCGTCGGTATTGGTAAAGGTGATGTCGGCAAAGGTGACATCCGGCGTGAGTTGCAGAGTGTCGCCGGCGATCTCGCCGGTCTCGCCGCCGACGATGTCGATCGTGCCCGCGCCCGCCTCACCAAGATCGCTCAGCACGAAAAGATCGTCCCCGGCGCCGCCATCGGCGCTGTCGCCCTGGGCGAGATACATCTCGTCGTCGCCAAGCCCGCCAAAAATCATGTCGGCGCCCAAACCGCCGATAATCGTGTCATTGCCCCCGTTGGCATAGATCACATCATCGTCGGCGCCGCCGTCGATGCTGTCATTTCCGGCCGCGTCAATCAGACTTATCGTGTCGAAATGAATATCCGAGATATTGGCGACCTGACCGGCGGTGCCGCCATTCTGATAGATGATTGCGATTTGCGACACCGGCCCCGCGATCTCGACCAGCGCCGAGCCCTCCGGATCCGGCAAGCTCGACCCGCCGTCGGCGGCTGTGATCGTATTTCCCGACACCGTGTCGGCGCCTGCAGGTGTGATCGTAACGTCGACCGGATTGCCGAAGGCGTCGAACGCGTTGATCGTGATGATATCACGCCAGCCGCCCTGGTCGATCTCGTCGAGACGGAACGAGACATTCACCACCTCGTCGCGCACATCCGAATTCGTGGAATCGAAATCGATGGTGACGGTCGAGGTGTCGGTCGTTGTTCCGTCGCCCGCCAGCGCGGCGGAAGAGGTAGGGTTAAAAGGCTCCCCGGCCTCGGTATAGATCGTGTCGGTCGACTCGATAGTAAAACCGGTGCCGCCACCGTCATCCGTATAGGTGACCGTTACATCGATATCGCCGGTACTTTGGGTGAATCCGCCCGCAACGCTGGATTCGTCCGCGCCCTGCGCGCTCCAGTTGAGGGACGCCGAGCCCTGGATACGGATAATCGCATCGCTGTCGCCAACGATGGTGTCCGCGCCTGACCCGCCAAGAAGTGTGTCGTCGCCGCCCTCGCCGTAGATTTCGTCGTCGCCTTCGCCGCCGTCGATGCTGTCGTTACCAGGCAGTCCCGGCCCCACGGCATAATCCGCGTCAAGACGGTTTGCTCCAATCAGAGCGGCATCGTTGTTCACAGCGTTGAGCGAGATCGACTCGATCGGCTGGCTGGTCAGCAGCGCGTTATCCGCGTTGTTAGTCAGCTCCGGCACCATGAATATTTCGCCGGTCGTGGTCTGGATCACCACGGCCGTAAAGGCACCGGAACTGCCATCGGTAAAGGTCACCGTGGCGTCATAGACCAGGCCGGAATCGATCTGGTAGGTGACGCCGTCGATGACGATGTTCTCGGGCGTGGCGCCGTTGTCGTCGTCGTTGACCGCACCGCTGCCATCAGTGTCAAAGGTCTGGGCATCCAGAATATTACGGTAAAGCTCATCGCCCGCACCGCCGTAGGTGCCGATGAGATCGGCGGCGTTTTCCGACGCGGTGTTCGTCTCGGTCGGGTCCACATCCGCCGCGGAGCCGAGCGAGATAACCGTGAACGAACTGCCAACCGTGTTGCTGCCGCCGACGGTGCCGCCTTCCTGCGGGTCGCTGTCGCCCCAGATCGTATCGTTTCCCGCACCGCCCAGGATCGTGTCATTCCCAGAGCCGCCATAGACGAGGTCATCCTCCAGCCCCGCCACGACCGAGTCGTTGCCCGCATTGGCAAAGATCGTATCCTCATTGCCGGTAGGCCCTGTGCCATCGCCGCCATCGGCCACGTCGCCCTCGGGGTCGTCGGCATAGGACCCGTCGATTGTGTCGTCGCCAGTCGTCCCGCTGACCTCCAGGTCCGTGTAATCCTCTGAAGAAAACGCCGGATCGCCGGTGGTTACATTGGGGTTGCTGTCATAGGCCACGACTTCGTAAGTCCGCCCTGAGACAAGCGGGACCTCCGACAGCAGGTAATCGCCGGCTGCCGCGCCATTCTCCACGTCGAACTGGATCACTTCGAAGGTGAGACCCGTCACCGTGTCGCGCAGGGTCCAGACGAGTTCGGCGTCCACGTCCGAGCCGATTGAGGTATTGCCGCCGACCGTGACATCCGCTGTCGCGGTCTCGCCGCCCGCACTGTCGTCATCCAGCGTCAGGCCCTCGATGCCGGCCTCGTTGTCGGTGATCGTTGCGGTGCCGTCGGCAGTGGACGGACCAGTCCAGATAAAGGTGCTGCCAGTGCCGGTAGGGATCACTCCACCGGGATTGAAATTGTAAAAATCTACCGTGTACGTGGGCATCTGCCTGCTCCGGTCTTCCTCTGCTCAGGCCGGCGCTCTGACGGCACCTGGCCGCGTCAGCCCCCGCTTTACGTGATCGCGGACTGGCGTTTCCAATCTGGATACAGAGTGTTGATGGCGGCAAAACGCACACTTTCAGGCAACTTTTCGGTAAATTGGGGCGATACCGCGGCACTGTTGCGCGCCCGAACGAGGCAGCCCGAAAGGGCGGGAGTTTGGCCTGCAACAAAGGAAGAAGCAGGGCAGGGCGCTCTCGCCTAAGATTCGAATCCCAGCTCGTACCGTTTTTTCTTCGACAGCCCCGCAACCACCATGTCGAATGACATCACAACATGCTCTTTAAGCTGTTCGTCCGACAGGCCCGGGTCGTCGTGCACCTGCAGCCATTTGAGGCCGCGGGACGCCAGATAGGGCGCGGGCCTTATTCCCGGCTGGTCCGCCAGCACGTCGAAGGCCACGTCGCCCGCCTTGAACGTATAGGCGTCGCGCCCGTCGTTCCATCCGGCGATGGCGAAGACCTTGCCGCCGATCTTCCAGACATCCGCGCCGCCCCACTGCACCACGTGAGTGACCGGGCCAAGCCCGGCGCAATACGCGTTGAAGGCGTCGCGCGACAGCATCAGAACTGGCCGCCGGCGATCTCGATGGCCTGTCCGTTGACGCTGTCGGACCCCGGCCCGCAAAGCCAAAGCACCGCTGCTGCGACCTCCTCGGGGGCGATGAGCCGCCCGTGCTTGTTGGCGCCCACCATCATCTCGCGCGCCTCTCCGCGGCTGATGCCGGCGCGCTCCGCGATGGCCTTGGCGTTACGCGTCACGATTTCGGTGTCCACGTAGCCTGGGCAGACCGCATTGAAGGTGAAGGGCGTGCCGAGGTAATCTTCGCTCAATCCCCGGATCAGCCCGATCATCCCGTGTTTCGAGGCTGTATAGGCCGCCGCGCCCTTCAGCCCTTTAAGTCCGGCGATGGAGGACACGGCGATGACGCGACCCCACTCCGTCTTGCGCATCGAGCCAAGGCTTTCGCGCACCGTCCAGAACGCCCCGTCAAGGTTCGTCGCCATGATCCGACGCCAGAATTCCGTGTCGGTCTTGTGCAACGCGCGCCCCTCGGCGATGCCGGCATTCGGTACGCAGATCTGAACCGGGCCGCTATTGGCCACCGCTGCCGCGACGCCATCCTGCACACTTTCCTCGTCGGTTACATCCATCACCACATAGGTGATCCCGCCGCCCGACACCTCCTCCAGCACGCTCTCGCGCCGGCCCGTGATCGTCACCTGCGCGCCCGCATCCGCAAGCGCCCGCGCAATCGCAAGGCCGATCCCCGTGCCGCCGCCTGTCACCAACGCATGCTTGCCGTCCAGCATCCCTGCCAACTCCTTGACCTTGCATCACACCGTGACCCGCAGCGCAGGTCTTCGCAAGATGCAATAGGGCCCCTAGACATTCGCGATTCTGAATGCGTAAGCTTGCTTGGGAAAAGAGGAGGAGGACACCCATGAGACTCGCCCTGATCGCCGCGCTCGCGCTCGCTTCGCCCGCTCTGGCCTCCGAGGATATCGCCGACCAGTACCCGCAGTCCGAGCTCTACTCGAAGCCGGTGGAATTCATCCCGCATGTGTTCTCGGCCATCGGCGCCACCGCGCCTCCGACCTACGAAAACGCGGGCCATAACAACAACCTCAGCTTCATCGTCACCGGCGACGGGGTGGTCGTCGTCAACGGCGGCGCCTCCTACCGGCTGGCCAAGGCGCTCCATGATGAAATTCGCGAGGTGACAGATCAGCCGGTCAAGCTTGTGATCAATGAGAACGGGCAGGGCCATGCCATGCTCGGCAACTCCTACTGGGCCGAGCAGGGGGTCGATATCCTCGCTCATGTGGACGCCATCGAAGAGGTCGAGGCCGAGGGCGATTTCATCCTGCAGGGAATGGAACGCTACAATCGAGACAAGGCTGAGGGCACCACAGTCGTGCCCGCCAATCTCAGCTTCGAGGACGAAGAAATCATTCAGATGGGCAACGTGGAGATCCACGTGCTCCATCTCGGGCCCGCGCACGGGCCGGGCGACACGCAGGTCTGGATCCCTCAGTGGTCCATCGTGATCGCGGGCGACATCGCCTTTCACGAACGCATGCCGCCGATCTTTCCCGGCACCGACACCGACGCCTGGATCGACACCTTCGACGGCCCCTTCGCCGGGCTTGGCGCGACCTATGTGATCCCGGGGCACGGCCACCCGACGAACATGGCGCAGGTCACGCGCTATACCTCCGATTACCTCAAGGACCTTCGCGCCAAGATCGGCGCGCATATCGAGGCGGGCGGCGAGCTACTCGATGCCTATTACGTCGATCAGTCCAACTGGGCGCATCTCGACACGTTCGAGGAACTGGCCACCAAGAACGCCGGCCGCGTGTTCGAGGAAATGGAGTGGGAGTGACCGGTTTATCTGCGCTCTCCCGGCCCGACGCCTGCCACATCCCGGGCATGCCGTGCTGAAATGGATCGACATCCCGCCGATGTGGCTTCTGGCGGCGCTGATCCTCGCCTGGGCGCAGGCGACGCACCTGCCGCTGGGGCTGAGCTTCGGCGGCGTCTGGGCCGATTTCGCGGGTGGCCTTATTGTAGGCGCGGGGCTCTTGCTGGCGCTGCTGGCGCTATACGAGATGCGCCGCTATCGCACCACGCCGATCCCGCATCAGGAGGCGGACCGCCTCGTGACCACGGGCATCTTCTCGCGCTCGCGCAACCCGATCTATCTCGGGGATCTCATGATCCTCGCGGGTCTCATCCTGCGGTGGGACGCGGTTTTGTCGCTGCCGCTCCTGCCGCTTTTTCTCTGGGTGATCGAACGCCGCTTCGTCATCCCCGAGGAAAACCGCCTGCGCCGCAAGTTCCGCGCCGACTTTGCGCGCTATTGCCAGAAAACCCGCCGTTGGGTTTGACACCCTGCGACAATCGCTACATTCAAACTTCTGTCTAAGTGTGACATAAGCCGCGCCTGCACTATATACCGGCGGTGACCGTCCACCACTGCTACGTGAACCAAAAATAACCGCATCTAAGATACGGGGGATAAAGAACTTGAAGATCGGAACGCCAAAAGAAGTGCTCGAGGGCGAGCGCCGCGTCGCGATGACGCCGGACTCGGCCCTTCAGCTGCAAAAACTGGGGCATGAATGCGCCATCGAGTCCGGCGCCGGAGAGGCCGCGGGCTTTACCGACGCCGCCTACAAGGAGGCCGGTGTCGAGATCATCAAATCCGCGGCCGCCCTGTGGAAGGCCAGCGATGTTGTCGCCAAGGTGCGCATTCCTACCGACACCGAGATCAAGCGCCTGACCAAGGGCCAGACGCTGATCACCTATTTCAATCCCAGCGAAAACGAAGAGCAGCTCAAGATCGCCGCCGACAAGGGCTCGACGGTCGTGGCCATGGAAATGGTGCCGCGCATCAGCCGCGCCCAGAAGATGGACGCGCTCAGCTCGATGGCCAATATCGCGGGTTACCGCGCAGTGATCGAGGCCTCCAACAACTTCGGCCGTTTCTTCACCGGTCAGGTGACCGCAGCGGGCAAGGTGCCCCCGGCCAAGGTGCTGGTGGTCGGCGCGGGCGTCGCGGGTCTTGCCGCGATCGGCGCCTCGACCTCTCTGGGCGCGATCACCTATGCCTTCGACGTGCGTCCCGAAGTGGCCGAACAGATCGAGTCGATGGGGGCGGAATTCGTCTTCCTCGATTTCGAGGATACCGATGTTAAAGATGGTGCCGAAACAGGTGGTTACGCCGCGCCGTCCAGCCCGGAATTCCAGGAAAAGCAGCTCGAGAAGTTCCGCGAGATGGCGCCCGACATGGATATCGTCATCACCACCGCGCTCATCCCGGGCCGCCCCGCGCCCAAGCTCTGGACTAAGGATATGGTCGAGAGCATGAAGAACGGCTCGGTCATCGTCGACCTCGCCGCAGAGCGCGGCGGCAACTGCGAACTGACCCAGAAGGACGAGCGCATCGTCACCGACAATGGCGTGATCATCATCGGCTATACCGACTTCCCCAGTCGTATGGCACAGCAAAGCTCGTCGCTTTACGCCACCAACATCCGCCACATGCTGACCGATCTGACGCCCGAAAAGGACGGTAAGATCGTGCACGACATGGAAGATGACGTCATCCGTGGCGCGACCGTAACCCACGAGGGCGAGGTCACTTATCCGCCGCCAAAACCAAAGGTTCAGGCCATCGCGGCCCAGAAGCCCAAGGAAAAGAAAAAGGAACTGACGCCGGAAGAGAAGAAGGCGCAAGAACTGGCCGCGTTCAAGAAGCAGACCCGCAATCAGGTCACGCTTCTGGCCATCGGCGCGGCACTGGTGCTTGGCGTGGGCGCGATCCCGAACATGCCGGCCAGCTTCATGCAGCATTTCATCGTCTTCGTGCTCTCGGTCTTCATTGGGTTCCAGGTGATCTGGGGCGTGGCGCACAGCCTGCACACCCCGCTCATGGCCGTTACCAACGCGATCTCGTCGATCATCATCCTCGGCGCGCTGATCCAGATGGGATCCAGTTCGCTATTGGTCACGATCCTCGCGGCGTTGTCCGTCTTCATGGCCGCCATCAATATCTTCGGCGGCTTCCTCGTCACCCGGCGCATGCTCGCCATGTTCCAGAAATCTTAAGGGGGTAGAGGACAATGGAATTCGCATTCACAATTGCGGCCTACGCGGTCGCGGCAGTTCTCTTCATCCTGTCGCTTGGCGGTCTGTCCGGTCAGGAAAGCGCGAAACGCGCTGTCTGGTACGGCATCGTCGGCATGGCCATCGCGGTGCTCGCCACGATCTCCGGTCCCGGCGCGGGCCTGTGGTACATCTCGGTTGTCCTGATCGCGCTTGGCGCGGGCGTGGGCTATCAACTGGCCACCAAGGTTCAGATGACCCAGATGCCCGAGCTTGTGGCGATCATGCACAGCCTCGTGGGCCTCGCGGCGGTTTTCGTGGGCTTCAACGCAGACCTCACCATCCAGATGGTTGCGGCCGCAAAGGAAGCGGGCGAAGCGGTCGAGGGCGTTTTCGCCAATCTCGTCTACAAGAAGACTCCGGTTGAAATCGGCATCCTGCGCGTCGAGCTGGTGCTCGGCGTCTGGATCGGTGCCGTGACATTCACCGGCTCGGTCATCGCCTATGGCAAACTGGCCGGCAAGGTCGATTCAGCGGCCAAGAAGCTGCCCGGCGGGCATATCCTGAACGCCGGTGCGGCGCTTCTGTCGGTCGTGCTGATGTTCATGTACCTCTCGGACGTGGGCAGCTGGACGCTGATCGTGCTGACGCTGCTGGCGCTTTTCATCGGCTATCACCTGATCATGGGCATCGGCGGCGCCGACATGCCGGTCGTGGTCTCGATGCTCAACAGCTACTCAGGCTGGGCGGCTGCGGCCATCGGCTTCAGCTTGGGCAATGACCTGCTGATCGTCGTGGGCGCGCTCGTGGGCTCCTCGGGTGCGATCCTGAGCTACATCATGTGCAAGGCAATGAACCGGTCATTCATCTCGGTCATCCTCGGCGGCTTCGGCGGGTCCTCCGGCCCCGCGGCAGAGGTCGAGGGCGAGCAGGTGCCGATCGACGCCGACGGCGTGGCCAATGCCCTCAACGAGGCCGACAGCATCATCATCGTGCCGGGCTACGGCATGGCGGTGGCACAGGCTCAGCAGGCCGTGGCCGAGATGACCAAAAAGCTGCGCGACAAGGGCAAGGAGGTGCGCTTCGCCATCCACCCCGTCGCGGGCCGTCTTCCGGGCCACATGAACGTGCTTCTGGCTGAGGCCAAGGTACCCTACGACATCGTGCTGGAGATGGAAGAGATCAACGACGACTTCCCCGATACGGACGTGGTCATCGTGATCGGCTCGAACGACATCGTGAACCCCGCAGCCCAGGACGATCCCAACTCGCCCATCGCCGGCATGCCGGTGCTTGAAGTTTGGAAAGCCAAGCAGGTCTTCGTCTCGAAGCGCGGCCAGGGTGCTGGCTACTCGGGCATCGAGAACCCGCTCTTCTTCAAGGACAACACGCGGATGTTCTACGGCGACGCTAAGGACAGCGTGACAGCGCTTCTGTCCAAGATCGACTAGGCGCAGGTCAAGTAAATCGACGAAAAGCCCCGCCAGTCCGGTGGGGCTTTTTTTATCAACGGCAGCGTATCCACCGTGTGGAAAATCGGCGGCGCCCCGTGCTGAAAGCGAAAGCGCGTCGACCGATAGCTTTTCGAATCTCCATCCTGACCGGTCTCACGCCGCCTTGCCTCAGCGTCAGCGTTTGATGTGAATCAAGCGGAAGACATCGCAGGCGTGCCATTCTCCTGCTGCCGGAATTTCCCGCCGCCCCCTGCATCGACCCCGCAGGACCGGAAGGCAGGGCGGTACATCAAGGGGGGGCCATATGACACGACTTTCAAGCCGGGGAATTGTCTTGCTCGCGCTGACCGCCGCATGTCCGGCCAGCCCGGCGCTGACAGCAGAGCCGGTGCCATGCGACAGACCCGGAATTTTCGTGACGACCGATGATCCGGAACTGCACGATCGCACCTGCGCCGTTGCGTCTGCGGCCCTGCCGCGCTTCGAGGCATGCCATCTCAAGCAGTATCATCCGGTCAATTTCCACTTCAACGACGCCATCCTGCCGTCGAACCGTATCTGCCTGGGTCTTTATCATGCCGGCACGAACCAGGTCGAACTTCTGACGCCCGAGGCCTTTGGCGAAGCGCATCTGCAGTCCGAATTCTGTGAGGGCCTGTCCGAGGACGCGCATTTTGACAGCATCATCGTGCACGAACTGACCCATGCCCTGCTGGATCAGGTCCCGGGCGGAACAAGCCGGTATTTCGTGGATCAGGAATACATT
The DNA here is from genome assembly GCF_004761875.1 of Roseovarius aestuariivivens. Lineage (GTDB taxonomy): Bacteria > Pseudomonadota > Alphaproteobacteria > Rhodobacterales > Rhodobacteraceae > Roseovarius > Roseovarius aestuariivivens. Next base: position 385,444 of record NZ_SJEY01000001.1, read on the forward strand.
GCCTACGCCATGCAGCTCGACCTGCTGCCTGAGGCCGAGCGCGCCACGATGCTGTCCGGCACAGAATTAGCCAAAGCGCCCGGTTTGGAACGGTTCAACGAACTCGTTCTGATGTTTTCGCCCTATACCTTCGCGGTTTCCGCCTGGCAGCATTTTTCGGAGCCCGGAAATGGTTGCGATTTCGTGGGGCAAATCGTGCGAAAGGAACAGACCTTTTGGCTGGATCCGAGTTGACGCAGCCGGAGGCCAGATTGCAGGCGATATCCGACAGGGCCGGCTCGCCCGAAGCTTCAGGAACGATTTGAATCCGGGCAGTAACGCGTTCCATCCAGCCAGAGCCTTGCTGCGTCACCCTATTCCATTGCAATGCCGCACCGCTTCGCTACGTTGCGGTGCAGAAACCCAAGGCCGCGTCCATGCCCCCCATCGAAGACCATCCGCTCCGCTACCAGCTAACCAACGAACTGCACGCGCGGCCCTTTCCCTCGCTCGACGTGCCCTCCACCGGGGTCTTTCTCGCGGTCAAGCGGCTCGATTCCGCCGCCGGGCGCGACAAGGACGCCGATCTCAATCACCTCATCGCTCTCTTGGACCGCTACGGCGCGTCCCACCCGCAGCCGGGCGCGTCGCATTATTCGGGTAAGATCGGTCGTCACCTGCTCAAATGGGAAAACCATACCGAATTCGTCACCTACACCGCTTTCCGCCCCGGGGTAGGTGACCGCGCCTTCGATCCGGCCGAGTTCGAGGTCTTTCCAAAGGACTGGCTGCAGGAAGCCCCCGGTCATCGCATGACCTCGGCGCTGCTGCGCATCGACACGCTCAAGGATGACGAGCACCTCAAACGCGATATCTCGGACTGGTTCGTCGCCGACAGCATCGCGGTCTCCCGCGTGCTCGACGATTCCGCCGTGGTTGCGGGCGATTTTCACATCGATCCCGCCGGTCACCTGCGCTTTCTGGTCGCCGCCGCCCCGGATGCCGGGGCACGCCGGATCGGCCGCATCACCCAGCGCATGTGCGAAATCGATACTTACAAGACCATGTCGATGCTGGGCTTCGCCCGGGTGCGCGAGATGAACCCGACTCTTGGCGCGCTCGACCAGCGCCTGACAAAGCTGGTGGGCGAAATGCCCGGCGGCGCGACCAAGGCCGAGGACACGCTCGACAACCTGCTGGCCATCTCGGCCGAACTCGAAGGCATGGTGGCGCGCTCCTCCTACCGCTTCGGGGCCACGGCAGCCTACGAGCAGATCGTCAAGCAACGCATCAACGTGATGCGCGAGGAACGCTTCGACGGGCGTCAGACCTTTCACGAATTCATGATGCGCCGCTACGACCCGGCGATGCGCACCGTGCGTTCGGCCAAGGACCGGCTCGACGCTATGGCCGACCGCGCGATGCGCGCGGGCGAACTCCTGCGAACCCGCGTCGACGTGGAACGCTCCGCCCAGAACCAGGCGCTGCTCGAAAGCATGAACCGGCGCGCCGATCTGCAACTGCGCCTGCAGCGCACGGTCGAAGGGCTGTCGGTCGTGGCGATCAGCTATTATGCCGTTTCGCTCGCAAGCTACCTGCTTTACCCGGCGGCCGAGATGTTGGCGCTCTCCAAGGGCATGCTGACGGCGCTCGTCACGCTGCCCGTGGTGGGGCTTGTCTGGTACATGATCCGGCGCATCCGCCAGAAAATGGAATAGGATCAGGCCGCCCGTCGCGGCAGGAAAAGCGCGGGCCCCTCGGGGCGGCGCGCCCGCGCGGCGATGGCACAGGTGGCGCGCTGATTGAGGCGGGCAAGCGCGGTCAGACGGTTTTCACGGGCTTTCATCAACAGGGCCATTCTGGATCTCCTTGAAATATGTGGTGGGTCAGGCCGCGCGGCGCGTGGCGAAATACGGGGCAGGGCGGTCGGGGCGCTCGGGCAGATCGGCAAAGATGTTGTCGTCGCGGCGCTCAAGGATGTCGAGGGCGGTCAGACGATTCAGGCGGGCTTTGATCAGCAGGCTCATGTGGGGTTACTCCTTGTGATGTGCTTCGTGTTCGGGTGTCTCAGGCTGCGGCGGCGCGGTGAAATCGCGCCTCCAGTTCCTTCGCGAATAGCGCCTTGATCTCGGCGCGGGTTACGCCGCGCGCGGGCGTGGCGACTTCGCGCTCGGGCGCGCGCTCGGTTTCGATGCGTGTCAGCAGCTTTTTCATCATGTTTTCCTCATCCTTGTCGTGCCCCCTTGGTTCATGGGACGGGACAGGATCCGGAAAAGTTTCGGAACCGGGTCTCTTTTTAGCGCCTGGAATTACAACTCATTGATTTTAAGTAATTTTAATTCTGAAAAATTCTGAATTTTCGCCTCATTCACGTCACGTCCTTGCCCATCTGGCAAAGCATCATGGGTGAAGTAGTTCCGCGACAGACGGGACCGGAAAGACCCGTCTGCAGGAAAAGGACGCCAGGGATGGACCAGACCGACGAGATCGAATCCTTGCTGAGCAGAACGGCATTGGGAGACCGCCAGGCCTTCTCGCAGCTCTACGATCGGACCAGCGGAAAGCTTTTCGGCGTGGCCATGCGCGTCTTGCGTGACAAGAGCACCGCCGAGGACGTGCTACAGGAAAGCTACATCAAGATCTGGCGCTACGCCGAGCGCTTCGCGGCCGGCGGCGGTGTCAGTCCGATGGGCTGGATGGTCACCATCGCGCGAAATACCGCCATCGACCGGCTGCGGGCGGGCCGTGACGCCGACGATATCGACGAGATGTCCGACCGGCTGGCTGATCGCGGTCCCACGCCCGAACAGGTGGCCGAGGCCGCCGGTGAGGCGGGGCGTATCTCGACCTGCCTGTCGCAGCTTGACGATCCCCGCGACAAGGCCGTGCGCGGGGCATATCTCGAAGGGCTCAGCTACGCCGAGCTGGCCGAGAAATTCAGCGTGCCGCTCAACACGGTGCGCACCTGGCTGCGCCGCAGCCTCATCAGTCTCAGAGAATGTATGGACCAATGAGCCCGACCGCCGATCCCGCCAAAGACGACAGCCTTCTGGCCGCAGAGTACGTGCTGCGCCTCCTGCGCCCGCGCGAGGAGCGCGCGTTCGAGCGCCGCCTGCTCGAGGATCACAGGCTGGCGCAACAGGTCGCCGGATGGACCGCTCGGTTTTCCGGCATGAACGCCGAGATCGCCGAGATCACGCCGCCGCGTTCCGCCAAGAAGGGCCTGCAAACCCGCCTCTTTGGTAAGGTTGAAGAGGCCGTACCGCTCTGGCGTCGGCTTGGCCTCTGGCAGGGGCTCAGCTTTGCCTCGGTGGCGTTGGCCGCCTTCTTTGCGATGCAAATCGTCCAGATGCCGGGCCAGACGCCACCCCAAGCGCAGGACGACCGCGGCGCGCTCTTCCTCTCCGAAGTCGCGGCCGAGGATCAGTCGCTGCGCGTGCTGGCGGTCTACGACAGCGCCGCCGGACGCCTCCAGATCACCCGCACCGCCGGCGCCGCCGCGCCGGGCCGCGTGCTGGAACTGTGGGCCATCGCCGGTGAGAACGCACCGGTCTCGCTGGGTGTTCTGCCCGAGACGGGCAAGGGCGGTGTGATTCTACCCGAAGGCCTGCGCGCGCAGGTCGCTGGCCTGACGCTCGCCATCTCTGACGAACCGCCCGGCGGCTCGCCCACGGGGGCGCCCACCGGCGCGGTTCTGGCCGTCGGACAGGTGACCCGGCTCTGAAACCGGCAGCGAAAGGGCGCATTTGACCACCCCGCCGTGTCGCGACGTGCTAGAATGGCCCCCGGAAAGGGAGGACAGATCATGATCGCAGGGGCGCATTCCGTCTTGTGGGTCCGGCAGGATGGGGTCGGCAACGATGCCTGCCGCTTTGCCGATGCCGAGGGCGGCTACCTGATCGACGGCTCCGCGACCGATTCCGACTGGACGGTCCGCCGCTATCGCATCCGCGCGCGAGACGACGGCACGACGCGCCGCGCCCGGATCGGCGTGCAGTCCCGACTTTTCGTGCAGCGCGCGCCCGACGATACCTGGCGGCTCAACGGCCAGCCGGCGCCCGAGGTCACGGGCGCGAAAGACATCCACCTGGCCTTCACGCCCGCCACGCTGACCCTTCCCATCCGCCGCCTCAAGCTGGCAGAGGGCGACGAGGCCGAGATTCTCGTCGCAGAGCTGGATGTGGAAAACGAACGCCTCAGCCCCCGCCACCTCAAGCTGCGCCGCACCGGCAAGGACAGCTACGAGTGTGTCGAGACCGAAACCGGCCTCGTGTCAAACCTGACCATCGACCGCCACGGAATCGTGCGAAAATGGGACGGACGCTGGCAGGCGCAGAGATAGAGCGCGCAGGAGCCCGCAGGGGCAACACGTCCGGCTTCGAAAACACGCACGCGGCAGGCTCGGGTTTTGCAAAAAAACCGAAAGGTCGTCAGAACGCCTCGGGCTTGGCCTCGCGCGCCATGTGGTCAAGCACCGCGTTCACGAACTTGCCTTCCTTACCCTCGGGGTAAAAGCTTTTGGCGATGTCCACGAATTCGTTGATCACCACGCGCGGCGGTGCCTCGCCTTCCAGCATCTCGGCCCCCGCGGCGCGAAACAGGGCCCGAAGCGTCGGATCGATCCGCCCGATGGGCCATTTCGCCACCAGCGCGCGGTCCGTCATCTGGTCGATCTTCGCCTGCCAGTTCACCGCGTCGTCCAGCAGCTTGCGGAAAAGGTCGATATCGCCATCGGCCATGTCAACGCCCTCTTCCACCTCCGCGCCAAAGCGGAACTCGAGGAACTCGCGCCGCACCGCGTCGCTCGTCTGCCCGGAATGCTCCATCTGGAAAAGCGCCTGCACCGCGTATAGCCGCGCGGCCGAACGCATCTTGCGCCGCTGGTTGCCGGAAAGCTCGCTCATGCCTTGGGGTTATCCTTCAACTCGCCCGCGATCTTGTATTCTTCTGCCGCAGGCACAAAGCCGACGCCCTTGCGCGCGGACCCCCATTTGCGCACCAGCGCAATCAGATGCAGCGCCGCTGCGGCGGCGCCTGCACCCTTGTTCATCCGCGCAGGGTCTGCGCGCGCCTCGGCCTGATCGCGGTTTTCCACCGTCAGAATGCCGTTGCCGATGCACAGCCCCTGCAGCCCCAGCAGGGTGATCCCCCGGCTGCTGTCGTTGCAAACCGTTTCGTAATGCGTGGTTTCGCCGCGAATGACACAGCCAAGCGCGACATAGCCGTCGTAATTGCTCATCCGCTCGGCGATGCCGATCGCCGTGGGCACCTCCAGCGCGCCGGGCACCTCAATCACCTCATGCGTGCCGCCGCAGGCCTCGATCTCGGCGGTGGCGCCCGCGATCAGCTGATCGGCGATATCGCGGTAAAACGGCGCGACCACGATCAGGATCTTCACCGGTTTGTCGAATTCCGGGCGCGGCAGCGTGTACTCGGTTCCGGCCATGGGGTTACCCCTTGCTCAGCGGGCGCGTGCCCACGATGGAAATGCCGTAGGCGTCAAGGCCAAGATAGCGCGTGTCGGGGCTGTCGGTCACGAGGATCAGCTCGTGCAGACCCATCGTCGACATTATTTGCGCGCCAAGGCCGGTCTGCTTGACCGTGCGCGGCCCTTCCTCCTCGTCAAGCTCGCTTGCGAGGCTCGGACGCGGCTGCCGGAAAAGGAAGACCGCGCCACGGCCTTCCTCGGCGATGATCTCCATCGCGCGCGGAAGCTTTGCGGTGGGCCGGCCCCCCCGCGCCTCAAGCCCGATCCCCAGCACGTCCTCCAGCGCGTTCAGCGCATGGGTTCGTGCCAGCACCGGCTGGCCGTCATAGATGTCGCCCTTGACCAGAACGACATGCTCTGTGCCGCTGATCTGGTCGGCAAAGATGCGCATATCCCACGCGCCGCCATGAGAGGACGTGATCGTCTCGTGCCGCACCTCGCGCACGAGGTTGTCGTGCTTGTGGCGATAGGCGATCAGGTCCGAGATCGTGCCGATCTTCATGTCATGGGCTTTTGCGAAGGCGATCAGGTCGGGCAGGCGGGCCATCGTCCCATCCTCCTTCATGATCTCGCAGATCACGCCGGCGGGCTTTAGCCCCGCCAGCCGCGCGATATCGACCGCCGCCTCGGTATGGCCGGCGCGCACCAGAACCCCACCGTTCCGCGCGCGCAGGGGAAAGACGTGACCGGGTGTGGCGATATGCGCCTGGGTATTCTGTTCGTTGATCGCGGTGGCGATGGTCAGCGCCCGATCAGCGGCGGAAATTCCGGTGCTCACGCCCTCGCGCGCCTCGATACTCACCGTGAACGCGGTCTCATGCCGAGACGAGTTGTTCACCGCCATCATCGGCAGGCCCAGCCGGTCGATCCGCTCGGCGGTCATCGGCAGGCAGATAAGGCCCTTGCCATGGGTGGCCATGAAATTGATCGCCTGCGCATCGGCGAATTCGGCGGCGATGACAAGATCACCCTCGTTCTCGCGGTCCTCGTGATCGACGAGGATGAACATCTTGCCCGCGCGCGCGTCCGCGATGATCTCCTCTGTCGGTGAGATCGCGCTGCGCAGTTCCGCTTCGACGGGACCGGGTTTTTCAAAGGCTTGCTCTGGCATGTTGCCCCTCTGGCAGTGACCGACCGCCAGATAGCGCAGGGGCGCGGGAATGGCCAGAGGCGACGTCGGGTTCTGCGCCGCGTATGATGGCAAGGGGTAAAGGGACCGCGCGCTTGCCAACTACGGGCGAAGGCGATTTGGCAATCATATGGCTGTGTGGCGCACCGCGCCCAGACGTTGCAGGTTGGTTCAATCGACCGTTCCCGGCACAAGCGTCACAAAGCCACACCACCGGTATCATTCCGCTCACGCTCTTGAGGCGACCGCCCGGTGTGATACACTTTTGTCGAGCACAAAGGAGTCGTCCAATGCCCAAGCTCATCCGTCTTTACATCGTCAACGTCGCCATCGGCTTTGCCATCGCGGCGGTGTTTGTCGGGATGCTTCTGTGGTTCGACATCGCCAATCTGTGGCATCTGGTGAGCCACTCCGACAAGGGCTGGCTCGCCGTGCTCATCCTCTGGATTTCGAACGGGATCATTTTCGCCGGCGTCCAGTTCGGTATCGCCGTGATGCGGCTCAAGGACGATGACGACGACGACCACCCCGGCGGCGGTCTGCGCGAGCGGGTGATGCAACGCGATCACGCGACCATCCCGGTGCGCGTCGACGAGCGGCATCGCGACTTCTGGCAAAACTGATCGTGGAGCGGGCTTCTCCCGCTTCAGACTTTTGTACAAAATGGACAAACGCCCTCAAAAGCTTGGGTCATTTTGTACAATTCGCGGGATGTGACGGGCCCGCACGCAACCGTTTGGTTATCTCATTCCCGAGGACCTGTATGAACAGGTGGGCGCCGGTTAAACTGACCAGGGCCAGAACAGAGCCAGCTCCCTCGGATTTGCTTAAGGCCACCGGAATGCAACCGTTCACGAGAAGGGCAGCACCCGTCACGCACCACAGGTAATCCCTTCCTGCACCGGCGGCAAGGGGTTGCTTTTGTTCATCCTTTGTTCATACTGTCACTATGCATGTCGAGACCCTTCAAACCCTGCAGCCCGGACAGCTTCTGGCCCGCGGCGTCTGCCGGCACCTGCTGGGTCATGACTTTGTTTCCATTGAGGAATTCACGCCCGAAAAGGGCAAGCGAGTGGACGTGATGGCGCTTGGTCCCAAGGGCGAAATCTGGGTTATCGAGTGCAAATCCAGCCGCGCCGATTTTCTTTCGGACTGTAAATGGGAGGGTTATCTCGATTGGTGCGACCGCTATTTCTGGGCCGTAGACGACAGCTTTCCAACCGAGCTTTTGCCCGAAGAGACAGGTCTTATCATCGCGGATGCCTATGACGCCCAGATTCTGCGCATGGCGCCCGAAAACAAACTACCCGCCTCGCGCCGCACAGCGCTCATTCGCCGCATCGCACGCCACGCCGCCTTGCGCCTGCAGGGCCTGCGCGACCCCGGTCTATGAACGTTTGGCCTCGGCGGCCTTGGCGGCGGCAAGTATTTCCTCGGCGATTTCACGAGCTTCGTCAGGTTCGAAATCCATCGGGATTTCAACGCCTTGCGCCTCGACAAACAGACGCACCATGCCTGCGTCGGTCGGCCCGATCTGCAAGTTCGCTTCGATATCACGTTCGGTGTTGATACCCATGTTGCCCTCCTGACAAGCGCCATGCGACCTAGCGTTTTCACCGCGGAAAGGCAAGCGACAGCACAAGTCTTGCTGGCCGATCGGCACCGGCGCCCTAGGTCACAACTGCGCATGTGGGTGTCTTTTCGCCTGCCCGCGACACGTACAGGGCGATCAGCGCAAATCGAATTGTGGCCACACGCGTGTAATGGAATAGTGCCGGTGAATGCCTGGAGACGAAAATTTGCCTGATTCCCGATTGTTTTCGCGATTTTTGTGCCTTCTGGCCCTCATCCTCGCCCCGGTCAGCCTTTCGGCGACCGAGGTCGCGGTCAGCGTTCCGGGCGCGCGGGAAGAACTGAGCGACCGGCTGCGTAGCGCATCGCTCGTGGTCGAGGCGGCCGAAAAAGACGGCGCAACCGCCCAAGACGTGCTGGCCGCGGCCCGCGCGGATTACCTTCGGATGATCGAAGTCCTTTATGACGAAGGACATTATGGCGGCGTGGTCAGCATCCTGGTCGACGGACGAGAGGCGGCGGATATCTCACCGCTCGCCGGACCGCTTGAGATCCGGTCGGTGCAGGTGCGCGTGCAACCGGGCCCGCTCTTCTGGTTTTCGCGCGCCGAGATCGGGCCTCTGGTTCCGAACACCCGTCCCGCCGAGGGTTATGCGGCAGGCGAGGCGGCGCGCGCCGGTGTGATCCGCAACGCGGCGCGTGAGGCTGTCGATACCTGGCGAGATGTCGGCCACGCAAAGGCTGAAGTCAGCGATCAGACCATCACGGCGAACCATGCGAAAACCGCGATTTCCTCGCAAATCAGCTTGTCGCCGGGGCCGCGCCTGCGGTTTGGCGCGCTCTACATGGACGAAACGCAAAGCAGAGTGCGCCCGGGACGGGTTCGCGCGATCGCCGGGCTGCCCACCGGCGAAATCTATTCTCCGGCGGAATTGCAGGAAGCAGAGCAACGGCTGCGGCGCACGGGCGCCTTCCGCTCTGTCACATTGCGTGAAGCCGAAGTACCCACCGCAGATAACCGCCTAGATTTCAACGCCGAACTGACAGACGCCAAGCGCCGTCGTGTCGGTGCAGGGATCGAGCTGTCGTCGCTTGAGGGACTGACTCTCAGCGGCTTCTGGCTGCATCGCAACCTGCTCGGCGGTGCCGAACGGCTGCGTTTCGATTTCGAGATCGGCGGCATCGGTGGTGACTCGGGCGGCATCGACTACAAGCTAAGCGGTCGGTACGAACGACCAGCCACCTTTACGCCGAATACCACGCTCTTTCTCGGCTTCACGATCCAGGAACTGGACGAGCCCGAATACCGCGAGCGCAGCGGTCGGATCGGAGGCGGTTTGACCCATCGGGTCGATGAGGATCTCACCGTGGAATCCGGGATCATGTACCAGTATTCTGAGATCGACGATGACCTCGGGTCTCGGACGTTGGAACACTTGCTGTTCCCATCCAGCCTTACCTTCGATGATCGTGATGATGAGTTGAATGCGACCAAGGGGATTTACCTGAATATCGAGGCGACACCGTTCATTGGCCTCGATAACGATGCCTTGGGAACAAGACTTTACACAGATGCGCGCACATATGTTGGCCTTGGTGAGGACAACCGATTTGTTCTCGCGGGCCGGTTTCAGCTCGGCTCGGTCGCCGGGGCACGGGCCACCGAAGTTCCGCCGGACATGCTTTTCTACTCCGGGGGCGCGGGTACGGTACGCGGGCAGCCTTACCAATCTCTTGCGATAGACATTGGCAACGGCAACCGGATCGGCGGCCGGTCCTTCCTGGCTTTGTCCGGCGAAGTTCGCACCAAGATTAACGAAAAGTGGTCGATCGTGGGGTTTGCAGACACCGGTTTCGTCGGGCAGGACAGTTGGGGCACCGGCAACGGCGATTGGCATTCTGGCGCAGGTTTTGGCGCGCGGTACAATACCGGGATCGGTCCGATCCGGGTCGACCTTGCCACCCCGCTGGATGACGACGCGGGTCAGGACTTTGAACTATACATCGGGATCGGACAGGCCTTTTGATGCGCTTTCTCAGGATTTTTGCGACGCTTCTGATGCTGCCGATCACGGCCGCGGCACAGGATCAGGACGACAAAAGTTATATTGAGGGCTGGCTTCAGGATGCGCTGTCGGGTGCGGGCCGCAGCGTGACCGTAACTGGCTTTCAGGGCGCGTTGTCTTCGAATGCGACAATGCAGGAGCTGACGATCGCGGACGAAGATGGCGTCTGGTTCACGATGCGGGGCGCATCTTTGGTGTGGTCGCGCAGCGCCTTGCTGGCCGGGCGGCTGGAGGTTGAGGAACTGACCGCAGAGCGGATCGAATTGGTTAGGCTGCCGCAATCGGAAGAGCAGGTTTCGACCGAGGACACACAAGCCTGGGAATTCAAGCTGCCGGATCTGCCGGTCTCGGTGAACGTCGATCTTGTCCGTGCCGAGCAAGTGGTTCTGGGTGAATCCGTTATCGGTCAGCCGGTGACCTTGTCGCTGGAAGGCAGTTTCCGTCTGGATGATGGCGAAGCACAGGCGCGGCTCGATATTCGTCGCACCGACCGCGCGGACGAGCTTGTTTTTGCGGGCAGTTTCTCTAACGAGACCCGAGTTCTTGGACTTGATCTGAGCTTTTCCGAGACAGGTGGCGGCATGGTATCGGAGTTGCTCGGCATACCCGGAGCCCCAGCGTTGCAGTTGACCGTCTCAGGCGAGGCACCTCTGTCGGACTATGCGGCGCGCGTGGCCCTGTCGACCGATGGTGTTCAGCGGCTTGGCGGGTCTGTCCGGATCGGCACGGCGGCCGACGCGGTCGGCAAGGGATATTCGTTTTCCGCCGGGCTACGCGGCGATGTGCGCGTGCTTGTAACCTCTGATTTGCATCCCTTCTTCGGCGAGAATGCCGAGCTTTCGGTTGCGGGCCAGACCGCTGCCGACGGCCGTCTTCGCGTCGATGACCTGCAGGTCGCGACCGGAGCGCTAGAACTTGGCGGCAATTTGGCTCTCGCCCCGGATGGCTGGCCAGAACGGTTCTCGCTACAGGGCAGGATTGGCCAAGGCTCCGAGGTTCGGTTGCCTTTCGGCGGCGCCGATGCGGCGCTCGGCAATGCCGAAATCTCGGCGGAATTCGATGCAGAGGATGGAGATCGCTGGCAGATCGAGGTCACCGCGACCGGATTTTCAAATGCGCAGATCGGGCTCGACCGCGCGGAAATCTCCGGTGGCGGTCTGATAGATCGAGATGGCGCCCCGGCTTTCACCGCCGATCTTTTGTACCGTCTGACAGGGCTTTCGCATGTCGATCCCGGCCTCGCCGCGGCGATTGGACCCGGGCCGGAAGGCAGGCTTGAACTGGCGTGGCAGCCCGGTGCGCCGCTTGACATGAAAAACCTGCAATTGACGAGCGGCGACCTAAGCCTGAGCGCGTCTGCAGCGCTCGACAATCTCTCGGACGGGTTTCCCGTTTCTGGCCGGGCCGCCATTGAAGCGGGTGACCTGTCGCGGTTTGCGGCCCTTGCGAACCGGGCACTTGGCGGTGCGGCGACCCTCACCGTGACGGGCGATGGCACGCTTTTGGGCGGTGCGTTCGATGCAGAGGTCGAGGCCGTGACCAACGACCTGCGCGTCGGCGAGCCGCGGGTCGAGCCAGTTCTGCGCGGCCGGTCGGAGCTTTCCGTATCGGCGCGCCGCGACACCGAGGGCACGGTGCTCGAGGCGCTTTTGTTGGAAAATGCCGCCGTCACGGCCCGCGCCTCGGGCCGTCTTGATCCCGATGATGGACAACTCGACATCGAAGCGCGTTTGCGTGACGTCTCCCTTTTGGAGCCGAGCCTCAATGGACCGGCGACGGTCGACACGCAGGTTGCCTGGGATGCAAGCGACCGTCTGCGCCTGTCGCGTCTTGTCGCGTCCGTCGCTGAGGCCGAGATCACCGCGAGCGGCTCGTTGGTGCCGGATGACCCCGGCTTGCCCGCGGAGGGTCGCGTCACGCTACGAGCTGCCGATCTGTCGCGGTTTGCCGCGCTTGCGGGTCGGGACCTTGGCGGTTCGGTTGACCTCACGCTCGAAGGCAACGGGCGGGTTCTTGAGCGGACGGGCGAGGCTACTCTGAATGCGACCACGCAGGATCTGCGCGTAGACGAGGAACGGTTGGACCCTATGATGCGGGGGCGCTCGACTCTTTTGGTCGCAGGCCGATACGATCCCGACGCCGCAAGCGTGCTGGAGCGGTTTGAACTGCACAACGACGCCATCCGCGCAACGGCCTCCGGACAACTTGATCAAACGGAAGGGCGCTTGACGCTTGATACGCGTCTGACCGAGGTCGGTCTTGTCGAGCCGAAACTGAACGGCCCGGCGACTGTGGACACGGCGCTGACATGGGATGTCCAGGAAGAACAATTGACCCTGTCACGCCTTGAGGCGGCTGTGGCCGGGGCGACATTGACCGCACAAGGCCGCGTGAAGCCGAACGATCCCGCGTTGCCGGCGCAGGGACGCGTGGAGGTGACTGCGCCGGAATTGGCACGTTTCGCAAGCCTAGCGGGGCGCGCGTTGAGTGGGGAGCTTTCGGCCTCGCTTGAGGGCGAGGGCGATGTGCGTGGTGAGCGCTTCGATATCACCACCTCGGTCAATGGTGCCCGCCTGCGCACCGGGATTGCGGAATTGGACCGGCTGCTTGGCGGTCAGTTGGAGCTTGACGCAGCGGCGGCTTACACGGACGAGCGCATCTCGGTTGATTTTTTCCGGTTTCTCTCGGCGCAGGTGCGCGCCAATGCCTCGGGCTCTGGTCCGGGTCAGCCGATTTCGATCAACGCGCGACTGGCAGATGTCGGGCTCATCGCTCCCGGCTTTAACGGACCGGCGCAAGTGAATGGCACGATCACGCCGCGTGACGGACAGGGGCGCGATCTTGGCGTCAATATCCAGGCCACCGGACCCGGCGGGATCACGGCGCAGGTGACGGGCGATATTCTCGATTTGGGTCAGCGTCTTGCACTCTCGGCGACGGGCGTTGCGCCCCTTGGGCTGGTCAACGGCTTCATCGCACCGCGTTCGGTGCAGGGCCGCGCAAATTTCGATCTGTCGATCAACGGCGCACCCGGTCTTAACGCAGTCTCGGGTCGGGCGGTGATTTCGGATACCCGCGTGTCCCTGCCGAAAATTAACGCTGCGCTCAATGACATCAACGGTACCGTAACGCTGTCGAATGGGCAGGCATTGACGGAACTTGGTGGTACCGCCGGGGCGGGAGGGACGTTCCGGCTGCGCGGGCCGATCACGCTGTCGGGCGGCATTCCCGCGCAGCTGGAGGTGATCCTGACCGAACTGGGTGTCGTCGAGCCGAACCTCTTCCGGACGCGGCTGAACGGCGTGGTGACCCTGCGCGGGCCCCTGACCGGGGGCGCGACCATTGGAGGGTCCATTGCGCTTGGCGCCACCGAGTTGCAGGTGCCTTCGGGGTCGAGCGCGGCGGGCGGTGCCGCAATCGAAATCCGGCACATCAACGAACCGCGCGCGGTGGCGCAGACCCGGCGCCGCGCGGGACTTATCAAGGAAGCGGCTGACAGCGGTCGACCGGTGGTCTTTCCGCTTGATCTGGCCATCAGCGCCCCAAACCGGATTTTCGTTCGGGGACGCGGACTTGACGCCGAGCTTGGCGGGCAGCTTCAGCTGAGTGGAACAACGGCGGATGTGCAGGCCAGCGGGCTTTTCGAACTGATCCGGGGCCGGATCGACGTTCTTGGACAAAGGCTTGAACTGACCGAGGGGCGGATCACCCTGCGCGGCGCACTGGACCCCTATTTGCGCTTCGTTGCCGAAACGGAGGCCGATGATGTGGTCGTGCGTATCATCCTTGATGGCCTTGCCTCGTCGCCGAGCGTGTCCTTCGAATCCGATCCGGACATGCCGCAGGAAGAGGCCCTGGCGCTGTTGCTGTTCGGCCGCGGAATAGACGAGATCTCGGCCTTTCAGGCCGCGGAACTGGCGCTGGCCGTGGCGACGCTTTCGGGGCAGCGCAGCGGTGGATTGCAGGGTGGTCTGCGTTCGGCCTTGGGTCTGAGTGATCTCGACGTCACCTCGACCGAGGATGGCGCCACGCAGTTCGAGGCCGGCGCCTATCTGACCGAGAACCTCTATTCCAGCGTCACCGCTGATACAGATGGCAACCAGCAGATCAATCTCAACCTGGATCTTTCGAAGACCCTGACGGTCAAGGGCCGGACCGGGACGGACGGGGATACCGGGATCGGGATCTTCTTCGAAAAGGACTATTGAAGCCGCAGACCCGGCGCGACTTTTGCCGCGCTTTCGCAGTTGCATCGCGCGATCAGCTTTGGCATATGGGGCTTCAGTTTTCCCTCGCCGGGGCAGACGCAGCACAAGTGCCGCCTTAGCTCAGTAGGTTAGAGCGCTAGATTGTGGATCTAGAGGTCCCCCGTTCGAGCCGGGGAGGCGGTACCACTTCTTCCTTAGCAAAGGAACCCTTCTGCTTGTCCGTTCACGGCTGTGTCGTGATCTGGATAGTCTGGCGCAGCTTTCCGGTATCCGCGTCGAACACCATGATTTCATTGGATTTCGTCACGATGGCGTACCAGCCGTCGCCCTTGGTGACGGCGATGGGCACGGTGCCGTCAGGCAAGGTGATCCGGTCGGGAAAGGCTGGCGCGGAGGTGCCGGAGAAGCGGGTGACAAGCAGGCCGATGATCACTACAAGCCCGATGATCATCGTGGCGCTGAGCGTCGTCACGAGGAAGCGCAGGTATTTCACGAGGGCCGGATCGACCGGCTGAGGCTCTGGATTGTCGGTCATGGATGAACGTCCCCTCTCGGTCCGCATCGCGGCCGATCCGCCGCCCCGCCTTGATAAGGCGCTTGCGCGCGATGTGCCAGAGGACGCGGCGCTGTCGCGCACGCGGTTGGCGCGGCTCATTGCCGAGGGTCAGGTGCGGCTGCGGGGGGTCGTGGTGACGGATGCCAAGACGCGCGTGGAGGAGGGCGACATCGTGGAGATCACGGTGCCGCAGGTGGCCGAGGTGGAAACGGTCGCGCAGGACATCGCCCTGAGCGTCGTCTATGAGGATGACGATCTGATCGTCGTCGAAAAGCCCGCGGGCATGGTCGTGCATCCCGCACCGGGAAGCCCGGACGGCACGCTGGTTAACGCCCTGTTGCATCATTGCGGCGACACGCTTTCCGGGGTGGGCGGCGAGAAACGCCCCGGCATTGTGCACCGGATCGACAAGGACACCAGCGGACTTCTAGTTGTGGCCAAGTCCGATCGGGCGCATCACGGCCTTGCGCAACAGTTCGAAGCCCATACCGTAGAGCGAAAATATTACGCTGTGGTTAACGGCAGTCCCGATACCGCCGATCCGCGTCTGAAGGGTGTCAAAGGCGTCAGTTTCGAGCCCGGCAATATCGTGAAACTGACCACGCAACTGGCCCGGCACAAGACTGACCGGCAGCGCCAAGCCGTTATTTTTCAAGGCGGACGTCACGCGGTGACGCGCGTGCGGGTGGTCGAGACTTTCGGGGCGCCGCCGCAGGCCGCGCTGGTGGAATGCTGGCTGGAAACCGGCCGTACCCACCAGATTCGGGTGCACCTTGCGCATGCGGGACACGGATTGGTCGGGGATCCGGTCTATGGCGGGCGGCGCAAGCTTAACGCCAAAGCCTTGAGCGAAAAGGCAATTTCCGCCGTTCAGGGATTTACGCGGCAAGCGCTTCATGCCGCTGTTCTGGGCTTCGAACACCCGGTCAGCGGCGAAAGCATGCGGTTCGAGGCGGAGATGCCCGAGGACATGGCGGAACTGTGCGAGGCGTTGCGCGACGGTGGAACCGGGACGGTGTCTTAACCGTTGATTTTACGATGAAAGAGCGATGTGACATCCGTACACAACGCATACACAGGCCGTACACCGCCGCGCAGACCTGTGGGCTTGTCCGAAACTCTTAACGCGCGGTCGCGGGGTCTGACAGAAACTGCACGGTTGCGTGAAAACGCGTAGCTTTTCTGGCAAAACGACGGAACGTTGGTCATATTCCGTTAAACCGATTGGTTCACTCTTCTTGAAACGGCAGGAGGGTGCGCCTAGATAAATGTTAAGCCGATAAACATTGGAGGGACCGAGGCTTGAGCAATTATGGCAATCTTCCCGCACCGTCGCCCGAAGCCGGGCTGAACCGGTATCTGCAGGAGATCCGCAAGTTTCCCCTACTGGAACCGGAAGAAGAATACATGCTGGCCAAGCGGTGGGTCGAGGAACAGGATACCGAGGCCGCCCACAAGATGGTGACGAGCCACTTGCGCCTCGCGGCCAAGATCGCGATGGGTTACCGCGGCTATGGCCTGCCGCAGGCCGAGGTGATTTCCGAGGCCAATGTGGGCCTGATGCAGGCGGTCAAGCGGTTCGACCCGGAGAAGGGGTTCCGCCTTGCGACCTATGCGATGTGGTGGATCCGCGCCAGCATTCAGGAATACATCCTGCGCAGCTGGTCCATGGTGAAGCTGGGCACGACGAGCGCGCAGAAAAAGCTTTTCTTCAACCTGCGCAAGGCCAAGGCGCGCATCGGCGCGCTGGAGGAAGGTGACCTGCGGCCTGAGAACGTCAAGCAGATCGCGCATGATCTGGGCGTGACCGAGGACGAGGTCATCTCGATGAACCGCCGGATGTCCGGCGGCGACGCGTCTCTCAACGCTACGGTGGGCCAAGAAGGCGAAGGCACCATGCAGTGGCAGGATTGGCTGGAAGACGAGGACGCCAACCAGGCCGAGGATTATGAGAAGCGCGACGAGCTTGAGGCGCGGCGCGAGTTGCTGGCCGAGGCGATGGATGTGCTCAACGACCGCGAGAAGGATATCCTGACCCAGCGGCGCCTGAGCGAGAACGCGGTCACGCTTGAGGAACTGTCGGGCCAGTACGATGTGAGCCGCGAGCGGATCCGCCAGATCGAGGTACGTGCCTTCGAGAAGCTGCAGAAGCGGATGCGTGCGCTGGCCGGAGAAAAAGGTATGATGGCCGACGCCTGACGATGTTCAGGCGGGGTCAAATCGGATAGCCTCTCGCGCGGTGCGCGAGGGGCTTTTTCATGAGGTACGCGATGCGATGGATGCGGCGGATCGGCCTGGCCTGCGGTCTGGGCGTGCTGGCGGCCTGCGGTCCGCAGATGACCGCGCAATATGGTCCCGCCGCGCCCGAGGGCCGGATCGTCAGCCTGATGGTGGCGATGCAGCGCCCGCTCGACGACACCGGGGCGCGTTTTGGCGCGCGCCGGGTGGAGGCGCTGCGCTATCTCCGGGCCGATATCTCGATCCCACCCGTTCATCGTCCGGGCCGGATCGAATGGGCCGAGGGGGCCGCCAACCCGTCCCGGCATTTCGTCGTGGCCGGAACGCAGGTGTTCGGGACCGAAGCGGCGTTCCTGCGCGAGGTGCGCGCGCGGCGCACGGGCCGCGAGACGCAGGTTTTCGTTCACGGCTACAACAACACGCTGTCGCACGCCATGTACCGGCTGGCGCAGATGCGGGCGGATTTCGGAATGACCGGCGCGCCGGTGTTGTTTTCCTGGGCATCGGCGGGAGATCCGCGCGGCTATGTCTATGATCGCGACAGCGTGCTTTACGCGCGCGACGACCTTGAGGCGCTGCTTGCGCGGCTGACGGCGGAGGAGGGTGAGCGCGTGACGTTTCTGGCCCATTCCATGGGCGCGCATCTGGTGATGGAGGTCATGCGGCAGGCCGCGCTGCGGGGCGACCGGGCGCTTCTCGACCGGATCAGCGGTGTGGTGCTGATGTCGCCGGATCTCGACCCGGATCTCTTTCGCCGGCAGGTCGAGACGATCGGCGATCTGCCGCAGCCCTTTCTTATTTTCGTGAGTCAGCAGGACCGGGCCCTCAGGCTGTCGTCGCTGATTACCGGGCGCAAGCCGCGGCTGGGGCGGATCGACGGGCCCGAAGCGGTGGCCGGATTGCCGGTGAAGGTGATCGATTTCACCGCGCTGTCCGAGGGCGAGGGGATGGGGCACGCTGTGCCCGCGACGTCCCCGGCGGCGATCACCGTGTTGCGGGGCATGATCGACCAGGCGGCGAGAGGGGCAGAGGCCTTTGCCGATTACATGGTGCTGACCGCCAATCCGTGATCTTGCGGGGCGGGCCGGGCGCGCCTAGCTTATCCTGGAAGACAAGGAGACAGCCATGGCCGGTGGATGGGCACGCGACGGCGCGGTGAGCGAACAGATCGAAGCCTCGATCGAGGATGAGTTGGCGCGGATGAAGGCCGCCAAGCGCCCGGTGGGCGAGAGCCTGACCCATTGTGCCGAGTGCGAGGAAGAGATCCCCGAGGCGCGTCGCGACGCCTTGCCCGGCGTGAAGCTGTGCATCGACTGCCAGCAGGAGCGCGACGGGGTGCAGGCGGCGCGCGGCGGAATCAATCGACGGGGCAGCAAGGACAGCCAGCTGAAGTGAGCGCGGCGCGAGGTGCCGGGCCGCGGCCTATTGAGTTATTTCCAAGAAGAAGATGAGGTTTAGTCCCGGGGCGGCGGGCGGAATTTGCGCCAGAGCGGTTTGATGTCGAGCGCGGCGACGGCGAGGCCGAGGGGGATCATCCAGAAGCCCAGTACCGGCAGGAAGCCGAACACCCCGCCCAAGATCAGAAGGAGGCCGAGGATGAGGCGCAGGCCAGGGGGGACCTTGGCGCGGATACGCACGAGGAGCCGGCGCAAGCGGTTGCGCCAGCTGTGATTGACCGGGCCGGGTTTGGCCATGGATCAGTCTTCCATCGCCTCCAGCTCGTCGATGAAGCCGGAGATCATGGAAAGCCCCTTGTCCCAGAAGGCCGGATCGGTGGCGTCGAGGCCGAAGGGGGCCAGAAGCTCGGAGTGGTGTTTCGAGCCGCCCGCGCGGAGCATGTCGAAATACTTGTCCTGAAAGCCCTCGGGGTTTTCCTCGTAGACGGCATAAAGCGCGTTCACCAGCCCGTCGCCGAAGGCATAGGCGTAGACGTAGAAGGGCGAGTGGACGAAGTGGGGGATATAGGCCCAGAAGGTCTCGTACCCGTCCATGAAGTCGAACGCCGGACCGAGGCTTTCGCCCTGCACCGACATCCAGAGATCGCCGATATCTTCGGGGGTGAGTTCCCCGCCGCGCCGGGCGTCGTGGAGTTTGCATTCGAAGTCATAGAAGGCGATCTGGCGGACGACGGTGTTGATCATGTCCTCGACCTTGCCCGCCAGCAGCACCTTGCGCTCTGCATCGTCCTTGGCCCCATCCAGCATCCGGCGGAACGTGAGCATTTCGCCGAAGACCGACGCGGTTTCCGCCAGCGTGAGGGGGGTGGAGGAGAGAAGCTCGCCCTGATCGGCGGCCAGCACCTGATGGACGCCGTGACCCAGTTCATGGGCGAGCGTCATCACGTCGCGCGGTTTGCCGAGGTAGTTCAGCATCACGTAGGGGTGCACGTCGGTGACGGTGGGGTGCGCGAATGCACCCGGCGCCTTGCCGGGTTTCACGCCCGCGTCGATCCAGCCTTTCTCGAAGAAGGGCGTGGCCAACTCGCCCATCCGGGGATCGAAGCCCTCGTAGGCCTCCATCACCATGGTGCGGGCGGTGGGCCAGTCGATGGTCTTCTTGGCCTCGATGGGCAGGGGCGCGTTGCGGTCCCAGACCTGCATCCGGTCGAGCCCGAGCCATTTGCGCTTGAGCTCGTAGTAGCGGTGGCTGAGTTTCGGGTAGGCATTTACGACCGCGTTGCGCAGCGCCTCGACGACCTCGGGCTCCACGTCGTTCGAGAGGTGCCGCCCGGTCTGGGGGGTGGGCATGCCACGCCAGCGGTCGATGACCTCTTTTTCCTTGGCCGAGGTGTTGTGCACGCGGGAAAAGATGCGGATGTTCTCGCCGAAGACGCGGGCCAGCTCGCGCGCGGCCGCTTCGCGCCGGTCGCGGTCTTGCTCGGTCAGCAGGTTGAGCGTGCCCTCGATGCCAAGCTCTTCGCCGTCGACGTGAAATGTCAGGCCCGCGATGGTCTCGTCGAAAAGCCGTTCCCACGCGTCGCCCACGACGCCGAGATCGTGCAGGAATTTCTCCAGCTCGTCGGACAGCTGATAGGGCTGCATCGCGCGGATGCGGCGCAGGACGGGCGCGTAGCGGGCGAGATCGGCGTTTTCAGCATAGAGCGATTTGAGGTGATCTTCGTCCAGGCGGTTGAGTTCGAGTGAGAAGAAGACCAGCGGCGTGGTGTAGGTGGTGATCTTCTCCTGACAGTCGGAGAGGAACTTGGTGCGCCCGCCATCGGTGGATTTCTGGTGATAGCGCAGGCCCGCGAAGGACATGATCCGGCCCGCGATGTTGGAAATCTTCTCGTCGCGCTGAATGCACTCCAGAAGGCCGGCGGCGTCGAGATCCGCCAGCTTGCCTTCGTAATCTGCCGCAAAGGACGCGCAGGCCTCTTCCAGCCAGTCGAGATCGCGCTTGAGCTCCGGCGCGTCTTCTCCGGTGTAGAGATCGTCGAGATTCCAATCCGGCAGATCGCCCAGATCCTTGCCGCCGCTTGTCTCGTGGGCGTCGAAGACAGGTTTGATGGTCATGGGCCGCTCCTCTTGTTCCGTTTTCGATGAGGTAATGCGCAGATCGAGCGAAGTACATGGACCGAACGGATTTTCGAGCAAAAAATTGGCCAAGATGCCCGCGAATCCCTTAGTATCGCGTGGGCAAGGGCGTGCGTCTGGCCCGAGTCTGTCAAAAATTAAGGGGAGGTTTTGATGTCTGACATTGCAAAGAATCCGATTGTGATCGGCGCGGGCTGCGGTCTTGCGGGGCTATTCGTGGGGGCGATGTTGGCCACCGCGACGGTCAATACGAAGATCGCGGATGGCGTGAAACGCTCTGTCGCGAGCATGACCGAGGCGGTCGAGGATGATAGCGGCGAGGCTGTGGCCGCGCTTGCCGAGCGGATCGAGGCGATGGAAGCCACGCTGGCGGAAAACGCGGCGAGCCTGGAAGGTCTGGGCGCGCAGGTGTCGTCGGATGTGGGCGCGCGGGTCGATGCGCTGGGCGCGCAGGTGAACGAGATCCGCGAGAGCCTTGGCGCGCAGATCTCCGAGACGGGCGATGCGCTGGGCGCGCAGATTTCGCAGACGGCCTCGCAGGTGTCGCAGGCCGCGTCCGAGCAGGCCGCGGAGGCCGAAAGCGCCGTGGAGAGTGCGGCCGAAAGCGTCGAGGCCGCGGCGGAGGAAACCGCAGAATCGGTGGGGCTTGACAGCGCGGGTGGCGCGCTGGGCGTGGGTGAGACCGCGCGGCTTGCGGATGGCGCTGTGCGTGCCTTTGTGCAGCGGTTCGATGCAGAGGCCGGCATGGCGGTGCTTTCTGTCAACGGGGAGAGTTCCGAGCTTGCCGTGGGCGAATCCGTCGTGGCGCGCCACGAGGGCGGCGCATGCCGCGTGGGCCTGGGTGCGGTGACCGCGGAAGGCGTAGAGGTCACGTCGGATTGCAATGTAGAGGCCGGCAGCGACGCGCTGGGCGATGCCTATGGCGTTGGGTCTGTGGCACTTTTGGGCGACGGCAATCTGCGGGTCTTCGTGTCGGGCATTCTGGGCGGTGACGTGCGGCTGGCGATCAACGGGCTGACGACCGAGGTCGTGTCGGTGGGCGACACGGTGGAGGTCGAGACCGAGGGCGGCAGCTGCGCCGTGACCGTGACCGGCATTCGCGACAACCAGGTGTCGATGACCGGCGACTGTGGGTAAGCGAGGCGCGTAGGGCGTGCTTTAGCGCGCCTTACCCCTACCCCTTAGCCATACCGGTTAGCCATACTGGGCCAGCATCTCGTGCAGATCGTCGAGCGTGTTGGCCTCGTCCACCGGCTTGTCGTGGCGCCAGCGCTTCATGCGGGGAAACCGCAGCGCGACGCCCGATTTGTGGCGCGGGCTTTCGTGGATGCCTTCGAAAGCGATCTCGAAGACATGTTCGGGTTTCACCTGCCGGACGGGTCCGAACCGTTGCAGCGTGTTCTTGCGCACCCAGGATGTGATCTTGCGGAACTCGGCGTCGGTCAGGCCGGAATAGGCCTTGGTGAAGGGTACGAGGTCATTGCCCGCGCGCACGGCAAAGGTGAAATCGGTGAAGAGATTGGCGCGGCGGCCATGCCCTTGCTGCGCGTAGATCATCACCGCGTCGATGGTTAATGGATCGAGCTTCCATTTCCACCAGTCGCCTTTTTTGCGACCCGCATGGTAGGGGGACGCCCGGCGCTTGAGCATAAGCCCCTCGGCGCGGGCCTCGCGCGCCCCCGCGCGGGTTTCGGCCAGCGCGTCCCACGAGGTAAAGGACAGCTGCGGGGACGGGCGCAGGGGCGCTTCGGGCGGAAGATCTTTCAGAAGCGCGTCAAGTTTGGCGCGGCGGGTGTGAAACGGCGTCTCGCGCAGGTCCTGCCCGTTCTCTTCGAGCAGATCGTAAGCCAGCACGATCACCGGCGCGTCCTTGAGCAGTTTTTTCGGCACGGTCTTGCGCCCGATGCGTTTCTGCAGGTCGTTGAAGGGCAGTGGGGCCGCGCCGTCCCAGGCGACGATTTCGCCATCGATCACGATGCCGTCGGGCAGGTGATCGCGGGCGCGGGCCAGCTCGGGGAAGCGGTCGGTCATCAGCTCTTCGCCGCGCGACCAGACGAAATGCTCGCCCCCGCGGCGGATCAGTTGGCCACGGATGCCGTCCCACTTCCATTCCGCCATCCAGTCTTCGGGCGGGCCGAGTTTCTCGGGCGGGGTCTCGTCCAGCCCATAGGCGAGGCAGAAGGGATAGGGGCGCGAGAGATCGGCGCTGGCGTCCGGGGCCTCGATCAGGCGTTCCCAAGAGGTGGTGTCGGGCGTCCAGTCGCCCATCAGGCGGTGCGCCAGTTCGGCCTCGTCGCGACCTGTCGCCCGGGCCAGCGCTCGGGTCATCAGCTTGCGCGAGATGCCGATCCGGAAGCCGCCCGTGAGCAGCTTGTTAAAGACAAGTCTTTCGTGAGGCTGCATCTGGTCCCAGGCATCGAGAATGGCTGCCCTGCGGGCGGGCTCGTCGGCGCGGTCGAGCGCGCGGAGGCGGGTGATCCAGCCGGTCAGGCTTTCGTCATGGTCGCGCGCGGGCGGGGGTAGGACGAGGGCGATGGTCTCCGACAGGTCGCCGACGATGGGATAGCTTTCCTCGAAGAGCCAGAGCGGGATGCCGGCACGCTCGGCGGCCCATTCGCGCAGCTTGGTGGTGGTGATCGCGCGGCGCGGGCGGCGGCCGGAGAAAAGCGCCACCGTCCAGAGCTTGTCGTCATCCGGGGCGGTGGCGAAATACTCGGCCAGGGCGGCGACCTTGGTGTTTGTCTTGGTGGTCTGGTCCAGCGTGGTATAGAGCGCGGTGAAGCGTTTCATGCCGCGTCGTCCTCGTCAGTCGCATCGAGGCTTTCGCCGGTGAACTCGGTCGGGACGACCTGCGCATGATACCCTTTTTCATTCAGGTATCGCGCGAAGATATCCGTATAACCATGTGTAGCATATACATTTTCCGCGCCAGTTGATTTGATGGCCTCAAGCAAGCCGGGCCAGTCGGCGTGATCGGAAATGACAAAGCCGCGATCCACGGCGCGCCGCCGGCGCACGCCGCGCAGGCGCATCCAGCCCGACGCGAAGCCGGTGGAAGCGGGCCGAAACCGCCGCGCCCAGGTGCTGCCGAGGGCCGAGGGCGGCGCAAGCACCAGCGCGCCCGGGTGATCCTTTGCGGCAAGATCCGGTGTGACGTGGATCGTGTCGGGCAAGACAAGCCCCTGGGCGCGCAGGACGGCGTTGGTATTTTCCACCGCGCCATGGGTGAGGATGGGCCCGATCGAGGGATCGAGAAGCGACAGCACCCGCTGTGCCTTGCCAAGAGAATAGGCCCCGAGCAGGGAAAACTTGCCCTGCGCGGCATTCTCGGCCCACCACGTGTTGATCTGCTGCGCGGCGTCGGCCTCGGGCGTCCAGGTGAAGACCGGCAGGCCGAAGGTGCATTCGGTGATGAAGCTGTGGCAGGCTACCGGCTCGAACGGTTCGGACAGGCGGTCTGGCGCGGTCTTGTAATCGCCTGAGACGACCCAGACCTCGCCGCCGACCTCGACTCGGATCTGGGCAGAGCCGGGCACATGGCCCGCCGGATGGAACGACACGTCGGCCCCGCCGATGCGGCGGGTTTCGCCATAGCCGATTCCATCGAGCGTGATATCGCCCAGCCGGTGGCGCATCACCGGCCCGGCCGCATGGGTGGCCAGATACGCCCCATGCCCCCAGCGGGCGTGGTCGGCGTGGCCGTGGGTGATCAGCGCGCGATCCACTGGCCGCCACGGGTCGATGAAAAAGTCGCCGGCCGGGCAGTAGATGCCCTGGGGTCTGAATTCGAGAACCATGCGCCAAGGATAGCGCCGCGCGCCGAGACGGCCAGAGCATGCCCCTTGCGGGTTGGCCGCAGCGCGATAGTCTGGCACCCGTCAGGCGGACAGGGGAGAGCCATGCGATTTGTCAGATACGGAAACCCGGGCGAGGAAAAGCCCGGCATGTTGGATGCCGCCGGAAAGCTGCGCGATCTGACCGGCGTGGTGCCGGACATTGCGGGCAGGGTTCTTGCCTCTTTGCCGCGCGTCGACCCCGAGGCTTTGCCGGTGGTCGAGGGCGCGCCAAGGCTGGGGCCGCCGGTGGGGCAGGTGGGCAAGTTCATCGGGATCGGGCTCAATTATTCGGATCATGCCGCCGAGGCGGGCATGGACATCCCCGAGGAACCGATCGTGTTCATGAAGGCCACGTCGAGCATTTGCGGCCCCGAGGACGAGGTGCGTCTGCCGCGCGGATCCACGCACGGCGACTGGGAGGTCGAGCTTGGTGTGGTGATCGGCAAGCCCGCGTCCTACGTGAGCGAGGCCGAGGCGTTGAGCCATGTGGCGGGCTATTGCGTGGTCAACGATGTCTCGGAACGGCATTACCAGATGCACCGGTCGGGCCAGTGGACAAAGGGCAAGAGCGCCGACACGTTCGGCCCGATCGGGCCGTGGCTTGTCACGCCGGACGAGGTGGGCGACCCGCAAAACCTTGAGATGTGGCTGGATCTTAATGGCGAGCGGATGCAGACCGGCACCACGGCGACGATGATTTTCAGCGTGGCGCAGATCGTGTCGCATCTCAGCGAGTTGATGAGCCTTCAGCCCGGGGACGTGATCGCCACCGGGACGCCGCCTGGGGTGGGCATGGGGCAGACGCCTAAGCGATACCTTGCTGAAGGAGATATAATGGAGTTGGAGATTCAGGGGCTGGGCCGCCAGCGTCAGACCGTGGGCCGGGCGTAGCCGCCACGCGAGCGAAAAAGCGCGCCAGGGTGACGGTCAGGTGCCGGCGGGTGGCCTCGCCTTCCATCAGCACCTCGTGGCGGGCGCCCTCGATCATGTCGAGCCGCGCGCCGGGCCAGCGCGAGATGCGTTCCCGGATGCGGCCCGGGTCGACGATATCCTCTTCGGTGCCGAGCAGCGTCAGGCAGGGCAGCGCAGGCGAGGGCAGACGCGAGAGCGCGCGGGTTTCGCGCAACGCCTCGTACAGCCAGCGCAGGCTTGGACCGCCGAGGCCGAGGCGCGGATCGGCGCTGACCTGACGGATCATGTAGTCATAGCTTTCGCGGTCGGTCGTGAGCTTGTTGGTTTCGAAAGGTTCGGTCAGCACGTAGCTGGTCGAGGCCGTGCCGGGGGCATAGACATGATCAAGCCCGACGCCCCGGCTGCTCCAGGACAGGGACCACGCGACGGGGCGCAGCGGACGCGAGATGCGGATGCCCCACATCGGGGCCGAGAAGGCCGCCGCCGTGACGGGCAGGCCGTTCATCACCGCGCGCAGGCCGATGCAGCCGCCCATGGAATGCGCGAGCAGGTACCACGGCTTGGGCAGATCGAGCGCCGCTGCGGCGTCGCACATCGCGGCGACGTCGCGCTGGTAGTCGGCGAAAAGATGGACGTGCCCGGCCATCTCATCCTCGGTCAGCCGGTCGGACAGGCCCTGTCCGCGCCAGTCGATCGCCAGCGTCGCAAGGCCGTGCGACGCGAAATCGGCGGCGATACGACCGTATTTCTCGACATATTCTGTGCGGCCGGGAAAGAGCAGCACGGTGCCCGACGCCGTGTCCTGGGGCCGCCATGCGGCGGCACGCAGACGCACGCCGTCATCGGCGTGGATCCAGAAGGCGGTGCCGTCTTCGGGGCCTTCGGCGAGGTCTGCGTAAAGCGGCGCGGTGTCGTGACCCATGCGGTACCTCAGCTCAGGACAGCGCCGAGTTTCATTGCCATGCCCATGTCGCCATCGACGCTCAGCTGGCCGGACATGAAGGCGGTGGTGGGGTCGAGATCGCCCGAGAGGATCGATTCGAAAGTGCCGGCATCGGCGGTGAGTGTCACGTCGGCGTCGCCATCGCCCGCGCGGGCGCCATCGCCATCGACGATGATCTCGCCTTCGCCTTCGATCACGAACTTGGCAGAGCCATCGAGACCGCCATCCATCTTGGCATTCAGGGCCTCGACCGCCGCATTGATCATGTCGCTCATCTTTTTCCTCCAGGATTTGATCGTCCGGGGCTTTGATTCCCGAACGAGAACGCTAAACTCATTCCTGTTATGAGCGTTCAGACCCGACTTCTCAAATCTATCGTTGCGGCACTTTTCGCGACAGTCATGTTTTCCTTACCTTCCGCCGCCGAAGAATCGCGGCTGGAGCGGTTTTTCGCTGAGCTGGCGGCTGCCGAGGATGCCAAGGAGGCGCGCCGCATCGCCAAGGAAATCGAGTTGGAATGGACGCGCTCGGGCTCGGCCTCGGCGGATCTTCTGCTCAAGCGTGGGCGCGACGCTCTGGAAGCGGGGGACGTGGCGGCCGCGATCGGGCATCTCACCGCGCTGACGGATCATGCGCCTGAATTCGCCGAAGGCTGGCATACGCGCGCCATGGCCTTCGCCGATGCCGAGCTTTACGGCCCGGCACTGGCGGATATCGAGCGCACGCTGGCGCTGGAGCCACGACATTACAACGCCATGGCGAGCCTTGGCGGCATTCTGGCGCAATCGGCCCGGCCGAAAATGGCGAAAGAGGCCTTCGAGCACGCGCTGGCCCTGCATCCCTTTCACGAGGATGTCTTGCAGGCCATGGAGCACGTGAACCGCGAAATCGGCGGCAGGGACCTCTGACAGGCAAGCGGGAGATGGCCGATGGCCGAGCAGTCGAGGATCCTCGCGGTCCTGGGCCCCACCAATACCGGAAAGACGCATTATGCCATCGAGCGGATGCTGGGCTACCGGACCGGAGTGATCGGCCTGCCGCTGCGCCTTCTGGCGCGGGAGGTCTATGACAAGATCGTCGCCGTGCGCGGCCCGTCGGTGGTGGCGCTGGTTACCGGCGAGGAGCGGATCGTGCCCCCCAGAACGCAATACTGGGTCTGCACGGTCGAAGCGATGCCCGAGGGGATGGGCGCGGATTTCGTCGCTGTGGACGAGATCCAGTTATGTGCCGACCCGGAGCGCGGGCACGTGTTCACCGACCGGCTTTTGCGGATGCGGGGCCTGCGCGAGACGCAGTTTCTGGGTGCGCACACCATGCGGGGCGCGATTGCGGCGCTGGTTCCGGGCGCGGAGTTCCTGAACCGCGAGCGTATGTCGCAATTAACCTACACAGGTTCGAAAAAGCTAAGCAAGATGCCCGCACGGAGCGCCATCGTGGGGTTTTCGGTTGAGAATGTATATGCCATGGCCGAGCTTCTGCGGCGCCAGAAGGGCGGCGCGGCGGTCGTCATGGGGGCGCTGAGCCCGCGGACACGCAATGCGCAGGTCGATCTTTACCAGAATGGCGAGGTCGATTACCTGGTGGCGACGGATGCCATCGGCATGGGGCTCAACCTTGACATCAACCACGTGGCGTTCTCGTCGCTGTTGAAATTCGACGGGCGGCGTATCCGGGCGCTGGCGCCCAACGAGCTGGCGCAGATCGCGGGACGCGCGGGGCGCGGCATGTCGAGTGGCACGTTCGGGGTGACGGGCGAAGCGCCGCCCCTGCCGGACGATATGGCGCAGGCCATCATGGACCACCGATTTACCCCGATCCGCAAGCTGGAGTGGCGCAACGCCGCGCTGCAGTTCGGGCATCTCGACGCGCTTGTCGCCTCGCTCGAGGTCAAGCCCGAGGACGAATGGCTGGTGCGGGCGCGCGAGGCGGACGACCTGATTGCGCTGCGCGCGCTGGCAGAACACGGCGAGGTACGCGCCCGCGCCAGCGACGGCCCGTCGATCCGGCTTTTGTGGGATGTATGCCGCGTGCCCGATTTTCGAGGCATCAGCCATGCCGAGCACGCCGGCCTTTTGGAGAAGATTTTCAACGATCTGCACGAACACGGCCGAGTCTGCGAAGCGTGGCTGGCGCGGCAGGTTCAGAGAATTGACCGCACGGAAGGGGATATAGATACGCTTTCAAAGCGTTTGGCCTATATCAGGACGTGGACTTACGTTGCGCAACGAAAGGGCTGGGTCGCCGATGAAAGTCATTGGCGCGCAGCCACGCGCGCTGTAGAAGATCGCCTGTCAGACGCGCTTCACGGGGCGCTGACCCAAAGATTTGTGGACCGGCGCACCTCCGTGCTTCTGCGCCGGCTCAAGCAGAAGGAAGCCATGGTGGCAGATGTAAACGACAAAGGTGAAGTGACGGTCGAAGGCGAGTTCGTCGGGCGGCTGGAAGGATTTCGGTTCCTTCAGGACAAGACCGCGAACGGGCAGGAGGCCAAGACGATCCAGGCCGCGAGCCTGCAGGCGCTGGCGCCGCATTTTCACCTGCGCGCCGACAAGTTCTATAACGCGCCAGACACCGAGATCGATTTCACCGAGCAAGGTGGCCTGATGTGGGGCAAGGAGGCCGTCGGCAAGCTGACGGCCGGGTCCGACGCCCTCAAGCCGCAGGTCGTGGCCTTTGTCGACGACGCCGCAGGCGCCGAGGTGATGCAGAAGGTGCAACGCCGTTTGCAGCATTTCATCGACCGCAAGATCGCTACGCTGTTCGAGCCGCTTCTGAACATCCAGCGGGACGAAGAGCTGACCGGCGTGGCGCGCGGTTTCGGCTTTCGGATGGTCGAGAATTTCGGTGTGATCCCCCGCGGCGAGGTGGCCGAGGAGGTCAAGGGCTTGGACCAAGACGCGCGTGGGCAGTTGCGCAAGCACGGCGTGCGGTTCGGCCAGTTCACGGTCTTCATGCCGCTGTTGCTGAAGCCAGCGCCGACGCGGCTTCGCCTTGTGCTGTGGTCGCTGTCCAAGGGGCTGGACGAGTTTCCCGAGGCGCCGCCGCCGGGCCTTGTTACCGTACCGTCGGGCACGGCGACGCCGCCGGGCTATCATTCGATGGCCGGCTACCGCGCCGCCGGAGAGCGCGCCATTCGCATCGATATGCTGGAACGTCTGGCCGACATGCTGCGCGCCGAGGATAGCCGGGGCGGGTTCGAGGCGAGCGCCGACATGCTCTCGATCACCGGTATGACGCTGGAACAATTCGCCGATCTGATGCAGGGGCTTGGCTACAAGGCCGAACGTGGCGAGCGGGAGAAGGTCAAGACCGTCGACCAGGCCCTGGCGGAGACGCCGGCGCCCGCAGACGAGACCCCGGTGGAGGCCGCGCCCGAAGAGGCCACGCCCGAGGAGGCCATCGCGGAGGGCGGGATCGTCGACGATGGCGTGGCGCCCGTGGCTGAGACGCCGACCGAGCAGGGCGAGGTGCCCGCCGAGGTGCCGGCCATGTCCGAAACCGAGATCGAGCCCGGGACCGCGCCGGACGCGGCGGCGGAAGCGCCGGAATTGGAAGTCTTTTATACCTTCACCTGGGCCGGTCGCCCGGCCCGTGGACGTTCGGAGGGCGAGCGGCCGCGCGGGCAGCGCCCGGCCGGCAAGAAAGGCAAACCGGGCGGCAAGCCCGGCAAGGGCAAGCCGCGCCGCGATGACGGGCCGAAGAATTATTCTTCCAAGCCCGCCAAGAAAGACAAGATCGATCCCGACAACCCGTTCGCCGCCGCGCTGATGGGGCTCAAGGACAAAAGCTGAGCCCCGTGCAGGAGACGCCCGACCGGATCAGGCTGGACAAATGGCTGTGGCACGCGCGGTTTTTCAAGACGCGCGGGCTTTCCGCCAAGCTGGTGTCGGGCGGGCATGTGCGCGTCAATCGCGAGAAAGTGTCCAAACCCGCCCATGCCGTGGGCCCGGGCGATGTCCTGACCTTTCCGCAGGCGCGGGGCGTGCGGGTGATCCGCGTGCTGGCCATCGGCACGCGGCGCGGTCCCGCGACAGAGGCGCGCAGTCTTTACGAGGACCTCGATCCACCCGAGGCGCGGCCGCGCGAGATTGTCCCGAGAAATCCAAGCTTTGAGGGAAAGGGGCGCCCGACCAAGCGAGACCGGCGCAAACTAGATCTCAACCGCTCGGAGACGCTTGATTGATCGGCGTGACTGAATTAGGTCACTGCACGTGTCGAAGATTGTGAGACCCAAATGACCTATGTCGTGATCGATAACTGCATCGAGTGCAAATACACCGACTGCGTAGAGGTGTGCCCCGTAGATTGTTTCTATGAGGGGGAAAACATGCTGGTGATCCATCCCGACGAGTGCATCGATTGCGGCGTCTGCGAGCCAGAATGCCCCGCCGACGCGATCCGGCCCGACACCGAGCCCGACATGGAAAAATGGGTCGAGTTCAATCGCAAGTATTCTGAGATGTGGCCGGTGATCATCACCAAGAAAGACCAGATGCCCAATGCCGAGGACCGCGATGGCGAAGAGGGCAAGCTGGACAAGTATTTCTCGGAAGCGCCGGGCGAAGGCGGCTGAACCGATTCGTTCAGGATTGCGCCTGTCCGCCCTAGATTTTTCGGCGGGTTTCAGCCCGTAAGTCCTTGAATTTCCGTAAGGACATGGGCCCTGCCACCGGATGTTCTTTCGGAAGGGCGTTTTTTGTGGTATGATGCCGCTGCAAATGTAGAAGAAAACACATATATCCATCTGCCCACGCTGACGCATGGGGGTGGATTTCTTTGCGCCTGATGCAGGATATCCCGGCACGTGACCGGGTTGGGGGCAACCGGCGCGAACCACAGGAAGCTTGTGAGGAACATCTGAATGAGCAAGTCGAAGAAGTCCGAATTTCGTGCGGATGATTACGTTGTCTACCCGGCCCATGGCGTGGGACAGATCGTGTCGATCGAAAAGCAGGAAATCGCGGGTATCGAACTGGAACTGTTTGTCATTTCTTTCGAGAAGGACAAGATGACGCTGCGGGTTCCGACCCATAAGGCGGTCGAGATAGGCATGCGCAGCCTGTCGAGCCCCGACGTGGTGTCGAAGGCGATGACAACGCTGAAAGGCAAGGCCAAGGTCAAGCGGGCCATGTGGTCGCGCCGGGCGCAGGAATACGAGCAGAAGATCAATTCCGGCGACCTGATCGCCATTGCCGAGGTCGTGCGCGACCTGCACCGGTCGGACGATCAGCGCGAGCAGAGCTATTCCGAACGCCAGCTTTACGAAGCGGCGCTGGAGCGTCTGACGCGCGAAGTGGCCGCTGTCAGCGGCGGTGACGAAACCCAGGCGGCCAAGCAGGTCGACGAGGTTCTTGTTTCTCGCGCAGCCTGAACCTCAGGTAAGCTAGGAAAGTAGGCCGTGCCTTGGCGCGGCCTTTTTCTATGCGATGAGCGCGGTCAGAACGGCGATCTCCGCAATCTGCTGCGCCGCGCCGAGGATATCCCCGGTCTGCCCGCCGATCTTGCGCCGCGCAATGACCGCCACGCAGGCCGTCGTCATGACAGTCAGCGCCATGGCGAGCACCGCCTGAGGCCCGAGACAAAAGAGGGTGCCAACAACCGCCAGGGCGAGCGCGAGCGCTGCGGTGGGCCAAGGCGCGCGACCGACGCTGTGAGAGAGGCCCGTGTCGCGGGCATGCGGCAGGCCTGCCATCAGGGCGGGCATCACGGCGCGGGACAAAAGCGCGGCGGCCACGAGCGCGGGCAGAACGAGAGCTACGCCCATCTCAAAAAGCATGAAAAGCGCGGCCCATCTCCATGACAGAGAAAGAAAAATCGCGATGACGCCATAAGTGCCTATATGGCTGTCTTTCATGATCTCGAGCCGCCGGTCGCGCGTCCAGCCGCCCCAAAGCCCATCGGCCGTGTCGGCCAGCCCGTCCTCGTGCAGGGCGCCAGTGAGAAGTGCCGAGAAAGTCAGCGTTATCAATGCACAAAAAGGTGATGCTAATCCTATGGTCGAGGCAAAAAGCCCCGCGCCACCGGCCAGCAACGCCACCGGAACGCCCGCCAGCGGATAGGCCCATGCGGCGCGGCCTCCACGAGCCATGTCAACCGTGCCGGGCACCGGCAGCCGGGTCAGCAGCGACAGCGCCACGGCAAGATCGCCTGCGCGCAGGAGGGCATCGTCGTTTTTCGACATGGAAAGGGCCTTTTCGGCTGTGCCGGCTGGTTTGCCTGCGATACACGAAAAGCCGCAATTCATGCAACGGGGGCCGCGATGACGCAGGATTTCGCCAGTGTTCAGGAATTCTTGCAGCTGATCCAGAGGCTGCCCGGTCCGGTCGCGGAGGCCGCAGAGGCCGCGCGGCACCGCAATGCAGAGCTAACCAAGCCGCCGGGTGCGCTTGGCCGGTTGGAAGACCTGGCAATCTGGTATTGCGGTTGGCGCGGTGACGCGCGCGCGCGTATCACCCGGCCACAGATCGTGGTCTTCGCGGCCAATCACGGGGTGACGGCGCAGGGCGTTTCGGCCTTTCCTGCCGATGTCACCGCGCAGATGGTGGCCAATTTCCGCGCCGGGGGCGCCGCGATCAATCAATTGTCCGATTGCGCGGGGGCGGTTCTGTCGGTCGAGGCGCTCGCGCTTGACCAGCCGACAGAGGACTTTACTCAAGGTCCGGCCATGGATGAGGCCGGTCTTTGGGAGGCGTTGCGGACCGGCTGGCATGCCGTCGATGCGGCGGCGGATCTTCTTGTCGTGGGGGAGATGGGGATCGGCAACACGACGGCGGCCGCGGCAATGGCCTGCGCGCTTTATGGCGGGACGGCGGCGGACTGGACCGGGGCGGGCACCGGCGTCGAGGGCGACGCCCTTCGTCACAAGGCATCGGTTGTCGACCGGGCGGTGGCGCGGCATGCGCGCTGCCGCGAGGACGGTCTGGAGGTGTTGCGGTGCCTCGGCGGGCGCGAGATCGCGGCGATGGCGGGGGCGATCGCACGCGCCCGGCTGTTGCGCATCCCGGTGATCCTGGACGGGTTCATCTGCACCGCCGCCGCGGCCTGTCTAGAGGTGGCGCGCCCCGGCGCGCTGGACCATGCGGTGGCAGGCCATGTGAGCGCTGAAGGGGCGCATGCAAGGCTTTTGCAGGAACTGGGCAAGGCCCCCTTTTTGTCGTTGGGCATGCGGCTTGGCGAGGGGTCCGGCGGGGCGCTGGCCATCGGGATCGTGAAGGCCGCTCTGGCCTGTCATTCCGGTATGGCGACCTTTGCCGAAGCGGGCGTCGCGGAGGGCTGAGGCGCCGTCGCAGTGACCAGTGCGCTCAGGCCTCGTTGCGATCGTCGTCGTCGTCGGGAATGGAATCCGCGGCCGCCTCTTCGAGCTGCGACAAGAGCATGGTCTCCAGCTGGCCTTCAAGCTCTCGGGCGCGGCGGATATAGGCGGCATTGTCGGTGGTGGGAATATTCGGATCCCACAGGGCGGCCAGTTCGCGGACCGAGTTCCGATCATGCTGATAGAAGGTCTTCTGCACCTCGGCGGCCTCGAAATCGCTTAGCCCCATATTTTCCAGCACGTAACGCCCCGCGCGCAGGGAGCTGTCAAACAGCTCTCGCACGATGTCGTCCGCGCCCGCCTGATAGAGGCGGAACACATGGGTGCGGTCGCGCGCCCGTGCGACGATGTGCAGATCGGGCCGTTCGCGCCGAGCGAAGGCGACGAGGCGGGTGGTCGCGTCGGGATTGTCAAGCGCGGCGACCAGCACGCGCGCCTCGCCCAGCCCGGCCGCATGCAAGAGTTCAGGCCGGCCCGGATCGCCCAGGAAGGCCTTGATCCCGAAGCGCCGCATCCGCTGGATCGCGGCAAGATCGTGGTCGAGCACCACGGTGTCGAAGCCCGACGAGCGCACCAGCCGGTTCACCACCTGCCCGAAACGTCCGATCCCGGCGATGATGACCGGGCCCTTGGCGTCGATTTCGTCGGGTTCATGGGCCTCGGCCAGTTCGGTCGTGCGGCTTGAGATATACTCGAAAAGGATGAAGAGGAGCGGCGTGATCAGCATCGAGAGCGCCACCACGAGGAGGAGTGTTTCGCTCATCTGCGGGGGGATGACGTTTTGCTGGTTGGAGAAATTGATCAGCACGAAGCCGAATTCGCCCGCCTGCGCGAGGCCGAGCGTGAAGAGCCAGAGATCGCGGCCGCGCAAACCGAAGATCCGACCCAGAACGTAGAGCACGCCGCCCTTGATCACGATCACGGCGAGCGCGAGGCCCATGACCGGGAAAAACTCGGCGAAGAGGGTCGAGAAATTGATCCCGGCCCCGACGGTGATGAAGAAAAGCCCCAGAAGCAGGCCCTTGAAGGGTTCGATATCGCTTTCCAGCTCGTGCCGGAATTCGGACGAGGCGAGAACGACACCGGCCAGGAACGCGCCCAGAGCGGGTGAAAGGCCCACCAGCGACATGACGAACGAGATACCGACGACGATCAGCAGCGCCAGCGCGGTATACATTTCGCGCAGCCGGGTGGCGTGGATGAAGCGGAAGACCGGCCGGGTGAAATAGACGCCCATGACGATGATACCGGCCACCGCGCCGAGCGTGACCAGCGTGACGCCCCAGCCCGGCAGGCTTTGGATGAAGGACTGCGCGGCCTCGTGCGCGCCCTCGGAATGGGCGCCTTTCTCTCCCTCCGAGAGGCGCGACAGTGTCTCGCCGAGGATCATGTCGGGCGTCTTGGGCAGCGCCAGAAGCGGCAGGAGGGCCAGCATCGGGATCACGGCGATATCCTGCGTGAGCAGCACCGAGAAGGTCGAGCGCCCGCCGCCGGTCTGCATCAACCCCTTTTCCGACAGGGTCTGCAGCACGATCGCGGTCGAGGACAGCGCGAAAACAAGGCCGATGGCCAACGAGATCGACCAGTTGTACCCCAAGAGCATCGTACCGCCCATCACCAGCGTCGCGGTCAGCGTGATCTGCAGCCCACCGAGGCCCAGAAGCCTGTGGCGCATATCCCAGAGAGCGCGCGGTTCAAGCTCGAGCCCAATGAGAAAAAGCATCATCACAACGCCGAATTCGGCGAAATGCTGAAGTTCTTCGGCGGCGTGCCCGCCGAGAAAACCCGGGACCTGACCGATGGCGATGCCGGCGGCAAGATAGCCCAGAACCGAACCGAGGCCCAGCCGCGCGGCGATCGGTACTGCGATCACGGCGGCGGCAAGAAACACTGTGGCCTGAAAGAAAAAGCCTTCCATGATGTCCTCTGATGCGGGGCGGCTGAAACCGACTATGCGCGGCACCCGCGGAGGATGCAATGCGCCGGTCCGCGCCGGGCCTGTCCTTGGTTACGAAATTGCCCGGAGGTCTAGCCGCGCGGCATCTTCAGCACGACGGACCGGCCCGATTTGACGTAGCGCAGTTCGCTTGTGCCGATGGCGGACACCCGCCCGCCATCGAGCCGGTCGCCGATCTTGACCTTCTGGTAGCGGCCATTGGCGAGCCGGACGAGCGCCCGGCGGTCCGAGGCGGTGCCGTAGACACCGATGAGGTTCACCCTGCGCAGGCTGAGCGCGTTGCGTTCTGTCGCAGCGCGCGCAACGGTGGTGGCGGTCGGTGCCGAAGGCGCGACGCGCTGGGCCGCCGGTACGGGCGTCGCGGTCTGGGTTTCTTCGGCGCGCTGGACGATGCGGGCGAAATTGCCGGGTCTCGGCTTTGGCTTGATCGACAGGGCCACGGCCTGTGCCGTTGCCCCGGCGAAGGGATCGACGGCTTCGGCGACGGCCTCCTGGATCGTGTCCGCGTCCGGTGAAACGAGCGCCGCGGTCGAGGCTGCCGCCGCCTGCTGGGCCAGCTCCTGCGCGCTTTGCGGGCGCAGGCGGGGGCGCAGGACGGCCAGTTCGGCACGGGTGCGCCCGCCAAGCCCGAGCTGGCCGCGTTCGTTTTGTTCGCTCAGATCGCCGGGCCGGGGCCGGGGGCGGATTTCAACAAGGCGCGCCAGCGCGGGATCGGCGAGAAACGCGGTTTCGGGATCGGCTGCGGGCGGGGCGGGCCGAGGCGGCATGGCCACGGGCGGCTGACCGGCATAGACGCGCACCCCGTCGGGCGTGAGCGCACCCTCGGGCGTGGCCCGCACCAGTCCGCGCTGGTCGAACTCGAAGGTCGTGCCGGGCGCGGGCGGCAGGCCGGGCGTGGCCGGGCGACGATCGCCCATGAGGCTGTCCGCGCCGGGCAGGGCGACGGCGTCCTGTTCGATCACTTTCGGGTCGATCGAAGTGAGGTAGAAATCGTCGAGCGAGAGCACCTCGGGCGCCCGGGGGGTATCGGGTGCGCGTTGCCAGATACCGGTGACCGCATAGCGGGCGCGGGCCTCATCCGGGCTCAGGCGCGAGGGTTGCGCGGCGGGCAGAGGATCGCGCGCGGGATCCTCAGCGTCGATCAGGCTGTCATCGGGCAGGGCCGCAAGGCGGGTGTCCTCGTCCGGCGCGGTCTGCGCCGGATCGGGCGGGGTGGTCAGGACCTCGGCGAGCGGAGCGCTGTCAGGCTCGGGCTCGGGTGTGGCCGCGATTTCAGTTTCGGGATCGGACCGCAGCAGGCGCGCGAGCCCGTCATCGAGAAAGATCGATGCCCACGCGGCGACGCCGACGAGAAAGAGCAGGAGCACCGCGGTCAGGATCAGGCCCAAAAAGCGTGGCTTCCCCCCCACCCGGGCGGGTTCGCGCGCCCCGAAGATCGTCATACGCTGCTTTTCGTCCTGCGGCTCCAGCGGTTGGGTCGTCGCGGCGGCGGCCGGAACAGGCTTTGCCGGCCGCGCGAGCGCGCGTTTCAGGCTGGCGGTGCGCCGGGTGAAGAAGGAGGGCGCGGCGGGGCCTGATGCGGGCTCTGGCGGAGGCGGTGCGTCGGAAGCGACACTCTCGGCAGTGTTTTCCGCGCTCAGCCTGTCGGCCTCGGTGGGGCGCAGCGACGCCCCGATCCGTGCCGCCACGGTATCGGCGACGGCGCTGTCCGGGGTGCCGGTGATCTGCGGCGCGTCCGGCGCGGGCGCCGGCGGCACAGCGGTGACGGGCGGTTCCTTGCGGGACGGCTTGGCCGGTGCGGGCGCAGCGGTCGTGTCCCGGGTTGCCCCGGTCAGGCGCGGGGTCTTGGCGGGCGTGTCGTCGCGGCGCGCGCGGATCGAACTGAAGGCGACGGCGGGGGCTGGTTCGCCCTCCGATACAGGTGCCGCGTCGGCGGGCGCGGTGCCTGTGTCCGGCGCCGGGTCGGGCTCGGGCGTTGGATCGGGCTCGGGCGCCTGCTCCGGCTCGGGCAGCGGCCGGTCCTCGACTTCGACCACCGGTTCGCTGGGCAGGTCGCGCGCGTCGGACGGTGCGGCGTCGGGCAACTGAGCCGCGCCGATGATGCGGATCGCCGCCGTGTCGCGTTCCACGAAACCGCCCTTGGGCAGGACGTTTGCCGCGTTGGCGGTTTCGCCGAACCAGGGCTCGCCCACGAAATCGCGGGCCTCGGGGATGGCGACGAAGGCGAGCGGGTTGAAGCCGTGTTCGAGCGCGAAGGCCTCGGCCTCGGCCAGAGTTTCACGCGCGGCGGCGGCGACGTAGACCTGACCGGCGCTGATCGACCAGTCATAGGCCAGGTCGTCGATCTTATAGGGCGTGGCCCCGTCCAGCGCGCGGGCCACCGCATCGCCGATTTCGTCGGGGCCAAGCCCGTCGATATCGAAATGCAGATATTTGATCTGGTCGTTCGGGATCACCAGCTTGGTGCGCAGCCCGGACGGATCGAGCGCCTGCGCCATGTCGCGCAGCCGTGCCAGTTCACCGTGCAGATCCTCGGTGTCGAGTGCCACGTCACCCACCAGGTGCCAGCCCGGAAAGGCACGGTGCAGCACACCGATGCCATCGAAAGTAAGCGTGAGGGCGAAATTGGGTTTCATCGACAGGGTTCTAGCACCGGAAACGGGGGCGGTGACATACCGGCCCTCTGACGGTCGATTTTATAGCAGCTTGCCGCCGAGGGGAAGGAAAAGCCCCCGGCGGCATGCAACCTATGCGCTGGCTTTGGAGAGCGCCTGATCGAGGTCGGCGATCAGATCGGCGGCGTCCTCGATCCCGATGGAGATGCGCACCACGTTGGGCGCCGCACCCGCGGCGGTCTGCTGCTCAGGGGTCAATTGCCGGTGGGTGGTCGACGCCGAATGGATGATCAGCGAGCGGGTGTCGCCCAGATTGGCGACGTGACTGAAAAGCTCCAGGTTGTCGACGAGCTTCACACAGCCCTCGTAGCCGGATTTGAGCGCCACGGTGAAAAGGCCGCCTGCGCCCTTGGGACAGACCTTGGCGACCCGGTCATGGTAGGGCGAGGAGGGCAGGCCGGCATAGGTCACGCCCTCGATCCGGTCGTCCTTTTCCAGCCAGCCGGCCACTTCCATGGCGTTCTCGACGTGCTTTTGCATGCGCAGGCTGAGGGTCTCAATGCCCATCAGCGTGTAATGCGCCGCCTGCGGATTGAGCGTCATGCCCATGTCACGCAGACCGACGGCGATGCCGTGGAAGGTAAAGGCGAGCGGGCCGAAGGTCTCGTGGAACTTGAGGCCGTGATACGCCGGTTCCGGCTCTGACAGGGATGGAAACTTGTCCGAGGCGGACCAATCGAACGTGCCCGAATCGACGACCACGCCCCCCGTGACCGTGCCATTGCCGGTGAGGAACTTGGTCATGGAGTGCACGACCAGCGTCGCACCGTGTTCGATCGGCCGGCAGAGATAGGGTGTGGCCGAGGTGTTGTCGACGATGAGCGGCAGGCCCGCCTCGTCGGCCACGTCCGCCACCGCGCGCAGATCGGCGATATGCCCGCCCGGGTTGGCGATGGATTCACAGAAGACGGCGCGCGTGTCGTCGTCGATGGCCGCCTTGATGGCGTCCATGTCGTCGATATCGACGAACTTGGCGGACCAGCCGAAGCGGTGGATCGTCTGGCTGAACTGCGTGATCGAGCCACCATAGAGGCGGGTCGACACGACAATGTTCTTGCCCGGTCCCATCAGCGGGAAAAGCGCCATGATCTGCGCGGCGTGGCCCGACGAGCAGCAGACCGCGCCGACCCCGCCTTCGAGCGTGGCGACACGTTCCTGCAGGGCCGCGACAGTGGGGTTGGTCAGGCGGGAATAGATATAGCCCACCTCCTGCAGGTTGAAGAGGGCGGCGGCATGTTCCGCATCGCGGAAGACATAGGCCGTCGTCTGATAGATCGGCACCTGCCGCGCGCCGGTGGCCGGGTCGGGCCGGGCGCCGGCATGAACCTGCAGCGTGTCGAAGCCGATATTGTGAATGCGGTCGGACATGTTTGGGGCCTCCCTTTGCCTCATGTTGCCAAGAGGGTTACGGGAAAGGCCCGCGCAGAACAACTGGGGAATCGTGCGACCGTCAATCCCCGCCTGCCGCGCCTCCGAAGGGCTCTGCCGCCGACGGCACGGCGGCGGGCGTCTGGGTCGGGCCGGCGATGGTCGTAGAGGGCCCCGGCGTGGCTTCGGTTGCGGCCAGCCAGCTGTTGATCAGGATATTTCTGCGTCTTTCGGCGTCCTGGTAATCCGGGGTCGCCGACGTCTCTCGCGTGGTCCCGTCGGGCATCTTGATCCTGAAGGCGTACTCCGTTTCCGTCGAGTTGCCCGAAAGCGCCAGCGTTTCGACCACCAGCGTCGGAAAATCATAACCGCCTCTCTGGACAGTCGTGCCCGGTGACGTCTTGTAATCGCAGGCGGCCAGCAGCCCTGCAGCAAGCAGAGCCAGAAGAAGCGTCCTGAGCACGGCGAAATACCTTTCACAAAAGTCTAAGCATACACGAAACGAGGTGATCGTGCCAGTTTGGCCCCGATACGCTTGGTCTTCAGCTTGCCAACCGGCGAGGCGTGAGAGAAGTTGCTTTGGTCGAAAAGAAAAGGGTCCCACCCATGCCGCATCCATTTCACCTTGCGATCCACGTGACCGATCTCGATGCGGCGCGTGCGTTTTACGGCGGCGTGCTCGGCGCCGACGAGGGGCGATCGACCGAAACCTGGGTCGATTTCGATTTCTTCGGGCATCAGCTGAGCCTGCATCTGGGCGAGCCTTTTGCCAATGCGCCGACCGGCAAGGTTGGGGATCACATGGTGCCGATGCCGCATTTCGGCGTGGTTCTGCCCCTGCGCGATTGGAAAGCGATGGCAGGCCGGCTCAAGGCCGCGGGTTCGACCTTTATCATTCCGCCGTCGGTCCGGTTCGAGGGGGAGGCGGGCGAGCAATGGACGATGTTTTTCCGCGATCCGTCAGGCAACCCGATCGAGGTCAAGGGATTTGCCGACATGGACGGGGTTTTTGCCGCCTGAGAGGCGCGCGCGTCAGCGCATCCAGAAGCCGTTGCGTTTGATCGTGTTGCGCAGGGCCTGTTCCTTGCGCGGCAGGTTCTGCCGGTCGAAGAGCGCGCGGACCTTGTGGCCGCGACCGTGGTAGATCATGAACTTGATCGGATCGTAATTCTTCAGAAGCTTCTTGACCGGATTAGGCTTTGTGACCTCTTCAAGCACCTCGACCACCGCGTCGGGTTCGCGGGCGTAGAGCAGAGGGAACAGGCGATAGTGGCAGGACACCGATCCGTCGAGCAGCCCCTCGGGCAGCGTGTCCCGCCCGCCGCCGAGGCTGTGGATCACAAGCGGCAGCGCAACCTGGTCAAGCCAGGGATCGAATGATTGGCACACCAGCTCGGGCGGGGGATTGTCGCGGATGGCCAGCGCGTAATCGAGAAAGCGCTGTCCGAAGACATGCGGGCACTTGTAGAAGAAAAAGCCTGCGTTGAAATAGAGATAGCGCCGCCAGAATTCATCGGGCCAGCGCGGATCGAGCGAGCTTTCGAAATCCAGCCCGAACTTGTCGTAGAGGGATTTCCACGTCTGGGTGTAGCCGGGGCCGTACAGCTCGATCTCGGGCCAGGTGCCCTCGCGCCGCAAAGAGGCCGTTGGACGGTCGAAATCGAAGGGAACCTTGGAAAGCTCGCCGGTGATGAGCGTGTCGGTGTCGAAAAAGACGAATGGTTCGCCTTTCGGCAGGGCGAAGAGCGCCTCGATCTTGTTGCCGTAGGGGTAGGCCTGTCCGAAATGTTTGGACGCGAACGGCACGATCTCTGCGCCGTAGCTGTCTTCGAGCAGCGCGCGGATATCGCCGCGCATCGTCGGATCGTTCTTCCAGAGAGGGCCCGGTTGCGGTTCTGCAACGAAAAGCCGGCCTGAAAACTCCGGGCTGCGCGCGCGCAGCGACGCGGCAAAGAGCACCGCCTCGAATTGCAAGCGGCCCTGTTGGCCAACCACCATGACATGAAAATCTTGAGGTTTCGCTTTTTTCGCGGCCATACTTGCCGGGATCCTGCCTTGACTGCTCTGCCTGCCCTGCTGGCAGTATACGCGGCGCATACGACCAGGGCGAGAGGGCAGATCGCGAATTTCGGGAAGACGGGATTTCAGACATGCTTGATTGGATATTGATCGGTATCGCGCTGGCGCTTGGCGGCGGTTCGGGCGGCGAAAAGGCGGAGCCCGGAGCCGACGCGTCGGCTGCCAAGGCCGCCAGCCCGGCTTTTGCGGCCGAAGATCAAACGCCCACGGGAAAGTTCACGACCGCCGCCGAGATCAAGCAGATCATCGAATTGACCAAGCCCAACTGGGTCGCGGTGCGAGACTACAACGGGCAGGACCTGCTTTACGTCACGCATCTGTTGTCGTGGCGTTGCGGCATGCACGAATTCCGCCTGTCGGTGAATGGCGAGGAGATGGAGCCGTGGGACATGCCGCCCTGCTATCTCGACACGGCCACGCCAAACGCGATCAAGCCGGAGGTCCAGGTCTATCGGACGTTCCCGCCCGGCCATGTGCAACGCATAGAGATCGAGATTCTGTTCGACGACCTGAGCACCGCACGCGCCGCATTTTCGCGGGATGATATCCTGTTGCCGTAGGACGGCATTTTCCCGGCCTCTCGCGAAGATTGTGCTTAATCCGCGGCGGGAATGCCCATACTCTGTATACGAAGGAATATTTCGGAAAGGACAGGGGCGATGGCCAATCTTGAGGCGCAGATGCGCGAGAGCCAGGCTCAGGTGGAGGCCACGCAGGCCAAGATCGCGGAGCTGACCGCACAGATCGACAGTGCGCGGACCGCCATCGAGACGGGCGACGAGGCCGGTTTTGAGATCGAGACCGCCACGCTTGAGGACGTGCATGCCCATACCGAGGGGATGAACGCCAATATCGCGGAGCTCATCATGGGGCTGGACGACATCACCGCCGCCTTTTCCAAGGATTTCGACGAGATGCGGGGCAAGACCGGCTGGGAGAGCTTCGTCGGCATCTTCAGCGCGGCGAAGGCCGACAGCCTGCGGCAAGACCGGATCCGCACCGCCAATATCGATGACAAGTTGCAGGACCTGATTTCGAAGTCGGACGTGATCGTGCGTCTTCTGGAAAGTCAGCTGGCGATGCTCGAAGAACAGAAAGCCAAGGTCGAGGCGAACCTGTCGGAAACGCTGGATGCGCGCGAAGGGACGGTGGCCGCGCTGGAAGATGTCCGCAAGGACCTGCAGGCGCTCGACCCGAAGATCATCACGCTGGAGACGAAGATTTCCAACGAGACCGATGCCGCGGTGCGCACCAAGCTTGAGACCGAATTGGCCGAGCTCAACAGCCGCTATAACGAGATGGTGCGCGACGAGCAGGTGAAGCTAGCCAAGAGCCAGACGCTGGAGCGTTACATCGAGAAGGGCAAGACCTGGGTCGACAGCCTGCAGAACCAGGCGGCGACGCAGATGGTGCTGATCAACAAGCTGCAGACCGACACCAAGCAGCGCGTGGTGCTGTATGATGCGCTGACGAAATCGCTCAAGACCGCGCAGCAGCAGGACGTGGCGCACAGGATCAACGAGATCGGCGTGCAGACCGACAAGGAGGCGCAGACCGCCATGGCCGGCATCGGCGCGGCCACCAACACCCGGATGGCCGACATGCTGGAGGCACACGAGGATCACATGGTGTTCGCCCGCGAGGTGCTGGAAGCCAAGGCCAAGGCGGATGAGCGGTTCGCGCGGCGCTTTGCGAAGATCATCGAGAAACACGACACCAACGCCTACGGAGGGTAAGCCCATGGGTGGAGCCGGAGTTATCGCGATCGCACTGTCGGTGCTGTGCCTGATCGTGTCGTTCGTTTTCGCCGTCCCTAGCTGGGTCAACCTGCTGGGCATCGGCTTTGGGATCGTCGGACTGGTCTTGCTGGGACGCGCCCGCAAGGGCGGCGGCGGGGACGGCGGTTTGTGACGGGCATCGACCGCGACCGGCGTGAGGGTCTGGGTCTGATCGCCGGCATCTTGATAGCCCTTGGCCTGACGCTTGGGGGGTATCGGTCGGGCCGGGACGACATGCTCGTTCTGGGGATTGCCGCGACGGTGGTTCTGGCAATTTGGGTTATTGCGCGGCCGTCCGGCGGTGCGGATGACGGCGGCGGGGGCAATGCGCCGGACAGTGCGGGCGAGTGTGGCGGGGACGGCGAATGAGCGACCCGGCCGGGACGTCACAACTGCCCGGCGAGGGCTTGTCCGATACCCGTGCCAGCCGGCGCTATTTCGCGAAATTCGAGGTGATCACCGCCCATCTGGCGCGCGTGGCCGCCGTGATGCACGCCGATGGCCGGCTGTCCCGGCGCGAGGTGGCCGTGCTGGCCACCTATGCGCGCAGGCTGATG
The DNA here is from genome assembly GCF_004761875.1 of Roseovarius aestuariivivens. Lineage (GTDB taxonomy): Bacteria > Pseudomonadota > Alphaproteobacteria > Rhodobacterales > Rhodobacteraceae > Roseovarius > Roseovarius aestuariivivens. The sequence continues at coordinate 429,630 of NZ_SJEY01000001.1, forward strand.
CATAGCTTTCGCGCCCTGTCGATGAAATACCTTCTGGTCGGGCGCGACACAGGGCGCTTTTTCGGCTCGCTGGCGGTCGACAGGCAGAAAAGCGGGTTTCCCATCCATGCCGAGCTGATGGTCATGGCCAATGACGCGGCACAGGCGGCGGGACACTTGGCGCGCCTGCCCGAGGCGCAGGAGCTTAAGCACCAGATGGTCGAGCAGATTATCTCGGAGCGAGAGATCCCCACGCGGCTGCAATTCGCGCTCTCTCAGCGGCTCTACTATGAAGAGCTGTCGCGCGGGCATCTCTTCTGGGCGCGCAATGATCCGCAGCTCGACTGGATTGAGGGGCTGGGCGAGCGGCAGAGGTTTCTGGTGCACTGGGCGGTCTACGATAGCCAGACGAACCTGCCGACGATTTACCTCATGGAGATCGAGGATAGCGGGCGGGTCTCTCTGGGCCGCGACGGGCGGCGCTGGCCCGAGCTTGAAGCGCATCTGATGGGCCAGAGCCTGGGCGGGCTGAAACTTCTGACCATCGCCAAGGGAATCGACGAGAGCTTTGACGATCTGCATCCCAAGCGGCTGCGCAGGCTGCATGTCGGACCGCTATATTCGCAGAGCTTCACCGCCCAGGGTGGCCCGCTGGCCGAGGTTTTGGCGCAAGCCGCTGCGCCCGCCGGGCATGATTGGGCACTGGCCTGGACCGACGAGATTTTGGAGAGCGAGCGGATCCGCGAGGAGCGCGCGGGCTGGTTCGGCACGGTGGAACGCGAGGTGTTCGCGCTCGATCCTTTTGCGGGACGTGGGGCCGAGACCGGGGCGACGCGCACGGAGCGCGCCGTCATCCTGCCCGAACGGCCCTATCAGACGCTTGTCGAGGCGGCGCCGCCGGGGTTTTCAGGAGTGACCAAATACGTGGTGAGCCCGAGCGGACGGGTGTTGCGGTATTAGATCGAAGCCGGGCTGAAGCTCGGCCGACGCGAGAAAGGGCGGGGGCTCCCCGCCGATCTGGAGAGGCATATGGGTTTGACAGCCGACACGATGGAATTGCGCGAGGCGGATATCCGCAAGCATTACGATGCCGCCACGGCGATGCTGGAGGGGGTTGATCACACGCCGCGCATCGGCCGGACCGCGGCGGCGCCAGTGACCGAGCGGTCAAGCGGGATTGGCACGCGTCGGCGGTTTCGCAGCACGACGCCGGGGCTGGTGACGCGGGCAACCGCGCGGCCCGAAGGTGTGCATCTTTTGGCGCGCATCGAGGCCACGGGGGGCGATGACGCGCTGATCAGCCCGTTGCAGGCGACGGTGATGCAGGGGCTGCGGCGCGCGCTGGCCATTGCTTTGGCCTTGGGTGAGCAGTTTTCCGAGGCGACCGGGCTGGCCGAGATGCGGCGCGCCAACCTTGCCGGGTCTTTGGAGGCCGGGCGCAAATCGGAGTTCACCGAATTGCTGGCGGCCGAGGCGCTGGCGGTGACGCATGTCTTCGGCAATGCGACGGCCTTTCTTCTGGCGCCGCATGGCGGGGAAGTGAGCGTCGAGGTGGGCGAGGTCGATGAGGTGCTGACCGACAGCGCGCTTACCGCGCTGCACGGCTGTTTGTGGGAACTGGACCAGATGCTGGCCGCCCATGCGGACGAAGAGGCGCGCTTGGTGGCGACAGTGACGGCCTATGCCGAGCAACTGATGGAGAAGGTGGCGCTGCGGGCGGGGCAGGCCGGGCGGCTGGGGGCCTTTACCGGCGCAAGCTGGCGCGTGGAGGCGGACGGGTTCACCATTCGCGGCTTCGAGCCCTCGACCAAGCGGCGCAGCGCGCCCCTGACCATGCAGTTCAAGACACCGCATCAGGTCGTCGGCAACCACATCGCCAAGGCACAGGCGCAGCGGTTGGCGAAAATGCTGATGGCCTATGATTTCGAGCGCAAGATGAACCCTTTTGCCGAGCTGGGTGGCTTCATCTTCACGTTCATGGGCGATGGCAAGCCGGGAACGGGCAAGACGACGCTCATCCAGATGATGGCGGGGCTCATTCACGGCTATTGCGAGGTGGCGGGCTATCCGTTCCGCTATGCGAACCTCTCGACCGAGAGCATCGACAGCTATCAGGGCAAGAGCGCGCAGAACGCCAAGGATTTTATCAACGGGGTTCTGGACCCGGGCGTGATCGGGTTCGGCACGATCGACGATATCGATCAGCTGGCCGGCAGGCGCGGTGACCGGCAGTCCAGCGCGGGACAGCTGGAGATCACCGCCGTGCTGATGGAAAGCTTTGCCGGGGCGCAGACGGTGGTGCGCGGCAACTGCACGTTTGGCATGTTCTCGAACTTTCCCGAGAACGTGGATGACGCGCTGCGCCAGCGGGCGGGCGCGCGGTTTCTGGTGGACGGGCCACAAACGCGGGAGGATTATATCGACATCCTGCATCTCTTGATGGGCAAGAACCACGATATCCCGCTGGGGGAGCATGATCTTTACGCCGCGCAGGAGATCAGGCGCGCGGTGGCGGCGAGCTACGAGGGGCATAACCGGCCTCAGGAAGAGGGGCTCTTGGCCGTGTGGGAGCGGGTCGAGGGAGAGCTTGGCCCGCTCGATACGATTGCCAAGCTGGGGACGTATCTGAAGGGGATACAGGAGGCGGATGAGCGCTTCACGGGCCGGGCGATCAAGAACATCACGGACGCGGTGAAGGTCCGGGCGATGGATTTCGAACTGCCGGATGAATGGATGGAGGAGCCGGAGCTGTTCCTCTTCAAGCCCTACGAGGAGAAGACCGCGATGATCGAAGAGTTGCGCCGGCCCATCACAGTGGAGATGGTCGTGCAGGAGATCAACCGGTACGCGGATTCGGAATTCCGCTATGCCGACAGCTCGGACGAGGCAGCCATCGAGACCGCCGTGCGGGAGATGGGACGGATGGAAGAGGCGAAGAAGAGGTATTTGGAGGGAAAAGGGTGATTTATCAAGTATACCGCGATGCTGTTAGTTTTGCATTTTTTCCATTTGCAATAACAATTATGGTATTTTGGGTATCGGGTCTGACGTTCTTAGAGTTTGAAGGATTCATTCGAAAATATAGTGGGACACTTATTTCATTGGGCACTTTGCTTCTTGTCTCGGTATTGACAGTTTTTGCGGCGCATTTAAGCAGTCAGGCTGCTGAGAAAACAGCGAAGAACAACAGACGAATCCAAGCTGAACTTAAAGTTGCGGAGTTCCGCCAGAAATGGATTACAGACATGAGAAATGACATTGCCGAGTTGGTTGGCCTTTCTTTTCACTCGACAAAAGAAGAGGACTTTGCAAAGGCGTATGAGCTTTCCATGAAAATCGAACTCCGGCTCAATCCGACAGAAGAATTGGCAAAATCTGTCTCCAACTGCCTTGTAGAAGTTTCAAAAAAAAGTAATGACGTTGAGCGGTATAAAGCGATTTCAAACCTTGTACTTGAAAGCAGGAAATACCTAAAGAGTGAATGGTCACGGTTGAAATATGAATTAGAACAAGCGCAAATTCTTGGAATTCCCAGTTGAACCGCCTCATCAAATCCGGCCTCATGTTCGGCAACCTGATCCACGTGGCCTCGCCCGCGCTGGCGGAGCGGTATAATCGGGCGCTGGAGCATCTGACGGGCCGGACCACGTCCCTGACGGATTTCTATATCGACATCTCGGGCTATTCCCCCGAGGTGGGGCATGAGCTGGGCGATCCGCTTTACCTCAACCACGCAGGCGTGAACCGGCAGTTCATCCTGCTGACCACGGCGCAGAAGACCGCGCCGCTTTTGGAGGCCAAGTTCTCGACCAGCCGGGGTATTCTGCGGCAGTTCGTCGAGGCCAACGAGGCGGCGCTGTTTGCCCTGACTGCGCGGGATGCGGTGGCGGGGGAATTGGTGAACAGCGTTTATGACATGTCGACGCCCGCGCGGCTTTTCGATCTGCGGCGCATCACCATCGAGGCCGATACCACCGACGGCGCGCTCAAACAGGCCGGGCGGCTGAGCGAGAAGGTGGACCGGTTCATGACAGAGCCGGGGGCGTGGTACGACGACGTCCTGATCGCCGAGATGATCGCTCTGGCGGAGCAAACCGGGGACGTGCTGCGCAATCCGATCCACCTGGACCGGATGAGTTTCGAGCAGCGCAATTTCTGGACGGCGCATTTCGGCGGCGTCTACGTGTTTCAGGATGTGCCCCGTCCGGGGGTGATCTGTGCCCGCGATCCGGGGCTTTTCGACGGCGCGCCCGTCGATAGGGTGATCGGCTTTGACGATCCCAACGGGATCGCGCGGTTTCTGGCCGATAACGATCTGGTGGAGCCGATCGTCATCGCGCGTGGCATCGACGCGGCGGCCATCCTGCGGCAGAAGATGGATTTCGTGCTGGTCGACGCGCTGGCTGGTGCGGGCGTGGATATTCCCGGGCGTGACCGGGCCGCGATGCGCCGGCTGGCGCGCGCCCATGCAGAGCGTCTGCCGCAGGCGTTCCACAGTCTGGGCGCGCTTCTGCGATGGGCCGAAAGCGGTGGGGCCTGGCCCGAGATCGGATCGGATGATCCGGCCTATTTCTATACCCTGCGGGCCGCCGCGCATCCTGATGCGGATCTTGTGAATCGGCTTCTGGCCGAGCTTGCGCCGATGGATTTCCGACAGCTTTTCATCTGTCACAAAGAGAGCTTCTATGACGCCTATGCAGGCTGGCCCGAGGCGAAGAAGGCCTATGCCGTCGATCTTCTGGTCAATGAATACCAGGTGGACAAGCTGGGGCTGCGCGAGGCACTCTTTGGGCGTGAGGCGCCGATGGCCGCTCCGGATCCCGTGGCGCCGCGCATGGGGCCTTGGGGGCCGGTGGTGCCGGCGGCTGGCTGAGTGAGGAAACGGACCGATGGCAGCACTGGCGCGCCTTGTGATCGTGGGCTTCGTCGTTCTGACGGTGATCTACATTTCGCTTTCGCTGTATTCGCGCGCGGTGCGGCGCGGCAAGCTGGAAACCTGGTGGGAGGAAGAGGGCCGGCCCGGCGACCGGGACACGTATGTCCGGGAAGGCCTGCAAGACTACGATCACTCCCTGCGCCGCAAGCTTATCCTAGGGGTTTACGTGGTGCCCTGTCTGGTGGTCGGCGTGATCATCTATTTCGTCAATTTTCACTGAGCGCGCGATGCATCAGGCGGCCCCGCTGCGGCGGCCTTCTGAGGTCACGCTGAGACTGTCGCGCACCCAAGACGGCAATTCCAGCGGATAGGCCGGGTCGGGCGCGTAAGAGAGCACCTGATCGCGCAGTTTCTTGACCAGCCGCCAGCGTTCGGATTGGCCGCGCATGGAAATCTGGCGCAATGCCTCGACCTGATTGGCGTCCAGCTGTGGGCGGGGATCGGTCTTGGTGAGGACGAAGGCGGCAGGATCCGCGCCGAGATCGCGCAGAAAGGTGCGCAGGTAGGTTTCAGCACCGAGCTTGATCCTCTCGAAGGCCCGCATGTTCAGATCGAGCGCGGGATCGACCGCCTGCAGACGGTCCCGCAGGCTGGCGAAGTCGATGGCGTTGAAATTGACCGCCCGGCAAAAGGCGGCGAGATCGAGATTGAGTTGAGCGCTGCGGATCGCTTCGGAATAGAGGCTGACAATATAGGTTTCGGGACGGCGCGAAAACATCAGCAGGCGCGTGTGTGCGGCCGGCAAACCGGAGGTGATAAGGCGAAGCGCCGCGGGCGCTTGCGTGTAAAAGCCGGGATTGTCGATCCCCCATGCGAGCGCCTGATGCATGGATGGCCCGAGCAGATCCGGCTCGGATATCAGAACCGTGGTGGCGCCTGCAGCCTCGGCCCGGCGGGTGATCTTGCTGTTGATTGCGGCCAACGCGTCGGGTTCCGGTATGGCCCGGGCCGGGTGGTAGAGCCGGTTGACCGTCTTGCGCGCCCGTTGCAGCGCAACGGGCATCTCCTCGTTGACGTAGAACACGCCTTGAGCGCGCAGGATATCGAGATTGGCCGCCAGGTTGCCCTGAAGGAAGCCGGACGCCGTTTTATGCGCGCCCAGATGGAACACGTATTGCATGAAGACTGCTCGCTGCCGTTGTATTTATTATCTTTTGCCGGAAAGATACCGCACGGCGCACGATCTGGCAACAAAAGCCGGACCGGCGGGGCAGATTGGCAGCGTAAATCACGGGGCGGATCAGTGGTGGGCGACCTAGGAATCGAACCTAGCGTGCGTCTCCGCGAGGGAGTTACAGTCCCCTGCCACACCTTGCGGCCTGTCGCCCACTGGAGGCCGTATCTAAAAGCGGGGCTGGGCTGCGTCAACCGGAAAATCGCTTGCGATTGAGGGCCGTGACGGCCATGGTCCCGGCCTTGGAACGGAGGGTCGGATGGCTGCGAAAAAACCCCGCTGGGTGGTCGAGAAGGAACAGGCGAAAAAGGCCGCGGCCAACGAGACCGTGTGGCTTTTCGGCCTTCATGCGGTGCGCGACGCGCTTATGAATCCGGCGCGGGAAAAACTCCGGCTGATCGTCACGCCCAACGCGCTGGCCAAGCTTGAAGAGGCTGTGACCGCCGCCGGAATTGAACCGGATATGGCAGATCCGCGCAAATTCTCCGCGCCGCTCGATCCCGGTTCGGTGCATCAGGGGGCTGCGCTTGAAGTAAAGCCGCTCGATTGGGGAGACATGGCGCAGATCTGTCTTGGCGACGGGGTGCGCGCCCCGCGCGTGGTTCTGCTCGACCGCGTGACCGACCCGCATAACGTGGGGGCGATCCTGCGGTCGGCCGAGGTGTTCGGCGCCCAGGCGGTGATCGCGCCGCGTCACCATGCGGCGCCCGAGACCGGAGCCCTGGCCAAGACCGCCAGCGGCGCGCTCGAGCGTCAGCCTTATCTGCGGGTGCGCAACCTCTCGGACACGATCGGTGAGCTGCAGGCGATGGGCTATTTCGTTCTGGGACTGGCCGGGGAGGCCGATCAGACGCTGGAAGAGGCGCTTGCCGGCAAGCGCGACCGGGCCGTGGCGCTGGTTCTTGGGGCGGAGGGCCCGGGCCTCAGACCCCGGACGCGCGAGAGCTGCGACAATTTGGTCCGCATCGGTTTTGCCGGGGCTTTCGGATCTCTCAACGTCTCAAATGCCGCCGCCGTGGCCCTATATGCATCCAGAGAGACCTAAGAGGAGACCGGCATGGGCCACAAGATCACCACTTGCAGCTATTGCGGCATGCGTGCCGCGCTGATCTTCGATGAAGGGTTGCATGAGTTGACCTGTCGCGCCTGCGGGGCCCCGATTCATGAGATGAAGTTCATGCCGCAAGCACCTGACAAACAGAGGAAAAAATACTCTCCGGGCGCCGCGGTGCGACAGCGTATGCGGCGCGAGGCCGAGACCGAAGTGCGTGGCGACTTGAGCCGCCATCCCGAGAGGCGGCGGCCCGTCAAGCGCCGCAAACCTCTGGCGCGAAAAATGATCGAAGAGCTGTGGGATGTGGTCGAGGACATCTTCGACTGACCCGCCCGGCGACGCTCACGGATCTGTGTTCACAGCCGGGCTGCAGGCTCTTTTTATCCGTCACAGTGCACCTATGTATTCTAACAGGAGTGCCGGTTCGGAACACCGGTGCTTCTCTTCACTGTCCCTCGTTCCGTGACTGGCGCCCGGGCATTCCCCGGGCGCTTTTTTATGCCGAGAAAAGCGGATAGGGTGCCGGCATGAACGAACCATATTCCGATGCGCATCTGCGCAATATCCTCAAACGCACCCGGCGGATCGCTGTGGTGGGCGTGTCTCTCAACGAAGTGCGGCCCAGCTTTTATGTGGTGCGGTATCTCAAATTGAAGAAATTCGACGTCGTCCCGGTCAACCCGGTGCATGCGGGCAAAACCGCCTTTGGCACGACCGTCCTGGGCAGCCTGTCGGAAATCGAAGGCGGCGTCGACATGGTGGATATCTTTCGCCGGCCCGAACACGTGCCCGAGATTGTCGATGAGGCGCTGGAGTGCTTCCCGGATCTCAAGACCATTTGGATGCAGATCGGAGTCTGGCACGAGGAGGCCGCCGAAAAGGCGCGCGCACGCGGCATTGATGTGGTGATGAATCGCTGTCCCAAGATCGAGTATCAGCGGCTGTTCGGTGAGTTGCGCATGGGCGGCTTCAATACCGGGGTGATCTCGTCAAAACTTTGACCCGAGGGGCGCGCCGGACATCAATGCGCTGCGTCAGGCCCCGTGAGATTTTCGGGACAAGAAAAACTGGGACTTGTCAGGTCGCCTTGATGTCGGCGGCGATGCGCATTTCCCGCAAGGGGCGCACCCGCCGGATGGCTTCCTCGTAGATCGGATCGGCCTTGTAGGCTGCGAGCGCGGCCTCATCGGGAAATTCGGCATAGACCACGAGATCGACCTCGGTGCCGGTCAGCTTGTCGGCATAAAGGTTCTGTCCCACCTCGAAATGCGTAGCGTGTGGGATGTTGCCAAGCGTCAGAAGGCCCTCGCGGATGCGAGGCAGGTCCGCGGGATCGCGGGCAGTGAAGAAGACGATATGGCGGATCATGACTTGCGCGCGGCCTTTTCCTGAAGACCGGAGCGGGATTGACGGCCGGCGAGTTCCTCCATCACGTCACCCAGCGGTACGCCGCGGCTGTGCAGCATGACGAGAAGGTGAAAAAGAACGTCCGCGGCTTCGGAGGTGAGACGCGGCGCATCCCCCTTAACCGCCTCGATCAGGGCCTCGATCGCCTCTTCACCGAATTTTTCCGCAACCTTTTCGGGCCCCTTTGCCAAAAGGCTGGCGGTCCAGCTGCTCTCTGGGTCGGCCTGCGCACGCGCCTGCACGATCTTTTCGAGTTCTTCGAGGGTCATGCGCCCAGCCTCACGGGGATACCTGCCGCCGCCATGTGGGCTTTGGCCTCGGCGATGCTGTGATCGCCGAAATGAAAGATCGACGCCGCAAGCACCGCAGAGGCACCGCCCTTTGTGACACCTTCGACGAGGTGGTCGAGCGTGCCGACGCCGCCCGACGCGATGACCGGGATCGAGACCGCCTCGGAGATGGCGCGGGTGAGCGGCAGGTTGAAGCCCGCGCGGGTGCCGTCCCTGTCCATCGACGTCAAAAGAATCTCTCCTGCGCCCTTGGATTCGACGAGTTGCGCGAACGCGACCGCGTCGATACCGGTCGGTTTGCGCCCGCCATGGGTGAAGATCTCCCACTTGCCGGGAGCCACGGTCTTGGCGTCGATGGCCACGACGATGCATTGCGAACCGAACTGGTCCGCAGCCTCGCGCACCACGTCGGGGTTGGCCACGGCGGCAGAGTTGAACGACACCTTGTCTGCGCCGGCCAGCAGCAGCGCGCGCACATCCGCCACGGTCCGCACACCGCCGCCCACGGTTAGTGGGATGTAACATTGTTCGGCGGTGCGCGTCACCACGTCGAGCATCACGCCGCGGTTTTCATGGGTGGCATGAATGTCGAGAAAGCAAAGCTCGTCGGCACCCGCGGCGTCATAGGCGCGCGCGGCATCGACTGGATCGCCCGCATCGCGCAGGTTGACAAAATTCACGCCCTTGACGACGCGCCCGTCGGCCACGTCGAGACAGGGAATGATACGGATCTTGAGCATGGTCGTGCCGGTGTAACCTAAGTCACGGGGATGTTTATGGGCATTTGCCGCGACATGCCAGAGGATGAGATCAGGTTTGGCAAAGAGCTTGGAGATTTGCGATGAAAAATCTGATTGCGGCGGGTGCCTTGGCGTTTTTGGGCGGCGCGGTCATGGCCTCGGAGGACGATATTCTGAAGGTGAAAGCGGCGGGCGACGTGCCGGCAACGATGGATGCGCTGCAAGCCGCCGTCGAGGGCGCAGGCGCCACCGTTTTTGCCCGCGTGGATCACGCGGGCGGCGCGGCCTCGGTCGAGATGGATCTTGCCCCTTCGCAACTTTTGATTTTCGGAAACCCCAAGCTGGGCACGCCGGCGATGCAGGATGACCCGCTGGCCGGGCTGTTTCTGCCGCTCAAGGTGCTGGTCTACGAGGATGCCGACGGGCAGGTCTGGCTGGCCTACGAAAACCCCAAGGAGACACTCGACGATCTGGGCGGGATCAGCGACGACGCCGGGTACATCGCCAAGATGCAAGGCGCGTTGGGCAAGCTGACGGGAAAGGCGGCGGGCGGCTGAACCGGTCGCCCGAGCGCGGCGGCGTTTCTTGGGTCATTCCGCCAGAGCGGCGAGGGCCTTTTTCAGGTCAAGCGCGCCGTCATAAAGGGCGCGGCCGGATATTGCGCCGTTGAGAGGCGCGCCGCAGTCGCGCAGGGCGATGAGATCTTCGAGCGACGACACGCCGCCCGAGGCGATGACCGGGATCGAGACCGCCTGCGCCAGAGCCGCGGTCTCATCGATATTGGGGCCCTGCATCGCGCCGTCTCGATTGATGTCGGTGTAGATGATCGCCGCGACCCCCGCATCCTCGAAAGATTTCGCGAGATCCGTCGCCAGTACATCGGTTTCCTCTGCCCAGCCCTTGGTGGCCACGCGTCCCTCGCGCGCGTCGATACCGACGGCCACCTGACCGGGGAAGGTGCGGGCGGCCTCGCGCACGAGAGCTGGATTTTCCACCGCGACAGTCCCAAGGATCACGCGGGCCAGCCCCTTGGAGAGCCAGCGCTCGATCGTGGCCATGTCACGGATACCCCCGCCAAGCTGCGCTGGAACATCGCAGCGCGACAGGATCGCCTCAACCGGTGCTGCGTTGACGGGTTCTCCGGCGAAGGCGCCGTTGAGATCGACAAGGTGCAGCCACGCGCAGCCAGCGTCGACGAACTCCTTGGCTTGTGCGGCGGGGTCGTCGTTGAACACGGTCGCCTTTTCCATCTCGCCCTTGAACAGGCGTACGGCCTGTCCGTCCTTGAGATCGATCGCGGGGTAAAGGATCATCGGCATCGTTCCCTTTGCTATGGACGTGGCTTTGGCATGACGCGTGGGCATTTGCAACGCGACGTGGCGTCAGGCTTGATCGGACCCGGCCAACCCGCACAGATGATCGCAGATATTTCAGGAGGAGAGAGACATGAAGACACCCGTTCTGGCCGCTCTGGCGGTGCTGATGAGCGCAGGCATTGCACTGGCCGCGGACCCGCTTGAGGGCTACTGGCGCACCGCGAAGGATGACAACGGCAACTCGGGCCTCGTGCATGTAAAGCCCTGCGGCGGCGGGCTCTGCGGGACTCTGGTGAAGGCCTATAACGGCCAGGGTCAGGAGATCGCGAGCGACAATATCGGCCGCCAGATCATTTCGCAGACCAAGGCGAATGGCGGCGGGGCGTATTCGGGCAAGGTCTACAGCCCGGACCGCGGCAAGACCTACAACTCGAAACTTCAGATGCAGGGCAATCTGCTCAAGGTGTCGGGCTGCGTGCTGGGAATCTGCCGCGATGGCGGCACTTGGCAGAAGGTGAAGTAAGGCGTCAGCGTTCGACGTGGGGCGCGCTGAAGCACGCTCTACTATGACCGGGATGACCTCGTAGGGCGTGCTTTAGCGCGCCCTAGGGGCGCCAGCTCAGGAAATTCGAGATGATCCGCAGGCCCGTGGCCTGGCTTTTTTCGGGGTGAAACTGCGTTCCGACGATGTTGTCACGCCCCACGACCGCCGTGACCGGCTCGCCATAGTCGACTCGCGCGATCAGATGCGCAGGATCGGCCACGCGAACATGGTACGAATGCACGAAATAGGCGTGGTCACCTGTCTTCACTCCGGCCAGAACCGGGTGCTCCCGGGTGATCTCCAGATCGTTCCATCCCATATGCGGCACTTTCATCGCGGGATCGGAGGGCGTGATCGGACCGACCGTGCCCGGAATCCAGCCGAAGCCGGGCGTGGGTGTGTATTCCAGCCCCTCATCGGCCAGCATCTGCATGCCGATGCAGATCCCCATGAAGGGGTGACCCAACCAGATCACCGCCTCTTCCATGGCCTCGAAAAGCCCGCGGTGATCGAAAAGTTCCTTGCGGCAGGCAGGAAAAGCCCCGTCGCCCGGCAAAACAACGCGGGACGCACGGCGCACCGCGTCAGGATCCGAGGTCACGATTACCTCGCCCGCGCCGACCTCTTGCGCCATGCGCTGAAAGGCTTTCTCGGCCGAATGCAGGTTGCCGGATTCGTAATCGACGATGACCGTTGTCATGGGATCAGAGGCTGCCCTTGGTCGAGGGAATCGCGTCCGCCTTGCGTGGGTCGGTCTCGAGCGCCTCGCGCAGGGCGCGCGCTACAGACTTGAACGCGGCCTCGGCGATGTGGTGGCTGTTGATCCCAGCAAGCTGATCGACATGCAGGGTCAGGCCTGCATGAGTACTGAAGGCCTGGAAGAATTCACGCACCAGTTCGCAGTCGAACGCGCCGATTTTTGATGTGGGTAATTCGAGCGTCCAGACCAGATAGGGCCGGCCCGAGATATCGAGCGCAGCGCGCACCAGCGCATCATCCATCGGCAAAAGGCACGCGCCATAGCGGCGGATGCCGCGCTTGTCGCCTACGGCTTCGCGCAGGGCCTGTCCCAAGGCGATACCCACATCCTCGACCGTGTGGTGATCGTCGATGTGCAGGTCACCGTCACAGCGTACCGTCATATCGATCAGCGAGTGGCGGGCCAGCTGGTCCAGCATGTGGTCGAAAAAGCCGACGCCGGTGGCGTTTTCATAGCGTCCGGTGCCGTCGAGGTTGATCTCGACCGAGATGTCGGTCTCGGCGGTTTTTCGGGTGATCTTGGCTGTGCGCATGAGGGTGTCCTGCATCGGCAATTCGCGGCGACTTATAGAGACGCCGCGCGCCCGCGCCAAGGCCCGGAAACCGGGTCTTGGCGGAGGTGTGGGGCAGGGGCCTCAGCTTGGCTCAGGCGGCCTTGCGCCGACGGCGCGCGCGGGGTGCGCCCTGTTTGCTCTGGCCTCCACCGCCGTTGGAGCCTCCACCGCCGCGACGACGACGGCGTTGGGTGCTGCCGGGACGGCCCTTGCCGGACGCCTCGGTCAGCTCGGCGGGAGCTGCGCCATGGGCGACGGGAATGTCGATCTTCATTAGCTTCTGGATCTGACGAAGAAGATCGGCCTCTTCGCCCGAACAAAAGGCGATGGCCTCACCTTCCTTGCCGGCGCGAGCCGTGCGGCCGATGCGATGCACGTAGTTTTCGGGCACCTCGGGCAGATCGTAATTCACGACATAACTGACATCCGGGATGTCGATGCCACGCGCCGCCACGTCTGTGGCGACAAGTGTCGTGATCTCGCCTGAGCGGAAGGCCTTGATGGCGCGGTCGCGCTGGCCCTGGCTCTTGTTGCCGTGGATCGATGCGGCGTTATAGCCGTCCGCCACGAGCCCCTTCATCAGCTTCTCTGCGCCGTGCTTCGTGCGGGCAAAAACGAGCGTCAAGGCATCGGGATCTCGGTCAAGAACTTCGCGCAGATGCGTGGGTTTCTCGGGCTTGGCGACGAAATGCACCGATTGAGTAATTTTGTCCGCAGCTTTGCCCGGGGGGGCGACCTGCACCTTGCGGGGATTGGTCAGGTAGGCTTGGCTCAGCTCTTCCATCTGCTTGGGCATCGTGGCCGAGAAAAGCATCGTCTGACGCGGCGTGCCGAGTGCGGGTGCGATTTTGCGCAGCGCGTGGATAAAGCCCATGTCGAGCATCTGGTCGGCCTCGTCGAGAACGAGATGGCGCACCTGGCCGAGGTCCACTGCGCGGCGGTCCATCAGGTCCATGAGACGCCCCGGCGTGGCGACGAGAATGTCGGTGCCATGACTCAGAAACTTGATTTGCTTGCCGATGGACTGACCGCCGACAACGGTCGAGACGCGCAGTTTCGTGCCTTTCGTCAACACCTTGAGGCTTTCGGCGATCTGGTTCACCAGTTCGCGGGTGGGCGCAAGGATGAGCGCCTTGGCGGTTTTGGGGGCGGGTTTGCCCGGCTGTGCGAGCAGGTGATCGATGAGCGGCAGACCGAAGGCCAGAGTCTTGCCGGTGCCGGTCTGGGCGAGGCCCATCACGTCATGGCCCTGAAGTGCGAGCGGAATCGCCTGGTTCTGGATCGGGGTGGGTTCGGAGAAGCCCGCGCGGTCGAGGGCGGTCTTGAGAGCGGGCGCGAGGCCCAGCATGTCGAAGTCGAGCATAAAGTATCCTTGTGGCCGCGCGGGATGCGCGACATGTGTAAGCCGCACGAGATTGTGCGGTGAGCGGGGTTCGCGAGGCCTCAGGACAGGCGGGAGGATCCCGCGCGGTCTGGCCGGCGCGTCAGGAACCCTGCGTGATGGGGAACTGGATATGGGTCGCTGTTGGGCCCGTCTGAGGGCGCGGCTTGCTCACGCGGCAGCGCAGCGATAAGCTGCAAATGGTGTAGATCGGACGATATGTCAAGGCTTTACGCAGGTACATGATCTTGATGACACATGATAAGCGCAGCAACGAATTCGGGAAATCTAGGAAGGTACGACCAGGTTTGGTCGGATAGAAAATGGAGCGGGCGATGAGATTCGAACTCACGACCCTTACCTTGGCAAGGTAATGCTCTACCCCTGAGCTACGCCCGCGTCCTTGGGTGAGGCGTGAGATATAAAGTCTCGCGCGAGGCTGCAAGAGGAAATCGCAACGCGCCAAGAAATTTTTCAACCCGCCTTGGAGATCAAGATCTTACTGGCTGAAGCGAAAAAACATTTCCGCGTAGATCAGGGTCGCGGCCAGAAGGAGCAGCATGAAAAACACGGCGCGGCGCCGCAGCGGACGCGGGGTTGTGTGCTCGTCTTCGTGTCGTTCGATCCGGGGCACGTCATCTCCTCCCTCAAGTTGATGTCGCCGGACAAAGCCCGTGCGATCAGGCTAGTCCGCAATAAGGGACCGCGCAAGAAAAAGCCTCGGCAAGGCGGAACCTTGCCGAGGCGTTTGGTCGCTGTGCCGGATCTCAGAGATTTCCGGCAGACATCTCGCGCGCGATGTGATCGGCCTGCCGGATCGCCAGCGCCACAATCGTCAGCGTCGGGTTTTCCGCCGCACCTGTGGTGAATTGCGAGCCGTCCGAAATAAACAGGTTTTCGATATCGTGCGTCTGGCCCCACTTGTTGACCACGCCATCCTCGGGGTTTTCCGACATGCGGTTGGTCCCGAGATTATGCGTGCTGGGATAGGGGGGCGTCGGGAAGGTGCGCGTGGCACCGACCGCGTCGTAGACCGCCGCGCCGCGCTCGTAGGCGTGGTTGCGCATCGCGATGTCGTTGGGGTGATCATCGAAATGAACATTGGCTACGGGAAGACCGTACTGATCCTTCACCTCGGTATTGAGGGTCACGCGGTTGGTGGACTGGGGCATATCCTCGCCCACGATCCACATGCCGGCCATGTTCTCGTACTGGTCGAGTGCGGAGGTAAACTCACGTCCCCACGCGCCGGGATCGAGGAAGGCTGCCATGAAGGGCAGGCCGAGTGACAACGTCTCAAGCTCGTAGCCACCGACGAAGCCGCGGCTGGGATCGTGTTTGGATTCGTCCTGGATGATCCCAGCCATCGTAGTGCCGCGCCACATCTTCACAGGCTGTTCGAACACTGCATAAACCGAGCCCGTCATGTGCCGCATGTAGTTGCGGCCCACCTGGTCGGAGCTGTTTGCCAGACCGTTCGGGAACATGTTCGACGCCGAGTTCAACAGCATACGAGGTGATTCAAAAGAGTTTCCTGCAACGCAGACGATACGTGCCTTCTGCATCTGAAGATCGCCGTTCTCGTCGAAATACTCGACCCCTGTGACCTTGCCGGCCTCGTTATGCAGAATCCGGGCCACATGGGCCTTTTCGCGCACTTCGAGGTTGCCCGTGGCCTCGCCCTCCGGGATGTCGGTATAGGCGGACGACCATTTGGCGCCCCATTTACAGCCCTGGAAGCAGAAGCCGGTCTGCTGGCACATCAGGCGGTCCTGGTCGTCACGGCTGTTGATCGCCATGCGGCCAGTGTGGACCTCAGTGTAGCCAAGCTTTTTCGCGCCGGCCTCGAAGACTTTGTAGTTGTTGTTGCCCGGCAGGCCTGGATTTCCGTTCGTGCGCGTGACGTTAAGCTTCTTCTCGGCCAGATCGTACCAAGGCGCCATCTCGGTCCCGTCGATGGGCCAGTCGAGGAGGCTTGCGCCTTCGACCTCACCATAGGTGGTGCGCGCCTTCCATTCGTGGTCCTGGAACCGAATCGAGGCGCCGGCCCAGTGGGTGGTCGTACCGCCCACGGCCTTCACGATCCAGGCGGGCAGGCCGGAGAAATCCTTGGCCACGCGCCAGTCGCCCGAGGTGGTGCGCGGGTCGAGCCAGGCCAGCTGGCCAAAACTTTCCCACTCGTCGTTGATGTAGTCTTCGGGCAGGTAACGCCCGCCGGCCTCGAGCGCGACGACGCTCACGCCCTTTTGCGCCAGCTCGTTGGCGAGAACGCCGCCGCCTGCGCCGGTGCCGATGATGACGACGACGCTATCGTCGTTGTGGTCAAATGGTGCTGTCATTGTCTTGCCCTTCCCTCAGCCGATCCATGCGATGTCGTCGAAGCCGCGGTTGATATATCCACCCTTCGAGAAACTCTCGCCCTCGTAGCCGAAGATCGGCCAGATCGCTTTCTGGTTATAAAGACCGGTGACGAGACCGCCCCGGATCCGCTGGAAGAACGCGTCGTCCTCCATCGCGCGCAGCACGTCGACGCGGTCACGCTCCCAGCCGATAGACGCGTATTCCAGCCCCGTCATTTCGCGGGCCTTGTCGTTGAGCGCGTCGATGCCGGCGCTGATCGCGTCAACCTCTTCGGGTTTGTCGTATCCCTTGACCGCGGCCACGTAATACTCGTCGCCGATCTGGTCATGGGGATAGATATCGCGCGCCATCTGAACGAGCGTCGCAAAGGTTTCCGGCTTGAGCGCGTCCATTTCGGTGGCCCACGCCGCGTTGGGTCCGGCCACGTAAGTCGCGCCGCAGACAAAGGCGCCGACCGCAGTGGTCGCACCTTTCAAAAGATCGCGCCGGGTCATCGACCGGGGCGATTTGGTTTTCGTACTCATGGATTTTCCTCCCTGGGCGGCGCGGCTTCCCTTTTTTTCCACCGCAGATCCGGGCCACGCCGCCCCGGTCCCGCTTGAAATCCGAGTTCTTACTTGAAGCGTCCCGCGCGCTCGAGCACTTCGATCTGGTAGCCGTCGGGATCGGCGATGAAGAAGAACTTGCCCACCAACTTGCCGTCGGGGGCGAACTCCACGATCTTGCGCGGTTCCAGACCGGCTTCGGTCAAACGTGCATGTTCGGAGGCGAGATCGTCGACCGACACAGCCAGGTGTCCATAGCCATCGCCAAGATCGTAAGGTTCCGTGCGGTCCTTGTTGATCGTGAACTCGACTTCGAACTCGGTCTCTGCATTGCTCATGTAGACCAGAGTGAAATCGGAAAAATCCAGCCGGTCCGCGATCTCCAGCCCGAACGCGGTCTTGTAGAAGTCGACCGACCGTTCTTCGTTGAGGACGCGGATCATGCTGTGAATGGCTTTGGCCATGAATCTCTCCCAAAATGTCTGTGCGGGTTAAGCTTAGCGGGTGCGTCCAGGGGGCGGGTAGTAAGCGGTTACTACATGCGTGAAGCGTTCATTCCGCCGCGATTCGCGCACTCGGCGACAGGGCCGCGTCCAACTTCGCATCGCACCATACCAGACAGGTGCAGCGGAGCAGCGAGGTGAAATTCTTCGGCTCGCCGCGAAGTTCGATCACTTCGCCATGCAGTTTCGAGACAAAGCCCGGCGTGGTAAGGCCTTCGCTTTCGGCAATCTGGTCGAGAATGGCCCAAAAGGATTTCTCGAGCCGGATGCTGGTGCTTTGACCGTTCAGGCGCATCCGCCGGGTTTCCAGGTCGTATCGGGCCGGGTCCTGCCCGGCGAACATGCGGCACATATCTTCTCCTCCCAAAGATTCAGAGCCGTTCTATTCATATTATGATTGCCCAAAAGGGCAGGCGTGGGAAGGGTCTTCTGCCGATGACGCCGCTGTCAGATCATCGCGAAAAAAAGATTCGCCGCCGCAGTTAATAGAATCATGCCTAGCGTCAGTACCATTCCCGCGGACCGCAACGGCAGGCGTTGCGGGGTGGCCCCCATGCCGACCGCGTGTGACAAGCGCCCCAGCAACAGCATGGCGCCGAGGCCGTGAAGCCCCATCTCGGGCAAGCCTTGCACCTCTGCGCAGGCCAGAAGCACAAGGCCCATCGGCGCATATTCTGCGAAATTTGCCTGCACCCGGATTTTCTTGCGCATCTCGCGGTTATTGCGATCGCCGATAGAAATCCGCGACACGATCCGAGCACGGATCACCCGCGCGCTCAGAGCGACAAGCAGCAGGGCCAGAAATCCGGCATAGATCGGCGTAATGGTCAGGCTCATGACGTTCGGTCGGATTCAAGTCTCTGGAACATGCTGTGATCACAAGCTGAGCCGAGTGGCGCGCGGAAACAAGCCCGATGGCGGCGAAAGCGGAAAATGGGCGGGCAATCCCCGACACTTTGCCTTTTCTTTTTGCGAACAACCCCGGATTGGGGGCGCGCCGCACTTGCTGCCCCGGTCCGATCTATCTGTAAAACCCAGCTCTGTGAGCTGTCGGGTCGGTCGGACGGCCCGAGCGAGGCTTGCTCCATCGGGGATCACTCAAATTCGATTAGCAGATCCTTGGCATCGATCTGCGCACCGGGCTGGACATGAACGGCCTTGATCACCGCATCGCGTTCGGCGTGCAGGCCGGTTTCCATTTTCATCGCTTCGATGGTCAAAAGCTGGTCGCCCTGCTTGACGCTCTGGCCAGGTTTGACCGCAACCGAGGCCACCGCGCCGGGCATCGGCGCCCCGAGGTGATTGGGGTTTCCTGGTTCGGCCTTGGGGCTTGCGGCGACGGTGCTCTTGATCTTGCGGTCGGCGACACGCACCGTGCGCGGCTGGCCGTTGAGTTCGAAGAACACCCGCGCCTCGCCGTCATCATGCGTTTCGCCCACGGCCACGAGCCGGATCTCAAGCGTCTTGCCAGGGTCGATCTCGGCTGAAATCTCGTCTCCAGGCTCCATGCCGTAAAAGAAACTGTAGGTGGGCAAGCAGCGTACCGGTCCGTAAATCGCGTGACGTTCCATGTAGTCGTCGAAGACCTTTGGGTACATGAGGCTGCCCATGAGATCCTCGTTGTCGATATCTTCGCCCCATTTCTCGACCAGTTCTGCGCGCTTGGCCTCCAGATCTTCGGACTCGAGCAGGGTGCCGGGGCGCACCGTGATGGGCTTTTCGTCCTTCAGTACCTTTTTCTGGATGTCCTCGGGGAAGCCGCCGGGTGCCTGGCCTACATAGCCTTTCATAAGCGTGATGACGCTGTCGGGGAAACTCACTTCGGTCTTGGGGTCCAGCACATCCTCGCAGGTCAGGCCCTGGCTGACCATCATGAGGGCAAGATCCCCTACAGTCTTGGCGATGGGGGTCACCTTGATCACGTCGCCGAACATCTGGTTCACGTCGGCATAGGTCTTGGCGATTTCTGGCCATTTCTCTTCCAGCCCCATCGAGCGGGCCTGCGCGCGCAGATTGGTGAACTGCCCGCCGGGCATCTCGTGCAGATAGACCTCTGACGCGGGCGATTGCATCGCAGACTCGAACGCGGCGTATTGCGCGCGCACCTGCTCCCAGTAGATCGAGATCTGCCGGATTGCGGCAATGTCGAGCCCGGTATCACGTTCGGTATGGCGCAGGGCCTCGACGACCGTGCCGAGCGTGGCCTGGCTGGTGTTGCCAGACAGCGCGTCCATTGCGCAGTCTACCGCATCGACGCCGGCCTCTGAGGCGGCGAGGATCGTGGCGCTGGCGATCCCGGCGGTGTCGTGTGTATGGAAGTGGATCGGCAGACCGGTCTCTTCCTTCAAAGCCTTGAAAAGCACGCTGGCTGAGGCCGGCTTCAGAAGGCCGCCCATGTCCTTGATGCAAAGGATATGCGTGCCGGCCTCTTTCAGTTCATGCGCCAGTTTGAGGTAATATTTCAGATCGTATTTGGACCGGGCCGGGTCCAGCATGTCGCCGGTGTAACAGATCGCGGCCTCGAGAATCTTGCCGCTCTCCAGAACCGCATCCATCGATACGCGCATGTTTTCCGCCCAGTTGAGCGGGTCGAACACGCGGAAAAGGTCCACGCCGCTGTCCGCCGCCTGATGCACGAATGCCGAGACCACGTTGTCGGGATAGTTCGTATAGCCCACCCCGTTCGAGCCGCGCAGCAGCATTTGCGTCAGCACGTTGGGCATGGCGGCGCGCAGGTCGCGCAGGCGCTGCCAGGGGCATTCATCGAGGAAGCGATAGGCCACGTCGAAGGTCGCGCCGCCCCAGCACTCGACCGAGAAAAGCCCGGGCAGATTTGCGGCATAGGCCGGTGCGGCGTTGATCATGTCGATCGAGCGCATCCGCGTGGCCAGCAGCGACTGGTGACTGTCGCGCATGGTCGTATCTGTGATGAGCAATTTCTTCTGCTCAGCCATCCAGTCCGCCACGGCCTGCGGGCCTTGGGCATCCAAAAGAGTCTTGGTGCCCGGCGGCGGCATGTCCGCCTTGAGTTCCGGTGGCCGAGGTTTCTTCAGGTCGGGCCGTGGTCGGGGGCGGTCCTTGGTCTCGGGATGTCCGTTCACCGTCACATCCGCGAGGTAGGTCAGAACCTTGGTGCCCCGGTCGCGGCGCGCGGCGAAATCGAAGAGCTCGGGCGTCGTGTCGATGAACTTGGTGGTGTACTCGTAATTCAGGAAAGTCGGGTGCTTGAGCAGGTTTTCCACGAAGGCGATGTTCGTGCTGACGCCCCGGATCCGGAACTCTCGCAGGGCGCGGTCCATCCGGGCAATGGCACCTTCGGGCGTTTGCGCGTGGGCGGTGATCTTGACCAGAAGCGAGTCGTAATAGCGCGTGATCACGCCCCCCGAATAGGCCGTGCCGCCGTCCAGGCGGATGCCCATGCCGGTCGCCTCCCGAAAGGCGGTGATGCGGCCATAGTCGGGAATAAACTTGTTTTGCGGGTCTTCGGTGGTGATCCGGGTTTGCAGGGCGTGACCGTTAAGCGTGATCTCGTCCTGGCTCTTTTTGCGTGTGGCCTCCTGCAGGGTCTTGCCCTCGGCGATCTTGATCTGGGCCTGCACGATGTCGATGCCGGTCACTTCCTCGGTGACGGTGTGTTCGACCTGCACGCGCGGGTTTACCTCGATGAAGTAAAACTCCTCGGTGTCCATATCCATCAGGAACTCGACCGTACCGGCGCATTCGTAATTCACGTGCTTGCAGATCTTGTATCCGAGCTCACAGACCTCTTCGCGCTGCGCGTCGGTCAGGTAGGGCGCAGGGGCGCGCTCGACCACTTTCTGGTTGCGGCGCTGCACGGAACAGTCCCTTTCGTACAAATGGTACATGTTCCCGTGGGTATCTCCGAGAATTTGTACTTCGACGTGGCGCGCCCGCTCGATCATCTTTTCGAGATAACCTTCGCCATTGCCGAAGGCGGCCTCGGCCTCGCGCTTGCCCTCTTTGACCTTGTCGGCCAGTTCCGCCTCGGATTCGATGGGCCGCATGCCCCGCCCGCCGCCACCCCAGGACGCCTTGAGCATCATCGGATAGCCGATCTCGGCGGCCTGTTTGCGGGTCTCGTCCATGTCATCGCCCAGCACCTCGGAGGCGGGGATGACCGGCACGCCGGCCTCGACGGCGACGCGCCGGGCGCTGGCCTTGTCGCCGAGCGCGCGCATGGTTTCGGCCTTGGGGCCGATGAAGGTGATCCCGTTGGCCTCACATGCATCGACGAGTGCGGGGTTTTCCGACAAAAGCCCGTAGCCCGGATGGATTGCGTCGGCGCCGGATTTGCGGGCCACGCGGATAATCTCCTCGATCGAGAGATATGCCTGTACCGGGCCGAGACCTTCGCCGATGCGATAGGCCTCGTCGGCCTTGAAACGGTGAAGGCCAAGCTTGTCCTCTTCGGCGTAGACGGCGACGGTGCGTTTGCCCAGTTCGTTGGCGGCGCGCATAATGCGGATGGCGATCTCGCCACGGTTGGCGATCAGGATTTTCTTGAACTCGGCCATGGCCTGTCCCCTTCGTCGATTTTGTGTGGCGGGGCGTCCACGGGTGGATCGCCGCAGTGCAGCACCGTCTCCAAAGTTGTAGAAAGTCAAACGCGGCGATGCAATCCGCCATTCGCCGCATTGCGGGAATGGCGGAAAGTTTGTGCAAAGACCCTTGGCCCTGCCTACCCTTCGAGGATCAGCCTTTGACGCGCGTGCTGGGGGCGGGTCAGTCCCAGCTGGCCCATGTTCGCCTCGAGATCCGCACGCAGGATCGCGGCCAGGTGATCGGGGCCCTCCGGCCCGAGCGCGGCCAGCGCATAGTGCCAGCCCCGACCCATCATCACGAAATCCGCGCCCAGAGCCATCGCACGAAGAATATCGAGCCCGCCTTCGACGCCGCCATCCAGGATCACCGGCAAATCGGTCGCGGCCCTGATCGCCGGAAGCGCCTCGATGGTGGCCGGGGCGGCGTCGAACTGACGCCCGGCATGGTTTGAAATCCAGATCGCATCGACGCCTTCTTCGGTCAGGCGCGTTGCGTCTTCGGCGCTGAGCACGCCCTTGACGACAAGCGGTCCGTCCCAGTGCGCGCGTAGCCATCGCAGATAATCCCAGTCGGGCGAGGTGCGCAGCAGGTAGCCTGCATGCTTGGTCGAGGGCAGGCCATGGGTGTCTGGCGAATAGTCGTCGATCAGGCGCATCCGGGGAAGGCCGCGCCGCGCCATGCCCAAGGCCCAGGCGGGCCGGATCGCGATCTGGGCAAGAAGGCGCGGGGTCAGTTTCGGCGGTTGTGTCAGGCCCGAGCGCACTTGCCGTTCCCGGCGGCTGCCGACGGGCACATCGACGGTCAGCACCAGCGTGGAAAACCCCGCGTCTCGCGCTCTTTTCAACATATCCTTTCGGATCTCGGCGTCGCGGGGCGGGTAAAGCTGGAACATGCCGTGAGGACCAAGATCATCCGCGATCTGTTCGGGCGTCACGCTGGCCACGGTCGACAGCGCATAGGGCAGTCCGCACCGCGCCGCGGCACGGGCCAGGTGGCGTTCGGCGTCGGGCCAGATCAGCCCGGACATGCCAACAGGTGCAATGCCCACAGGAAGACCGTGGTCATGGCCGAGAAGCGAGGTCGTCAGGTCGGGCGCGACTTCGCCGTGCAGGATCGAGGGCATGAGGCGCACGCGATCGAGCGCGGAGCGGTTGGCCAGTGTCGTCGCCTCGGTTCCGGTGCCGCTGTCGAGATACTCCCACACGAAATGCGGCACACGCATCCGCGCCCTGCGGCGCAGGTCGGAAAGGGCGGGATATTTGGCGTCAAGAGACATGGCCGATATGTGCAAAGCTTTTCAGCGGCTTGTCCAGTGTGGTTCACCAACTTTATGCCGACGATTTGCGTTAACCTTTTGTTCACACTATGTTCGATGTCGTGAGTGGAGGTGAGTAAAACGCCATGGGTGAAGTGCACTTGGCGGCCCTTTTGTGCAGCTTTCTCGCCGGAAGCGAGAACGAGGCGCGGCGGTAATTCGACGTTAACGCTCTGCCCCGCTATGTCCGGGTCGATTGCGAAACCGCAACGCATGTGATCGAGATCGGCCTCGACGGCAAATCCAGCGCCCGCGACAGCCTCCATCAGGCGCTGTTTGCCGAACACCTGACAGGCAAGACACCGGTGGTGATCCTGATCGACCGAGATGGACCCAAGGCCGGTTCGAATACGAAATGCGGCACGTCGCCAATGCGGCTGGCGTGACGTACTTGCAGTGTTCGGAGGCCGCGATCCAACGCTGGGCCGTGACGGCGGGGTTGCGCCGGACGGACGCCGCGAAGGATGATTTACCAAGACGCGGCACAGTCGGATCAAGCTGTGACCTTGGCGCTTTGCGCGACCCCGGGCACGCCGGCTCTTGAGCCAAATGACGGACGCGCTTCTGAGACGGCGGTACTTTCCCGCCGTTGATGCAATCCGCCCCTTCAAGTCTTCGATGTCTTGCGCGATCCTTGGGACTGAAAGGGTCGCGAAATACTTTCGGAACACAGGGTGAACATTGGCTTTCCCTTGTCTTTGCGGCGCGCTAGGATCGGCTCATGAGCAGTTTTGACGAATCCGATGCCTTCGAGAGCGCGTCTTTGTCGGCGCGCGCCATGGCGGCCCGTCCGCAACCCTATCTTGATGGGCTCAACCCCGAACAACGTGCCGCGGTCGAGGCGCTGGAGGGGCCGGTCCTCATGCTGGCAGGCGCCGGCACCGGCAAGACGCGGGCCCTGACGGCCCGCATGGTGCACCTGCTGAGCACCGGCACGGCGCGGCCCAATGAGATTCTTGCTGTCACCTTCACCAACAAGGCCGCGCGCGAGATGAAAGAGCGGGTCGGTCGGATGCTGGGCGAGGCGGTCGAAGGGATGCCGTGGTTGGGTACGTTCCATTCGATATGTGTGAAGCTTTTGCGTCGTCATGCCGAGCTTGTCGACCTCAAGCAGAACTTCACCATTCTCGATACGGACGATCAGTTGCGTCTTTTGAAGCAACTGGTGCAGGCGGCTGGGATCGACGACAAGCGCTGGCCGGCGCGGCAACTGGCCGGGATCATCGACCACTGGAAAAACCGGGCCTGGACGCCCGATCAGGTGCCCGCCTCCGAGGCCTCGGCTTATGACGGCAAGGCGGTGGCGCTGTACAAGCAATACCAGGCGCGCCTGCGCGACCTGAATGCGGTCGATTTCGGTGATCTGCTGTTGCATGTGGTCATGATCTTTCAGACCGATGAAGACGTGCTGGCGCAATACCGGCGCTGGTTCCGCTACATCCTTGTCGACGAGTATCAGGACACCAATGTGGCGCAGTACCTATGGCTGCGCCTGCTGGCGGGCGGGCACAAGAACATCTGCTGCGTGGGCGACGACGACCAGTCGATCTATGGCTGGCGCGGTGCCGAGGTGGGCAACATCCTGCGGTTCGAAAAGGACTTCCCCGGCGCCAAGGTGATCCGTTTGGAGCAGAATTACCGGTCGACGCCGCATATCCTTGCCGCCGCCTCTGGTGTGATTGCAGGCAACAAGGGGCGATTGGGCAAGGAGCTTTGGACCGAGGCCGAAGAGGGCGAGAAAGTCCGCCTGATCGGTCATTGGGACGGCGACGAGGAGTCCCGCTGGGTCGGCGAGGAGATCGAGGCGATGCAGCGCGGTACGCGCGGCATGCGGCCCTTTACGCTCGACGATATGGCCATTCTCGTGCGCGCCTCCCACCAGATGCGCGCCTTCGAGGACCGGTTCCTGACCATCGGTCTGCCCTATCGCGTGATAGGCGGCCCGCGTTTTTACGAACGGATGGAGATCCGCGATGCCATGGCGTATTTCCGGCTGGTCGTTTCGCCCACCGACGATCTGGCCTTCGAGCGGATCGTGAATACGCCCAAGCGGGGCTTGGGAGACAAGGCGCAGCAGAAGATCCAGGTGACCGCCCGCCAGAACGGTGTTTCGTTGGTCGAGGGCGCGGCGATCCTGCTGCAGGACAAGGGTCTGACCGGGAAAGGGGCAGGGGAGCTTGGCAAGCTGCTTGAAGGTCTGCGTCGCTGGGGGCGGCTGGTGGGCGACAAGGATGTCAGCCACATGGAACTGGCCGAGATGATCCTGGACGAGTCCGGCTATACCGAGATGTGGCAGAACGACAAAACGCCCGAGGCGCCGGGGCGTCTTGAGAACCTCAAGGAACTGGTCAAGGCGCTTGAGGGCTTCGAGAACCTGCAGGGCTTTCTCGAACATGTCAGCCTGATCATGGACAACGAGTCCGAGGAGGCGGGCGAGAAGGTCAGCATCATGACCTTGCACGCCGCCAAGGGGCTGGAGTTTCCGGTGGTCTTCCTGCCTGGCTGGGAAGATGGTCTCTTTCCGTCTCAACGCAGTATGGACGAATCCGGCCTAAAGGGTGTCGAGGAAGAACGCCGGCTGGCCTATGTCGGCATCACCCGCGCTGAAGAGGTGTGCACGATCTCGTTCGCGGGCAATCGCCGGGTTTACGGCCAATGGCAAAGTCAGATGCCGTCCCGTTTCATCGATGAACTGCCCGAAGCTCATGTCGATGTGCTGACGCCTCCGGGCCTGTACGGCGGCGGCTACGGTGCGGCAGGCGGCATGGGGTTGTCCTCGGGGCTGGAAAGCCGGGCATCGGAAGCCAATGTCTACAATTCGCCGGGTTGGCGCAGGCTTCAGTCGCGGAGCCAGACCCGGCCCATATCCCAGCCTCGCGAAAGCCGGAATACCGTGATCGATGCACAGGCAGTCAGTGCGCATGTTGTCGGAGAACGAGTGTTCCATCAAAAGTTCGGCTATGGCGCGATTCTCGAGATCGAGGGTGACAAGCTTGAGATCGAGTTCGAGAAGGCGGGCACCAAAAAGGTCGTTGCCCGGTTCGTGACCGGTGCGGACGATATTCCTTTTTAACTCCGATCAGCCTTTCGCAAGTTCTGCGCGTAGCGCGGTGATCTCATCGCGCAGCCGGGTCACATCCTCCAGCGTCAGTCCGGTCTTTTCCACGATGCAGCCCGGAATATGCGCCGCCTGTTGCTGCAAGGCGCGGCCCGCTTGCGTCAGGCGGATGCGCACCTGCCGCTCGTCCCGACTGTCCCGCGTTCGGTGCAGCAATCCTTTCGCCTCGAGCCGTTTCAGAAGCGGTGTCAGCGTGTTGGATTCCAGCAAAACCTGCCTGCCGAGCGCGCCCACCGTCTGATCGTCTTCGGTCCAAAGCGCACTCATCAAAAGATATTGAGGGTAGGTCAGGCCGAGGGGCGCGAGCAACGACTTGTAGCTTTGCTGCATCGCATGTGCCGTCGAATAGAGCGCGAAACACAGCATATCTGGAGGCGGCAAAGTGGGCATGTCGTCTTGTAAATCGCGCACGATTAAATCGCAAGCCATTGACAGGTTTTGGCGGGAGCTATAAGTATCGCAAGAGATTAAATCGTACGCGATATAACGGAGTAGAACATGGCGACAGATATCAAATATTGGACTGAAGCAAGCGCGACAGGCGGGGGCCGTGAGGGCACGGCGCGCCTCGCAAACGGTATGCTGACGTTCACGATGGACACACCCGAAGCGCTCGGCGGTGCCGGAAAGGGTCACAATCCCGAAGAGCTTTTCGCGACCGGTTACGCGGCCTGTTACCTGGGCGCCATGCGATTTGCCGCGCAGAGCGAGAAACTGGGTGAGGTGCCGAAAGATGCGAAAGTCTCTGCCGCGGTCGGCATCGGCCCGCGCGATGAAGGTGGCTTTGGTCTCAAGGTCAAGCTGACCGTCTCCATGCCGGGCGTTTCGGAAGACGTCGCCAAGAAAATCATGGAGCGTGGGCATTTCATATGCCCTTATTCCAATGCGACGCAAGGCAATATCGAGGTCGACACCGTTCTAGCGTGACTTTGTTCACGAGTATGTCGGCGAGGTCCGGGAGTTTCCACTCCCGGGCTTTTTTCGTGGGCACGGTTGCACGCTTGATCCGAGAGATGCGATCCGGCTGATAGCCCGCTGTTAAGTACCACCAGTAGGCCAGGATATGGCCACTCAGTCCGGAAAAATCTCGCCGAAGGTGCGTTTCAGCGCGACATCCAGATCCGCCATGGTGACCGGAAGACCCAGATCGACAAGGCTTGTGACGCCATGCTCCGTGATCCCGCACGGCACGATCCCGTCGAAATGGCTGAGGTCCGGCTCAACGTTGATCGATATTCCGTGAAAGCTGACCCACTTGCGCAAGCGGATGCCGATGGCGGCGATTTTGTCTTCAGCGCATGCGCGCTCGGGCGTCAGCGGCTTGTCATCGCGTTGCACCCAGACGCCCACGCGCCCTTCGCGGATTTCGCCCTTGATATTGAACTGATCCAGCGTGGCGATGACCCATGCCTCCAGCTGTTTGACGAAGGCGCGGACATCGCGCCCTCGCCGTCCGACATCCAGCATCACGTATACGACGCGCTGGCCCGGCCCGTGATAGGTGTATTGGCCGCCGCGTTTGGTTTGAAAGACCTCGAACCGATCTGGATCGGTGAGATCTGCGGGCTTGGCCGACGTCCCCGCGGTGTAAAGCGGCGGATGTTCGAGCAGCCAGATCGCTTCGGATGCCACGCCATTCGCGATCGTCTCGGCGCGCGCTTCCATTTCGGCACAGGCCAAGGGATAAGGGACAAGCCCAGGGGACGTGATCCATTCGACCATCAGCGGGGATCCGGATTGCGGCAGCGTGCCACCATGTGGCAGGTGCGGACGAAATTGTCAAAACGCACGCATTTTCTCCTTCACAACCGGATCGGCATTTCGTATACGCCCGCCACCTACCTGATCACGTGCGGTCGTGGCGGAATTGGTAGACGCGCAGCGTTGAGGTCGCTGTGGGGTAACTCCCGTGGAAGTTCGAGTCTTCTCGACCGCACCATTTATCACACAACACTTTGAAATTAAAACGATGAGTCATTTGTGCTTACTGCCTAAAGCCTGATTGGCTGATTTCCGCCCGAGCCTAAGACGCCGACTGGTTCGGAGGCGCGTGGCGACCCGATCAAAATGATGTCAGAAGACTTTCTTGTCTGCCATCGCCGTCGAAGCAATCGTAATCCATTGGCTATGGGTCCCGCGCCTCGCGCGAATTGATCATGCATTTCTGCATGCTTGCCTGCGCCACTTGCGCGCTTCCGAAAGACAAATGACAGAGGTCTCGATAGGATGGCGTCGGATTGCGCCGCGGAGGGCGGTGCGGTCCCCCTCGATGAATGCCGTGCGCGTTTCGCGTTGACGCAATGCGATGGTCAGGCGACGGCAGAGCCGGTCTTTTGGAGCGAGCCCGAAGGTTTGTGCGTCTTTCAGCCTTTGGCGCAGCACCGCGGCTTCGCGTCCGATCTCCGTCGCCCGGCGCGTCTTCACCGCGTCCAGCTTTTCGGCCTGTCGTGCTGTGTTCGTGACGCCTGCACCGACGCGATAGGTCACAAGCGCCTCGTCAATATACCCGACGCGCCCTTCGAGCGCCGCGCGGAAGCCGTAGACGAGATCTTCAAAGACAACATCCTCGGTTACGGGGCCAAATCTGCGGACCAAATCCTTGTGCCAGGCGCAGGTCGCACCGAGATAGAGCTGCATCGAGGTCGCCGCCGAACCGGCGTCCCGACGGTGATAGAACGTCGCGCTGCGGTACCGCGGGGGGGCGGGCGCTCCGTCAAGCGTTTCGACCTTTGCTTCGGAAAACACCAGCAGCGGCGCCTCGCGTTCGCAAAGCTCCATGATACGCCTCGCTCGGTCGGGATGCGAAAGATCGTCACCGGCGCAGTTGATCATCATGTCCGCATCGCAAAGCTGGAACACGCGGTGGACATGCTCGATGACGCCGAGATTGACCTTGTTGCGGTTGAGCCGGATGCGATGCGGCCCGTCGTAACGCTCTGCCTCCTCACGCAGGATGTCGAATGTCCCATCGGTGGAGCAGTCATCGGTGAACAGGATGTCGGTTGGCCGGCAGGTCTGTGCCAGAACCGAACGCGCCGCCTCGCGCACGTAATCCTGTTGATTGTAGGCGTAGAGTACGATGGCGTAGGACGTGGACATGTCAGGGGCCTTCCGCCTTTCGGCGCAGAGCGAAGATGGGCTCTACGAGATCCTTGAGCGATGCGCCAATCTCATGTGGCGCAGCCGAGTGCGACAGGAATTCAGCCGAGCGTTGGCCGCAAGTCACGGCCAGAAACGGCACGCCAGCTGTCTCGGCGGCGCGCCCATCGACCTCGGTATCGCCGCAATGCGCGAAGGTGTCGAACTGCTTGATCGCCTCGGCTTTTGCCGTGCTGGCTCCGGGTCCGGCGGGCACAACGGTGATTTGGGCGAAATGTCGTTGTAGGTTGAGCCGTTTCAGGGTGGCACAGACGCCCTCCGGCCTCTGGCGCGATGTGATCAGGTGCAAGTTCAACGCCTCGCCCAAGGCAGCAAGGGCCGCGTCCGCATCGGGCAGCAGGGCGTCGACCTTGAGAAACGTTTCGCTTTCGATCAGGTCCATCCAGCGGTCGGTAAAATCTTTGGGCGGGGTAATATTGAGTGATTTCAAAGCCTCGCGTGTGGAATGGCCCGAACGCTTGAGTTGCCAAAGCCGGTTGGCTACGGGCGCCGCCTCGGGCACGATGGAAAGCAGCACTGCCTCTTGCCGTGGGCGGCAATCGAGGATGGTGCCGTCAAGGTCCAGTCCTAGGAAGGGTCTTTGGGCCATGCGACATGTTCGACAAAAGAGCGGGTGACATAGACGTCGTCCTGGGGAAGCGGGCGGAAATAAGGGGCTGGATCCCTCCCGAGATGGTGGGCGACATGCGCCGAGGGAAAATCGAGGCCGACCGCCACGCACATCGGCGTTCCGCCGCCGACCCTTGGATTGACGTCGATTACCTTCCAGGCGCCGGAGTCGAACTCACCGCGCACCTGGAAACAGAATGCGCCGGTCAGCCCGGTTGTGGCCGAAACCCTCGCCCCAAGATCGCCCAAGACCGGGTCAAGGAACAGCCGCGCCTTGTTTGAGACACCCGCCTTCACGTCGATCCGTTCGCGGCAGCAATACGCAAACACGTCACCCGGTGCGGGGCAGAACATGTCGATCGTGATCTCCTGACCCGCGATGAAGGGTTGCACGATCATGGTCGCGGCGTCGGTCTGGGCCTGCCGGCGGCGCAACGCGTCCGCGTCGCTCAGCACGCCGACACCGTGACTGCCAACCCCGCTGCGCGGCTTGTAATGAAGCCGCGCCCCGGCCCATTCGGCCCGGTCGAGCCGCGTCGTTTCAGGGCAGGGGACCCGCGCGGCATCAAACGCTTCAAACAGGCCGAGCTTGTCGCGGACCATCGCAACGGCCTCGGCAGGCGGCGCAAGGACCTGGACGTCTTCGGTGCTGAATGCATCGTGCGCAGCGCTGCAGGCGGCAATCTCGACATCGTGGATCGGGTAGAACGCCGTCGCACCCGCATCGCGCAGCACCGGCAATAGCTCGGCGACAAAGGATTCCGACGCGGCCAGCGGAATCTGCCGAAAGTCGAACTGGCTGCCCGCCGCAACGAGGTGGCGGGGGTTTGTATCGCAGGCGATCAGATGTGGCGCGAGCGAACTGGCCGCGAGGGCGCGCAGAACGCCGTGACCTGTCGCTGATCCGGAAGAGCCCACCGCAATGGAAATGACTTTGCTTGACATAAAGCAGGCTCTACCCCCATTACACAGGCGTTTCGACCCCTATAGGAGACAAAATCTTGGATTTTGCAAATGAAGAGCTGAAGCGGATTTCGGACATCGCCAAGGATAGCTGGTACGAAAAACCGACCGCACTTGCCACGATCCGCTACAGCTTCAAGATCTTTCGTCGGTTCATGAAAGACGATCACAAGATCCTCGAGATGGGGCCCGCCGAAGGCACGATGACGGGACAGCTTCTTGAGGCGGGATACGATCTTGAAGCGCTTGAGGGGTCGCCCGAGTTCGCAGAACTTCTGCGTCAGAAATTTCCCGATCTGAAGGTGCATGTGGCGCTTTTCGAGGATTTTTCCTGCGAGCCGACCTATGACATCATTCTTCTGGGGCATGTGCTGGAGCACGTGGACAATCCGTCGGCCATTCTGGCGCAGGCGAAGACATGGCTGAAGCCGGGCGGTAAGATCATCTGCTCTGTGCCGAATTGCCGGTCGCTTCACCGTCAGGCGGCGGTGATCATGGGCCTGATCACCACAGAACAGGACATGTCGGAAAAGGATATCCATCACGGGCATCGGCGGGTCTATGGCCCCGAGACGCTGCGCGCTGATTTTGCCAAGGCCGGGATGAACGTGGATTATTTCGGGGGCTACTGGATGAAGCCGATCTCTGACAATCAGATCGAAGAACAATGGACCCCCGAGATGCTGGAGGCGTTTATGCTTTTGGGCGAGCG
The DNA here is from genome assembly GCF_004761875.1 of Roseovarius aestuariivivens. GTDB lineage: Bacteria > Pseudomonadota > Alphaproteobacteria > Rhodobacterales > Rhodobacteraceae > Roseovarius > Roseovarius aestuariivivens. The sequence continues at coordinate 461,612 of NZ_SJEY01000001.1, forward strand.
CTATCCCGATATCGCCGCTGAACTGGTCGTCGTTGCCTCCGACAAGTGACCGAAACCGCTACGGCCTGAGCGCCCAACCGGAGACCTGTTTTGCCTCTTGCAGATTGTAAACAGATCGACCTGCCAAAGATCGAGGACGCGCGGGGCAACCTGACCTTCATCGAGGGCTGCAACCACATTCCCTTTGACATCAAGCGGGTCTATTATCTTTACGACGTGCCGGGCGGATCGGACCGTGGCGCGCATGCGCACAAATCCTTGCATCAATTCATGATCGCCATGTCCGGAAGCTTCGATCTGGTTCTCAGCGACGGGTTCGAAGAGCGTCGATTTCACCTCAATCGTTCGTATTTCGGGATCTACATCTGCCCGATGATGTGGCGGTATCTGGATAATTTCTCGTCCGGCGCGGTCTGCATGGTGATGGCCTCGGCGCCCTATACCGAAACCGACTATATCCGCGACCATGATGCGTTCCTGCAAGCGGTCGGGGCCCCCGGTGCATGAAGGTTCCCTTTCTCGACCTCAAGGCGGCCTATGACGAGCTTGCCGGCAGGGCCGAGCCGGCACTGCTCGAAAGCCTGAGGTCGGGCTGGTACATTCTCGGGCCCGAGGTTGAGACGTTCGAGGCGGAGTTTGCCGCCTATTGCGGGGCCGATCACGCAATCGGTGTGGCCAACGGTCTCGACGCATTACGGCTGGCGTTGATGGCCGTTGGCGTGACGCCGGGCGACAAGGTTCTGGTGCCGTCCCACACGTTCGTCGCAACGTGGCTGGCCGTGAGCCAGTGTGGCGCGATCCCGATCCCGGTCGAGCCTGATCCGGGCACATGCAATATCACGCCCGAGGGTATCCGCGCGGCCATGGTCGACGGCGCAAAGGCCGTGATACCCGTGCATCTCTACGGACAGCCCTGCGACATGCCGGGCATCATGTCGGTAGCGCATGATCTTGACCTCAAGGTTGTCGAGGACGCGGCCCAAGCGCATGGGGCGATGTGGGATGGGCAGCGTATCGGCGCGCATTCCGCCGCCGCCTGCTGGAGCTTTTATCCCGGCAAAAATCTGGGCGCGCTTGGCGATGCAGGCGGGATCACGACTTCGGATCCGGATGTTGCGGCGCGTGTGCGCCTCTTGCGCAATTATGGCAGCCGCGAAAAGTATCGCCACGAAGTCGCCGGCGACAACAGTCGGCTTGATCCGGTGCAGGCTCGGTTTCTTTCGATCAAGCTGTCGGTTCTGGATGACTGGAACGCGCGTCGTGCGCGCATTGCGGCCCGTTACCTGGACGCGCTATCGGACTGTGACCTGGTTCTTCCGAACGTTGCAGAAAAGGCCACCCCGGTCTGGCATCTGTTCGTGATCCGTCATGCGGCGCGCGACGCATTTGCCGAACGATTGGCCGCACGCGGCGTGCAAACGCTTATTCATTATCCAATTGCGCCGCATGCGCAGGCCGCTTACGCCGAGAGCGGTCTTGATGACGCGGCGCTGCCCATCGCGGCGCGACTGGCGCGCGAGGTTCTCAGCCTGCCGATCGGGCCGCATCTTGCACCCGAGCAGGTGGATGCGGTGATCGACGCGGTCCGCACCGAGGCCTGATCTTCCACCGTCGGCGATGGACCGCACGGGCGCTATCTCATTGTACTCCTCTCGGGGCTTGCGTATCTCTTGGCGGGTCTGAGACGCGCGACGGTTGTGGCGCCGGAAGGAGAGCGGCATGTCAGAAGATCTCAAGGAGCCGGACGCGGAAGAGACGCCGGAAGAGGAAGAGCGGGAGGAGGATGCCTACCTGCTTGATCCCAAGGTCGTGGCCCGGATCATTTATGCCGTCGACATCGGCGATCAGGCGATGCTCTTGCAAGAGCTGGAGCCTTATCACGCCGCCGACATCGCCGACCTTCTTGAACAGGTCAACGCTTTCGACAGACGTCGCCTGATCGACCTTTTGGGCACGGAATTCGACGGCGACATTCTGTCGGAACTCGACGAGTCGATCCGCGAAGACGTGATGGCGAACCTGCATCCCGAGGTTCTTGCCGAGGCGGTGCGCGACCTTGATTCCGACGATGTCGTCGATCTTGTCGAGGATTTGGAGGACGAACAGCAGGCCGCGATCCTCGATGTCCTGGAAGACAGCGACCGGATCGCGGTGCAGCAATCGCTGACCTACCCCGAATATTCCGCAGGCCGTCTGATGCAGCGCGAGGTCGTCATGGCGCCCGAGCACTGGAACGTGGGCGAAGCGATTGATTACCTGCGAAATCAGGACGATCTGCCAGATCAGTTCTATCACATTGTGCTTGTCGATCCACGCTTGCGTCCGGTCGGCAACGTCACGCTTGGTCGGCTGATGGCGTCGCGGCGCGAGGTCATGCTCAAGTCCCTTGTCGAAGAGACATTCCACGTCATCCCGGTCACGCAATACGAGGGCGACGTGGCTTATGCCTTTAACCAGTATCACCTGATCTCGGCGCCGGTGGTCGACGCCGATGAACGCCTTGTGGGCGTGATCACGATCGATGATGCGATGATCGTCCTCGACGAAGAGCACGAGGAGGACATCCTGCGCCTGGCCGGTGTGAGCGAAGAAGGCAGTCTGAGCGATCGGGTGATCGACACCACCAAGCGGCGCTTTCCGTGGCTGGCGGTCAACCTTGTCACGGCGATCCTCGCCTCGCTCGTCATCGCGCAATTCGAGGCCGCGATCGCGCAGATCGTTGCGCTGGCTGTGCTGATGCCCATCGTCGCGTCGATGGGCGGCAACGCGGGCACCCAGAGCCTGACCGTCGCGGTGCGCGCCATCGCCACCAAGGATTTGACCGGCTCTAACGTGTGGCGGTTTATTCGGCGCGAAGTGCTTGTGGGGTTGGTCAACGGCGTCATCTTCGCGGTGGTGATGGGCATTGTTGGCGTGTTGTGGTTCGGCGGGCCGCAACTGGGTTACGTCATCGGTGCCGCGATGGTCATCAATCTCGTGATGGCGGGGCTTGCCGGAACGGTCATTCCAGTCGTCCTCGACCGGATCGGCGTGGATCCCGCACTTGCCTCGGGCGCGTTCGTGACGACCGTGACGGATGTGGTGGGCTTCTTCGCCTTTCTGGGACTTGCCGCAGTGGTGTTGTTGTGACCGATCTGGCAGCCGTCAAGGCCGAGGCGCGCAAGGCGGCTTTTGCCCGGCGCAAGCTGGCGCACGAGGCGGCGATCGGGGCGTCCTCCTCTCTCCTGTCGGAATGCCTTGCGGGGTATCGCGGCGTGCCGCTGGCGGGATATATGCCCATCCGAACCGAGATTGATCCCCTGCCGGCCATGGAAGAGGCCGCCGCGCATGGCCCCGTGGGCGTGCCGGTGATCCAGGCAGCGGGTCAGCCCTTGAAGTTTTCCCGGTGGGAACCCGGGATCGCGCTGAAAGACGGCCCGTTCGGGGCGCAGATTCCGGCGGTCGATGATTACTTCGAACCCGAGATCCTGATCGTGCCCTTGGTGGCGTTCGATAGAAAAGGCGGGCGCCTCGGGTATGGCGGCGGTTTCTATGACCGGACGCTCGAAAGGCTGCGGGCGAAGCGCGCCACATTGGCCATTGGGTTTGCCTACAGTGCCCAAGAGGCAGAGAACTTGCCTCTCGAACCGACCGATCAGCCGCTCGACCTGCTAGTGACCGAAGCGGAGGTGATCTCGTTTTAGCTCCTCGACGCGGCCTCGACCGGCGCGTGTTCGACCAATCAGACGGGATGACTTGTGTCACGCGTGATGGAACGAATTCGGTGTTCGCCTGTTCACGTCACTCAACGCTCTACGAGGGGATAAAACAGTACGCCATGAAAAAATCCGTCACGACCTTTATCATTCCGCTTGTCTTTTTGACAATTCCAGCCTTTGCCGCAGAAGAAGCACCGGCCCCCTGCAACGCACAATTCCAGTTGATTTCGGAAGAATGGGCCGAGAAAAAGAAAGACCTTATCGAGACCGGCGAGGTTTCCGTTTCTACCGACGAGGGTGAGGCAGAGGTCGTAGCCAAGGACGCAAAGCCGACGGAGAACTGGTTCGGAAAACCGCCAAACGTGGAAACTGTGGATGGCTACCTGGACGAGGCAGAGCGTGCGATGCAAGCGGGCGACACCGAAGCCTGCATGGCGCAATTGAAAGACGCTCAGGCTGCGATCAATCCCGATGGAACAACGGCCTCCGGAAATTGACCGGAGTACGACGCTCGTTCTTCACATCTTATGTTCCGTTGTCATTGCAAATGAGACACGAGGCAAACTTCGCGAAGGTTGTGCATGTTCAGGCCTAAATCAGAAATTTGCGGAAAAGCTTGACCAAAACGATTTATGGAGTTGCGCAAAACGGAGGGTTTCTATGTGTTACCATGTGGGTTGCCCTCCGTGCCCTGCGGCCCTAACACCTAGCGCATGAGACTTTTATTCCTTGGCGATGTGATGGGTCGCGCCGGACGGCGTGCTGTGGCGGAAACTTTGCCGAAATTACGCACAGCGTGGAAGCTCGATTTTGTCGTTGTAAACGGTGAAAACGCGTCGGGTGGAATGGGGCTGACGGGCGCGCATGCCAAGCTGCTGCTGGAGGCAGGTGCCGATTGCGTAACACTCGGCGATCATGCCTTCGATCAGAAGGACATGCTGCAATTCATCGAGACCGAGCCACGCGTTATCCGGCCAATCAACTTTGCCAAGGGCGCACCGGGCCGGGGTTGCCGCGTGTTTCAAGACGGTCGAGGCCGAAAGGTGCTTGTCGCGCAAGTTTTGGGGCAGGTGTTCATGAAGCGGGCGTTCGACGATCCGTTCTCGGCCGTTGATCCCGTGCTGCGCAGCCACCCGCGTGGCGGCGCGGTGCAAGCCGCACTGATCGATATGCATTGCGAAGCGACAAGCGAGAAGATGGCCATGGGTCATTTCTGCGACGGGCGCGCAAGCGTGGTGGTGGGTACACACACTCATGTGCCGACCGGAGATGCGCAAATCCTGCCCGGGGGCACGGCTTACCAGACTGATGCCGGCATGTGCGGCGATTACCTAAGCGTGATCGGTATGGACAAGGCCGAGCCGATGCGGCGGTTCGTAACCGGTATGGGCAAAGAGCGCTTCACCCCGGCCATGGGCGACGTCACATTGTCGGGGCTTTATGTGGAAACCGACGACGCCACAGGCAAGGCGGTTCGGACCGAGATGGTGCGACATGGCGGGCGATTGCCAGAGGCTGGGCCCGCCATTGGGTGACCGCCTCTTCCTGAGCGTTGTCCTTATCGCCATGGGCGCAGGCTGGGGCCTGTGTATCCCGTTGGCGAAGGTTGCGGTCAGCACAGGCTATGGTCCGCTCGGCCTGATTTTCTGGCAGGTGGCCATCGTGGCGGGGCTCATGCTTGGCTTCAATGCACTGCGCGGGCGTAGGTTTCCGTCCTTGCGGCGCGCCTGGGGATTGTTGATCGCCGTGGCGATGCTTGGCGCGGTATTGCCTGATGTGGCCTACTATACGGCGGCGCAGCACTTGCCGGGCGGCGTTTTGTCGATCGTCATTTCAAGTGTTCCGATCTTCGCCTTTCCTCTGGCGCTTTTACTGGGAAACGACAGATTTCGCGCGATCCGCCTGCTAGGGCTGTTGTTTGGCTTTGGGGGCATCCTGCTGCTGCTCGGTCCGCAGGCGGGGCTGCCGCAAGGCGTTGCGCTGCTTTTCGTACCGGTCGCCCTGATTGCCCCGTTCTGTTACGCGAGCGAGGTCAATGTCGTGGCCCGCTTCGGCACCTATGGGCTTGATCCAATACAGGTGCTGGCGGCTGCCTCGGTTCTGGCGATGGCGGTGACGCTGCCGCTGGCGCTGGTTTCGGGACAGTGGATCAACCCCCTCCCGCCCTACGGCATCGCCGATCTGGCGCTCGTCGCGAATTCCACCGTTCATGCCGCGGTCTACGCGACCTATGTCTGGCTAACCGGGCGGGCCGGGTCGGTCTTTACCGCGCAGGTTTCCTATCTTGTGACGGGGTTTGGTGTGCTGTGGTCCATGGCGCTGCTGCAGGAAAGCTATTCCAGCACGCTTTGGGCCTCTCTGGCGCTCATGGTGGCGGGGATATTCCTTGTTCAGCCTAAGCCAGCCATCCCCCTTGCCCCGACCACCGCCATGAAGGATGATGCGTCAGACGGCACCGGACACAGGCAGAGCTAATGCAATTGATAGAGCTTTCGCAGACGGGCGAGGCGGTGCTTGCTTTGGTCGTCGTTGCGGCGATGTTCGCGCTCTTTGTCAAAGAAATCTATCCGACCGAGGTCGTGGCGATCGCCGGTGCGGCGCTCTTGCTTGCGCTTGGCATTCTGCCCTACGACGCGGCGTTAAGCGTGTTATCCAACCCCGCCCCCTGGACGATCGCGGCGATGTTCATCGTCATGGGCGCGTTGGTGCGCACAGGCGCTCTAGATGCCTTTACAACCATGGCGGATCAGCAGGCCAAGACGCGGCCCCGGCTGGCAATCGCCATGCTGCTCTGCTTTGTGGTCGTGGCTTCGGCCTTTATGAACAATACGCCGGTGGTCGTGGTCATGATCCCCATCTTCGTGCAGCTGTCGCGCACCTTCGATGTGCCGGCCTCGAAATTGCTGATGCCGCTCAGCTATGCTGCGATCCTGGGTGGAACGCTTACCCTGATCGGCACGTCGACCAACCTGCTGGTCGACGGTGTGGCGCGTGCGCAAGGGCTTGAGCCGTTCACGATTTTCGAGGTCACACCGCTGGCGCTGTGCCTGATCGCGTGGGGCGCCATCTACTTCTATTTCATCGGGCAGCGGCTTTTGCCCGAGCGCGAAAGCATGGCGGACATGCTGTCGGACCGCTCGAAGATGAAATTCTTCACCGAGGCGGTGATCCCGCCCGACAGCAACCTCATTGGGCGCGAAGTCACCGGGGTTCAGCTCTTCAAGCGCGAGGGCGTACGGCTTATCGACGTCATTCGCGGCGATGTCTCGCTCAGGCGCAATCTCAAGGGGGTGGAGCTTCAGGTCGGGGACCGGGTGGTTCTGCGCACACAGATGACCGAGCTTCTGAGCCTGCAGACCAACAAGAGCCTCAAACGGGTGGATCAGGTCTCGGCGGTGGAAACGACGACGGTCGAGGTTCTGATCACGCCAGGCTGCAAGATGGTCGGACGCTCGCTCGGGGCGCTTCGTCTGCGGCGGCGCTTCGGGGTCTATCCGCTGGCGGTGCATCGCCGAAACCAGAATATCGGCCGGCAGCTTGATGAACTCATCGTTCGGGTGGGCGACACCCTTTTGCTTGAAGGCGCGCCGGAGGACATCAAGCGGCTGGCCAGCGAAATGGATCTCGTCGATGTCTCTCATCCTTCGGCGCGGGCGTTCCGGCGCGGGCACGCGCCGCTGGCGCTGACGGCACTGGCGGGGATCGTCATTCTCGCCGCGTTCGGCGTCGCGCCAATCCTTGCGCTGTCGGTGATTGCCGTTGCTGTCGTTCTGCTTGCGCGCTGCATCGACGCGGACGAGGCATTTTCCTTTGTCGAGGGACGCTTGTTGGCGCTCATTTTCGCGATGCTCGCAATTGGCGCCGCGCTCGAGGCATCCGGCGCCGTGCGATTGATTGTGCAAGCTCTGGCGCCGTTTCTGTCGAGCCTCCCTCCGGTCATGATCGTCTGGGCGATCTACCTGATCACTTCAATCCTAACGGAATTGATTAGCAACAACGCCGTGGCGGTCGTCGTCACACCCATCGCGATCGGTTTGGCCGAGGCCATGGGGATCGATGCAAGGCCTCTTGTCGTGGCGGTTATGGTGGCCGCCTCGGCCAGTTTCGCGACGCCGATCGGCTATCAGACGAATACACTGGTTTATGGCCCGGGCGGTTACCGCTTCACGGATTTTCTCAAGGTGGGCATTCCGCTCAATCTGAGTATCGGCCTTTTGGCCAGTGCGATCATTCCGCTGATCTGGCCGCTTTAGCGCCGCGCGAAAAGCCGCCGGTCCGAAATACGCGGTCTTGCGTAAAACGGCGCATTGGCGGAAAGACGAAACGGAGCAAAAGGCATGCAGGGCCGTAAACATGCGCAGGATTTTTGGATTATTCTTCGTTGCCGTGCTTTTGGCGGGATGCGGAAGCCGGACGCCGGAACCGCAGGTCGCGCCGGATGTGCCGCTTTATCCCAATGAGACCCCGCATCTCAGGGCGCTCGTCAATCAATACGCCGATTTCTACGAAGTGCCGCGGCCTTTGGTGCACAAGGTCATTCAACGCGAGAGCGACTACCGCCCGGCTGCGCGCAACGGACCTTATTACGGGATGATGCAGATCCTTCCTGCCACGGCGCGCGGCATGGGCTTTGCCGGGCGTCCATCTGATCTTTTGGACGCGGAAACCAATCTGAGGTACGCGGTCAAATACCTGCGGGGCGCATGGCTTGTCTCGGACGGCAATATGGACCGGGCCGTGCAATGGTACGCGCGCGGATACTACTACGAGGCGCGCGACCGTTGTCTGCTTGTCGAAACGGGGCTGCGTGAACGTGAAATCGCCCGCCACTGCAGGTGACGGGCGATCTCGCATCAACCTAACGCAAGGTTCGGTTTCACGACTATTCGGCGTCGGCTTCGGCTTTCGTCGCATGCTCGGTGCCCGGGGCGTGCTCGGGCGGCGAATACGTCGTATAAAGCTTGAGCGGACCGCTACCGGTATTTGTGAAGTTGTGGAAAGCGCCGGACGGCACGAAGCACAGGTCGCCTTCCGTTACCTCCGTCTCGGCCTCGCCGATCTTGGCTTTGCCGGTGCCCTCGACGAAAATAAGGATCTGGTCGTGGCCTTCGTGGACCTCGCCACCGATTTCGCCGCCTTCGGGCACGGCCATCAGCACCAGCTGCGTCTTGTCCCCGGTGTAGATGACCTCTCGGAATTCGGTGTTTTCCTTTGCCATCTGGACGATGGGCATCGTGGTTTTCTGCGTCTCTGACATATGTTTCACCTTCGATTGCTTGCTTGATGATCAAACGTCAGGCGCAAGGAACAGGTTCCGTCAGAGGGGCCAGAACACCAGGATAGCCGGGATCGAAACCGCCACGACCAGCAATTCCAGGGGCAGGCCCATGCGCCAGTAGTCGCCGAACTGATAGCCGCCGGCACCCATAATAAGCGTGTTGTTCTTGTGACCGATGGGCGTGAGAAACGCGCAGGAGGCCGCTACTGCGACCGCCATGAGGAACGGGTCTGGAGAGACGCCAAGCGTCCGGGCCATTTCGATGCCAACGGGGGCCGCAACCAGGCTTGTAGCGGTGTTGTTGAGTACATCCGACAGCGTCATGGTGACCACCATCAACGCGGTCAGCACCGCCCACGCGGGCAGGCCTTCGGTCAACGTGAGGAGCTGGCTGGCCAGAAGGTCCGTGCCGCCGGTATCCTTGAGCGCGGTGCCGAGCGGGATCAGTGAGCCGAGCAGCACGACCACGGGCCACTCCACCTTTCTGTAAAGATCGTTTCCCGGCAGCACCCCGGTGAGGAGATAGGCGACGACGACACAGCCAAGCCCGATCGGCAAGGACACGATCCCGAAGGTCGCCGCGAAAACGGCCGCCGCGAAAAGGCTGATGGCCAGCCAGACCTTGTCCTGCCGGATCACGAACAGGCCGCGCTCGGCCAGCGGTAGGCAGCCGAGCCAGTCGGCCACGTTGATCGCGTCGTCCTTGGGCGTGAGGAGCAGTAGGATATCGCCCGGTTGCACCTTGACCCGGCGCAGGTGGTTGCGGATTTGCCGACCCTGGCGGGAAACCCCCACGACGACGGTGCGATGCCGCCAGTGGAGTCCGATGGACTGCGCCGTTTTTCCGGCGATGCGCGCGTCGCGGGGCACCACAAGTTCCAGCAATTCCAGCCCGTCGGCATTTTCGCGAGTAGCGTCGCGGCGGTCGGCATCGGTGTAGTCGAGCTTGTGGGTCGACCGGAACTCTTCCAGCGCTTCGGCTGTGGCTTCGAGCACCAGAACGTCACCCGCCCGGATTCCGGTTCGCCGGGCACTGCCGAAGCGGCGTTTCCCGTCACGAATAAGCCCTAGGATATCAACGTCTTGGTCGCCGCCTGCGTCGTAGACGTCGCCGACGGTCTGACCGATGATCGGGTTGTCCTGAGGCACCAGAAGTTCGGCCAGGTAGACGGATGTATCGCGCAATTCCGCGCTGCTGTCCTGGTCGCAGACCCGCGCGGGCATCAGCCGCCAGCCGATCAGCGCCACGAAGGCCACCCCGGCGAGGGCGGTGATCGCGCCGACAGGCGTGAAATCGAACATGGCGAAGCTCTCGCCCAGCTCCTCTTCGCGGATCGAGGCGATGATGATGTTGGGCGGTGTGCCGATCAGTGTGACCATCCCGCCAAGGATCGTGGCGAAAGACAGCGGCATCAGTGTGAGACCGGGCGCTCGCCCGGCCTTGCGGGCGGTTTCCACGTCGACGGGCATCAACAGGGCAAGCGCGGCTACGTTGTTGATAAAGCCGGACAAAGCGGCGCTCAGCCCGCTCATGGTTGCGATGTGGGCTTGAACGGAGCGTGTGCTGTCGATCAGGGTGCGGGTGATCATCTGCACCGCCCCGGCCTGCACGAGGCCGGACGAGACCACGAGCACCAGGGCGACGATGATCGTGGCATGGTGGCCGAACCCCGAAAAGGCGTCTTCCGCCGGCACGAGACCGCAGAGCACGGCGACCAGCAGTGCGGCGAAGGCGACGAGATCAAAGCGGATCCGGCCCCAGATCAGAAGACCGAAGAGGACCGCGAAAATGGCGAAAAGGGCGATCTGGTCCTGGGTCACGAAACCTCCCGTGCAGGTGTTGCAGACAAACGCGAAACGCATGGCGATGCAAGCGGGTTGCAGCACCGCCGTCCGGTGACATATAGAGTGCCAGATCGTCAGCAGATTTTCCGGAGGTCACCATGGCCGGCCATTCCAAATGGGCCAATATCCAGCACCGCAAGGGCCGCCAGGACGCCCAGCGGGCCAAGCTTTTCTCGAAGCTTTCCAAGGAGATAACCGTCGCCGCCAAGATGGGCGATCCGGACCCGGACAAGAACCCGCGCCTGCGCCTTGCCGTCAAGCAGGCCAAGTCGCAATCCATGCCCAACGACAATATCGACCGCGCCATCAAGAAGGCGATGGGGGGCGATGGGGAGGATTATGAAGAAATCCGGTACGAAGGGTACGGGCCCAACGGGGTGGCGGTGATCGTCGAGGCGATGACCGACAACCGCAATCGCACCGCGTCGAACGTCCGCTCGACCTTTACCAAGAACGGCGGCAACCTTGGAGAGACCGGATCCGTGGGCTTCATGTTCGAGCGCAAGGGTGCGGTGAGCTACCCAGCGGAGGCGGGAGACGCCGACACGGTGATGATGGCCGCGATCGAGGCCGGGGCAGAAGATGTGGAATCGGGCGAGGATGGCCACATCATCTGGTGTGCCGACACGGATCTGAGCGAGGTCTCGACAGCGCTGGAAGCGGAGCTGGGCGAGAGCCAGGAGACCAAACTGGTGTGGCGTCCGACCAACACGACCGAGCTGGATCTTGAGGCCATGCAGAAGCTCATGAAGCTGATCGAGGCGCTGGAAGACGACGATGACGTGCAGAACGTCACGACGAATTTCGAGGCCTCCGACGAGGTGATGGCGCAACTGGCCGCGGAGTGATCCGGGGCCGGTTTGTACAAAATGGAGCAGGTTTTTCAGGGCCTTTGTCCATTTTGTACAAAATTTTCAGGGTGTCATGGCGGGCTAAAAGCCCGCCCTACAGGTCGAGTTTTCCCTGAGCGGTTCGATCTTCCTCGCGCGCGGCCTTTTTGAAGGTGTCGTCGCGGCGGGCGGGCAGGCGCACGGCGCGGTCACGCAAGTTTAACGCCTCTTCAATCGTGACGATCTGGATGCGCGGCACCGGCTCGAATCCCTCCATCTGAAATTGACCGGCGGCGGCGGCCTCGGCTACCATGGTCTTCTTCGGCTCGGTCAGGGTGAGGAAAATGCCGATCTCTGCCTTTTCGCGCTCGATGACGCCGCGCAGGTCGCGGATCATGCCGACGCCGATATTGTCACCGGCCTTGACCGAGACGATGGCGCGGTCGGTCTTGCCGAAATAGATATTGCCGTCGATCCCCTTGTCGGCCCCTTTCTTGCCCATGTTGCCCGGCTGGGCGTTGATGAGAGAAAGCGCCCATTTTTCGAACTCGAAATAGTAATTCTTGTCGGTGCGGCCTCGGTTGGCCATGTCGCGCGCGCCCGAGATGTCCTGTGGCACGCCATGGGTGGTAAACTCGACCTTGGGGAAAGCATCGCGCAGGCGCTTTTCAATGAGGCCAATGGCAAGGTGGGTGACGTCGATGCCGATCCAGTTGCGCCCCAGTTTCTCGGCGGCATGGACGGTGGTGCCGCAGCCGCAGAACGGGTCGAGCACCACGTCGCCTTCGTTGGAGGAGGCGGAGAGGATGCGTTCGAGGAGCGCGACGGGTTTCTGGGTGGGATACCCGAGGCGTTCTTTGGCCTGGGAGTTCAGCGGTGGGATATCCGTCCAGATGTCGCCCATGACACCGCCTTCCATTTCGTTAAGATAGCGTTTAAGGCGAGGCCTTTTTGAATGGTCCATTTCACCCGTTTCGGTTGTCGGATACCAAATTCGACCCTCATCATGAAGGCGCTGCATCGTTTCGTGTTGATATCGCCAGCCTTTTTCCGGGAATGGAAAGCCTTTCCATTCGTACATCATCTTTGGGCGAGGACTTGGACTTGTCATATTATCCAAGTGATAAGGTCCACGTCCGTCTTTGTCGTCTCGACCGTATTTAGACTTCACGTATTCTTCGGAATGCGGCTCTCGCGGTGTGTTCCAGATAAATCCCTTTTCGGACTTGGCGTAGAACAGGATACAGTCTGCGTTGTTACTCCAAGTTTTTGCATCGCTGTGGGTTGTCGTCCGCTTCCAATCAATTTCATTCTTGAAACAACGCGCGCCAAACACCGCATCCAGCAGGATCTTAAGGTAGTGGCTCGCCGTCGGGTCGCAGTGTAGATAGAGGCTGCCGGTGGGTTTCAGAACCCGGTGCAGCTCCAGCAGCCGCACGGCCATCATGGCGAGATAGGCCATCATGTCGTTCTCACCCAGAAAGCTGCGCATCGCGCGCAGCATTTCCGCCGCCGCGCCATTGCCGGAGCGCAGGACCTCGCCAAAGGCTTCCTCGGCGGCATCGGTCCAGTGCCAGGTGTCGTCGAAGGCCTCGATCTGTGCCGCGCTTTCATTGCCGTGCGGGCCTTTGAATAGCACGTTGTAGGAGGCGTTGGAGTTGAAGGGCGGGTCGAGATAGATCAGATCGACGCTTTCATCCGCGATGCTTTCGCGCAGCACGGCGAGGTTGTCGCCATAGTAGAGGTGATTGCCCATCTGCCGATCCTCGTGCTGTCACATCTTGGGGATGTGTGACTTGTGCTGACGATCACTTTAGACGACATGGGCCATAACGCAATGCCGCGCGGAAGCACGGCCTACGAGGCGGGAGAATCGTACATGGAAGCTGTACTGGCCGGGTTCGGGCTTGGGTTTTCGCTGATCCTCGCCATCGGGGCGCAGAATGCGTTCGTGCTGCGGCAGGGCTTGCGGCGGGCGCATGTGCTGCCCGTCGTGCTCACCTGCGCGCTGAGCGATGCGGTGCTGATCGCGGCGGGCGTCGCGGGGTTCGGCGCGCTGGCCGAGGCGGTGCCGGGGCTGGAGCGGATCATGCGCTATGGCGGGGCGGCGTTTCTGCTGTGGTACGGCGCGCGGGCGTTTTGGGCCGCTTGGCGCGGGGGTGAGGCGCTGAAGGCGGGGCAGGGCGCGGGGAGCCTGCGCGCCGCGCTTCTCACCTGTCTCGCGCTGACCTGGCTCAATCCGCATGTCTATCTCGACACGGTCGTACTCTTGGGGTCGATCTCGGCGCAGTATGACAACCGGCTGGCCTTTGCGCTGGGGGCCATGACGGCGAGCTTCGTCTTTTTCTTTTCGCTGGGGTACGGCGCGCGGGGGCTGGCGCCGCTTTTCGCGCGGCCAGCGGCGTGGCGGGGCCTCGATGCGTTGGTGGGGCTGGTGATGTGGGCGATTGCCGCTAAGCTGCTTCTGGGCTGAGCAGGAAAGGGCGGGCATGGACATTCATCTGGACGAGACCGAGAGCAAGGGGCGCTACCGGGTGCGCCTTGACGGTGGGCCGGAGGCGGAGCTGACCTTTTCCAAGCTGGGGGCGAAGGCGATCATCATCGACCATACCGGCGTGCCGGACGTGTATCGCGGGCAGGGCGTGGGCGAGGCGCTGGTCCGGCGCGCGGTCGAGGATGCGCGGGCGGCGGGCAAGACGATCACGCCGCTTTGCCCCTTTGCCGCCAGCCAGTTCCGGCGGCATCCCGAATGGCACGATGTGCTGGGCTGAGCCTTACTCGGCTGGTTGAAAGCCCGTGATGAGCTGGCGCAGGCCGAGGGCGGCGCCAGCGAAGATCGCCAGGAAGGTCACCGGCGCCGAGACCGCGAGCACGGAGAAGGCCGAGAGGCCCTGACCCACGGTGCAGCCCATGGCGAGCACCGCGCCCGCGCCCATCAGCCCCGCGCCCAGCATCTGGCGGCGCAGCTCGCGCGGGTCTTCGCAGGCCTCCCACTGGAAGTGTCCCTTGAAGAGCGAGCCTACGACGGCGCCGAGCACGACGCCCGCGACGGAGCCCACCGCGAAAGAGGGCGCGCGCACCGAGGCGGTCATGACGTAAAGCAGGCTTTCGCCCACGGGGGCGGAAAAGCTGTGCGAGACGACCGGCATCGCGGCAAAGCCATGCGTGGCGACCCAGGTGCTGCCCGCCCAGCCAAAGAGGATCGCGACCCCCACGATGAGCGACCAGAAAATCGCGGACGGTTCTGACAAAAGGCTGCGCGAGGCAAGAGCGCCAAGCGTGACCGCCGCGCCCATGGCGAGGCCCAGAGCCGGGATGCCGAGGCCGGTGGCGGCAGAGATCATGTGGGCAAGCCCAGGGGGCGTGTCGGTCACATCGACCTGCGGAAAGATCATGTTGCGCAGGCCGGCGAGCGGGCCGAAGAGCACGGCATAGGCCGCAACCCCCATGACCAGCATCACCACGAAGGCGCGCAGATCGCCGCCGCCGAGCCGGGCCAGCATGCCGTAGCCGCAATTGCCCGCCAGCGCCATGCCGTAGCCGAACATGAGGCCACCGAGGATCGACGCCATCGGCATCCAGCGGATCGAGAGATAGTAGCTTTGCGCGGGATCAAAGAGGCCTGCGCCCATCAGGGCGAAGCTGCCCATGATGCCGATGCCGATCGCGAGGATCCACATGCGCATGCGCAGGGAGGAGCCGCCGTAGAGAAGATCTTCGATCGCGCCCAAAGTGCAAAACCGTCCCAGCCGCGCGGCCAGCCCCAGCAGAAGGCCCGAGCCAAGGCCCACAAGCGCCACCAGTGCGGCGTCACTTATCCAGTTATACATGTCGTCCTCCCGGTGTGCGCAGGGAGGTTCCTCAGCTTTCGCGTGGTCCCGAGTCCTGCGCACAGAAAAGATCATACACCGTTTCGAGGATCTTGCGAGGGCGCTCGTCGGCGAGACTGTAGTAGATGGTCTTGCCCTCACGGCGGGGCACCACCAGCCCTTCCAGGCGCAGGCGCGACAGCTGTTGCGAGACGGCGGCCTGACGGGCCGAAAGCAGCTCTTCCAGTTCGGTGACGGATTTCTCGCCGGAGACCAGATGACAGAGGATCATCAGCCGGCCTTCGTGGCTGATCGCCTTGAGAAAATTGGCCGCATGGGTGGCGTTGGTCATCATGCGGTCCATTTCCGCGTCGTCGAGCGTCTTGTCGAAAACCGGCAGTCCCATAGTTTGTCCGTCCTCATGTGGCGGGCGATCCCGCACTTAGTTTGTAACCTCGGGCGAGGTGAAATCGGTATTGCGCGTAAGCATACGTTCCAGCAACGGCCAGAAGAAATCCTCGCCGGGGTAGCCTTCGAGGCGGTCGATCTCTTTTCCGTTCTCGACCAGAAGGAATGTGGGCGTGAAAACCACGCGTCCGCCCGTGAGGGCGATATCCGTCTCGTCCATCTCTTTGATCTGGACCATGCGCAGCGGGGCGAAATTGCCCTCGGCGGTCTTGGGGTAGATCGGGCCGATCGTATCTTTCCACTCGATACAATAGTGACAGCCGGGCTGTTCGACCATCACGAGTTCCAGCGCCCGCGCGGGCAGGGCGGCCAGCGCGGCGAGGAAGATCGAAAAAAGCAGTGCCCGTCTGTGTGGCATCCCGAGAAACTCTATTAGCTGTTGTGTCATACAACGTAATTTGAATATGTTGATACTACAACAAAAGGAAAGCGCGCATGTTCGACGTTTCGCTCTGGGGCGCGTTTTTCGGCGGGCTTGTGGTGTTTTTCTCACCCTGCATCTTGCCGATCGTGCCCTTTTACCTCGGATACATGGCCGGATCGGGGCTTGGCGCGCTGAACGAGGCGGGCGAGCTTCCCGCTGATATCCGCCGGCGCGCGGTTCTGTCGTCGATCATGTTTTCGCTTGGTATCATCACGGTATTCGTGCTGCTGGGCGCGGCGGCGTTTTCGCTGAGCCAGATGTTCCGGGCCTATCAGGCCGAATTCCGCTGGGTGGCGGCAGGCATCATTTTCGTCATGGGGCTGCATTTCCTGGGCGTGATCCGGATCGGGTTTCTCGACCGGCAATTCCAGGTGCAGGCGGGCGACACGGCGAACATGTCGGTGCTGGGCTCTTACGTGGTGGGGCTGGCCTTTGCCGCGGGCTGGACGCCTTGTGTTGGCGGGGTGCTGACCGCCGTG
The DNA here is from genome assembly GCF_004761875.1 of Roseovarius aestuariivivens. Lineage (GTDB taxonomy): Bacteria > Pseudomonadota > Alphaproteobacteria > Rhodobacterales > Rhodobacteraceae > Roseovarius > Roseovarius aestuariivivens. The sequence goes on from NZ_SJEY01000001.1 coordinate 478,443, forward strand.
ATCATGACCGCGAGCTTCGAGGAGACCGCGTGGCAGGGGCTGGGCCTGCTTCTGATTTTCGGGGTCGGTTTGACGCTGCCCTTCGTGGTGGCGGCGCTGTTCATCAAGCCGTTCCTGCGGTTTGCCAAGCGGTTCCGGCAGCATCTGGGCAAGGTGGAGAAGGTGATGGGTGTCTTGCTGATCGTCTTCGCGGGGCTTCTGGTCACGAACCGGATCAACGAGATCGCATTTTGGCTGTTGGAGGCTTTTCCGGTCTTCAGTCAGATTTAAGCGAGGGAGAGACGTCATGAAACACTGGATCACGACACTGGCCGCGGCGCTGCTGGCGCTGCCTGCCTGGGCGGCAGAAATGGGCGATGACGGGCTGCACAAGGCCGCCTGGATGCGCGAGACCTTTCTGGATCTGCGCGAGGATCTGGAGGAGGCCAACGCCGAGGGCAAACGCCTGTTGCTGATGGTGGAGCAGCGCGGCTGTCTTTACTGCAAGAAGATGCATGAGGATGTGTTCCCCGTACCTGCGGTCGCGGACTATATCTCGGAGAATTATTTCGTGGTGCAGCTGAACCTGCATGGCGACCGGGAAATCGTCGATTTCGATGGCGAGGCGATGGCCGAAAAGGCGGCGACGCGGAAGTGGGGGATTCTGTTCACGCCATCGTTGATCTTCCTGCCGGAAGAGGTGCCGGAGGATGAATCCACGGCTCAGGCTCAGGTCGCATTACAGCCTGGCGCGTTCTCTGCCAGCACGACTTTGGACATGCTGACCTGGGTCAACGAGAAGCGCTATGACGTTGAAAACGGAGAAGATTTTCAGCGCTACCATGCGCGCCGAATTCAGGAGCGCGCGGCCGAAAAACAGTAGAGAGATCGGTGCCCCATAATAAATAATTCAAAAGTGTGAATTTGTAGTTGCGTCGCCGCCGGACTGTGAACTACCGTATACACGAGCTATCCAAGAGGGACTGGAAGCCACGGGAGGACCTATGAAGTTTACACTCACGACTTTGGCGGCGGCACTGGTCGCAACGCCCCTGATCGCCGGCGACGTAACGCCGGCCTCTGTCACCTACGGCGAATACGGCCAGATCGAGGACTCCCTGACGGGGCAGCCCGGCGATGCGGAAAACGGCGCCTTGGTGATGAAGACCAAGTCGATCGGCAACTGCATTGCCTGCCATCAGGTGACGGCGCTCAACGATGCGCCGTTCCACGGCGAAATCGGCCCGATGCTTGACGGCGTCGGCGACCGCTGGGGCGAAGCGGAACTGCGCGGGATCGTGGCGAATGCCAAGAAGATGTTCCCGGGCACGATCATGCCCGCCTACTTCAAGAACGAAGGCTATATCCGCCCGGGCGACGCCTATACCGGCGAGGCGCCGGAGGGACCTCTCGACACGCTGCTGACAGCCCAGCAGATCGAGGATGTGGTGGCCTTCCTGATGACCCAGAAGGAACAGTGAGCCGGGTCGGTTTTCCGGATCCTGCTCTGTGAGACAAAGGAGATGACAATGGACTTGACCAGACGTGAAACGCTGGCGGTTGGCGGTGCGGCCCTCGTGGTTGCCGCCCTGCCGATGCCGGCCATGGCCTCGGCCGTGGATGACCTGATCAACGAGTTCACCGGCGGGGCCGATCTGGCCGACAGCGGTGTCGACCTGATCGCGCCGGAGATCGCCGAGAACGGCAACACCGTGCCGATCGAAGTGAGCGCTGAGGGCGCCGCGTCGATCATGGTGCTGGCGGCCGGCAACCCGACGCCCCCCGTGGCAACCTTCAACTTCGGCCCGTTGGCAGGCGAAAGCCGCGCCAAGACCCGTATTCGCCTGGCTGGCACGCAAGACGTGATCGCCGTGGCGAAGATGGCGGACGGCAGTTTTGCCCGCACGTCGAAGAACGTCAAAGTCACCATCGGCGGCTGCGGCGGCTAAGGTAGAGGAGATTTAAGATATGGCAAAAGGTGTACGCCCCCGCGTGAAAGTTCCCAAGTCGGCCTCGGCTGGTGACGTGATCACGATCAAGTGCCTGATCAGCCACCAGATGGAATCGGGCCAGCGCAAGGACAAGGAAGGCAACGTCATTCCGCGTTCGATCATCAACAACTTCACCTGTTCGTTCAACGGTGAGACGGTGATCAACGTGAAGATGGAGCCGGCCATTTCCACCAACCCCTATTTCGAGTTCGACGCCAAGGTGCCCGAAGCGGGCGAGTTCGAATTCGTCTGGGACGACGATGACGGCTCGACCTATACGGACACGCAGGCGATCAGCGTCGGCTGATACCGAGAGAGCGCGCCCCGCACCGGAAATCTCCGGAGCGGGGTTGTTCCAGGGAGGAAGGACAACACAATGAAATTCAAAGCACTGACCGCCATTGCCGCGCTGATGATCGCCCCCGGCGTGGCCTTCGCCGAACCCGATGACGACACGCTTGTCATCAACGGCGAGACCGAGATGGTCACCAAGACGGCGGCGCCCGCGCATATGGAAGGGACCGGCATCGATACGATCATGTCGGGCTGGCACTTCCGCTCGGACGAGACGCAGGCGCTGGAGACAGACGATTTCGACAACCCCGGCATGATCTTCGTCGATGCGGGCCGCGAACAGTGGAACACCGTGGAAGGCGAGGCGGGCAAGTCCTGCGCAAGCTGCCACGAGGGCCCGGAAAGCATGGAGGGCGTGCGCGCCGTCTATCCGAAGTGGAACGAGGACGCGGGCGAGGTGCGCACGCTGGCGCATCAGATCAACGCCTGCCGGACCGAGAACATGAAAGCTGATCCCTACAAGTACACAAGCGGACAGATGGCGAACATGGAAGCGCTCATTTCGCTGCAATCGCGCGGCATGCCGGTCAACGTCGCCATCGACGGCCCGGCGGCCGAGACCTGGGAGCAGGGCAAGGAGCTCTACTATACCCGGACCGGTCAGCTTGAGCTGAGCTGCGCGAACTGCCACGAGGACAACTATGGCAACATGATCCGCGCCGACCACCTCAGCCAGGGCCAGATCAACGGTTTCCCGACCTACCGTCTGAAGAACGCCAAGCTGAACACGGTGCATGCGCGCTTCAAGGGCTGTGTGCGGGACACCCGCGCCGAGACCTTCAAGCCGGGCGGCCCGGAGTTCATCGCGCTTGAGCTTTATGTCGCAAGCCGCGGCAACGGCCTGTCGGTCGAGGGCCCGTCGGTCCGCAACTAAAAAACGAGAATGCCCCGTGCCCGCAATGGGTTACGGGGTTTTCTTTACTCAAATATATTCAAATTTCCGCATGTAATAGCGGGGAATGGAAAGGCACCTCATGATCTCTCGTCGTGATTTTCTGCAAGTGGGCATGGCCGCCTCTGCGCTGGTGGGCGCGAGCGGCTTCGGCAACTGGGCGAAACTGGCCGCGCAGCAGGCGCTGACGCAGGACCAGCTTTTGCAGTTCGACACGTTCGGGAACGTGAGCCTGATCCATGTCACCGACATTCACGCGCAGCTTAAGCCGATCTATTTCCGCGAGCCGGAGATCAATATCGGCGTGGGCGACAACAAGGGGAAGGTGCCGCACCTGACCGGGGCCGATTTCCGGCAGGCCTATGGGATCGAGGATGGCAGCCCGCGCGATTACGCGCTGACCTATGAGGATTTCGCGTCGCTGGCCCGCGAATATGGCCGTGTCGGCGGGCTGGATCGGGTGGCCACGGTGGTGAACGCGATCCGCGCCGACCGGCCCGACGCGATCCTACTGGATGGCGGGGATACCTGGCACGGGTCCTACACCTGCTATCACACCGAAGGGCAGGACATGGTCAACGTGATGAACGCGCTGAAGCCCGACGCGATGACCTTTCACTGGGAATTCACGCTGGGGCAGGACCGGGTGCGCGAACTGATCGAGGGGCTGCCCTTTGCAGCACTTGGCCAGAACATTTTCGACGCAACCTGGGACGAGCCCTCTGAGGAATTCAAGGCGTATGAATTCTTCGAGCGCGGCGGGGCCAAGATCGCCGTGATCGGGCAGGCGTTTCCCTACATGCCCATCGCAAACCCGGGCTGGATGTTCCCGGACTTCAGCTTTGGCATTCGTGACGAGCGGATGCAGGAGGTTGTCAACGACGTGCGTGGGCAGGGCGCCGATCTGGTCGTCGTCCTGAGCCATAACGGCTTTGACGTGGACAAGCAGATGGCGGGCGTGGTCGAGGGGATCGACGTGATCCTGTCGGGCCACACCCATGACGCGGTGCCCGAGCCGGTGCTGGTGGGCGAGACGATCATCGTGGCCTCTGGCTCGAACGGCAAGTTTGTGAGCCGGGTGGATCTGGACGTGCGCGAGGGCCGGATGATGGGCTTCCGCCACAAGCTGATCCCGATCTTCTCGGACGTGATCCAGCCCGACAAAGACATGGCTGCGCTGATCGACGAGCAGCGCGCGCCCTATGAGGCCGAGATGGCCGAGGTGATCGGGCAGACCGAGGACACGCTTTATCGCCGTGGCAATTTCAACGGCACGTGGGATGACGTGATCTGTGACGCGCTTTTGTCCGAGCGGGATGCCGAGATCGCGCTGAGCCCCGGCGTGCGCTGGGGGCCGAGCCTGATCCCCGGACAGGACATCACGCGGGAGGATATCTGGGGGGTCACCTCGATGACCTACCCGGAGGCGTACCGGACGGAAATGACGGGCGAGTTCCTCAAGGTGATCCTGGAGGACGTGGCCGACAACATCTTCAACCCCAACCCCTATTATCAGCAGGGCGGCGACATGGTGCGGATCGGGGGCATGGGCTATGCGATCGATATCTCCAAGCCGCAGGGTGAGCGCATTTCCGACATGACCCTGCTGAGCACGGGCGGGGCCATTGATCCTGCGCGCAATTACGTCGTCGCGGGCTGGGCCAGCGTGAACGAAGGCACCGAAGGCCCGCCCATCTGGGACGTGGTGGAAAGCCACATTCGCAAGTTGGGCACGGTGACCGCCCCCGGGCATGACAACGTGAAAGTGACCGGCGTCTGAGCGCCGTGGAGAATGAGACGAAAGAGGAGGTCAGAGACATGACTGCCGAGACCAAAAAGAAGGGGGCCTCGCGCCGCGCGTTCCTGAAGGGCGCGGTTGCGGCGGGTGGTGCTGTCGCCGGGGGTGCGATGGCGCGCGCGGCGGATGGACCCGAGCCGCTGATCACCGAGGTGCAGGACTGGGCCAGCGGGCTGGGCGAGGGCGTGGATGCCACGCCTTACGGCCTGCCGATCCGGTTCGAGGATGACGTGATCCGCCGCAACGTGGAGTGGCTGACGGCCGATACGATCAGTTCGATCAACTTTACGCCCATTCATGCGCTGGACGGCACGATCACGCCGCAGGGCTGTGCGTTCGAGCGGCACCATTCGGGGGCCATTGAGCTCAAGAAGGAAGATTACCGCCTGATGATCAACGGGCTGGTGGATCAGCCGCTGGTCTTCACCTATGCCGATCTGGAGCGGTTCCCGCGCGAGAACCATGTCTATTTCTGCGAATGTGCGGCGAATACCGGCATGGAATGGGCCGGTGCGCAGCTCAACGGCGCGCAGTTCACGCATGGGATGATCCACAATATGGAATATTCCGGCGTGCCGCTGCGGACCCTGCTGGAAGAGGCGGGGCTCGAGGCTGCGGGCGATCTGAGTGACAAATGGATCTACGTGGAGGGTGCCGATGCGTCCTCGAACGGGCGGTCGATTCCGATGGAAAAGGCGCTCGACGACGTGCTGGTGGCGTTCAAGGCCAACGGCGAGGCGCTGCGCAAGGAGCATGGATATCCCGTGCGCCTCGTCGTGCCGGGCTGGGAAGGCAATATGTGGGTCAAGTGGCTGCGTCGTGTCGAGGTCAAGGACGGCCCGACCGAGAGCCGCGAGGAAACCTCCAAGTACACCGACACGCTGGCGGATGGCACGAGCCGCAAGTGGACATGGGAGATGGATGCGAAGTCTGTGGTGACCTCTCCCTCGCCGCAATCGCCCATCACCCATGGCCCCGGGCCGCTGGTCATCACTGGCCTCGCGTGGTCAGGCCGGGGTGCCATCACCCGCGTGGACGTGTCCACGGACGGGGGCATGAACTGGACGCAGGCGCGGCTTGCCAAGGAAGGTGACTCCAAGGCGCTGTCGCGGTTCTATCTCGATATCGAGTGGGACGGCAGCGAGATGTTCCTGCAGAGCCGGGCGCATGACGAGACCGGCTATGTCCAGCCCACGAAAGCGCAGCTGCGCGAGGTGCGCGGCGAGAACTCGATCTATCACAACAATTGCATCCAGACCTGGTGGGTGAAGGAAAACGGGGAGGCAGAGAATGTCGAAGTCTCTTAATCTTTATGCTGGCGCGGTCGTCGGCGTGGGCGTCGTGCTGACGGCGGCGGCCAATTTCGCGGACCGGTTCGTGTCCCCGTTGCCGGGCGAGGCGCGGATGATGACGGATGCGCCCAATTCGGCCTATGGGCTTGTGATCGCGGCGGCAAATGCGCAGCCCGGCCCGTCGGAAGGGCCGATGGGGATCGGGCGAAAGGCCCTGCCCGAGGAAATCGCGGCATGGGATCTGGATATCAGCCCTGATGCAACCGAACTGCCGGTCGGCTCGGGCTCGGTCACGGATGGCGAGACGCTGTTTTCGAACAATTGCGCGGTCTGCCACGGCGAATTCGCCGAGGGTGTGGGCAACTGGCCCAAGCTGGCCGGTGGCGATGGCACACTGGCCGACAAGGACCCGGTCAAGACCGTTGGCAGCTACTGGCCCTACCTGTCGACGGCGTGGGATTACGTACACCGCTCGATGCCCTTCGGGGGTGCGCAGACGCTTACGGTGGACGAGACCTATGCGATCACGGCCTATATCCTCTATTCCAATTACCTCGTGGAAGACGATTTCGTTCTTTCGAACGAGAATTTCCTGGAGGTGGAAATGCCCAATGCCGACGGGTTCATCGTGGATGACCGCGAAGAGGCCGAGGCGCATTTCTGGAATGCCGAGCCGTGCATGGAAAACTGCAAGGACAGTGTCGAGATCACAATGCGCGCCGCCGTTCTGGACGTGACCCCGGAAGAGGAGAGCGCCACCGAGGAGGCCAGCGACATGGCCGTAGCCGAGCCCGAGGCCGCACCGAGCGAACCGGCAACCGAACAGCAGGCCGTGGAGGCCGCGGTGGAAACCGCAGCGCTTGATGCCGATCTGGTGGCCGATGGCGAGAAGGTCTTCAAGAAGTGCCAAGCCTGCCACATGGTGGGCGAGGGCGCCAAGAACCGCGTCGGGCCGCATCTGAACGACGTGGTGGGGCGCACCGTCGGCGGCCTTGACGGGTTCAACTATTCCGGCGCGCTGGCCGAGATGGGTGAGGCCGGGAAGACCTGGACTGAGGCGGAACTGGCGGCGTTTCTGGAGAATCCGCGCAGCTATGCCAAGGGCACGAAGATGTCTTTTGCCGGTCTCAAAAAGGAAGACGATCAGGCGGCGATCGTGGAATACCTGAGGTCGCATTCACAGTGACGTGTTTTGCGGGGCCGGGTGACCGGCCCCGTTTTGTAAATCGTGCGCTCTGTGGCACACTCGGCACTGATCCAAGGGAGGAGAGATCATGCTGACTCGCCGTTCTTTTTGCGTCTCTACCGTGGCCGGGGCCATGATGGCGCGTCCGGGATTTGCCGCCACGATGGGCGATGACGGGCTGCACAAGCAGCCCTGGATGCTCGACACCTTTCTGGAAATGGGGGACGATCTGGCCACCGCGTCAGATGAGGGGCGGCACCTGTTGGTGCTTTATGAGCAGGCGGGCTGTCCTTATTGCCGCGAGCTGCACGAGGTGAATTTTGAGCGCACCGAGATCACCGATTATATCCAAGAGCATTTCGACGTGATCCAGCTTGACCTTTGGGGCGCGCGCGAGGTGACGGATTTCGACGGCGCGGTTCTGGAGGAACGCCGTCTGGCGCAGAAATGGGGCGTGAATTTCACGCCCACCACGGTGATTTTCGGCAAGGATAACGTGGGCGCGGAGACCTTCCGCGAGGCGGAGGTGTTTCGGCTGCCCGGCTATCTGAAGCCGTTTCATTACCTGTCGTCACTGGAATATGTAGTGACCGGCGAATACGAAAAACAAAGCTTTCAGAGGTATTTGCAGGATAAATTTGAAGCGTTGCGCGAAAAGGGAATCGACCCTGATGTCTGGTAGGAGCCTGATTGCGGCGCTGGCCGTGATCTGGGGAACGGCCGGGTGGGCCGAAGACATCGGAGATGCCGCGCGCGGCGAGGAGATTTTTGGGCTGTGCTCGGGCTGTCACGAGGTGGGGCGCGGGGCCGAGAATGGGATCGGGCCGCATCTTAACGGGATTTTCGGGCGGCGCGCGGCGTCGGTCGGGGACGGGTATCACTATTCGGACAGCCTCAGGCGCGCGGGTGCGGACGGGCTGGAATGGCACCTTCGGACGCTCGATGCCTATATCGAGAACCCCAAGGCGCTGGTTTCGGGCACGCGGATGAGCTTTGACGGGCTGGAGGACGCGGGCGAGCGCGCCGATCTGCTGGCCTATCTGCGGCGGTTTTCCGACAATCCGCGCGACATTCCCGAGGCTGACCCCACCGCGCGCAAACGCGAGGTGGACCTGCCCGAGGCGGTGCTGGCGATGGTGGGGGACCCCGAGTATGGCGAGTATCTGTCGAGCGAATGCCTGACCTGTCACCAGAGCGACGGTAATGACGACGGCATTCCGTCGATCACCAACTGGCCCGCGGAGGATTTCGTGGTGGCGATGCATGCCTACAAGCGAAAGCTGCGTCCGCACCCGGTGATGCAGATGATGGCCGGCCGGCTGAGCGACGAGGAGATCGCGGCGCTGGCGGCCTATTTCGAGACGATCAACTAGACCGCGGCGCACGCGGCAGACAACGGTACTTTTATTTGGGAGGAACTTTGAAATGACACTGAACAGACGCGCCTTTATCGGCACGGGCGCCGCGGCGGCGGTGGCCCTTTCCGCGCCCATGGTCCGCGCGGCAAATCACGGAAAGCCCAAGGTGGTGGTGATCGGCGGCGGCGCCGGGGGCGCCACGGCGGCGCGCTATATCGCCAAGGACAGCGCGGGCGAGATCGAAGTCACGCTGGTGGAGCCGACGCGGGCCTATTACACCTGCTTTTTCTCGAACCTCTATATCGGCGGGTTCCGCGAGCTGAGCTCGATCGGGCACAGCTATGGCACGCTGGCCACGGAGTACGGCATCAACGTGGTGCATGACTGGGCCGTGGGTGTGGACAACGACGCAAAGACCGTGACGCTGGCCGGGGGCGCGGTGCTGCCCTATGACCGGCTGATCCTGAGCCCGGGGATCGATTTCATCGAGGATTCGGTGCCGGGCTGGAGCTTGGCGAGCCAGAACAAGATGCCCCATGCCTACAAGGCCGGGAGCCAGACGGAGCTTTTGAAGGCGCAGGTGGAGGCGATGCCGGAAGGCGGGCTTTTCGCCATGGTGGCGCCGCCCAACCCTTATCGCTGTCCGCCGGGGCCGTATGAGCGGGTGAGCATGGTGGCGCATCTTCTCAAGGAGATTAACCCCACCGCGAAGATCCTGATTGCTGATCCCAAGCCGAAATTTTCGAAAATGGCGCTTTTCCAGGAAGGCTGGCAGAAGCATTACGGCGGCATGATCGACTGGCTCGGGCCGGATTTCGGCGGCGGCAACGTGAGCGTCAATCCCGACGAGATGACCGTGGATATCGACGGCGCGGTCGAGAAGGTGGATGCCTGCAACGTGATCCCGGCGCAGAAGGCGGGCCGGATCTGCGAGATGGCGGGCGTAATGGACGGCAACTGGGCGCCGGTGGTGCCGCACACCATGCAGAGCCGGATGGACGAGAATATCCACGTGCTGGGCGACGCCACCAACCAGGGCGACATGCCGAAATCGGGCTATTCGGCCAATTCCCAGGCCAAGGTCGCGGCGATGGCGGTGCGCGGGGCGCTTCTGGACACCAAGGTGTTCCCTGCCAAGTTCTCGAACACCTGCTGGAGCCTGATCGAGACCGATGACGGTGTGAAGGTCGGCGCGAGCTATCAGGCGACGGATGAAAAGATCGCCAAGGTGGACGGTTTCATCAGCCAGACCGGCGAGGACAGCGCGCTGCGCAAGGCCACCTATAACGAAAGCCTTGGCTGGTACGCCGGCATCACCGAAGACATGTTCGGCTGAAAGGTCGAGGGCGCGGCCCCTTTGGCGGGCGCGCCCACCCGCCCACCCCGCGCCCGCCGAAGGGGCCGCGCCGTGGCGGCGTCAGAACCCGGATCAGGGCGGATTTCGCGTCGGCGACAGGATCGTGTCCGCGTGCCCTTGTCCGGCGATGCGGGCTTTTTTCGTGAACTCGTTCCGCATGTGTCCCGGGATGTTCGGGCGGGGCCGCGCGTGGTAGGCACGCGGTGGCTGCACTTGCGCGATGGTGCGACCGCGGGCTGGCGCGCGGGATCGGTCCGCGCTGACTTATGAAGGAGAAGGAGAGATCTGGTGACTGGACGAACGGCGCTTATTTCCGGGGCGAACAGGGGCATTGGCGAGGCGATCGCCCGGCGTCTGCATGCGGATGGTTGGAACCTGTCGCTTGGGATGCGGCGGCCCGAAAGGCCCGAATGGGACACCTGCGGGCACTGTCATCTGTTTCAATACGACGCCGAGGCATGCTCGGAAGAGGCGTGGGTGAAAGAAGCCGTGGAGGTTTTCGGGCAGGTCGACGCGATCGTACCTTCGGCGGGGATCATGACACCCGGCACGATCATCGAGGCCACGGACGCGCAGATCGATGAATTGATGGCGATCAATCTCAAGGCGCCGCGCCGGATGGCGAAGGCCGCGTGGGCGGAGCTTGAGCGCAGCGAGCGCGGGCGGATCGCGATCCTGGCGTCGCTGTCGGGAAAGAGGGTCAAGTCGGCCGGTTCGGGGCTCTACTCGGTTTCGAAATTCGCCGTGGTCGCGTTGGCGCATGCGTTGCGGCAGGCCGGGTGGGAGCAGGGGATCCGGGCGACGGCGATTTGTCCGGGGCTGGTCAATACCGAGATGGCGCACGCGATTTCCCAGCTTCCGCATGACGAGATGAGTGACCCCGGCGCTATTGCCGACGCGGTCGCGCTGATCCTGGACATGCCCGACAATTCGAGCGTCGCGGAGTTTCACGTCAACTGCATGCAGGAGGGGGTCTACTGAGCCTCGCAGATGCGAAACGGGGGGAGGGCGTTTTGCCAAGTTAAAAACAAACAGACTTGACTGTTTGTTGTGACGAAGTCAGCCTAGGCACCATAAGAATCGTCAAAGACCGAAATCCGAACAGGGAGAAAATCATGTTGAAACAGTTTCTTACCGGCGCGGCCGCGGCCGCCCTCATGGCCGGGGGCGCCATGGCCGAGACCACGTTCACGGCCAATTCCTTTTACGCGGCGGAGCATCCCCACTCGAAATACGGGTATATCGAATGGGCCGAGATGGTCGAGGAAATGTCGGGCGGCGACCTGAAGCCCGATGTCTATACCGGCACCGTGCTGCTGGCGCCGCGCGCCAATCTTCAGGGGATCCGCGACAATGTCGTGCAGGTCGCCCACCACGCGGCGGTTTACACGCCCTCTGAGATGCCGGTGGCCAACAGCGTGCAGGAGCTGGGGTTCAACTATTCCGATCCGCTGGTGATGATCTTCGCCTCGACCGATTTCAGCATGAATAATGAAACGCAGCTTGCCGAATGGGCCGACAAGGGCGTGGTCTATCTCGGCTCGTACGCGACGCCGCCCTATGTGTTGTTCTGTCGCGAGCCGGTGCGCACCATGGAGGAATTCAAGGGCAAGCGCATCCGCACCGCCGGATCGAGCGTGTCGCAATGGGTGGAAAAGGCCGGCGGTATCCCCGTCAATGTGCCGTCGTCCGAGATGTACACGGGCCTTGAGCGTGGCACGCTTGATTGCGCGTCGAATGCCGCGAACGACCTGATCGACCGGTCGCTCTGGGAGGTGTCGGAGCACACCACGATGCTGTCGACCGGCATGTACTGGACCGGACCGCAGTGGGGCTTTAACCCCGACTTCTGGTCCGGCCTGACGACCGAGCAGCGCGAGATCCTGATGCAGGCCACGGCGCGTGCGATGTCGCGCATGATCATCGAATATGTCGGCAGCGCCGAGGAGAAGCTCGCGCTGGCCAAGGAGAAGGGCAACAACGTCTATGAACCCGCCGAAGATCTGCTGGCGTCGGCCGAGGAATACCGGGCGAATTCGGTCGAGACGGCCTACAAGACCGCGGAAGAGACCTATGGCCTGAGCAATGGCAAAGAGGTCATCGACGCCTTCATCGCCACGCATGAGAAGTGGGAAAAGCTTCTGGCCGATGTGGACCGGACCGATGAAGACGCTCTGACCGAGCTTGCGATGAAGGAGATCTACAACAAGATCGACGCATCGAGCTACGGCGTGCAGTAAGGTTGACTCGAAAAAGGGGGCGCGGACCCGCCGCGCCCCCTGTCATCCTTCGGAGTACGACGATCATGCCAGAACGCAAGCGACGCACCCAGGCGCAACGCACCTTCGAGACGACATCGAGCCTGCTTGAGGCGACGCTGTCGTGCATCAAGGACAAGGGGCTGATGAACACCTCGACGACGGAGGTGGCGCAGCGGGCCAGCGTGTCGCGCGGGGCGCTGCTGCACCATTTTCCGACCAAGGAGGCGTTGATGGCCGAGGCGCTTCGGTCGCTGCTTTTGCGCGAGGCGGAGGAGGCCGAGCGCAAGGCAAGGTCCGTGGTCGAGGAGAGCCTGACCATCGACCAGTTCATCGACTTCGTCTGGGAGCGGTTTTCCGGCGATCTTTATATGGTATCGATGGAGTTCGTGAACGCCGCGCGCACCGATCCGAAGATCAAGGCGGCGCTTGTGCCGGTCGCGCAGGAATTCAACGACGCCTACTTGCGGATCTGGGAAAAGATCGCGGGCCGGTCTCTGGATCCGGCAACGCAGCGCCGCCAGAAGGTGGAGATCACCGCGATCATGTGCCTGGCGCGCGGCATGGCCACGCAGACGATCTGGCGCGACGAGCCGGAGCTTTTCCGCGAGACCATCGATTATTGGAAAGAGCTTTTGAAGCTGTCGCGCGGTGTGGCAGCCGGAACAGGTGCTTCATGACCGCCTCTGCCGATCCTGAGACCGGCCCGGGCGACACGTTTCTGGATCGCGCGATCCTGGGACTGAACCGGGGGTTCGTGGTGCTGGCCTCGGTCGCGCTTTTGCTGATGATGCTGCATGTCACCGCCGAGGTGGTGGCGCGCGCGACCGGCTGGGTGACGCTGATCGGGACGCTGGAGATCGTGTCGTATTACTACATGATCCTGCTGGTGATGCTGCCGATGGGCTTTGTCGAGTTGCGACACGAGCATATCCGTGTCGATCTTTTCGTGCAGATGATGCCCGACCGGGTGCAGTTCGCGCTGTATCTGCTGAGCTGCATTATGTGCATTGTCTTCTTCGCCATGATGTTCCGGCAAAGCTTTATCGATGCGTGGAATTCGACGGAGCGGAAGGAAACGATCATGTCGAATTTCATCTTCTACATCTGGCCCAGCCGCTGGGCGCTTCCGATCGGCTTTTTCGGCCTGCTTCTGGCCTCGGCCTGCAACCTGCTGAAATCCATCCGCCAAAGAAAGGCCCTTTGACGTGGACAACACGACCATCGGAGTGATTGCCGTCGGTGTCACGCTGCTGCTGATTGCGCTGCGGTTCCCGATTGGCGTGGTGCTTGGGCTGGTGTCCATCGTGGGCATCGCAGAGCTGACGAATATGCGCATCGCGTGGGGCGTCGTGTCGGCCACGCCTTTCGATTTCATCGGCCAGTGGGAGCTGACCGCCGCGCCGATGTTCCTGTTCATGGGATATCTCGCCACGGAGGGCAAACTGACCAGCGGGCTTTTCGGCGCGCTGCGCCTGTTTCTGGCGCGGCTGCCCGGGGGGCTTGCGATTTCGAGCGTGGGCGCGTGCACGTTTTTCGCCGCCGCGTCCGGATCGAGCGTGGCGACGGCGGCGGCGATGTCGCGCATCGCCGTGCCCGAGATGTTGAAGAACGGCTATGACAAGGGTCTGGCCACGGGCACGATCGCGGCGTCGGGCACGCTGGGCTCTCTTATTCCGCCGAGTGTTCTGCTGATCCTGTACGGGGTCTACGCGCAGGTGTCGGTCGGACAGCTTTTCATGGCGGGGTTCATTCCCGGCCTTGTCTCGGCGCTGCTTTACGCGCTGATGATCATGGTTCGGGTAAAGGCGCAGCCGGGCCTGGCCGGTCAGGTGAGCCTGCAGGCCACCCGCGCGGAAAAGATTGAGGCGCTCAAGGAGATCTGGCCACTGCCCACGCTGATCCTGCTGGTTCTGGGCGGGATTTTCAGCGGCTATTTCTCGCCCACGGAGGCGGGCGCGCTGGGCGCGTTCTTCGCGCTTTGCATCGCGCTTTTGCGCCGCTCGCTTGATTGGGAGGGGTTCCGCGCGGCAGCGGTCAATACGCTGCAAAGCACGGCGTCGATCTTTCTCATCCTGATCGGGTCGGTGCTGTTCACCAAATTCCTGGCCATGTCGCGGCTGCCGACCGCGTTTTCTGAGATGATCCTGTCGGTCAGCGACAGCCAGTGGTGGATTCTGTTCGCGGTGGCGCTGATCTATCTGGTGCTGGGGATGCTGATCGATTCCATCGGTCTTTTGCTGCTGACGCTACCGCTGATCCTGCCGCTGGTGGATGCCGCGGGGATCGACGCGATCTGGTTCGGGATCATTGTCATCAAGCTTTTGGAGGTGGGGCTTGTGACGCCGCCCATCGGGCTAAACGTCTACGTCATCAAGGGGGCGCTGGGCAATCTTGTAACCTTGCCTGAGGTCTTCCGCGGCGTGAGCTGGTTCATCCTGATGGATATCGTGGCGCTGCTGCTCATCGTGCTGATCCCGGCGATGTCGCTGTGGCTGCCATCGCTTGTTTACAACTGATCCGACCGGAGGCCCGAAGATGACGTCCTTTTCCAATGCCGATTACGCCAAGCGGTCCTATGGCGAGATCCCCGTGGGCTATGGTGCGCGACCCGGCATCGTCGTCGTGGACTTTCAGAAAGCGTTTACCGAGGATCGTTTTCCGCTGGGAGGGGCGCCACTGATCATGCGGGGGCTGGAGAATACAGCGCGGCTGCTGGAGGTGGCGCGGCGCAACAACATCCCCGTTGCCAGCTGCTATACCGCCTACAAAGACGAGGGCGACATGCCCCACTGGAAGATCTCGGCAGTCCGCGAACAGTTCCGGCACGAACATCCCGGCTCCGAGCTTGATCCGGCGATCTATGACCCGGACTATGACGTGAAGGTCTGCAAGACCGGCCCGTCGATCTTTTTCCAGACGCCCGTCGTGCCGTTCTTCATCCGCCAGCGCGTGGACACGGTGATCGTGACCGGCTGCACCACCAGCGGCTGCATCCGCGCGTCGAGCATCGACAGCTTCCAATACGGGTTTCGCACCATCGTGCCCGAGGATTGTGTCGGCGACCACGAAGAGCAGCCGCATCTCGACAATCTCCGCGACATCTCGCGCCGCTATGTCGATCAGACCACCTCGGACGAGGTGATCGACTATTTCGACCGCGTGGGTCGCCGGAACGCGTAATCCGCCCCGCAAGACAAAAGGAATACCCATGACTATGCAGATCATCCGCAACGCCCGCATCATCGACGGTGCGCAGGACCGTCCGACCGACCCGATGGACATCGTGATCGAGGACGGCGTCTTTCGCGAGGTTGCGGAACAGGTGTCCGTGACCTGTGACGACGAAATCGACGCCAGCGGGCACTATGTGCTGCCCGGGCTCATCGACTGTCACGTGCATGTCATCGCCACCACCGCCGATCTTGGCGCCAACGCGGCCTTGCCGAATTCGCTGCTGGCCTATCGGGCCATGGGCCTGATGAAGAACATGATCCTGCGCGGGTTCACCACCGTGCGCGACCTTGGCGGTGCCGATATCGGTATTGTCGATGCCATCGAGGAGGGTCTGCTGATCGCGCCGCGTCTTGTGATCTGCGGCAAGGCCCTGTCACAGACCGGCGGACACACCGATTACCGCGGGCCCTACAACCCGCGCAGCGCGGCCTTCTACCGCGACCAGATCGGGTCGATGGGCCGGATCGTGGATGGGGTCGACGAGATGCGCCGCGCGTGCCGTGAAGAGATCAAGGGCGGGGCCAAGTTCATCAAGCTGATGGCCAATGGCGGGGTGTCGTCCCCCACGGACCCGATCGGGTTTCTGGGTTTTTCGGTCGCGGAACTTGAGGCCGCCGTGGAAGAGGCCGCGAATGCCGAGACCTACGTGGCCGGTCACCTTTACACCGACGAGGCCATCAGCCGGGCGCTGGAGGCGGGGTTCTATTCCATCGAGCACGCCAATCTGATCAAGCGTGAGACCGCCAAGCGCGTGGCCGAGAAGGGCGCGGTCGTGGTGCCCACGAATATCACCTACGAACTGCTTGGGACGCGGGGCGCCGATTTCGGGCTGCCGCCGGAATCCGTGGCCAAGGTGGCCGATGTGCGCGACGCAGGCCTGGAGGCGCTTGGATTGCTGCACGAAGAGGGCGTTCTGATGGGCTACGGGTCGGACCTTCTTGGAGGGATGCAGCAATACCAATCCGGCGAGTTCCCCCTGCGCGGTCGGTTCCTTCCGGCGCATGACGTGATCCGGTCTGCCACGCTCGACGCGGCCAAGGTGCTGCGGATGGAGGGGCAGGTCGGCACCATCGCGGCAGGCGCTTATGCGGACCTGATCATGATGGAGGGCAACCCCCTCGAAGATCTTTCGCTTCTGGATGGCCAGGGCGAGAACATCGCGGCGATCATGAAGGATGGCCGGTTCATCAAGCGATCCTGACGCCGGCCACTTGCGGCGGTCATCGTGCGAAAAGCACGGAACGGGCGCCCGTCCACGGGGCGCCCGATTGCGTTTTTATCCGGCCGGGGTCAGATCGCAGACGATGGCCGTCGCGGGCGTGTCGCCGCGATTGTAAAACCAATGATCGGTATCACCGTCCTCGACGATGCCGTCGGTGCCACCGGCGGAATAGGTGGTCTCACCCTCGGGGCGGCCTTCGACCCAGTCGCCGGAAATCACCTTGACGAGGCCGGGGCGGGTTGCGTGATCGTGCTGGGCAATCTGCCCGCCGGGTTCGATCGTGATGGCGCGCAGCTGCATGAAATAGCCGTCAAGCCCGGTCTGGCGCTTGAGCATGTCGGCTTCGATCCGGCCGAGCGCCTCGACGGCGAGGCCTTTGTGCTCGGTCGGGCCGCTGGCGGAGGCGAGGGCGAAGCCGGTCGCGAGACCGGCGAGCGTGCAGGCGGTTGCGATGAGGGTTGGTCTGGTCATGCGATCCTCCGGGAGCGTTTTGAAATTACGTGGGATTAGCGTAGGGTGAGGACGCAAGACCCGACAAACGAAAGGAATTTACCAGTGGGTGAACCGAATTCACCTGTCGCGAAGCGCAAGCTGCCGCCCTTTCCGGCGTTACGGGCCTTTGAGGCCGCGGCACGGCTGGGCGCATTCAAGGACGCGGCAGAGGAGCTTTGCGTGACGCCCTCTGCGGTCAGTCACCAGGTCAAGGTGCTGGAGACCTTCGTGGGCCGCGCGCTTTTCGAGCGGGAAACCCGCGCGGTGCGGCTGACGCGCGACGGGCGCGATTACCTTGAACTGGTGGGTCCCATCCTTGATGCGCTGGACGCGTCGACCCGGCGCGTAGCGGGCGAGGCGGCGACGGGGGTGCTGCATCTGCACATGACCGAGGGCTTCATGAAACGATGGCTGATGCCGCGCCTGGGACGGTTCATGACGGCGCATCCCTCGATCGAGATTCGCATGGAGCGCTGGATGCCCCCAACGGAGTTCCGGGGCGGGGCGCCGGACGTGATCGTGCATTGGGGCGATGCCCCGGTGCCCGGCGTCGAGGTGACGCCGTTCCTGAGTTCCAGCCGCATCCCGCTTTGCAGTCCGGCCTATCTGCGGGCGAATCCCGATCTGACCCGGCCCGAGGCGTTGCTGAAGAAGGTTCTTTTGCGCGACGAGGTCGAGGATGGCTGGCCGGAATGGTTCGGCCTTCTGGGGCGCGCGCGTGAGTGCCCGCGGGGCGGGCCGGTCTTTGCCCATTGTGAATTGTCCACCTGCGCGGCGGAGAACGGTCTGGGTGTCGTGCTGGGCTACAAGCACATGATCGGCGAGACCCTGTCGCGCGGGACGCTGGTGGCGCCCTTCGAGATCGAATCGCCAACACGCACGATCTATTCCATCGCGGTCGAGGCGACCCGGATGCATGAGCCGAAGATCGTCGCGTTCCGCGATTGGGTCCTCGATGAGGCGATGTTCGACCGTCTGCCCGGAGCACGGGTGCTCAACGCAGCCCAATAGGTGCGCGCCCTCTTGCGCGGAGGGGCCGAACCCGGCACAGTCGTAGACAGAGGTGCCGCCGGCCCGCAAGGTTCGGCGGAGAATTGGGAAGCCGGTGCAAACCCGGCGCTGCCCCCGCAACGGTTAGTCCGGGGGATACCGCAGGATGCCACTGGCCGGACACGGCCGGGAAGGCGCGGTATCCGATCCCGGCGAGCCCGGAAACCAGCCTCTGGACGACGTCAAGCCGCGGGGCGCGGTGCGGGCGGATGCACTGGCCCTTCTGGCCTGTGTCTTTCCTCCGCACGGGTACTCCGCCCCAAGCCGGTCCGGGGTGGGACCGAAAGGAGGGGACAATCATGACCGTGACGCGAATTGTCGAAGGTCTGGAGCGCAGCGAGGCGACAGGCCCCGCGGCGCAAGACGCTGCACGGCTGGGATTTCTGGAATGGGTGTTCGCGCATCCCGGTCAGGTGACCGCGCAGACGATCCGGGCCGCGCAGGCCGAATTGAGCGCGTGCCCTATGTCGAGCGACGCGGCCTGCGCCTTTGCGGACGTGCTGCGCCAGGCGGCGCCGGGCCTTCACGCGCCCGGGCGGCGGCGGGTGCGGCGGCACAGCTGATGCGTAAAAGAAAAACGGCGACGCCAGGGAGGAGGAGAGGCGCCGCCGTTGGTCACGTCGGGCCCCAGGGAGGAGGAGAGGAACCCTTCGCGTCTCGCGGGCCTCGAAGCAGGCCCGGTATTTATGGCGGCATCCCCAAGGGAGGAAATGCGGGGCTGCCGCCGTCACAGATGCCAAGGGAGGAGGAGTGGCATCCGATCCATGTCTCGGTTCGTTGAGACAAAGATAGGTGAATGCTGCAACTGCACAATACCCCTCTGCGCAATGCTGCCATGCAGAAAACGCATATGGGATTCTGACTTGATATCAGGCGCTTGAGCCGCTTTTTTGGGCGAAATGCGAACGAAAATACCCGCTGGTCGCGAGCTTGGTTTCCTGTTTGAAACAGCTCGTGACGGGGTTTTATGAGATCGCGGAAGGATTTGGCGATGAGCGACATTCTTGGGCAGGTACGGGCCGAATTGGACAAGCTGGATTTGCCCGATGGCGGCACGCTGATCAGCCGGGATATGGTACGCGCGCTGCGAATCGAGGCCGGTGAGCTGAGTTTCGTGATCGAGGCGCCGAATGCCGAGATTGCGCGGATGATGGAGCCGCTGCGCGCGGCTGCGGAGCGTGCAGCGCAATCCGTGCCGGGCGTGGCCGTGGTGCGGGTGGCGCTGACTGCGCCCACCGCCTCGAAACCGGCGCCGCAACTCAAGGTGGGCGGGCACCCCAAGGGAGGGCAGAGCTCGATCCGGCCGGCGGGCATCAAATCCATTCTTGCCGTGGCGAGCGGCAAGGGGGGCGTCGGCAAATCGACGGTCTCGGCCAATCTGGCGGTGGCGCTGGCGCGGGCGGGGCGGCGCGTTGGGCTTCTGGATGCGGATATCCACGGGCCAAGCCAGCCGCGCATGCTGGGCGTCGAGGCGCGGGTATCGAGCCCCGATGGCGAGACGATTGAGCCGATGCGCGCGCATGGCGTCACGCTGATGTCGATTGGGCTGATGATGGAGGCGGGAAAGGCCGTGGTCTGGCGCGGGCCGATGCTGATGGGCGCGCTGCAGCAGATGATGAGCCAGGTGCGCTGGGGTGAGCTTGACGTGCTGATCGTGGATCTGCCACCGGGCACGGGCGACGTGCAGTTGACGCTGTGCCAGCGGGCCGCGCCCACCGGTGCGCTGGTGGTGTCGACGCCGCAGGACGTGGCGCTTCTGGATGCGCGCAAGGCGATGGACATGTTCCGCACGCTGAAAACGCCGATCCTGGGCCTGATCGAGAACATGTCGCTGTTTCACTGTCCCGAATGCGGGCATGAGGCGCATATCTTCGGCCATGGCGGCGTCGCGGCGGAGGCCGAGGCGCTGGGCCTGCCGCTTTTGGCGGTGCTGCCGATCGACCTCGAGACCAGGATCGGCGGGGATGAAGGCCGGCCCGTTGCGGCGGGTGCGGGGCCGGTGGCAGAGGCCTATGCGCGGCTGGCCGAGAGGCTGGTGGCGGGCGGCATGGCCTGAGGCCGCTTTTCACTGACGCTGCGGCTGCTAAGCTGTGTGTTCAAACCAACAAGAGGTGAACGATGACCCCGCAGACCGTGCCCGATGCCGTGTTCCATACCCGCGTGCGCAATCCCGAACTGGGGGGCGACAACCCGTTCGAATGGAAAACGCTGCGCAGCGCCGACGTCTTTGCAAGTCGCCGCGTCGTGCTCTTTGCCGTGCCGGGCGCCTTTACGCCGGCCTGTTCGGACAGCCACCTGCCGGGCTATGAGCGCCATCACGACGCCCTAGTCGCGCAAGGCATCGACAGCGTGGTCTGTCTGGCGGTCAACGACGCCTTCGTGATGTATCAATGGGCATTGTCCCGCGATATCTCCAAGGTGATGATGCTGCCCGATGGGAATGGTGAATTCACCCGCAAGATGGGCATGCTGGTCGAGCGGACCGGGCAGGGCATGGGCATGCGCAGCTGGCGCTACGCGATGCTGGTCGAGGATGGATGCATTACCAAGATGTTTATCGAGCCGGGATTTCGCGACAACCCGCCGGGCGTGCCGCTGGAAGTGTCGGGCGCGGAAACGATGCTAGCCTGGCTGGAGTCGGACGACAGCGCGGCGTGAGACGCAACCACCGTTACGGTGGTCTCAGAGCGCGTTAACACACCATTGATATTTCCCTTTGCCACTGGGTGCGGCCAGAGCGGCGCGCCTATCGGCTGGCAATTTGTGATGTCGGGGCATGCGGGCGCCCGGCGCGGAAAGGGGAATTCATGAACAAGGCAATCACCGATGGTATCGTCTTTCGGCCGCCGGCTTTCGGGCAGGGGCTCGACATGTGGTCGAGCGGCGACGGCACGCCGGGCTCGGACACCTATGCGGCGGCGTTCAACGCGGCCTTCGTGCCGGCCGATCAGGATTTTGGCGGCGCGCTGGAACTGCAGAAGACCGATACCGTGCAAAAGCTGCGTTACATGGGTGAGACGCCAATCCTGCCGGGCTGTTACCTGCAGATCCGCGCGCGTGTAAAGGCGGTCGCGGGCAACCTGCCAACCGTCCGCATCGCGGCCTGGGCCGGGGGCGCGGGCGGTGCGGCCGTGACCGGCGTGACCCTGACCGGCCCGGCGGTTAGCCTGACGGGCTATGGCGATGTCGTGGAGGTGAGCGCCATCGTCGGTACCGGCAATCGCGGTGGCGTCGACATGGTCTGGGGCCGCGAGGCGCTTTACGGGCATTTCGGTCTGGATCTGACCGGGCCCAATGGCGGCGTGGTGCGGATCGACGATCTCGACATTGAGGACGTCACCAGTGTCTTCCTGCGCGATTACGTCACGGTCGTGGATGTGCGCGACTATGGCGCGGTCGGCGACGGCGTGACCGACGATCATGCCGCGTTCGAGGCGGCGGACGCTGCGGCCAACGGGCGCGAGGTGCTGGTCTCGGCGGGAACCTATTTCCTGGGCGACAGCGTGACCTTCCAGTCGAAGGTGCGGTTCGAGGGTTCCGTTGTCATGCCGGTCGACAAGATCCTGGAACTGACGAAGAATTACGATTTGCCGAGCTATGTCGAGGCGTTCGGCGGCGACAACGAGGAGGCGTTCAAGAAGGCCTATCAGGCGCTTTTGAACAATCCCGATCACGTGGAACTGGACATGGCGGGGCGCAAGGTGCAGCTGCGCGCGCCCATCGACATGCAGGCGGCCGTGGCCAACCGGACCTTCTATGCGCAGCGCCACGTGATTAAGAACGGGCAGATCTCGGTCGTGCCGGGCCCCAATTTCGACGTCGAGGTGGCGACGTCGCAGGCGACCTACGATCCAGACGACCCCAAGCGGCTTACTAATGTCGTCAACGTGGCGAATATCAAGGTGGGATCGCTGATCGAGGGCAACGGCGTGGGCCGCGAGATCTATGTGCGCGAGACCAATGTCGGGGCGCAGACGATCACGCTGAGCCATCCGCTTTATGACGCCGCGGGCACCCAAGTCTACACCTTCCGTCGCTTCAAATATATGTGGGATTTCAGCGGCTTCGATCAGATTTCGCGCTGTCTTGTGCAGAATGTGGAATTCCAGTGCGGGGGCGATTGCAGCGGGGTGCTGCTGCCGCCGACCGGCAAGGGCTTCATGTTCCAGGACTGCTTTTTCACCCGCGCCCGCGAACGCTGCATCACCAGTCACGGCGAGGGCGATCAGGGCATGATGATCGACCGCTGTCAGTTCGTGTCCGACGAATCCTCGAAACTGGTGACCGAGCGCACGTCGATCGGAATCAACACGAACGGCAACGACCTGAAGGTGCGCAACTGCCGGATCACCTTCTTCCGCCACTTTGCCATCATCGGCGGATCGAGCACGATCTTCTCGGGCAACCACATGTTCCAGGGCGACAGCGCCGATCCCGGGCCGCGACTTGCGGGGATTGTTCTAACGCGCACCAACAACCGCGCCACGATCACCGGCAACTACATCGACAACTGCACCATTGAATGGTCCAACGAATACGATCACCAGCCCGGATTTTCGAGCGAGTTTTCGTTCTCGTCGCTGTCAATCACCGGCAATATCTTCCTGTGTTCGAGCGCGGTGCCGTCCTTCAACTTCCTGAGCGTGAAGCCGCACGGGCCGGGCCATTTCATCAGCGGTCTTGCGGTTACCGGCAACACCATTCGGGTGATCGACGGGGTGCTTGATCGGTTCGAGGGTATCGACACCACCTTTGCCACGATGAATTTCGAGCGATTCAAGAACATCAAGTTCAGTGACAACATCTTCCACAACGTGCGGGACGAGGTCGAAAACCCGCTGGTGCTGGAACATACCGAGGCCAGCGTGCAGCGCGCCTGGACCGTGGCGCCCAAGCCGAAACTGGCCTTCGGCGCGTGGCTTCAGCATGTGGAGTCGCTGATCCCGTCGGGGCCCATTCGCGATGCGAATGACGAGCCGCATTACGGCATTCCCTACTACGACAGCAAGCAGGGGCCGAACAATGACGAGGTGGTGTTCCGTTGGGAGAAGCCGGTGCGCGGGTCTGTCGTGCTGCGGGTGCGGATCGACGATCTGATCTGATCGCTCAGAACTCGTGCCAGAGGCCGAACTTGATCTTGACCTCGGAGAGTTCCACGATCCCGGCCGTCACCCCGATTTCGAGGTGGCGGTCTGGGCCCAGAGCGAAGACGTAGGAGGGCGCCAGTTTCGCATAGGCATCGCGCGTCGAGGGGGCGCCGGTTTGCAATTGCAGCAAAATCATGTGGCCGTCGCGCGGTTTTAGCCCGAGCGTGACATCGGTTTCCAGCACGCCGTCGAACCCGTCCGAGATCTGTGCCCGGCTGTCGACCGCCAGCCATCCGGCCATGTCGCCCAAGGTCAGTCCGCGCCCGTAGGCGACCCCGGGGCGCAGCGCGAACCTGTCGTCCACCGTGCCGAGACCGAATTCCATCGCCCAGACACCGGGACCGTCGCCAAGAGCGAGCGGCCATCGCAGAAATCCGATCGCCTTGGTGACGTTTGCCTCGTCGCCGCCCAGATCGAGACCAAGCGTCAGATCGGAGCCCATCCCGTGTTCGGCGTAAAGCGTGCCGAACCCGCCGGTGCCATCGGTAATCCCGCTTTCGAACTCCAGTTCCACCGTCACGCTGACAAAGCTGGTGCCTTCGGCACGCGGCCAGGCCCCGGCGCTGGCCTGAGCGGCGAGCAAGGACAGGATGACGACAAGACGGAGCACGGACCGGCACCTCCCAAGCTCACCTTTGCGTAATCTTGGTTAACCATCGCTTAACGAAACTTCGGTGGGCGCGATCGGCTTGTCCGGCGTCTACCTGATGCACTGAAGACCTTTTGGATGTGACGGCTGTTGCCATGTTCCATGTCCGCCACCGGTGATCGCCGGTATCGAAGGGAGGTCGACGGCGAAAGTCGCGCTAAGTTAAGATCATGCTGTTTGCGTGGATCGGAATCTATCTCGTCGCCTGGGCCTGTGCCTATGTCGCGGTATACAAGGCACCCGGTCGTGCGGGATTTTGGATATTTTACCTTTTGAGCGTGACGCTTGGTCCGGGTCTTTTCGGCGGGTTGGCGTTTCTGCTTTACAAGACAACCGAACGCGGCGTCGCGCAAGATCTTGCGCAGTTCGTGATCGCCGTGGGTGCGGTTGTGGCGGCGCTGGTCTACCCGGTTAAATTCTGGCTCTGTCGTCGCAGGGCACGCCGCTGAGCGTTGGTAGGTTCCGATCAGTCCAGCGTATCGCGCGGCACCGCGACCAGCCCGAGTTGACGGGCGGCGGCCATCGACAGAATGCCCGAGTCGAGCCCCTGTGCCTTTTGATAGGCACGGATCGCCGCGCGCGTGCGCGCATCGATTTGGCCGTTGATCATCCCCTTGTAGTGCCCCCGGGCCTTGAGGGCTCGCTGGACCGAGGCATTGAATTCGGGCGTGTGATCGGCGGCGCAGGGCGTTTCAAACCACGTCTCCTGCCGTTCTTTCACGATCATCTGGCGGGTTTCCGTCTTGTAGATCGCGGGTTCCGCAAGAGTGCCGTCGCTGCGCAGTTCGGCCGGCTGGAGCAGGATCTGTTCGGTCACGGTTTCCACCACGGCCGGGCTGATATCCTTGCCCCAGCACTGGCCCGGGGCAGCGCCGGGCGGCGCGGTGTCGAGGCGCTGTACCAACTCGGGCTCGGTGGACAGGGGCAGGGGCGCGCCACAGCCCGACAGGCCGGAAACGGCGAGAAGCACGCCTGTGGCGGCTATGGGGAAAGAAACGATGCGCATCTGCTCGGGCCTCGTGGGGCATGGCCTTGTGGCTCTTGAGCGAGAGTTTAGCCGGTTTGAGCGTCGCGCGAAAGACTTGTCTGCGGCATCAGCAGCCGGTCGAGCAGGGGCGAGATATCCTCGATCGTCTCGGCCACAACGTGGACCACGCCCGCCTCGCGCTGGATCCGCCCGGTGACGCGCAAAAGCCGTCCGGCGATCACCGCGCGGCGGTAGGTCTCGTAAAGGCTGCGCCAGACCACCACGTTTGCCACGCCGGTCTCGTCCTCGAGCGTGAGAAAGATGACCCCCTTCGCGGTGCCGGGACGCTGGCGCAGGATGACGAGCCCCGCCACGGTGACGCGGGCACCTGCGGGGGGTTCATCCAGCCGGGCGGCGATGAGGGCGGCGGGGGGGCGCGGCCAAGAAAGGGTTGAGGGCGCGCGGGCCATGGCGGTGACGATCTGCATAAGAACAAAAATAGAACATGAGGGGGTTTCCGCAACTCTTTTCGCGCGGTTGCCGCAATTTGACTGGCGAACGGCAGATCCCTTCGCTAAGTCCCCCGGGGAAGTTTCGAGGCGAGAGGACGCAAGTCATGGCGAAGATCACCTATATCGAACACAACGGCACCAAGCACGAGGTCGAGGTGGCCAACGGCCTGACCGTGATGGAAGGCGCGCGCGACAACAACATCCCGGGCATCGAGGCCGATTGCGGCGGCGCCTGCGCCTGCTCGACCTGCCACGTCTATGTCGACCCGGCCTGGATCGACAAGCTTCCGGCGAAAGAGGACATGGAGGAAGACATGCTCGACTTCGCCTATCAGCCCGATCCTGAGCGCTCGCGCCTGACCTGCCAGCTCAAGGTGACCGACGCGCTGGACGGTCTGGTGGTGCAGATGCCGGAAAAGCAGATCTGAGCATGACCGGTGCGCGGCGTCCGCCGTCGCGCGTCTGGCCGCGTTGGGCTCGCCGCGCGGGGCTGACGCTGGGCCTCTGGCTGGCGGCGCCCGGAGTGGGCCTCGCGCAGGAGATCGTCGCGGCGCAGTATGCCCAGCCCACGACGCGCTACGCCCATGGCGTTCTCGGCGACGCGGTGGAATGGGGCGCGCTGCGGCTCGATCTTGCGGATGGCCGGCGCCGCACGTTCACCTTGCCCGACACGCTGGTCTTCGAGGATACCGCGCCACGGCTGGCCGATCTCGATGGTGACGCCGCGCCCGAGGTGATCGTGGTCGAATCGAGCCTGACGAAAGGCGCGCGGCTCGCCATCTACAGCGCCCAGGGCCGGATCACCGCCACGCCCCATATCGGCCAGCGCAATCGCTGGCTTGCGCCACTTGGCGCCGCGGATCTCGATGGCGACGGGCATGTCGAGATCGCCTATATCGACCGCCCGCATCTGGCCAAAACCCTGCGCATCTGGCGCTTCAGGGACTGGCAGCTGACCGAGATCGCACAGCGCTCCGGCCTGACCAATCACCGGATCGGCTGGGATTTCATCGCCGGCGGCATTCGG
Organism: Roseovarius aestuariivivens; assembly: GCF_004761875.1. GTDB lineage: Bacteria > Pseudomonadota > Alphaproteobacteria > Rhodobacterales > Rhodobacteraceae > Roseovarius > Roseovarius aestuariivivens. Next base: position 505,211 of record NZ_SJEY01000001.1, read on the forward strand.
CGCTGCGGTGATATCCCGGAGATCGTCACTGCCGACGCCACCTGGACGCGCATCATCGCCAGCCGCCTTACCGCGCAGGGTCTCGAAAGCCGCGATCTCGGACGCTATAACAGCTCTGTGAGCCTGACCGCGGCGCTCACCTGCCGCTGATCTTCATCTGGCCAGAAATACCTCGGGGAGTGCGAGGGGCAGCGCCCCTCGCTCCGGTCGGATTTTGCACCGCAAAATTCGATCCTCAAGTGAGCGCGCGCCAGCCGATATCGCGCCGGTAAACCCCCTCGGGCCAGTCGATCTTATCGACCATGGCATAGCACCGCTCGGCGGCCTCCTTGAGGCTGTCGCCGCGGGACGTCACGTTGAGCACGCGGCCCCCGGCGGCCACGATCCGGCCCTTGTCCTCGGCGGTGCCGGCGTGGAACACCATGTGAAAACTGTCCTCGGCGCAACGATCCAGGCCCTTGATTTCGCTGCCCTTCTCATAGGTGCCGGGATAGCCGCTTGCCGCCATCACCACGGTCATCGCGTGATCCTCGGCCCAGTTCACCCGGCAGTCGGCCAACCGTCCCTCGGCTGCGGCCTGCAGCAGGTCGAGCACCTGCCCGCCCAGTCGCATCATCAGGACCTGACACTCCGGGTCCCCGAACCGCGCATTATACTCCACCAGCCGCGGCGCGCCATTCTCGATCATCAGGCCAGCATAGAGCACGCCAGTGTAGGGCGTGCCTCGGCGCGCCATTTCCCGCAGCGTGGGGCGGATGATCTGCTGCAGCGCCTTTTCGGCCACCGCATCGGTCAGGATGGGCGCGGGGGAATAGGCGCCCATGCCGCCGGTGTTGGGGCCGGTGTCGCCTTCGCCCGCGCGCTTGTGGTCCTGCGCCGTGCCGATCGGCAGGGCGGTCTCGCCGTCGCAGAGCACGAAAAAAGACGCCTCCTCGCCGGTCATGAATTCCTCGATCACCACCTCGGCCCCAGCACAGCCGAAAGCCCCGCCGAACATGTCGTCGATGGCGGCCTCGGCCTCGGCCACTGTCTCGGCGATGATCACACCTTTGCCGGCGGCCAGGCCGTCGGCCTTGACGACGATGGGTGCGCCCATGCTGCGCACATGCGCCTTGGCGCTTTGCGCGTCGGTGAAGTGCCCGTAGGATGCCGTTGGCGCGCCTGCCGCGTCGCAGATCTCCTTGGTGAAGCTCTTGGAGGCCTCGAGCCGCGCCGCCGCCTTGGACGGGCCGAAGACCAGAAAGCCCGCATCGCGCAGACGGTCGGCCACGCCGGCGGCCAGTGGCGCCTCGGGGCCGATGATGACGAAGTCGATGGCGTTGGCCTCGCAGAAGTTCACGACCGCCGTACCGTTCTCGATCTTCAGGCTGGCGCATTCGGCGATCTGCGCGATCCCCGCGTTGCCCGGCGCCACGATGAGCTTGTCGCATTTGGGGTTCTGCATCACCGCCCAGGCCAGGCTGTGCTCGCGTCCGCCTCCGCCGAGAATGAGAATGTTCATCGCTGCCCTTTCGATCCTTCCGCCGCTGCCCTGTCACCGGCACGTCATAGAGGTAAGATACGGCTTATCGGGTGGTCTTGGGCGTGGCAAGACCGCTCCCGTGGCGTCCCGACAGGATAGGCCGGAATGATCGAAACGACATATCTCGTGACCAAGGCCCCGGCCCAAGAGGGCAAGCATTTCGTACATGCCGAGAGCTGTCAGGTCCGGCCCGATCAGGAGATGGTCGAGCTGGGCGTTTTCGGCGACTGCCAAACCGCGGTGGCCGAGGCGGCGAAGACCTATGCGCCGCTCAATGCCTGTGCGCTTTGCTGTCCCGAGTGTTATATCAAGAGCGACGATCCCGAGGACAGCTTGGCCTAGGGTGGTTTTCCCCGCTCCGCGCTTCGCCTAAGCTGACGCGCGAAGCAGCGACACGAGGCAGGCATGGACCTTTTGGACGACGCGCCGGGCAACGCGCCGGAATTTTCCGTCTCGGAGCTTTCGGGCGCGATCAAACGCATCATCGAGGGCGAATTCGCGCATGTGCGAGTCAAGGGCGAGGTGGGTCGTGTCTCGCGGCCGCGCTCGGGGCATCTTTACCTCGATCTCAAGGACGACCGGTCGGTTCTGGCCAGTGTCATCTGGAAAGGGGTGACTGGCCGTCTGAGCGTCCAGCCCGAGGAGGGCATGGAAGTGGTGGCGACGGGGCGCCTGACCACGTTCGCCGGGCAGTCGCGCTATCAACTGGTGATCGAGGATCTCAAGCCTGCCGGCATGGGCGCTCTGATGGCGATGCTGGAAAAGCGGCGCGCGGCGTTGGCTGCCGAGGGGCTTTTCGCCGCCGAACGCAAGCGGCGTCCACCGTTTTTACCCGAGGTGATTGGCGTGATCACTTCGCCGTCGGGCGCGGTCATCCGCGATATCCTGCACCGATTGCGCGACCGGTTCCCGCGCAAAGTGCTGATCTGGCCCGTGGCCGTGCAGGGCGAGCGCTGTGCGCCCGAGGTCACCCGCGCGATCGAAGGATTCAATCGGCTCGCACCCGGCGGCGCGCTGCCCCGGCCCGACCTGATCATCGTGGCGCGCGGCGGTGGGTCGATCGAGGATCTCTGGGGGTTTAACGAGGAAAGCGTTGTCCGTGCGGCAGCAGCGTCAGAGATCCCGCTGATCTCGGCCGTGGGACACGAGACCGACACGACGCTGATCGACCATGCCGCCGATTTGCGCGCGCCGACGCCCACGGCGGCGGCGGAACTGGCGGTGCCGGTACGGCTCGACCTTTTGAACTGGTTCGACGCGCAGGGGGCGCGGCTTTTGCAGGCGCTCTCGGGACAGGTCCGCGCGCGCGATCAGCGGTTGCGGGATCTGTCGCGCGCGTTGCCGCGTCCCGAAAGCCTGACCGAAAGCGCGCGTCAGCGGCTCGACGTGGCCGGGGACCGGCTGCCTCAGGCTTTGCGCGCGCTGGTCCGGACGCGTGAACTGCAGCTGACGCGCAGCGCCGGCGTGCTGCGGCCCGGTCTTTTGCGCAGCGGGCTTGAAGCCGAGCGCCGGCGGCTGGCAAACACGGCGGCCCGGCTCAATATCGGCGCTCTGCAGCGGGATACCGCGCAGAAACGGCGCGATTTCGACCGGATCGTTGCGCAATTCGCCCGGGCAGGCGCGCGGCAGGTCTCGGGACTGCGCGAAAAGCTCGACAGTACCGACCGTCTGCGCGAGACGCTGGGCTACAAGGCGACCTTGCAACGCGGATACGCCGTCGTGCGCGGCGATGGTGCGGTAGTGACGACACAAGCAGCGGCGGAGGCGGCGCTGGCGCTGGAAATCGAATTCGCCGACGGGCGGCTGACGGTCGGCGGCGGGTCTGGTGGTGGTCCGTCGGGCGAGGGCACGCCGAAGCCGAAAAGGTCCAAATCCGGGGCGCCGAAGCCCAAGCCGCCGGAGCAGGGCAGTCTTTTCTGAGCCGGGATCACGCGGAGTCCGCGCGGGCCCAATCCTCGATCCAGTTCCAGCCGCCCAACGCGTCGATCAACGGCTGCAACTGCGTTCTATACGGCGTCCATTTGTTGAGCGCGCCTGTGGAGATCGGCGCTCGCACTTGTGTGAGTGAGGCGGTGCCGACAATGCCTGCGCGCCGTTCGGGCGAAAGACAGGCCGAATCCCAGTCGAGCCCAACATGCATAAGAAGTGCCCGGATTTGCGGCTCGGGCGATGTGACAAGCGCGCGGAAGGATTGACGCCGGAACGCGGGCCCAAGCGCCGTGGCATAATGGGCGGCGGCGCGATAGGCGGCCCGGGTCATGTGTCCGATCGTGTCCAGCCGATGCGAGAACGGGTGCGCGGCATGGAAATTGGTGGTGAAATTGGACAGGCCCGTATCGAGAGGATGGCGTGACAGGAAGATTATGCGAGCGTCGGGAAAGAGCCTGCGCGCGAGGCCCAGCTCGAAAAGATTGAGCGGTGTCTTGTCGATCAGAACCTGGGGCGGGGGCGTGGTGCGCCGGGCCATGTGCATCGCGAGATTCTGTGCGCGAAGGTCCCGGTCATCGGGCGCATCGGAGGCGCGGGCGCGGTCTGTCAGCCGTGCCAGTGCGGGACTTTCGCCCAGGCTTTCGGCTTGTGGATGCTGCGCAAGAATACTTTCGACCAGCGTCGTTCCCGAACGCGGCAGGCCGCAGATGAAGACAAGGCGTGGTTCATCTTTACCGGCGGTTCGCGCCGGACCGGCCGGAGCCTCGCGGCAGAGTGCGTCCACCCTGTCGTCGACCGCCGCCGCGTCGTAGCGGCCCGGCGACAGCGCCCTTGCCCGCGTGAAGTGGCGGAAGGCGGCGGCGTCATGTCCGGCGTGGCCTTAGATCCGTCCGAGCGCGTTGCACGCCGTGGCGCGGGCGGGCCGTGACGCATGGCGGTCGGCGGCGATCTTGCGCAGGCTGGCCGTGCGCGGGCTTGATTTGGAAAATGGTGTCAGACGGTTGAGCGCGGCCAGCGCTTGGCCTCCCGGGGTTTGTGGCGCAGCGCGGTCTCGAAAGCGGCCTGCGCGCCGGCCTGATCGCCCGCGGACAGCGCCATCGCACCCAGCTTGCCCCAGGCAGGCGGGTCTGTGCCAAGGTGATTGGCGGTCAGATCTGCAAGCTCGATCGCCGTGGCCGCATCGCCGAGCGCCCAGTCGCAGCTTGCCATGTCGTCCCAGATCGCCGGATCGGGCGGCAGGCGGCGCGACAGGTCGATCAGCGTCAAGAGTGCGGGTTTGATCGCGCCGTCGGCGATCTGGCGGGCGATGGCGGGGCGAAGGGCGTCGTAGCCGGGCGAGAGAGCGGTCTGGGTCATAGTCGCAAGCTAGACCCGGGGCAGTGAAGAAACCGCTAAGCGCCCTTCAGACGCCGATTTCCGGCCCCAGGCACATGAGTGGCTCATCCGTGTTTTCGACCTCGTAGAGCATGGTTTGTGCGGGGTCGTTGCGAAACTGGGCGATCATCCCGCCCGCGCCACGCCGGAAGCTCCAGCATTGCGGGTCGGATTTGTTTTCGTAGACGAAGCAGATCAGGCCGGCCTCTTCGTACCAGTATCCCTCCTGGCATTTGCCATCGAGAAAGGACCAGCGCACGCGGCGGTCGTCTAGATACTCTTCCGCGCCGTAGGGCGCGCCGTTGGATCCGTAATAGAACGTTTTGCCGCGCGTGTAGGCATCGAATTCGGCCGCGTTCATGCCGGGCTGCGCCTGTGCGGGTGCGAACCACACGATACTTAGTGCGAGAAAGGCGATAAGACGGGTCATGACTCGCACTCTGTCAGAGGCGCGGGGGCGGGATCAACGGATCATTGCCCGGGTGTGGCGATTGCGCCCGGTACGGTGGCGGCGTCGGCATCGGATTGCCAGCGGACCAGCCGCCGGTCCAGCACACGCCGCCAGAGCGGCGGTAACAGCGCCAGTCCGGCCATAACCGGAAGCGGGTAGGGCAGAATCGGCATCTCGCCCCGGTCAAGTTGGAGCGCCGGGTAGGGACGCGAGGGCGAGGTATGGTGATCGGAATGGCGCGGCGCGTTCAGCATCAGCGCCGAGGAAAACCAGTGCGGTGCGTTCCACGAATGGCGCGGCCCCACCGGTTCGAGCCGGCCATCGGGCGTCGTGCGGCGGCGTAGCCCGTAATGCTGCACGTAATCCGACATCAGGATCTGCACCTGCGCGTAGAGCGCCATGAAGAGATAGCCCGCCAGCGCGGGTCCGCCGCCCCAGAGCGTTACGGCGACGGGCATGGCCAAGCCGCCGGCCACGTAAAGCACGTAAGGATGGCTCAACGGGCTGCGCTTGCGGCCCGAGCGCAGATGCGTTTCCGCGCGCAGACCCGCGAGAAAGGATTGCACGCTGGCGCGCAGGGCGTAGCGGTAGAAGCCTTCGCCACGCGGCGCGCTGTTGGGGTCGGCGTCGCTGCCGACATGGACATGGTGCACGCGCAGATGCGCGCTGGCATGGTGGCCCACCATCAGAGACGTATAGATCAGACGGCCCAGCAGGCGTTTGGACCGGTGATTGCGGTGGATCAGCTCGTGCGCGACGGGGTGCGAAACCTGCCCGAACATCAGACTGGCCGCGATGGCGATCAGGGCCGTCTTGCCGGCGCTCAGGCCGCTTGGGCCAGCGATGGCCCAAAGCGCCAGTGCAAGGACAGCGAAGTGCGTCACCCCGAGGGCCACGAGCAGTACGTCTGCGGCGGGAAATTCCGCGTCGGGATCGGCATTGACCGCCTCCACCGCGATCAGCCGGTCGAGCGCGAAGACGAGCACGGTCAGGTAGCCCACGGCAAGCCACGGCCAGACGCCGCCCAGCCAGACGCCAAGCGCGATCAGCGCGGCGGGCATCAGTGTGGCAAGGGTGAAAAGGCGCATTGGGGCGGGGTCCGTGGTCTGCAGAATGGCAAGGATCAACTTGGCGGCAATGACGATTCGCTCAAGGTATGGCGGCACGGTTAAATGGCGTTTGACGCGTCACCGTGGTCTGTGTGTCGCGCCATTTCAGCTAAGGGGGGAGCGATATATTTTTTACACAACTTAAAATAAGCTTTCTTCATATCCGGTTCGCGTAAACCGCACATAGGCAGCCTGCAGCCCTGAACGCCAAGCAGTCGCGTAATGCGGTGTCGCACTCCATACGGCCGAGGCAGGCCAAGATATAGCCGTTCTCCGCGCTGGCGCAGCTCTTGCGGAACATCAAATCGGGCGTCTCGCCGCCGATGAGACGCTGACGATTGCGTGTCATGCGCGCGAATTTATCGGCCGCGCGTTTTCTCTTTACGCAAAAGGTCCTCTGGATGGCCCAAGGTTCTGCCGACGTGGACAGGGGATTAGGCTTGCGTCACGCGGAAGGTGCGAGCGAGACCGTGACAGGCGGGAGGCAAGGCCAGTTCAGGCGAAGGCGCGCATCGGATCACGACCGCGCGGGCGCACGCTGGGTCAATGCCGTCTTTTCATCCGCGCGCGGGAGGTTTAACTGGACGGGTCAGACCGATCCCGGGGGGGAGCATGTCCTTTTTTCGTAAGCTCAAAGACAAGTTGACGCGGTCGTCGTCCAAGCTCGAAGAAGGGCTGGACGCGATCGTCGAAGAAGGAGGCGAGGAGGAGGACGTCGCCGCGCTCGAGCCGGACCCGACGCCAGATCCGCCGCCCGCGCCCGATCCGCAGCCCGACCCGGAACCAGAGCCAAGGCCCGACCCCACGCCGCCTGCGCCGCCCACCGAGATCCCCGATCCCGCCCCCGACGTCACGCCGCCGCCCGAGCCCGAGCCGGTGCCCGATCCGGGACCTGCGCCCGCGCCGGATCCCGCCCCCGAGGAAGTGCCGCCGCCGGACAATGTTCCGCCACACGATCCCGGCGAGGTGCCGCCCGCCGCCCCGCAGGAAGTTCCGCCGCAGCCCGCACCGCCCCAGCCGCACCCAATGGACCCTGCGCCACAACCCGAACCGTTGGGCATCCCCGAGCCCGAGACGTCACCGGCAACGCCTTCGGACGGGCCCAAGCCTGGCCTTCTGGGGCGCCTCTTTGGGCGGGGCAGCCAGCAGGGCACGGTCATGCGCCGGGTGCTGGACGACGACATGCTCGAACAGCTTGAAGAGCTGCTGATCACCGCAGATATGGGCGTCGACACCGCCCTGCGCGTCACCGCCAACATGGCCGAGGGGCGGATGGGCAAGAAACTGTCGAGCCAGGAGATCAAGGCGCTTCTGGCGCGGGAGATCGCACGGATCATGGAGCCGGTGGCCAAGCCGATGCCGATTTATCCCAAGCGCCCGCAAGTGGTGTTGGTGGTGGGCGTCAACGGATCGGGCAAGACCACGACCATCGGCAAGCTCGCCAGCCAGTTCAAGGCCGCCGGAAAGTCGGTGGTGATCGCCGCCGGCGACACCTTCCGCGCCGCGGCGGTGGAACAATTACAGATCTGGGGCGAGCGAGCCGGCGTTCCGGTTCTGACAGCGCCCGAAGGCTCGGACCCGGCAAGCCTGGCCTTCGATGCCATGGACAAGGCCGAACGGGACGGCGCGGATTTGCTGATGATCGACACGGCCGGACGCTTGCAGAACCGGCAGGACCTGATGGAGGAGCTGGCCAAGATCGTGCGGGTCATTCGCAAGAAAGACCCCGATGCGCCGCACAACACGCTTCTGGTGCTGGACGCCACGACGGGGCAGAACGCCCTGAGCCAGGTCAAGACATTTCAGGAACTTGCGGATGTGTCGGGTCTGGTGATGACCAAGCTCGATGGAACCGCAAAGGGCGGTGTGCTGGTGGCCTTGGCCGACAAATTCGGCCTGCCCATTCACGCCATCGGAGTGGGCGAACAGATCGACGATCTTGCGCCGTTCGATCCCGAGGAATTCGCCGCAGCGCTGACGGGGCTGGAGCGCTAGTGATACAAGAGGCTATCGACGCGCTTGGCACGGCCAGTTTCTGGCTGGACGCCGCCATCGTCACGGCGATCGTCCGCTTCGTCTGGACAGTGGTTCAGCGCCTTTCGGACGCGCTGCTTTTTCGACTTTCGCTAAGGACCAAGGTAATCGAGGTCAGCTTTGAAGCGCGCCCGGACGTGCCGCCGGAGATCGAGGCGCTAAAATATCTCTTCATCCGGTATGGCAACGACACCTATCTGCGCGAGCTTGCCAGCGATCAGGAAAAGCATCACGGCAAGCTTCAGAACAGGGTCTATGCCGTTACGGTCGATCCGCCTTTAAACGGCGTACGTAGAATTCGCGTGAAACTGCGTGTTCACAAGCGGTTGGGCACGCAGTTCAAGTTCTTTGTGGATGTCAAAGGCGAGACAGGGCCAGTGATTTCCTATCTCGAGTCGCACGACAACATCTACAAAGTCGAAGCCTCACCCCGGCCCGGCGACAAGAAACGCGTGTTCTTTTTGGTTAAGGACTATCCCGAGATCGAAACGGTAGACGGCTTTCGCAACAACATGATCTTCCCGGTATGACCTCGCGTTGCCGACCGCCAGCCGCATGAGCGACTGGCTCGTCTCGCTGGAAGGCACGGAGGCCGGCGCGCGGCTGGCCATGGCGCTGGCGCTGTTGGCGGCGCTGCTGCACGCCGTGTTTGGCGCATTGCAGAAGGGGCGGCATGATCCGTGGCTGACACGTGGGGCGATCGATGCCTGTTACGGGCTCATGGCCGCGCCCTTCGCGCTTTTCGTCGTGCCCTGGCCCGAGCCGCATATGTGGATCATCTTCTTTTTCGTCTGGCTGATCCACTCGACCTACAAGGTGCTGCAGGCGATGGCCTATATGCGCGGGGCCTACACGGTGGTCTATCCGGTCGTGCGCGGCACAGGGCCGCTTTTTACCGTGATCGGGGCCTATTTTCTGTTCGGGGAAAGTTTTACCGGCATGCAGTGGAGCGGGGTCGCGGTGCTGCTCATGGGGATTTACGGGTTGGCGATCTACAATTTGCGCACCCTGACGGTCGACCGTGCCACAATGCCCGCGGCGTTGGGTCTTGCGGTGCTCACGGGCCTTTTCGTGGCGCTTTACACCACCTATGACGCGTACGGCATCCGCGCCACCGCGGACCCCTTCACCTTTCTCGCGTGGTTCTTTTTCATCGATGGCCTGACCTTCCCGGCCGTGGCCTATCGACGCTGGTGCGCGATGCCCGGTCGGCCCGCCGTTGGGCCACTGCTCCTGCGCGGCTGGATCGGCGGATTGGTCGCGTTCGCGTCTTTCGGATCGGTGATGCTGGCCACACGTCTTGACAAGGTGGGTGAGGCGGCTGTCTTACGCGAAACCTCGACCGTGTTCGCCGCCGCGATCGGCTGGATTTTTCTGAAGGAAACGGTAGGACCGCGGCGGATTGCGCTTATGGCATTGATTGCCGCCGGCGCGGTCATAGTTGAAATGGGCGGATAAGGGAGCGGAACATGGCGGGCGACAACGGCAACAAGGGGATCAAGGCGGCCCTGGAATTCGGACCGGTGCTTGGGTTCTTCGTGGCGTATTTGTGGTTCAAGGACGAGGTCTTCGTCGTCAACGGAACCGAGTATGACGGCTTTATCTTCGTCACCGCAGGCTTCATCCCGGTGTTCCTGATTGCCATGGGCGCGCTTTGGTGGATGACCGGCCATTTGTCGAAGATGCAGGTGGTCACAGCGGTTCTGATCGTGGTTTTCGGCGGCATGAGCGTGTGGTTCAACGATCCGCGCTTTTTCAAGATGAAACCGACGATCATCTACCTTCTGTTCGGCGGTACCCTGGCAGTCGGCCTGCTGCAGGGGCGCTCTTACCTACAATACGTGATGGACGGGATGATGCCCCTCACCGATCGTGGCTGGATGATTCTGACCAAGCGGATCACCTATTTCTTCCTCGCCCTGGCGCTGCTGAACGAAGTGATCTGGCGGACGATGAGCGAGGAAACCTGGGTGTATTTCAAGACCTTCGGGCTGACGGCGGCGGTGTTCGGCTTCTTCATGACGCAAGGCCGGCTTTTCGCGGAGCACGGAACCGGAGAGAAAGACGACGGCTAAACTCGCCCTTTGCGCGAAATAGCACCAGAAATAACGCGGCGCGATCCCGCTTCTGTCTTACCGATGCCTTAATTCGGAACGACCGTCGCAGGCATGAGTATGCGTTTGTCTTCCCGTATCATCGAGGCGCTTGCCTCGGTTCCGCCGCTCCGGCCCGCCACCATCGTTCCCATTGTCGTCATGGTGTCGCTTTGGACGATGTGCGTGCAGGCTGGCGGATCTCCTGAGCGGGCCTTCGTGACGGTCATGGTCTTGGGTCAGAGCTTTGCCATTTGGCGCAGTCTGCCGCGCGCGGCACACGCGCTGAGCCGTCCCGGGCGCGACCGCACCAATATGCTTGTCTGGCCCGTGGTGGGCATGGTGGCGTTGGCCGCAGCGCAGATCGTGATCTGCGAGCCTGTGTTCAGTCAGCGCCTTTTGTCGGCGGGCTGTATATTCGTGCTTGTGGTCATGGCGCTGGGCATGCGGCGCGAGCGCCAAGTGCTGGCCCGGGTCGATAACCGGGTCGACGCACGCAAGGTGCCGCTTTTACGCATTAACGCCCTGGTCGCTGCGCTGACGCTGGTGGTCAATGAAAGCCTGATCGCGGCGGAGGAACTGGTGGTCTGGGTGGCGGGCATGGCGCTTTTCGCGGTGGCGGTGCATGGGCTCTACTGGTTCATGGTGCTTCTGGTCTTGCCGGCAGAGGACAGCCACGCCTGAACCTGCGCGCCCGGCGCGTCCGGGCGCAATCCCGGCCAGAGACGTGACCAGCGCGGGTCAGGCCGGTCGGGCAACGCGGCGCGCAATTGCGAAAGGGGCAGACGCTCGGGTGTGCGAAGAAGCGCGCGGTAAAGCGCCATTGCGCCGGGACGAAGATAGGGCGACCAGTGGCAGACCCGTGACGGCGTGCCCGACACATCGAACCCGGCGCGGGCCAATTGCCTTTGGGCTGCCGGGTGATCAATCTGGATCTGCAACGTGTTGGGCAGGGTCGGAAAGGCCTCGGTCAGGCAGCGTGCGCCCCGCGCCGGTGGACGAATCAAACGTTCGAACAGGAAATCGAACAGATCGTTTTCGCGGCTGGTGATGTGGATCACCTCGGCACGCCGCCCGGCGGGCGAGGTCAGCGCAAGTTCGGCGGCGAGTGCGTATTCCGCGGCGTTGAGCAGGATGATGCGGCGCGCGCCCGCGGTCCGAACCTGCGCCAAAGCGCCGAGGACCACGCGCGCGCCGAGAGAATGCGCGATCAAGTGCACCGGACGGTGGGGCGCGTGGCCATGCAGTTGGTCGATCAGGTGCGCCAGTTCGGTGGCCGCATGGCTGGCGCGCCCATAGGCCTGTCCGAGCGTGCCGCGCGCCGGCCAGCCGAAGCCGATAGCGAGCCCTTCGCCTGCAGCGCCGGTGCCGAAACCGAGACCGCGCGGCCAGCTTAGCGCGGTGCGTACAGGGCGCGGTGAAAGCGACAGGATATGACGGTGCGGGCAGGCGCGGACATGTCCCGGGGCGAACTTGTAGCCGTGTACCATCACGATGACCGGGCCGGTCATGTGCCGCATTTCACGCAACGCCGCGTCCGGACGGGCGCCCGTAAGGTGCAGACAAAGGCCATCGGGCCCGGCGTTGATCGGTAGCAGCGGCACGCGCGCGATCCCCTACATCTTGTGGTCCGGTTCTGCCCAAGACATATGACGCGGGAGCAAAAGCTTTGTTACACCATCGTGACGCAGCAAGTACGCAACGCCCCTGCGCGGCGCGGTTGACGCCTTCCTTCGCGCAGGGTAATTCGACGGTGTGGCGATTTGTTACCGGATTGCGGGCCACGTAAAACACCACCGCTAAAGAGGTCAGGAGAAAGCCCCCTTTCGCTTGACCGGCACGGGGCTTTTTTATTGGGCACGAGCTGCCCGGAGGTCGAAAGATGACAGACACATGGAAGACGCGCACCAAACTGGTGCATGGCGGCGTACGGCGCAGCCAGTATAACGAGGTGAGTGAGGCGCTCTTTCTCACGCAAGGCTTCGTCTATGACAGCGCCGAGGCTGCCGAGGCGCGGTTCCTGCAGGCGGGCGAGGACGAATTCATCTATGCCCGCTACGGCAACCCGACCGTGGCGATGTTCGAGCGGCGCATCGCGGCGCTGGAGGGCGCCGAGGATGCCTTTGCCACGGCAAGCGGCATGGCAGCGGTATCGGGCGCGCTGACCTCCATGCTCAAGGCGGGCGATCACGTAGTGTCGGCGCGCGCGCTTTTTGGATCCTGCCTTTACGTACTTGAAGAGGTGCTGACACGCTTCGGGGTCGAGGTGACCTTTGTGGATGGAACCGATCTGGACGCGTGGCGCGCAGCGGTACGCGAGGACACGAAGCTCGTGTTCTTCGAGACAATTGCCAATCCCACGCTGGAAGTCATCGATATCGCGGCCGTCGCCGAAATCGCGCACGCGGTCGGGGCACAGGTCATGGTCGACAACGTCTTCGCCACGCCGGTCTTCTCGCGCGCGCTGGAGCAGGGGGCGGATGTGGTGGTCTACTCCGCCACCAAGCATATCGACGGGCAGGGGCGCACGCTTGGCGGCGTGATCCTTGGGACGACGGAATTCATTCGCAAGACGGTTGAGCCCTACATGAAACATACGGGCGGTTCGATGTCGCCCTTTACGGCGTGGGTGATGCTCAAAGGGCTCGAGACAATCGACCTGCGCGTGCGCGCACAGGCGGCCGGGGCGCTTCATATCGCGGAGGCGTTGCAGGGTCATCCCAAGCTTGCGCAGGTCATTTATCCCGGTCACCCGAGCCATCCGCAACATGCGCTGGTCGCGCGGCAGATGGGCAAGGGCGGAACCGTGATTGCGCTCGACATTAAGGGTGGGCAGGGGGCGGCCTTCCGGTTTCTGAACGCGCTGCAAATCGTGCTCATCTCCAACAATCTGGGTGACGCCAAATCGATCGCCACGCATCCCGCAACCACCACGCATCAGCGGCTTGCCGAGGATGTGAAGGCAAAACTGGGCATCACTCCGGGTCTGGTGCGGCTTTCCGTCGGGATCGAAGATCACGAGGATCTGATCGCGGATGTCCTGCAGGCGCTGGACGCCGTTTGAGCCAATGCGCCGCCCGTGCACACCCGGCGGCGCATGCGTGTTTTCGCCGGGACTCACGGGGCAAGTGCGTCACAGCGAGGGACTGTTTTTTGCGTGACCTAACGGAACTCTCTACCGTCGAGTGGTGTTGATCGCTGCGCCAGCGACGCCTGCGACTTTGATCCGATGCGCCGTGTTTCGCGTAAAACGTGACGAAAATAGAAATTCTCGCCGGCAGGCTATATATACACCTGACTGGTGTTACACGAGGACTGGGCCATGAACATCCATACCGCTCGACTGACCGATGTGGGCAGCCGTACCGAGGCCGAGGAGGCTTTGGAGCGTCTGCGCGCTTGGGCGGCCCAGGCGACGCCGGAAGAGGTGGCGGATCTTGATCCGGCCATTGCGCGCCTGCTGCCCGACGGCGAGGTATCGAACTATCCGCTGCTCAAACGCGACTATCCCGAGGATTTCGCGCCCGACGCCCAGTATCGCGCGGATATGCCGGACCTGCAGAACGGGCCGTCCTCGCTCATCAAGGGCGCCAAGCGCGCTTTGCAGCATGTGGGCATCTCGAATTTCCGCCTGCCGATCAAGTTTCATACCCGCGACAACGGGGATCTGACGCTTGAAACCTCGGTGACCGGCACGGTCAGCCTCGAGGCCGAAAAGAAGGGCATCAACATGTCGCGCATCATGCGCAGCTTCTATCGGCATTCGGAAAAGACGTTCAGCTTTGAAGTCGTTGAAGCAGCGCTGGACGACTATATTTCGGACCTCGAAAGTTTCGACGCCCGCATCCAGATGCGCTTTTCCTATCCGATGAAAATCCAGTCGTTGCGGTCCGGCCTGGAAGGGTTCCAGTATTACGATATCGCGCTGGAGCTTGTGGAGCGCGACGGGGTGCGTCGGAAGTACATGCATCTCGATTATGTCTATTCGTCAACCTGTCCGTGTTCGCTTGAACTAAGTGAGCACGCGCGGCAGACGCGCGGACAGCTGGCCACGCCGCACTCGCAGCGCTCGGTTGCAAGAATTTCGGTCGAGGTGAAAAGCAAGAGCTGCATGTGGTTCGAGGACGTGATCGATCTGGCCCGCGAAGCGGTGGCGACGGAAACCCAAGTCATGGTGAAGCGCGAAGACGAACAGGCGTTCGCAGAACTTAATGCGGCGAACCCTATTTTCGTGGAAGACGCCGCGCGTCTTTTTGCCGAACAGCTTCTGAAAGACGACCGGATCGGCGATTTTCGCGTCGTGGCCAGTCATCAGGAAAGTCTGCACAGCCATGACGCGGTTAGCGTGCTGACCCATGGCGAAAGCTTTGACGCGGCAAGTCTCGACCCGAAACTCTTTTCGACGCTTATCCATCCCGGTTAAAGCCGGGATCGCCCGATAATTCAGCATCATGCGGCGGCGCAGCTCAGCGCCGGCGCTTTTTTGCGCCTTTTTTAAAGGGTAACGGCGGGGGTTTTGCTGCGCTTGCAAAATCAATACATACTGGCCTGAGGGAACGGGCCGATTCTTCCGGCCGAGGGAATCAGATCGGAAAGGACGGAACACGATGGATTTCTTTACTGCACCTCTCAGAATGTCAGCCGCCTCGATGCGTCTTGCCGGGTATATGCTTGAGAAAAACCTTCAGGTCATGCACGCCACGAACATGGCATTGCTCGACGCGCATATGAGCGCTCTTGGCCTGCGGCGCAGCGGTGAACGCGGAAAGCCCAAAATGCGCGCCGTCAGCAAGCCAAAGACGGCTGCGAAAGCATCTGCCCCGACGGCGGTCTCAACGACGGCCAAGACAAAGAAATCGACGTCGACCGCGACGAAGAGCACCAAGAAAGCGGCGCCGGCCACCTCGGCCAAGTCGGTCAAGAAATCCTCTGCGCCGAAGAAAACTGCGGCGTCGAAGCCGGCGGCCAAAGCCACGTCGAAGTCGAGCCGGAGTTCGGCGCCGAAGACCGCACCTGTTTCGCCCAAGACCAAGGCATCGGCACCGGCCGCAAAGACACCCGAGGTTGCGGAGACGAAGGCGGTAACGACCAAACCCGAAGTCTCGGCGAAGGCCGCCAGCCCGGCACCGACCCCTGAAGCCAAGACAGTGCCGGCCAAACCTGAAGCGACCCCCGCTGCCACGCAGGGCAATGTCACGGCCTTCCCCGGCGCGGCGCAGCCAGCCGCCACCGAAACCGCCACGCAAGAGACTGCGGCCAAGCCGGGCGAGCAGAAGCGCCCGCGCAAGCCGTCCGCCCCGCCGGCGATGCCAGAGCGAATGGACGGTACGAAAGACGCCAAGTAAGGCACTGTCCGTAAATGGACTCTGAAGCCCCGGGTTGCGCCAGACGCAATCCGGGGCTTCTTGTTTGTCGGTACTCATGTCAGGGCGGCTGACCTATCTTGAACGCAAGGGAGGAAACCAGACACATCCAAGCGAGGTTTCCAGATGATATCGACACCGAAAAACCCAACTTTTCAAAGCTCTGCGGGCACTGGCGCGCTGTCGCGCCTCTTTTCACGGTTCCTGAAGGCCATGGAGGACCATCTGCGGATCGCATCGCGGCGCGATCTGATTGAAAAGCTCGAAGCGAAATCCGACGCTGAGCTCGCGGAGCTTGGCATCAAACGCGAGGATATCGCGATGCACGTTCTGCGTGATATGTTCTACGCCTGACACGGTGCGCCCCCCGGTTTTTGCGCCAGGGGCGCTTTGGCGCTACTGCCGCACTTCTACGCATGCCGCTGGGCGTGAAGAGATGTTGAAGCGTCCTCTGACATGGTCGCGCGCCGCGCGCGCTTGACACCGCTTACGCCCGGGGCCAACTCTGCGCTCCATGTTGGATTTTCGTCCCGTCGGATACGTGATCGGCCTGATGGTCATGGCGCTTGGCCTGGCCATGGTGCTGCCGATGGTGGTCGATATTGCCGAAGGGCTTGGGCATTGGCAGGTGTTCGCCGAAAGCGCGATCCTGACCATCCTGATCGGCGGTCTTGTGGCGCTTGCCTGCCGCAACGGGGTGCGAGAGGGGCTGACGATCCAGCAGACCTTTCTGGTCACCACATCCGTCTGGCTGGCGCTGCCTTTATTCGGTGCGCTGCCGTTCATACTCGGCGCGACCGAGGCGCGGATCGTGGATGCGGTCTTTGAGGCAATGTCGGGCCTGACCACCACGGGATCTACCGTATTGAGCGGTCTCGATAGCCTCCCGAAAGGCCTGTTGCTGTGGCGTGGGTTGCTGCAATGGCTTGGCGGCATCGGGATCATTGTTGTCGCCATGGTGTTCCTGCCCGAGTTGCGGGTCGGCGGCATGCAGATCTTCCGGTCGGAATCCTTCGACACGATGGGCAAGATCCTGCCGCGGGCAACCGAAATTTCATCAAATATCTCGATCATCTATATCGGCATCACGCTGGCCTGCGTAGTCTCTTACATCCTGTGCGGAATGACCCCATTCGACGCCACGGTACACGCCCTGACCACGGTCTCGACCGGTGGCTTTTCCAATTACGATGCCTCTTTTGCGACGTTTTCCGGCTCGGCAGAATGGGTGGCGGTCGTCTTCATGATACTCGCGGCGCTACCCTTTGTGCGCTACGTGCAGTTGTTGAGCGGGAGCAATGCGCTTTTTCTCGACAGCCAGGTGCGCGTCTTTCTCATGACGATCGGCGTGCTGGTGGTGATAACTGCGGCAGTCCTTCTGACGAACTTTTCGCGCCAGCCTGAACAGGCGCTGCGCGAGGCTGCGTTCAACATCACCTCGATCATCAGCGGCACGGGCTATGCCAGCGTCGATTACATGGGCTGGGGGTCGTTCCTGATCTCGATCTTCTTTTTTATCGGTTTGATCGGCGGCTGCGCCGGCTCGACCTCTTGTTCGATCAAGATTTTCCGCTACCAGCTGCTTTTCGCGTCCGTGCGAACCCAACTTAGCCGGATCTACACGCCGCATGGTGTGTTCACTCCACGTTACGAGGGCCGTCCCATCGCCGATGACGTGCTCAGCTCGGTGATGTCGTTCTTCGTGTTTTTCGTCGTAACGCTGGGGCTGATCGCTGTGGCGCTGGCGATGACCGGACTCGATTTCACCACGTCGGTGTCAGGCGCGGCCACGGCGTTGGCCAATGTGGGGCCGGGCCTGGGCGACACCATCGGGCCGTCAGGAAATTTCGCGACGCTCAACGATACCGCCAAATGGATCCTGACCGCCGCGATGCTGATCGGGCGGCTGGAGTTGCTGGCGGTTTACGCGATCTTCACTCTGAATTTCTGGAGAGCCTGATGGTCGAAACCGCCCCGACCCGCCACTTGGGGGCGCAGATTTCGCACATGCTCAAGGCGCGGGGGGTCGACGTGATTTTCGGCATACCCGGCGTGCACAATATCGAGATGTATCGCGGCGTCGAGGAGGCCGGGATCATCCATGTCCTGGCCCGGCACGAACAGGGTGCGGGATTTATGGCCGACGGCTATGCGCGGGCCAGCGGCAAGCCCGGGGTGGCCTATGTGATCACTGGCCCGGGTCTTTGCAATATCATGACGCCGATGGGGCAGGCCTATTCAGACAGCGTGCCGCTGCTGGTGCTATCCTCCTGTCTCGACGAGACAGTGGCGCGGCGCGGCCAGCTTCACCAGATGATTGACCAGGCGGGCGCGGCGGCGTGTGTTTGCGACTGGAGCTTTGAGGCGCGCACGCCCGGTGCGGCCTTTGCCCTGATCGACCGCGCCTTGACCGAGTTCGTCAGCCAGCGACCGCGCCCAAAGCATCTGCAGATCCCGATCGGCCTGCTGGGCGCTGACGCAGAGGCGTGCTGGGATGATCTCTATTTGCCGGGATACGCGCGGCCGCTCCCTATACCGGAGCAGGTCGAAACTGCGGCAGAGGCACTGAAAGCGGCACGGCGACCTCTCTTCGTATTCGGCGGCGGTGCATGCGGCGCCGTACAGGCCGCGCGTGATGTGCTGCGCCTGTCGCGGGCCTCATCCTTTTGCACCTATGCCGGACGCGGGATTGTCGCGGCCGATGATACTTTGTACTTCGGCGCCTATCTGGCGCGACCGGACAGCGCGGCGATTTTTGCGCAAGCCGATCTTGTACTTCAGGTCGGTACTGACATGGCCGAAGTCGATCTGTGGCGGGACGCGCTCGGTCACACCTGCGAGACCATCCATGTCAATCTGGACGCGGAGGTTTTAGCGCGGGGGAAAGGCACGGATCAGCGTATCCACGCCGACAGTCTGGAGTTTCTCAAGGCGCTCGGGGGGCGGCTTAAGGACCATGTGCCGCAGACGACATGGTTCGAAGAGGATGTCGCGAAGACGCGAGCGCGGTGGCGGGCCGAGGTGGAATCGGAGCGCCCCGGCATCCTGCCGGTGCTCGATGCGCTGCGAGACATCACCCCGCCTGAGACGATGATCTATTCCGACATGACGCAGATCGCCTACACAGCGCTTGAGACGTGGCCGATGGACTGGCCAGGCCACTGGCACCACCCTTACGGCTTTGGCACGCTGGGTTACGCGGTGCCAGCCGCCATCGGCGGAGCAGTGGCGCGGCCAGGCCTGCCGACGCTGGCCATCGCGGGCGATTACGGCTTCCAGTATACCTTGCAAGAGCTCGGCACGGCGGTCGAACTGGGGCTGCCGTTGCCGATTGTGGTCTGGGACAACGCGAAGCTGAAAGAGATCGAGGACGCGATGGTGCGCGCGCAGATCGCGCCCAATGCCGTCGTGGCGCAGAACCCCGATTTCTGCGCGCTGGCGCGTGCCTATGGCGCGCATGCGACGCTGCCCGGGACGCTGGACGAAATGCGCATGGCGGTAAGGGCGGCGTTCGAGGCTGACCGTCCGACGCTGATCCATGTCAGACCGGGGCTCGCCTAAGGCCGCGGGTGCCAGGCCACCTCTCACGCGTCTGGTTTCTGTCGGTGCGACACGCCGCGACCGCGGGCCCAAGCCCGCTTAGTAGACGTCGCGATAGGAAGTATGCCCGACAATGTATTTCGGACAGCCTCGCTTGGCCGTGTTTATGATCAGGTACCAGATCACTTCGCCTGGACGGCCCGCGCGCGAGTACTCGCATCCTTTGGGATGGGTCCACCATTGGCCTTCATAGTCTACGGGCGGCACCGCCTTTCTGTCCTGCGCCACGTCGCCCGAAAGATCGGCCTGAGCTGCCTGCGTCAGGCCAAGGCCAACAGCGGCGGCGGTCACAAGTGCCAAAATCTTCATGGTAAACACTCCTATTCCCCGGAGTGGTTTCCCATTCGCTCCGGCACACTGCCCCACACCAAGGGCGAGAATTGCCAGCGGAGATTTCGGAGTACTTAACGCAACCTAGAAAGATAACGCCTTAGAATTTTGATTTTTATGGTGATTTTAATTGGCTGCGCGTCAGTCCCAGCAGCTGACCAGAACCGTCATGCCGGTTGCCCGCTGGGTCAGCGCCTCGGGCTTGAGCAGATCACCGCCGGTGCTGGCCGCGCTGCGCACGCCGGCGGCTTCGAGTACCGCCCGGATCGTTTCGGCATTGGCGGCGAAACTCACACCATCCGGCAATCGCCGTCCGTTGCTTTGCGCTGGCAAAAGCATGCCAACCACTGCGCCGCCCGCGTCCACAACCGGTCCCCCGGCATCGCCTTCAAGCGCGCTCAGCGCCAGGCGCTTCAGGCTTTCCTCACCTTGAAGGCCCTGCACATCCTCCAGCTGTCCGAAGGTTACGGTCGGCGCGCTGAGCACGCCTCCATAACTGTAGCCCGCGACTGCAATATCGGCCTTGAGCCTCGGCACGGCCTCGCCGAACGCCGCGACTGCGAGCGGGGCCAGCGGATCGACCGGGCGCAATACCGCGATTCCCGCCTCTTCGTCCACCGCCTGCACCGTGGCGTCATAGGCGTCGTCGAGCGTGATCCGGCTGCAGCCCTGTACCACTTCCGAGGTGGTTACCACGGTGCCGGCACGGTCCACGTAAAAGCCCGAACGAGAGATCTTGGGCTTGCGGATTTCCAGACCGGCGACGAGATTGATGCTTTGTTCGCGGTCCGCGCCTGCGGTGGGATCCAGTGTACCGTCGAGCCGGGTGAAGCTTTCCTGCATCTCGCCCAAAAGACGGGTGCGGCGTTCTTCGTCGCCGGCGGGCCAGATCAGGGTAAAGCCTTTGACTTCGCCGTTTCTCAGCCATGCCTGGGTGTGGGAAATGAAGTAAGCGCCTTCGCCGATCAGCGTGAATGCATCGCCCTGGATCGTGCGCGGCCCGGTTTCTGGCACAATTTCAAGGGTTTGCATGATGTCGTAGAGCCCGGCCAGCGTCGCGCGATCGCCCTCTTGCGATATCAGAAGCACGCGCGCCTCTATATTGCCGGTGGCGGTGTAATGCGCGAAGGGCGCTTCGTAACGATCAAAGCTGACCACGTCCATCGGCATCCGCATTTCGATGCCGGCTTCTGTGTCTCGCACCACGCGCAGGCCCAGGCCATCAAGCACGGCGTTATACTGTCGCAAAAGCTCGGCACGCTGCCTTGTGGTCAGAACGCCGGTAGGTTCGAAACTATTAGCTTCTTGCCAGCGTGCCATGGAGCCACGCGTACCGCGCCCGAAAGCTGCATCGATCGCGCCGCCGTAAAAGCCCGCCCATTTGAGCGCGACCTGCAGCGCCGCGCGTTCTTCGCGGGTTAGGCGGGCCTCGCTGGCGCGGGCCTCGCGCGGGGTTTCGTCCACGAGCACTGGTTCCGGGTCAGCGGTGGCCTCGGGTGCCGGATCCACCCGCTCGGTCCGGGCCTGAGAGCTGCGCGCCTCGCTCTGCGCTGCATCGGACGTCTGTCCGCTTTCGATGGCGGCCAGAAGATCGGTGCCTACCGGCCAGAATTGGCGCTGGTATTCAGAAGGTTGCGCGATGTAGCTGTCGCGCGGGATCAGGCGGGCCGCGCGCAAATTGCGCAGGATGCCGGGGGCCTCGTCTTCGTCATAGGGGCCAAGCGCGATGCCGTACCAGCCACCGCCAAGCGCGAAGCCGTTTACGTCTTGCACCTCTAAGGCGTAGCGGCGCAGGCTGTCTTCCGCGCGGGCGAGACTGGGTTGCGCCTCGATCTGAATGAAGACGGATTGCTGCGCTGCCGCCGGCAAAGCGCCCGCAAACACGATAAAAAGCAGCGACATAAAGATACGCGTCATGAAGTTGCCCTTGCCCGAATGCCTGTTTCGAAGTCCCTCAGCCGTGTTGTAGCAAATCTGCCGCGCCGTGCACCCAAAATATGGTCTGTCGCGTGATTGACCCTGCCGTGCCCGCGGCCTAAGCAGGGGCAACGATTTCAGGGCTTTCCAATAAGGGCAGATCATGGCGGACACCTCTGCGAAACCCCGCTCTTTCCAAGAGATCATCCTGCGGCTTCAGACCTATTGGGCGGCCAAGGGATGTGCTGTTTTGCAGCCCTATGACATGGAAGTGGGGGCGGGCACGTTCCACCCGGCAACGACTTTGCGCAGTTTGGGATCAAAGCCGTGGGCGGCCGCCTATGTGCAGCCGTCGCGTCGGCCCACCGACGGGCGTTATGGCGAGAACCCGAACCGCCTGCAGCACTATTATCAATTCCAGGTGCTCATCAAACCAAGCCCGCCGGATTTGCAGAATCTTTACCTCGGCAGTCTGGAAGCCATCGGCATTGACGCAACTCTGCACGATATCCGATTTGTCGAGGACGACTGGGAAAGCCCGACCCTTGGTGCCTGGGGGCTGGGGTGGGAGGTCTGGTGCGACGGGATGGAAGTGAGCCAGTTCACCTATTTCCAGCAGGTCGGCGGGCATGACTGCGCGCCCGTGTCGGGCGAATTGACCTACGGGCTTGAGCGGCTTGCGATGTATGTGCTGGGAATCGACCACGTGATGGACATGCCCTTCAACGACCCCGATGCGCCGATTGCACTGAGCTACGGCGACGTCTTTCGCCAGACCGAGCAGGAATACAGCCGTTGGAATTTCGACGTGGCGGATACGGACGTTCTGTTGCGGCATTTCGAGGAGGCCGAGGCGGAATGCGAGGCGATCCTGAGCCAGCCAGCCGACGATCCCAAGACGGGTATGCGCATCGTCATGGCGCACCCCGCATATGACCAGTGCATCAAGGCCAGCCATATCTTCAACCTGCTGGATGCGCGTGGTGTCATCTCGGTGACGGAGCGTCAGGCCTATATCGGACGGGTGCGCGCGCTGGCGAAGAAATGCGCCGACGCCGTCGTGACGACCGAAGCCGGCGGGCAAGCGGCGTAATGGGAAAGGTACTGTCCTTGGCGATCCTGATCAGCGCGCTCGCGGCAGGCGTATCGATGTACTATTTACAGGTCTATCATTTCTACGAACCGGTCGAGGCGACGGGCACGGACGACGTGATGTTGACTTCCATCTCGACCGATAAGCCTGAGCCGGTGCTCTACGGGGATTTCGAGGGTATCGATGCGGACAGCTCGCCCATCCGGTACCGGGCCTGCTTCACCACGTCGATGAGCCTAGCCATGCTATCGGAAACCTATGTACCCTATGCTCAGGCCGAGCCCCTGACTGCGCCGGGCTGGTTCGAATGTTTCGACGCAGAGGAGATCGGCGGGTCGCTGGAAGACGGCCGCGCGCTGGCCTTTCTGGGCACCAAGGACATCGAGTATGGCATAGACCGGATTGTGGCCATCACCGAGGATGGCCGCGGCTATGTCTGGCAGCAGATCAATGAGTGCGGCGAGGTCGTTTTCGACGGTAACCCTGTCCCCGAAGACTGCCCCGAGCCGCCCGAAGGAGGGCTGAACTGATGCCTGATCTTCTGATTGAGCTTTTCTCCGAAGAGATTCCCGCCCGGATGCAGGCGCGCGCGGCGGACGATTTGCGCAAGCGCGTAACAGACGGGCTGGTCGAAGCCGGCCTGACCTATGCCGGTGCAGCTGGATTCGCCACGCCTCGCCGCCTAACGCTGGCCATCGAGGGTCTGACTGCGGAAAGCCCCACTTTGCGCGAAGAGCGCAAGGGACCGCGCATTGACGCACCCGAAAAGGCGATCGAGGGGTTTCTGCGCGGCGCGGGCGTGTCGCGTGAAGATCTGGAAATCCGCGACGAGAAGAAGGGCCAGGTCTATTACGCCTCGATCACCAGGCCGGGCCGTCCCGCGGCCGACCTCGTGGCCGAAGTTCTGGAACAGGTGATCCGTCACTTTCCGTGGCCGAAGTCGATGCGCTGGGGCGGGGGAAGCCTGCGCTGGGTGCGCCCGCTTCATTCCATTCTGTGCATCCTGACCGATGATGCCGGTGAAGCACAGATCGTGCGGCTTGAGGTGGACGGAATTACAGCGGGCGACACGACCGAAGGGCACAGGTTCATGTCGCCGGGCCGCTTTGACGTTTCCTCGTTTGACGATTATGTGGCCAAGCTCAAGCGGGCGCATGTGATCCTCAATTCCGAGGAACGCGCGCGGCATATCTGGCAAGAGGCCACAAATCAGGCCTTTGCCGCCGGTTTGGAAGTGGTCGAGGATAAGGGCCTGCTGGCCGAGGTTGTGGGGCTTGTGGAATGGCCCGTGGTGCTGATGGGGCAAATCGACACCGAATTTCTCGACCTTCCAGCCGAGGTTCTGCAAACCTCGATGAAGGAGCATCAGAAATTCTTTTCGGTCAAGAACCCGAAATCGGGCCGGATCGAGCGTTTTGTCATAGTCGCCAACCGCGAGACCGCCGATCATGGCGCGACCATCCTCGCGGGCAATCAGAAGGTGCTTTCGGCCCGGCTTTCGGATGCGAAGTTCTTTTGGGAGAACGATCTGCGCATCGCGAAGGATGGCATGCAAGCATGGCTTGAAAAGCTGGAAAGCGTGACCTTCGAACGGCAGCTGGGCACGCAGGCGGCACGGATTGCGCGGATCAGGGCTCTGGCCAAGGAACTGGCACCAGCCCTTGGCGCGGACCCCGACCGGGCCGAACAGGCCGGGCGCGTGGCGAAGGCCGATCTGAGTTCGGAAATGGTCTATGAATTTCCGGAGTTGCAAGGCTTGATGGGGCGCTATTATGCGCAGGCCGCCGGGCTGCCCGACGATGTGGCCGCCGCCTGTGAGGCGCATTACGCACCCCTTGGCCCTTCGGATGCGGTCCCGTCGCATCCTGTGTCGGTTGCCGTGGCTCTGGCCGATAAACTGGACACGCTGACAGGCTTCTGGGCGATTGACCAGAAACCGACCGGCTCGAAGGATCCGTTCGCGCTGCGCCGCGCGGCACTGGGCGTGATCCGCATCGTTCTTGAAAACGGGCTGCGGCTGAAGCTCGACCGGTTCATCGACGCGCAGCTGCTGCGCCACAAGATCAACCTGAACGCCGGGACGGCAAAGGACAACGAGATCGACACGCTTGAGGAGGTCCTCGACGAGATCGCGGATCACGGCGTTTTCGGCGCGGCCTTCCGGGCCGTAATCGACAAGGTCAAGGCCAAGGACAATCCACCCGAGACCGGGGATGGCAGCCTGTTGCGGACGGTGGGCGATATGGTGCCCGACCTGAGCACCGACCTGCTAGCCTTCTTTCATGACCGTCTCAAGGTGGTCCTGCGCGACCGGGGCATTCGCCATGATGTCATCGACGCTTGCCTCGGCTTGGGCGGTGGTGACGATTTCGCATTGATCGCCGCCCGGGCACAGGCTCTGCAATCGGTTCTTGAGACCGAAGAGGGCGAGAATCTTCTCCAAGGGTTCAAGCGGGCCAACAACATCCTGGCTCAGGCAGAGGAAAAGGACGGGGTCGAGTATTCTTTCGGTGCCGATCCCAAATTCGCAAAGGACCCGACCGAAACCGCGCTTTTCCAAGCGTTGGAAGAGGCGGAAGCAAAAATCGCTGCCGCGAACGAAGCCGAGGATTTCGCCGCCGCGATGGCCGCTATGGCGGCGCTGCGCGGGCCGATTGACGATTTCTTCGAGGCCGTGCAGATCAATTCCAATCAGCAGGTCTTGCGGCGCAACAGGTTGAACCTGCTTTTCACGATCCGGCAAATCTGTCTGCAAGCCGCCGATCTGACCCGATTGGAGGGCTAGCGGGCAAAAAGGGAAATGTCTTGCCTGCCTGACAAGTCCTTGCGTAAACAAACGGGTTGCGTATCCTGCGCAGGAAGAACAGGATGCCGCAGTGCAGCATGACATGACTCATATCACGCCGGTCACTCCGGACGCGCCCATTTCGGCGGAGACCCATGGCGGTCGTGCCAAATGCCTGCAGCGGCTGGTGCGCCTTGACCTGCCGGTGCCGCGCACCACAGCGCTGTCTTTCGAGGCGGTACGCGCCATAGCCGCCGGAGAGACGCTGGACATTGATGCCCTTCTGGCACCTTTCGGTGAAGACGCCGTGCTTTGCGTGCGCCCGTCTTCCGAGGATCCGGACTGGGGCGGGCCGGGGGCCGTTCTCAACATCGGTATGAACGACGCGCGCTATGTGGATCTGTCGGATCGGATTGGTCGTACGGCAGCCGCCACGCTTTACCTGCGCTTCGTGCAGTCCTTTGCTGTGCATGTCGCACGGATCGATCCGGATGTTTTCGATGAGATCGACGACGATCCGGTCGTCGGCGTTGGGCAGGCGCTTACGGTCTACGAGGAAGAGGTGGAAGAGCCTTTTCCGCAAAACACCGCCGCGCAGTTGATCGACGTGCTGCGCTCCATGGCTCGGGCCTGGCAGGGAACAACGGCACGCCTGCTGCGGCAGGCCAAAGGGGCGCCCGCCGATGCTGGGCTTGGCCTGGTCGTGCAGGAAATGGCGCTTGGGTTTGGCGAGGGGGAGTGCGGATCCGGCGTGATGCAGCTGGTTGACAGCGTGACGGGCGAGCGCCGCTGTACGGGGCGCTACTTGCGTCAAAGCCAGGGACGCGAGGCGCTGAGACCGGAAACTGAGGCGATGTATCTGCAGAAGGACCCTCGCGGTCCTTCGCTGGAAGATCTGGCGCCGGACGCCTTCGCCAAGCTCAAGGTATATACCAAGCTAATGCGTCAGAAGCTGCGCGAGGAAATGCAGGCGGAGTTCACCATCGACAATGGCGAGGTCTTTTTACTGGACGGGGTCCGCGTTGCCCGGTCGGCCCGCGCCGCGGTCGCGATCGCGGTGGCGCTGGCCGAGGACGCCATCATTCCGCGCGAAGAGGCGCTTTTGCGCATTCAGCCGCGTGCGCTCAACGAGTTGTTGCACCGGCAGATCGACCCCAATGTGAAGCGTGATGTGCTGGCCAGCGGAATCGCTGCGAGCCCCGGTGCGGCCTCGGGCCCGATCGTTTTTTCCGCGGCAGAGGCGCAAGCGGCGGAAAGCCGTGGTGAGCCCTGTATTCTCGTGCGGCGCGAAACCAGCCCTGAAGATATCCGCGGCATGCATGCTGCGGTGGGTGTGCTGACCGAGCGGGGTGGCACCACCAGCCATGCTGCCGTGATCGGGCGCGGAATTGGCCGGCCTTGCGTTGTCGGAGCCTCGGAAATCCGCTTCCAGACGCAGAAGAAGCGCCTGGTGTTCCCCGATGGGCGCATTGTGAAGGCGGGCGAGATCATCACCATCGACGGCACCAATGGTCAGGTTCTGGCCGGCGAAGCCAAGACGCTGGAAGCCGCGCGAGACGATAGTTTCCGCACGCTGATGGATTGGGCGGACGAGTTCCGCGACATCGAGGTGCGGGCCAATGCCGACACGCCGGCAGATGCAGAGGCCGCCCGACGCTTTAATGCGCATGGCATTGGCCTTTGCCGGACAGAGCACATGTTCATCGAACCCGACCGTTTGACCGCGATGCGCGAGATGATCTTTGCTGATACAGGCGAGGACCGCGCCCAGTCTCTGGAACGTATCCTGCCAATGCAGCGCGCCGATTTTATCGACCTGTTTCGGATCATGCAGGGCATGCCGGTCTGCATCCGGCTTTTCGATCCGCCGTTACATGAGTATCTGCCCTCCGACCGTGAGGGGATTCGCGAACTGGCCGAGGCGGTGGGCCTGCCGGTTTCGGACGTGACAGTCCGGATCGAGGCGATGGACGAATATAATCCGATGCTGGGCATGCGCGGCGTGCGCCTGGGCGTGGTCATGCCCGAAATCTACGAAATGCAGGCACGGGCTATTTTTGAAGCCACGGTGGAGAGCAGCCGCGAGGGCGACCCGGTGGTGCCCGAGATCATGATCCCGCTTGTCTCGGCGATGCGGGAGGTCGAACTCGTCAAAATCCGTGTCGACGCGGTGGCCGCTGCAGTGCGAACCGAGACGGGCCGCGATTTCACCTACCGTCTGGGTGTTATGGTGGAAACGCCGCGTGCGTGCCTGCGGGCCGCAGAGCTTGCGCCACATGTTTCGTTCCTGAGCTTCGGCACGAATGACCTGACGCAGATGACCTATGGTCTCAGCCGCGATGACGCGGGGCGCTTTATGTCCACCTATGTGCAGCAGGGCGTCTATCCTGAAGATCCGTTTCACACGCTCGACAAGGACGGCGTGGGCGAACTTCTCGAGATCGGTGCGCGTCGGGGGCGTGAGGCAAATCCGAACCTCACTCTGTCGATCTGCGGGGAGCATGGCGGCAATCCCGAATCGATTGCGTTTTGCCGCGCGGCCGGTTTCGATTACGTTTCCTGCTCGCCGTTTCGTGTGCCTGTGGCGCGACTGGCCGCGGCGCAATTGGCTGTCCGCGACAAGATCGAGTAGTCTCGGGCCACTCTACGTCCAGATATATTGCGAAAAACGCGGATTTTCGCGGTAGGCCTCCTGCGTGAATGGGTCGCAACCGCACGGCTGGACCAGAGGCACCGCATTAGATATCTCCCAACAAATTTAGGCGGTCTTTGAATCGCAGTAATATAGGAGGCGAGACCATGAAAAAACTCGCAATATGCGCTCTGGCGATGTTCGGCACTATGGCCGCAGCAGAGCAGGAAATGAATAAGCTTTACGAAGACGAACGTCGCGTGCTGTCCAGTCTTCCCAAGGATTCCGTCGCGCGGTATTTCGAACTGCCAGGAACTGAACTGGAATATTCTCGTGACTGGCTGGCCCGTCAGAACGTCAAGCCAGGCGGCAAAGAGTGGCGTTGCCTCGCAGAGGCGCTTTATTTCGAAGCGCGTGGCGAAAGCGTAAAAGGGCAGTTCGCGGTAGCCGAAGTTATCCTTAATCGCGTTGATAGTGCCGAGTATCCCGACACGGTCTGCGGTGTAATCAACCAGGGCACAGGTCGCAAGTACCAGTGTCAGTTCACCTATACCTGCGACGGGTATAAGGAAGTGATCTCGGAGCCGCGCGCCTACAAGCGTGTGGGCAAGGTGGCGGCGATCATGCTTTCGGACGCCCCGCGGGATCTGACCGATGGCGCCACGCATTATCATACCAAGGCGGTGAACCCGCGTTGGGCGCGTAAATTCCCGCGTACGGCCACAATCGGCGTGCATCATTTTTACCGTATGCCGACCCGCGTTTCGTCCAACTAGAATACGGTTGACATACATTGGTGCGTCTATAAAAGGCGGGCTTCAAGACGCATTTCGTGGGGGTGGGTTTCCTAACGCGCCCCCGCTGCAGGAGAGAGACCCATGGCGAAGCCGACCACAATCAAGATCCGCCTGAACTCGACCGCCGGTACGGGGCATTTCTATGTCACAAAGAAAAACGCCCGCACGATGACAGAAAAGATGTCTGTGCGCAAATACGACCCCGTCGCGCGCAAGCATGTCGAGTACAAAGAAGGCAAGATCAAATAGGATCTCGCGGTTCTGGACGAACAAAAAGCCGCGTCACTTTGTGACGCGGCTTTTTCTTTGACTTACCTGGGCAAGGCCAAGCTCTCCACTCTACGCACCTCAATGTGACGCGTTTTGCCCTTTTGGCTGCGCGAGTGTTTTTCGAACAGGTGTGTGACTGGACTGCGGAATGGCGGTGCGCGGCAGTGCAACGAGGCTGAACAGGCCGAAAAAGAAAAAGGCCGGTCACAGAGACCGGCCTTTTGCGTTTCTACAGATGCGTAGTGTTACTCGCGCTGACCGAGCAGGTTCAGCAGCATCATGAACATGTTGATGAAGTCGAGGTAGAGACGCAGAGCGCCCATGATCGCCGACTTGCCGAGCCATTCGCTATCGCCATGATGCGCATGCGCAAGATACTCGTTCTTGATGCTCTGGGTATCGTAGGCCGTCAGACCGGCGAAGATCAGGACGCCGATAACAGAAATCGCGAACATCACCGCCGACGAGGCCAGGAAGATGTTGATGATCGACGCCACGATCAGACCGATCAGGCCCATGATCAGGAAACTACCCCAGCCGGAGATGTCTTTCTTCGTGGTGTAGCCCCAAAGCGACAGGCCGGCGAACGAGATGGCGGTGATCAGAAAGACCTGCGCGATCGAGAAATCGGTGAAGATCACGAAGATATAAGAGATCGACACGCCCATCACCGCTGCAAAGGCGTAGAAGAAAAGTTGAGCAGCCGCAGCCGACAGGCGATTGATCACGGCACCGAATGCGAACACCATGATCAGTGGCGCGAACATAACGATATAGCGGGTGAACCCGGTGAAGAGCGCGTTCATCATGGCCGCGTTATTGCCAACGGCCCAAGCCGCAGCAAACGTGAGCAGCATGCCTACGGACATTGTGCCGTAGACCTTGTTCATATGGGCGCGCAGCCCCTCGTCAATCTCGGCGGCGCGCGCACCACTTGCCGTCCGGATTGTGTCGAATTCAGCCATTCAAGCCTCCGATAAGTGACTCCTACAAACCCCAGGATAGGGGTTTGCGGTAAATATCGGTAAGCGGACCTGTCATTTCAAGCGTTTTGGTCCGGAATTCGGACGGAAACAGTCAGTTTTCCGACCAATGCTCAGGAATATCCCAGATCGGACGGTGCGCTTCCTGCAGTGCCTGCGCGCGCGTGACGCCGATATCCCGCAGGCGTTCTGTGTCCAGCACAGCCAGCGCGCGACGTTGGCGTGCAAGCGCAAAAAGCGCGCCGAATGAGGGCAGGCGGCGGCGCAGGCGGCCTGCGGTGGTGGTGTCGGTGAGGAAGGTCATCATTCAATCCTTTCTGTTTCGTGATGTTTTGTCTCGAACCATCTTTTCTGTTGATATAACTGGCATCCCCGGTATGATTTTGAAAATGAATGTTTGATACGTAACCCATCAAGGATCCTGATGTATGCGAAATCTCGACATGACGACGCTTCGGTCGTTTCTCTCCGTCTCTGAACAGGGGGGTGTCACCCGCGCCGCACAGGTGCTCAACCTCACGCAATCGGCGGTCTCGATGCAGATCAAGCGGCTGGAGGACATGCTGGGCCTGGAGCTTCTTGACCGCACGGGACGGCGCGTGGCGCTTACCGCTTCGGGAGAGCAGCTTTTGGGCTATGCGCGGCGGATCGTCGATCTCAACGACGAGGCGGTCGGACGTCTGACCGACAAGGTTTATGAGGGCGAGGTCGTTCTAGGCGTGCCGCACGACATCGTGTACCCGGTGGTGCCACGCGTGCTGAAAAGCTTCAATTCAGCTTTGCCTAGAGTAAACGTGGTGCTGAAGTCCTCGTCGACCAATCGTCTCCACGAGGCCCGGGCACGCGGAGAGTGCCATCTGATCCTGACAACCGAGTCCCAAGTCGCTCCGGGCGGAGAGACCTTGGCGGAGATCCCTTTGCGCTGGGTCGGGGCCATGGGCGGGCAGGTCTGGAAAAAGCGTCCTTTGAGGGTTGCGTTCTGCTCGCAATGCATCTTCCGGCCTTTCGCGTTGCGACGGCTCGAGGCTGCCGGGATCGACTGGGACATGATTGTGGAAACGGAAGAGGACCGTTCCGTCGAGGCGCTGATCAGCGCGGATCTGGCCATTGGGGCGCTGCTTGAAAGCTCTATTCCGCCTCATCAGGAGGCGATCGCAGCGGCGGGCATGCTGCCTGAACTTGGCGTACAGCAGGTCAACCTTTATGGCGCAACCGAGCGGGACGAGATCACGGCAAAACTGGCCGATATGCTGCGCCAGGGCTATGCCGGATCTCCGGCCGTTCTGGCGAGGGCCGCGTCATGACGTGGGAGTGATCACGACCTTGCCGGTCGATTTGCGGCTGCGCAAAAGCTCGAGCCCGTCCGCTGCCTGATCGAGGGGCAGGATGTGGCTGACATGCGGACGCAGCTTGCCCGCTTCGTACCAGCCGAAGAGCGTCGAGAGGCTGTCGGTGACGACCTGGGGCCGGAAGGCAAGGTATCCGCCCCAATAAAGGCCCATGACGGATATATTCTTGACCAGCAGATGATTGGCCTTGATCTGGGGCACCTCGCCGCTGGCAAAGCCAATGGTGAGAACGCGTGCTTCGGGCTTGCAGGCGCGGAACGCGGCGGTGAATTGGTCGCCGCCGACCGGATCATAGACCACGTCGACCCCGCCAAGCGCCCGGCACGCCTCTCGGATATCCTGCGTGCCGGCATCGATCAGGTGGTCGGCCCCGGCTTTCTCGGCAACGGCAAGCTTGTCGGCACCGCGCGCGCAGGCGATCACAGTTGCGCCCATGAGCTTGCCGATCTCGACCGCTGTAAGGCCCACGCCGCCAGCGGCCCCGAGCACAAGCAGCGTTTCTCCGGGCTGAAGACGGGCCTTGTGGTCGAGCGCCACGTGACTTGTCCCATAGGCGACCTGAAATGCCGCAGCGTCGGTGAAGCTCATGGCGTCGGGCAGGGCGACGGCGCGGTCAGCGGGAAAGACGCCCGCCTCGGCCAGGCCGCCCTGGCCGCCGAACACGGCGATCCGCGTGCCGATTTCGGGGCTGCTGACATCGGGGCCGAGCGCGGTGACCGTACCGGCCACTTCCATGCCCAAGGTAAAGGGCGCATCTGGTGTGTCCTGATACTCTCCCTTGACCATGAGCAGATCGGCGAAGTTCAGTCCGCAAGCGCCGATTTTCAGGGCGATTTCACCTTCGCCTGGCTGAGGATCAGGGATGTCCATGATCTGCGGCGATGCGCCGGTTTTCTCGATCCTGAAAGCACGCATGCGATACCTTTCCTGGGCCAAAAGCGGGGCAATAGAAGCGTGCGTGCAGTAGACGACGTGTGCGCGGAAAGTCAAATCTCGGTTGCAGGTTGTAGGGTGCCTACCCAAAAGACTATACCGCCCGTTAAGATTGTAGGTATTTAGGACCGATCCCTTTTATGGGGAGCGATCAAGCTTGTTTTTTCACGCAAAGGTGGTAGCTTTCAGATGCGCTGCAGGGTTGCGCGGCGATAACAGTAGCAAGGTTGACGTGGGCAATTTGAAATACCGCGTACCAAAGTAATAAATGAAAGGATCCACCATGCCGCACCCCGTAGATGTGCATGTAGGTAAACGTATTCGTCACCGGCGCTGGCTAGTCGGCATGACCCAGCAGCAATTAGCAGAAAGCGTCGGGATCAAATTCCAGCAGATCCAGAAATACGAAACGGGCGCCAATCGCGTGAGCGCATCCCGGCTTTGGGATATTGCCGATGCGCTTGACGTCGAAGTGAGCTTCTTTTTTGAAGGTCTCAACAGCGAAGCGCCGTCGCGCGAAAACGGTGAGTCTGTACCTGCCGATCTTCTCGGCGACAAGGAAGCGCTTGATCTTGTGCGTTCCTATTACGCCATTCCGGAAAACCAGCGTCGCCGGCTTTTCGATCTGGCGCGGGTCCTGTCCGACGTGGCTTGAGGCCCTGTCCGATCCGGTCTACGCATGCCGCGAACACGCGGGATAACAGGTCGACCGGATGGACCGCAAAGATATCGTTGAAACAGCTCATGAGATGGCCGACGCTGCGCGTCGTGCCATCCTTCCGCTGTTTCGCGGCACCACTTTGGCCACGGAAAGCAAGCAAACAGGCTCGTTCGACCCCGTGACCGAGGCCGATCGCGCGGCCGAGCGGGCCATGCGGGATGTATTGATGCGTCGCCGACCGGACGATGCTGTCCTGGGCGAGGAATTCGGCGAAAAGCGGGGCACTTCAGGTCTGACCTGGGCTCTCGACCCAATTGACGGCACACGCGCGTTTTTGTCAGGTACGCCGACATGGGGTGTTCTTATCGCGGCTGCGACCGATACCGGCCCGGTCTACGGATTGATCGACCAGCCTTATATTGGCGAACGTTTCGAAGGTGGTTTCGGAGCGGCCAGCATGACCGGACCCAATGGTGCACGCCGGCTGACAACGCTCGGGGACCGGTCACTCAAAGAGGCGATCCTCTTCACCACGTTTCCGGAGGTCGGCACCGAAGCCGAAGGCGAGGCGTTTCAGGCGGTGTCGGCCGAGGTGCGGCTGACGCGCTTTGGCATGGATTGCTATGCTTATGCGCTGATTGCCATGGGTCAGATTGATCTGGTGATCGAGGCGGGACTCAATCCCTATGATATCCAGGCACCCATCGCCGTGATTGAAGCGGCGGGCGGAATCGTGACCGACTGGTCGGGCGGTGCGGCTCATCTTGGCGGGCGCGTGATTGCCGCGGCGGGCCGCGCTCAGCATGAGGCGGCGCTTGCGCTTCTGGCGCGTTTCGCCTGAGGTCTGCGGATGCCAGAGATCCTTCTCCGCTCTGCCGACACGATCCTGACCATGGACGATGATCGTCGTGAACTGACAACGGCAGATATCCTGATACGGAACGGGAAGATCGCTGCCATTGGTCAGCAATTGACGACAACGGGCGAAATCATCGACGCGCGGGGCTGTCTGGTGACGCCGGGCCTTGTAAACACCCATCATCATCTTTTCCAGACGCTGACCCGGGCTGTGCCCGGTGCGCAGGATGCCGCGCTGTTCGGATGGCTCAAAACGCTGTATCCGATCTGGGAAGGTTTCGGCCCGGAGGAGATCCATGTCTCTGCCCTGACGGGCCTCGCGGAACTTGCGCTGTCCGGCTGCTCGCTGAGCTCCGATCATCTCTATCTCTACCCAAATGGAGCGCGGCTTGATGACAGTATCGCCGCCGCGGCAGAGGTCGGTCTGCGCTTTCACCCAACGCGCGGCGCGATGAGCATTGGCGAAAGCGAGGGTGGCCTGCCGCCCGATACGCTGGTCGAGGACGAGGCTGCAATTCTCGAGGATTGCATCCGGGTCATTGACGCCTTTCACGACCCTTCAGAAGGCTCCATGTGCCAGGTCGGTGTCGCGCCATGCTCGCCTTTCACGGTGAGCCGCGATCTGATGCGCGAGGCTGCGGCTCTGGCGCGGGACAAAGGCGTGCGGCTGCACACGCATCTTGCCGAAAATGACGAGGATGTCGCCTATTCGCTGGAACGCTTCGGATGCCGTCCGGGGCAATATGTCGAGGATCTGGGCTGGACCGGTGCGGATGTCTGGCACGCCCATTGCGTCAAACTTGACGCGCGTGAGATTGACCTGTTTGCGCGGTCGCGCACCGGCGTCGCGCATTGCCCCTGTTCCAACTGCCGGCTTGGTTCGGGCATCGCGCCGCTTGTCGAGATGCGCGCCGCTGGCGTGCCGTTGGGCCTTGGTGTGGATGGCTCCGCCAGCAACGACACAGGCAACCTCGTGGCCGAAGCGAGACAGGCGATGCTGTTGCAGCGCGTCGCCGAGGGGGCCGACGCCATGTCGGCCCGCACCGCGCTTGAGATCGCCACTCGGGGTGGCGCGGATATTTTGGGCCGACCGGAATGCGGCCGCCTTGCGCCGGGAAAGCGGGCCGATATCGCCGTTTGGGATATGTCCGGGATCGAGGCTGCGGGAAACTGGGATCCCGCGGCCTTGTTGCTTGCCGGCCCGATGCATGTACGCGACCTGCTTGTCGACGGGCGCCAGATCGTCAGGGACGGATGTCTTGTGACCATCGAGCTTGGCAGGGTCGTGGCGCAGCAGAATGCGCTTGCGAGACGTCTCGAATCGCGATGAGCGTGATGACGTGACGCTGCGGATCCCAATCTTGTCCCGGCAGGTTGTGGAAGGGATGCGGTGTCATGGCATCTCAGCAACTGCCGCACGCTTAATCCAGCGGGAACGCTATCAGGCCTTATAGAAAAAACTTCAGGTAGTGCTTTGGAAAGGCGGCTTCGCGCTTGAAAAGCAGCTTGATGCTTTTCCGGGAGGCCTGCACATCGAAAAGATGATGACGGGCCGTCCCGGGTGCTGAGCAGAACGCTGTCCACACCACGGGACAGCCCCCAGATGCAAGTGGCCTCGATAACATAGTCAACTCAACACTCGGGAAAGAAGCGACCACTTCTGCACCTAAGTTAACCCTAGTCATGATTCATGGCTGCTTTACGGGCATTCGGGGATCGTATGGCGGCGAATTCACGGCGATAGCGTCTCTGCTTCGCACGGTCGCCATCGTGTTGCCGTGTTTCGACATTGCGGCGGCTGTTTTGCTATGCCAGACCCTTTTTTTAGGATCAGCCAGAAAGAGGAGACTGTCCGATGAACCTTGGCTTGCGCGCAGAAAATGAGGCTCTTTTGGCGCGCGTTCGCGCCTTCGTTCGAGATGAGATCATGCCGCTTGAGGCGGATTACCATGCGGAAATCGGCAAAGGCGACCGCTGGACATATACGGATCGGCAGGCCGAGATCCTTGAAGGTCTCAAAGCGCAAGCCAAGTCGCAGGGCCTTTGGAATTTCTGGCTGACAGATGCAGAGGGCGGCGCGGGCTTGACCACTGTCGAATATGCGTTCTTCGCCGAGGAAATGGGACGTACGCCGATGGGCGCCGAGGTCTTCAACTGCAACGCTCCGGATACCGGCAACATGGAGGTCTTCGTCAAATACGGTACCGACGAGATGAAGACGCGCTGGCTTGCGCCGTTGATGGAAGGCGACATTCGCTCGGCCTACCTGATGACAGAGCCGGATGTGGCGAGTTCGGACGCCACCAATATTTCGATGTCGTGCGCACGCGACGGAGACGACTACGTCCTGAACGGAGAGAAATGGTGGGCCACGGGGGCCGGTGATCCGCGGTGCGCGGTATATATCGTGATGGTCAAAACCGGGGGTGATGACGCCCCCAAGCATCAGCGCCATTCGATGATCGTGGTGCCGGCCGACAGCCCCGGCATCGAGAAACTGCGACCGATGCAGGTTTATGGCGCCGACGATGCGCCGCACGGGCATATGCATATCCGCTATACAGATGTGCGCGTGCCGGCGGAAAATATGCTTCTGGGCGAGGGGCGCGGTTTCGAGATCGCGCAAGGTCGCCTGGGTCCGGGGCGCATTCACCATTGCATGCGCGCCATCGGACAGGCCGAAGCAGCACTTGAACTGATGTGCGGCCGCGCGCTTGACCGCGAGGCTTTCGGCAAGCCGCTGGCCCAGTTGGGCGCCAATTACGACATCCTCGCCGAGGCGCGCATGGAGATCGAACAGGCCCGGCTTTTGTGTCTGAAGGCCGCGTGGATGATGGACAAGGGAGACGCGCGTGCTGCTGCGCCGTGGATCCACCAGATAAAGGTTGTGGCGCCGCGAGTGGCGCTCAAGGTGGTGGACGAGGCCGTCCAGATGTTCGGCGCGCAGGGGATCAGCCAAGATACACCCTTGGCCGCCATGTGGACTCATCTGCGCACTTTGCGCCTTGCGGACGGACCGGACGCGGTGCATCGCCGACAGGTCGCCCGGGCCGAACTGCGCCGCTATACACAGGCGCAACTCTGAAAGGGTTCGCGGCGCAGAGAGTATTTGGACCAAGAAGAAGTTGGCGCGCAGATGTCCTCTGGCGGGACTGCTCCAAGGTGTTCTGCTTGGTTCCTTTTCAAAATGCGGAACGCTGCGCGCTTTGCAAAATGGCGCGCGCTGGTTTGCAGGAATGCGGCTCGACACGCCTTGGTCGCCGCGGGTAACTAGTCCGATGCAAAGCGCGCCAAACCCGCAGCCCGGCTGGGGCATTTTATGGATGATCCTGACCGGTCTGCAGTTTGTGGGCGTCACAGCGTTCGTGAAGCTGACCGGCACGCGTATACCGGCGGTCGAGGCGGCGTTTCTTCGTTACGTTCTGGGATTGGTATTCCTTTTGCCGCTGTTGGGCGCGCTGGCCAGAATGCGCACCAGCCGTGGAACCTGGGGCTTGTTTCTTGCACGGGGTGCCGCGCATTCGATGGGGGTCGGCCTTTGGTTTTACGCAATGGCGCGGATTCCCATCGCCGACGTGGTCGCGATGAATTACCTTAATCCCATCTACGTCACGCTTGGCGCCGCGCTTTTCTTCAAAGAAAAACTGGCGCTGCGGCGCATCTTGGCGGTGCTGGTGGCGCTTCTCGGGGCTTTGATCATTCTGCGCCCCGGGTTTCGCGAGGTTGGCGCCGGGCATTTGGCGATGATTTTCACCGCTATCGCCTTTGGCGGCTCCTACCTTCTGGCCAAGATCCTGGCCGACCGATGCAGCCCGGGGTTGGTGGTTGCTATGTTGTCGATCACAGTGACCATTGCGCTGGCGCCCGTGGCCCTATCGGTCTGGGTCACGCCGACGCTTTACGAACTGACGATGCTGGCCGCTGTGGCGTGTTTCGCCACCGGCGGGCACTATACCATGACGCTGGCCTTCCGCGCGGCCCCGCTGACGGTCACGCAGCCGGTCACGTTCCTGCAGCTGGTCTGGGCGGTTCTCGTCGGTATGGTCTTTTTCAACGAGCCCTTCGATCCTTTCGTGATCCTGGGCGGATTGGTGATCGTGTCCGCGGTCACGTTCATCAGTTGGCGGGAGGCCGTGCTGAAACGCCGTGCGATGACGCCGGTTTCGACCGCAACGAAGGTCTGAGTCTAAAAGATCCGTGGCACCTCCGGCACTGAGCCGCCGGGTTAGAGCGCCGTATCCATCTTCGTCTTGCCCGGCACTGATCCTTTACCGAACCTGCTTCTCGCCAGGGTTAGTCAAAGCTTGATCGGCCAATCTGAAAGGGTGAGATCTCGCGAGAGACACGGACGTAAAAAACCCCCGGCGCGAGGCCAGGGGTTTGCGATAACTGGTCGGCATAACGCGGCCTTTATTCGACCAGCCACCAGCGCTCCATCCAGCGCTCGCCGTCCATTTCCCAGTTCGACGCCATATCGCCATGCTGGACCTTGTCGGCCTTGGCATGCACGTAGTTCGCGAACATTGGGATGCAGACACCGCCTTGATTGGCGACGAGGTCCTGCATTTCCCAGTACATGTCGCGGCGCTTGTCTTCGTTCAGTTCAGCACGGGCCTTGACCAGCAGTTCCTCGAACCGGTCGTTGCACCAGAAACTGTCGTTCCAGGCCGCGCCGCACTGGTAAGCTGTCGAGAACATCTGGTCGGCCACGGGCCGTCCGCTCCAGTAGACGGCAGTGAAGGGCTTCTTCATCCAGACGTCGGACCAGTAGCCGTCCTTGGGCTCGCGCACGACCTGAAGATCGATGCCCGCTTCCTTGGCGGAGTTCTGGAACAGCGTGGCCGCGTCCACGGCACCGCCGAACGCCGCGTCCGAGGCCGAAAGGCTTACGGTCAGAGTGTCGAGACCGGCTTCCTTAAGATAGAACTTGGCTTTGTCCGGATCATAGGTCTTCTGCTCCAGCTCGGAGTTGTAAAAACGCTGGCCCCGTCCGATCGGGTGGTCATTGCCGACCGATCCGTAGCCGAACAGGATTTTTTCCACGAGTTCTTCGCGATTTAGCGCGTATTTCAAAGCCTGACGTATATTGTTGTCGGTGAAAGGGTCCTGATTGGTGGACATGGCGAATGTGTAGTGCTGCGTGCCCGAAATGGACTCGACCTCGACGCCCGGGCGGCGACCCAAGAGCGAGGCGGCCTTGAGGTCAACCCGGTCGATGGCGTCGACATCACCCGAAACAAGCGCGGTTGTTCTCGCGTTCTGGTCTACGACCGACAGCATCTCGCAGCTGTCGACCCAAGCGACATCGTCGCGCCAATGGTTCTCGTGGCGCTCGAATTCGGCTGTGACACCGGGCTTGAAGCTTGTCATGACGTAAGAGCCACAGCCATTGCCCGACTGCCAGTCGATGCCGTCATCGTTGGCGGGACAGATCACTAGGTGGAAGTCCGAAAGGATGAAGGGAAAGTCGGCATTGCCGGCATCCAGCGTGAAGATCACGGTGTCCGTGCCTTCGGTCGTGATCTCCTGAATGGGCGCAACGATCGGACCAGCCGCCGACGTCGAATCTTCGCCGCGGTGATGATTGATCGAAGCAACCACGTCGTCGACGGTCAGCGCTTTGCCATCGTGGAAGGTGACCCCTTGGCGGATCTTAAAGCGCCAAACAGCCGCATCGTCCGACGCTTCCCAGCTTTCGGCCAATTCGGGAATAAGGCTGCCATCAGCCGCGACCTCGGTCAGTCGGCCATGCACGGCAAAGCCGAGCGCCGACATGAAGCCATTTGACCACTGGCCGGGATCGAGCGTATCCGTCGTCTGACCGTGGCCCTTGGCCACGCGCAGATGCCCGCCGCGTGTTGGTGCGGCCATCGCGCCGCCCATTGGCAGGGTGGCTGCGATCGCGCCCGCTGCGGTGGTTTTCAGAAAACCGCGGCGGTCCAGAAACCCGCCCTTGATAATCGACATGTCAAAGTCTCCCTGTCTTGATTTGTCGTCTTGCGCCGCGATGACCGATCGGCCAGTCACGGCTTTGGACCTTATCTTGTGAAGTCCATCGTTTGGCCTATACGCATGATCTTTGTCTTGCCGGGCCCTGTCGCCGGTACCGTATGCCGAGCCTTATGGAGGCTGCAACGAAAAACTCGGCGTCCGCCCGTCGCCCCAAAGGGCAGTCTGAACGGAACGGGATTTTGATTGACGAGTCAATCAAAGAACTGATAGCGGGATCCAGAGTAAAGGAGGCTGTGCGCATGCCAAAGCTTGGTATGGAGCCGATCCGGCGCACGGCGCTGGTCGAAGCGACTATCCACGAGATCGGGGTCCGCGGGTCGCTTGACGTGACCGTCAGCCAAATTGCGCGCCGCGCGGGTATGTCGAGTGCGCTGGCTCATCATTATTTCGGGTCGAAGGAAGCGATTTTCGCCGCCGCCATGCGCCACATTCTGACGCTTTACGGCACCGAGGTGCGAGGCGCCTTGGTCATGGCCAAAACGCCTCGCGACCGGATCGAGGCCATTTTGCGTGCCAGTTTCGCACCACGTCAGTTCCGGCCGGAAATCGTTTCAGCCTGGCTGAATTTCTACGTGCAGGCTCAGACTTCAGCGGACGCTGCGCGCTTGCTGCATGTCTACCAGAAACGATTGCGCTCGAACTTGCGTCATGCGTTGCGGCAGGTCGCGCCGAACGAAACCGCGACTCTCACCCGTGGTCTGGCCGCGATGATTGACGGCCTTTACCTCCGACAGGCGCTGGGTCGCGATGGCATCGCGCCACAGGCCGCTATCGACGTGCTCTTACACTATCTCGATACAGCTCTGGGAAGGGTCCCTGGGACGAAGGACGTAAAACGATGACGCAGCCCAATATTCTGATCCTGATGGTCGACCAGTTGAACGGAACTCTCTTTCCCGATGGTCCCGCCGACTGGCTGCACGCGCCCAACCTCAAGCGGCTCGCCGCGCGTTCGACCCGTTTCGCAAACGCCTATACAGCCTCGCCGCTTTGCGCGCCGGGGCGTGCGAGTTTCATGTCGGGCCTGCTGCCTTCGCGAAGCCGTGTTTACGATAATGCGGCTGAATTCGCCGCCGACATTCCGACCTATGCTCACCATCTTCGTCGCGCGGGATACCAAACTTGCCTTTCGGGAAAGATGCATTTCGTCGGTCCCGATCAGCTTCATGGGTTTGAAGAGCGCCTGACAACCGACATCTATCCGGCCGATTTCGGCTGGACGCCGGATTACCGCAAACCGGGTGAGCGGATCGACTGGTGGTATCACAACATGGGCAGCGTGACCGGCGCAGGAGTGGCCGAGATCACGAACCAGATGGAGTATGACGACGAGGTTGCCTATCACGCACAGCGCAAGCTCTACGATCTTTCGCGCGGTCATGATGCGCGCCCCTGGTGCCTGACCGTCAGCTTCACCCATCCGCATGACCCCTATGTGGCGCGGCGCAGGTTCTGGGATCTTTACGAGGATTGCGCGCATCTGCTGCCCGAGGTGCCGGCGATGGACTATGCCGATCACGACCCGCATGCGCAGCGCATCTTCGACGCGAACGACTGGCGAAGCTTCGATATAACCGAAGATCACATCCGTTGTGCGCGGCGGGCGTATTTCGCGAATATTTCCTATCTTGATGAGAAGATCGGCACGCTTCTGCATACGCTTGAAACATCCCGGCAGGACGCGGTGATCCTGTTCGTGTCGGATCATGGCGATATGCTGGGCGAGCGCGGTTTGTGGTTCAAGATGTGTTTCTACGAAGGCTCGGCGCGTGTGCCTCTGATGATCTCGGCGCCGGGTATGACGCCGGGCCTGATAACAGAGCCTGTATCCACGATCGATGTCTGCCCGACGCTGTGCGACCTT
The DNA here is from genome assembly GCF_004761875.1 of Roseovarius aestuariivivens. Taxonomy (GTDB): domain Bacteria; phylum Pseudomonadota; class Alphaproteobacteria; order Rhodobacterales; family Rhodobacteraceae; genus Roseovarius; species Roseovarius aestuariivivens. Next base: position 547,170 of record NZ_SJEY01000001.1, read on the forward strand.
GCAGGTGCCGACATGGAAGAGGTGATGCCATGGGTTGCCGGTGAAAGCCTTGTCGCTCTCGGTCAGGGCGCGCGAAGACAGAGCCCGGTGGCCTTGGAATATGCGGCGGAGGCTTCCCATTCGCCGCTCGTCTGCCTACGCCATGGGCGGTGGAAATATACCAACTGCGCGCTCGATCCCGAGCAGCTTTTCGATTTGGAGACGGATCCGCGGGAATTGAAGAACCGGGCAGGGGATCCTGCGTGCCACGACACGCTCGAGCGGTTCCGTGCGGAGGCGGCGGCACGATGGGACTTAGAGGTTTTCGACGCCGAGGTGCGTGAAAGCCAGGCGCGGCGATGGGTCGTGTACGAGGCCCTGCGGCAGGGCGGGTACTACCCGTGGGATTACCAGCCGCTGCAAAAAGCCTCGGAACGGTACATGCGCAACCACATGGACCTCAACGTTGTCGAAGACAACCAAAGATTTCCGAGGGGAGAATGATGCTCACCATCTTCGGTCGCGCGACCTCATCCAACGTGCAGCTTGTTATGTGGGCGGTGGCCGAACTGGGGCTGGACTGTGAAAGACTGGATTACGGGCACGTCTATGGCGGGCTGGACACCGAAGAACTCGAAGCGCTCAACCCGCACCGCAAAATCCCGGTCTTGCGCGACGGCGATCTGGTGATGTGGGAAAGCTGCGCGATTCTGCGTTATCTGGCGGCGCGCTATGGCGATGGCGGCGCATTTTGGCCCACAGATCCTGTGGCGCGGGCCCATGTGGACATGTGGGCGGAATGGGGCAAGTCCGAACTCGTTCAGGATTTCACGCGTCCGATTTTCTGGGGCATTGTTCGAACCGTCCCCAAGGATCGCGATGCCGAGGCGTTGGCTAGAGATGTGACCCGTTTCGAGCGTCATATGGCCATTCTGGACAAACAGCTCTCCGATCAGGCTTTTATCTGTGGACCGGTTCTGACGGTCGCTGATATCGTCGTCGGCCACGTGCTTTTCCGCTGGTTCACAATCGATGTTGACCGGCGGCCAGCCCCGGCGGTTCAGGCCTACTACGAGCGTCTGGCCGAACGTCCCGCCTATCGAGAGCATGTGATGGTCTCTTATGACGCTCTGCGAGCGGAAGGGGCATGATGGAGGCTGATTACGTCGTTGTCGGCGCGGGCAGTGCGGGCTGCGCCATGGCCTATCGGCTCAGTGAGGCCGGGCATTCGGTGATCGTGGTAGAGCATGGGGGCTCGGATGCAGGCCCGTTCATCCAGATGCCCGGCGCGCTCAGTTTTCCGATGAACATGGCACGCTACGACTGGGGATACCGGACCGAGCCCGAACCTCAACTCAACAACCGCCGCTTGGCCGCGCCGCGCGGGAAAGTGATCGGCGGATCGTCTTCGATCAATGGCATGGTCTACGTGCGCGGCCACGCGCGGGATTTCGATCACTGGCGCGACGAGGGCTGTGATGGCTGGGGTTTCGCCGATGTCCTGCCCTACTTCAAACGGCAGGAAAACTGGGACGACGCCGGCCATGGCGGCGATCCGGACTGGCGTGGAACCGATGGTCCGTTGCATGTCACGCGCGGAACAATGTGGAACCCGCTGACCCGCGCATTTCTCGAAGCCGGGCGGCAGGCGGGCTATCCCGTGACCGCCGACTACAACGGCGAGCAGCAAGAGGGTTTCGCGCCATTCGAGATGACCGTGCACAAAGGGCGGCGCTGGTCCGCGGCCAATGCCTATCTGCGGCCGGCGCTGAAGCGTGACACGTGTAAGCTGCTGCGCGGACTGGTTACACGGGTCGTAATCGAAGACGGACGTGCGGTGGGGGTCGAGACGCTTCGAAAGGGGCGTCGAGAGGTCGTGCGGGCGCGCGCCGAAGTGATCCTGTCGGCGTCGGCGTTCAACACGCCGAAGCTTCTGATGCTGTCGGGGATCGGCCCAGGACACCATTTGGTAGAGCATGGCATCGAGGTTCTTGCGGACCGCGCAGGTGTTGGCGCGAACCTACAGGATCATCTGGAGCTATACATTCAGATGGCGGCAAGCCAGCCGATTAGCTTGTTCCGCTACTGGAACCTGGCGGGCAAGGCCTGGGTCGGCCTGCGTTGGCTTTTGGGTCGCAAGGGCCTTGGCGCCTCGAACCAATTCGAGTCCTGCGCGTTCATTCGTTCGGATGCCGGTATCGAGTATCCTGATATCCAGTTCCACTTTCTGCCCATCGCAGTACGCTACGACGGGCAGGCCGCTGCCGAGGGCCACGGCTTCCAGGCCCATGTCGGGCCGATGCGCGCGGCTTCGCGCGGGGCGGTCACATTACGCTCGCCAGATCCCAAGGCTGCACCGGTGATCCGCTTCAATTACATGAGCGAGACGCGCGACTGGCTTGAATTCCGTCGTGCAATCCGCCTGACGCGTGAGATCTTTGCGCAAGAGGCTTTCCAGCCCTATGTCAGCCACGAGATCCAGCCTGGCGCCGCGGCGCAATCGGATTCCGAGCTCGACGCGTTCATCCGAGAGCACGCCGAAAGCGCCTATCATCCCTGTGGCACCTGCCGAATGGGGAGAGCGGATGACCCAAGGGCCGTTGTCGATCCCGAGGGCCGCGTGATCGGCGTCGACGCCTTGCGTGTCGCGGACAGCTCGGTCTTTCCGCGAATTCCTAACGGCAATCTAAACGCGCCCTCGATCATGGTGGGCGAAAAGATCGCGGACCATGTTCTGGGTCGCCGCCTGCCGCCGGAAAACAGTACGCCCTGGATCCATCCAGATTGGCGAAGCGCGCAAAGATAGGTCTATATTTGATCCCGGTCAAAGTGGCCCGCGAAAACGTGGGGCAGTGTCTCGAGGACAGGCACGCAACAGGAGAACCGCCCCATGTCCCACACGCCCCATGAGCTGCACGAGGAGTTTCCCGAGCATGCGGAGCGCATTCAGGAACTGAAAGGCTCGGACGCGCATTTCGCGCGCATGGCCGACGAATACCATAAGGTTAATCGCGCCGTGCACAGGGCCGAGGCGAATATCGAGCCGGTCGAGACGCTGACCGAATCCGAGATGCGCAAGAAACGCGCCCATCTGAAGGACGAGATATACCGGCTTTTGTCAGCCTGATATTACCCAAAACGACTGCAGCTTGTCCTACGGATAAAACTTCGATCAGCCGACTATGTAGGGAAGAACGCCGCGCGCGTCCGGATCGACCTGCAGCCGGCGTTCCAGCGGAGGCACCGAACGCTGATGGCAATCGGTGCGCTCGCATATCCGGCAAGAGATGCCGATGGGTTCGAACGCGCGCGCGTTCCCGAGATCGAGATCGTCGGCATAAACGAGGCTTTCGGCGTGACGGATCTCACAGCCGAGTGCGATTGCGAAGCGACGCACGGGTGCTCCGAAATGGCCGCCGGACTTCGATATGTCGCGCGCGAGGCTGATATAGCGTACACCGTCGGGGGTTTCGGCAAGCTGGCGCAGGAAGCGCCCGGGCGTTTCGAAAGCACGGTGTACGTTCCAAAGCGCGCAGGCGCCCCCAAAGCGGGCGAATTGAAGCCGCGTCGCCGAGTGCCGTTTGGTGATCGTTCCGGCCTGATCGACGCGCACGAAGAAAAACGGTACGCCCTTTGCGCCTGGGCGTTGAAGAGTCGAGAGGCGATGGCAGACCTGCTCGATTGACGCGCCGAAACGGGTGGCGAGGATTTCCAGATCATGCCGGTGGTGCTGAGCGGCGCGCAGGAAAGCCGTGTAGGGCATTATCGCGGCCCCGGCAAAATAATTGGCTAGCCCTATCTTTGCAATGGCGCGCGCCGCGTCAGACTGGAAACGGGCAAGATCGAGCGTGGCTTCCAAGAGTTTATCCTGCGTGAGCAAAGCCACTTGCAGGAGGAGCTGGAAGTTGCGAGTCTCTGACGCTGCCAATGTCGAAAGGTAGAGGACCTTGGCGTCGCGGTCGTAATGGCGCAGGCGCGGCCCATCACTTCCGACAACGCGGATTCCAAGCGCCTCCAGCCGCGCTTCGGCCAGATCGCGGATATGGCGGGGATCCTGAGCGCCAGCACTGAAATGCTCGGCCGCGCGGTCGACCGCGTCAATGTAGTTGTCGCAGTAGTGGAAAAAGTCGCGAACCTCATCCCAAGGGCTTGTTTGCCGGCTTGCGTCTACACGTCCCAAAGCTTCGTCGAGGCTGGCAAGCCTTTCGTGTGTTTCGCGATAGACGCGATGCAGTTCGAGAAAGGCGCGCGCCAGCGCCGGAGCGTTGGAGGCTGCGAGACGCAGATCGCTGAGCGGCGGCATATCTTCGGCGAAGACAGGATCGGCCAGCGCTTCGCGCATATCGCTGACCATGCGCTCGGCATCGCCAGTCGACAGCTCGGTCACATCAAATCCGAACTCCTGAGCCAGAGCCAGCACCACGGTCGTACTGACCGGGCGGTTATTGTTTTCCATCTGGTTGAGATAGGGCAGGGACACGCCAAGCTTCGATGCAAAATCCTTCTGCGTAAGGCCAAGCCTTTGACGAGTCTCGCGCAGCTTGGAACCCGCGTAGAGTTTTTGCATTCTCATGGACGTCTATTCATTTTGCCAATCTACGACGTCAGCTTTGCAAAGTTTTGCCCGGTGCACAATCGTGCCGCGGTGTCAGGCCAGGTGAAGCCTGCGCTCCCGCCGGATTACCAGCGTGATGGCAACGATGCTCAGGGCGGCGCTTGTGAACATGATCCAGAGCAGCGGAAATGCCCCTGTGCCGGGTTTCAGCAGAGCCCCGGCAAGTGCGGACAACGCCGCGCCGCCGCCGATCATCAGCGCACCGGACAGCCCGCTTGCCGTACCGGCGAGATTCGGGCGCACGGACAAGGCCCCGGCGGTGGCGTTTGGAATCGTCATGCCGTTTCCAAGCCCCATGAGCGTCATGAGGCCGAAAAAGCTGAACGGGGTGCCGAGACCGAGATAAAACAGCGAAAGATTGGTGCCGATGCCCACAGCGTTGATCAGCGTGCCCCAGAGCACCATGCGATTCACGCCCACGCGCACCGAAAACCGTCCAGACGCGAAATTGCCGAGAAAATACCCGATGGCGGGTGCGCCGAAATAAAGGCCTAGTTCGCTTGGGGTCATGCCGAATACCTGGCTGCCCACGAAAGGCGCACCGCCCAGATACGTGAAGAACGCCCCGGACGAGAGTGCCGCGGCCATGGCGTATCCCAAAAAGCGGGGGGACATGAAAAGCTCGGGATAGTTGCGGGCCTGGTCGCGAAAGCTTTGTCCCGAGAGCGGCGCGGTCTCGCCCAGATCTAAAAAGGCGAGTGCCAGTACGACCAATCCCAGCGCGAAAAGCGCCCAGAAGCTTGCCTGCCAGCCGAACGCCTGATCGAGAAGCCCGCCGATGGCCGGGCCGATCATCGGCACGACGGCCATGCCCATGGTAACGTAACCAATCATGCTTGCTGCTTGCGCCTCTGGCACCATGTCACGTACGACGGCCCGGCTGAGCACCATGGCCGCCACGACGGTCGCTTGCATCATGCGAAAGAACAGAAAGATCCAAACGTTGGCCGCCCAAATACATCCCAGCGTGGCGAGGAGAAAGATCACAAGCCCGCCAAGGATGACCGGTCTGCGGCCGAGCCGGTCCGAAATCGGCCCCATGAAAAGCTGTAGCACTGCGTTAACGCCGAGATAAACCGCGACAGACAGTTGAATCAGCCGGTATTCGGTGTCGAAATGCGCCGTCATGCCGGGCAGAGAGGGAAGGAATATATTCATCGCGAGCGCTGCAATCCCGGCCAGCAGAATTAGCGTCAGGATATGCGGCGGACTGTACCGGTCGAGGAAGCGGGGCGGGTTTAGCGTGGGCATGCGGATGCTCTAGGCCCCTGCGCAAGGAAAGTCTATCTGTGGCGCTCGGCGAGTTGGCGCCGGCGAAACCGGGCAGCTAATGGAAGCGATACGGACCGCTTTCACAGATAGTTTGCCGGTTTGCGGATTTGCAATTTGCTCGGCAAGTGATTTCCAAAAATTGCAAATTTGCTCGATTTTTCTTTCGTCCCTTTCCGCGCGTCCCTATGGTCTGCGGAAAGACATAGGGGGACGGTGATGAAAGACATCCTTCAGGAATTGCAATCCCGGCGCGACAAAGCGCGTCTTGGCGGAGGGCAACCGCGGATCGATGCGCAACACGGCAAGGGCAAGCTTACGGCGCGCGAGCGGGTCGAGCTTTTGCTTGATGATGACAGCTTCGAGGAATTCGATACGTTCGTGGCGCACCGATGCAGCGATTTCGGCATGCAGGACAATCGGCCCTACGGTGATGGCGTCGTAACAGGCTGGGGAACCGTCAATGGCCGCCAGGTTTACGTCTTCAGTCAGGATTTCACCGTGCTGGGCGGATCGGTGTCGGCCACTCACGCGGCGAAGATCTGCAAGATCATGGACATGGCCATGCAAAACGGCGCCCCTGTCATCGGCATCAACGATTCAGGCGGCGCGCGAATTCAGGAAGGTGTCGACAGTCTTGCGGGATATGGCGAGGTCTTTCAGCGCAACATTGAGGCGTCGGGCGTCGTGCCGCAGATTAGCGTCATAACGGGCCCCTGCGCCGGTGGCGCTGTTTATTCGCCGGCCATGACGGATTTCATCTTCATGGTGCGTGACAGTTCCTACATGTTTGTCACGGGCCCCGACGTGGTCAAGACGGTGACCAACGAACAGGTCAGCGCGGAGGAGTTAGGCGGCGCGTCGACTCACACCCGCAAAAGTTCGGTCGCTGATGGCGCTTTCGAGAACGACGTCGAGGCCATGGCCGAAGTGCGTCGCCTGATCGATTTCCTGCCGCTCAACAACCGCGAGTCGGTTCCGGTGCGCCCGTTTTTCGATGACCCCGACCGCATGGAACCCAGCCTTGACACTCTGGTGCCCGACAATCCCAACACGCCGTATGACATGAAGGAATTGATCACCAAGATTGCGGATGAGGGTGATTTTTACGAGATTCAGGAAGATTTTGCGAAGAATGCCATCACCGGGTTCATCCGGCTCGAGGGACGTACGGTGGGCGTCGTCGCCAATCAGCCGATGGTGTTGGCGGGGTGCCTTGATATCGACAGCAGCCGCAAGGCCGCGCGCTTCGTGCGTTTCTGCGACTGTTTCGAGATCCCTATCCTGACGCTGGTCGACGTGCCGGGTTTTCTTCCCGGCACGAGCCAGGAGCATAATGGTGTGATCAAGCATGGGGCCAAGCTTCTCTTTGCGTATGGCGAAGCGACCGTTCCGAAAGTCACGGTGATCACGCGCAAAGCTTATGGCGGCGCATATGTTGTGATGTCGTCCAAGCATCTACGCGGCGACATTAACTATGCGTGGCCTACTTCCGAAATCGCGGTCATGGGGGCCAAGGGCGCGACAGAGATCCTTTATCGCTCAGAACTGGGCGACGCCGAGAAGATCGCGGCGCGCACGGCGGAATACGAAGATCGTTTCGCAAATCCCTTTGTAGCAGCAGAGCGCGGTTTCATCGACGAGGTGATTCAGCCACGCGGAACGCGCAAACGTGTCAGTCGCGCCTTCGCGGCGCTGCGCAACAAAAAGCGCAGTCTGCCTTGGAAGAAGCACGACAATATTCCGTTGTGATAGGCTTGGAATGAACCGTCCTTTTTTCACCTCGCGGACGATCCTTTTTGGATCTGTCCTAATGGCAGGTATGGCCGGCGCCGCCGAAGCGGATACCCGGTTTTCGGGTGCGGAAGTCGAGGTGGCGGAGGTTTCACCGATGGCCGCACCTGATCGTGCAAAGGGCGTCAAGAGAGCCTATCTTCGGGTTTATCATTCCGATCTGGTTACCGAGTTGAAAAGTCGCGCGCCAAGCGCCGCTATCTTTCGCACGCTTCCGAGTATCGAGTGCGCGCGCGGTGCGGGACGCATGTCCCAGATGCTATCAGGGCGCTATGGAAGGTCGGCCGCGCAAGGAGGGGTCGCATGACCCGAAAGCGCTGGCACATCTTGCGCGAGGACGGTGAATTGACCCTGACGCGGCAGGTGCCTGCGCGTCTAGACGTTGGGGTCACGACCTTTCTGCCCTTGGTGCGCGCGGTTCCACTGGCACATCAGATCAGACAGGATATCTGGCGGGCGCTTCGCGGACTTCGGGGGTTCTCGCCGATTGTGCACGTCGCGCGCAGGGCGGATGGGCTGAAAGTAACGGCCGGAGGGCGGGTCGATGGACCCTTACCATATTTAGCGATCGAGGCGCGGCTGATCGAAGTTTTGAATGATTCACGTAACCGGGCACGTTGGGTGCGGTGGGCGCGATGACGCGAGTGGCGGCATATTTCCTGGCCCTCTGTCTGGCGCAACCCGCCCAGCCGCAGGACGAGGCAAGGGAGGAGAGTCTCGTCCTGCCTTCGGGGCTTGGCGCGGTTCTGCACGAAATGCTTTGGGACCGTCCGGGTGGAGGACTGGTCTACCGTTTCCGGTTCGTCGCGCCAGAGTTCACTGGCAATGAAGATTTCGATGCGCTCTCGGCTGACTTGGAGCATCTGTGCAACAACTACGCGCTTCCACGGCTTTCCAATACCGGTCCAAAACCTGCACGCATCATCGTGTCACTTGCCGACAAGCCGTCCCCGTTCGGGCAGTTCGATCCCGCAGTTATCCAGATCTTCGAGTCCTATTCGGTCGAGGATGGCGCCTGCATTTGGGAGATGTTCTGATGTTTCCACAATATCTTGCGAAACGAAGCTTATCCCACGCTCTGGTTGCGGCAATAGGGACACATACGCGGCGCTTTGCCGATCACGGATACCAATTCCGTTCATATTCCGATAAGGTGCTGGACGGTTGCACCCAAGTAACCCATACCTCGGAAGTGGGGCAGGTGGGGCGTTTTGCGCGTCGTTTGCCCGTATACAGAGACAGGAGACAAATATGTCGAACAGCTTCAAAAGCCTTCTGGCCCTCGGCCTCGTTGCCTTCGTTGCAGCATGCGGCGGCCAGCAGGAAGAAGAATTTGTTGTGGTCGAGCCAGAGCCGATCAGCCAAGAGCCGGTTTACACCGGTAAGTACAAGTAAGGTCTTTGACCTTTTTACAGGGCGGGCCCTAGGGCCCGTCCTGAACGACACCGCTGCAGGCCCTGTTGATCCGGAGGGCCGATCATGCTGAAGCACCGCGGTTTCCCAGGGCGTCTGCCGGGTACGGATTACCAATTCACAATTCGTCGTGCGAATCCGAAAGGGGTAACGCCCCTTCAGAGACGTGAACGCCATCGCGACCGGCGTCCGGCCGACAAGCGCGCCGATACGGCCTTTGTCCGTGCCCTTTGGGAGCAATTCGGCGATCAGCCATTTGAACGTGGAAATCTTGATGCAGGCCGTATCAGCTGGCTTCTCGGGCGCGAGTTGCTTCCCGCCGAAGACCCATTCGATCCTGTAAGTTATGAGGCCTTGCTCGTTCTCGACGTTCAGGCCGCGCGCGCGGCCTTTCCCGAGGCCTTCGACGAGGAGGCACGGTAATGACCGGCATCTGGGTCTCAGACCGGACATGCGCACCGGAAACTGGCGTGATCATGCCTATAGGTTGTGTAAATGCGCGGGATATGGCCGATCACGACGCTGGCGCGAGGTCGCGCTTTGCACGCAGGAGATTCGCGGGCAGTGTCGGATTCGTAGTGGCGGCCTTTCCCCAAATGGCCGAGACACGTTGTCTACACCGTTACCCTTCCCCTGATAGGCGGCTCTGCGCATTGTTGCGCAGGCCGCCACTTTTTTTCTGCGAATCAGATGCTTATCTGAACCGGCAGAGTCCCGCCTGTTCCGTAGGTCCACGGCATTCGGGCTTTGACGCCAAGGCAAGCCTGGCTTTGACTGCGCGATATCGCGACGAAGTCACAAAAGGGCATTCATCATGCAACTCAAATCTTGCCTCGCTATCGCAGCGTCCGTGGCCACACTTTCAGGTTGTGGGGATACCTTGCCAGAGCAGGCGCTTATCGGCGCCGGTGCAGGTGCGGGAGCGGCGGCGGTCGTCGATGGATCGCTCGCAACGGGCGCGCTTGTGGGTGCGGCCGGTAACGTGGCCTATTGCCAGTCCAACCCGGGCAGATGTTAACCCACTAAAGAATTCGGGCGCTACTCGGCGTTCCCGCCAACCATCATTGCAAGCCATCGGGGTACAGCAAGGTACCCCGGTGGCTTTTTTGCGTGACGCACCGGCCGAACCGCACCGTGTCAGCCGAAAAGACAAGAAAGGGACGTAAGATGTTCAAGAAGATCCTGGTCGCTAACCGTGGTGAGATCGCCTGCCGCGTGATCAAGACGGCTCGCAAAATGGGAATCACGACCGTTGCGATCTATTCGGACGCAGACAGCAATGCGCTTCACGTCAAGATGGCTGATGAGGCGGTGCATATCGGTCCTCCGCCAGCGTCGGAATCCTACATCGTCATCGACAAGGTCATGGATGCGATCCGCAAGACCGGCGCCGAAGCTGTGCATCCGGGCTACGGGTTCTTGTCGGAGAACCCGAAATTTGCCGAAGCACTGGAGGCCGAGGGCGTGGCCTTTGTCGGCCCGCCCAAGGGCGCGATCGAGGCGATGGGTGACAAGATCACCTCCAAGAAGATCGCTGCCGAGGCGGGGGTCAGCACGGTACCCGGCCATATGGGACTTATCGAGACAGCCGAGGATGCGATCCGTATTTCCGGTGAGATCGGTTACCCCGTCATGCTCAAGGCCTCTGCCGGCGGCGGCGGCAAGGGTATGCGCATCGCGTGGACCGAAAACGAGGTCGCAGAAGGGTTCCAGGCGTCTAAGAACGAGGCGGCAAGTTCGTTTGGTGACGATCGCATGTTCATCGAAAAGTTCGTCACGCAGCCGCGCCATATCGAAATCCAGGTTCTGTGCGATGCGCACGGAAATGGAATTTACCTTGGTGAGCGGGAATGTTCGATCCAGCGCCGGAACCAGAAGGTGATCGAGGAGGCGCCGAGCCCGTTTCTGGACGAGGAAACGCGTAAGGCGATGGGCGAGCAATCCGTCGCCTTGGCCAAGGCTGTAGGATACACAAGCGCCGGCACCGTAGAATTCATCGTCGACGGTGAGAGGAACTTCTACTTCCTGGAAATGAACACCCGGCTCCAGGTGGAGCATCCCGTGACGGAATTGATCACCGGCGTCGACCTCGTCGAGCAGATGATCCGTGTTGCGGCAGGCGAAAAGCTGTCGATCAGCCAAGATGACGTAACACTTGGCGGATGGGCGATGGAAAGCAGGCTTTACGCCGAAGATCCCTATCGCAATTTTCTGCCCTCAATCGGTCGTTTGACGCGCTATCGCCCGCCTGAGGAAGTGGCCGCCGGGCCTCTTGCGGAGAGCGGCAAGTGGCAGGGTGACGCGCCGCGCGGGGAAACCGCGGTACGCAACGACACTGGCGTCTTCGAAGGTGGCGAGATCTCGATGTACTACGACCCGATGATCGCCAAGCTGTGCAGCTGGGGCCGGACGCGAACCGAGGCTATCGAAGGCATGCGCATTGCGCTCGACTCGTTTGAGCTCGAAGGGATCGGGCATAACCTACCGTTTCTGAGCGCGGTCATGGATCATCCGAAATTCGTGTCCGGCGACATCACCACGGCCTTCATAGCCGAGGAATACCCCGATGGCTTCGGGGGTGTGACCCTGAGCGAGGATGCTTTGCGACAGATCGCGGCAAGTTGCGCTGCGATGCACCGTGTTGCCGAAATTCGGCGCACGCGCGTGTCTGGCCGGATGGACAACCATGAACGACATGTCGGCGAAGATTGGGTCGTAAGCTTGCAAGGCCAAAGCTTTGCCGTCCGCATCGCCGCCGACAAGGGCGGCTCTACCGTGACGTTCGACGACGGTGTCAGCCACCGCGTGGCCAGCGACTGGACGCCGGGTGACCAATTGGCCCTTATCGATCTTGATGGCCAATCGCTTGTGCTCAAGGTTGGCAAGATCTCTGGCGGCTTCCGTATCCGCAATCGTGGCGCCGAACTCAAGGTTCACGTTCGCACGCCGCGCCAGGCTGAACTGGCGCTCTTAATGCCCGAGAAACTCCCGCCTGATACGTCAAGGATGTTGCTGTGCCCAATGCCCGGTCTCGTCGTCAAGATGAACGTGGAAGAGGGCGACGAGGTGCAGGAAGGGCAAGCGCTATGCACGATCGAAGCCATGAAGATGGAAAACATACTCCGGGCGGAGCGCAAGTCGGTGGTCGCGAAGATCAACGCTGGGCCAGGCGACAGCCTGTCGGTGGACGACGTGATCATGGAATTCGAGTAGGGCGCATGCTGGCCGCGTGCCATCTTCCCACGGTCACCTGTGCCGCGTTATTCGCCGTGGCGGGGTGCAGCCGTGACAGCGAGGCGGAGATGCGCGCCCGCTTGGCACCGTGGTTCGCCTTGGGTGAAACGCTTGCGTTTCAGGCCAACGGCGGCTGCGCGGCCGAGGCTTTCCGGTTGATTCATGATGGTATCGGATCGGGGCTTTCGGTTCAAAGCAGCGTCTCGGCTTGGATGCGCGACGTGGCGCGTCGTGGCGTTGGGGCGCTCGATGTGCCCAAAATGACGCCGGACGCCGCGATGGTCGCCTCTGCGAATGCGGCGCGTGCGACCGGCACGGCGATGCGTCGCACCTCTTTGGAGGCGCGGGATTGCATGCATGACCGGATCGGAACGGAGTTTCTGCGTTTGCTCACGGCAGAAGGGATCGTCATAGGGTTCGACGCGAACGAAGCTGCGGTGATGCTGATGGATCGTCGAAATGCCGTTTTGGTGGTTGCGATGGGGGCCAGACCGTGAGCCGGCGCAATCAGCTTGGGCCGCGCCGGTCGCGGATCTCTTGCTGGCGCATCGGCAGCTTGTCGATGGCGCGGGTGATCTCGCGCACAGACCATGGCAAAGGCTTGCGCAGGTATATCTGGCCATCCTTGCCGATAAGAGCGATCATGAATCCGCGAGGGCGCAATTTCTTGCGTAACGGGCCTGCCTTGTCTGGCGATGTGTCTGTCAGAACGACGACATCACGCTCGGCCAGGTCGTCCAGACGTTCTGCCAGGAAATCGATTTGTTGGACATATCGCGGATCTGCAGGGCTTTCAGCGAAGACGACAAGCGGTCTTTTTATCCACAAAAATTCACTCAAATCCGTTGCTTCACCAGGAATGATGATCTGCGGTTCGGAAAATCCGTCTTGCTCCGTACCGCTCTGCGCGCTGGCTGTGACTCCGGCAAGCATCAGAAAACAAATGAAAAACGCTCGTGTCATACGACCTCCTGTCGGGGCATATATAGGGCTGGTTTCGAGGATTTCGAAGCGTGTTCCGCCTTCGGGACACAAAATTTTTAACGTTAATGGCTCGGTGAGACACCGGCTGCCAAATTGGGACAAAGCAAAAGAGATATTCCGTCTGCACGGGCGGCTCGAGGAAAGGCAGCAGTTCCCATGGAAGTGATCTTGCACATCGGTGCGCATCGGATGGCCAGTACGACTTTCCAGCACTACATGAGCGAAAACCGCGCCGCGTTGCGCGCAGCCGGTATCGGCGTTCTGGGCCCGAAAGAGACGCGCGGGGGCCTCTTGACCGGGGTTCTTCCCGTGGACAGCCCGCGATCGCCCGAGGCGCAGTTACGTCGAGCGCGGGCGCGTGTCGCGATAAACCTGTCAAAGCTCGAGGGCAGCGGTGTGCGCCATCTCGTTATCAGCGATGAAAACGTGATCGGCGCGGCGCGCCGAAACCTGCGCCAAGGGTCGATCTACCCCGATATCGGTCAGCGGATGGCGCGCTTTGCCACTGTGTTTGAGGGCCGCGTAAGCCGGATTAGCCTATCGGTGCGAAGCCAGGACGCGTATCTTTCTTCCTGCTTTGCCTTCGCGGTGGCGCGGGGTCACCGTCTGCCCAAAACGTCAACGCTTGATAATCTGGTTGCCAATCCTCGCGGTTGGCGGGACGTAATCACCGACCTCGCTTGCGCCTTTCCAGACGTGGAGATCCAGGTGATGCCGCACGAGATTTTCGCGGGTCTGCCTGAGTGCCGCCTTCAGGCAATGACCGGCCAGACCTGCCTGCCAAAACGCTATGCAAGAGAATGGATGAACCGCGGTCCCAGCCTTGCACAGCTTCGCCACATCCTTCGAAATCGCGGAGGCGATCCGGACCGTCTGCCCGCCGGTGAAGGCCGCTGGCAGCCCTTTAGTCAAGCTCAGATGATGGTTCTGCGCGAGGCCTATGCCGACGATCTGTTCTGGCTTCGTGCAGGCGCGGACGGGCTTGCGACACTGATCGAGGAAACCGGGATGGCGCAGACGGGGAAAAACCCCGCGGCCCTCCAAACGCAAAGAGGACAAGACCATGGGATCGAAGACCGACGAATGGCGTAAGATCGCCGAAAGCGAATTGCGGGGGCGCCCGCTCGACGATCTTACCTGGAACACGCTGGAAGGCATTCCGGTCAAACCGCTTTACACCGATGAGGATCTCGAAGAGGTCAATCATCTCGGCTCCATCCCAGGGCAAGCACCGTTCACGCGTGGCGTTAAGGCGACCATGTATGCCGGCCGTCCCTGGACGATCCGGCAATATGCAGGCTTTTCGACTGCCGAAGAGTCCAACGCCTTCTACCGCCGCAACCTGGCCGCCGGACAGCAGGGGGTTTCCGTGGCCTTCGATCTGGCGACCCACCGGGGATACGACAGCGATCACCCGCGCGTCGTAGGCGATGTCGGCAAGGCGGGTGTGGCTATCGACAGTGTCGAGGACATGAAGATCCTCTTCGACGGTATCCCGCTTGATCAGGTCAGCGTCAGCATGACGATGAACGGTGCGGTAATCCCCGTGCTGGCGAGCTTCATCGTCGCGGGAGAAGAGCAGGGTGTCGACCGTGCGCAGCTGTCGGGCACGATCCAGAACGACATCCTCAAGGAATTCATGGTGCGCAACACATATATCTATCCGCCGCAGCCCTCGATGCGGATTGTGAGCGATATCATCGAATACACCGCCAACGAGATGCCGCGCTTCAACTCGATTTCGATTTCGGGCTACCACATGCAGGAGGCCGGCGCGAACCTTGTGCAGGAGTTGGCATATACGCTGGCGGACGGACGCGAATATGTGAAGGCCGCGATCGAGGCAGGCATGGACGTGGACCGCTTTGCCGGGCGGCTGTCTTTCTTCTTCGCAATCGGCATGAATTTCTTCATGGAGGCCGCCAAGTTGCGCGCGGCGCGTCTTCTGTGGCACC
The DNA here is from genome assembly GCF_004761875.1 of Roseovarius aestuariivivens. GTDB lineage: Bacteria > Pseudomonadota > Alphaproteobacteria > Rhodobacterales > Rhodobacteraceae > Roseovarius > Roseovarius aestuariivivens. Next base: position 562,413 of record NZ_SJEY01000001.1, read on the forward strand.
GCATCATGACGGAATTCGGTGCAAAGAACGATCGTTCAAAAATGCTGCGTACTCACTGTCAGACCAGCGGAGTCAGCTTGCAGGAACAAGACCCCTACAACAACGTCATCCGCACCGCCTACGAGGCAATGAGCGCGGTTCTGGGCGGCACGCAGTCCCTGCATACCAACGCACTGGACGAGGCGATGGCACTGCCCACCGATTTCAGCGCGCGCATCGCGCGCAACACGCAACTCATCCTGCAAGAGGAGACCGGTGTGACCAACGTGGTCGACCCGCTTGCGGGCTCCTATTACGTCGAGAAGCTGACTCACAACCTGGCCGAGAAGGCTTGGGAGCTTATGGAAGAGGTCGAGGAGATGGGCGGCATGACCAAGGCCGTGGCGAGCGGCATGCCCAAGCTTCGGATCGAGGAAAGCGCGGCCACACGGCAGGCGATGATCGATCGGGGCGACGAGGTGATCGTCGGCGTCAACAAGTACCGCCGCGACAAGGAAGACCCGATCGACCTTCTGGATATCGATAATTCCGCCGTAAGGGAAAGCCAGGTCGCGCGGCTGGAGAGGATCCGCGCCAGCCGCGACGAGACCGCCTGCCAGGCGACCTTGGACGAGCTTACCCGGCGCGCAAAAGAAGGAGGAAACCTGCTCGAAGCCGCGGTCGAAGCTGCACGCGCTCGGGCTTCTGTGGGAGAAATCAGCATGGCACTTGAAAAGGAATTTGGCCGCCACCGCGCCGAAGTGAAGACGCTGGCGGGGGTCTATGGCGCCGCCTACGAGGGCGACGAAGGTTTTGCCGCAATCCAAAAATCGGTCGAAGCTTTCGCCGAGGATGAGGGCCGCCGACCGCGGATGCTTGTCGTCAAGATGGGCCAGGATGGCCACGATCGTGGCGCCAAGGTGATCGCCACCGCTTTTGCCGATATAGGCTTTGACGTGGATGTGGGACCGCTTTTTCAAACACCGGACGAGGCCGCGCAGGACGCCATCGACAATGATGTTCATGTGGTGGGAATTTCCAGCCAGGCGGCGGGTCACAAGACGCTTGCACCACAGTTGATCGAAGCACTGAAGGCGAAGGATGCGGGCGATATCATTGTCATCTGCGGCGGTGTCATTCCGCAGCAGGACTACGACTTCCTCAAGAAGGCGGGGGTAAAGGCAATCTTCGGGCCGGGCACGAATATCCCTGAAGCTGCCCAGGATATTCTCCGCCTGATCCGTGAGGCGCGGGCGTAACGGAAGTGCGGGGCATGAGCACGCGCGGAAAGATCGGGATTGGCACAGCGCTGGGGCTAGTCTGGGCTATGGGCGTCTTGTCGGTCGGAGGTGCAGTCGTAACACTGCCGGTTTTTACCCTGATGCCCACGATAATGACTGCGTTCCTGGCGCCCGGATTGGTGATGCTGGCGATGGTGGGGCGGATTGCACAGCGGCGGTTCTTTGACGAGACGCTGATTGACGGTGGACCTGCCACCGGTGCTGCCGAAACTGACGGCAGAGTGCTGCAGAACACCGTCGAGCAACTTGTTCTGGCGCTCGCAATCTGGCCCGCAGCAGCGGTGCTCCTGGCCGGCAAAGGCCCGGGGCTCATTATGACGCTCGGGGTGGCCTTCGTGATCGCGCGCCTTGTTTTCTGGATCGGCTATCATCGGTCGCCACTGCTGCGTGCCTTTGGTTTTGCCGCAACGTTCTGCCCGACCGCACTTGTGGCGATCTGGGCGATCTGGAATGCAGCAACCGGATTTCAATAATGGCACTGCTCTTGCTCGATCATATCGCCGTAGCCGCCGATACTCTCGAAGAGGGACGCGCCCATGTCGAAGACGCGCTTGGCGTTACCTTGCAGGACGGTGGGCAGCATCCGCGCTTCGGCACGCATAATCTACTTCTGGGGTTGGACGATGGGATTTACCTTGAAGTGATCGCCAAGGACCCCTCCGGCCCTCCGCCTTCCGGCCCTCGCTGGTTCGATCTCGACCGGTTTTCCGGCGAGCCGCGACTGACCAATTGGATCTGTCGCGTCTCGGATCTCGACGCGGCGCTTGCACAGCTGCCCGAGGCCGGCCGGCCAGTGGACTTACAGCGGGGTGACCTTCGCTGGCGCATGGCGGTGCCAGAAGACGGAATCCTGCCTTTCGATAATCGCTTCCCGGCATTGATCTCTTGGACCGGCCCGGATCATCCGGCCAATCGCTTGAAGGCTTCCGGCTGCCGGTTACGCCGTCTTGTCGTCAGCCACCCCGACGCAGAGGTTCTTTCTGACCGGCTTCTACCGGCGATGGACGCACCGACCGTTGCCTTCGAGCCAGGCGAAACAGCCGGCCTGCGCGCGGAAATCGAAACGCCCGCTGGTCTGCGCGAGCTGAGATGACGGTCCGCGACGCGCGCCCTGCGGACGCCACCGACGTTGCCCGCATCGCAAACCACTACATCCGCAACACCTCCGTCACCTTCACCACATGTGAGAAAAGCAGGGACATCGCCCGGGACGAAATCGTGACCCGCCGGACCGAGGGAGGGGCTTTTCTGGTTGCAGAAACCGGCGGCCGGGTCACGGGCTTCGCGACCTATTTTCCGTTTCGCGCCGGCCCCGGCTACTCGTGGACGCGGGAGTTGACCATCCTGCTTGAACCTGGGGCAGAGGGTCGTGGCCTTGGCCGCGACCTGATCACGGCGCTTGCGGCGAAGGCCACTGCGGTAGGGGTTCATTCGCTGATTGCCGGGATCAGCGCCGAAAATCCCAGAGCCATCGATTTTCATGCCGCGATGGGTTTTTCCGAGGTTGGACGCATCCCAGAGGCAGGGCGCAAGTTCAATCGCTGGATCGACCTTGTGCTGATGCAGAAATTTCTGTCAGAGGTCTCGCCCACCAGTTAGGTTGACGCCATGTCGATCTGGACCCGCATTTCCGACGCGCTTTCGGCGCTCTCCAAGGGAGAGCCTCTGACCCGTGTTTTTGACGCATTGCGCACTCCGCCCGAGCGCAGCGTCGCGTTCACAATCGCCGTGATCGCGCTTGGCGCCAAGATGGCCAAGGCCGATGGGCTGGTCACGCGTGACGAGGTCACGGCCTTTCGCGAGGTCTTCCAGATCGCTCAGGGAGACGAGGCCGGAGCTGCACGCGTCTTCAACCTTGCGCGACAGGATGTGGCCGGCTTCGACGATTATGCGCGACGCATCAAAACGATGTTTCGAGGAGAACGCGGCACGCTTACCGACCTGATGGAGGGGCTCTTTCATATCGCGGTTGCGGATGGCGTCTATCATCCGAACGAGGACCAGTTTCTTTGGGAGGTGGCCGAGATCTTCGACATGCCCGAGCGTGAATTCCTGACGCTGCGCAGCCGGTTTGTGCCAGACGCGGATCCCGATCCCTATGCCGTGCTTGGTGTGTCACCGGAAATGAGTCTCGAGGAGATCCGCAAGGTCTGGAGGTCTCGTGTGCGCGAGATGCATCCCGACAAGATGATTGCCCGTGGCGTGCCGGCAGAAGCGATCAAACTTGCGGAAAAAAGGCTGACCGACATCAACGACGCGTGGGAGAAGATCAGCAAGAAAGGCTGAGAGATGCGTTTTGCGACCTATAATGTGGAATGGTTCAACGCGCTGTTCAACGACGCGGGCGCGGTACTTGATGATACCGAATTGTCCGGTCGGCACGGGATAACACGGACCGATCAGCTGGCGGCCCTCGGCATCGTTTTCACGGCGATGAATGCGGATTTGGTTCTCGTGGTTGAGGCTCCGGACACCAATCGCCGCCGTTCGACCGAAACTGCCCTAGAAGCGTTTGCGCGGCTGATGGGATTGCGCGCGCGAAAGGCGCTTTTGGGCTTTGCCAACGAGACGCAGCAGGAACTCGCGATCCTTTACGATCCCGATGTGCTGAGCTGCAAGCACGACCCGCAAGGCGAAGAGTCCGGGCGCAGGGGTGCGTCAGGCGCGCCGCGCTTCGACAGCGTATTCCGAATAGATCTGGATATCGATGCAACTGAAGACCTTGTCGAGTTTTCCAAGCCACCGCTGGAGGTGGCACTTGAAACGCGAGGAGGTACCGCGGTGCGACTGATCGGTGCACATCTTAAGTCGAAGGCGCCGCACGGTGCGCGCAATCGCGATCAGATGATGCGCATGGCCATCGCGAACCGACGCAAGCAACAGGCGCAGGCCGTATGGCTGCGTCGAAGGATCGAACAGCATCTCGACCGCGCCGAGCCTTTGATCCTGATGGGCGATCTGAATGATGGTCCGGGTCTGGACGAGTACGAAGACCTTTTCGGCCGTTCCTCGGTCGAGATCATCATGGGGACGGGACAGGGGGCGGAACGCGAACTTTATGATCCGCACGCGCGCCGTGCCCTGACCCGCCGCATCGGTGCGATGAACACCACCGCGCGGTTTTACATCAGTCAGGAGAAACGGTTTTTGCAGGCCTTGCTGGATTACGTGATGGTCTCGCCGGATTTGCGGGCAAAACAGCCGTCGTGGCGCATTTGGCATCCTTTCGATGATCCCGACTGCTGGCGGCACCCCGAACTGCGTGACGCGCTTGTCACCGCCTCTGATCATTTTCCGGTCACGATGGATATCGCCCTTTGACCTTATAAATTCGGGTGGCTTTGCCTATATTGAGATCATGAAACAATGCGTTTTGACCCTGGCCACATCGCTGTTATTGGCGGTTCCCGTTTCGGCGCAAGACACTGAAACGGAACCGGGCACGTCGCTGATGGAGCGTGGGGCGGAGCTTTTCTTCGAAGGGTTTCGACGGGAAATGGAACCGGCGCTTGACGACTTGCGGGCGCTTGCCGAAAACATGCAGCCTGCCCTGCGGCAATTCATTGATGAAATGGGACCGGCATTTGCCGATCTCCTGCAGAAAATCGACGACTTCAGCGCCTATCATCCTCCCGAGATGTTGCCAAACGGCGATATCATTATTCGCCGCAAGACACCCGAAGAGATGGACGTTGTGCCACCGGGCGAAGATATCGAAATCTGAGGTGGCTCAGGTCTTAATGACCGTTTCGGCTCCGAGCGAACTTGCCAGAGACTGAAACCGTTGTTCGGCGACTTCACCGAAAAGCGGTGTGGCTTCGGCGGAAAGTTTCAGCGTAAGTATCTTTTTGCGCGGCTGCCATTTCAACTGGCCCAGTTTCGCATCCTTTCGCAGCCAGAACATCGCCGCAAACCTCATGGCCTTGCCGAGCACCTCGGCTTCGTGGGCTTCTTTCTCGGTGATGAGTGCGCTTAGCGCGTCAAGGCGCGTGCCTTCCCGGCTGTTGGAGTAGCGATGCATGAGGGAAATGGCCAGAAACACCCGTTCGGAGTGCTTCAGACCGCCCAGATTTGCGCGTGTCGCATTGTCAAAACAATCCTCGGCCCGGTAATCGGGATGCGCCCGCCAACTCACATCGTGCAAAAGACACGCGGCTTTGATAATGCGCAATCGGTCTTTTGCAGCTGTGCGAAAGATTGGGTGGACGAATTCGAACACCATTCGCCCGTAGCCCGGTACGCGGGCATCCTTCGATTCTGCAAATCGGCAAGCCTCAATCAGGGGGTCGCGATCGCGGAGCATCTGCGGCATCTGCTCGTAAAGCAGCCCTTCACGTATCCCATAGCTTGAAACTGCGATGTCTCGTGGTTTGAACGTCTTCACCAGACGGCGGAGCACCTCGATCGCCTCTCCTACCAGCGCCATACGTGCCGAGGACACGCCCGACCGTTGACGCAGGTCTTCTGGATCTTCCTGTTCGATGAACTTGGCCGTATCGCGCACGGCTTGCGGCGTCATACGGTATTCGTGCAGCACGCGAAGCGGATAGCCGCGCCGCGTCATGTCTATTTTGGCAATCGCCCGCCAAGAGCCACCGACAAGGAACAGCCGGTTCTTCTGCTCGCCCAACTCTTCGTGCATGCGCTCAAGCGTACCACGGATGTGGGTTTTGCGGGCTTTCTTACCGCCCTTAATGTCCCGCAGCTTCAGCGGTCCAAGATCAGAGGTCAGCCGCTTTCCCACTTCGCCGCCATTGATCTCGGCCAATTCGAGTGATGAGCCGCCCATATCACATACAAGACCATAGGATCCCGGCCATCCCAAAAGCACGCCTTGTGCTGAAAGGCGCGCCTCTTCCTCTCCGTCGATCACCCACAGCTTTATACCGGTCTCGCGTTCGACCTCTTCCCGAAAGTCTGGGCCATCCTCCGCTTCGCGCACTGCGGCGGTGGCAACCGCTGACAACGGCCCAGTGCCCATCGTTTCGGCCAAGTGGCGAAAGCGCTTCATCGCTTCGAGCGCGCGCGCGCGGCCTTCGGGGTTTAAACGTCCGGTTTCGGACATCCCGGCGCCGAGACCGCACATAATTTTTTCGTTGTAGAAATAGGCCGGGCTACGGGCCGCGCCGTCGAACACGACAAGACGGACTGAGTTCGATCCGACATCCACAACGCCCACTCGGCTCAGTGCGCGGGCCGAAGGTTTGTCGAAAAGAGGCCGACCGAAAAGACCGCTGTCCACTTGATCTGCCTTGTTCTGGCCGTCCATGATCACCCCGGCGTGGCGTTACCGGCCCCGTGTATGCGCCATGCGCCGGTCGCGGTCAATCATCGGTGTGGGTCAGTTTCGGCACATCCGCAGCTCCGGCCGAACCACGGCCGGAAAGTGACGGGTTTTCCATGAAGAACCGGTGACAGCTGAAGGCAAATTCACCCTCCGACACCTCGATGCGACCGAAACTGCCATCGGGTGACATCACCCAGCTTTGAGCGACATCCGCCATGTTGGCCGCCATGATCTGGCTGACAATCTGTGCTTTGACCGTCGGGTTGGTAATCTCGACCAGCGATTCAACCCGGCGATTGAGATTGCGATCCATCCAGTCGGCTGAGCTGATATAGACGCGAGCCTTTTTCGAAGGCAAGCCCGACCCGTTGCCGAAGCACACGATGCGCGAATGCTCGAGAAAACGTCCTATGATCGATTTAACGCGAATATTTTCGCTAAGCCCGTTAATGCCGGGCCGCAGCCCGCAAATCCCCCGCACAACAAGACTGATCTGCACACCTGCCTGGCTTGCGGCGTAAAGGGCATCAATCACGTCGCCCTCGACCAGCGAATTCATCTTCGCCCAGATCATCGCCGGACGCCCCGCCTTGGCGTGCTCAATCTCGGCATGGATCATCTCAAGCAAACGCGGTTTAAGAGTGATCGGCGAGATTGCAAGATTTTCAAGCTTTTCGGGTTGCGCATAGCCGGACAGAAAATTGAAGACCTTCGTCGCATCGCGCCCGAGCGTTGCGTCGCAGGTGAAAAAACTGAGATCGGTGTAGATCTTGGCGGTGATGGGATGGTAATTTCCGGTGCCGTAGTGCGTGTAAGTCACGAGGTTGTCGCCCTCACGCCGGACCACGGTCGAGATTTTTGCGTGGGTCTTCAGATCCATGAATCCATAGACCACATGCGCGCCCGAACGCTCCAACCGCCGGGACTGCCGGATATTGGCCGCCTCGTCGAAGCGGGCCTTGAGTTCGACAAGCGCGGTCACCGACTTGCCCTCTTCGGCGGCTTCGCAGAGCGCGTCAACGATGGGGCTGTCCTTGGACGTGCGGTAGAGTGTCTGCTTTATTGCGACGACATTGGGATCACGAGCCGCTTGGCTAAGAAAGCGGATGACCATATCGAAGGTCTCATACGGGTGATGCAGTAGCATGTCCTTTTGCCGGATCGCAGCGAACATGTCGCCATCGTGATCCTGCACCCTTTCCGGCACGCGCGGGGTGAAGCTGGGCCACAAAAGGTCGGGTCGCTGGTCAAGCACCAGTTCCTTCAGATCGGCCAAACCTATCATGCCATCCACTTCAACCACCTCTTCGGGACGGACTTCAAGTTCGTCCATGATGGTCTGGCGCAGGGCCGCCGGCGCACCGGCGGACATCTTGAGACGCACGACCTCACCGCGCCTCCGGCGCTTCAGCGCGACCTCAAACTCGCGCACGAGATCTTCGGCTTCTTCCTCGACTTCCAGATCGCTGTCGCGGAGGACGCGGAAATTGCAGTGTGCTTTATAGGAATACCCGGGGAACAGATGATCCAGATGCAACAGCAGCAATTCTTCCAGCGGCAGCACGCGATGCTGCCCTTCCGGTGCGGGAAGCGGCACGAAGCGGTCGATCTGGTTTGGAATTGGCAAGAGCGCCTGCAAAGGGCGTTTGTCTTTCTTGCGCTCAAGTTGCAGCGCCAGAGAATAGCCGAGATTTGGAATGAAAGGAAAGGGATGGGCCGGATCGATCGCCAGCGGTGACAGAACCGGAAAGACTTTGTTCAGAAAGGCTTCGTTCAGATAAGTCTTATCTTCGGCAGAGAGCCCTTTGCGATCAAGGATTGCAATGTGCTCGTTTTCCATCAGCGCGCGCAACGTTTCAAGCGTGTCCTGCTGGTTTGTCAGCAGGCGGCGCGCCTCTTCGTCGATCAGAACAAGCTGTTCAGCAGGGGTGAGCCCGTCAATGCCGGGCGTAGTATTGCCCGATTGTGCCAGTTCCCGCAAACCGGCGACGCGCACGTTGTAGAATTCGTCGAGATTGGTGGCCGAGATGGACAGGAACCGCAGCCTTTCCAACAGCGGCACCCGCGGGTTCTTGGCCTCTTCCAGCACACGCCAGTTGAAGCCGAGCCAGCTCAGCTCTCGATTAAAGAACCGGCCTGGCCCGGCGATATCGAGTTCGGGTACGTCAATCGGCGCCGGCATCGGTGCCTTGAGGAAATCCGCGGTGTTCATATCTGCGTTGTCGCGCTGGTGCGTAAAGGAAAGATGACAGACTCTGCCGGTAAGGGGCCTAGTTGTCCAGCACTTCGGCCGCCATCGGCCGTGTGATCGCGCGGCTTTGTTCAAGTGATGCACGATCGAGTTTTTCAACCGCCGCGCGCGCTGCGTCAAAGGAACGCTCTATCCGGCGCACCAGATAGGATAGCACAGCCGGTGCCGGCGTGATCTGACGGTCGTCGAAGAGTTTCGCCAGAACGGCGGTCAGCAATGCGTCGTCCGGCGGTTCAAGCATCACGGTGGTTGTCGCCTGCATGCGGCTGGCCAGATCCGGCAGGACGAGAGACCAGTGCGTCGGAGCGGTCCGGGCGGTGAATAGGATCGGATTGCCTTCGGCGAGAGTGAGGTTGTGCAGATGAAAAAGCGCCCGCTCCGCATCGGCGTCGCCTGCGATGGATGTGCAATCCTCAACGGCGACCGGGGTCGCGGCAAGGGTTGAGATGTCGGCACTGGACAAGTCCGTCGCGGCCACGATGCGACCCTCGGCCATGTCCGCCCAGATATGCGACAGATGTGTCTTTCCTGACCCGGGCGGCCCGGCCAGAACGATCTTGCCGGAGGGCCAGTCGCGCCATGTGTCGATAAGCGCCACGGCGCGCTGATTGGCGGACGACACGAAGAAATCCTCGCGCCGCCGCGCGGTCCGGACCGGCAGCTCGAAACTTAGCTGTCGGGACATCACCCGTCTCCCTGATCCTCGCTCGAAAGCCCGCGATACAGTCGGCTGTCTAGATACCGGTCGATGGCGAAGCGGGCCAGAACCCCTATTGCCGCCGCAACGGGAACCGCGACCAGCATCCCGACAAAGCCGAAGAGCGCCCCAAAGACTGACAGGGCGAAGATCAGCCAGACTGGGTGCAGGCCCACCGAGCTTCCGACAAGTTTTGGGGTCAGGATATTGCCCTCCATAACTTGTCCAAGCACGAAAATGCCGGCGACAAGGCCGATTGATACCCAGTCACCCCAGAACTGAAACATCGCAAGTCCGATGGCCAAAGCCCCGCCCACCAGCGCGCCAACGTAAGGGATGAAGGTGATTAGCCCGGCAAAGGCCCCTACGACCAGACCGAATTGTAGGCCGACCAGCATCAGGGCAATCGCGTAGTAACTGCCAAGCACAAGACACACCGTTCCCATGCCGCGAATGAAACTTGCCAGTGTGTCGTCGATCCGGCGTGCCAACGTCCGGATCGTCGGCGCATGGTCACGCGGGAGCAGTTGGTCGATTTCGGCGATCATGCGATCCCAGTCGTAAAGAAGGTAAAAGGCCACAACAGGCACGATCACCAGCAGCACCACCACGTTGATCAGCGAGGCCGCAGAAGTCAGCACCGACTCCAGAAGTTGTCCACCCCGGTCGCGGATCGTCTCTCCAACCGAGATGAGCGACTTGCGCAATGTGGAATCCTCATCGATGAGCGATGGGAACCGTTCGGTCAGAAACGTCTGAAAGTCGTTGAAAAGCTTGGGTGCCGTATTCACAAGATTGACCGACTGTTCAATCAGGGTCGGGATCACCAAGAGGGCCATGATGACAAAGATCAGGAGGCCGACAAGCGTGATGACGGTCACGGCGATAGCCCGGGACAGACCCATCGCTTCGATCCGGTCGGCCACGGGATCAAGGAAATAGGCAATGGCTGCGCCAAGCACGAACGGCAGGATCTGATCGCCGAGAAACCATAAGACGACGATGAAGATCGCCGCCGCGATGCCCCAGTATTGCAGCTGTGTCTTTACCGGAAGTGCCATTTGACCTCACTCTTTGCGCTGCCCTAGTTTGCGCAGGCGCGCGGCGTTTGCAATGGCGCGGGTTTGGCTTGTCTCGTTCCGGCGAACACCATAAACGGGATCAACTCCGCGGCTCTGAAGAGGTTTTCGCATGCGCCTGTCCCGTTATTTCCTGCCCGTTCTGAAGGAAACGCCCAGCGAAGCACAGATCGCCAGCCATCGTCTGATGCTGCGGGCGGGCATGATCAAACAGTCCAGCGCAGGCATCTATTCCTGGTTGCCCTTGGGATTCAAGGTGTTGAGAAAGCTGGAAAACATCGTGCACGAAGAACAGGTGCGCGCGGGCCATATCCCGATGCTGATGCCTACGCTGCAATCCGCCGATCTCTGGCGCGAATCGGGGCGTTACGATGCCTACGGCCCTGAAATGCTGCGCATCCGTGACCGTCAGGATCGCGATCTGCTCTACGGCCCCACCAACGAAGAGTTGATCACCGACATCTTTCGTAGCCATGTCGGCAGCTATCGTGACCTGCCGCTGACGCTTTACCATATCCAGTGGAAATTCCGCGACGAGATCCGCCCACGTTTTGGCGTGATGCGGGGGCGCGAATTCCTGATGAAGGACGGCTATAACTTCGACCTGACGAAAGAGGACGCCCTGCACGCCTACAACCGTCACCTCGTGAGTTACCTGCGCACCTATGAACGCATGGGCCTGCAGGCAATTCCCATGCGCGCGGAAAGCGGACCCATCGGCGGCGACAACACGCATGAATTCCTTGTCTTGGCCGAGACCGGGGAGTCTGGTGTGTTTTATGACAGCGAAATCACGGATCTCCGCTTCGGCGATCGCGAGATCGACTACAACAGCGTTGAGCAATGCGCTGAAATACTGGAAGAATTCACATCCCGATATGCGCGCACCGACGACATGCACGACCAAGATGCGTTCGAGGCGCAGGTGCCCGAAGACCGCCGCCGCGAGGCGCGTGGTATCGAAGTGGGTCAGATCTTTTACTTCGGCACCAAATATTCCGAGCCCATGGGCGCCACCGTGCAGGGGCCCGATGGCAAAGCCGTGCCTGTCCATATGGGCAGCCATGGTATCGGTGTCAGCCGCCTCGTTGGCGCAATCATCGAAGCCAGCCATGACGAAAAGGGCATCATCTGGCCCGAGGGCGTGACCCCGTTCCATGCGGGAATCGTGAACCTCAAGCAGGGTGACAGTGAGGCCGATGGCGCCTGCGAGGCGATCTACGCATCGCTTCAAGCGCTTGGGCTTGAGCCGCTTTACGACGATCGTGACGAGCGCGCGGGCGGAAAATTCGCCACGATGGACCTGATCGGTCTGCCATGGCGCATCACCGTCGGGCCCAGAGGCCTCAAGAACGGGGTGGTCGAACTGACCAGCCGTCGCACTAGCCAGAGCGAAGAGCTTCCGCCCGAGCAGGCGGTGGAAAAGCTTGCGAAGATCTACCTATAGCAGGAAATCGCCGATCATATTTAAGGCGATTGCAGACAATTGTTTGGGATAAGTCCCGGATCAGCTATGCTGCTTGAAAAAGAAAACGAGGCAGGCAAGTATGATCCGTGTTCTGGCAGTGGTGGCCGGGCTTTTCGGAGCCGTCGGCCTTTCGCAATTTCCTGAGTATTCTCAACAATATATGCAGCGTCTTTCAGGTGCGGTAGAAGAACTTGACCGTATCGTGGCGCGGTTTGACGCGGACGCCGAAAGCGTCGGCCTGACCCGTAGTGCCGCTTTGGTAGATCTCGCGTCCGGAGGCCGAATGGGAGAGGCGCGCGCCTTGTCGATGCAGAGAGTTGTGGAACGCCATGCCCGTTTGCGTGAGGATCTTTTGGTGCTTGAAGGCACAACAACGGTCGGCAAGCTATTGAAGTATCGCCGTTTCAGCGATGACAAGATCGCGAAAAGAGCTCTGGATGATTTCAAGCCGGCCGTTCCGGTCACGACCGAGGGGTTCGGCTTTGGCGCTGCCGGATTTGGGCTGGGTTACAGCCTTGTCCTGTGCTTGGGCTTTGCAACTGCACGTTTGCTGCGTCGTCGTCCAAGCAAGGCTCAACCCGCGTGATTTCCATTTTCACCGCCACGTCCGGCTGATATTGACCTCGGGCGCAGCATGTTCGCGACCTGCGCCAGACAAGACATCGAGGTTTTTCGTGGCAACAACTCCGGCGCCTTTCGCCCCTTTCGAGTGGATGATTGCCTGGCGGTATCTTCGCGCCAAACGCGCCGAGGGTGGCGTCAGCGTCATGACCTGGATCAGCCTTATCGGCATTACGCTGGCCGTCTTTGCACTCATCGCGACGCTTGCTGTCCGCTCGGGCTTTCGGGCGGAATTCGTCGACACGATCCTTGGCGCCAACGCGCATGTAACCGTCTACAGCGCGGGCTCGGTCGACGCTGAAAGCGGCCGGATCAACCGCACAATCGAGAACTTCGACACGTGGGCCGAGCAACTGCGCAATGTCGATGGCGTCACGCGCGTTGCGCCGCTTGTCAAAGGTCAGGTGATGGCCAGTGCGCAGAACCGCAACGCGGGCGTGCAGGTCTTCGGTATGCGGGCGAAGGATCTGGCCGGATTGCCGCGCATCGCTGACCCTGAAACGGGTCTCGGGGATCTGGCACTATACGAGGACGGCGTTGCCATCGGCACGGGCGTCGCGCGAGAACTGGGCGTGTCAGTGGGCGACCGGATCAGGTTAATCTCGCCCAATGGCGTCAAAACCGCCTTCGGCACGTCCCCGCGCGTGAACGCCTATGAGGTCGTCTATGTCTTTTCCGCCGGGCGTTATGACATAGACCGCGTGCGAGTTTACCTGCCTTTTGCTGAGGCGCAGGCCTTCTTCAACAAGGAGGGTGTCGCCGACGAGCTGGAGGTCATGGTCGAAGACCCTGAGCGCGTGGACGACATGGCTGTCGAGTTGCTGCGTGCGGCGGGAGAACGCAGTCAGGTCTGGACCTGGCGTGATTCATCCGGCGGCTTTCTGCGCGCGCTCGAGGTCGAGGACAACGTCATGTTTGTGATTCTGTCGATCCTCGTTCTGATCGCGGCGATGAACATCACAAGCGGGCTGATCATGCTGGTCAAGAACAAGGGTCGGGATATCGGTATCCTGCGGACCATGGGTCTGACCGAAGCCTCGGTTCTGCGGGTCTTTTTCATCTGTGGCGCATTCACAGGTATTATCGGAACGGCATGTGGCGTGGTTCTGGGGTGTCTTTTCGCTCTCTATATCGATCCGATTTTCAGCTTCGTGAACTACGTCTCCGGCGGTGGTGTCTGGGACCCGTCGATCCGGGGTATTTACGCGCTGCCTGCGAAATTGCAGCTTTGGGACGTGTTATCGGCGGTGGCGCTGTCGCTTTCATTGAGCTTTATCGTCACGATCTTCCCAGCGCGCCGCGCCGCGCGCATGAACCCGGTCGAGGCGCTGCGCTATGAGTGAAACGATGTTGCGGCTGGCGGGCATTTCAAAGACCTACAACAAGGGCAAAAGCAGCGAAGTGCGCGTGCTTGACGGCGCCGACCTTATGCTAGACACCGGAGAACTCGTGGCGTTGGTCGCGCCGTCTGGCGCCGGAAAATCCACCCTTCTGCATATCGCGGGCCTTCTGGATACGCCCGATGCTGGCGCCGTCGAGATCGGCGGCGTCGACATGACCGGCCTTGGTGACAGACGGCGCACCGTCGTGCGGCGTCAGGAAGTCGGTTTCATCTACCAGTTCCACCATCTTCTGCCGGAGTTCACAGCGGAAGAAAATATCGTGCTGCCGCAGCTTGCCAACGGCATCGCCCGAGCAAAGGCGGAAGCGCGGGCGCGCGATCTGCTGGCCAGGGTTGGCGTCGACGGAAGGGCGGGGCACCGTCCCGGCGCGATGTCGGGCGGCGAACAACAGCGTGTGGCCTTTTGCCGGGCGTTGGCCAATGCACCTCGGCTACTTTTGGCCGATGAACCGACGGGCAACCTCGATCCGGCCACATCCGATCAGGTTTTCGACGCGCTTCTGGACCTTGTGCGCGGCACCGGTCTTGCTGCGCTCATTGCCACCCATAACCTCGATCTGGCGGCACGTATGGACCGGATCGTCAAACTGGACGGCGGGCACGTCGTTCGCGGAGAGCCCGGGGCGCGCTGAAGCACGCCCTACCAATCAAGGAAAGCCTATGGAAATCGCACTGGACGAGATCGAGACTGTGGCAAAGACCGCCCTGATGCGACATGGCGCGGCGGAGTGGGTCGCGATCGAGGTCGCCCGGGCGGTGCGCGAGGCCGAAGGATTGGGCAACCGGATTTGCGGGCTTTACTACCTGGAAAGCTATTGCCAGCAACTTCAGACCGGGCGGGTGCTCGGAGATGTGGAGCCGCAAGTTCGCCGGGAACGCGCCGGCGCCATCGTCGTTGACGCGCGTTTCGGTTTTGCACAGCCGGCCTTTGCCCGCGCTCTACCAGACGCGATCGAGGCGGCGCGCGAGACGGGCGTAGCGAGTCTGGCCGTCGCCCATGCCCATACCTGCACCAGTCTTGGGTTTTTCACCGCGCAGATTGCCCGCAACGGGCTGATCGCTCTCGGCATGACAAATGCCAGCCCCATTGTCGCCCCGCCGGGTGGCAAACACCGGGTGATTGGTACGAACCCGATATCCTTTGCCGTGCCGGACGGGCAGGGTGGACTCGCGATGCTGTTCGATCAGTCCACGACCACGGTGGCGCTTGGGCGGATCACCATGGCCAAGGCCGCCGGAAAGTCGATCCCCGAAGGCTGGGCGGTGGACGCCGAAGGTCAACCGACGACAGACCCCGAGACCGCGCTTAAGGGCTCGCTGGTCAGCATGGGTGGGCACAAGGGTTGGGGCTTTGGCTTGATGGCGGAACTTCTCGCCGCGGGCATGACAGGCAGCCGCGCAAGCATGGATATCGAACCGCTGAAGGCGCCCGAGGGCAAGCCGCACGATATCGGCGATTTTTATTTGCTGCTCGATCCAGACGTCTCGGGCGCATTCTTCGAGCGTTTGGCACAGCTGGAGACGGCCGTGTCCCGCGACGAAGGCGCGCGCATGCCGGGCTCGGCCCGTGTGCCTGCAGATCCTGTTGCGGTGGATCCCTCGGCCTGGGAACTTGCCCTGCGGTTGGCCGGGCAAGGCTGACCCGATCACATCAAGGTTAATTGCACAGTTGCCGTGGAAGGCTAGGTCGTTTTGGCAGACAAGAGGAGTTTGCTATGCGTCTTTTGCCCGCTACTATCTTGGCCTTGGTTCTTGGTGTCACATCGGCGTCGGCCAATCAGGTCAGCTTTGACGGAAGCTGGAAGAACCAGAAGTTCTCGCTTTTCTCAACCAACCGCTACGCCCAGCAGGGCGACACCTTGGGCGTTTCTTCGGATGGCACCGTCTCGTTGCTCTACAGTGCCGTGCCGCGATCGCTCTGGTCTTCGGGCACCGCGTCTTGGCGCTGGCAGGTCTCGCAAAGTGTGCCGGCCACCGATTTGACCCGCAAGGGCGGGGATGACAGAAATCTCGCGCTCTACTTCGTGTTCTTGCCAGAAGATCAGGCGCGCCAGCTACGCGGTTCTTCGGTCGCGAGGCTTCTCAATAATAAGGATGTTCGCGTCTTGGTTTATGTCTGGGGCGGGGGGCACGCGCGCGGTGCGATGTTGCCTAGTCCTTATCTTGGCGTGCGGGGCAAGACGGTGGTTCTGCGTCCCTCGGGCACCGGGCAGGCCGGCGAACGCGTGGAACTGTCGCGCGATTATGCCCGGGCATTTGGCGGCGAACCGACGGCCTTGGTCGGGCTGGCCATCTCTGGCGACAGCGATGACACCGACAGCTCCATCCGCGCTCAATTGGCCAATCTGCGCCTGAACTAACGCGTTATACCTTCTGTGTGAGAAAAACGCCCGCCGTCATCAGCGCAATGCCGGAAAGCCGAGTAAGAGACAGCTCTGCCGGGCGCGCGCCGAACAGGCCGAAATGATCGATCAGCGCGGCCGAGATCAGTTGCCCCAGCAGCACGAAGAAAACAGCGTTTCCCACCCCGAAATGAGGGGCGATAAAGGTGATTGACAATACATAGAAAGCGACCAGCGTACCGGCCAGAAGAAGATGCCGTGGTGTGCCGGATAGGCCCAGTCCCTGGCCAGGCGGGCGGTAGACCGCCAGTACCGCCAATGTGGTTGCCAAGGCCACCAGAAACAGGATTGCCGCGGCTGCGACTGGCGAACCCAGGCGGACCCCAAGCGCCGAATTGAGCGCGGCCAAAACAGGAATGCCGATCCCGGCCAGAAGCATCACGAGGGCGTACGTTGTCGAAGGCGGCATAGCATTATCTTTCCTTGATGTCGCAGGCGGACAGTGACACGCGCGCCGCGACTGATCCAGATCAATGTCTTTCTCGGACAGTCGAACGTAATCTAGCAGGGCGGGGGAGCAGAGGGAGCCGCGCATGAGGTCAGGGCCCGTGGTCGTTTTGTTGGCGCTTGCATTATCGGGCTGCAATGCGCCATCCGAGGTTTCTCGAGGCGCAGGAGCACGGCTTTACGCTGATGCCTGCGTCAGCTGCCACGGGCCCGGGGCCAGAGGAGACGGGCCTTTGGCGAAAGATCTGCCGATCCGGCCCGCGGACCTGACCCGGCTTGCCGCGGATAACGGAGGCATGTTTCCCTATGCGCGGGTCATGGAACAGATCCATGGCTACCCCGGTCAATTCCAAGTCATGCCGGAATTTGGAAGTTTGTTGGACGGGCCAGAGGTTGCATGGCGCGCTCCTGACGGCAGTAATCTGCGAACACCGCGCCCCTTGCTGGATGTGGCGCGCTATCTGGCCGCGATACAGGAAGGTTCTTGATATGAAATACCTCAAAGTTTTGGCGCTCGCGTTCACGGCAGGGCTCGTCGGCAATCTTGCGACAGCCGACAATATCCCCGAGCCGGGAGATTCCGAAGCAGGCAAGGCGCTTTATGCGCGCTACTGCGTGGCGTGCCATGGTGAACAGGCTGATGGAAATGGCGCGATGCGTCCCGTTCTGGTCATCGCGCCGGTCGATCTGCGCCGTTTGGCAGCAGATAACGGAGGCGACTTCCCGCTTAAACGCGTGGTTTGGCGCATCGACGGACGCGACCCTGTGCTGTCGCATGGCTCGATGATGCCGGTATACGGCGAGGTTTTCGCCGCCGGGCCGCCCGAAACCCTGCGTACAAGCGCGGGGCAGCCGCTAATGACGACAGAGCCGATGGCCGACCTTGTCGCTTTTCTGCGTGATATTCAGATCGAGTGATGCTCTGGGAACGTACCCCAAGATTTCTGAACGCGGCTGTGCGAAACACTCCGACCATTGTACCGTTTGATCCGGTCCACATTTGTCCTAGAATTTCTTCCACACAGCGGGGAATTTGACCATGAAAACCTGGATACTGACGATCGTCGCAGCTCTGATCCTGCTTTTGCCAGCCAGGGCCGATGAGGCGGCGCGACAGGTCATTTCGGACCAGATCGCCGCCTTTCTTGAAGATGATTTCGAAACCGCCTTCACCTATGCAAGTCCAAAGATAAAACAGATTTTCGGCGGTCCCGAGCGCTTTGGTGAGATGGTTCAGCACGGTTATCCGATGGTCTGGCGGCCTGCTGACGTGAAATTCCTGAATGCCGAACAGATCGGCGCCGGTCTACGTCAAGGTGTCTTGGTCCGTGACGCGGCTGGCGTTTTTTACGAACTGGATTATGAGATGATCGCGGGTCAGGATGGCTGGAAAATCGACGGTGTCCGGATCCGGCAACTGCCCGAAGGCAACGCATAACCAAATATCCTGAAGGAACCGAACGGAAACGCGCGGTCCATCTTGTGTGATCCAAATCAAGGCAGAACGCGCGGGCGCATCGCATCCTCTGGCTAAGACACCCCAGAGGAGGAAACCGATGTACAAAACTATCATGGTGCCCATTTCATTCGACAATGATCGTGATGCCGCCGGCGCGCTTGAAGTTGCGAAGCTGCTTGCGGGTGACGATGGCAAGATCCTGATAATCCACGTCATCGAACAGATCCCGGCCTACGTCATCTCCTATGTGCCGGCCGAATACATGGACGAAAGTCGCAAGGCGATCACGGCAGAGTTGAATGATATCGCAAGCAAGATTCCCAACGCCGAGGGCATTCTCGTCGACGGGCATTCCGGCAAAACCATTGTGGAATACGCGTCTTCGCACGAGGTGGATTGTATCGTCATCGCGAGCCACAGGCCGGGCATGCAGGATCTTTTCCTCGGCTCGACCGCGCAACAGGTGGTGCGTCACGCCCCCTGTGCAGTGCATGTCATTCGCTAGGTAAAAGCGCGTCGGTACAAACCGCGCAGCTTGTCCTGCGCGGTCTGCGTTACCACATGTCTGAAGTTGTTCTTGTCGAAAGGAGTTCAGAACATGAAATGCCCGGTGGATGGCGACACGCTTCAGATGACCGAACGCGCCGGCGTCGAGATCGATTATTGTCCGACCTGTCGCGGAGTTTGGCTCGACCGCGGTGAACTCGACAAGATCATTGAACGCTCGGCCCCGCAGGCCGAGACAGCACCGCAGGCGCGCGTCTATCCTGCTGGTGACAACGACGGTCGCCGCAAGAAAAAGCGCGGCGGATTTCTCGAAGACCTCTTCGACTTCTGACGCCTTGTATGGCTGATTTGATAAGTATCTCGCGCAGGTCCCCGGCTGAGATGAATGGTTGCGGTAGCTTCTCCCGCGTAATCAAGAACGCTTCGCTTACCTTCAGAGCCGGTTGCGCAGGCTTGGTCTAAAAATCAGCTGACGGGATGTAGTGCTTGGCAGGTCGACTGTGTAAAGTTGCCTGTAGGGAGGGCGCTTATGCACAAGATCCTTGCGCTTTGGGCGCATCCACGATCGATGTCCACAGCAACCGAGCGAGTGATGCGCGAACGCGGAGATTTGGCGTGTCTCCATGAGCCTTTCATGTACGACTATTACGTGGGGCATGGCCGCGACTTTCCCGGTTTTGAACCGGCCAAGGATCATCCGACGGACTACGCGGGTATCCGTGCCATGCTGCGGCAGGCCGCGGAAAAAGGGCCAGTCTTCTTCAAGGATATGGCGTTTTACGTGGTTCCGCGGATGCTGGACGATCCGGTGTTTATGGCCGAGATTACCCATACGTTTCTCGTACGCTCGCCCATGGCGTCGATCTTGAGCTACCACAAGCTCGATCCCGATTTCGGGTTGGAGGAAGTTGGCATCGAGGCGCAATGGAGGCTTTACGACGCGGCGCGGAATGCGGGCCTGTCGCCCGTTGTGATCGAGGCGGAAAGCGTGCGGGCGGACCCCAAGGGCACGATGCGCGCCTACTGGAACGCGGTCGGTCTGGATTATCGTGAGGCGGCCTTTGACTGGCAGGCCCCGCCGAAGGATTGGGAGCATGTCAGCGCCTGGCATGAAGAGGCCAGCACCTCTTCGGGCATTCGAACCGCGGATGCGGAAGAAATGCTGCGCAAGGAAATGGAGTTCGAAGCGCTTGTCGAGCGTGCACCGCATCTGCAGGCGTATCTTGATCATCACGCGCCGTTTTACGCAAAACTGTCCGAAGCGGCGCTTTGGCCGGGCGAAGAGGGGCGCTAGGCCAAGCATGTGGAAGATAATGCGACTGGCGGCTCTGATGCTTGTTTGTCCGGGTTTGGCAGTAGCCGAAGACATTTTGTGTCTGATGGCACCTTTCGAGGATCAATCCGTCCCGGCGGTCGCAAGTCTGGTTGTGCAGGCGCGGAAGGACGTCGCGGGCTTCCCCTCGCTCGAGTCGGCGCTCAACGACCCGGCGCTTGAAATCTGCCTTTCGGATAAGCTGATACTCGAACTGGGCTATATGCTAGTGTCACCGCGTCGCATCGTGATCAGCAGCCTGGCCGCGCCGGATCTGCGCAGGGCAATCGTCGTGCATGAGCTGCGTCATCTCGACCAAGTGCGAAGCGGCGCTTGCCCGCGTCCGGGTCTGTCCATGGAGGAAAACGCACGCGCCGTGATGGCGAACGAGGCGGACGCCAACGCCGTGTCCCTTCTAGTCGCCTGGGAAGGGCGCCAGGACGGCAAAGAGGCCCTGTGGGACGCGCTTAAAGCCTGGGACAGCACGAAAGATATCGTTGCCAGGTTCGAGGAGGCGATGACAGCAGGTGATGGCGCGGCGGGGGCCGCCGCTGCGGCCTTCGCGCAATGGTATGCCTCTGAAGCGCGTGTCGAACGCTACTATCTCAGCAGTTGCAGCGACTACCTAGACCGCGAAGACCAGGACCATCGCCTGCCCTCTTACGGAACGTTGAGCGACCGGTATTTCCGGCAACTTTGCATTCTGCCAGGCGGCGCGGCATATGACTGCAGCGATCCGTCGTCTCGCTAGCACCGCCCAACGGGCCGCTCTGGCGACCTGCCGGGCGGGCCACGTTCAGAATTTCGTCAGGGCCACGACCTTTTCGATCCCGTCTTCGCCTTCCGACACATAGTTAACCGTGACACGGTCACCGACGGTCAACGTCTCAGGAAAAAGCGCACCGTTGCGCAGGTCATAGACCGTCTTGTCGGTCAGGGTGACGGTCTGTTTGGTCAGATCAAGGGCGGCGATGGTGCCGGTCGTGAATTCACGGGCAAAGGAAGGGGTGGCTGCCACGAGCAGGGCGGCGGCGATCAGGGTGCGCATGTCTGTGCGATGTCCAAAAGAGAGGATGGCGCTCTAGGGGCGAAGCCGCCCTTGCCGCCGCCGGACGGAGCCTCGCGCCCGGATGGATCGTTGTATGCGCTTCTTGCGTGAGTCGCGCAAGATGGGCTTGTGAGCGGGCCTGCGATTTGCGGGAACTGTGATGCAAAAGATGCGAACACGCCGCACTGAAGCACGGCCTACGGTGGCGGCTGGCTTGGTGCCTTTGTGAATCGGGATAGAGTCACGTTTGGGCGTCGGTCTGTGTTAAGCTCAAGCGGAGGAGGAGACGCCCATGTTAAGGATCGAGGCCGGGGCCACGTGCCAGACCGTTATCACCACGTTCGAGTGTTCCCCAGGCACTTGCGCGGATCTGCTGGACGCGCTGGAGGCGGCCTATGCGGAGTTCATCTCGAAACAGAAAGGGTTCATCGCGGCGGGGCTGCATGTGAATGATGCGCAAACCCGGATCGCCAATTACTCGCAGTGGGAGCGTCGGGAGGATTTCCAGGCGATGCTGCGGTCAGACGAGATGCGGACGCGGAACCGGGAATTTGCGGCGCTGTGCTCGCGGTTCGAGCCGGTGATGTACGAGGTGGCGGGGGTGTTTTGAGTGTGGTGTTCGGCAGACACGGCACATGAACCGCAATGTACGTCGCAGTATAAGCCTAAGGACTATGCTTTGTTTGAATTCGGCAAACCTCGTTCCGGGTATTTTGCGGCCCAACTCTCAATAAGGAAGAGTGCTAAGGAGCTTGCGGCATTTACTGAAAGTCTTGCTATGCGAGCGTCCACGCGCTTGACCCCTCTTTCGCGACCATGAGCATCTCCAGCATGCGTCCGAAGCGCGCCTATACCGCTGACTGCATTACTGATACCTGATAGTATTTTTCTTACATCATCTGCGATGACGGGGTTCATTTCAGGTTTGTCCGGAGAAAGTCCGAGCGGATCGCGAACTGCCTTGTAAAGACTGGAAATTGCTAAATCCTTGGGAAGCGGAAGACTAAGCTCTACGAGGATGGATCTGCAAACGCTTTCAAGGAGTGATGATGCAGCTGTAATTGCGTCTTCGGGATCATCGTCAATGAAGGAACGTGCTCGTTCAATCTCATCCATCACTGTATCAAAACTGAACTGCTGGGCTACAATTGTGGCAGCGTTAATAACTTCATCTTCGCTGCGGGCTTCTATTGCAGATACGGTTTTCTCGAACTCCTCGTTTTCGAGCGCCATTGGCATCTCGTGAAGTTCAAGTTCCTCCACGTCAATGTATCCACCAGAGAACAATGCGTTTTTTCTTTCAAATACTTCATCATGGGCTCTATTGCGATATTTCCACAACGCGCGAAGTAATCTACATGCTCGACGAGGGGTCGCTGAAGACAGAAAGGTTCTTACACGGTTCGCTTTTGAGTTGCCATTTTCAGCATATTTATCGCTATAAATGTTGATGCTTAATTCGTCCTCGAAGAACTCGGACAGTGTTTGATTTGAAAAGTCTAGGACATTCCCACCAGACATATCGAACCAGCCATCAATCAGGCGCTTCTCAGAGTGTTTTATCTTAACCACTGCTCGCGCTACCTCCCCTGCCGCTTCACATTCCCCCCACGCTGCCCCGGTCTCCCGGCCGTGGATCGCCCCTTGCTCTTGGTGGCCTCGTCGGAGGCCTTCTCCACCGCCTGTTGACGCGCCAGCGGGTCGTCGTGGACGGCGAGGTCGACCGCTTCGAGCCGTTTGATTTCGTCGCGCAGGCGGGCGGCTTCTTCGAACTCCAGGTTCTCGGCTGCCCTGCGCATGTCCGTCCGAAGACCGTCCAAGTGCGCCTGCAGGTTCGCGCCGACCATCGGCTTGTCGACCTTGGCGGTCACGCGGGCCATATCCACATCGCCCTGATAAAGCCCGGCCAGAATATCCTCGACGTTCTTCTTGATCGTTGCCGGCGTGATGCCGTGTTCCTCGTTATAGGCGATCTGTTTCTCGCGGCGGCGGTTGGTCTCGCCAATCGCGCGCTCCATCGAGCCGGTCATGCGGTCGGCATACATGATGACGCGCCCCTCGGAGTTGCGCGCGGCGCGGCCGATGGTCTGGATCAGCGAGGTCTCGGAGCGCAGGAAGCCTTCCTTGTCGGCGTCGAGAATGGCCACCAGCCCGCATTCGGGGATATCGAGCCCCTCGCGCAGGAGGTTGATGCCCACCAGCACGTCGAAGGCGCCGAGGCGCAGATCACGCAGGATCTCGATCCGCTCGATCGTGTCGATGTCGGAGTGCATGTAGCGCACGCGGATGCCCTGTTCGTGCAGGTATTCGGTCAGGTCCTCGGCCATGCGCTTGGTCAGCGTGGTGGCGAGCGTGCGGAAGCCCTTGGCGGAGACTTTGCGGATCTCATCGAGAAGGTCGTCGACCTGCATCTCGACGGGGCGGATTTCGACCTGCGGGTCCAGAAGGCCGGTGGGGCGGATGACCTGCTCGGTGAAGACGCCGCCCGTCTGCTCCAGCTCCCACGCGGCGGGGGTGGCGGAGACGAAGATAGATTGCGGGCGCATCGCGTCCCATTCCTCGAACTTCAGAGGGCGGTTGTCCATGCAGGACGGCAGGCGGAAGCCGTGTTCGGCCAGCGTGAACTTTCGGCGGTAGTCGCCCTTGTACATGCCGCCGATCTGCGGAACGGAGACGTGGCTTTCGTCCGCGAAGACGATGGCGTGGTCGGGGATGAACTCGAAAAGCGTGGGGGGCGGCTCGCCCGGCGCGCGGCCCGTCAGGTAGCGCGAATAGTTCTCGATCCCGTTGCAGACGCCGGTGGCCTCCAGCATTTCGATGTCAAAATTGGTGCGCTGTTCGAGGCGCTGCGCTTCGAGCAATTTGCCCTCGCCCACAAGCTGGTCAAGCCGCGTACGCAGCTCCTTTTTGATGCTGATCACGGCCTGCTGCATCGTTGGCTTGGGCGTCACGTAGTGGGAATTGGCGTAGACGCGGATCTGATTGAAATCGTTTGTCTTTTGGCCGATGAGGGGGTCGAATTCGGTGATCGCCTCAAGCTCGTCGCCGAAGAAGGACAGTCGCCACGCGCGGTCTTCGAGGTGGGCCGGGAAGATCTCAAGGCTGTCGCCGCGCACACGGAAAGACCCGCGCTGAAACGCCTGATCGTTGCGGCGGTATTGCTGGGCGACGAGATCGGCCATAACCTGACGCTGGTTATATTCGTGGCCCACTTTCAAATCCTGAGTCATCGCGCCGTAGGTTTCGACCGAGCCGATACCGTAGATGCAGGAGACCGAGGCGACGATGATCACGTCGTCACGCTCCAAAAGCGCCCTTGTGGCCGAGTGGCGCATCCGGTCGATCTGTTCGTTGATCTGGGATTCTTTCTCGATATAGGTGTCCGAGCGGGGCACATAGGCCTCGGGCTGATAGTAGTCGTAGTAGGAGACAAAATACTCGACGGCGTTGTTGGGGAAGAACTGCTTGAACTCGCCGTAGAGCTGGGCCGCGAGTGTCTTGTTGGGCGCAAGGATGATCGCCGGACGCTGGGTTTCCTCGATCACCTTGGCCATCGTGTAAGTCTTGCCGGTGCCGGTTGCGCCCAGAAGCACCTGATCGCGATCTCCGTCGAGGATGCCGCCGCTCAGTTCCTTGATCGCGGTGGGCTGGTCTCCCGCCGGTGAAAACTCGGTCTGAAGCTCGAAGCGAATGCCGCCTTCGAGTTTTTCGCGGCTTTTCACATCCGGCGCGGGGGCGTGAAGGACGGCGTCCGATTTGTCCGAATGGGCATAGGGCATGACAAGATCCTCGAGGCTTGCGCAAGATGTGATGGTTCGGAGCGTGAGTTCAAGTCACGAGGCGCGAGCCCGGTCGGGATTTGCTGTGACCGGTGTGCAAAATGACCCGCCGGATACTTCAGCCGAAAACTGACGTTGTGGCGGTTTGCCCGCTTGAAGCAACGGCCGCCTTCTGGGATAAGAAACTCAGGAATTTTGAGGGAGATCGACCATGTCTGCGCGTATCTACCAACCTGCCCGTAGCACGACGCAGTCGGGCACATCTAAGTCGAACCACTGGGTTCTGGAACATGTCAACGAGTCCGGCCGAGACGTCGATCCGCTGATGGGCTGGACCAGTTCGGCAGACACGCAGGCGCAGGTGCGCATTCGTTTTCCCACGAAGGAAGCGGCGCTGGACTATGCCCAAGAGCACGGCATCGATGCAGTCGTGACCGACCCCCACAAGCGCAAACCCAATATCCGGCCTGGCGGCTATGGCGAGAATTTTGCCACCAATCGTCGTGGCGCCTGGACACACTGACGCGTTACGCCCCAATAAGTTGATACCGATCAAGGCCCTTTCCACAGGCCTTTGATATGATTGTTCCGTAGTTACAGACCGGAGCAATCGCCAATGACCAAGACCGCCGCCAAGTCAAAAGCCGAGACAAAAAAGGATATCGGCCCGAGGCCCGCCGCCTCGGATCAAGTGACGGCGTTCCGTCAGGCGTTCGAGGCAGGAGCCTATCCTTACGCGGAAAAGCTTGGCCGGGACGAGTATGAAACGCAAAAAGCGCGCATTCAGGCCGAGCTGCTCAAGGTACAGATTTGGGCGCAGGAGACAGGCGAGAAATTCGTACTCATCTTCGAGGGGCGAGACGCGGCCGGTAAGGGCGGCACGATCAAGCGCTTCACCGAACACCTCAATCCACGGCAGGCCCGCGTGGTGGCGCTCAATAAGCCAACCTGGGAAGAAAAAGGGCAGTGGTTCTTTCAGCGCTATATCGAGCATCTGCCGACCGTCGGGGAAATGGTTTTCTACGACCGTTCTTGGTATAACCGGGCGGGTGTCGAGCGGGTCATGGGTTTTTGCGAACCGTGGGAATATCTTGAATTCATGCGCCAAACACCCGAGCTGGAACGAATGCTGGTGCGCTCCGGGATCCGGCTTTACAAATACTGGTTCTCTGTCACGCAAGAGGAACAACGCCGCCGTTTCGAAGCGCGGGCCACGGATCCGCTCAAACAGTGGAAGCTCAGCCCAATCGACAAGCAAAGCCTTGGGCTTTGGGACGATTACACCGAAGCGAAAGAGGCGATGTTTTTCTACACCGACACGGCCGATGCGCCTTGGACGGTGATCAAGTCCAACGATAAGAAACGCGCGCGGCTCAATGCGATGCTGCATTTTCTGAGTACTCTGGATTATCCCAACAAGGATCCCGAGATCGCGGTGCCCCCTGACCCGCAAATCGTTTCCACTGCGCAACACGTGCTGCACGGCGCCGACCACATTCTCGGCAAGTCGTTGCATCCCGATACGCGCAAGGGCGCCTGAATGGGGATGCTCGGCTTGCCGGGCTGATCGCGCTGCCCTAAAACACCGCAATGTTCCGGTTAGCTCTTCTCGCCGTCCTCTGTTTTACCGCGCCATTGGCGCGGGCGCATCCGCATGTTTTCGTCGATGTCGGCTTGAGCTTCGAGACCAACGGTGCGGGCGATGTCACCGCCGTTGAGGTGACTTGGCGCTACGACGCGTTGTTCTCGCTTCTGGTTCTGTCAGATCGCGGACTCGACTCAGATGGTGACATGAACCTCGAAGAAGATGAGCGCGAGGTTCTTCTCGGCTTCGATCTGGTGGATTGGCCCGAAGGGTTCGATGGTGCCCTTTTTCTGACATCGGCAGACGGTCCCGTGGATCTGAACGGTCCAGAGGCAATTTCCGTGACGGTGGACTCCGGTCAGATCGTGACACGCCACCGCCGACCTTTAAGCCGTCCGTTTTCGCCAGATGGGCTCATCGTGCGGCCGTTTGATCCGTCCTATTACGCCGCTTTGTCTTTGTCGGGCAGAGTCGAACCGCCGGAAGGCTGCCTGACCAGACTTGAAGCGCCAAACAAGGAAGCCGCCGATGCTAAGGTCGCATCGCTCGGCGGGTTCGACGATGAAGGCGTTTTCGAGGAAACCTTGGTCGGGACGTATTATGCCGACACGCTTACGCTGACATGCGCTCAGTCCTGACACTTGCTGCGCTAGCCCTGATCGGGCTGGCGATCTGGCTGTGGGGCTTCGGAGGAGCCACCGACGTCGCAAGGTGGGCAGCTGAGCAACAGCGTGAGGTCCAGACAGCCCTGGCCGGTTCCCTTCGCGCGTTACGCGCGGGCGAACCCGGTGCGGTGAGCGGTCTTCTGGCGCTCTGCTTCGCGTATGGTTTCTTTCACGCCGCCGGACCGGGGCACGGCAAGATCCTGATCGGCGGCTATGGCGTGGGCGCACGTGTTCCGCTACTTCGATTGGCGGTTCTGGCTCTGGTTTCCAGTCTCGCGCAAGCAGCGACAGCGGTGGTGCTGGTCTACGGAGGTGTCTTTCTCTTCGAGCTTGGCCGAGAGGCAATGACCGGTCTGGCCGAAGATTGGCTGGCTCCGGCCAGTTACGGCGCCATCGCCGCTGTCGGGGTCTGGCTGATGTTGCGCGGCCTACGCCGGTGGCGCACCACTGAGCGAACAGATGAGGTATGTGCGTCCTGCGGCAACCGGCACGCCCCCAGCCTGGAAGACGCCGCACAGGTCCGCAGCCTGCGCGACGCGGTGGCGCTGATTGCGGCAGTGGCGATCCGGCCTTGCACCGGGGCGCTTTTCGTCTTGATTCTGACTTGGCGTTTGGGCCTTGACGCTGCCGGTATCGCGGGGGCCTTCGCCATGGGCCTTGGCACGGCGAGCGTGACCGTGGCAGTGGCTGTTGCTGCCGTTACCTTGCGCGAAGGCATGATGGCCAGGCTAACCGGTGGAGATGGCGCTTTAAGAGTTCTGACCGTTCTTGAAATCGCCGCCGGGGCGCTGGTTGCATTCGTGGCGGGCCAGCTCTTCTTGCGCGCGCTCTGATCAAGAAGCTTGTGTTGCCCGCGTCGCGCACCTAACGCTCGGGCCATGACCAGCGTCGCGACTTACAAAGACCATGCCATACGTGTCCTGCGCCTTGGTCTGCCCCTGATCGGCAGTCACATTGCGCAGTTGGCAATAACGCTCAGCGATGCAGTGATGTTGGGTTGGTACGGCGTGGATGCGTTGGCCGCCGAGGTTTTGGGCGGTACGTTCTTCTTTGTTCTGTTTCTCTTCGGCTCTGGGTTTGCGTGGGCCGTCATGCCCATGGTCGCGCGGGCCGAGGCGGCGGGTGAGGGCGCATCGGTGCGACGCGTCACTCGGATGGGCGCTTGGGCGTCCGCCGCTTTCGGGCTCGCAGCGATGCCGCTGCTCATCTGGTCCGCGCCGATCTTTCGTCTGCTGGGTCAGGATCCGTCATTATCCCAGCTTGCAGGCCAGTATGCGGCCCTTGTGTCAGGCGCACTGGTGCCAGCTTTGCTGGTGATGGTGCTCAAATCATATCTCGCGGCCTTGGAGCGGACGGCGGTTGTGCTTTGGGTGACCGTCTGCGCCGTTTTGCTGAACATTCTGGTCAACCATGCCCTGATCTTCGGAAATTGGGGGCTCCCCGAACTTGGGGTTCGGGGCGCGGCAATAGCGTCCGTGATCGTCAATCTCGCGTCTCTCGCCGCGCTCGCGGTTTATGCCGCCACGTCCACCGCGGAACATGCGCTTTTTTCGCGTCTTTGGCGACCCGACTGTGACGCTCTGCGCGATGTGGTCCGCCTCGGCTGGCCTATCGGCCTTACGAATTTGGCCGAGGTCGGTCTCTTTGCGGCCTCTACTGTCATGATGGGATGGATCGGGAAATTAGAACTGGCCGCGCACGGGATCGCGATACAGATCACTTCGCTCACGTTCATGGTGCATTTGGGCCTATCGAACGCGGCTACGATCCGCGCAGGCCAGGCGCACGGACGGGGCGACGGCACCGGCCTCCGCCGCGGCGCGATTGCCGTTCTGTGGGTTTCGGCGCTCTTTGCTGCGCTGACAGTGGGACTTTATCTCGGCATACCCGAAGCGATGATCGGGGCGTTTCTCGATCCTGTAGAGCCCGATCGCGCGGCTGTCATTTCGATTGGCACCGGCCTGCTTGCGGCGGCAGCGCTCTTTCAACTGGTTGATGCGGGGCAGGTGATGGCGCTTGGCCTGCTCCGAGGGCTGCAGGACACGCGCGCCCCCATGCTGATCGCGGCGCTGAGCTACTGGGCGGTGGGCGTGCCGGCCAGCTACCTTCTGGGCTTTCCGTTGGGATATGGCGGCATAGGTATCTGGCTTGGGCTCGCCGTGGGGCTGGCATTGGCTGCGGTGTTTCTTTTGGCGCGTTTCCGGTTGCTCGCAGTTCGCGCGTGAGACTTGCAATCGCGTGCGCGAAGGCGTAGGTCACCAGCCTGCGGTCGCAGCCTACCCGCATAAAAAAACAAGGGATAAACATGGATACGATAGTGATTTGCTCGGGCGGGCTCGATTCCGTGACGCTTGCGCACAAGGTCGCCGGAGAAGGGCGGCTCAAAGGGCTATTGTCCTTCGATTACGGCCAGCGGCACGTCAAGGAAGTCGAGTATGCCGCGCGCTGCGCCGAACGCCTGAAGGTTCCGCACAAGGTGGTGGATATTTCCGGTGTCGGCCGTGCGCTGTCCGGCTCGGCGCTCACCGATGACGTTGAGGTGCCGGACGGGCATTATGCCGAAGACACAATGAAGATCACTATCGTGCCCAACCGAAATGCGATCATGCTGACGATCGCTTTTGGCATGGCTGCCGCCGAGCGGGCCGGGGCAGTGGGTGCAGCCGTCCATGGCGGCGATCACTTTATCTATCCAGACTGCAGGCCGGGCTTCATCGAGGCCTTCCAGAAAATGCAGGACCAGGCGCTTGACGGTGTCGCGGAGGTCAAGCTCTACACACCCTTCGTGACCCGCTCAAAGGCCGATATCGTGACCGAGGGCGCCAAGTGGAACACGCCCTTTGGCGAGACGTGGTCGTGTTACAAGGGCGGTGGCGTGCATTGCGGGCGCTGCGGCACTTGCGTGGAACGACGCGAAGCCTTTCATCTGGCGAGGATCGCGGATCCTACCGACTATGCCGATCCGGACTTTTGGAAAAAAGCGGTGGAGGGGCATTGATGTACACGATCACCAAGGAATTTCACTTCTCCGCGTCCCACCAATTGAAAGGTCTGCCTGAGGATCACCAATGCGCCCGACTGCACGGGCACAATTACATCGTCGAGATCGAGATGCGGGCGAACACGCTGAACACCCATGGGTTCGTGCGTGACTATCTCGATCTGGCGCCGCTCAAGCGGTATATCGACGACACGCTCGATCATCGGCATCTGAACGAGGTGCTGGGCGATGACGGCGTCACGGCCGAACAGCTGGCGAAGCATTTTTTCGACTGGTGCAAGGTGCGCTGGCCCGAGGTAAGCGCCGCGCGGGTCAGCGAGACGCCAAAGACCTGGGCGGAGTACCGGGAGTGAGTGACGACCGCATCCGCGTGTCCGAGATTTTCGGACCGACGATCCAGGGGGAGGGGGCGCTTATTGGGCTGCCAACAGTTTTCGTACGCACGGGGGGCTGCGATTTCCGGTGCAGCTGGTGCGACAGCCTGCATGCCGTGGATCAGGCGTATCGGCAGGAATGGCGGCCTATGGCAGCGCGCGAGGTCATGGACGAGGTCGCAAGGTTGTCGGGCGGTGAACCGCTGATGGTGACGCTTTCGGGTGGCAATCCGGCGATCCAGCCATTGGGCCCGCTGATTGAGGCGGGCCGCGCCCAGGGCTATGGATTTGCGATGGAAACGCAGGGCTCGATCGTGAAACCGTGGTTCGCGTCACTCGACATGCTGGTGCTCAGTCCCAAACCTCCGTCAAGCGGGATAGAGACCGATTGGGACATGGTTGCGGCCTGTGTAAAGGCTGCGGAGACTGCCGATGTTGTGCTCAAGGTTGTGGTTTTTGACGAGGCCGATTTCGCTTATGCCAAAAAGGCGGCGGCGCGTTTTCCCGATCTGTCGGTCTATCTGCAGCCCGGCAATCACACACCGCCTCCGCCAGAAGATGACACCGCTGAGGTCGATCACGCCGGCATCGAGGCGCGCATGCGCTGGCTGGTCGCGCGGGTGACGGAGACGAAATGGTACGAAGCCAAGGTGCTGCCGCAACTGCATGTCAGCCTTTGGGGCAACAAGAGGGGGGTCTGACATGGCCGAGAACTCAATTTATTCCGGACTCAAACAGCTGGGCGGAACGACCGAAATGCCCGAAAGCCCGGAACTGGCAGAGCTGGAGCGTGTGGAAAATCCGCAGGCCGACGTCACCTACAATGTTCGCTTCACAGTGCCGGAGTTCACGTCGCTTTGCCCGATGACGGGCCAGCCCGATTTCGCGCACCTCGTGATCGATTATGTCCCGGCAAAGTGGCTTGTCGAAAGCAAATCGCTGAAACTCTATCTCGGCGCTTTCCGGAATCATGGCGCCTTCCACGAAGACTGCACGATTTCCATCGCGCGGCGCCTCGTGGAGTTTCTGGATCCTCAATGGTTGCGCATCGGGGGATATTGGTATCCGCGCGGCGGCATTCCGATCGATGTCTTCTGGCAGTCAGGCGAGGCCCCGTCAGGGGTTTGGATTCCCGACCAGGGCGTGCCGCCGTATCGCGGACGGGGCTGACCAGAGGCTTTGGAACCTTCGGCTGGGAGGATCTCCGCCTTTGTTGAGGGTATCCGACAACTCTAGATACAAGAACGGCCCGAACTTCATCATGATACCCGGGCCGTTTTCCGTCTTGAGTGGACACGCCGCGTTTAGCAAGCCGCGGTGTAGTAGCCGCCTCTTCCGTCCGAATAGGCGCATTCGCCGGTGCGCTGGTTACGAGCGATCAAAGCGCCGGTTGCGGCGCCTGCTGCGGCCGCGACCATTGTCCAGCCGGCATTCGCACCGAGGATCTTGGCACCTACGACGCCCGCCGTCGCGCCAATTGCACCGGCGGTGATCTGATCCTGCTGTTGCTGTGACATGTTCTGGCAGCCGGCGAGAACAAGGGCACTGGCGGCGAGGGCTGCGGTCAATCTGGTTTTCATGCGAAACTCCTGCTTGGGGTGTTCGAAATGTTATCTAAACGCCAACGCTTGCGGGCGCGCAACGGTTTCTTTTGTACACCCTTACGACGGCCAATGGCGCAACATATCGGGTGACCCAAATGGGAAAAAGGGCTGGCTTTCATGTGAAAGCCAGCCCGGCGATGTTTGGCCTATTGGCGTCGCGAAACACGCGCCAATACACAAGATCAACGAGTTACCCGCGGTTCATGCGGTTATCGATAAGGTCATCCACGACGCCAGGATCGGCCAGAGTCGAGGTGTCCCCAAGGCTGCCGTAATCGTTTTCCGCGATCTTGCGCAGGATGCGGCGCATGATCTTGCCGGACCTTGTCTTTGGAAGGCCCGGGGCCCATTGGATAAGGTCAGGCTTGGCAATCGGGCCAATCTCTTGGCGGACCCAATCTGACAACTCCTTGCGCAGCTCATCAGACGGCTCCTGCCCCGACATGAGGGTGACGTAGCAGTAAATGCCTTGCCCTTTGATGTCGTGGGGATAGCCAACAACCGCGGCTTCAGAGACTTTCGAATGCGCCACAAGAGCGCTCTCAACTTCCGCAGTGCCCATGCGGTGGCCCGAAACATTGATCACATCGTCGACGCGACCCGTGATCCAATAGTCCCCGTCCTCGTCCCGGCGACAACCGTCGCCGGTGAAGTAATAGCCTTTGTACTGCTGGAAGTAAGTGTTCATGAACCGCTCATGATCACCCCAGACAGTGCGCATTTGCCCCGGCCAGCTGTCGGCGATGCAAAGTACACCTTCGGCGGGATTGCTCTCGATGGTTTTGCCGGACTCCGGGTCCAGCACTTCGAATTTCAATCCGAAGAACGGCTTCATCGCAGCGCCGGGCTTGAGGTCATGCGCACCGGGCAGGGGCGTCATCAGGTGCCCGCCGGTTTCGGTCTGCCACCACGTGTCAACGATGGGGCAATTGGCCTTGCCGACCACGTTGTAATACCAATTCCATGCTTCGGGGTTGATCGGCTCACCCACAGTGCCGAGCACCTTGAGATCACTCAGATTGCACTTGCTGACGTATTCGTCGCCCTGACCCATCAAAGCGCGGATCGCGGTGGGAGCAGTGTAGAACTGGTTTACCTTGTGCTTTTCGCACACCTGCCAGAAACGCGACGCGTCCGGATAGGTCGGGACGCCTTCGAACATCAGCGTCGTAGCACCATTGGCGAGCGGGCCGTAGACGATGTAGCTGTGTCCAGTAACCCAGCCGACGTCGGCGGTGCACCAGTAGATATCGCCGTCGTGATAGTCGAACGTAATCTCGTGCGTCATAGCGGCATAAACCAGGTAGCCACCGGTGGAATGCACGACGCCTTTGGGCTGTCCCGTCGATCCCGACGTGTACAGAATGAAAAGCGGATCCTCGGCGTTCATTTCCTCAGGTTCGCACTCGTCGGAGGCTTTCTCCGCCTCTTCGTGCCACCAGAAGTCGAGATCGCTTCGCCATGCGACCTGGTCGCCGGTGCGTTTGACAACGAGGCACTTTACATCGCTGGTGTCGTGCAGAAGTGCCTGATTTACATTGTCTTTCAGTTTGGTCACGCGACCGCCGCGCGGTGCGGTGTCGGCGGTGATCACAAGCTTCGCATCGCAGCCGTTGACACGCGCGCCGAGCGCGTCGGGAGAAAAGCCGGCGAAGACGATGGAGTGGATCGCGCCGACCCTCGCACAGGCGAGCATGGCATACGCGGCCTCGGGGATCATCGGCAGGTAGATGACCACGCGATCACCCTTCCCAATACCCAAGTTCTTGAGAACATTGGCCATCCGGCAGACTTCGGCGTGCAGTTCCTTGTACGTGATATGCAGCGCTTCGTCGGTCGGCTCGTCGGGCTCCCAGATGATTGCCGTCTGATCTCCGCGCGTGTCCAGGTGGCGATCGATGCAGTTGGCCGCCACGTTCAGCGACCCGTCCTCGTACCACTTGATCGACACGTCGGGGTACATGTAGTTGACGTTTTTTACCGTCGAGAAAGGCTTGATCCAGTCAATCCGCTTGCCGTGCTCTGCCCAGAAGCTCTCGGGGTCTTCAATCGACGATTTGTACATTTTGTCGTACTTCTCAGCGTCGATATGAGCATTTTGTACAAAATCGGATGATGGCGGGTAGGTTGTATCAGTCATCTTATCCCCCTCCTTAAGTAGTATGTTCCAGTATCCCTACACGGGGATCGCAGGGCCGGCAAACATCTATGGAGTCCGACCCATGCATTGTCGTCAGATCGCGAGATATTCGGAGCGCAGCTCTTCGTTCTCGAGCACTTCTGCGGCGGTGCCGTCAAAGACGATGCCGCCTGTGTCGAGAATGATCGCGCGGTCGGCCAGTTCGAGTGCGCGAACCGCATTTTGCTCGACCAGAATGGTGGTGATGCCCTTTTCCTTGATGACGCGAAGCGTTTTTTCGATCTCATCCACGATCACAGGCGCAAGCCCTTCATAGGGCTCGTCCAAAAGCAGCACCTTGATGTCGCGTGCAAGCGCACGGGCAACGGCCAGCATTTGCTGTTCTCCTCCTGAAAGCGTAACGCCTTCCTGCCTGCGGCGTTCCTTCAGACGGGGAAAAAGATCGAAAAGCCTGTCGATTGACCAGCCCACGGGGGGTGCGATCTGGGCAAGCTGCAGATTTTCCTCGACCGTCAGGCCGGGAATGATGCAGCGGTCTTCGGGGACAAGGCCGATACCCGCAGCCGATGCCTCGTGGCTTTCCATCTTGTGAAGGGGCTGGTGGTCGAGCCAGATTTCGCCATGCAGCACCTGGGGTTTGTCCATCCGCGCGATGGACCGCAGCGTCGTGGTTTTACCCGCGCCGTTGCGCCCGAGAAGGGCGAGGATTTCGCCTTCGTGCACATCGAAGGAAATGTCCTGCACGATGTAGCTTTCGCCGTAGTAGGATTGCATCCCCCAGACCGAGAGGAAGGCCGGGGAAGTCTCGGCGCGGTTCACGCCCTTGGAGAAGTCGGGTTTGACGTTCATCTCATAGTTCTCCTGCGTTAAGCCGACTCGCCCAGATACGCTTCGCGTACCTTGGGGTGGCCCTTGATCTTGTCGGGGGTGTCCTCGACCAGGGGGGTACCCTGCGCCAGAACGGTGATCCGTTCGGCGAGGCTGAAGACGACGTGCATGTCGTGTTCGATGATGGCGATGGTGATGTCGCGCTCTTCCTTGATCTGCTTGAGCAGGTCGATGGTGTTGTTGGTATCGGCGCGCGCCATGCCGGCCGTGGGCTCGTCCAGAAGCAGCAAGCGCGGTTCCTGGGCTAGGCACATGCCGATTTCCAAACGCCGCTTGTCGCCGCGCGACATGGAGGCGGAGTGAAAGTTCCGCTTGTCGGCCATGTTCAGATCTTCGAGCATCTGCATCGCCTGATCCATCACATGCTTTTCCGCGAAGGTGTTTTCGAAAGCATGCAGCCGGAAGGCCCCGTCGCGTTTGGCGAAGATCGGGATCATCATGTTTTCCAATACGGTCAGATCACCGAAGATTTCGGGTGTCTGAAAAACGCGGGAAATCCCCATCTGATTGATCTGGTAGGGCTTGCGCCCCAACACCGACTGCCCGTCGAACATGACAGAGCCGGTATCGGGGATAAGCTTGCCGATCAGGCAGTTGAGAAGGGTCGACTTCCCCGCGCCATTGGGGCCAATGATGGCGTGGACGGTATTTTCCTCCACGCTGAGGTTGACGTCACCAAGGGCTTGCAGGCCGCCGAAGCGCTTGTTGACGTTCTTGACTTCAAGAATTGCCATGGTCGGGGCTCCTTATTCGGCCGGGGTGGATTGAGTGGATTTCTCGTCGCTGTCTTCCGAAGCCTTCTTGCCACGGAAGAGGCGCGCGATTTTTTGGCCACCCTGGACAAGACCGCCGGGCAGGAAGATCACCACCGCCATGAAGATCAGGCCCAGCGTCAGGTGCCAGCCCTTGCCCACGAAGGGGTAAACGATGGCGACGATGAAGTCCTCAAGCCCGTCCGGCAGGAAGGCGAACCATTCATGCAGGATGTCCTTGTTGATCTTCGACAGGAT
Source organism: Roseovarius aestuariivivens (assembly GCF_004761875.1). GTDB lineage: Bacteria > Pseudomonadota > Alphaproteobacteria > Rhodobacterales > Rhodobacteraceae > Roseovarius > Roseovarius aestuariivivens. The sequence goes on from NZ_SJEY01000001.1 coordinate 598,719, forward strand.
ATTTTCCATGTACTTGATCACGCCCGACCCGAGCACCGGACCTATCAGGGTGCCCGCGCCGCCGAGGATGGTCATCAGCACCACCTCGCCCGAGGCGGTCCAGAACATGCGTTCGGGACCCACCTGCGTGTCCATCGCCACCAGAAGACCACCCGCAAGACCGGCATACATGCCCGAGATCACGAAGGCCGCCAGCGTGTAGGGACGCGCGTTGAGGCCGGTGTAGTACATCCGCGTCTGGTTCGATTTCACCGCGCGCAGCATGGTGCCAAAGGGCGACCGGAAGATCCGGATCGACAGGTAAAAGGCCAGCAGCATGATCAGCGCGGCGATGTAGTAGCCCGCGTTGAAGGTAAAGAGCCAGTCGCCCGCGTTCATCTCGTAGCTGGCGCGCATGTCCAAACCGAAGAGGCTTGCGCGGCCGATCTCGCCCTCGGGAATCGTCGAGAGGAGCGGGTTGTCGGTCGACTTGATCTGCAGACCGGTCTCACCACCGGTGAGCGGTGTCAGGACCGAATAGGCCAGCGCATAGGACATCTGCGCGAAGGCGAGCGTCAGGATCGAGAAATAGATGCCCGAGCGACGCAGCGAGACATAGCCCACGGCGAGCGCGAAGATGCCCGACACGATGATGCCCACGGCGATTGCCGGCAGCACGTTCAGCGAGAAAAGCTTCATCATCCACATCGCGCCGTAAGACCCGACGCCGAGGAAGGCGGCGTGCCCGAAGGAGAGGTAGCCCGTCAGGCCGAAGAGGATGTTGAAGCCGATCGCGAAGATCCCGAAGATCACGAAGCGCTGCATCAGGTCGGGGTAGCCCGCGTTGAACTGAGCCATGCCCGAGCCTTCGGGGAAGGGGTTCAGGATGAAGGGCGCCAGCATTGTGAGTGCCGCGACGATCAGAAGAAGTTTGAAGTCTTTGCTATCGAGACCGAGCATGGCTTAGTCCTCCATCACGCCCTTGCGGCCCATCAGGCCACGCGGACGCGTCAGTAGAATGATGATGGCCACCAGGTAGATGACGATCTGGTTGATGCCGGGCAGCACTTCGAGCACGGCGCCCATAGAGGCGAAGCTTTCCAGCGTTCCGAGGAGGAACCCGGCCAGCACGGCGCCCGGAAGGCTTCCCATGCCGCCGACGACGACCACGACGAAGCTCAGCACGAGAAAGTCCATGCCCATGTGATAGTTCGGCGAGTTGATCGGCGTGTACATAACCCCGGCCAGGCCCGCGACAGCAGCGGCCAGACCGAACATGAGCGTAAAGCGGCGGTCGATATTGATCCCCAAGAGCTTGACCGTCTCGCGGTCGGCCATGCCGGCGCGCACCACCATGCCGAAGGTGGTGAACTGCAGGAAGGCAAAGACACCGCCGATGATGATCGCCGCGAAGATAAAGTAGATGATCCGCCAGTAGGGATAGATGATCATGTTGGGATCGAAGCCCAGCATCGCGCCGAAATCGAAGGAGCCGGTAAATGCCTCTGGCGCGGGCGTCGGGATCGGGTTGGCGCCGTAAAAATACTTGATCACTTCCTGAAGGACGATGGCCAGGCCGAAGGTGACAAGGATCTGGTCCGCGTGGGGGCGCTTGTAGAAGTGCTTGATCAGCCCGCGTTCCATCACCACGCCGATCAGCATCATGACCGGAATGGCAAAGAGGATCGACAGCGGCACGGCCCAGTCGATAATCGCATCGCCGGTGGCTTGACCGAAGAAATCGTAGACATAAGGCACGTCAACCTTCAGCGGGTTGCCGAGAAAGTCGGTTTTCGATTCGTCGATGACGGTGTGCGACAGCGTCAGGATACGGCTGAGCGTGACGGCGCAGAACGCGCCGATCATGAAGAGCGCGCCATGCGCGAAGTTCACGACGCCGAGCGTGCCGAAAATCAGCGTCAGGCCGAGCGCGATGAGCGCATAGGCCGAGCCCTTGTCCAGGCCGTTCAGAATTTGAAGGATGATGGCTTCCATCGGTCTGCCCCCATGGTTTTTGGAAGGCGCCGCGCAGGCGCGGGCGCAGGGGTAGGGTGGGCAGATCTGCCCACCCTACTTGTCGCGATCAAGCGGCGATTAGGCGCCGTTGTTGCAGGTGCCGAGGCTGGCTTCCGCGCCACCCATCTGCGGGTGATCCGGCGCGTACATGACCTGATCCACGGGCGTGACTTCGACGATCTCGAGAAGGTCGAATTCCGAGGTCGGGTTCTCTTTGCCCTTCACCACGAGCACGTCTTTGAAGCACTGGTGGTCTTCGGCGCGATAAAGCGTCGGGCCGTTGCCCATGCCGTCGAACTCGAAGCCCTCGAGGGCCTCGGCCACGGCGCAGGGCGCGAAGGAGCCTGCCCGCTCGACAGCATCCGCATAAAGCAGCGCCTGCACGTAGCAGGTGTGCGCGGCCTGGCTCGGCGGGAAGCCGTACTTGGTGCCGAAGGATTTCACGAAGGCCTGGCTGCCTTCGTCCTGCAGCGACCAGTGCCAGTTGGTTGAGCCGAAGATGCCCTTCACGTTCTCGCCGGCACCCTTGGCCATCAGGCGCGAGTAGAGCGGCACGACGATCTCGAACTGCTTGCCGTTCACCATCTTTTCGCGCAGGCCGAACTGCACCGCGTTGGTGAGCGAGTTGACCATGTTGCCGCCGTAGTGGTTCAGGACCAGCACGTCGGCATCGGACTGCAGCACCGGGGTGATGTAGGCCGAGAAGTCGGTCTGGGTCAGCGGGGTCTTCACCGCGGCGACGGTTTCCCAGCCCATGGCCTCGGTCGAGGCGCGCACGGCTTCCTCGGTCGTGTAGCCCCAGTTGTAGTCGGCCGTCAGGTGATAGGCCTTACGGTCGGTGCCGTAGTTCGATGCCAGCACCGGCGCGAGGGCCGCGCCCGACATGTAGGAGTTGAAGAAGTGACGGAAACCGTTGGCCTTGCGGTCCTTGCCGGTCGTGTCGTTGGAGTGCGTCAGACCCGCCATGAAGATGATGCCGGCCTCCTGGCAGAGCGCCTGCACGGCCACCGCCACGCCCGAGGACGAGCCGCCGGTGATCATGATGGCGCCGTCTTTTTCGATCATCGACTTGGCCGATGCGCGTGCGGCGTCCGACTTGGTCTGCGTGTCGCCGGTGACGTACTCGACCTTCTTGCCGAGGATGCCGTTGCCTTGAAGCGCCTTCGAGGAGAAGGTGTTGAGCATGCCGCCGTCGCCGCCGCCATTGAGGTGCTCGACCGCGAGTTCGTAGGCGCGCAGTTCGTCCGCGCCCTCGTCCGCGTAGGGGCCCGACTGGGGCACGTTGAAGCCCAGCGTCACCGTGGAGCCGGTGGGTGCGTTGAGGTAGCCCTCGTGGGCTGCGGCCGAAAGATAGGTCGGCAGCGCGAGACCTGCACCTGTGGCGGCGCCGGTCTTCAGCAGGCCACGCCGAGTGAAGTTAGATTTGGACATGTATATCCTCCCTGGTGTCAAAAGCGGGGACGATATCCTCGATTGCCCCCGCATGGCACTTGTGTGCGCGCTCATTATCGCAGCAGGTCAGAAAAGGTCGCAACAAGGGCCTTGCGCGAAACAATTATTTTGTAAACTATTTGGACTGAGTGCATAAGAAGGTTGTAAATTTCTTTTACTCAGCGGGTAAAATCCGTGGGAATTGGGGGTAGGCACGTATGTCGCAGCGCAGCATGATCGGCACTCGAATTCGTCAAAGACGGGTGTCGAGCGGTTTGCGACAGGCGGAACTGGCAAAGCTAGCGGGTATTTCCGCGTCTTATCTCAACCTAATCGAGCACAACCGCCGACGAATCGGCGGCAAGACCCTGACGCAGATTGCACAAGTTCTGGAGGTCGAGCCGGCCAGCCTTCGAGAAGGTGCGGAGGTCACCTTGCTCACGGCGCTCCGCGAGGCGGCAGGCGCGCGGGCCGGCAGTTCGCAGAGACCCGCGCCGGAGCTTGATCGTATCGAGGAATTCGCCGGACGTTTCCCGGGATGGGCCGGCCTTCTGGCAGAGCTAGAGGCGCGGCGCGGCGCGTTGGAACGCACGGTCGAGGTGCTGACCGAGCGCCTGGCCCATGATCCGCAGCTTGCCGGCGCGTTGCACGAAGTTATTTCGACCGCGACCGCGATCCGGTCCACCGCGGCGATCCTCGCCGAAACCCGAGAGCTGGAGCCGGAATGGCAAATGCGCTTTCACCGCAATATCAACGAGGACGGCAAACGGCTGGCCGATGGCGCAGAGGCGCTGATGCGGTACCTCGAAGGCGGTCCGGACACCGGGTCGGATATCAAGTCGCCGCAGGACGAACTTCATGCCTTTCTCGACGCGCATGGGTTTCACTTTCCGCAGCTCGAAGGGTGGGGCGCGGGGACGCGCGTGGCGTCGCTTGTCGAGAATGCCAAGATGCTGGAGACGGCATCGGCCCGTGTTCTGGCGTCTGAGGTCCTGACGCAATACGTGGACGATGCGCGGGCGCTGCCGCTTGACCAGATGCAAAGGCTGATTGCCCGACACGGGGCTGCGCCCGATGACATTGCGGATGAAACGGCCCGACCGCTGGCGCAGGTTTTTCGCCGGCTCGCAATGTTGCCGGAGGATGTCGCCGGTGGGCCGCTCGGGCTAATCGTCGCCGATGCCGCAGGCGCGATCCTGTTGCGCAAACCCGTGCACGACTTTGCGGTGCCCCGTGGCGGCGCGGGATGTGCACTCTGGCCGCTTTACGAGGTTTTCGTACAGCCCGCACGGCCCGTTCGCGCTGTGCTCCGGCAGGGGGATTTGCGGCTGGAGGCATTGGCCGTGGCGGAACAGTTGCGGCCGGCAGGTTTCGACCGCATCGGGATTTTTCGCGCGCATATGCTGCTTCGACCGCAGACGGGTAGCGCGGAAAGCGCCCGGCAGGTCGGGGCGACCTGCCGGGTGTGTTCCATTCCGGGGTGCGCCGCGCGGCGTGAGCCGTCGATCCTGATGGACGGTCTGTGACCGCGGGATGCTTTTGACAGTTGCCTGAAGACCGGCAATAGTCATTCGGCGCTGGGTTTGATCGGAGGGGAGGCCGGTTGAATGGGGAAAACAGTGCTGCTTATCGAGGATGAGCAGAATATCATTGAGGCGGTCAGCTTTATCCTGTCGCGGGATGGATGGGACGTGAAGATCCATGCGAACGGTCATGACGCCATGGACGCGGTGCGGACACGACGGCCAGACGTGGTCATCCTGGACGTGATGCTGCCTGGTAAAAGCGGGTTCGACATCCTGTCGGAAATCCGGGCCGACATGGCGTTCAAGGATCTGCCGGTCATGATGCTGTCGGCCCGAGGTCAGACACGCGATCTTGACATGGCGCGCCGCGCGGGCGCCAACCGGTACATGACGAAGCCGTTTTCGAATGCCGAGGTTCTGGACGCGGTTCGCGCTCTGGTGCCGACATGACGGACAAGGCGCGGCCCGTTTTCGTTGCGCGCCGGACCTATCGACAGCGCAGGATGGCTGATGCCGCGCGCCTGCTTCCGGTGCTCGGTGCGGGGCTGTTCCTTGTGCCGCTGCTCTGGCGATCTGACGGGGCCAGTGTGGGCGAAGGCGATGCGGTGGCCGCTTCGGGGGCGGGCACGGTCGAGGTCATGCTGTATCTCTTTCTCGTCTGGATCTTTCTCGCGGCTGCGGCAGGGCTGATTTCCTACCGCCTGCCGGCACCCCAGGACGAGACGCGCCGGGACGGACAAGGGTAAGGGCCGCGCGATGGCCACGCTCAATATCATGGTTCTGGTGGCGCTGGCCTATGTCACGTTGCTGTTCGCCGTGGCGTTCGCAGCCGACCGGGCCGCAGCGCGGGGACGGGCGCGATGGCTGCGCTCGCCGCTGGTCTATACGCTGTCGCTGTCGATCTATTGTACCGCCTGGACCTATTACGGCGCGGTCGGTTTCGCGGCCCGTTCGGGGCTGGAATACGTCACCATTTATCTTGGCCCGACGCTGGTCGTGATCGGCTGGTGGTGGACCCTGCGCAAGATGGTGCGGGTGGGGCGCAGTCAGCGCATCACCTCCATCGCCGACCTGATTTCGTCACGCTTCGGCAAATCGAATGCGCTTGCCGTCTTCGTCACGCTCGTCGCGCTTTTGGGCACGACGCCCTATATCGCGCTGCAGCTACAGTCACTGACCTTGTCTGTCGTCGCTTTTGCGGAGGCCGACCCGACGCGGGAGGTGGCGGTCAACCGGCAGTCGACCGCTTTTTGGGTGGCGGCGGGCATGGCGCTTTTCGCGATCCTGTTCGGCACGCGCAACCTTGATGCCAATGAACGCCACCATGGGATCGTCATGGCGATCGCGCTTGAAGCTGTGGTGAAGCTGGTCGCGCTGCTGGCTGTGGGGATTTTCGTCGTGTGGGGGCTTTCGGGCGGGGTTTCCGAAACGCTGGCGCGCATCGACCGCTCGGCCATCGCAGAGTTCGAGGTGCCAGGCAGCCGCTGGGTGGGGCTGACGCTTCTTTCCGCGGCGGCGTTCCTGTGCCTGCCGCGGATGTTTCAGGTGATGGTCGTGGAGAATGAGGACGAACGTCACCTGCGCACCGCTGCCTGGGCCTTTCCGGCTTACATGATGCTCATGAGCCTCTTTGTCGTGCCGATCGCGGTCGTCGGGCTTGATCTCAGTCCGGAGGGCGCGAACCCCGATCTTTTCGTTCTCACCCTGCCGCTGATGGGCGGGCAGGAGGGGTTGGCCATCCTGTCCTTTCTTGGAGGTTTCAGTAGCGCGACCTCGATGGTGATCGTCGCGGCCATCGCGGTGTCGACCATGGTGTCGAACCACGTCGTGATGCCGGTCTGGCTTTGGCTGACGGGGGGCTCGGCGGTGATGTCGGGCGACGTGCGGCTTGTCGCGATGCGGGCGCGCCGCATTTCCATCGCGATCACGTTGTTCTTGGGATATCTCTATTTCCGCCTGTCCGGCGGTGGCGCGGCGCTTGCGTCGATCGGTCTGATCTCCTTCGTGGGGGTGGCGCAATTCCTGCCGCCGCTGATCGGCGGGCTCTTCTGGCGGGGCGCCAATCGCAAGGGCGCGCTTGCCGGGCTCAGCGTGGGTTTCGCGCTCTGGCTTTACTGCCTCTTCCTGCCAAGCTTTGGGCCCTCTTTCCTGATGCCGGTCAGCGTGCTGGAGCAGGGCGCGTTCGGCCTGAGCTGGCTTCGTCCACAAGCGCTCTTTGGACCGGCCGTGCTCGATCCGGTCATTCACGCGTTCCTATGGAGCATTTCTCTCAACACGCTGATCTTCATCGTGGTGTCGATTTTCAGTTTCCCGCAGCCGGTCGAACGGCTTCAGGGCGCGCAGTTCGTCAACGTGTTCGACCATTCCGGCACCACAGGAGGCTGGACTGGTGGATTGGCGCAATCCGAGGATCTGCTCATCATGACGCAGCGGATCATGGGCGCGCAGGAGGCACAGGCCCTTTTTGCCGCTGCCGCGCGCGAGCAGGGCATCGGCGGATATCTTCCCGAACCCACGCCCGATTTTCTTGTCACGCTCGAACGCGCGCTGGCCGGCTCGGTCGGCGCCGCGACGGCGCACGCGATGATAAGCCAGATCGTGGGCGGCGCCAGCGTGTCTGTGCAGGACCTCATGGCGGTGGCAGATGAAACAGCGCAGATCATGGAATATTCCAGCCAGCTGGAGGCCAAGACACAGGAACAGGAGCGGACCGCCCGCCAGCTGCGGCAGGTCAACGAAAAGCTGACGCAGATCTCCCTGCAGAAAGACGCGTTTCTCAGCCAGATCAGCCACGAACTTCGCACACCGATGACATCGATCCGGGCGTTTTCCGAGATTCTGCGCGATACCGGCGAACTGACCGCTGAGGAAGAAAGCAAATACGCGTCGATCATCCACGACGAGGCGATCCGATTGACCCGTCTGCTCGACGATCTTCTGGACCTCAGCGTGCTGGAAAATGCGCAGATTGTGCTTAATCCGGAGCATGGCCAGCTGGGCGGCTTGATCGATCGGGCCTTGATGGGGGCGGGCCTGTCGGAGGCGTCGATCCGCGTCCGGCGGCGTCCCGAGGACGAGGCGATCTCTCTTTACACGGATCTTGACCGGCTGGCGCAGGTGTTCATCAACGTGATGTCGAATGCCCGCAAATACTGTGACGCCCCGAACCCCGAATTGCGGATCCGCGTTCTGCGAGAGGCCGATCATGTGGCCGTGGATTTCATCGATAACGGTTCCGGTATCCCGGCGGGTGAGCAGGGCACGATTTTCGAGAAGTTCGCCCGCGTCAGCGAAACCCGGGCCGGTGGCGCGGGGCTTGGGCTGGCTATCTGCCGCGAAATTATGGCCCGTCTGGGAGGTTCGATCACTTACGTGCCGGGGCAGGAGGGCGCGGCCTTTCGGGTTCTGGCGCCGATGGCGCTGCCGGGGCAGGCCACTGCGGCGCAATAGGTCGGCAGTAATATTCTTTTAACCTTCCTGCGGTTACATGACCGCGGTTCCCTCGGATTCAGAAACAGCGGTGGAGATGCATGAGCAGCGCGGACGGGCAATCGATCATCCATCGCAAGGCGAAAGTGGCACGCGACGGGTTCGAGGCGCGTGAGATGTCCGCGCCCAAAGCGCTGCGCCTCGCCCTTGCCAGGGCGGGCGAGGCGCTTTACGGGCTGGCCTTGCGCGTCCGCACGGTCGAGCAGGAAACGCTGACGCTTGACGCCATCGAGGAAGCGGTCGGAGACGACGGGCTGCTGATCCTGCTTGACGGCGCCGAGGGGGAACGCGGCGCGATCAAGCTCGATCTGCAATTCGTCTCTGGTCTTATCGAAATGCAACTGATGGGACGCTTGCGCCGGACCGAGGCCGCCCCCCGTACCTTTACCCCCACCGATGCCGCCATTGCAGAACCCTTGATGAATGCGCTTCTTGATGGGGCTGAGGAAGACCTCGCAGAAGAAAACCTGCCGCCGCTGTCGCCGGGGCTGCGGTTTGGCGACCGGGTCGAGGACGGTCGCATGCTCGCGCTTGCCTTGACGGGATCTGATTTTGATATTTTCCGAATGACGGTGGACATGGACAAGGGCGCCAAGACCGGTGTTCTGACTCTCATTCTGCCTGAGAGACCCGCGGCCAGCGATCTGGCCGACGGCGTCGACGGACAAAACCTGCAGGCAAAACTTGAGGAAAACGCGCTCAACGCGCCGGTCATGCTTGATGCGGTGCTTGGCAAGGTGCGGTTGCCGCTCAACAAGATCTGCGCCTGGCGTCCCGGTACGCTTTTGCCGCTGGCGCCTGATGCGTTGCACGATGCGCGGCTCAATGGCGCGGAGGGGCATCGCGTGGCCAAGGTCAAGCTGGGCCAGCTTAACGGGTTTCGGGCGGTGCGGCTGATGATCGAGGATGACGCCCGCACTGAGACGGGCGAGAATGTGGAGCCGACCGGTAAGGCCCCTCAGGCGCGGGGCTTGCTCGTTGACGGAACCGATCCCGGCACAGGTGAGGACACCGCCGGGAAATCCGATGGCTGGGCTCAGGTCGCCGGAGAGGCCGCAAGGCAGGAGGATCCTGGCAAGGATGCTGCTGAAACCGAGACCGATCTGGCCCCAAATCACGATCACATGCGGAAACTTATCGATCAGGACGGCGGTTCGACGGCGCCGCCTGAACCGCAAACAGCAACCGAGGAACCGACATGGTGACTCGGCGCCGGTCCGAAACCGGGCTTCGTGACCTGTCAAAAGGTCATCCAGCGCGCAAAAAACAGGCAGGGCGCCGCAAAGGTGCGTATCCGGTCAAACAACTCTTTGGCCTGCGCGGTACGCTATGGTAGACATGTAGGGCTTTGAGATCGGGACAGGCCCCAGAGAGGGCCAAGGCCGGCAAGGGAGGAAGAAGCGTCATGACGAACACCTTTTTGCAGGAGATCAAGCGACTTCAGCATCAGATCCTGGATCTTGGTGAGGCGGAGCGGTATCGCTTGCAGCCACGCCTTGCCGGGCTTTTGGGTCAGATGCGGGACGCAGGCGAACCAATTCCCGCAAAGCTGCGCCGTCTGAATGACGAGCTTCTCGACGAAGCCATAGAGGCACAGTTCGACAACATGCCCGTCTGAAATCGGTCCGCCCGGCCGGGAAAGCTTGCGCCGGGTCCCTGAATCGCGGTCTAATCCCGCGAAGTCAAAGGGTTGAGGCGGGGCGAGGCGGCGTGTCCGAGGTCAAGTATCACATCGAAGAAGGCGTGGCGGTTCTGACCATGGAACGCGGCCGCGCAAATGCACTGGCACCGTCGCTCAGAGCCGATCTGGCCGCGGCGCTCGAGCGTGCCGCCGGCGACGATCAGGTTGCGGCTGTCGTCCTGCAGGGTGCCGGAGGGGTCTTCAGTTCGGGCGTCGATATCGCGGAATACGATGCGCCGCTGGCGTCGCCCTGGATCGACGTGCTGGCCCGTCGGATCGAAACCTTTCCGAAACCCGTGGTCGCCGCGCTGCACGGCGCAGCCCTTGGCGCCGGTCTCGAACTGGCACTTGCCGCGCATGGCCGCGTTGTGCGGAACTCCACGCGGCTGGCCCAGCCCGAAGTGACGCTTTCGCTTGTCCCCGGTGGGGGCGCGACCCAGCGTCTGCCGCGCCTTCTGGGGGCGCAGGCCGCGCTGGAACTGATGCTGGCAGGCCGCGCCGTAGCGCCCGATGATCCAAGGTTGCGCCAGATCTTCGACGAAGTCACCACTGATGAGCCGCTTGCGCCCGCGCTTGCGCTGGCGCGGCGACTGGCGCGCGCGGGGACGTGGACCCGCACCTGTGATATCGAGCGCGGATTTTCCGACCCGGAAGGCTATCAAAAGGCGATTTCCGCGGTCGGGGCGCAGGTCAGAGCCAAGACCAGCGCCGAGGCCGACGTTCTGCGATGTGTCGAGGCGGCGCAGCTTTTGCCGTTTGAACAGGGCCTTGCCTTTGAACGGACGGTTTTCGAAGAGCGGATCGCGTCGCCTGCCGCACGGGCCATCCGGCACGTCTATACCGCCGAACGGCGGGCCCAGATGCATCCCGGCCTGCAGGATGCGCGGCCCCGTGAGATCCGCCAGGTGGCGCTTATCGGGGACGATCCGCAGGTGGCTCAATTGGCCATTCACTGCTTGGATCAGGGGCAACACGTGACCATCACGGGACCGAATGCGGATGCCCTGGCCGCCCGCACCGCAGCCATCTACGAGGCGGCCGTTTCACGCGGCCGTCTTGCGGATGCGGCGCGCGAGGCGGCCCTGGCGCGGCTCGCAATCGTTCCGACCGATCAAGCGATACCCGTGGCCGATCTTGTTCTGGAGGCAAAGGGCAGCGTTCCGGGCAGCGCGCGCCCGAAGCCGGACGCCGTCTGGTGTGTTCTTGATGATGTGGGCCAGGCTGAATTGCGGGCCGCCGATCTTGGTACGCCTGTCGTGACCTTGCGCGTCTACCGTCCCGCACACAGTTCCAGGCTTGCGGAATTCGCCGCGCTCGACACCACGCCAGTGGATGTTTTGGCCAGTGTCGTGGCCTATTTCGGCAGGGCGGGGCGATCGGTTCTGCGCAGCGCCGTCAGGCCCGGTCTTCTGGGGCATCGTGCCATGGCGCCGGGTTTGTGCGCGGCGCTTTCCCTTGTCCGTGCAGGCGCCGATCCGTCGGCGGTGGATCTGGCGGCGCGAGATCTTGGTTTTGCCGACGGGCCATTTCGCATGATCGAGATTGACGGACCCGCGGAGGTCGAGGCACGACTGGAGCGGATCTGTGGCAGCGGGGCGCAGGCCGAACTTGATCTGCTCAGGGCCCTTCGCGACCGCGAAGACGGGGAAACGGGCGCCACGGAAGGCAAAGACAGCGATCCGGCCCTGGCGCATTGGTTGCAGGCATGGCGTTCCCGGCAGGGTGATCTGCCGTCGCTGCCGCAGGGTGTGTCCCTGCGCGACGCAATGCACGCGGCGCTGGTGAATGGTGCTGCGCGGATGATCGAAGGCCGGGAGGTGATGCGCGCGTCGGATATCGACCTTTGCTTCGTGCAGGGTTACGGGTTTGCGCGGGACAAGGGCGGCCCGTTGTTGCAGGCCGATATTCTTGGATTGCTCCCGCTCGTGCGAAAAATGAAGACCCTGCAGGAGATTTCCGAAAACATCTGGAAACCGGCCCCGCTGGTCGAAGAGATGGTCAAATACGGAAAACGTTTCTTCTAGGGCCTGCCTTAGGCAAGAGTGATGCCCAAAACCACGAGCATCAGACCGATCACCGACAGGAACAAGGCGCCCGTGTTCATTGGCACGACGCGGCGCAATTCCGCGCGCATCGCCTCTTCATCCAAGCCAGATTTGCGGGCGCGCGCCACGCGCAGGATACACCAGATCAAAAGAGCCAGCCCCGCTACCGTGACTGCGGCCCCGATCCAGACAAGGTTTTCCATGGCTGCGCCCTTCCTGTTGCAGGCAAGGACCTAGACCAGACAGGGGCGACCTTCAAGCCGTGCCGAAAACGGGGCTTGTCTGGGGGAGGGTGCAGAGGTAGTCAAAAACTCCGAGCAGAGGAGACGACCCATGGACGACCAAGTCACAGGCCCCGGACCCGACAGCAGCTATCGCGTGACCGCCGACGAGCTACGCCAGTTCATCGAGCGGTTCGAGCGACTGGAGTCGGAGAAGAAAGACATCGCCGAGCAGCAAAAAGAGGTGATGGCCGAAGCCAAGGCGCGGGGCTATGACACCAAGGTCATGCGCAAGGTCATTGCGCTGCGCAAGCGCGACAAGGACGACATTGCGGAGGAAGAAGCGGTTCTGGAAATGTACAAGGAAGCGCTTGGAATGTAAGCGAGCTAGGGCGCGATCATGTTCACGCCCGGAACGCGCTGCACCTCGAACAGATCCTCGTCATAGGCCTCGGTCATCTGGTCGACCAGCTCTTCGGTCCAGCCCGGCAGATCGAGTTCTTCCTCTATTTCCTCGTCGAGAATGAATTTATCGAGAAAGGCCGCGATCACGCGGCGTTTCTGGACCTCAGTCATGCCGGGATGGCTTTCGAGATAGGCCTCGAACCGCTTCATCCCGGCAGGGGTCATGATCTCGCGCAGGAGTGTGAACTCGCCTTCGAAAGACGCGGTCGGATCCAGCCCCGCAAGTTCGCGCACGACCTGCGCCCAGATCAGCGGCGTATCTTCGTTGCACCAAACTGTGATCGGCATGTCCGGAAAGGCATGGCGGATGCGGGCAATAGTTGGAGACCAGCGGAAATCGAGAGGTGGCACGCCGTTGAGATAATCGTCCATGCGCTTGTGCGGCGTTTTGTCAAAGAGAGCAGGCAAGAGGCTGGCAGGGTTCCGAAGGCCGAGAAACAGCTCGATATTGTCCCTCGGGAATAGTTGCTGTGCTGCGGTCAGCCGACGCTCTGCCGCGGGATAGATCTGACCTTGGCCGACGGCCATTTTCGGCGTGCCGAAGAAGCCTTGGTTCGACAGGACCAGCCGATCTGAACTTGGGTCATGTCCCACGGCGGCCAGAAACACGTCCCGAGCCTCCGAGGTTATGCCGCTTTCTAGCGCCTCGTGCAGTATGTCGCGCAGGAGCTTGCGGTAGGCCTGGGGATTGGGCACGTCGGTGCCGATACTGGCAAGAAGATCGGTATTCCTGACCAGGCAATTGACCAGCCTGTCCTCATCTGTGAGGTGCGCGCCTGCGTGGATAACGACCTGCATTCCAGTCCTCGATCGGAGTGTTCTGGCCGAATATAGACGCTTTTCCGGGACGTTAAACCGCTTTCGGGGAAGTGGGTCAGAGCCCGTGTCCTGTGCCGGTTGCGCGCTTGGGGCGCAAACGAAAAATGGCCCCGGTTAACGGGGCCATTTCATCAGTTCGTTCAGATCAGGCGACGAGCTTGGGCTCTGCCTCGGATTTTGGAGTGACGAGTGCCTCGTGTAGCGCCTTGATCGACGAGTCGAGGTCGTCGCGGTGGACCGCGAATTGCACATCGACAGACCGCGACCCCTGCAGCAGGCCCAGCACATCAATCCCGTGCTCGTCCAAGGCCGAAAGCCCTTTGAGCGTGACCTTGAGCCCGGCCAGTTCACGTCCAATGACTGCGGAGATGCCCATCGGGCGCACACTGACGCGCGACCCTGGGTACAACTGGGTCAGATCGCTTTCGGCCGAACGCACGGCTTTGAGCGGGGCATCGACATAATGGGTGATCGTGTTTGCGTTGGTCGACTTGGACACGATCCGGAGGTTATGCCGTTTCAGCACATCGAGAATGGCGCTGTCATACCCTTTGACGCCCACCATGTCCTGCTCGAAAAGCTCGAGCGCGTGTACTTGCACACCAGTGACCATCTCGACGCGGGCGTACTCTGCGGGCCGGTCGTCGATGAGCGTGCCCGGATCTTGGGGCTCAAACGCGTTCGTCACGCGCAGCGGAATGTTCGCCTGACGCAGCATTTTCGCAGCCGAGGGGTGGATCGCCTCCATGCCCATGTTCGACAGTTGGTCCGCGACGTCGTAGTTCGTGTGACCCAGCTTCACCACGGCGTCTTCGCCGACAAGGTTCGGATCGGCCGAGGACAGGTGAAATTCCTTGTGAATAATCGCCTCGCCCGCGCCGGTTAGAGATGCGATTTTCGAGAATGTGACCTCGGAATAGCCGCGGTCAAACTCTTTCATGAGGCCTTCCACGCATTGCGCATAGCCAGTCACGATCGGCAATTCGCTTTTCAGATCGATATCGCGCAAGCCGTCGACGATCCGGTCCTCCAGCGAATATTCGCCCTCATCACGCCAACCGGACAAATCGACAAAGCGCGCGGCAACACCGTGACGATTGAGAAGCTGCGCCGTAACGAAAGCAGAATGCGCTTCGCCGAGACCGGACAGCAATTCGCGGATGATGTTCATGTGCTGGCCGAGCCGGAAATGCCCGTAAGAGCACAGGCGGTGCAAGTCGATAAGACAGTTCCGAGCGCCGTCTATGCGGTCACGAACAAAATCGTCCGCAGCCTGCAGATCCGCCTTGTGCTTGAGAATGTCCGAATGCGCTTTTTGCATCGCCTGGCCGACCCGGCTTAGCGCGCTCATCCAACCATGATCGTTATCGTCGGCGTTGACAAAAAGGCCGTAAACGCCAGGCTCACCCGTTTTCTTGTCTTCAAGAAGCAGGTTCGTGATACCGCCATAGGCGGACACGACAAAGATGCGGTTATAAAGAGCGTCGCCGGACAGGTCCCCGATAAAGAGACTGTCGAGCAGCTCTGCCGTGCGGCTCATGGATGTGCCGCCGATTTTTTCGACCGTATGTGATTTGGTTTGGGTCACGATGGATCCTGTCCGTTTCGTTCGGGTCAGTTATGCTGTTTCCGCCGGGGCGTAAGAGCCGTCTTCGCGATGCACTTCGTTGCCGGTAATCGGCGGGTTGAAGCAGCACGCCAGCACTAACTCTTCCTCGCAAACGAGGCGATGCTTGTCGTGCTTGTCGAGCCCGTACATCACGCCCGGCTTGATCTCGTGCGTTTCGTTCGTGGCAAGATCGGTGATCGTGCCCTTACCCGAGATGCAGTAGACGCTCTCGAAGTGGTGCTTGTAGTGGAACACGTGTTCCGAACCGGCCTTTATCGTCGTGATGTGGAACGAAAAGCCCATGCCATCATCGGCGAGGAGCATGCGAACGGAATTCCACTCCGCGTCCGACACGGATTTGTCGGTGTTTTTGAGCTCGTTGAAGTCGCGAATTAGCATGATTTACTCCGCTGCCAGTTTGGCTGTTGCGATTTGTTCTGCGACGGCATCGGCGAGGATATCGAGGCCTTTTTCAAGAACCGTGTCCGGCGTTGTAAGTGGCGCGAGGATCTTGACCACCTCGTCATGTGCGCCAGACGTTTCGATGATCACGCCCTTTTTAAAGCAGGCAGCGCAGATTGCACCTGCAAGGTCGCCCGAGCCAACATCGATGCCGCGCATCATGCCACGGCCCTTAAGCTTGGCGTTCGGCACGTGTTCGGCGATCTCAGCAAGACGCTCTTTCAGGCGCTTGCCTTTCCGAATGACATCCTTGGAAAACGAGTCGTCTTTCCAGAACTTTTCCAACGCGACGCGAGCGGTCACGAAAGCGTGGGTGTTGCCGCGGAACGTGCCGTTGTGCTCGGCCGGTTTCCAGATATCCAGCTCTGGCTTCACGAGCAGGGCGGCAAATGGCAGGCCCATGCCCGAAAAAGATTTCGCCAGTGTGATCATATCGGGCTGAAACCCCATTCCTTCGGTGGAAAAGAACGTTCCGGTGCGGCCGCAGCCCGCCTGAATGTCATCGACGATCAGCAGGGCACCATGCTTTTTCGCGAGATCGGCAATACCCTTGAGCCACTCGGGCGATGCGGCGTTGAGGCCACCTTCGCCTTGGACAGGCTCCACAATGAAGGCCGCCGGGGCGTCGATTCCCGAAGACGGATTGTCCAGCATCAGCTCAATTTGCTTCAGCGTATCGACATCATCGCCGAACGCGCCCTCGAACGGCATGCGCGAAGTGCCGCAGATAGGCCCGCCACCTGCGCCGGCACGTTTGCCGGCGTTACCCGTGCAGGACAGGGCGCCAAGCGTCATTCCGTGAAAACCGTTCGTGAAGGCGATGATGTTCCGGCGACCGGTCACTTTCCGGGCAAGCTTCATCGCGGCCTCGACCGCATTGGTGCCTGTCGGCCCGACCATCATGACCTTGTGATCCATGTCGCGCGGCTTGAGAATGATATCCTCGAAAGCCTCCAGAAAGCGCGCCTTGGTGTCGGTGTACATGTCCAGGCCATGCGTGACGCCGTCGGACTGAATGTGCTCTATCAGAGCCGCCTGCATGTCGGGGTCGTTGTGCCCGTAGTTCAGCGACGAACAGCCCGCCAAAAAGTCGATATATTCACGACCCTGATCGTCGGTCATGATCGATCCCTTGGCTTTGACGAAGCTGGTCGGAAAGCTGTTGCAGTAGCTCCGTACCTGGCTTTCGCGTCGCGAGAAAATTTCGAATTTGTGTTCCTTGTCAGTCGACATTTTGAGGTCCAGTTGTTGGGAGAATTGGTGTCTCGAAGCGCGTGTTACGCCGCGGCGCTCAGCGCTTCTTCAAGACTGATTGTCACCAAGTGTTCGGTCGGCGCCTCGCCATTAAAGTGCTCGTCGCGCTTGAAATAGGCCTTACTTGTCAGGTCTGCGTCTTTCTTGTCAGCAAAGCGCTCAAAGAGGCTCCACGATGCGCTATTCGACGCGGTGATCGTTGTCTGCATCTTCGTGATATTCTTGCACTCGGGGCGAGAGACGATTTCGTTCAGCATACGCGAACCAAGGCCCTGACCACGCGCCTTTTCGGACACAGCGACTTGCCAGACAAAGATCGTGTCTTCGGCGTCCGGCAGAATGTATGCCGAAATCCAGCCCACGATATCCTTACGGCTCTCCGCCACAACGCAGGTGTCACGGAAGTGATCGCACTGGATCAAATTGCAGTAGACGGAATTCTCGTCGAGCGGCTTGCACTGTTCGATCAGCGCATTGACGTCGGCGCCATCCTGTGGCGTCGGTTTCCGAAAGGTGATGCGCGCATCGCGCTCTTTAGCGAGGTCTTTGGCCATGGTTGGTTCCAATCTGATCGTATTGTTGCACATCGGACAGACAAACTATCCTTAGCCGCAAAAAGTTTCAACAGACTAAGTAATTTTTTTCGGAAATAATAATAACTTCCTGTTTTACAATGAAAAAAAATCTTTATTACAACTTAACGTCATGCGGTGACTTGAAAGAATTGCTTTTATCATTAAAGTATGTTGGCCGTACACTACACGGGTTTTATGCAAGAGGTCAGCAGAAGATGGACCGAACCAGAGAAAGTCTTGTCGCGCTGCGCCGCATTTTGCGCGCGACAGAGATGTCGGGGCAGGAACTTGCGCGTTCCTCGGGGCTTACGTCGGTTCAGGCCCGTGTGCTCAACATCATCTCGGAAGATGGCAACCACGTTCCCAAGGAAATTGCTTTGCGACTGAATGTGTCGCAGGCAACGGTCACGGCCCTGCTGCAAAAGCTTGAAGCGAAAGGGCTAATCGCTCGGTGTCAAAGTGAGCAGGACCGCCGACAGTACAACCTTTGGCTGACCGAGGCGGGGCGCGCCGCGCTGAAACAGACGCCCGACGCCCTTCAGCAGGTTTACGTCACCCGGTTCGAGCAACTGCCCAAGTGGGAACAGTCGATGATCGTGGCGGCGTTGGAGCGCGTGGCGTATCTTATGGATGCGGAAAAGATTCACGCCGCGCCGGTGCTGGAACACGGCGATCTGGCAAGGGGCGCGTAGGCGCGGTTTTTCATTCTTGCCTCATGCCGCAAGTTTTGGCATAGCGCGGCACAGGATGCCCCTATAGCTCAGCTGGTAGAGCAACTGATTTGTAATCAGTAGGTCCGCGGTTCGAGTCCGTGTGGGGGCACCACTTTTCTCAACTCAGTCTTCTGTCGATCATCTTCGCTTGCATTTCGCGACACCTGTCGTAGCACTTTTCAAGGCAAGCGGTTCGGGTGATCAAAAACGGATGTGGACAGGCGGAAACACGATCGGAACGCCCTACTGGTGGGAGGAGGCCGCGCCGGAGACGACGTCGGACCCTCTGCCGGATCGGTGTGACGTGCTGGTCATTGGCGCGGGCTACACGGGGCTTTCTGCGGCGATCGCGGCCCATGACGCCGGCGCGCGGGTTGCGGTGGTCGAAGCCGGGATTCCTGGCGAAGGCGCCTCGAGCCGAAATGGTGGCATGTTCGGCGCACATCCCCGCCTTGGTTGGGACAAGCTGGCCCAACATTTCGGCGCCAGGACAGCCGATGCGCTTTTTGCTGAGGCGGCACCAGCGCTCAACTGGGCGAAAGATTTCATCAAGGCGGAAGGGATCGAGTGCGATTTCCAGACCACGGGCCGGATCCAACTTGCCTGGGCACAGTCGCATTTCGACGCGCAGAGGCGGCTGGCCAATGCGGTGCAGAGTAAAAGCACGGTCAATGCCAGTCTTGTCGAAAAATCCGGCCTTCGGCAGGAAATCGAGACCGACCGCTATGCCGGTGGCCTGCTCTTTCCCGATCATGGCGCCCTGCACCCGGCCAAATATCACCGGGGTATGATGCAGGCGGCGCGACGGCGGGATATTCCGGTGGTCAGTCATGCCCGTGTTCAAGCCTTGGCGCGCGATAAAGGCCGGTTCGACATACGCACCGCCAAGGGCACGGTTCGGGCCGACAAGGTGGTTCTGGCTACGAATGGATACACGACACGGCCGTTCCGTTGGCACGCACGCCGGGTTTTTCCTTTGCCGTCATACCTGATCGCGACCGAAACCTTGCCGTCCAACACGCTCGGTCACCTCGCGCCGGGGCGCCGCATGATGGTAGAGACGCGGGCGCGTCACAGTTATTTCAGGCTGTCCCCCGACGGCACCCGAATTCTGTTCGGCGGCCGCGCGTCGATGCGCGATCTGCCGCTCGACAAGGCCGCGAGGCGTCTGCGCGCCACGATGGTCGAAATCTGGCCTTCCTTGCGTGATGCGCGCCTCAGTCACGCGTGGATGGGATACACGGGGTATTCCTTCGCGCATATGCCTCACGTCGGAGAGCAGGACGGCCTTTGCTTTGCCATGGGCTTTTCCGGCTCAGGCACGGTCATGGCGCCCTATCTGGGAGCGAAGGCGGCATATCTCGCGGTCGGAGACGCGCGCGCGAAGACGGCCTATGCCGACACTCATCTGCCACGCCACATGCTGCATCTCTTCGACCGGCCGCATTTTCTCAAGCCGGCGGATATCTGGTACCGCTTCTGGGTCGACCGCATGGAAAACTGGCAGGCGCGTCGGGGGTCAGGCGGACAAACGCGGTGACGCGTCAAGTCCCGCGCCGCGCCAGAACACCAGCGCAAGCAGCGGCTGGTCCGATGTGGTCATGGCATGGGGCTGTTCGGGGGCATGCACCCTTGTGTCACCCGGGCCAAGCAGGCGAGGCGGCGCGCCGTCGGCATCAAAGAGGGCCGTGCCCGAGACGATCGTATAAAGCTCGGCCGGCGGGTGCTGATGCCGTGGGTAATAAAGGCCCGGTCCCCAATACCCTACCGTTATGCGGGCCTGATCGGACCGGAAATGGCCCTCCGGTCCGGCGAGTTCGAACCAGCCAAAGGTGTCCAGAAATTTCTGACCGACTTCCTCGGCTGTGTAGGAGTGTCGCCACTCGACATAAGGCGCGATCGCTTGCAGCGCGGCAAGCAGTGGCGCAGCCGCTTTCTTGACGAGACCGGGATCGGCGCACATGAGATCCGCGGCGGGCAGGGGATGCGCATCCCGTGGCTGCCAGCGCAGATCCTGCGGCCAGGGGCAAAAGGCGCGTGCGGCGGGCAGGGTGCTGTGCCATTTGCGTGCCTGTTCGAGCGCGGCATGGAAAATGGGCCGTGTATCGACGTCAGCGATCGTATCCGGAGCCGCTGTCGGCATGTCAAAGAAAGAGTGGATCGGCATGGCATCTGACCGCGGCTGGAACTCTGCCACGAAGCTTGACAGCGGACGCGCGGCCGGTCTTGTCCAAAAACGGCGTGCCGCTGCCGTGTTCGGCGGTTGCACACGGGCGGGGAATCGCCATTCCTTGCTGCATGCAGAGGTAAGGACCGGGATATGCAAAGCTATTGGCGGAATTTTATCGACGGTGAATGGGGCGACGGAGGCGCAGGGCGCGCCGAAATCGTCAACCCCGGCACGGGCGAGCGTCTGGCCGAGCAGGCCATGGCAGATGCAGCCGACGTGGACCGCGCGGTGCGCGCCGCCTTGCGGGTTCATGAAAGCGGCGCTTTGATCGATATGCGCCCGGTCGAGCGGGGCCGCATGGTTCAGTCCATGGGGCGTTTCTTGACGGAGCATGAAGAAGACATCGCGCATGTCTTGTGCCTGGAGCAGGGAAAACCCTTGTGGGAGGCACGCCGCGAAATCGCAGGTGCGGCGCGGTATTTCGAATACTACGGGAATCAGGCCGAAACCCTCGAAGGCCGCTCGATCCCGCTTGGCGCCGGCTATGTCGATTTCACGCAGTCAGAACCCTACGGCGTTTCCGCACAGATCATACCATGGAATTTTCCGGTCGAGATTGCAGCACGGTCGCTTGCGGCGGGTCTGGCCACGGGCAATGCCTGTGTCGTCAAGACGTCGGAACTGACGCCGCTTTCGAGTGCCTGGCTGGCTGAGGCGGCGGTCGCTGCGGGGTTTCCGGCAGGTGCGGTCAATATCTTTTGCGGCTGGGGCCACGAGGCAGGCGCTGCGCTTGCAGGGCATGGGGAAGCGCGCCAGATCGTCTTCACGGGTTCTGTCGCCACCGGAATCAAAGTGGCCGAAGCCGCCGCCCGGCATATCGCGCCCTGTGTTCTTGAATTGGGCGGCAAATCGGCTGCCATCGTGCATGAGGATGCGGATCTCGACGCATTCGAGCGGGATATCCGCTGGGGCATCTATTTCAACGCAGGCCAGATCTGTTCGGCGATGAGCCGCGTGATCGTTCACGAGGCGCGCCATGAAGAACTGGTCGAACGCGCGGCGCAGGTGGCGCGCTCGCTGTCGGTTGGCCCGGGGATCGACCGCGACACACCGGGGTTGACGATGGGCGCCATGGCCAGCGACACACAGCGCGACCGGGCGGCTGGCATGGTGTCTGATGCCGAGAGACAGGGGGCGCGGCTGGTGACCGGCGGGCGCAAAATGAATATTCCCGGCGCGTTTCTTGAGCCGACCGTGCTTAGCCAGGTGACACCGGACATGAGCATTGCGCAGGAAGAGGTCTTTGGCCCGGTTCTGTCAGTGATGTCGTTCCGGGACGAGGCCGAGGCCGTCCGGATCGCCAATGGGACCGAGTACGGGCTGGTTGCCGGTGTCTTCACGCGTGATCTGAACCGGGCCAGCCGGGCCGCGCAAAAGCTGCGCGCGGGGCAGGTTTTCGTCAACGAGTGGTTTGCAGGCGGCGTCGAGAC
Source organism: Roseovarius aestuariivivens (assembly GCF_004761875.1). Classification (GTDB taxonomy): domain Bacteria; phylum Pseudomonadota; class Alphaproteobacteria; order Rhodobacterales; family Rhodobacteraceae; genus Roseovarius; species Roseovarius aestuariivivens. The sequence goes on from NZ_SJEY01000001.1 coordinate 620,664, forward strand.
GCCGTTTGGCGGTTACGGCAAATCGGGTTACGGGCGCGAAAAGGGACGCGAAGCGCTTTGGAACTACGTCCAGACGAAGAACATCGCGATGGCGGTACGCTGAGCATGGCGTTGCCGAGACAGCCGGACAGCCTTCGCGACGTGGTCGAGAATGGGCTTTGTATCGGCTGCGGCCTGTGCGAGGCGATGGCGCCCGAACGATGGTGCATGACCATGACACCCGAAGGCCGGTTGCGACCGGCCCCACTGGCGCCGGAAGACGCGACCGACGATGCCCCGATCCTTGCGGCCTGTCCCGGTGCCGTGGCCAAGGCCACGCCACGTGGTACGCAAAACGATGAGCTTTGGGGCAGTTACACCCGCATGAGCGTGGCTTGGTCGGCTGACCCCGATGTGCGCTTTCGTGCTGCGACCGGTGGCGTGTTGACCGCCCTCGGCATGCATCTTCTTCGCTTGGGCAAGGCGCGCTTTATTCTGCATTGCGCCGCGGACGAAAGCGCACCGCTGCGCACGCGCTGGGTTATCAGCGAAACGCCCGAGGATGTCGCCGCACGCTGCGGCTCGCGCTATGGCCCGTCGGACACGCTGGCCGGTCTCGAGGCCGCGCTTGTGCGGGACGAACCGTTTGCCGTGATCGCCAAACCCTGTGACGCGGGCGCTTTGCGCAGCCGGGCCGAGGCGGATCCGCGTCTGGCCCGGCGTCTTGTGGCGGTGTTGGTGATGGTCTGCGGCGGCGCCTCGGATCTTGGCAAATCCTGGGAAGTGCTGCGCGCCGTCGACGTGGCGGAGCGCGATGTCACGCTTTTCCGATACCGCGGCCACGGCAATCCCGGCCCCACCCGGATCGAAACACGAGACGGGCGCGCATTCGAGAAAACCTACAACGAGATGTGGGAGGACGAGAGCGGCTGGCGTATCCAGACCCGATGCAAGCTTTGTCCTGATGCCATCGGCGAGGCGGCGGATATCGCAGCTGCCGATATCTGGCCGGGTGCCGTGCCGGATGGAGAAGACGACGGCTTTAACGGTGTGATCCTTCGCACGCCGGAGGGCGACGCGCTTTGGCATTCGGCGCTCGAGGCGGGTGAACTCAGCGAAGGTGACACGATGCACCCGCGCGATTTCGACCGCGTTCAGCCACACCAGGTGTCCAAGAAACGGGCGCTGGCTGCGCGGCTTCGGGGCCTGGTGGCGGCGGGCAAGCCGGTCTTCGCACATGAAGGCCTGCGCCTGGACGCGCTAGATGGTCATGACCCGGACGAAGAAGCGGGAGCGTTGAGGCGCGCGCGGACAGGCCGCTTCGACGAAGACATGCCGACATGATGTCCAAACCGTTCTCGGAAGATCAGGCGCGTGGCATGCTTGTTGGCTTGGCGGTCGGGGATGCCTTGGGCGCAGGCCTTGCGGGACAGGTGCGCACGGATACTCCGCTCGTCGCCACCATGACTGGCGGCGGTCCGCACGGGCTCCGCCCCGGTCAGTGGACGGATGAGACGACACAGGCGATGTGTCTTGCGCAGATGCTGCGCTCGGCCAACGGATGGGATGCCGAAGACGCGATGAAGCGCCTGATCAATTGGCGAGATTACGGCTATCTTTCGCCCATTCGCAGGTGTTTCGACATGGACGACACGGTGGCCGATGCGCTGCGACGCTTCGAGCGGACCAAGAACCCCTATGCCGGTTCGCCAGATGAGACGAAGACGGGTAGTGCCGGAATAACGCGTCTGGCGCCGGTCGTGCTGGCCTACGGCGCCGTGACCGACTCGGCCATGGCCGTGGCGCAATTGCAAAGCCGCCTGACCCACGCCAGCCCTGTCTGTCAACGGGCCGCTGCGAGCATCGCGCGCCTTCTGGTTACGGGCGACAGTGCCTTGATGCCGCGACCGGACACGCCGCCCGATGCGGTGACCGACAACGTGATGTCTGTTCTACAGGCGGCTTTCTGGGCCTTCGGGCAAGGCGACACTTTCGAAAATGTGCTTGCCGCCGCGGTCACACTGGGTGGGGATGCAGACCGGGCAGGGGCGCTGACCGGCCAGATCGCCGGCCGGCTTTTCGGTTACGACGCCATTCCGACGTCATGGCGCAATTGTCTTTACGATCACGACAAGATCCTCACGGCAGCTGACGACCTCTTCGCCATGCGACCGATCGATATCTGACCGCCACCGCGAAAGGACGACCAAGATGGCAACATTCGATGAAGACCTCTTCCTCAAGGGGCTTGAGCAACGCAAGGCGACCCTCGGCGCAGAATATGTCGAAAAGAACCTCGCTGCGGCGGATGATTTCACCCGACCGTTCCAGGAGGCGATGACCGCATGGTGCTGGGGCTTTGGCTGGGGCGACGACGTGATCCCTGCGAAAACGCGGTCAATGATGAACCTCGCCATGCTTGGCGCGCTCGGCAAGATGCACGAATTCGAGATCCATTGCCGGGGGGCGCTCAACAACGGCGTCACCAAGGATGAGATTCGGGCCATCGTGCATGTTGTCGCGATCTATTGCGGCGTGCCGCAGGGACTGGAGTGCTTCCGCTCGGCGCGCCGGGTTCTTGAGGAACGCGGTCTTTGATTTGCCTGCCCGGGTAGGGGATTCGCACCCCGAGCGGCCCGGACCGCGGAGCGCGCGCAAAATGGAAAGCCCTTGGGTCGCCGTTTCGGTCGAAATCCGGTCTTAGACGCGCCGGATCGGCAAGAGTGTTGCGGCAGCACAACACTGGGCCTTTGTGATTCCCTGCAGTCTCAGGATTTCGGAGCGCGTATGGCGCTCAAGAGCCCTTGGAAACGCGAGGGCGATGGCGGGGAAATGCTGTGAAAATCCATATAAAAAAGGGCTTTTGCCAAAGATGGCCCGGTTTGCGCTCTGCCGTCGTCGCAAGTGTGTGTGAAATACGTCACATCGCTCGCGTGAACAGGATAGCCGGGGGCAGTTACGTTGACACTTAGGGGGTATTTGGCGCATTCCATCCCCAAGCCGTGACCCGCTACTGGGGGCGGCGGTACACGAAACTTTCCTGCTTTAAGGAGGGACTACCTTGAAAAAGCAACTTCTCTGCACCAGCGCAATCGCCCTCGGCGTCGCCGCTGCTGCTCCTGCCTCCGCCCAGGACTGGAACCTGGATTGGGGCGGCTTCTTTAACCAGCACATCGCGTTCACCGACGTGTCCGGCTCTGCCTTCAACGTGGGTGGCCCGCTGAATGGCGTCGATTTCGACGGCATCCAGATGTACTCGAACACCGAAATCATCTTCACCCCGTCGATCACGCTGGACAACGGCCTGACCTTCGGCGTGAACATCCAGATGGAGGGTCTGAACTCCGGTGGTGGTGCTGACGGTATCGACGAGTCGTACATGTCGATCTCGGGTGACCAGTTTGGTCGTCTGGACATCGGCTACGAGAACTCGGCCGGTTACAAGATGATGGTTGGCGCACCTGCTGTTGCCTCTAACGCCATCAACTCGCCGTCCGCTTCGGCCTTCATTCCGTTCCACCCGGGCGCTGCTCTTGGCTTCCGTCAGGCTGCCATCTCGTCCTTCACGGAAGTCGCCGGCAACAACGACACCGCACGTCTGACCTACTACACGCCGAGCTTCAACGGCTTCACGGCTGGTATTTCGTACGCGCCGACCGCCGGTGGTAACACCGCGAACGTCGCTCCGGTCAACCGTAACGCTGGTATCGTTGACGTCATCGACCTCGGCGTGAACTACAGCCAGTCCTTCGGCACCACCGACATCAGCCTCGCGGCTCGTTGGGGTACTGCAGACAACAACGCTGTCGGCGTTTCCGATCCGGAAACCTGGGGTGTTGGCTTCCAGGTCGGCTTCAGCGGCTTCACCGTTGGTGGCTCCTGGGCTGAGAACGACAACGGTGCACCCACCGGCGTCGGCGATCAGGAAGGCTACAGCCTCGGTGTTGCATACGACGCACCTGGCCCCTGGACCTTTGGTCTTGAAGGCTACGTCGGTGAAGTCGAGCAGGGCGCAATCGACGGCGAGTACGAGTACTACCAGCTCGCCGGCAGCCGCGACCTTGGACCGGGCGTCTCCTGGGACGTCTACCTCGTTTACGGTGAAACCAAAGCTGGTTCGGCCGCTCCGGCCTTCCTGGTGCCTGGTTCCACCATCGACGGCACGGCCATCGGTACCGCGATCAACCTGAGCTTCTAATAGCCTAGGCTGACTGTTATAGAGCGGCGAGGGAGTTTTCCCTCGCCGTTTTCTTTTTGTGTGGGCAATCTTTCATTCGCGATCTGGAAAGGTGAGCATGAAAAACAGCATTGTCTGGCTGGCGTCCTATCCGAAATCCGGCAATACATGGCTGCGGATCTTCCTGGCGAATTACCTCGCGAATTCTCCGAAACCCTTGGGCATTAACCAGGTGCAGCTTTTCGGCTTCGGGGACTCCAAGCCGCAGAGGTATCAGCAAGTTGCCGGAGGGCGGGTGGACACCAGCAATCCGCATGCGACGCTGCAATTGCGCGCACGCGTGCTACAGGCGATCGTCGCGAACAACGCGGATGTGAATTTCGTAAAAACCCACAATATCCGGGGCGACGCCATGCAGGTGGAACTGATCCCGGCCAAATTCACCAGATCGGCCATCTACGTGATACGCAATCCTCTGGATTTGGTGCTGTCCTATGCGCGCCACTACGGTCTGACACCGGAAAAAACAGTCGAAGCCATCGGGCGGAGCGATAATGCGAATGCGCCAGATGCATCGACGACATGGCAGTTTCTGGGCACTTGGAGCGAACACGTTAAAAGCTGGACCCACGGTACCCGGTTTCCAGTGCTGCCACTGCGCTATGAGGACATGCTGGATACTCCGCACGAAAGCTTTTCTGAAGCGCTTGAATTCCTAGGGATCACGCCCGACCCGGACAGGCTTGATCGCGCGATCCGGTTTTCCAGCTTCGATGAATTGAGCAAGCAAGAGGAGAAGTCCGGCTTTACCGAAAGGTCGCCACACAGCGAACGGTTTTTCGCCAGCGGGAAAAGCGGTGGTTGGAAGAAGGATCTTTCCCGCGACTTGATCGACAAGGTGCGCCGCGACCATAAGCGCATGATGAAAAAATACGGCTATTACAATGTCTGACCTGCGCCGCATCATCTGGCTGGCCTCGTATCCGAAATCGGGAAACACGTGGCTGCGAAGCCTGCTGGCGCATTACTTCATGCCGCACGGGCAGGCCCCGGATATCAACAATCTGCGCCAGTTTACCACCGCGGATATCCGTCAGGATTTCTTTGATCGCGCGGCAGGTAAACCGTTTCATGGCAAGAGCATAGAAGAATGGCTTCATGTAAGACCTGAAGCGGTGCGCCTGATTGCCGGATCGAAGCCCGGCACTCATTTCGTGAAAACGCATTGCCGACCCGTCATGGTCGGGGACACGCATCTTATCCCGCCCGAGGTGACGGCCGGTGCGATCTACATGATCCGAAATCCCTTCGATGTGGCTCCGAGTTTTGCCCGCCACGTGTCTACCGATCTGGACGACGCGATTACGCGCATGGCCGATCCGGAAACCATCATGGGAACCGAGACAGGTATCCTCGATGCTTTGGGACGTTGGGATGATCACGTCACCGCCTGGACCGAGGCACCGGGCCTGCCGCGGTATGTTTTGCGCTACGAAGACCTGCTGGATAAACCCGCAAGGACGGTGCAGAGCCTGTTGCAGTTTCTCAAGGTCAAGCCAAATCGCCCGAAGCTGGCCAAGGCGATCAAGGCGACCAGTTTCGAGGCGTTGAAGAAGCAGGAAGAAAAACTTGGCTTCGTCGAACGCCCGAAGGGTTCCCAGAGCTTCTTCACCAAGGGCAAGGCCGGCGCGTGGCGCGAAGACCTTACACCCGCACAGGTCGGACGTATCCGCGAAGAATTTGCCGATGTCATTGCAAAGTGGTATCCGGAGATGCTGGAAGAGACCGCAGAGTTCGCCAAAGCGGGCTAATCGAAACCTCACCTGTCTGGAGAGTTGAGAAATGCAGAAAGTCAGCGCAATCGCAATAGCTTGTGCGGCGATCCTCATGTCGTGCGCGCCCGCGGGACAGCCTGCAACGGCGCGGCTTGGGGATGATCCCATGCTCTCCGGTGGTCGGTATACGTCTGGCGGCGGGCTGAGTGTCGCCGTTTCCGTCAGAGAGGCGCAAGGCCGGACCTTGGTGTGCGGTGTCTGGGCGGAGAGCGAGCAGCAATCGATCCTGACCAAAAACGTCGCAAGCCGTGTGATCGCCACGGGCTCGATCTATCTCGGCAACGAGCGTGTCGCGCAGGATCTGCTTTTCATGCGCAAAGTCGCGCCGCAACCGGCCTATGGCGGGATGGAAAGCGGTTGCATTCTATCCGTGCGCGCCTGGGGGCCGGGCGATGCGCAAAAGCCGGTCAGCGTGCAAATTCCACGCCAGATCGTGGCGAACGAAGCCGAAGGCAACGATGCAGGTCCAATCGTTTATTTCATCCAGTCAGGACCGGCCGCACAATAATCAAATGGCGGCTGAGATCGCGGTATCGAGCTTGTCGACGAGTTCGTCGAGTTGTGAGTCTTCGATGATAAAGGGCGGGGCGAGCAGGACGTGGTCGCCGTGCTTGCCGTCGATCGTACCAGACATCGGGTAACAGATCAGCCCGGCCTCGAACGCCGCTTTTTTGATCTTGCCCGCAACGCCCTTTGCCGGGTCGAAAGGGGATTTGCTCTCGCGGTTCTCGACCAATTCGATCCCCCGAAAAAGCCCGCGCCCGCGCAGGTCCCCAACATGCGGGTGCTGCCCGAACCGCGATTCAAGGCGATCGGCCAGGGCCGCGCCTTTCATCTGCACCCGCTCCACCAGACCGCGGTCGATGATTGCGCTGACCACCGCGTGTCCACATGCGGCCGCGGTGGGATGGCCGATATAGGTGTGACCGTGTTGGAAAAAACCCGATCCGCCTTCGATCGCGGCGTAGATTTTACCGGTGCACAGCATCGCTCCGATGGGCTGGTATCCGGCCCCAAGCCCCTTGGCGATACAGGCGATGTCCGGGCTTACGCCGTCCTGCTCGCAGGCAAAAAGACTGCCTGTGCGTCCCATCCCGCACATGACCTCGTCCAATATCAATAGAACGCCGTATTTATCGCAGATTTCGCGGATGCGTTTGAAATAACCCGGGGCAGGGGGCAGCGCGCCTGCCGTCGCGCCAACGACCGGCTCGGCCATGAAGGCCATAACCGTTTCGGGCCCAAGGCGCTGGATCTCATCCTCAAGCGCCTGCGCCGCGCGCAGGCCGTAGTCTTCGGCGCTTTCGCCGTCATGCTTCAGGCGATATTCGTAGCACGGATCGATATGGCTCACATCCAGCAGTAAGGGGCCGAATTGCGCGCGCCGCCATTCGTTGCCACCGGCGCTCAACGCGCCGATTGTGTTTCCGTGATAGCTTTGCTTCCGGGCAATAAGCTTGGAGCGGTTCGGCTCGCCTGTTTCGACCCGGTACTGGCGCGCGAGCTTGATTGCAGCCTCGGTCGCCTCTGATCCGCCGGAGACCAGATAGACCCGGTCAAGCCCGCTGGGCGCGTGTTCGATCAGCAGATCGGCCAGTTTTTCTGCCGGCTCGGAGGTGAAAAAGCCGGTATGAGCAAAGGCCACCTGGTCGAGCTGCGCCTTGATCGCCGCGACCACCTCGGCGTCGTTGTGCCCAAGACAGGACACCGCCGCGCCACCCGATGCATCGAGATACTTCTTACCGCTTTTGTCGAACAGGTAACAGCCTTCGCCGCCGACGGCGGTGGGGGGGCTTTGGCGAGTATGGCGCGGGAATATGTGGGACATGGGATGGGCCTTCGTCGTGAGGTGGCAAGTCGGACTTGCCCACCCTACCACAGGCGAAGCGACCGCCAAGAAAAACGGGGCGCGGAAATATCCCGCGCCCCGTAGTAAGCAAAGTCAGATTATTCTGCGGCCATCTGATGTTCTGCGGCAATGGCGTCGGCCAACGCCGCTTCGAAGATGGCCATGCCTTCGTCGATGATCGCATCCGATGCGGTCAGCGGCACCATGATGCGCAGCGCGTTGCCGTGCATGCCGCAAGGCAGCAGGATCAAGCCGCGCTTGAGTGCGTGAGTGACAACCGACTTGGTCAGCGCCGCGTCGGGTGCGGCCGTATCGAAATCGGTGACGAATTCGACGGCCAGCATCGCGCCAAGACCGCGAATGTCCCACATCCGGTAGGGGGCAACACGTGCGCCAATCTCGGCGAAGCGGGCGCGCATCGTCTCGCCGATCGCCGTCGACCGCGCGAGCAGGCCTTCTTCCTCGATCGCCTCGATCGCGGCAAGAGCCGCCTCACACGCCACCGGGTTGCCGCCATAGGTGCCGCCCAGACCGCCGGGAATCATCGCGTCCATCACTTCGGCGCGGCCCACGACACCGGCAATCGGATAGCCGCCGGCCATGGATTTCGCCACGGTCATCAGGTCCGGTGCGACCCCGGAATGCTCGACGGCAAACCAGGTGCCGGTACGGCCAAACCCTGCCTGGATCTCATCGGAAATGAGGAGGATGCCGTGCTTGTCACAGATCGCGCGCAGCGCCTGGAACAGTTCGGCGGGAACAGGCATGTAGCCGCCTTCGCCCAGAACGGGCTCGACGATGATTGCCGCCACGCGGTCCGGCTGTGCGTCGGTCAGGAAAAGCCGCTCAAGCGCGCGGATCGAATCGTCGACCGTGATATGGTCGCGGGTCGACGGGAAGGGTAGGCGGTAGATGTCGGTCGGGAAGGGGCCGACGTCTTTCTTGTAGGGGCTGATCTTGCCGGTCATGCCGAGCGTCATGATCGTGCGACCGTGATAGCCGCCATCAAAGGCGATGATGCCGGGGCGGCCGGTGGCGACGCGGGCGATCTTGACGGCGTTCTCAACGGCTTCGGCACCGGTCGTGACCAACAGCGTCTTCTTGGCGAAGTCGCCGGGCGCGAGTGCGTTCAGCTTTTCGGCCAGGGCGACATAGGGTTCATAAGGCACGACCTGAAAAGAGGTGTGAGTGTAGCGGTCTTCCTGCGCCTTGGCGGCCTCGACCACCTTGGGGTGACGATGGCCAGTGTTCAGAACGGCGATGCCGCCGGCGAAGTCGACGTAACGATTGCCCTCGACATCCCATAGCTCGGCGTTTTCGGCGTGATCGGCATAGATCGGCGCGGCAGAGGCGACACCGCGTGCCACGGCAGCCTCGCGACGGGCATGAAGCTCGGCGTTGGTCTTGCCGGTCGCATCAAGCATCTGCGTCACGGCAGCTTGCGTGTCCGGCGTGGTCTGTGCGGGTGCGTCGGCCTTTGCGGCTTTCGTCGCCGGGGCCTTGCGGGCGCGGGTCTTGGTGGTTTTCTTCGACGTTGCCATGGGGCATCCCTTTCGGTCAGAATGATCAGAATACTTATTCCATGATCATTTTACTTGTCAAATGCTTTCGGTTTGCAGGGCGAATTCTTGCTGGTGCGACCAATGAAATATCAGATAAATGCAAATTTTGCCACAAAACAGGCTCTTGACCCCCTCGAAGCTTTCCCGTCAAGTATATTTGACATCAGTGATTGCGGAGATCGAATGGATATCGGTGGACGATTGCGGGCGGTGCGCGAGACGCGCGGGCTGACACAGCGCGATCTGGCGGCGAGGGCGGGTATGACCAATGCGGCGATTTCCCTGATCGAGCAAAACAAGTCGAGCCCGTCGGTCGCGTCTCTCAAGCGTTTGCTGGATGCGATCCCGATGACGATGTCGGAATTCTTCACCGAGGTGGAGGCAAACGGTACGGCCAAGTATTTCTATACAGCCGATGAATTCGTGGAGCTGTCGCCCCAGGATGCGGGATTCGGCGAGGCTGCTGCGCGGGTATCTCTGCGCCAGCTCGGCGACGCGCAACGCCATTCTCTTCAAGTGCTGCATGAGACCTATCCGCCAGGTTCGGACACCGGTCCCGATCTGCTTACCCACGAGGCGGAGGAGGCCGGCGTCGTGATCGCCGGCATCATCGAGATCACGGTGGATGACCAGGTGCGCGTGCTGAATCCCGGCGACGGATACATGTTCGACAGTCGCCTGCCGCACAGGTTTCGTAATATCGGCAACACAGTTTGCGTGATCGTAAGTGCTTGTACGCCGCCGAGTTTTTAGAAAGTTGACGCAAGGTCATGTCGCATCCAACCCATCAATGGTCGGTTCCACGCCACAAGCCTGCTTGCACACCGCAAGAAAGGTGATAGCCTTCACGCAATAGCGGCAAAAAGACCGCTTAACCCAAGACGACAAACCAAGGGAGACAACATGAAAATCCTTACTAAAGCGGCACTTGCCGCGACTGTTGCTATTTCTGCTACCGCTGTCGCGGCGCAGGAACGCTTCATCACGATCGGCACGGGCGGCCAGACGGGCGTCTATTATGTTGTTGGTCAGTCGATCTGCCGTTTGGTCAATCGCGGCTCGGCCGAGCACAACCTGAAGTGCACGGCGCCTTCCACAGGCGGGTCGATCGCCAACATCAACGCGATCAAGGCCGGCGATATGGATATGGGCGTCGCTCAGTCTGACTGGCAGTACCACGCCTATAACGGATCGTCGCAGTTCGAAGGTGATGCATTCCCTGATCTTCGCGCGGTTTTCTCGGTTCACGGTGAACCCTTCAACGTGATCGCCCGGAGCGACAGCGGCATCGAGTCCTTCACCGATCTCAAGGGCAAGCGCGTCAACGTGGGCAACCCCGGCTCGGGTCAGCGCGCGACCATGGATGTGGTTATGGACGCCATGGGCTGGAGCGTGAGTGACTTCGCCCTGACGTCAGAGCTGAAGTCGGCTGAACAGTCCGCAGCACTTGGCGACAATAACGTCGACGCCATCATCTTTACCGTTGGCCACCCGGCCGGTTCGATCCAAGAGGCGACGACCACGGTGGATGCCAAGCTGATTCCGGTTGAAACTCCGGAGATCGAGAAGCTGGTTTCGGAAAATCCTTACTACGCTTGGGCGACCGTTCCGGGCGGCATGTACAAGGGTAACCCGGAGGATGTGAAGACCTTCGGCGTGAAGGCAACCTTCGTGACCTCGGCCAGCGTGCCCGAGGACGTCATCTACGAAGTGGTCAAGGCGGTGTTCGAGAACTTTGACCGCTTCAAAGGCCTGCACCCGGCCTTCGAGAACCTGACCGAGGAAGACATGATCTCCACCGGTCTTTCGGCACCGCTGCATCCGGGCGCCGAGAAGTACTACAAAGAGCGCGGCTGGATGTAATCCAAGCGCGTTAGAAGTACTTTTGCGGGGGGCCGTGGGCCCCTCGCTTTCGCGGAGGCGGTGTTCGTCCCGCGTAAAAGGCTGAAGAACCGCACATATCTTATCGCGGCGGCCAATCCGGATAGGGGGACATGCCATGAGCAACGACGACAAGCAGTTCGAATCGGCTGCGGTCGAACAGGAAGCCTCGGGTAAAGGCGGCCTGTCGCAGGAGGAACTGGACGAACTTGTCGCCTCCACCGACACGGGCGGACGAAGCCCGACCGGTCCGATTGGCACCTTCCTTCTGCTGGTCGCCTTGTCGTGGTCGCTGTTCCAGCTCTGGGTGGCCTCACCCTTGCCCTTCATGGTGGGCTTTGGCGTATTCAATCAGGCCGACACCCGTGCATTCCATTTGGCTTTTGCCCTTTTCCTGGCCTTTCTGGCCTATCCCGCACAACGCAGCCCCTTTCAGTTAGGGCTTGCCATTGCCGTTCCCGCTCTGTTGACCGCCTTTTTCATGATCGGGGCAAAAGACGGCACCCCTGTCTGGTGGATTCCACTTGTCGGTATCGGTGTGATCGGTGCCGTTCTTCTGGGGTCGCCGAAGGACCGTATTCCGGCCTGGGAATGGGCCCTGGCAATTCTCGGCGCAGGCGCTGCCCTCTACATCTATTTCTATAGCGACTCCATCGCGCAGCGTGTCGGCGCGCCTATTATGCAAGACTTCGTCGTGGCCGTGGTGGGCATCCTGCTTCTGCTCGAAGCCACGAGAAGATCGCTCGGACCGGCGCTTATGATCGTGGCGACGGTCTTTCTGGCCTACACGTTTCTTGGCCCGTACATGCCAAGCATCATTGCCCACAAGGGCAACTCCTTGTCCGAGGTGGTGAACCACCAGTGGATCACCACGGAAGGCGTGTTCGGCATCGCCTTGGGCGTGTCGGCCTCGTTCGTCTTTCTCTTCGTGCTGTTCGGGTCGCTCCTCGACCGGGCCGGTGCGGGCAATTACTTCATTCAGGTGGCGTTTTCGCTGATGGGCCACATGCGAGGCGGCCCGGCAAAAGCCGCCGTCGTAAGCTCGGCGATGACGGGTCTCATCTCGGGCTCGTCTATCGCCAACGTGGTGACCACGGGCACCTTTACCATTCCGCTGATGAAGAAGGTGGGCTTCAGTTCAGAAAAGGCTGGCGCGGTCGAAGTGGCCAGCTCTGTCAATGGCCAGATCATGCCACCGGTCATGGGGGCCGCGGCCTTTCTCATGGTCGAGTATGTGGGCATTCCCTATTTCGACGTGGTCAAGCACGCCTTCGTCCCAGCTCTGATCAGCTATATCGCCCTTGTTTATATCGTCCATCTGGAGGCGATGAAGGCGAACATGCAGGGTCTGCCCCGCGCGGTCGAGCCGAAGCCTTGGGTCGCCTGGCTGATCTCGACCTCCTTCATCATCGCTATGATCTGCGCGCTCAGCTTTGCGGTCTACTATCTAATGGGTTGGATCCGTCCGGCGTTTCCCGACACTGCCGGCTATATCGTCTTCGGCATGCTGATCGTGGCCTATATCTTCTTGCTTTATATTGCGTCCAAGCAGCCGCCGCTAAAGCAGGAGGATCCGAATGCACCGGTCACGAAGTTGCCTGAACCCGGTCCGACGGTGAAATCCGGATTGCACTACATTCTGCCCGTTGTCGTTCTTGTCTGGGCGCTTATGGTCGATCGGCTTAGCCCTGGTCTCTCGGCGTTCTGGGCCGCAAGCTTCATGATCTTCATCCTGATCACGCAGCGTCCGCTGATGGCCATCATGCGCAATGCCGGCAACATCGGCGCGGAGATCCGCAATGGCTTCATCGACCTGCTTGAAGGTCTGGTAGCCGGCGCGCGCAACATGATTGGTATCGGTATCGCAACCGCAACTGCCGGCATCATCGTCGGCGCGGTCAGCCAGACCGGGGTCGGTTCGGCGCTGGCCGATGTGGTCGAGGTGCTCTCGGGCGGCAATATCATGGCCATTCTCGTGCTGACGGCGATCTTGTCGCTCATTCTCGGGATGGGCCTGCCGACGACCGCCAACTATATCGTGGTTTCGGCTCTTCTGGCGCCGGTCATCGTAACACTGGGACAGCAGAACGGTCTCATCGTTCCGCTTATCGCGGTGCACCTCTTCGTCTTCTACTTCGGCATCATGGCGGACGTGACGCCACCTGTCGGTCTGGCGAGCTTTGCCGCTGCCGCGGTGTCGGGAGGCGATCCGATCCGGACGGGTGTGGTGGCGTTCTTCTACAGCCTGCGCACGGCGGCTCTGCCCTTCCTGTTCATCTTCAACACGGATCTTCTGCTGATCGATGTGGGGTGGTTACAGGGCATCTTTGTCTTCGTCACGGCGACATTGGCGATGCTGCTTTTCGCGGCGGCGACACAGGGCTTCTTCCTGACGCGCAACCGCATTTATGAAACGATTGCGCTCTTGTTGATCGCCTTCACGTTCTTCCGTCCCGGCTTCTGGATGGACATGGTGGCGCCCCCCTATGATCCGGTGCCGCCAGCCGAGATCGAACAGGCCATGGAACGGGCCGATCCCGGTCAGGATCTACGCCTTACCATCAGCGGTCTGAACGCCATCGGCGAGCCCATCACCTTCACGGCGCTTCTGCCTGTGCTGGAAGGCGAAACAGGGGCCGATCGTTTGGCGGCCGCGGGGGTGGAGTATCTCAACAATGACGGCAAGATCGTGATCGACAACGTGACCTTCGACAGCCCGGCGCAAAAGGCCGGTCTGGACTGGGATCAGACGATCACCGAGTTGAAAGTGCCGATCGAACAGCCATCGAAATACTTCATGTATCTTCCGGCGCTGCTCGTTCTGGCCCTGGTGGTGTTCCTGCAACGCGGCCGTGCCCGGCGTCAGCCGGCGGAAGCCTGAGACGGAGGTTGAAGATGTTCGACAAGGTTCTGTTGCCAATCGATGTGACCCACCCGGAATCCTGGGAAAAGGCCTTGCCCATGGCGGTCGACATGTGCCGGGAAGGTGGTACGCTTCACATACTGGGTATCGTGCACGATATCGGCGCGGCGATCGTTTCATCCTACCTCCCCGACGATTTCGAGGAAAAGTCGCTGATCAAGATGAAGGAGGAGCTTGACGCATTCGTCGCGGAAAAGGTGCCGTCCGGAACATCTGCAGAGGCACATGTGGCCCATGGCCACGTGCCCGAACACATCCTGTCGGAGGCCGATCGTCTCGATGCAGATCTGATCGTGATCGCGTCTCATCCGCCCAATGATCTGCGATCCTTCCTGATCGGATCCAACGCGGACCGGATCGTGCGGCATGCCACGCGCCCGGTGCTGGTGGTCAGATAATGCCGACCGGGAAATGGCCCCTTGCGAAGCGTCGAGGAATATGGCGGAAGTCCACGCGTGAAATATCTCTAGCTAAGAGTCGCCTCCCATGACCCCATTTGCCATTGCTGGCGTGCAAATGCACGTCTCTGCCCTTCATTCCAACGTCGAGGCGATGCGCCATCGGATCGAAATCCTGATGGCCCGCTTTCCCTGGACGCAAATGGTGCTGTTTTCCGAACTCGCCCCTTTCGGCCCGCTCGACCAATATGCCCAGCCGTTTCCGAACGACACGATTCAGCAATTCCAGGAGGACGCCAAGCGCTTTGGCATCTGGCTTATTCCTGGGTCGATGTTCGAGAAGACCGAGGATGGCCGCATCCTCAACACGTCGGTGGTGATCAACCCCGAAGGCGAGATCGTCTCGAAATACTCCAAGATGTTCCCGTTCCGGCCTTACGAGGCGGGTATTTCGGCAGGTACCGAATTCTGCATTTTCGACGTGCCGGATGTCGGCCGGTTCGGCCTGTCGATCTGCTATGACATCTGGTTCCCGGAAACCACGCGGCAGCTGACCAGCCAGGGCGTTGAGGTTCTTTTGCACCCGGTTCTGACCGGGACAACGGACCGCGAGGCAGAACTGTCCATCGCGCGTGCGACCGCCGCACAGTTCCAGTGTTACGTGTTCGACGTGAACGGTCTGGCCTCGGGCGGCGTCGGTCGGTCCTGCGTGGTTGATCCGTCGGCGACCGTGCTGCACCAGTCAGCCGGGCAAGAGGACATGTTCCCGATCGAGATCGATCTCGATCAGGTTCGCCGTCAACGTGAGACCGGGCTCAAGGGCCTGGGCCAAGTGCTCAAGTCGTTCCGTGACCGGGACGCGGAGTTCAGCGTTTATGACCGCAACAGCGGCGCGGATGCCTATCTCAAAACACTTGGACCGCTCGAAACACCCAAGCAGGGCACTTATCGGGGGCTGCGCGCCGCCGACCCACGCAGCGCGCTTGGGCAAGATGAAACGACACCGGAACACAATCAGGGCTTTTCCGTTCTTCATGGAAAGGCCGGTTCCGGCTAATCCCGCGGCGTCCCTTCGGGGGCGGTCCCGGGCAACGATAATGGGAGGAACGGAATGAACAAACATTCCCCTGACAGAAAAATGGCGTCGATCCGGGATTATTATAGCGCGACCCAACTCAGGGCCGACCGCTGGAGCGCCTTGCGCGAGGCAGCAGAGGGCATGTTGCTGCACGGTCACGAAACCCGCAAACGCAAGAAACTCATGGAAACAGCGGATGAGCTGTTCGAAGCGCTTGCCCCGATCGAGACCTACTGGGCGTTTCCGGGCGGCGCGGCTTTCGACCACCTGCGTCGGTTATTCCAAAATGGAAATGTCGAGGACTTGTCGATTTCCGTACGCCGGATCGCCCGTGCGCTTGCGTCGGGCGCCTATCGCCGCCGGAAGATCCCGCTCGGTTCGGACGAGATCGACAATGAGGATTACGAGGATGAGGCCGCCCTGGCGCCAGAGGCGCGCGCCCTCGGGCGGCCCTACTTCGAGGTTCTGATCGTCGATGACGTGAACGAGCATCAGGAACGCTTCCTGCGTCAAAGCCTGCAGCGCATGCGCCGGACAGAAGATAGTTTCATCTACGAGCCGGTGATCGTGCCCTCACTTGAGGATGCGCTCATCGCAATCCTGTTCAACCACAATGTTCAGGCCGTGGTGGTGCGCCCGGGCCTCACGCTCAAGTCGCGAAACGAACTGCCGCTGATCACCCAATACTTGGCTCATCTGGGCGACAACGCCGATGTGGAATCGATCGAGCCGCATGACTACGGCCCCGAGACCTGCCGCCTGATTGCCAAGATCCGCCCCGAGCTTGACGCCTATCTTGTGACCGACCGCTCGGCAGAGGATATCGCAGGCCGTGATCTGGGAAGGTGCCGGCGCGTCTTTTACAACCAGGAAGATTTCCTCGAACTGCACCTCAACATCCTGCGCGGTGTGCAGAGGCGCTATAAGACGCCATTCTTCTCGGCTCTGGTGGAATATTCCAAGCAGCCCACGGGTGTCTTCCATGCCATGCCGATCAGCCGGGGCAAGTCGATCAGCCGATCGCACTGGATCCAGGATATGGGCGCGTTCTACGGGCCAAACATCTTCCTGGCTGAAACCTCGGCCACTTCAGGTGGTCTCGACAGCCTGCTGGAGCCGCGCGGCCCCATCAAGGAAGCGCAGGACATGGCGGCGCGGGCGTTCGGGTCAAAGCACACGTTCTTTGCCACCAACGGCACCTCGACCTGCAACAAGATCGTCGTGCAATCCGTTGTTAAACCGGGCGATATCGTGCTGGTCGATCGCGACTGCCATAAATCTCACCATTACGGCATGGTTCTGGCCGGGGCGCAGGTCTGTTACATGGACAGCTACCCGTTGCATGAATACTCCATGTATGGCGCCGTGCCGCTCAAAGAGATCAAGCATACGCTTCTGAAACTCAAGGCAGCGGGTAAACTCGACAAGGTGCGCATGGTGCTTCTGACCAACTGCACTTTTGACGGGCTGGTCTACAATGTCCGGCGCGTGATGGAAGAATGCCTCGCCATCAAGAAGGACCTGATCTTTCTCTGGGACGAAGCGTGGTTTGCGTTTGCCGCCTTTGGCCCGACCTATCGCCAGCGCACCGCGATGAGCGTGGCCAACACGTTGCGCGAGACGCTACGCACGCCCGAGGCGATCGAGGCTTGGGAAACCCAGCAGGCCGAATTAAAGGACGCGGACGAAGAAACGCTGCTCAACACTCAGCTTGTTCCCCCGCCCGATGCGCGGGTGCGCGTTTATTCCACGCAATCCACGCACAAGACGCTGACGTCTCTGCGGCAGGGCTCGATGATCCATGTCAACGACCAGGACTTTAAAGGAGAGGTTGAGCAGGCCTTTCACGAAGCCTACATGACGCATACC
The DNA here is from genome assembly GCF_004761875.1 of Roseovarius aestuariivivens. Classification (GTDB taxonomy): domain Bacteria; phylum Pseudomonadota; class Alphaproteobacteria; order Rhodobacterales; family Rhodobacteraceae; genus Roseovarius; species Roseovarius aestuariivivens. The sequence continues at coordinate 638,215 of NZ_SJEY01000001.1, forward strand.
TCAACTTCGCCGAACTACCAGATCATCGCGTCGCTCGACGTGGGTCGCCGTCAGGTGGAACTGGAAGGGTTCGAGTTCGTTCAACGGCAGGTCGAAAGCGCGATGTCCATTCGCCGCGCAGTCGCCTCGCACCCTCTCCTGCAGAAGTACTTCAAGGTTCTGACTGCGGGCGACATGATCCCCGAGGAGTACCGCGAAAGTGGGATAGAAGCCTATTACGACCCCAAACATGGCTGGGTCGATACCTGGAAAATCTGGAACTCCGACGAGTTCGTGCTCGATCCCACCCGCATTACGCTCGCCGTAGGCGGCACCGGTTGGGACGGGGACACGTTCAAGACCAAGATCCTGATGGACAAATACGGGATCCAGATCAACAAAACCTCGCGTAACACCGTGCTCTTCATGACCAATATCGGCACGACGCGGTCATCGGTGGCGTATCTCATCGAGGTTCTGGTCGAGATCGCGAACGAGCTGGACGACCTGTTGGACGACGCCTCGAAGATGGAACGGCGCTCGTTCGAAAACCGGGTGAAGGGGCTGGTGGAACACCTTCCGCCTCTGCCCGATTTCAGCCGGTTCCACGATGCCTTCCGCACCGATAACAAAACCGCGGAGGGAGACATCCGGTCGGCGTTCTTCCTCGCCTACGATGAAGACAACTGCGATTACATCAACCTCGATCAGGCTCTCGTCAAGCGGCTAGAGGACGGAGAGGAGCTGGTGTCGACCAGCTTTATCATTCCTTACCCGCCAGGCTTTCCGATCCTCGTGCCCGGACAGGTCATCAGCCACGAGATCATCTCATTCATGCTGGCGCTCGATGTAAGCGAAATTCACGGATACCGGCCCGATCTGGGCCTGAGCGTTTTCACCAAGGACGCGCTCGCGTCGGTCAAGAAAAAGTCGTAGAAAGGGACAGTTACATGCCTAAGAAGACACTGAGCAATATCTCGGAGATACGCCGGTATTTCCACACGAACCCTGACCCGATCTATTTCGTCTCGGCCACGAATTTCAATCTTTTGGGTCTCGACGAGTGGGTGAAGAATTTCAAGTACATCTGCTACATGGATTGCTTTGACGGGCGTCATCCGAATGTGCTGTGCCCTTCGGAGATGCCGCATGACGAGTTCCAGTCGATCGAGGACATCAACAACTACCTTCTGCAGCACAAGGAAGTTGTCGATTACGTCAAAGCGCGTGGCGGAAAACCCAAGTTCGTGTTCCTGATGTTCGACGAAAAGACCGAAAAGCTGGTCAAGGAACTGGGAGGCGAGGTCTGGTTCCCGAAGGCCAAACTGCGCACCGCGATGGACAACAAGATCGAGACCGTGCGCGTGGGCAATAAGGCCGGCGTGCCGTCGGTGCCCAACGCGCTGTCGGAGGTGAAGGATTACGAGCACCTCAAGAAGATCTGCAAGGAAAACGACTTGGGCGACGATCTGGTGCTGCAGTCGGCCTTTGGCGACAGCGGTCATACCACCTTCTTCATCAATTCCGAGGCCGATTTCCGCAAGCACGAGCACGAGATCGTCGGCGAGGGCGAGATCAAGGTGATGAAGCGGATCAATTGCCGTGGCTCGGCGATCGAAGCCTGCGCCACCAGCCAAGGTACGATCGTCGGTCCGTTGATGACCGAGCTTGTGGGCTTCAAGGAACTAACCCCCTATCGCGGGGGATGGTGCGGGAATGAAATCTTTTCGACCGCATTTTCGCCCAAGCAACGCAACAAAGCGCGAGAGCTGACGTTCAAATTTGGTGAGCAGCTTCGCAAGGAAGGCTATCGCGGCTATTTCGAACTCGACTTCCTGATCGACAAGAAAAGCGACGATATCTGGCTGGGCGAGTTGAATCCCCGTATCACCGGCGCAAGCTCGATGACCAACCACGCGGCCTTTGCACATGCCGACGCGCCGCTCTTCCTTTTCCACCTGCTGGAATTCTCGAAAAAGCAATTCAAGCTGGATGTCGAAGAACTCAACGCTCGCTGGTCTGATCCCGATATGATCGACAGCTGGTCGCAGATGGTGATCAAGCACACGCAGGACAGTGTCGACATCATCACGCATGCGCCCCAGACAGGTATCTACAAAATGACGCCGGATGGGCATGTGATCTTTGACCGCTTCGATTATCACCGCCGCGCGGTGGAGACCGAGGACGAGGCCTTCTTCCTGCGCATTTCAAATGTCGGCGATTACCGCTACGAAGGGGCCGATCTTGGCATTCTGGTGACGCGTGGGCGCTCGATGACCAAGAGTTTCCAGCTGACGGCGAAATCGAAGCGTTGGATCGACGGGATCAAGCAGGCTTTCTCGGCACGGCCGCTGCCCTCGGCAACCTCCTTGCAGGATCCGGCGTTTAAGATCATGTAGGGTCTTATGACCCTCGTCTATCGTGCGATCACAGAAGATACGCCTGGCCCGAAATGGGCCAGGCTCTTTGCCGGGTATCGCAAGGCCTACATGTCCTGGTGGAAGCGCGAGGGCCTGACCGGGCGGCCCACCTATCTCGAATGCCGCCGCGCCTTGCGCAAGCATATGCCGGAACTCGTTCCGCTTTACGAAGAGCTCTGCGACCTGGCCGGCGGCGGCGACAGCGAGGCAAGGTTCCTTAGCTTCTATTGCCCGCCCAAGTACCTTTCTGGCTGCAGTCAAGCGATCTGGCCGGGCACCGAGCCGCTTTTGGTGCGTAACTATGACTACAATCCAAAGGCGGTCGACGCGATCCTGCTCAAGACGCGGTGGCAGGGGCGTGGTGTGATCGGCACATCGGACGGTCTGTTCGGGCTGGTCGACGGTATGAACGACGCAGGCCTGGTGGCATCGCTGACCTTTGGAGGACGCCGCGCAGTGGGCGAAGGGTTCGGCGTACCGCTCATCCTGCGCTATGTTCTGCAAACCTGTACGACCGTCGATGAGGCGCGCGAGGTGCTAACTCGCGTGCCCTGCCACATGAGCTATAATGTTACGGTGCTGGATGCCGCGCGCAATTTCTTCACTGTGTATCTGGCCCCCGACCGGCCGGCGGTCGTGACCCACGCCGCCGTCGCCACGAACCACCAGGACCGTGTGGAATGGAAAAGCCACGCGCGCCTGACCGCCACGGTCGAGCGTGAACGCTACTTGCTGCAGCGGCTCACCTTGCACCCGGAAACGCAGGAAAAGTTCATTCGCTCCTTTCTGCAGCCGCCGCTGTATTCGCTGGCTTTCGATCAAGGCTTCGGGACGCTGTTCACCGCCGCCTATCGGCCGAAATCAGGTGTTGTCGAAATGCTTTGGCCCAACAGCCGCTGGGTGAAATCTTTTGAGAATTTTGAAGAGGATCAGGTGACCATCGCGTTCCCGCGGCCGGCTTTCGGCACGCCCTGATCTGGGGGCGCGACCACTAAAGCCGGTTTGTCTGCCCAGATTTTCGATACTCGCGGATCAGCGCGCGCTTGGCCTTGGCCAATTCGTCATCGGTCAGGTTGGAGCGATTGAGTTTCAGCAACTCTTGGGCGCCCGCTTGCGGTTGCACATTGTGTGGTCGAACCGGAGCCAGGTTGTCGTGTTCGACGCCAAGAAGATCGAGCGCCACGCCCATGGGGCCCAGCGGGTGCGCGGCGCAGTCTTCGATCCGGGTCGACGTGACGGCGGCAAGACCGGCCAGCGCGTCCCGCGTCAGCGCAACGAAGCTGTCAAGCCGGGATGCGCGATCGAGCTTGGTGGCGTGCGTGGCAAAATCCTCGCGCAGGCGAACCTGGCGAAGGTTCTGATAATAGGCACTTTTCTTCCAGCCTTCGGGGTCGCGCGTAGTGAACCAGACTGTCACCGGCACAGTGTCGCCGATCCGGTTGCGCAGCACGCCGACCGCGGCTTGTAACAGCGGCGCGGCGGCATCGTATCCGCTTACCTTTTTGCGGCCCGGCAACTGGCCCAGTAGCGCCTCGGAGCTGAGCAGAAGGGGGCGTTCATTGGCGAGATCCACGCGGGTCAATGCATCGGCGAAAGCATTCGTGAACGCGGTGAGTACATCTTCGCGGGTATGCACGGAATACTTTCGCGCCAGCCGCGTCGCCTCGATTACGTCATCGGTGAGCATGACCGATAGCCGATCCTTCAACTGCGCGCTCTGCGATTGCAGATTGCGTTGCAGCGTGCTGGTCCCGGTCTTGTGAAATCCGGGATGGATCAGAACGTGGCGTGGCATCCAGTCCTTCGCACTCTTGTACCGAAACCCATGCCGGGCGGGTTCCGACGTCACTTTTCGTTGTTAGCCAGAGAAATGGGGCGCGCTCAAGACCATTCTGGTGCCAAGGCGGGGCGGACCAAGGAGAAAAACCCGCAGTGTCATGTGACAAGGCTCCGCTTCTAAGAAGACGCGGGCTTTTGAGCGTGCTAAAGCGCGGAGACTGAAAAGCGAGACGACCTTTGCAATGAAGACAGTAACGATACTCGGCGCGACCGGTTCGATCGGACAGAACACCATCGACCTGATTGCGCGGCGGCCCGAGACCTTTCGCGTTGTGGCGCTGACCGGGGGGCGCAATATCGCGCAACTGGCGGAGGATGCGATCCGGCTTCGGGCGGAGATCGCGGTGACCGGGTTCGAGGCGGGGCTGGAGGAGCTGCGGGATCGGCTGTCAGGCTCTGGCGTCGAGGCGGCGGCGGGGCAGGCGGCGCTGAACGAGGCGGCGGCACGGCCGGTGGATTGGGTGATGTCCGCCATCGTTGGGTTCGCCGGGCTGGAGCCCGGGCTGAGTGCGCTGCGGCCCGGTACCACGCTGGCGCTGGCCAACAAGGAAAGCCTGGTCTGTGCGGGCGCGCTTTTGATGGGAGAGGCGCAGGCCCAGGGGGCCACGATTCTGCCGGTAGATTCGGAACATTCCGCGGTTTTTCAAGCACTTGTGGGTGAGGACATGGAGGCGGTGGAACGGATCGTGATCACCGCGTCCGGGGGGGCATTCCGCGACTGGCCCGAGGACAGGCTGGCCGGCGCGACGCTGGCCGAGGCGTCCTCGCACCCCAATTGGGACATGGGTCAGCGCATCACGATCGACTCTGCAAGCCTCTTTAACAAGGCGATGGAACTTATTGAAACAAGGGAATTTTTCCGCGTCTCACCGGAGCAGATCGAGGTGGTGATCCACCCCGAGTCGCTGATCCATGCGCTGGTGGGCTTTCGCGACGGAGCGCTGATGGCGCATGTGGGGCCGCCCGATATGCGCCATGCGATCGGCTATGCGCTCAACTGGCCGGAAAGAAACGACCTGCCGGTCGAGCGCTTAGACCTTGTAAAGATTGGACAAATGACCTTTCGTAATGCCGACCAGGCACGTCATCCGGCGCTGCGTCTGGCGCGCGAGGTCATGGAGGCGGGCGGTCTTTCGGGGGCGGTGTTCAACGCGGCGAAGGAAAGCGCGCTGGACGGGTTCATCGCGGGCCGGATCGGGTTTCTCGACATGGCGCAGGTGGTGGAAGAGGTGCTGAACCGGCTTTCCGGAGACGCGACGGGGCCGGGCGCGATGACGCTGGACGCGGTGCGCGAGATCGACGCGCGGGCCCGGACGCAGGCGGATGCGGTCATGACAGGTTTCGCCGCGCGCTAGGACCGCGCGGGCGTTTTTGTACAAATCGTACAAGGTGCAAGAGGGCCTTTGTGCATTTTGTACAAACTTCGGCGGGCGGTTTTCGGCGTTCCGCACCAGCTGCGCCGGCCGTCACGGGCGTCGCGCGCCCATGTAAGGATTTCACGCAACACGCGCGCCCCGGCACCAGACGCCGCGCACATGCGGCGCGTCGCCAAGCCGGCCCACGCGCACCAGATCGGCGCGCAGACCGGGCGCGAGTTGGCCCCGATCGGCGAGCCCGGTGACGCGCGCGGGCGTCGCCGTGACCGTGGCGATGGCGCGGGGCAGATCGTTCCAGACATCCGCGAGATGGAAGGCCGATAGGAGCAGCGCCGAAGGCACGTAATCGGACGAGATGATGTCGAGCAGGCCCGCACGTGCGAGATCAGCCGCAGAGACATTGCCCGAATGCGACCCGCCGCGCACGAGATTGGGCGCTCCCATCATCACCGCGATGCCCCGCGCGTGGCAGGCGCGGGCGGCGGCCTCGGTCGTGGGAAATTCGGCGAAGCCGACGCCATAGGCCTGCGAATGCGCGACTTGCGCTTCGGTGGTGTCGTCATGACTGGCCAGCACCGCGCCCAGCCGGGCGGCCTCGGCCACTGCGCCGGCCTCGTGCCGGGCCCCGTTGGCGGCCTGAAGCGCCTTCATCTCGGCCACATGGTCCGCGAATTCGGCCTTAGTCATATTGCGTTTTCTGGACACGTAGGTGCGCAGTTTTTCGAGATCGCGGAACTGCCGCTGGCCAGGCGTGTGATCCATCAGGCTGAGGATACCCACCCGGTCGGCGGGGACGAATTCGGCCAGTTCATCCAGCAGCGTTTCCGAGCAGGTTTCGGCGCGCAGATGCAGGAAATGGCTGATCTTGAGGGCGCCGCGCGCGCGCAGATCGAGGATTTCGCTGGCCAGCCGGCGCGCATAGGGCTTGTAGCGCGAATGATGCCCCGAGATGGAGCCGACGCGCAGCGCATCGAAAACGGTGGTGATCCCGGTCGAGGCCAGTTCGCCGTCATGCGCCAGAAGCGCCGGCAGGTGGGGCCAGTCGACCGCCGGGCGCGGCTCGATATGGCGTTCGAGATTGTCGGTGTGCAATTCGACAAGGCCCGGGATCAGATAATCGCCGGCGCAGTCGATCGCCCCCGCCGGCACCGCGCCGTCCGGTTCGATCCGGGCGATGATCCCGTCCGCCACGTGGAGCGTGCCGGTCACGATCCGGTCGGGCAGGACCAGCCGGGCATTGGCAAGACAGAGCGCATTTGACATGGAGGTGTCACCGTTTTCGAGCGGGGTCCCGGGGTCAGAGAGGTCCAGTCATGTCATATTCGCGATATGCGGTCTACTACCTGCCGCGCAACGGCGCGCTGGCGGCGTTCGGCGCGCGCTGGCTGGGCTGGGACGCGGCGGCGGGACGCGCCGTCGGGCAGCCGGACTTGCCGGGACTTGCGGCGCTGACCGATGCGCCGCGCAGATACGGGTTCCACGCGACGCTGAAGCCGCCCTTCCGCCTGTCCGAAGGACAGGACGCGGCGGCGTTGCAGGAGGCGGTTCGCGCGCTGGCGGCGCGCAGCGCGCCGGGGCAAGCGGCGGGGCTGGCCCTGACGCGGATGGGGCGGTTCTTTGCGCTGACGCCGACGGGCGACGCCACGGAGATCGCGCGTGTCGCGGCGGCCTGTGTGCGGGATCTGGACGGGTTCCGTGCCGCGCCGTCCGAGGCCGAGTTGGCGCGGCGGCGCAAGGCGGGGCTGTCGCCACGGCAGGAGGCACTTTTGCGCGACTGGGGTTATCCTTATGTGCTGGACGCGTTCCGCTTTCACATGACCTTGACGGGCCGGGTGCCGCGCGCGGCACTGGAGGACACCGAGGCGATGATCGCGGCGCATCTGCCCGCTTTGCCTGCGCCCTTTGTCCTCGATGCGCTGGCGGTGATGGGCGAACGGGCGGATGGCCGGTTCGAGATGATCGCGCGTTACGATCTGGGCGGCTGAGGCGCCGGGGCGGCGTAGCGCGCAAGGCGATCGTCGAGCGTGCCGGTGTGCAATTCGATCAGGTGATTGTCGGGCGTGTGGAAATAGGCCGAGCGGCCTTCGCCCTCGACCCTCGGGCGGGGCGGGCGCAGATCGAGACCGAGCGCCTTGATCTCGGCGATCCGGGCGTCGAGCTCTGCCTCGTCCACTTTGAAGGCCACGTGGTTGTAGCTGCGCGCGGGCAGCGGATCGCCCAGCATGGTCGCGATCCAGACATCGCCCACCAGAAAGAACCGTTCTTCGGACAGCGAGAACTGCGCCGGGCCGCTGTTGTAGATGCAGCGTGCGCCGAGCACGCGTTCGAGGATGGTCTGCATCCGGTCGAGATCGGTGACGATGAAGGTGATATGCGACAGGCCCGTGCTCATGCAGGGCTGTCCGGTTGTAGGGGCATGGCGCGTCTCCTTTCGGGCAGTGTGGCATGGGCCGGACGGCGGGGCCAGTGGGGGGATCAGGAAAGGCTACGGTCCTCGCGGCGCGCGAGCGCGTCGACGGCGAGCCATAGCGCGAGGCTGAAGATCGCGAGGACGATCAGCGACGCGAACATGAGCGGGGTCTGCCCGCGCCCGTTGGCCAGCAGCATCAGGTGGCCCAGCCCCTTGGACGCACCGACCCATTCGCCGATGATGATCGCAAGCGGCGCATAGGTGACGGCGAGGCGCAGGCCGGAAAAGAAGGCCGGTTTGGCGTTGGGCAGGCGCAGGTAGATCAGGCTGCGCCAGCGGGAGGCGCCGGATTGGCGCGCGAGATCCTCGAGCGGTTGCGGCAGGCGCATCAGCCCGTCGAAGAGCGCCGAGGCGATGGGGAAATAGGTGACGAGCGCCACCATGACGATCTTCGACAGCGCCCCGAAGCCGAGCCACAGGGTGAGCACGGGCGCGAGGGCGAAGACCGGGACGGCCTGGGCGAAGACCAGCACGGGCCGCAGCGCACGGCGGGCCCGGTCGGAGAGCGCCAGAAGAAGCGCGGTCTCGATGCCGAGGACAAGGCCGAGGGCGAGGCCCTGGGCGAGGTTGAGAGCGGAAAAGGCGGTGTTTTCCGCCAGTATCGCGCGGTTGGACCAGAGGGCTTCGGCCACGTCCAGCGGCCCCGGCAGGATGAAGCGCGGGATCTCGGCCAGCGTCACGAGCGCCTGCCAGAGGGCGAGCACGGTCAGAAGGGTCAGGACGGTGCGGAAGAGGCGGTTTGTCATGCCGGGATGCTTGCCTCTGACGCGCTGGCGAGACGCTGAAGCAGCGCGGCCTGTGCGGTGAGCGTTTCGGGGTTTGTGGCGTCGCGGGGCGGGATCTCGGGCGGCAGGGCGACGGGAGTCGCGCCCCTTTCGTGCAGGACATAGGCGCGCTCGGCGAGGCGGACCGCCTCGGCGGGATCGTGGGTGATGAGGATCACGGTGCGGCCCTTGAGGAGCTTTGCCGCGAGGTCCTGCATGCGCTGGCGGGTGAGGACGTCGAGCGCCGAGAAGGGTTCGTCCAGCACGATGATCGCGCGGTCGTCATAGAGGACGCGGGCCAGCGCGACGCGCTGCCGTTGGCCGGCGGAAAGGGCGGCCGGTCGGGTGTTTTCGCGCCCGGCGAGGCCGACGCGGGAGAGAAGCTCGCGCGCGCGGGCGGGGTCGGGGGGCTTGCCCGCCAGCCGTGCCCCGATGGTGACGTTATCCAGCGCCGTGGCCCAGGGTAGAAGCTGACCGTCCTGCGACATGAGGCCGATGGTCATCGGATCGGGCGGGATGAACCCGTCGAGCCGCGCGGGCGTGGGCAGGCCCGCGATAAGCCGCGCCAGCGACGTCTTACCAAGGCCAGAAGCGCCCAAGAGGGCAGTCCAGCCCTGCGTGGGGATCGTGACGTCGAGGCCCGAGATGAGCGCGCGCGCGCCGAGGCGCAGGTCGCCTTGGAACGTGATCTGGCTCACGCGCGTGCCCCGAGCGCCATGTCCCAGAAGCCGACCTCGAGCCGCGTGGCGGTGTGGAAGGTGTGGGCAAGGGATGTAGCGCGGGGAAGCTGCGCCCAGTCGGGGCCGAGGCGGCGGGCGAGGGCGGCGTCAATGAGGCGGCCCACGTCAAAGCAGAGGCCTTGGTAGTCGGCGCCGCCATAGGTGTCGCACCACGCCTTGTAGGGGCCGGTGTTGCCCGCAAGCCGCGCGCCGATTTCGCCATAGCCCAGAACGCACGGCGCCAGCGCCGCCATCAGGTCAAGGAAATCGCCCGAGTACCCCGCCTCCAGCACAAAGCGGGTGTATGCGAGGTTGCCCGGCGCCTCTGGCGTGGCTTCCAAAGTGGCGCGGTCGATGCCGTGGCCGGCGCAGATTTCCACGTGCAGGGGCATTTCCTCGTGCACGAGAGCGTGGACGGTGGCGGACGCGGCCTGCATTTCTTCAAGGCTGTCGGCCTTGGCGGCGGCAAGGGCCCAGGCGCGGGAGAAGTGGATCAGGAAAACATAGTCCTGCTTGAGGTAATAGAGGAAACGATCCTCGGGCAGGGTGCCGTCCTTGAGCCGCTCGACGAAAGCGTGCTGCGTGTAGGCGGGCCAGTCGTTGCCCGCGGCCTGCCGCCAGAGCGCGAAGGCCTGTCCGTAGTCTGGGGCGGTCATTGGGTGGCTCCGGTGACGTCGATGGCGAGCGTTTCGGCGTCGACGGTGTCCTCGATGGCGCCGGCGTTCTTGAGAAACGTCTCGAACCGGGCGTAGCGGCCCAGATCGAGCGCGCCGGGGCGCACGGCGAAGCGCGGCCAGGTATCGTCCCAGGCGCGGTCGTTGAGTTCGTTGTCGAGTTCGGCATCCGAGCCTGCGAAGATCTCCCACGCGGCCTCGGGGTCATTGAGGATGTCGGCGGCGGCGCGCTCGGTGGCGTGCAGGAAGCGGGCGATGACGGCGGCGTCGAGCGTGTCGGCGTGGGCCACGTAAATGAGTTCGTCATAGCTCGGCACGCCTTCGGCCTCGGGGAAGAAGCAGCGGCCCTCGTGGCCCTCGATGGCCATTTGGTTCAGTTCGAAATTGCGGAAGGCGCCGATGACGCCATCGACTTGCCCTGCCATGAGAGCAGGCGAGATGGACCAGCCGATGTTGATCTTTTCGACCGTCGCAGGGTCCACGTCATTGTCGCGCAGCATGGCGTCGAGCAGCATTTCCTGCACGCCCGCGACGGCGAAGCCGACCTTTTTGCCGGTGAAGTCGGACATGGACTGCACCGGGCCATCGGCGCGCACGACGAGGCAGGTCAGCGGCGTCTCGATCAGGGTGCCGACACGGACGAGCGGCAGATCCTCGCGGTGCGCGAGGTGCAGTTCGGGCTGGTAGGAGACGGCGAGATCGACCTGGCCTGCGGCCACCATGCGCGGGGGCGCGTTGGGATCGGAGGGGGTGATGAGCTCGACTTCGAGGTTCTCGTCTGCGAAATAGCCCTTTTCCTGCGCCACGATCAGCGGGCCGTGGTCGGGGTTCACGAACCAGTCGAGCATGACGGTGAGCTTGTCTTGGGCCATCACAGGCGTGGCGAGCAGGGCGAGGGCCGTGAGGGCCGGGAAAAGACGGGTCATTCTTGGTCCTTTGTCTTGGGGGCGTCGGGAATGGCGATAAGGCCGATGGGGCCGGGCCAGCGTTGGTGCAGCGCCTCGGCGGCGTTCTGGGCGCGAAGCCCTGTGCGGCAGGCGAGGATCACGCGGGGGGTATTGGTGTCCGGCGTGAGGTCGGAGAGGTTTTCCGGCGGGATATGGAGAGCTTGCGCGTGGAACGGCGCGGGGGCCTCGGCGCGCAGATCGACGATGAGATCATTCGAGGTGAGGTCCGAGTTGGCGATGAAGGGCGGGGCGAAGGCTGGCTCTGGTGCGCCGTCGAAGCGGAAGGCGGCGCTGCGCCATGAGCTTGCGTCGAAGCGGAGGAATTGGCCCAAGGGAGAGGGCGAGAGGCCGAGAAGGGTCGAGATCGCCATCTGCGCCTGAAGCGCGCCGATCATGCCCACCACCGGCCCCATGACCCCCGCCGTGGCGCAGGTGGCGGCGGAACGCGGCAAATCGGGGAAGACCGCGCGGAGCGATGGCGCGCCGCCGCAGAAGCCGCCCGCGTATCCCGTGAGCCCCAGGGCGGAGGCGGAGATGAGGGGTCGGTTTTGCTCCATGCAAGCGTCGGACAGGGTGAAGCTGGCCGCGAAGGTGTCGGCGCAGTCGAGGACGAGGTCGGATTGCGCGACGAGTTGCGCGGCGTTCCCGGGGTCGAGCCATGAAGGCACCGCGTGCAGGGTCAAATCCGGGTTGAGGGCGCGCATGGCCTCAGTGGCCGCCTCGGCCTTGGGGCGGCCAAGATCGGACATGCGGTAGAGCGGCTGGCGGTGCAGGTTCGTCTCCTCCACCCGGTCGCCGTCGACGAGCGTGATCGCCCCCACGCCCGCGCCGGTGAGATATTGCAGCACGGGCACGCCGAGCCCGCCCGCGCCGACGACCAGCACATGGGCCGCGCGGAGGCGTTGCTGACCGGCCTCGCCCATCTCAGGCAGGATCGTCTGGCGGGCGTAGCGGGTCATGCGCAGACCTTCAGCCAGTCCCGCATCCGCGCGTCGGGATCTTCGTTGAGCGTGATGTCGGTGACCGCCGCGATTAGGTCCGCGCCCGCGTCGAAGGCCCCCGGGGCGCGTTCTGCGCTCATGCCGCCGATGGCGCAGAGGGGAATGTCGCCGATCTTGGCCTTCCACGTCTTGAGCTTGTCGAGGCCCTGGGGCGCCCAGGGCATTTCCTTGAGGATCGTGGGGTAGACCGGGCCGAGGGCCACGTAATCGGGCGAAAACGAGAGCGCGCGGTCAAGCTCGGCGTCGTCATGAGTGGAAATGCCAAGCTTCAGCCCCGCGCGGCGGATGGCGGGAACATCGGCGGTGTCGAGGTCTTCCTGCCCCAGATGCACCCATTCCGCGCCAAGGTCGATGGCGTGTTGCCAGTGATCGTTGACCACCAGAAGCGCGGCGTTCTGGCGGGAGATGTCGAGGGCGCTGGCGATCTCGCGGCGCAGCGCGTCGTCCTCCATGTCCTTGAGTCGCAGCTGGGTAAGGCGCACGCCGAGGCCGGTGGCGCGCGCGACCCATGCCGCGCTGTCGAAGACGGGATAGAAGCGGGGCAGGGTCATAGCCAGGCCTTTCCGATCACCGGCGTCGAGGGCTGGGCCATGTCGCGCACGGGCATGGGGCCGGAGCGGGCGGCAAGCGCGCCTGCCTCGGCGGCGAGGCCGAAGGCCCGGGCCATGGCGGCGGGATCCTGCGCCTCGGCCACGGCGGTGTTCAAGAGGATCGCGTCATAGCCCATTTCCATGGCTTGCGCGGCGTGGCTGGGCAGGCCGAGGCCGGCATCGACCACCAGCGGGATGTCGGGGAAGGCGGCGCGTAAGGCTTTGAGCCCGAAAGGGTTGTTGAGCCCCTGGCCCGAGCCGATGGGCGCCCCCCAGGGCATGAGCACGCGGCAGCCCGCGTCGACCAGTCGCGCGGCCAGCACGGAGTCTTCGGTGGTGTAGGGAAAGACCTTGAAGCCGTCGTCGCAAAGGGCTTTCGCGGCCTCCACGAGACCGAAGGGATCGGGCTGCAACGTGTCGTCGTTGCCGATGACCTCGAGCTTGATCCAGTCGGTCTCAAAGTATTCGCGCGCCATCTGGGCGGTGGTGATCGCCTCGCGCGCGGTGTGGCAACCCGCCGTGTTGGGCAGGACATGGATGCCAAGGGCGCGGACCATCTCGCGGAAGGCCTCGCCGCCGCCGCCCTCGCGGCGCAGGGACACGGTGGCGACCGACGCGCGGCTTTCGCGAAACGCCTCCTCCATCACCTTGGGCGAGGGGTAGCGCGCGGTGCCGAGCATCATGGGCGTGTCGAGCGTGGTGCCGTAAAAGTCGCGCATCGATCAGCCCCCCTGCATGGCGGTGAGGACTTCGAGCTGATCACCATCGCTGAGCTGGGTGGTGGCGCGGGTGGCGGCAGGCACGAAGGCACCGTTGAGCGCGGTGGCGACGCGCATCTCGCCCCAGCCGAGCAGGTCGAGCGCCTCGGCCACGGTGCTGGCGGCGATGTCGTGTTTTTCGCCGTTCACGTCAATCTTCATCGAAGAGGTCTCCTTTTTCGCCGGTGGCAAGGAAAGCGGCGGCCTGTTTGGCCAGCGCGGGGGCCATGAGGTAGCCGTGCCGGAAAAGGCCGTTGAGATGCAGGGTCTGGCCGCGCTGCACCACGCGCGGCACGTTGTCGGGAAAGGCGGGTCGCAGATCGGCGCCCATTTCCACGATCTCGGCCTCGGCAAAGCGCGGGTCTAGCGCGTAGGCGGTCGACATGAGTTCAAGGGCGGCGCGGGCGGTGATGGGGGCTTTGTGACCGCTTTCGATTTGCGTCGCACCCAGCATGAAGAGGCCGCCCGCACGCGGGACGACGTAGAGCGGATGGCGCGTGTGCAGGAGGCGGATGGGGCGGGTGAGGGTAATCTCGTTGGAGCGCAGCACGACCATCTCGCCCCGGACCGGGCGCAGGGAAGGGAGGGCTTTGTGGGCGGTGAAGCCGCGACAGTCGAGAAGGGGGCCGGGGATGTCGGCGGGGTCGAGCTCGGTTTGCTCGATCTCGACGCCTTGGGCTGCGAGGCTGGCCGTCAGATCGGCCAGGGCCTGACGCGGGTCGAGATGGGCTTCGGCCGCGAAGAAGAGCGCGGCGTCGTGGGTGCCGGCGAGGTCGGGTTCCAGCGATTTGAGGTTGGCGCGGTCGAGCGTCTCATGGCCAGACGTGCGGCGTGCGAAGGCCGTGAGGTCGGCGCGGTCGCGGGCGGGGGCGAGAACGAGCGAGCCGCGATGCGTGACCTGCGTGACCTCTGCCCAGGCGGCTGCGGCGTCTCTTCCGTGTCGGATGACAGGCTCTTCGGCGACAGCGCCTTCGCAGTCGGGCGCGAGCATGCCGCCGGCCCACCACGAGCATCCGTGCGGCCCGGGCGCGCCAGCTCGGTCGACAAGGCGCGGGATCATGCCCTGCGCAAGGCAGGCGCGCGCGGCCCAGAGGCCCGCGACGCCCGCGCCGAGAATGGTAACATCAGCCATCGGCGGGCCAGAGCGCGTGGAAGTGATGCACCGGGCCGTGCCCGTGACCGACGTGCAGCGTATCGGCGGCCTTGATGGCGGCGTGGAGATAGGCATGCGCCTTGGCCACCGCGTCGGGCAGGGCGAGACCACGCGCAAGGCCGGCGGCGATCGCAGAAGAGAGCGTACAGCCTGTGCCGTGCGTATTTCCGGTGTCGATCCGGGGCGCGGAGAAGCTGGCGGTACCATCCGCCGTCACCAGAAGATCGGTACAGACCGGGCCGTCGGCATGGCCGCCCTTCATCAGCACCGCCTGCGCACCCGATGCGCGCAGGGCGCGGCCCTGATCGGCCATCTCCTCCGCGGTGCGGGCGGTCTCGGCGTTCAGAAGGCGCGCGGCCTCGGGCAGGTTGGGGGTGAGCAGCGTGGCGCGGGGCAGGAGGTGCTCGGAGAGCGCCGCGACAGCGTCGGCGGCCAGAAGCGGGTCGCCGGATTTGGCGACCATGACCGGATCGAGCACCAGAGGGCCGGCCCAGTCCGCGAGGGCGTTTGCGACGGCTTCGATCGTCGCCACGTCGCCCAGCATGCCGATCTTGATGGCATTGATCTCGATATCCGAGAGCACCGCGTCGATCTGGGCGCGGATCATGTCAGGGGCGATGGCCGCAACGCCGGTCACGGCGCGGGTGTTCTGCGCGGTGATCGCGGTCAGCACGCTGGCGCCGTAGACGCCGAGCGCGGAGAAGGTCTTGAGATCGGCCTGAATGCCCGCGCCGCCGCCGCTGTCGGATCCGGCAATTGTCAAAGCCTTGGCCACCATGTCACGCCTCCGCGTTGTCGGGCGGGTCGGGTATCCGGCGGGAAACGGGGTAGCGGCGAGAGCCGTGCTTTCCGTTCCCTACGCCGGTGCGACCCGGATCAGGTTCGATGGGTTGGCGTGGCGCCTCTCAGCCCCTTTGACGGGGCACCCCAACGGAAGTTGCGCCATGGCTAACAGGCTGCCGGGGCGGGGTCAATCCGGGGTGTGGCCGATCTTTTCGTGAAGGAAGACGAGGATGAGGTCCGCGATCCGCCCGGCGCTGTCGGGGTCGAGATGGACGTGGTGATCGCCATCGATCTCGCGCGTCTGGTAGTCGGGTATCAGCTGGGCCGCGCGGGCGATGGCCGTGTCGGCCCAGGGTGCCTCGGCCCGGATGCCGTCCGTGGCCCAGATGTTGAGAACCGGCATGGTGAGCGCCTTGAGAAGCGCCTCGATCTGGGACTGGCTGAACTTGACTGCGGAGCTTGCGAAAAGACGGCGGTCGGCGCGCAGCCTGAAGCCGTCCGCGTCTTCGCGGAGCGCGCGGCGGGCGAGCGCGCGGGCGGTGGCGGCGCTGTTGCGCCGTCCGGTGCGGCGGGTCACGTAGTCTTCCGGCGACGTGTAGCGGCGCGGGGATTTGCCCGCCTGTTTGCGCGTGTCCTCGATAAAGCCGCGCAGGGTATCGACCACCGCCTCGGGGGGTGTGGGCACCGGGACGAGGCTGTCGAGGGCGACGAGCGCGCGAACCCGGTGCGGCTGGGCGGCGGCGAACAGCGTGCCGATATTGGCGCCGCGCGAATGGCCCAGAAGCACGCAGCTGTCCCAGCCCAGTGCGTCGAGGATGCCCGCGATCTGGGGCAGGTCGTCCCAGAGATTGTAGCTGGCGTCGGGCGAGCGATGGGCGCTGCGGCCCTGGCCCGACAGATCGAGCGCCACGGTGCGGCAGCCGGTCAGATGCGGCGCGAGGGCGGCGAAGCTGCCCGCGTGGTCGAGCCAGCCATGGAGCGCCAGCACCGGCAGGCCGTCCACTGGCCCCCAGGCCAGGCCGGCATAGCGCAGGCCGTCGATGGTGACGTGGATCTCTTGCGGCTGGGGCGTGTCGGTCATGTGCAGGCTCCGGTGCGGTCGGGCGTGCTATAGCCGGGCCGGGGCCCGGCGTCGATCACGAAGCCGTTGGGCGGGGGTCGTATTTCGCAGGGCAGGGTCTAGATTTGCCAGCATGTTCGATGCGGAGAAAACGCGATGACCGAGGCCCACCGTTTCACCAGACGACAGGCGGGGCTTTGCCTTGGCGGGGCCGCCTTGGCCGCGCCGGGGATGGTGCGCGCGATGGATGCGGTGCTGGACGAGATCCGCGCCTTCCTGTCCGAGACCGACCAATTGCATTCGATCCAGATCCGGCGCGGCGACGAGGTGATCCTGGCCGAGGCCCCGAGGGGGCCGGGGCTGAACCGGCTGGCCAATATCAAGTCCTGTTCCAAGAGCCTTGTCGCCTTGATGCTGGGCGTCGCAATCGACCGCGGCGAGATCGCGGGCGTGGCGGCACGGCTGGGCGATGTGGCGCCCGGGCTGATCCCGGCGGACGCCACCGAGGGTGTGGGCGGGGTCACGATGGAGGATCTCGTGACGCTGCGCGCCGGGCTGGAGCGGACCTCGGGCGGCAATTACGGGGCGTGGATCGCCTCGGCCAACTGGATCGCCGACGCGCTGCGCCGCCCGATGGTGGCCGAGCCGGGGGGACGGATGCTTTATTCCACGGGCAGTACGCATGTGCTGGGCGCGGCGCTGACCGAGGCCACGGGTGAGACGCTGCTGGGGCAGATGCGTGCGCGGCTCGGGCAGCCGATGGGCATCGAGATCCCGCCCTGGACGCGCGATCCGCAGGGCTATTACCTTGGCGGCAACCAGATGGCGCTGCGCCCGCGGGACATGCTGAAACTGGCGGTGCTGCTGCGCGATGAAGGCGCCTATGACGGACGGCAGGTGATCCCGCGCGACTGGATGCGCGCATCGCTCGAAGCGCGGGCGCGTTCGCCTTTTTCCGGGATGTCCTACGGGTATGGCTGGTTTCTGACTCGGTCGGGCTATGCGCTGGCGCGGGGGTATGGCGGGCAGGTGATCGCGGCGCATCGCGCGCGCGGCCTCGCGGTGGCGATCACGTCGGATCCCACGCGCCCGGCCCGCTCTGCGGGATATTTCGGGCAGATTATGCGCCTGCTCGACGGGCCGGTGCGCGACCTCGGCTAAAGTCCGGGGTCACGCACGCATCCGCGCGGCGCTGTGTCAGTCCATGCCGCGCACGTCGATCGGCGCGTCGGGCGAGGGCGCCACGATCCGCTGTATGAGGAAGACCGCCACCGCCGCGCCGATGCCGATGAGGTCGGTCACGATCCCGCCTTCGATCATGAAGAGCGCCGCCACGATGAGACCGGCGCGCAGGAACCATGCGGTGCGCCCGCCCAGGAACCAGCCCTGAACGCCGGCGCTGAGCATGAAGACGCCGAAGATGGCCGTCGCGCCCGCGCGCAGCACCTCGAACACGCCGCCATCCATCAAGAGCGCGCTGTTGTAGAAGAACATGAAGGGCACGATGAAGGCCGCGATGCCGATCTTGAAGGAGGCAACCGAGGTCGACATCGGATTCGCCCCCGAGATTCCCGCCGCAGCATAGGACGCAAGTGCCACAGGTGGCGTGATGGCGGAGACCACGGCGAAATAGAAGACGAAGAAATGCGCCGTCAGTTGCGGGATGCCGATCTCGATCAGGCCGGGCGCGACCACCGAAGCGGCCACCGCGTAGGCCGCCGTGGTGGGCATGCCCATGCCCAGAAGTATCGCGATACACATGGCGAAAAGCAGCGCCAGAAGCTGGCTGAGGCCGGCGAGGTTCAGGAGCAGCGCCGAGAAGCGTGCGCCGACGCCGGTGAGGCTGATGACGCCGACGATGATGCCCGCCGCCGCGCAGACCGCGATGATCTGGATCGACATGAGCCCCGCGAGTTCCAGCGCCTTGAGAATGGCGCGCGGTCCCATGCGCACCGGCGTGAGCCAGCTGACCACGGCGGCGGAGACGGTGGCGAGCGTGCCCGCGCGGATCACCGAATAGCCCATGAAGAGCGCCGCGATCAGGATGACGATCGGCACGAAGAGATAGACGCGCTTGACCATCTCCTTGAGCTTGGGAAGCTCGTCCTCGCGCATCCCGCGCATGCCCAGTTTCGCGGCCTCGAAATCGACCATGAAATAGATCGAGACGAAGTAGAGCACCGCCGGGATGATCGCGGCGAAGGCGATCTCGGTATAGGGGATGCCGGTGATCTCGGCCATGATGAAGGCGCCCGCGCCCATGATCGGCGGCATGATTTGCCCGCCGGTCGACGCGGCGGCCTCGATCGCGCCGGCGGTCTGGCTTTTGTAGCCGACCTTTTTCATCAGCGGGATGGTGAGCGAGCCGGTCGCCACAACGTTGCCGGCGCTCGTGCCGTTGATCATGCCCATGAGACCCGAGGCGAAGATCGCCACCTTGGCCGGGCCGCCGCGCGCGCGCCCGGCGGCGGCGAAAGCGAAGTTGACGAAGTAATCGCCCACCTTCGAGGCCTGCAGGAAGGCCGCGAAGATGATGAAGAGGATGATATAGGTCGAGCTTACCGCCGTGGTCGGGCCAAGGATGCCCGCGTCAGAATAGACATGGCCGAAGAAGCGCTGCCACGTATAGGCGCTTTGCACCGCCAGCACACCGGGCAGAAGATGCGCGGTGAAGGTATAGACGAGGAAAACCGCGGCGATGATCACCAGCGCGAGGCCCGCCACCCGGCGGGTCAGTTCCAGGATGAGCGCGGTGCCCGCCGTGGCGGCGAAGGCCACGCCGATCGGCACGAAGGAGGTGCCGACGGAGTTGCGCGCGGCGGTGGAATAGATCGGAATGAGGTAGAGCGCCACAAGAACGCCGCAGAGCGCCATCACCACGTCGGAGGAGGCCATGGCGCCGGGGCCGCGCCGCTCGAACCAGCTTAGAACGATGGCGCCAAAGGTGGCGATCAGCAGCGGCGTGCCAAACCACCAAAGTTCCTGCGCGTAGATTTCGGTGCCCGGGAAAGCGGGCCATGTGACGAGTCCGCCCATCTCGGGCAACTCGCCGCCATTGAGGCGCAGCATGAATTGCAGCACCGTCCAGAAGGCCACGGCGACCGGCACGAGGAGCACGTAGCCCGCCAGCGTCAGGCCGCGGGTTTCGCGCACGTCCGTGTCACTGTCGACGCGGTGCGCGGAGAACATCAGGAAGCCGAGCACGAGCGCGCCGGCGATGTGCACGATGCGAAAATTCCAGGTTTCCAGAGGGAATTGCGGCAGGAACGGCAGTTCGATGCCGGTGTATTCGGACAGGGAGACGCCGTTGAGCGCGGCCATGTGGAAGCCCGCGTAGAGAATGGCGAAGACGGCGGCGAACTGGGCCATCAGGCCGGAAAACTGCCGCCGGTTTGGTTCTACCGGTTCCTGGTCCACGCCGTCTGCGAGGACGGCTTCCGTGATCTCAGTTTTCTCGTCTGACACGTCGTATCTCCCCCGGGATGCCGGCGCGTCGGCGCCGATGTAGCTGCGCCGCGCCCCGTCAAGGGCGCGGCGCGAGTCGTGTACATGTATAGACGATTACATCGCCGAGTGGATCATGTCGTCGGGAATATCGGCTCCGGCGTTTTCCTTGAACCACTCTGCGGCACCGGGGTGCCACATCATGACTTTGTTCTTGTCCCAGTTCTCGGGCAGGGTGGACCGGGCGGCGCGGTGGATGTTCACCATGCGCTCGTTATCCGACATCACCACGTCCACGACCGCCTTGACGAAGCTGGCGGGCAGTTCGCAATTGGCGATGGCGAAGTTCCACATCGACACCGAGCGCGCGGGCGCTTCGAGCGTGGTGTAGGTGTCTGCCGCGATCTCGAACTCGGCCACTGGGAACGCGTCGAGGATCTTGGCCTGCTCTTCTTCGGTGAACTCGATGATGTTCACGTCGGTCTGCACCTCAAGCTGGCTGACCGCCGGAACCGGCACGCCGGCTGCGAAGGCGATCACGTCAAGAAGGCCGTCCTGCAACTGGCCGCCGAGGTCGCCCCAGCCGCCGTTGCGGCGCTCGAAGTCGACGCCGAGCGTTTCCATCATGCGCGGGAAATACGTGTCCGAGGTCGACCCCGCCGGGCCGAAGCCGATGCGTGCGCCCGCCGGAATTTCCGCGATCGAGGTGATGCCGGACGAGGACAGCGCCGTGACGCTGAACGGGGTCTGGTACATCGGGAACATAGCGCAGGCATTGGTCATCTGCAGGCCGGGCGCGATCGGGTTGGTGCCCTCGAGCGATTCTGCCGCCGGGCCCATCGTGGTCATGCCGAACTGAGCTTCGCCGGTATGCACCAGCGCCATGTTCTGCATCGGGCCGCCGGTGACTTCGCCGCCGCCGGTCAGGCCCAGCTCTTCGGCGACAAGGTTGGCCCAGCCGGAGCCGTAGGCGAAGTAGGTGCCGCCCTGCGAGGCGGTGCCCACGGTGAAGCTTTCGGGCCAGCCGGTGCGATCCTCGTGCCCCCCGGCGAAGGCCGCGCCTGCGGTGAGGGTCGCGCCGAGTGCCACGGCTTTCAGAAGTGTCTTGGTCATGGTCTCTCCCTTATGTTTTCGACCGTCGCGGCTACGGCCCGCCCCCGGGAAAGTAAACCCTGCAGCAAACCGAACAGGACCCGTGAAACCACGGATCCCGCCGCGCGTAATCGAAAGTGTACTCGTTTGGAAATAAGGCAACAAATAATCCGCAGGTGCAAGCAGGAAGCAGGAACCGGTGTCGCGGCGGGAGTGCACGCGGCATATCGAATCTGCTATCATGGCAGTGGGAGGACCCTGTCATGAACCACGAATTGACCCGAAAGCGCCGGCTGCTTCTGGTGACCTACAAGCGTTATCTGGAGGCCGACCTGGGCTGGAGCCGCGCCAGCAGCGCCGCGCGCGCCTGGTTTCCCGACGAAAGCCGGCCCTATCGCGGCACGATGGGCAGCCCGCGGTCGCCGCTGCGGCGGATCTATGAGAAACGGCAGCGCGCGCTGCTGCAACTGGCCGCGGCGCGGGCGAAATTCCGCGAGGCCAAGGCGCAGATGGAGGCCCGGCGCACCATGATCCTGTGCCTGCCTGCCCCGCGCGACGGCAGCGCATGAGCGTTGCCGCGCCCTGGACCCGGCGCGCAGGCAGGCTGGGCCTTCTTCCGCTCGCCTTTGCGGTGTCGGGGTGTCTTGCAACGCCCGAGCCGGACGTGTCGCGCGCGGCCGGAGCCGCGCTTTTCGCGGAGCATTGCGCGGCCTGTCATGGCGCGGATGGCCATGGCGGCGGACCGGTCGCGGCGGGGTTGGCCACCGCCCCGGCGGACCTGACGAAGATCGCCCAGCGGCGAGGGGGCGTCTGGCCGATGCTGGAGGTCATGTCGATCCTCGACGGCTATGCCATGGCGCGCAGGCCGCGCGCGGACATGCCCGTGATCGATGCGCTGACCGAGGGGCCGACGGTGGCGTTCGACAGCGGAAACGGCGTGGAACGCCCCACGCCCGCTCGCCTTGTCGCGCTGGCGGAGTATCTTGAAAGCCTGCAATCGCCGAGGCCCGTACGCTACGTGCCCTGAGACCGCGCCGGGCGGTTTGACCTGCCCGGGATACGGTAGCGGATCAAAAAAACCTTGATGAATCAGATCGTTCCGGTGTCTTGTGACAGCGGTTCCGCATGTTCCGAGTGCTTCGCCGTTTCAGGACCACCCGCGGACATGGCGCGCGCGCCATGATCGCGACCGATTTTGAGGGGCAGGACGTGCGTGAGATCGTCGTCGAAATGGCACAGGATATCGGACAGGCAGGCGTGGTCCCGGCACGCCCGTTTGCGCCCGCACTTGCCCTGAGCGTTGCAATGGCGTTTCCGGTGAGTGCGACCGCGCAGGACCGCGATCCGATGCTCTTTCACGACTCCCATGGTCTGAAGGTCCGCGGGCATCTTCAGGTCGGCTTGAACGCGGTGAGCGAAGATAATCTCTTTTGGGATCTGGCCGCCACGACCGCGCCCGCGAGCAGGTTCGACCCCGACACGGACTGGCTGGAAGGCTACATAAAGCCCGGTCTCAGCTTCGAGTGGCAGACTGGGCAGGGCGCGGTGGTTTACGGAAAGCTTTCTGCCGTGGCGTCCTATACCTGGGGCAGGGACGCGTTCGACACGGGCGATAACGGGGCGATGACGCTTGAAGAGGCGTATTTCGCCGTACGAGGTGATCTGGGCGACGGCCTCTCATACGACCTGTCGCTTGGGCCGCGCGAACTGACGCTGGGCACCGGCATGCTGATCGCCAACGGGGCCACCAGCGGGTTCGAGCGCGGCGCGCTGAAATTCGGGCCGCGCAAGGCGTGGGAGGTGGCCGCGATCGGGCGGATATCCTCGCAGAGCGTCACGGGGACGGCCTTTTACCTCGATCCGAACGAGTTGCCATCCACGGACGGACAGAATGCACTCGCAGGTGTCGATCTGCGGTATGACGACCCTCGCGGCGGCTATCTGGGCGCGACCTATGTCGATGTCGTCAACTCCAATTCGCCCTATCCGCAGGCGGCGCGGGGCGGGATCGGCCCGCCCACCGTGACGCCCGGGGCGCGGCAGGACACCAGGACGCTGGGCCTTTACGCGAAAACGCCCCCGTTCGCGGGGGCGCTGGAGAACTGGGTCTTCACCGGTGATGTCGCCTATCAGTGGAACGACCGGATCGACCTGGAGGCATGGGCCGGGCGCGTGACCGCCGGGTATACCTTCGCCCGACTGCCGTGGTCGCCGAACCTGACCATGGGGTACCAGACATTTTCCGGGGACGATCCGAACACGACCACGCTGGAGAGGTTCGATCCGCTTTACTATCAGGGCAGCCCGAGCGCCTGGGCGACGGGGTCGAAGTCGGCCTCGACCTTCATCAATTCCAACGTGAACGCGCTGACGCTGGCGCTGCGCGTGCAGCCCACGCGGCAGGACACCTGGACGCTGCGCTATGCGCATATCCGGGCGAATGAATTGAACAGCCCCGTACAATTCGGCCAGGCGACCCGTGTCGATGTGAACGGGAATGTCGTGGCCGGTGTGACCACGGCCCATCTCGCCGACGATCTGTTCGTCGAATACAGCCGCATCATCAATCGCAATACGTTCCTGACCGCCGGTCTGTCGGTGTCCTTTCCCGGACAGGCGATCGACACGGTCATCGGCCGGAGCGCAGACCCTTGGACAGGAGGATTCATCAATGTCGTCGTCAACTTCTAGCCTTGTCGCGCTGGCCGCCGGCGTTGCTTTGACCCTGGGCCTGCCGACCGGCGCGCAGGCACAATCCACGCCCTTGTCGGCGCAGGAGTCCGACTCGCGCGTGATGGGCTGGATGCAGGGGTTTCCGCCGCCCGAAGACAAGATGATCACCCAGCCCGACAGCGTCTATTTCAGCTTTCCAAGGCTGCGCTGGTCGGTCTGTCACCTGCGGGAATTCCTGCCGACCGAGGAGATCAGCCGCGGCCTTGGCGCGCCGGTGCCCTTGAGCTATCCGTCACCGTCCGACTTTGCCGACCTGCGCGCCGAGATCGACGCGGTCACCTTCACGCCGCAGAAGAGCGACGCGGAGATGACTTGGAAAGAGTCGCTCTATGCCAACTACACCGACGGCATGCTGATCCTGCACAAGGGTGAGGTCGTCTATGAGCGGTATTTCGGCTGTCTTGAGGAAGACGGCAAGCACGCGATCATGTCGATGACCAAGTCCGTCACCGGCCTTCTGGCCGAGATCCTGGTGGTTGAGGGCGCGCTGGACGACACGGCGCTTGTGCGCGACATCATTCCCGAGATCGGCGATAGCGCCTTTGCGACGGCGACCGTCCGGCAGGTCATGGATATGACCACGGGTGTCAAATACTCTGAGGATTATTCGGACCCGAACGCCGATATCTGGCTTTATTCGCGCGCCGCCAGCCCGCTGCCAAAGCCCGAAGGCTACGACGGCCCGGATGGCTACTGGGAATACCTGCAACAGGTCGCTCCAGACGGCAATCACGGCGATGAGTTCCACTACAAGACCATCAATTCCGACATGCTGGGCTGGATCATCAGCCGGGTCACGGGCAAGGCGGTGACCGAGCTGGCCTCGGAGCGGCTCTGGCGCCGGATGGGGGCCGAGCAGGACGCCTATCAGACGGTCGACGGCAAGGGAGTGCCGTTCGCGGGTGGCGGGATTACCGCAGGCCTGCGCGATCTTGGGCGGCTGGGGCAGGCGATGCTGAACGAGGGCGTGCTGAACGGCCAGCGCCTGTTCCCGGCGGAGGTCGTGGCGAAGATCCGCGCGGGCGGGGACCGTGACAAGTTCGGCGACGGCTTTCCGACCTTCGGCGCCGGCAGCTATACCAGCCAGTGGTGGGTTCTGCACAACGATCACGGGGCCTATGCGGCGCGCGGCGTGCACGGGCAGACGATCTATGTCGATCCGACGGCCCAGATGGTGCTGGTGCGGCTGGCCTCTTTCCCGCGCGCGCAGAACGGGTTCATCGACCCCACGTCGTTGCCCGCCTATCAGGCTGTCGCGGACTTTCTGATGACGCGGGAATGACATGAGGCGCGCGTGACCGGCGCGCCCGCCGAGGTCTGAAAATAGACGTCAACGCGCGGGCGCGCGCGCTTTGCGGCGGCGTCGTCTTGCCCGCATCGCGGGAAACGCGCGCTGTCGAAACTCGTTGTCAGAAAGGCCGGAACGCGGCACCATGGCGGCCAAGCATTATATCCGACGTCATTTCGCCCGTGTCTTCATTCAGGAGGTTTTGCGATGAGAGTGTCCGAGCCCATTGAAGTATTATCCTACAGTTTAAGTGCCACCACCCCGATCAGTCTAGGCGAGACTGGCCCTGCGACGTTCGACGTGACGCTGCACATAGACGGCAATCTTGACGACGACCTGTCTGGCCTGACGCTTCGGTTCGAGGACGTGTCGAGCCCGGGACAGGTGTTTTCGCTTTTCGGCATGCCATGGTACGGCGACACGCCCGCCCAATCCGCCGCAGAGCCGGCCAAGGACAATGCGGCGATCTGGGCCCTCTCGAAGGTCATCGAAATCTCGAAAATGGTCGAGGGCGAGTTCGTGTTCACCCCAAACGAGGATGGAACTACGACCGCCGAAGGCTGCTATTTCTGCGATGACAATGCGGACGGTGTCATAGACAGGACCGGCGCCGAGGCGATCCAGAAGTGCAGCTTTTTCACGACGTCGCTGGAGCCGTCGGACAACACGCCGGCATCCGGGGACGGGTTGGTTGATGAGCTGATCTTCGTTTTTGAAGGCGGGGCGGATCTGATCGCCTGAAGAGGCGGGAAGCGGCCGATACCGGGCCGCATCCCGTGGGGTCCGGAGAGGATCTATGCGGTCTTGGTCTGACGCCGGCGGAGCAAGGCCAGCCCGCCCAGCCCGGCGATCAGCATCCAACCTGCCGCGGGCAGGGGGATCGTGCTTGGCGGCACGACATTCACGTTGATGCCGGTGCTGGCGATGCTGTTGCCCTGATAGAACGCTTCCAGCTCGATCCGGTAGGACCCGGGCGTCCGGGCGTCGAAGAATTCGAGCGGGGTTCCGGCATTATTGAAGAACTCGTAGTTCCAAGAGTTCTGCGCCAGCGAACTGACGCTCAGCAGGTTGGCGTATTCGGCCGCGTCGGCGGCGACGGTGCCCGCCCCGGCCGCGGTTGTCGTATCGCCAAGAGCATGATCGGCGAAGGGCAGATTGATCGGATCGAATTCAAGGAAATTCGTCCCCGCGGTCGGATCGCCGTCGAGCCGCAGCATGTAGGTGAGGGCATTGAGCGAGGTCAAATCCTTGGCGGGCAGCCCCAAGAACTGGGAGTCGCTGCCGATGCTCCACTCGAAATTCCAAATGGCGGTGCCGGTGCTGCCCGGCGCAAAGCCAAAGCCGGACGGCGGCAGGCCTGCGTCGAAGGTATAGGTGTCGACCCCGTCGTAATTGAACGTGTTCTGCGGCTGATTGTTCTGGTCGAAGCGCAGTTTGGCGCGCACGCCGAGTTCGGCCACCGGAAGGTTGCTTCCCAACACGGCCGGATCTCCGTAGGTGCCGGTGTCGACGGTGAAGTCGCCATTGGCATTGCCGGATCCGAAGATCACATTGTTAGAGACAGACGCGGCCACTGCCGGCTGGGCAATCGTAACGACAAGGCTCAGAGCGCAGGCGGCTTTGAGCGCCTTGGTTTTACAAAGTTTCATGAGTTTAACTATCTCCCCTGGATATGAACCTAGGACCATAGCGGGCGATGCTTGGAATTCAACCGAAGCTGCCGGGCGTGGTCTGCGGTCGCCGCGCCGGGTCTGTGGAGCCTGTCAGATACTCTCTAACCGGCAACGTCTTTTTCGCGTCTCCCGCTTTAGCTGCAAGATCGCCCAGCTTGGGTCAACGTCTTAGAAAATTTATGAAAAAATCCTTGTGAAGGCGCTGTCGCCCAGCTTAACGTAAAAGGAGTGTTGTAGTTTATTGCGCTGTTGCCATCACATGTTTTCATAAATTTCCCCTGACGTTTTTTTCGGGGAGCTTTCCATAGTGTCTTTTTAAGACGACAGGCTTGGCGCGCATTTTCATTTTTCCAAACGGTCGCCTGTGCGGGCGGTGACACCTCTTCGGTGAACAATATAATGATGTTTGAGGCGCCTCTGCCCAAGATGACTAAATCCACGCCGATTTTTGCGTTCCGTGCGTTTCAATTTGTTATCGGAAGCGTCGTGATCGGCACGATGGCGGTCACGCTGACCTTGTCCTTTGCGGCGCTGGTCTACACCGGGCCGCTTGCGATGTATCTGGGCACGGGTGCGAGTCTGATCCTGTTCGCGGCCGCGCTCATGTCGGTCATCGGGGCGCTTACCTATTCGGTCCGCGGATCGATTGCCAATCCGCAGGACGCAACCGCCGTGGTTCTCGGGTCGGCGGCCATCGGTATCGCTTCGTCGAAATCCATCACGCCCGACGCGCTTTTCCCGACGATCCTGGCCTTGCTTGCGGTGGCGTGTCTCATGGTCGGAGCAAGCGCCTTTCTGGCCGGCGTGCTGCGCCTAGGGGCCTTGGTGCGCTATGCGCCCTATCCCGTGATCGCCGGGTTTCTCGCCGCAACCGGCTACCTTCTGGTGATCGGCGGTCTGAGCATCGCCACGCGGGAAAGCGTCACGGCGTTCAACCTTGCCGAAGTGCTTAAAAGCGTTCCGCTGTCGCGTTGGTTGCCATGGGTGGCGGCGGGTCTCGCGCTGGCGCTGATAACCAAGTGGTTTCCGGGTGATTTCACGCTGCCTGTTGTTCTCGTCCTTGCCGCTTTGACGTTCTATTCGGCCCTTGCGCTGAACGGTATCTCGATCGAGACCGCGCTGGCGCGCGACATGCTTCTGGGGCCGTTTGACGAAACGGACACTGGCCGCGTTTTCGATGCCACATTCCTTGCGAAGATCGAGTGGGCCGAGATCCTAGCGGCGGCGCCGACGCTTGGCGCCGTCACCGGGCTTGCCCTGCTTGGTTCGCTTTTGAACACCACAGGTTTCGCGGTCGTCGTTCGGGAAACCACGGATACCGAGCGCGACATGCGCGCCACCGGGCTTGTGAACCTTGTGGCGGCGCCGCTGGGTGGTCTGCCCGGATACACTATTTTGGGCGAATCCATCCTTGCCCGGCGGATGGGCCTTGGCGGACATGTCCCCGGCCTTGTGGCGGCTTTTGCCTGCGCGGGGGCGGCCTATGCCGGAACGGCCTATCTTGCCTATGCCCCGGCGGGTCTCATGGCCATGATCGTGTGCTACCTTGGCTTTGACCTGTTGGGCAGCTGGCTTTTGACCAGCCGGAAGCGGATGTCGTCCTACGAGTACGTCATCGTGCTCATGATCGTGTTTGTAACGGCCACGTTCGGCTTTCTCGAGGCGATCGCGCTGGGCACGCTATCGGCGGCTTTGATCTTTGTGGTCACCTACGCCAGAACGGATGTTGTGCGCCTGCGCTCCAGCCTCGCGCAACGCCATTCCTGGGTCGAGCGATCCGAGGAGGAGCTGGCGCATCTCAAGGCGGTCGGACATGCCTATATCGTTCTGGACCTGTCGGGGTTTCTGTTCTTCGGCACGGTGGACAAAGTGGCCAGCCTGGTGCGGGCCGAGATAAAGTCGGAATCCGAAATTCGCTATCTTATCCTCGACTTCCGGCGCGTGACGGGTTTGGACGCGGCGGCGTCGGCGTCCCTGATCGAAATGGTGAGGCTGTGCCGGTCCGCCGGCGTGGAAATCACCTTTTGTTCGATTTCGACCGATCTGGAGCGCCAGATCCGCGAGGTCGTGCCCCGCCATGAGCAGCCGCGCATCAACGGATCGCTCAACGCGGAACTGGAACGCGTGGAAGACAGGTTGTTGACGGAAGCGTTCGGTTCGGAACGGGCCTACAGGCCCCGCATTCTGGAGCTTGTGCACGGTCTGGAGGAGGAATACGCCGACAGACCGGACGTCATCCACCGTGTCGCCCTGTCCGAAGGGCAGGAATTTCCGGTCAGTGCGAATGGATCCGACAGCATTTTCGTCGTCTGCAGCGGCAAGCTGCGCTCAGAGGTTCCAGCAAAGGACGGTCGCCTGAAAACCGTCGCAAAACTCAGGGCCGGGGCCCTGATTGGCGAGCTTGGCTATTACACGGGTGTGCGGCATTCGGCCTTGGTGGTCGCCGAAACCGTCAGCAACCTTGTGCATATTGACCTGCGGCAGTTGGGCAAATCCCGCTCGGATCACCTGATGGAGTTCCACAAGGCCTGCGGAGAATGCCTTGCGAGGCGGTTGATCCGGCTGACCGATCAATTGAGCGATCATGGGCTTGGCCCGCGGTGAGAGCGGATGCGGAAGGCCGCGGCGTGCGCTTGGGGCAGGGGGAATTGGTCGGCAAGCGCGGGTTGTGATGCAAGCGGCCCGGCACGTATCCCGGCCCACGCATTGGCCGGAGGGCGTTTCGATCGCCGGGGCAATGCGGTCGGTGGCGTTGAAACGAAAAGGGGCGAGCCCGAAGCCCGCCCTGTGATCGGGAAGGTTGATGGCCCGGTTACGCGCCTCGCCGCCGCAGCGTACCCAGCCCGCCTATCGCGACCAGAAGCATCCACACAGAGGCCGGGAGCGGGATCGCGCCGCCGACCTGACGTTCGACGGTATGATTGTGCGAGGGCAGGTTCGCCGTGGTCAGAACAAACGACTCGGCGCCGAATCTCATGCCGATTTCGTTGCTCAGCCCGCCGACCGGCGTGCGCCCGCGCAGATCGGGCAGGGCGAAGGTCGTGCGCCCGTCGCCGCCGTACATTGTTCCTAGGAGAGCGAAGAGCGACTGGTTCTGGTTGATCTGCAAAATCTGACCATGCGCAAACGCCCAGCCTCGGGGTGCGAAATTCCCCGCAAAGAGCGCGACCTCGCCCAAGAACGGCGTGCCGAAGGAGCCGGTTCCGCCCGGCCCGCGGGATGGGAACAGGCCCTCCAGTGCGATCAACCAGTTGAGCGACAGCTCTTGTTGGAGGTTGTTTTCCGGCTGAAAGCCTCCGGCCGTGCCGGTCGTGCCGCCGGCGGGATCGGAATGGGTGTGCGCCGGCATTTCGGCCAGCGTCAGTGTTTCGCTGTTGACGCCACGCGTCGATCCAAGTTGGCGCGTCTGAAGGCCGCTTCCGCTACCTGTCCCTGTCACGATCCGGTCTCTCATGTCGGGTTCAGCGAAGGTCGTTCGCCCGTCCCCGCCATAGGTTGTGCCCAGCAAGGAAAACAGCGAGGAGTTCTGCGATATCTGCACCAGATCGCCGGTTGCGGACCTGTAGCCTAGCTTGTCGAATCCGGTCACGCCGTCGCCGTCGGCCGCTGAGTCGATCGTAACGAAAGCCACTGTATCCTCGGGCGCACCGCTGCCGGAGCCTGAACTGTTCGGGAAGATACCTAATTCGACCAGTTCGAAATCGAGCGCCAAGCCGGGCATCATGTTCTGGTAGGCTTGGCCGCCGCCCGTCTCGGAACTGGTGCCCGTGCTCGTCGTGTGACTATGCGCCGGCAGGTTGTTTTGGCTGAGCGTCACATTCTGTGATCCGACCTGCTGGCCGAGGGTGAAGCTGCCGCCCGTCCCGACAACCGTTCGCCCGATCAGATTGGGCAGGCCGAACGTGGTCCGTCCGTCCCCGCCATAGGTCGTGCCGATCCTGGCGAAAAGCGCGTTGTTCTGCGCGATGGACATGAGTTGCCCCGCGGCCCGTTCAAATCCCCTTGGCACGAAATTGCTGGCGAACCAGCGGATCATGCCCAGGTCGTCGAAAGGGCCCGACGTCTGGATCAAAGGGGTGAGTTTCAGCGCGGGCTGATCGGTCGAAAATCCTTGGCCGCCGCCGGTATGGCCAAGGTCGATCGTATCGGCCTCGCTTGGTGGTCCAATGGAAAGGAACGCGGCAAGTGCTGCGCCCACAAACTTTCTGTTAAAATTCTTCATAATAAATCCCCCCGGAGCCGCATGAATTGCCGGCCTTCCATGAGGGTTGAGTTTATCATGAAATTCAGGAAATCGGTTATATATTCAGCAAATTGAACGGTTTGGAGTTGTGCGCCATCCAGTCGATGCACGCCGGTCGAGTGCGTCTTGCACGTTTTGCGACGGTCTTGGCGTCCGGCATGCGACCTGAGCGTGTTTCCGGATGCTTTCACGCGGTCTGACCTGCGTTTTTCGATCAGATCGGTTCGTTTTGGCCGTTTGATAAGCCGTGCCAGAGCCAGCGCGTCTTGGGCCGTTGCGTGCCTTGAAAGCCAACGATGTAGCGCGCGACGCGAGGCCCGGCGCGGTCGGGCGTTGACGGACGGGGCGCGTCGAAACGAAAAGGACGAGCACAACACCCGCCTCGTGATCGATAATCGAAGGACCGATCTGGCGTCTGCCACCTTGTTCCGCCGTCACATCCAGGCCAGACCGCCGAGACCGCTCAGCAGCAGCGGGAGATGGGCGAGGAGGGGGGGACGTTCGTAGCTGTCTGCTGTCGCTGCGCCACGGATCCATCAAGACGCCGCATGCAAAGCCGGTCAGGTGCCGTCGTGCCGTGATCCACGGTCAACCGGGCGAAAATTGTCGAGAATGACGCGTGTTTTCTGTAAGGCGAGATCAAAGAGGCATTGGAAGTTCGGCCACGACACGCAGGGAGTTGAACTTGATCGCACCTTCTGGCGCAGGTACCCTCTTTGACCAAAAGCAATCGAGGACACCCAGATGCTACGCGTTATGACCTTCTTTGCGGTGCTTAATGTCGCCGTCGCAACGGCGCCGTCTGTTCGTGCAGAGTCGCCTCCGATCGTAACGCTCTCCGGTGCTATCACTGAGATCAATCGCGGCCCCTCGCACGAGGACGATCCGACGATGCTGGGTGCGCATGACATCGCTTTCGACGGCGGCTTTGCCGTGACCCGGACCGAACTGGGCGAGCTGCCACAGCAATCAGTTGAAATCGCAATACCTGGCGGGGAGGGCACGGCCACTTTCACGGGCCCGCGCCTCGCTGATGTTCTGGACATGGCGGGATCAACGGGAAGCAAAGCCCTCATAACGGCGCTCGATGGATATGGTGTTGAAATCGATCGTTCGTTCATTGACACGCACACGCCGCTTCTGGCCATAGCGGCTGAAGGTGCGTCCATGGCCATAGGCGATCTTGGCCCATCGATGATCGTCTTTCCGCCGACCGAGGACGCGGAACTGCAAGAGACTTTCAATTCTTACCAGGTCTGGGCTGTGTTCCACATCGGCGTGAATTGAAACCGGATCCATCCGGCGCACTGTCTGAGCCCCTGCCGACCGGACCGCATCTTCTCCGGTAGCGTGCCGCTTTATCTGCTTTGGTCCATTCGAATTGCCGCATCACCAGACCGCGCCTTATGTAACGTAGGCTTTGCGATTTGGTGGTTCGTCGGTTGCAAATATCGGGCACGGGCCGGCCCCTGAGTTTCTTCCCCAGCCTAACCGAGGATGTGCTATTCTGTGCCGGGCTGCATGGGCTTGCTCGGGAGGAGTGATCATGAAAATCAGCATCGTTCGTGAAGAAAATTTTCAGATAAACCAGATACCTAAAGAAGTCATCTTGGAGAAAGAGACGGACCACGTGCCTAACGTGGGCGATATTGTGAAAGTGGGTCATACACTGAACGGGTTCGAGGCGTTTTCGGTCGATAAGCGGGTCTTCAGGTCAAAGACAGACAAGCAGGACGATCCGCACGCCTTCCAGGAGGTCATTCTTCTCGTCAACGAAATTCGCTAGGTTTCCGGGTCTCGTCCCTGTCTGACGGCCCCGTGTCGGAGAGGCCTCTGCCGCACTGCGTCAGTCGTCACAGGGCGCGCCCGTCGCAGGGGCTTGAACCGGGGGATTTTCCGCCCGGACATTTCCCGCGCGGGTGATCGGTGAAAGGACCGGGAGGCTTGGCTGTGCAGCCAGTCTCCGGCGATCCGGTATCGCGTGGTTTTCCCTGCTGGCAGGTGACAATACTGGCAAAATCGGAGAAAGAAGTCGTCAGTTTCGGCCGTGTGCGCGACGATCGCCCGCAATCAGGATGCGAGAGGCTCACCCGCGAACATCTTCAGTTCCGTGCCGGCCCCTTCCAGTGCGTCCCGGACATGGCGCGCGATCTTGACGGCACTTGGCGTGTCGCCATGCAGGCAGATCGTATCGATGCGGGTGGCGATGCGCTTGCCGCTTTCGGTGATGATCGCGCCGTCGCCCACCATCTTGACCATGCGGGCGGCGGCGGCCTCGGGGTCGTGGATGACCGCGCCGGGCTGGCTGCGGTCGACAAGTGTCGCGTCATCGTTATAGGCGCGGTCCGCGAAGATTTCGCAGGCCGTCCGGCAGCCCAGTTCCGCCACTGCCGCCTGCTGCGCCGTGCCCGCCAGCACCATGATGACAATATCGGGCGCGACCGACAGTGCCGCCTCGTAACAGGCCCGGGCCGCCGCCTTGTCCTCGGACGCCATGTTGGCTAGAGCGCCGTGCAGTTTGAGATGTCGCACCTCGGCGCCGGCTGCCCGCGCCATGCCCATCGCCGCGCCCAGCTGGTAGCGCACGAGGTTGGCAAGGCTCTCGGGCGGAATGGTCATGCGCCGCCGGCCAAACCCCTGCAGGTCCGGGAAGCCGGGATGCGCACCGATGCCGACGCCCCGGTCCCGCGCCGCGGCCATGGTTCGTGCCATCACGTCCCAGTCGCCCGCGTGCTGCCCGCAGGCGATGTTGGCTGAGGTCACGATGTCCAGAAGCGCCGCGTCGTCGCCCATTACCCAGGGGCCGAAGCTTTCGCCCATGTCGGCGTTCAGGTCTACCGTGGCTGTCATGTCATGTCTCCTCAAGCTCTCGCCCGGCCGTGGCGCCGCTGATCAGCTGGTAGGCGAGCAGGTTCCGGATATCGTGCGGGTCGCGCACCAGCGGGGTCAGCGCGGACCGCAGCCCCCGGCGATGCGCGGCGGCGCGGCGTTCGGCCTCTACCGCATCATTCAGCGAAACGAACCGGAACCGCAGCGCCGTGCCCGGCGTGGCCTGCACCACTTTCGGCAGGTCGCAAGGCAGCACCGAGGCGATCCGGGGGTAGCCGCCGGTCGTCTGGCACTCGCCCAGCAGCACGAAGGGCGCACCGTCGCCGGTGATCTGGATGTCCCCGGGCACCACGACCTCGGACAGCACGCTGAGGCCTGCATCGCTGTGAAAGCCGTCGCCTTGGAAATCGAGCCGCACGCCCATGCGGCTGCCATGGGCGCCGCGGGTGAAGCCGGTCGTCTCGAACCGCTTGATCTGGTCGGCATCGAAGAAATCCGTCTGCAGGCTCGGCACGACGCGGACCGTGCCGCCCTCGAACCGGGGCTCGACGGGCAGCAGCCGGTTCACCTCGGTCGGGGCGGTGTCCTCGCCGATTTCGAGCCGTGTGTCGGACCCCACCGCCGATCCCAGCCCGCTTGATACGTGCACGCTGCGTGATCCCAACCGCTCGGGTCCGGCAAATCCGCCGCCCACGTGCAGGTATCCGTAGCTGCCCATCTCGGCCCCGCCGATGGTCAGCCGCGCCCCGGCGGGCAGGGCATGGCTTGCGTGCCAGGCGATCCGCGTCCCGTCGATGGCCGCCCGCATCTGGGCGCCGGTCAGGGCGATGCGCAAATCCGACGTCGCCTCGAACTCGCCGCCCGTGCCGGCCATTTCCAAAGCGGCCAAGCCGTTGTCCTGCCCCAGCAGGGCCGCGCCCTCGGCCAGCGCCAGCCGGTCGGCCGCGCCCCCCGGCGACAGGCCAAAGCCCATATAGCCCGGCCGCCCGCGGTCCTGCAGCGTCAGGCCGGGGCCCGCGCGGTGTACGATCAGCGCCCGGTTCATGTCAGATCCTTGGCGCGGGCACCGCCATCCGGATCGTCTTTCATCGCCTGCAAGCGCTCGGGCGAGACCGGCTCGAACCGCACGGCGTCGCCGGGGCGAAGGACGAAGGGTGTTTCCGCATCGGGTCTGAACAGGCGAAACCCGGTCTGTCCGATATGCCGCCACCCGGTCGGGGTGGAGACCGAGAACAGCACGAGCTGCCGGATTGCCACGGCCAGCGCGCCCTCGGGTATGCGCTTGGTCAGGGCCTTCTGGCGGGGGATGTCCCAGTCCGGCCCAAGTTCGCCCAGGTAGGGCTGACCGGGCGCGAAGCCGATGGTCTGCACCCGCACCACTGTGTCCGAGATCGAGGCGATTGCCTCGTCCGGCGTCATACCCGCCGCCGCTGCCGCTTCGTCGAGCTGGGGTGCGAGGTCGGTGCCGAAGACCGTCGGAATGCGCCATTCGCGCCGCCCCTGCGGAAGGTCGGCGGCATACCAGTCACGGTCCTGCAAAAGCGTGTCGAGGTCGGCGCGCAGCCCGGCGTGATCGCGATGCACCGGATCGAACCGCACATAGGCCGAGATGAGCGATGTCGATGTCTCTTCCACCCCCTCCGGCGTGGCCCGGTCGAGTGCGGCGCGGAAGGCCAGTGCCGCGCGGTTGGCCGGCTCGCTCAGGCGGTCGCCGAAGCTGACCAGCATCCCGTCCACACCGACAGTGCGGATCTTCGGCCATTCCTTCGTGGCCGCCTGCGGGCTGGTAGTCCCTTCATCGCTCATCCTACATCTGCCCCGGCAGGAAGGTGACGATGGACGGGAAGACCGAGATGATCACCAGCGCCGCCACCATCAGCAGGAAGAACGGCAAGGCCGCCTTGGCAACAAAAAGGATGTCGCGCCCGGTCAGCGATTGCAACACGAAGAGGTTGAACCCGACAGGTGGCGTGATCTGCGACATCTCGACCACGATCACCAGGAAGATGCCGAACCACATCGGGTCGATCCCGGCCTCCAGCACCATCGGCATGATGACCGACGCGGTCAGCACCACGACCGAGATGCCGTCGAGGAAACATCCCATGATGACGAAGAAGACGGTAAGCGCCGCCAAGAGCGTAAAGGTCGACAGCCCCAGCGATCCGATCCATTCCGCCAGGATGCGCGGGATTCCGGTGAAGCCCATGGCGACGGTCAGAAAGGATGCGCCGGCCAGGATGAAGGCGATCATGCAGGAGGTGACAGTTGCCCCCATCAGCCCGTCGACGAAGCTTTGTTTTGTCAGCGTCCCGGTGCTCCACGACAGGATCAGCGCCAGCACGACGCCCACCGCCGCCGCATCCGTGGGCGAGGCGAGCCCGGCATAGATCGAGCCGATGACGCCCAGGATCAGCAGCATCACCGGGATCAGCCGGCGCGACCGGCGCAGCCGTTCCGTGAAGCTTACCGCCAGCGACTCGTCGGGCAAACGCTTGCGGTTTAGCAGCGCCCACAGGATGACGTAGCCCAGGAACAGGCCAACCAACAGGACGCCCGGCAAGACACCCGCCACGAAAAGCCGCGCAATGGATTGCTCGGTCGCGACGCCATAGACGATCAGGATGATCGATGGCGGGATCAGCAGCCCCAGCGTGGCGGAGCCGGCCAGCGTGCCGATCACCATTTTCTCTGGGTAGCCCCGTTGGGTCAGCTCGGGGATCGACAGCTTGCCGATGGTCGCGGCAGTGGCAGCGGAAGAGCCCGAGACCGCGGCGAAGATCCCACAGGCAAAGACGTTGACGTGCAAAAGCTGCCCCGGCAGCCGGTTCATCCACGGCGACAGCCCGGCGAACATGTCGTCCGACAGGCGCGAACGGAACAGGATCTCGCCCATCCAGATGAAAAGCGGCAGTGCGGCCAGCGCCCAGTTGTTGCCGTGGCCCCAAAGGGTGGTCGCCATGACCAGCCCCAGTGGCGCATCGCTGAAAAGCGCCATCGCCGCGATGCCGACGCCCAAGAGGGCGAAGGCCACCCACAGCCCCGCGCCCAGAAAGGCGAAGAGCAAGACAAGCAGGATGATCGAAAGAACCGTGACGGACATGGGCGCACCTTACTCTTTGAGGAGGTTTTCGCCCTTGCCGGTCCAGCTGGCAGAGCGTCCGCGCAGCAGCCCGACAAGTTCGTCGGCCAGCGCGATGGTAAGAATGATCAGACCAAGCGCCACCGGCACCTGCGGAATCCAGAGCGGCACCGACACCATGCCGGAACTCTTGTCGCCGAATTCGTGCGATTCCAGCACCAGCAGGATCATGTACCACGCCGCAAAGCCCGACATGCCCAGACCGATCGCGGTCACGACAACCTCCACGGCGTGGCGCGTGCGCTCAGCCAGCGCCTGGGTCACCAGAGACACCCGAATGTGTCCCCCCTTGCGCAGCGTATAGGCCAGCGCCAGGAAACTCGCGGCGGCCAGGAAGAACCCGGTGAAATCGGCATAGGACGGGATCGTGACCCCAAGGCCTTTGCCCGTCAGTCCGATCGTGATCTTGTCGGCGAGGTTCAGTCCCACCTGCGCAAAGACCAGCGCGACGATGGCGAGGATGAAAAGTGCCGCCAGCCCGCCGGCCGCACGGTAAAGCGTATCGAGCATGCGCCGCATGGGTGAAATCTCCCTGTTGGTGGGGTAAAGAACCCGGGCGCGTCTTGGCGCGCGCCTCGGGCTTCGGTCGCGGTGTCTCAGCCTTCGTAGGCGTCCAGAAGCTGTTGTCCGGTCTCTCCGGCGTTTTCCTTCCACGTGTCGAGCATCTGCGCGCCGATGTCCCGCAGACCTTGGGTCAGTTCCTCGGACGGCTCGGCCACGGTGATACCGTTTTCCTTCAGGACCTTGGTCATCTCGGCGGCTTCCGACTTGCTCATTTCCCAGCCCCGTGTTTCGGCGGCTTTGGCGGCTTCGAGGACGGCGTTCTGCGTGTCTTCGTCCAAGCGGCGAAAGGCCCGCTTGTTAACTACGACGATGTTCTTCGGAATCCACGCCTGAATGTCGGTGTAATGCGACAGGAAATCCCACGCCTTGGAGTTCACGCCAGTCGAGGGCGAGGTGATCATCGCCTCGACGCGCCCGGTGCTGAATGCCTGCGGAATGTCGGGCACTTCCACCTGCGTCGGTGCGGCGCCTGCAAGACTCGCGAACTGCTCCAGCGTGGCATTGTAGGTGCGGAACTTGAGACCCGCCAGATCATCGACGGACGTGATTTCCTTGGTTGTGTAAAGCCCCTGCGGCGGCCACGGCACGGCATAAAGCGGCATCAGACCCTGTTCGTCCAGAAGCGCGGTGATCACATCCTCCTGTGCGGCCCAGAGCGCTTGGGCCTCGTCGTAGCTGGTGGCGAGGAAAGGGAGGGAATCCGCCCCGAATACCGGATCTTCATTCGCAAGCAAAGACAGGAAGAACTCACCGATTGGCACCTGCCCGCCGCGTACAGCCCGGCTGATCTCGGGGTGCTTGAAGAGCGATCCTGCGGAATGGATCTTGATCGCCAGATTGCCGCCGGTCGCCTCTTCAACGTCCTTGGCGAATTCCGCGATATTGACCGTGTGGAACGTGGCATCCGGGTAGGGCGTGGGCATGTCCCACGTTTCTGCCTTGGCCGGAAGGGCCAGTGCCGCAAATGCGATCGCCGCACCACCCAATGTTTGCATCATAGTC
The DNA here is from genome assembly GCF_004761875.1 of Roseovarius aestuariivivens. GTDB lineage: Bacteria > Pseudomonadota > Alphaproteobacteria > Rhodobacterales > Rhodobacteraceae > Roseovarius > Roseovarius aestuariivivens. The sequence continues at coordinate 676,761 of NZ_SJEY01000001.1, forward strand.
ATCACATTTCTCCCTGCGAGTTATAAAACTACGGATTATTTGCAATACGTTTGCAATTCGTCAACGTTTTGTCAAGTTTGCTATGTAGTGAACATCTCGTTCGCGCGGTTCTTGCTTCAGAAGACCGGCCGTCTGGCCTCAAACTCGGGGAATTGTGCGATGGCTTAGGATATGAAAAAGTCAATGAAATCCCAGCGTTTCGCTAACAATAAATAGGCAGCATCATGGAAAAAACCCAACCGGAAAACCGCCGCATCGTGTCGTCGCGCCATCTTGCCGAAGGCGAGGGCTGGGAGTTGTCGGAATTCGAATTCGGCCTGATCATCGCGTACAACGCGTTTTCCCGCTGGATGACGCGCTGCATGGCCGCGGCCGGGCAGGGCGAGCTTAACCCGCTCGATATCCTGATTCTGCACAACACCAATCACCGCAACCGCGACAAGCGCCTGTCGGACATCTGTTTTCTGCTCAATATCGAGGACACGCACACCGTCAATTACGCGCTGCGCAAGTTGTCCAAGGCCGGTCTCATCGTCTCTGAAAAGCGCGGAAAGGAAGTTTTCTACCGCACCTCCGACGACGGCAGCGCGCTCTGCGAATCGTACCGCGACGTGCGAAGGCAATGTCTCTTGGATGCGTCCGGCGGCACCGGTCTCGCGGGCGAGGAACTGCGTGATATCGCCCGCATCTTACGGGGATTGTCCGGCCAATACGATCAGGCCAGCCGCGCGGCGGCATCCCTCTGAGAAGGCAAGGCGGTTTCCCGATTGGTCTGATTGCGACGAGGACGGGAGAGCAACCACAACAGGATCGAGCGGCTACGTATCTTCGCATTCGGCACAAGTCAGACCTTCATGTTCAGCGCTGCTAATGGCCGAATAGAGCCCAAAGTGGAATTGCTCGGCTGCTATTGCTCGCAGATGCAGCAATTACATCGACCGGTGAGGTTAGCCATGATGCAGCAAGAATAGCTGACATTCATTCGAAATGCAGTGAGCTTTCCGGTATCGATGTCCGAGCTTCGGACGAAGCAGGCCTTTGCCTTTGAGACGCCAACTGGTGCTTCCGGCGCTTGGCGCCAGCACCGGGTTCGAATCTCCGGATCCGTGAAGGCTGGTCCTCTCCATGATGAAGTTCCCTCGGGAAGACACTGTTATGGCCTATTTTGACCGGGGCTATGACCCAAGCGCGAATGTGCTTTGCAGGTTATGTCAAAAATGGTCCTGTCCGACCGCCTGCGCAATGCAGTTGCTGGCTTTTTGAAAGTCGACCCCGCTTAGGTGAGGTCTGCAGAAAAGCTACCATTGTCCGACATTGCCAAATCTTTGGACGAATATGGACACGTTTTGATCACAATAGCGCTTCAACCTTAGAGTGTTCGTGCGAGTGTTTTGAGTTTCTTTGAAGTTTTCCAGAAACTTTGGGCAGAGTTGACGTGAAAAACACCGCGACCAATCTGAGTGACTGCGACTTCGACTGGCTTTCGCCGGGCCACACATTGCTCTACGGGCAATACAAGATCGAACAACACTTGATCGGGGGTGGGTTCGGCATGACTTATCTCGCTCGCGACAGCCTTGATCGGATCGTCGTCATCAAGGAATGCTTTCCCAGCACGATCTGTCGCCGAGTGAACGGCGAAGTAAGACCACATAAAATCGAGCATCAGGAACCGTTCCAGAAAGTGATCCTCAGTTTCCTGCGCGAAGCCTTGCGCATGGCCAAGTTCGACCACCCGAACATCGTAAAGGTCCATCAGGTTTTCCAAGAAAACAATACTGCGTATATCGCAATGGATTTCGTGGATGGTATGGACCTGCTCACAATGCTGGAGGTCGATCCCGGTCGTATCACCGACGCGATGATTGAAACTCTTCTTCGCGATACGTTGAGTGCACTGGACTATGTACATGGGATGGGAATGCTCCACCGCGACATTTCCCCCGACAATCTTCTGACTGATGCAAACGATAAGCTGACCATCATAGATTTCGGTGCCGCCCGGGAGGAAATCAAACCTCAAACACGCGCGCACTCATATGTCATGGCGGTAAAGGACGGATACTCGCCGCATGAATTCTACTACACTGACGGCGAGCAGAAACCTTCGAGCGATATCTATTCGGTCGGGGCGACTTTTTACCACCTGATCACGGGCAGCCCGCCCCCCGATTGTCAAAAGCGTGTTGCCGCTTTGACGTCGGATATGCCGGATCCTTACAAGCCGCTTGTGGATGGGAACTGGGCCTTTGACGCCGCGTTTCTAAGTGCCATCGACAAAGCGCTTTTTGTTCCCCAAAAGGACCGCTTCGAGAGTGCGCAGGCTTGGCTCGACCACCTGGACAACGCGCAGCCAAACTCCAGTACTGTTGCGGACGATGCCTCTTCCGAAATGGCTGAGTCAGCTTTCGATACGCCTGCGCACCCCATCGCAGTGACCTCTTCGCCGCCCCAGAAAGACACCGAAGTGGAGGTAGAGCTCGCTTTGGATATTTCGTCTCTCGTGCAAGACACCAACACAAAACTCAAAGCGCCCCAGCCTAAGGAACAGATCAATTCTGTCCCGGAGGTGAATGAAAAGCCTGCTCCACTTGTAGATATCTTCGGTCAGCCGATCGAAGACCTAGAAAAATGGCTGAAAGAGCAAGACGAAAAGCCATGGCGCAAACGCGCCCTCGCCGCATCGGACTCCGTCACCCAGGAACAGCCAGAGCATGCATATGCAGAAGCCTCTGAACCCAGGCTTTTGCGCTTGTTTCGGAAGCTTTCGAGAATGCGGCACGGCGCCACCACATAGGCAAATGGACCGAAAGGAAGCAGTATGAAATTCATTCGAGATATCATCAGCGAAAAGCGCTGGATGGATCCGCACCTTAATGAGAAGTCCTTGGTCCCTGTCCCGGAGAACGAACCTGCACTGTCTGCGAGTTCGTATGGCAACTCCATCGCGGAACTCGAGACCGGCATGGTTGAAGCTAGTGAAAATCAATCCGATACAAAGGCGCACGAGCCGCTTAACGAGGATCATGACGGTAGCGCCAGAGGCATGGGTGTAAGCGACGAATTCGCAAACTTCTTTGACGAAAGCGAAGAGCCGGATGATTTCGAGGATTTTTTTGAGGACGCCGAGCCGGAAGTAAAAGCATGGCACGCGCCGGTCAGTTCCGATTCCGAGCATACGGAGGCGACCGAGGCCGAAAAGTCCGATGAAGCTGCCCCGGAAGCGGACCAAGAGGCCCTCTTGCCAAACCGCAAGGATCAGGCCCAGCGCGACTTCGACGGGAAAGACTACTCTCTGTTCGAGGTATTTCGGGAAGAGGGCATAACCGACGAACAAGTTGGGTCAGAAGCGGAAAGCCCGGACCAATCAGCATCCCTGACGACTCTCGATCATCTCCAGAAAGAGCAGGCCCCAGAAGATGATACCGCCACTGTAGCACCGCCACCGCCGGAGAGTTCCGCTTGGCCGCCGCAATCCACGCAACTGAACGCAGAATCTTCAGAGGCACAATCAGCGGCTCAATCTGCGTCAGCGCCAACCGGGAACATGCCGGAGCGCGTCGAGGTCCCGCAGCCTGCCGTTGGCCGCGGCGCGAGCCGACACGGACGTGTCAAGACCAGATTGTTGGGCTTCAACACAGCGATGGAAACCGACACTGACCCGATGGCGGAGAACGGACAGGCCAGTGCAGCGCCCTACACTTCGTTCCCGGTCGGGTGGCTTATTGTCGTCGAGGGCGCAGGCCGAGGTTCTGCTTTCACGCTTTTCCAAGGTGTCAGCACCATCGGACGCGGTGAAGGCCAGACGGTGCGCCTCGATTTCGGGGACAACAGCATCTCGCGAGAGAACCATGCTTCAATCGCCTATGACGCCAAGCGACAAGAGTTCTACATCGGCCACGGCGGCAAGGCAAACATCGTGCGCCGAAACGACCGGCCCGTGCTGAGCACGGAGGAGCTGGCGGCAGGTGATCTCATAACCATCGGGGAAACGACTCTGCATTTTGTCCCCTTTTGCTCCCCGGACTTTTCTTGGGAACAGAACAACGAAGCGGTGCAAGCCCATGCACAGCAGGGCTAATCTCGTCTTCGACACCGCGATGGTCACCGATCTGGGCCGCCGCGAACGTCAGGAGGATGCACTTGCGTCGGATTTTCCGTTCGGTCAGCCGTTCGGCTTTGTTGTCCTCGCGGATGGCATGGGCGGCCACGCGGCCGGAGATATCGCAAGCAAGATCGTGGTCACCGAAGTCTTCAGTGAACTGAAACTGCAATCGGGTGATCCGGAACTACTTGAGGCGCGCATTGGAGAGGTTCTCAAGGGTGCGGCTCGCAACGCCAATGACTGCATCCATCACTACGTTCGCCAACAACCCAAGGCGCGGGGCATGGGCGCTACATTGCTTGCATCTGTGCTTGTGGAAAACCGCCTATATTGGGTTTCGGTCGGAGATTCCCCTCTTTATCTTTTTCGCGACGGGACCCTGACACGTCTTAACGAAAACCACGCGCTTGCGTCGCAGATTGAATTTTTGGTGTCATCCGGGATCATGAGCCGTGCAGATGCGATACAGCATCCCGATCAAAGCTCTCTGACCTCCGTATTGATCGGTAGAGATATCGCCCAGATCGATTGTCCCGCGAAACCTTACACAATCCGGGAAGACGATATCCTGATTGCCGCGAGCGACGGGCTTCAATTCATCTCGGAAGAGCAGATCGAAGGTTTGCTGCGCTTTCAGGGAAAGAAACCTTCCGACGAAATCTGCGCGACGTTGACCCAGGAAATAAAGAAGCTCGACGATCCATGCCAGGACAACCTGTCGCTTTGCGTCATAAAGGTGACGAGCGAGGCGTCTCTAGCAAATGCCCGTGAAGACAAGGAAATCTTTACGCGTTCCAAGGACGAGAAAGGCGAAACCATTACGATCATGACCCGCTTCAGGCGCTCAAAGAACGCGGTCAGACAAGTATGATGCGGGGCTTCTAGTGAACAGCGCAGAACAAGTTAATCCTGTCATTGACGAGCTTGAACGTGTGCTTGGTCAAGACGACCTGCCGCCACCTTATCACCGTTGCGGCGCGCGTCTCTTGGGGCTTCTGAAGAGACCTGTGCAGGTCGTGGTCACGGGTCTTGCAGGCAGCGGCAAATCCAGGCTGATCGAGATGATGGTCGCTCGACCTGAAATCGGCCAGGCGAAAAGCGTGCCGGTCTTCGAGCTTACCTATGGTGAAACCGAGCAGGCCTTGATCGAACGCGCAGACGGCTCGGTGTCTTCTACCGCTGGCCTGCTGAAGTATTGCAGAATTCCCGAAGATGCCGTGCGCGCGCGCCAAGAGTTGCCGGACCCTCGGCTGATCCAGCAAGAGTTCGTGGAAATCGGCCTTTTTGGCACGGATGAAGAAAAGCGCTCGGCGCTCGGAGCAGCGGTTGCGCGAGCAGACCTGGTGATCTGGTGCAGTCAGGAGTTCGGCGAGGAAGAACAACATCTGTGGTCTCTCGTGCCGGATCAAATGAAGGATCATAGCGTCTTGGCCCTGACCATGGCGGAACAGCAGCTTATGCGCGGGATCCTGCAAAGCACCATTGATCGCCTGGAGCCTATCGTTGCTGACGAATTCCTCGGGCTTTTTCCGGTTGCGACGATCCAGGGCATCACCGCACGAACCAGCGCAGAGGTCCGGGACGAGGCACTGTGGTCGTCCAGCGGCGGGAAATCACTGGAAGAGCTGGTGTCGCGTCAGATCCGGCAAGGTCGGACCGCAGATATTGATCAGGCGCGGATTTTCATGGACCGCCTTTTAACAAAGCTGCCGCAACCGGCCCTTGCGGCCAACGCCGCAGGTGTCGCGTCGCCTGTAACGCCGTTGACCAAATGCCAAGCGGTCGACGCAGCCGTTTCGGCCGCATCAAGCGACAAACACTCCTTAGTTGTACAGTCGCAGGCAATTGATCTGTTGCAACGCAACGCGATCCGGATGCTGGACGCGCTGGAGGGGTCCGAAGAGCCCGATACTGACATGGTTCTGGATGGCTGTAAGGAGGCCATCAATTCGGTGACGGATCTCCTGGGGTCCGCAGACGGAGGAGATCCGGTGACCGACTCCTTGCAGGAGAATTTAAAGGAGGGTGAAGAGATGCTCATGCTGTTCCAGCTGGAGCGCGGAGAGGATGCCGCGCTCGATGCCGTGACGCTTGTGCTCCAAATCCGCAAGGAACTCACGGAAAAGATGAGCAACTAGATGAAGAGGCGATCAGAGTTGCCCGAAAACGTGTGCAACTATCACCAGAACTCCTTGCCACTCGCGCACCACGCATAAGGGGCAAAACAGAGCATTGCTTTGGCAGGGCGCATACAAAAACAGGTTTAGAATGAACATCGAAGCGAAAATGGAGACAGCGACGGAAATTCGGTCCACGGACGGTCCTTCCAACCTGCGGGCCGGGATGGAAGAGCTTGCTGACTTCGCGAAGGACGCAGCCGCATTAGAGGTCGCGCTGGATCAGCTAGAACTGATCACTGGCGAGGAGACGCGCAAACCGGTCCAGCGTCTCAAGAAAGACCTGGCGTCGTTCGAACCGCGTGTGACCGTCCTGGGCCAGGTCAAGGCAGGCAAGACGGCATTGATCAATTCCATCGCAGGATGGGCAGACCTGTTGCCCTCCGACGTCAACCCGTGGACGTCCGTCGTGACATCGCTGCACCTGTGCCCGGCCGAGGACCGTGGGGAAAACGGCGCCAGTTTCCGCTTCATGACCGAGGAAGAGTGGAATCGCCTGACCAACAAGGGCGGGCGGATCGGCGAGCTTGCAAACCGCGCCGGAGCAGAAGGCGAACTCAACAAGATACGGGACCAGATCGAAAAGATGCGCGCAAACGCCAAGGCGCGACTTGGGCGGAACTTTGAACTCCTCATGGGCCAGGAGCACGAGTACAGCTATTTCGACAAGAATCTGCTCGAACGTTACATCTGCCTCGGTGACGATTTCGATATCGGAACCCACGATGCAGTGACGGACGATCAGGGTCGCTTTGCCGATATCACCCGTTCGTCGGAGCTGTATCTTAATTGCCCGACCGTGCCGTTCCGCATGTGCATCCGCGACACGCCGGGTGTCAACGACACTTTCATGATGCGTGAGATGGTGACGATCCAGGCCCTGCGAGACAGCCGGATCTGTCTCGTGGTTCTTTCGGCCACGCAGGCTCTGACTTCGGTGGATATGGCGCTTTTGCGCATGATCTCGAACCTGAAATCGCGTGATGTCATCATTTTCGTAAACCGGATCGACGAATTACCGGATCCCGCCGCCCAGATGGTAGAGATCGAGGAAAGCATTCGCGCGACCCTCAAGACCAACAACGGCCCCGAGGACGCCGAACTTGTTTTCGGCAGTGCATACTGGGCCAACATGGCACTGACCGGAGAATTGGGCCGCATGCATGCGTCGAGCGCCGACGCGCTCCTGTCTTATACCAAGGCGGTGCTGGGAAGCACGACGATCGAAAAGGCGCCTTCGGACGTCATCTGGGAATTCTCCGGTTTGCCGCAGTTGATGGCGGCCGTGTCGAAACAAGTTATCACCAATCTTGGCAAGCCCTTTCTTTCCAAGGTCGCAGCCTCCGCCACCACGATCGCAACATCGCAACAGGCCACACAAATCGTGAAAATCGAAGGACACGATTTTGCAAGTGATATGAGCAAGGCGGACGTTCGCGCCGAATTTGATCGGCTCGCCAAGCAGCATGTCGAAGACCTCAACGAGAAACTGACACGGATTTTCGACAACTACAGCGACCGTGCCGATCGCGCTCATACGAATTTCATAGAGCGCGCCACGCATTCCCTTCTTGGTCATCTTGAGACCTACGGAGACGAGCATGTGTGGGAATACGACCCTGCCGGGCTCCGCATGTTGTTGCGCTCGGCTTATTTGTCGATGGGCAATCAGGCGCGCAAATCCGCACAAGCGATCTATGAGCAAGCCGTAAACGATACGGCCCAGCTTTTTTACCGTGGGTTTGGTCCGGCTGTGGAAGGCATTCAGCTTGCAGTGCCGAGCGTGCCGCAAATCCCCTCTCCGGTGTCGCTGGGCCAGACGATCGCCCTCGACTTCAATGACAGTTGGTGGACCGCATGGTGGCGGCGCACACGCGGCTACAAGGCCTTCGCAAAAAAGTTTCGCGACCTCATCAGCGCCGAGACGGAAGACTTCATGAGCCAGATGAAATTCGCGCAGGCGGCCGACATCCGGGCCGAACTCCTCAAGGAGCTCGAAAATTACCTGGAAGAACAGCGCAGCATCCTGCTCGATCTGTCCGCTGGCCCGGACCGCAAAGGCGATGCGCAACGGCTCTCCAACGCGTCTGGAAAGGAAAATCACGGCCAGATGCTTGATGGCACACTTGAAACACTGAGACGCTACGCGACATGACCAAGGAGACAACCGTGACCAACGATTTTCTGGGACACCAGCCCCGCAAGACCCGCCTGGCCCTCATGGGAGAATTCAGCGCCGGCAAGAGCACTTTGTCAAAGCTGTTTCTCGGCGATGATCCGTTGCCGATCAAGGTGACGGCGACACGCCTCCCGCCGGTCTTGATCAGCTACGGCGAAAGTGCTGCCTACGCGGTCGGTCATGATGGCACCGAAACACGGATCAAAACCGAAGAGATCGATCAGGTTGTGCTCGAAGAAACGCGCATGATTCGACTTTTCCATCCGTCTGATACATTGGAAATCTGCGACCTGATCGACATGCCGGGAATTTCGGACCCCAGCATGTCATCCGATGTTTGGATGTCGGTCATGGACGAGGTGGACAGTGTGATCTGGTGCACGCAAGCGACGCAGGCTTGGCGCCAGTCGGAAGCGGCGACCTGGGAGCAGATTGCCGAAAGCACCAATGGGCAGAACATCCTGCTTGTCACGCAGGTCGACAAGTTGCACTCCGAGCGTGACCTGAGCCGCGTCATGATGCGCTTGAAAAAGGAAACGGATGGGCTGTTCCAAAACATCTTTCCCATCTCGATCACCGAAGCGATTGCAGCCGGGGACGATGAGGCGAAGTGGAAGGCCAGCGGCGCTGCGGATTTCGTCAACGATCTCATTGAACGTCTGATGGCTGTAGCGTCGAAGCCGCATACCGCGCCGATCGCTGACTCCGCAGCCGAAGCGGCGGACACGAACGTCGCGCCACGTTCAGAGCCGCCCGGTCAAAGTGACGCCACTCAAACCCAAGCCGCGCCGCAAAAGACGGCTGCATACGGTGCCCAAAGCGTGATTCCCAAGCGCGTCCGTGTTCTGACCCAAATGCGTGGCCGGACCGAGCGCCCGACAAAGGCCAGCCTGGCTAACCGATAAAGATGCCTTGTCCTCATAGGAGAGCCCCATGACCCTTTCGGATCGCCTGGATGAATTGCGGCAAGCTGTGCCCGGCTGCACGCTTGCGTCGTTCGGCGACATCTCGACGGGACTCGCGTTGCGCACTAGCGCGTCGCGGCTCTACAAGCAGGACTACTTGGAAGAGGTTCTGCGCGAGGCGTCCCAGAACTTCGCCCTCTCGGACCTCATAACGGAAGACAATGATCTCGTCGTGGTCGCGACGCCGGACGAGGTGCGTATTTTCGTGCGCTCCAAAGCCGGAAACTCCGACATCTTGTGTTGCGTCTGCGAAAGTGCGTCGGATATTCCGCTGGTCGCCCAGTCCGCTCAAGAAATCCTGACCGAAATGGCGAGGGCGGCTTGATGCAATACGCAGCAACCGCCCACAAACTCGCCGACCAAGCAGCGATCGCTCGTCTGCGCGAAAAATTATTGCGTGTAACGACGTCCTGCGATGCGCTCCACGAAGAAAAATCGACATTGTCACAAGATTACGCCGCTTTGATCGCGCATTTGTCGCAGGAGATTGACGAAACAATACTGCCGCGCAAGTTCGCACTGTTTTCTGACGCCGGCATCGAAGCGACATTCGTGGTATCGAACCGACGCTTGATCGAATTGAAAATAGGCAAGAGAACAGTCGAGTTCGATACTGAGATGGATACCGACGCTGACACCGTTGCACGTGTTTGCGCAAGAGCGCTCAGAGCTCTGAGCCTGCGATCCGGCCCGCTGCGGGTGCGCCCGATCGGGCGCGCTACCAAAGTCAATAGGAACGGCGCCACATGCGCTGCCCGGCATCTTTTGGAATACAGCCGGCTGTCTCAGCTCCAGAACCGGCTGAAGACCTTCCTGAAGACAACGCATTCGAAATCTCTGGGATGGGTATACCACTCAGCTGATGGTCAGATCGTAAGCCATGATCCCGACAAAACAATCAGGGACCACCTCCACAAACTGCTCCAGAAGGTCATGTCCGAGAACGTTGGTTGCAGACGTCTTGGTCGCTTGGGAAGGGCAGGCCCAACATGTTCGGCATTCGAGATGGCAACGGATATACAAGTTTTGATTGCGGACGACGGCAATGATCGACTTCTTGCGGCAATCCCAACATCGCATCTAAGTAAAGCGCTGGCGCAGTGGAACCAGGTCTTTAAGCGCTCCAAGGCCTGACAGGTATATCCAGGACCACCTGCCCCTACTCAAAAAGCGGTACGAGGCCGTTCGGCTAATAATTTTTGCCTAGCTAGAAAGCCGCTGTTTTTGGATGGTTTTTCGAGTTCCAGAAGACGCCAATGAAGTTAGGTTCGCTTGCCACACCAAAGAATCCGGAAAGTTCGCATCTAAGATTTCTGAGGGTCTCGCAGCAAACGGCGGGCTTGGTTTCCGACCCAATTGTTATTGCCCCCAATTGTTATGGTCCAATGGCCGCTTCGGGGAAGGCGCGCTGCAGCACCACATGACATTCCAAGACTGGGTTGGGCAAATGAGTTCGATCTCGCCTTACCTGCATCAGGCAGCTTGGTCCCGCAACTCAGACTCTCAAGCAGACTGCAGCCAATGACTGCTTCCCGTCCCAATCGACTGATTGCTCGGCATGACCTCGTATAAAGTTACTTCACGCCCATTCTTTACCTTACGCCTGCCGCACCGAAACCTTTCAACTCTGTCATGATCTCGATGAGCTCAGTCGCCAGCCTGTTCAACATCATTACATCCTTTACCCAAGGCCCAAGTGATGTTCATGATCCACGGCTGAAGCGATAAGAGTACCTGAAACGTAAAGGAAGAATGCAGGGGCGATTTAAAGCCGCCTTACACGCGCTTGGCACGGCCTTTGACTCACGACCAAAACGCAACACAGGCCCCCGCCGGAACGGAGGCCTGTGCCAAGACTGTGAGCCCGGCATCTTCGCCGGGCGCTGCTTACCAGTTGTTGTAGGCGAGGAACTTGCCCGACATCTCGATCTTCACACGGTCGCCCTTGGGATGCTCGACCTTTTGCACCTGCATGTCGAAGTCGATGGCCGACATGATGCCGGTGCCGAATTTCTCTTCGATCAGAGCCTTGAGGGTGGGACCGTAGACGCCCACGATCTCGTAGAAGCGGTAGATGCAGGGGTCGGTGGGCACGGACTGTTCCCAGACCTTGGTGGGCGGCTCTTCGAGCACGCTGACGGCTTCCTGCGGCAGGGCCAGCGCGGTCGCGAGAGCCTCGGCCTTGTCCTTGGGGAAGCCGTTCATGCCCATGCAGGCGGAATGGGTCCAAACTGGGGACATGTCGATCTTCTCGGCGATCCCTTCCCATGTAAGGCCGGCCTGCTTCTTGGCCGACAGGATCATCACGGTCACGTCTTCCTTGGTCATCATGGTAGGTACCTCGAATGTGTCTTTCATTGCTTCTCTCCTCGTGAAGGTCGTTCAGGGCGCTTTCAGAGGCCCAGCTCTGTCAGTCCGGGGTGATCCTCCGGACGTTTGCCTTGCGGCCATCGAAACTTTCGCTCGTGTTCCGCGATGGGCACGTCGTTGATTGAGGCGTGGCGGACGGCCATGTAGCCGTGCGCGTCGAACTCCCAGTTCTCGTTGCCGTGTGCGCGAAACCATTGCCCCGCCTCGTCGTGCCATTCGTAGCAGAACCGCACGGCGATCCTGTTGCCGTCATGCGCCCAGATCTCCTTGATAAGGCGGTAGCCGTTTTCCTTGGCCCATTTGCGGGTCAGAAATTCTTCGACCTCGGCACGGCCATTGAGAAACTCGTCCCGGTTTCGCCAGCGCGTGTCGGGCGTGTAGGCAAGGGCGACGCGGGCCGGTTCGCGTGTGTTCCAGGCGTCTTCCGCCATGCGCACCTTCTTGACCGCGTCCTCGTAGCTGAAGGGCGGTAGTGGCGGGCGGCTGGTGTCCGTCGGCGACATCGCTGCGCGCCCTCAGGTATTGACGGCGCGCAGCAGCGGGCTGCTCTCGGTCTGCTCTTCGGTGGTCTCGGATGTGCCCGAGGCGTCGAAGCGCACGGTTTCGGGACGTACGTCATCCTGCTCGATCTTTTCACCGGCAAGTTCCTTGGAGCGTTTGCCGAGAAACTGCACAAGGTGGTTGCGGATCGCGTAGTAATTGGGATCCTCCACGATCTCGGTGCGGTTGCGCGGGCGGGGAATGTTGATCTCCACCGACTCTGCCACGCGGGCGAAGGGTCCGTTGGTCATCAGCAGGATGCGGTCGGCCAGCAGGATTGCCTCGTCGATATCGTGGGTAATCATGAACACGGTCTGTTCCGTCCCGCCCCAGATTTTCAGAAGCTCGTCCTGGATGGTGCCGCGCGTGAGCGCGTCGAGGGCGCCGAATGGCTCATCCAGCAACAGCAGCTTGGGGTGGTTGGCGAAGGCTCTGGCGATGGACACCCGCTGACGCATGCCGCCCGAAAGCTGGCTCGGCTTGCGATGCACCACATCGCCGTCAAGCCCCACCTTGGCGAGAAAATCCCGTGCAAGGGCCTCGACCTTGTCCTTGGACCAGTTGGGATAGCGCGCCTTCACGCCAAAGGTCACGTTCTTCAGCGCCGAAAGCCAGGGCAGCAGCGAATAGTTCTGGAACACAACGCCGCGGTCCAGAGACGGGCCGGAAACCTCGACTGCGTCCATCTTGACCACGCCCGAGGTCGGCTCTGCCAGACCTGCGAGAATGTTCATGATGGTGGACTTGCCGCAGCCCGAATGGCCGAGGATGCAGACGAACTCTCCCTGATCGACGCCGAAGGTGGCGTTTTCGAACACGGTCAGGGTACCTCCCTGACCGTCCGGGAATTGCTGTGTGAGCCGTTCTACACTTAGAAATGGCTTGGACATGGGGTTCTCCTTACTCTGCGTAGGCGACGGCGCGCTGCAGCACGCTGAAGGCTGCATCAAGCAGCATGCCCACCACCCCGATCATGAGGATCGAGAAGATCACGGAGGTGAGGTCGAGGTTATTCCACTCGTTCCAGACGTAGTAGCCGATGCCTGTCCCACCGACGAGCATCTCGGCAGCGACGATCACCAGCCAGGCGATGCCGATAGAGATGCGCATGCCCGTCACGATGGTCGGCGCGGCGGCAGGCAGGATGACGGTGAAGGCCGTCTTGAAGCTGCCAAGTTCATGCGTCCGGGCGACATTGACCCAGTCTGACCGCACCCCGGCCACACCGAAGGCGGTATTGATGAGCATTGGCCAGATCGAGCAGATGAAGATCACGAAGATCGCACTGGCCTCGGAATCCTGAATGATGAACAGCGCCAGCGGCATCCATGCCAGCGGCGAAATGGGCCGCAGTACCTGAATGAACGGGTTGAAGGCCTTGTAGGCGACCTGGCTCATGCCGATCAGGAACCCCAGAGGGATCGCGACAATCGCCGCGAGCGCGTAGCCGGTCAGGACACGGTAGATCGAATAGCCGATCTGAATGCCGATCCCCTTGTCGTTGGGGCCTGCGTCATAGAACGGATTGCTCAGTTGCTCCCACGCTTTGGCGAGGACATCCGAGGGCGGCGGCACACCGGCGCGTTCCTCTCCGAGACCCATCAGGCGCTCGTATTCCGTCAGCTCGGTTGCGGCTTTTTGGGCGGGGATCGCGGCCTCCCAGATAAGGAGGCCGCAGACGAGCATCAGGATCGAAAGGATCGCCGCTCGCTGATTTATGGAAAGGCTGCCCAACATGGCTTAACCTTTTCCGATTGGGAAGCTGCTGACATAGGCCTCCGGTTCTGCGGGATCGAAGGTCTTGCCCATGATGGTGTGCGACTTGTAGGTCACGTCGGGTGCGTCGTAGCCGAGTTCGTTCATTACCTTCTTGCAGTCCGCGGCAAGGTAGACCTGCTCGGCAACGGCCTTGTAGTCCACATCGCCCTCGATATAGCCCCAGCGCTTCATCTGGGTGAGAATCCAGACGCCCATCGAGTGCCAGGGGAACGGGTCGAAATCGATCCGGTCGGGAACCTTCTGCACCTCTCCGAGGCCGTCGGCGAAGGTACCGGTCAGCACCTGCTCGATGACGGGGACCGGCTGGTTGAGGTAGTTTGTTGGCGCAATCGCGGCCGAGATCTCTTTCCGGTTCTCCGGGTTGCTGGCGTATTGCGTCGCGTCGATGATCGACTTCAGAAGCGCGCCGTAGGTGTTGGGCAGCTCTTCGGCGAAGGAGAGTGGCGCGGCGAAGGCGCAGCACGGATGGCCCTGCCATATTTCCTTGGTCAGCACGTGGATGAAACCGATGCCTTCCCAGACGGCGCGCTGGTTGAACGGGTCGGGAGAGAGGTATCCGTCGAGGTTGCCTGCTCGCAGGTTCGCGACCATCTCCGGCGGCGGCACCACGCGGATCTGGATATCGACATCAGGGTCGAGGCCGAACTCGGCAACATAGTAGCGCAGCAGGAAGTTGTGCATCGAGTATTCGAACGGCACGCCAAAGGTGAAACCCTTCCACTGCTTCGGGTCGCGCTTGTCGAGATGCTCGTTCGAAAGAACGATGGCCTGCCCGTTGATGTTTTCCACGGCGGGCATGATGTAGGGTTCTGCCACCGATCCCGCGCCCAGGGTCATCGCCAGCGGCATGGGCGTCAGCATATGGCTGGCGTCGTATTCACCCGACAGCGACTTGTCGCGCGCCACGGCCCATCCGGCGGTCTTGATGACCTTGGCGTTCAGGCCATAGCGTTCATAAAAGCCCATCGGCTGCGCCATGATGATCGGCGTGGCGCAGGTGATCGGCACGAAGCCGATGTTGAGATCGGTTTTCTCGGGCGGTCCAAGCTCGTCGAGGATTGCCGCCTTGGCCTTGTCCAGCGGGAAGGCCGACGCGAGGGCACCGGCGAAAGTGGTGCCACCGAGCATACCCATGAAGGATCGGCGGCTCAGGTCGTTGTGACCGAAGACAGAGCGCACGACCGCGTTTTCCACGGCGCGCTCAAGCATCTGCTCGGACGACATTGTCTCCGGTTCCGCGTAGGTCTTGTCATGGCCGTGCCCGCTTAGGCAGCTGTCGCAACCACAATCGGCGCCATGCCGCAGGTCGGTCTTCTCGGAGAATGGATTTCCAAGGCTCTTTATCGTCATCGGCTGTCCTTTCACGAATGATGAGACCATCGTCGCGAAGTGCCGTGCCGCAGGGAAGTCCGGTGCTAAAATTTAAGCACATATTAAATATTGTTAAAAAACAATAACATAAATCCTATCTGCCATAGCGTTTTTTTACGAAATACAGTAATTTACGAAATTTCGCTACCTTGGGATCGGCGCGTCGGGTATTTCAGGAGGCATGACCTGCGAGAGCGCCAAGATTGATTCTTTCCTGACCGCCTTGCCCGAGCCGGCACTTGCCCTCGACACGACCACCGATACCGTCTTGGCCGCGAACGATGCGGCTTCACGCCTCTTGTTGGGCGCGCCGCATATGAATGCTGGGCGACGTTTTTCGTTCTTCCTCGGTGCATCGCTCCCGCGGTTCATCGTGTTCGTCGAAGAGGTCTTGTATCGCGGTGAAAGCTGGACCCGGGATGTGCCCATGCGGTCTGCGGACGGGCGCGACCTGCGCTGTGAGATCCGTGCGCGTGGTCTAAAAGCGCCCGAGGGATCGTTGCTTTTGCTGCTGACAGATCTGGATGCCTTCGAACACAGAACGGCGATTGCGGAGAACGCTGAGATGCATCGCAGCGGTCTTACGGAATGGAAGCGCGCCGAACGTTTCTTTGCCGAATTGGAACGTCAGAACCAGCTGATCCTGAACGCGGCGGGCGAGGGCATCTATGGGGTCAACGCCGAAGGCAAGACGACCTTCGTTAACCGCGCCGCGCGCGAGATGCTGGGATGGACTGCCGAAGACCTGCTTGGCCGCAACATCCACTCGATCATCCACCACCATCACCTGAACGGCGATGTTTACCCGGCACATGATTGTAAGATCTACGAGTCCTTTCGCTTCGAAAAGATCAACCGCGTCGAAGATGAGGTGTTCTGGCGCAAGGATGGCAAGCCTATCCAGGTCGAGTACGTCTCGACGCCGATCTACGATCAGCAGGTTCTGGTTGGTGCGGTCGTCATCTTTCGAGATATCACCCGTCGCAAGGAAAGCGAACGAAAGTTGCAGGAGGCGCTGCAAGAGGTGGAGTCCCTGCGCGACAAGCTGGAAGAAGAGAACGCCTACCTTCAGGAAGCGATCACCTCTGAACGGGCGCATCACGACATTGTCGGCGCGTCGGCGGCGATCAAGCAGATCCGCGCGCGCATCGATCTGGTCGCGCCCACCGATGCGAATGTTCTGATCACCGGAGAAACCGGCACGGGCAAGGCTCTTGTCGCGAGTGCGATCCACAAGGCTAGCACGCGCGCACTGCGGGCCATGATCCATTTCAAGTGCGGCAGCGTTTCAGCCGATGAGGTCGAGGCCGAGCTTTTCGGTCAAGTCCGTGGCGCCTTTCCCGGTGCCGTCAGAGACAAGCCCGGCAAGCTGGAGCTTGCCCATGGCGGCACGATTTTTCTGGATGACATATCCGAGTTGCCCGTAGAGACCCAGGTTCGGCTTGCACAGACTCTGCAGGACGGATCGGTCACGCGTCTTGGCGACACGCGCGCACGGCATCTGGATGTGCGGGTCATCTCCGCCATGACGGGACATTCGGCAAAAATGGTGAAGTCCGGTAAGTTGCGCGAGGACCTACTGTTCCTACTGAACGTATTTCCAATTGAATGCGTCCCGCTGCGAGATCGGCTTGGGGACATCCCGTCGCTCAGCACGCATCTGCTTGAAATATCCTGCCGGCGCCTGAACTTGCCGATGCCCAAGCTGACGGAGAGGGCCGTGGCGCAGTTGATGGATTATCACTGGCCCGGGAACGTCCGCGAGCTGCGTAACGTGATCGAACGGGCCGCCATCGTGTCGGGCGGCGGCAAGCTGGTGGTCGAATTGGGGTCCGAGAGATCAGGCCCGAGCCGGAACGACGAGCTGATACGGACCGAGGCCGAGATGCAGCAGATGATCAGGCACAATATCCTTGCCTGCCTGAGGGAAGCCGGCGGCAAGGTCGCGGGCCCGGGGGGCGCGGCGGAACTTTTGGGGATTCAGCCCACAACGCTTTATTCAAGGCTGAACCGGTTCCGGATCGCGGCGGATGAGTGGAAAGACACGGTCTGAAGGCCGCTCGGCCACGACCGTCGCGCGCAATGCCCAGTTTTGCCTGAGTACGGCATAGCGATTTAACTGAGGAAGGGGCGCTTTTTCCGTCTACAAGCCGGTGCAATATTCCATTGACACAGGTTTCTTCGACCGGCCACCCTTGTCGAGTATATCCTTGATGGAGTGAGGGATGAGTTTTTCAACCAAAACAATATATTTAGGTGTCATTACAAGCCTTTTGCCGATCATGGCCCAAGCCGACTGTGTTGAACTGGACGCAGCCGGTTCTGCCGTTTTGTGCACCGGGGCCGATCCAGACGGCTACGTTTCCGTCTTCCCCGGGGTGAACGTCCAGGTCTTCGGTCAGGTCTTCAGTCCCGCTGACGCGCTGGCTCTTTTCGGACCTGGTCCCACAGTGACGAATATGGGAAGCATCCAAGGCACCGATGACGGAATTTTCGCCCCGACGAATCTGAGCCTTACGAACGTGGGAACCGTATTTGCAGGTGCCGGGGCCGCGGTCGCCACCACTTCGGGCGCAGAAATTGACAACTTCGGCACCCTTACCGGGGCCGCCGGTGAGGCAATCACGTCGCTGTTGGATCTAAATCTTTCCAACCTGGCCGGTAAAATAGAGTCGATTGCAGGCGCTGAAACAATTTCGGCTGGCACCAATGCCTTGATTGTAAACAGCGCGGGCGGACAGATAACCAGCAACATCGGGACCGCCGTTCATGCGTCTTTTCACTTAGATTTGCAGAACAGGGCAACTTCAAACATTACCAGCAAGACCGGTACGGCCGTCGAGGCCGGGTCCTTCGCTGCGATGACGAACTCCGGAACGATCGACGGCTTCTTAGGCGGCGTGTCTCTGGGGATGTCTTCAAACCTGACCAACCAGTTGCTGGGAAGGATCAAGAGCTCATTAGGTCCAACAATTGAGGGATCCGGCCGAGTTACGATTACCAACCGCGCCGGAGCCACGATCGAAAACGAGCGAATTGGCCCAGCAATCTTGCTGAGACAGGCCGACGGCAGCCTGGTGACGAACGGCGGCACGATCGAGGCAAACGACGGTCCGGTTCTCGACCTCGGTGCCAGCGGCAGCCTCCGCTTCGAAAACGAGTTCTCCGGGGAGGTCGTCAACCGGCTGGGCGATGGTGTTCTTGTCCGTGCCGGTCAATTCGACCTTCGCAATGCCGGCCTGATCCGCACGGAAGGGGATGCCGTTCGGCAAACCGGCGGAATGCTGGACATGACGAACGAGACGAACGGGAGGATCATCAGCGATGCGGCAACGGCTATCGTTGCTGAAGATACTCTTATCACCAATCGAAAAACCGCCGTGATCGAGGGCGAGCAGACCGCTATTCGTCTCTCCGGCGGAACCATCAATAACGAGGGGCATATCGAAGCGCGTGACGTCGGACGCACCGGCACCGCTATTGTCGTCGAGCGGTCGGCAGATGACGTTACGGTGAACAACCGCGGCGAAATCGCCGGTACTACGGGTATTCGGTTCGATGCGCGGCATGCCGGAGACCGACGCATCCATAACGCAGGCCGGATCTTGGCTGGCACGGGACCGGCCATCGATTTCGCTTCGGGTCTGGGCCACAGCATTCTGCTTCTGGAAGACGAAAGTGAGATATCCGGAAATGTGATCTTTGGCGGGTCCGACGACGAACTTCGTATTTTCGACATTTCCTCTCGCAAATTGATCGATGGCTTTTTCGACGGCGGGGCGGGATATGATCGCCTTATCTTCTCAGGTACCTACGAGGCGGCAGATTTCCTCTCTTTCGCGTTTTTCGACCAGTTCACGGTCGGTATCGACTTCCGAACCGAACGGGGCGATGTCCTTTTCGGGACGTTCCGGAATTTCGAGCTGTTCGAGTTTGGCGGCGTTGAGAAATCTTTTGCGGAGTTGCGCGCGATGAACGTTGCGCCCGTGCCGCTGCCAGCCGCGCTGCCCATGCTGCTCGCGGGATTGGCGCTTCTCAGACTCCTTGCAGGTCGTCGCAGCCGACAAGCCCACAACGCGGCTTTTAGATAACCTCGGTTAATGGGTAGATGTCTTGGACAAGGGCTGCGGTTGTCAGGCCCTTTATGGCATTTTCTTGAGAATGTTCACACGAGACACGTTGCAATCTGTGAGTGACCGGTCAGTTTGCCACCATGGCTTGAAGTTATTGGACTGAAGGCTCCGTCGTCGCTTCTCATAGCGTGAACATCATATCCGCGTGTCAGGCATATTTGTGTCGATCCAGAGAAAGCGACCTACGTAGTTACAACTCCATTCCTGTAGGTCATTTCACAATCACGCCATGGCAGCGTTTTTCGTAGAAGAGCGAAGACGCAGCACAAGTCGAAATGGCCATGCAATGCTGCAACACTTGGCCCGGAAATCGTCAAAGTTGCGTTTAAGTCGATCAACCGAGGCCCGGAGATGCGTATTTCAATGAGCTATGACACCAAATCGTCTAGGCATCCCGCCAAGAGTTAACAATCGACCGGCAAGAGCGTTGGACCCCATTCTTCACTATCTGAAAAGATGTTCTGCGGCCCTGGCTTTCGCAGCAGCGTCGGCGTGCCCACCTTCCGCATTCGCGGATGAAACGCATGTGGCTTACCACTTGCTTGGCGTCACAGAGTTCGAGCCGACCGAACTTCTGACCTATGCCACGACACTGACCCACCAACGGTATGGTGTCGTGACGCCAGAGCATCTGGCAGAAATGATCGAGGTCATCTATCTCGAAGACGGCTATTTCCTGGCCGAGGTTTTTCTCACCGGTGACGGCACAACGCTGATTGTCGATGAAGGGGAGATCGGCGAGATCTCGATCGAGGGCGTTGACGAGGATCATTTTAAGCTGATCAGTGCCTACACCCGACCGCTTTTGGCCAAGAGGGGCGTCACGCAGCCCGAGTTTGAACGCGCGATCATGCTGGTGGAAGACATCGGATCCGTTTCCGCCAATGCCGAGATCGATTACCCTGAGGGTTCGCCACAGGCGAGATTGCGCGTCATAGGACGGAAAGAGGACACGTCCTATGGATCCTTGACGCTTGATCACCCGGCGCGTCGCCTCGGTGACGCGGCGACCCTGACCTTTTCCCAGACCATACTGGATCTCGCAACGGCGGGAGATCTTTTTCGGATCGAAGCCTCTGCGACAAGCGATTTCGCAGGGGATGACAGCGCTTGGGGTGCTGTGACCTATCGCAGGCCACTGGGCGGGTCGGGACTTTACGGCGAAGGCTATCTGGGGACCGTCACCGCGCGTCGCGACACGTCAGGCCTGTTGCAGCAGACCGATATCGAGGGACAAACCGCGATCCTTGCTCTGGGCTACCCGGTCTTGCGGGATGTCGAAACCTACGGGTACACGCTTTTCGAACTACGCCATGCGGGCACGGACGTCGACGTTGCAGGGCGCGCCTTCGACAGTGCGGTGTCTACCGCGTCCGCGTCGTGGATTTTCGGGCGCACATTGCCGGGCGGCGGTGCTTACGAGTATGCGATTGATATGTCCGTGGGACAGCAGACGGAGAAACCCGCCGGTATAGACAACGGAAATGAGGGTTTCGCCTTTCTGCGCTTTGGCGCGGGATATGAACATCCCATCGGCCTCTTCGGCCCGAACAGCACGATCCGCGCGGAATTCTGGGGGCAGTATTCCAACAGCCGCCTGCCGTCGATCGAGGAGTTCTATCTTGGCGGCCGGGACGCCGAACGCGGATACCTCTTCGCCGAAGCGACCGGCGATAGCGGATATTCAGCGATGATTGAGGTAAGCCGGGACATCTTTCCCGCCTCTGACGCGATTGAGCGCGTCCGGCCCTTTGCGTTCTTCGATTTCGGATTTGTCAAAAACAACCGGCCCGGCGTCGGCGAGCTCGATGACAAGCACCTTGCCTCGGTCGGGCTTGGTCTGGATCTGGAGTTTCCCGAGGGCCTCCTCGCGCACAGCTATGTTGGCGTGCCGCTCAACGATGGCCCAAGCACGGACGCCGGCGATGCCGCGTTCTATCTAGGTATAACGAAAAGCTGGTAGCGACTCATGCGACGCATTCTGATTGCCCTTTCCGCAGCTGCATTTATCCCGCCGACTCTCGGCAACGCGACAGGTAATCATCTTGGTTGGTGTCAAGGCGTCGGCAACCAGCACGCCGGAGCCAATTGCGGAGCGCCGGCGCCCAGTAATACACCGCCCACTGGCACCGGGCCAGTTCCGACGTCGAACGAATTACCACCCGGCACGCCGGAGCCGATCAGGATTTCGCCCAATCCGGTGACAACAATCACCGGGACATCGCCGGTCCCGCAGGTCCAGGGAACACCGGGACCAACAATCACGGGCTCTCAACCGCAGGTCATCACGATCACACCGAATGCACCGCAGACCTTCACCGGCACGGGACCGGTGCCGCCGATTCAGGTGCTGCCAACGCCGTCATTCACCGGGGGTCAGCCACAGACCATCACGATTGTGCCAAATCCGCCGACGGTGATCACAGGAACAACGCCCTCTATACCGATTCAAACGCAACCCTCTCCTTCCTTTACAGGTGGACAGCCTCCAACCATCACGATCATTCCGAATGCACCGCAGACCTTCACCGGCACGGGACCGGTGCCGCCGATTCAGGTGCTGCCAACGCCGTCATTCACCGGAGGTCAGCCACAGACCATCACGATTGTGCCAAATCCGCCGACGGTGATCACAGGAACAACGCCCTCTATACCGATTCAAACGCAACCCTCTCCCTCGTTTACTGGCGGGCAGCCTCCAACCATCACGATTACCCCAAACGCACCGCAGACCTATACAGGTACATCACCCGTGCCCCAGATTCAGGTTTTGCCAACGCCTTTATTCACCGGCGGTCAGCGACAAGTGGCTCCCAATCCTGTGCCGAACGCCACGCCACAGCAGGTGCCGAACCGCGTTCCGCAAGCCACCCCGCAGGCGACACCCCAGGCCACGCCGCAGATCGTCCAGACGCCGAACGCCACGCCGCAGCAGGTGCCGAACCGCGTGCCGCAGGCCACCCCGCAGGCGACACCCCAGGCCACGCCGCAGATCGTCCAGACGCCGAACGCTACGCCGCAGCAGGTGCCGAACCGCGTGCCGCAGGCCACCCCGCAGGCGACACCCCAGGCCATACCCGGCACTATTGTCGCGCATGGTATAAATTCGCGGCCCGTGCCCGTACCGGGTCAAATTCCAGCTGCACGTCCTCAGCCGACAGCGCATTTGGTGCCGATACCGCTGCCGAATATGACGCCTCAGGCTGTCGCAACACCGCAAACCGCGCCGAAACAACGTGTGGTGGCCGTCCCGACACCGGCCACTGTTTTCATTCCAAGACTTATATCGCACAAAGGTCCGTATCAGCCTCCGGCCTTCGTGCCCCAGGTCACTCCGGGGCGGATGCCAATGCTGGTTCCGCAAACAGAGCCT
Source organism: Roseovarius aestuariivivens (assembly GCF_004761875.1). Lineage (GTDB taxonomy): Bacteria > Pseudomonadota > Alphaproteobacteria > Rhodobacterales > Rhodobacteraceae > Roseovarius > Roseovarius aestuariivivens. Next base: position 699,753 of record NZ_SJEY01000001.1, read on the forward strand.
CAGAGGCAACCTGTTGCGCGACCCGGTCTCGTGCCTGTGACACCGTCGCAACGGCCCCAAGCAAGGCCGCAGGGGAACCCGTCCATCGTCCAATTGGCTCGACCCAAGCCGCGCCCCAAAAACGAGGCTTCGATCACGACAACGGTTCAACCCCGGGTCGTTCATCGTGCTGAGGTCCATAGCCCTGCCCAGGGCGTCGAGCACATCACCCGGAAAACGGGCCGACAGGCGCAGCACGACACACCACGTTTTTCCGGACGAGATGGTAAAGTCTGGCGATGTGTGGCGAGCGGACATGGCAAGCGTCGCAGCATTGTCGACGGCGAAGTCGAGACAGCGGGAGCCCTGCGTCACGTGGGCGCCGTGGACGTGCTCGGCCGTGATCTGCCCGCCTTGCACCCAAGGCGCAACGATTGCCTCATCTCGGTCAAACGCCGAAAAGACTAGGGGGTGATTAAGTTGACAGATCGCAATCCGGGAGATTGTCAAAAGCCTTTGAAACTCGCAGTGTCGGGTATTTTGAACTGGCTCGTAAACCTTTGAACCTAGGACCAATACATGACGCCTGCACTTGATACGCAGGCAACTCGGAAGACCGTCTCTAGCCCCCTGTATCTGGGCCAGTGATTTCCGGTTTCTCTAACGGGGATTCAGGAGCTGGCGGCCGCATGTTGAGCGCCTGATGTGGTCGGGTATGGTTATAGTGTTTCAGCCAGTGGTTGATGACGATCTGCGCCTGCTCGGTCGTCGCAAACCATTCGGTATTCAGGACCTCTCGGCGCAGCGTTCCGTTGAACCGCTCGTTGTATACATTCTCCCAGGGTGATCCTGGGTAGATGCGCATTGGTTTGACGCCGACCCGCGGAAGCCAGTCTTGCATCGCCACTGCTGAGAACTCGGGCCCATTGTCTGATCGAATGAAAGAAGGAGCAGCTCGCAGAATGAACAGATCTGTCAGAGCATCGATCACATCTGACGAGTTCAGCTTGCGCTTCACCTTGATTGCCAGGCATTCGCGGCTGTGCTCATCTAAAATGTTCAACGTGCGGAATGCTTTCCCGTCATCGGTCCGGCAATGCACGAAGTCATAGCTCCAGATATGGTTCCGATACTCAGGCCGCAGCCTGACGCATGATCCGTTATTCAACCATAGACGCCCCTTCTTGGGCTGCTTATGTGGAACCTTCAGCCCCTCTCGCCGCAACAGCCGTTCAACCCGACCATCGCTGACAGACCAGCCTGCAACTCTCAGCAAAGCCGCAATCCGCCGGTAACCGTAGCGACCAAACTGTCTGGCCAGCTCGATGATGTCGGCAACCAGCTGATCTTCATCTGCACGCCCGTTGAGCACATGCCGTTTGGTCGAACGATGTTGCTCCAACACTCGACAGGTTCTGCGCTCAGACACCTTCAAGCGGTCGCGGACATGGTCGATACAGGCACGACGACGAGCGGGGCTCAGTAGTTTCCCTTGGCCGCCTGCTTCAGGATCAGCTTGTCCACTGTCAGATCCGATACAGCGCGTCTCAGCTGCTCATTCTCCTTCTGGAGCCGCTTAGGTTTCTTCAATTGATCTACGCCCATTCCGCCATACTGCTTGCGCCAGCGATAGTAAGTCTGTTCAACAACGCTGATCTGTCGGATCGCGTCGAGACGTGACATGCCCTGTACCAACAGCACCTCAACCTGCCGTAACTTCGAGACAATCTCTTCGGGCTTTGGTGCCTGTTTGCCATTCTCGGGCCTCCATTTCCTAAACATAGCGGTGGACCAGTTCAGTTGGGGAGGCTCACATTGCTAGGCAGAAGTTGCCATTTTTCTACGCGATAAAGATTTTTATCCACGCGAATAAAAGTCCTTTCGTCTTTTGGCGGCGCCAAGCCCCGCGATACCGGCCAGCAACAGCCATCCCGAGGCTGGCAGAGGCACGGGGTTCACCGGCGGAGTCTCGGGACGCGGCCCGCTGGCAGACCAGTAGTCGAACCCTACGGTAGCCGAGATGTATGAATCGCTAACGCTCGCACCCTGATCGTTGAAAGCGTTCTTCTGGATCGTAAACCGCATGAACGCCTGCGAGAAGTCATCGATATCGATCCCGGCAAGCGACAAATCCGGCCCGAACAGCCCAGTGTCTGCATCGCTGATCTGGTAACTCGCCTGCGCAAACACGTTCGGAACCGCCACACCATCCCGCGTGATCGGGAAAGGCCCGCCGGGCGTGAAAGTGTCCATCGCCAGCGCCCCGGTGCCGATATCGTTGTCCTGAAAGCGTGTCAGGAAGATGGAGCCAGGGCCGCCGGTATCGGTATCGTCATTGTCAATGTCGAGAAAACCGCCATAGGTGGTCTTACCGCTCAGCGTCTGTTCCGCACTCACCCAGCCCCATGTGGCCCCGTTAATCGTAATGGTGGTGGACATCATCGCCTGAAATTCCCTGTGCCCGTCCGCACCGCCGGCCGCGGCCGTCTCGAACGGAGTCGGATCGTAGGTGAAGGTGCCGCTTAAGCGATCGAAGAGCGATACGGCGAAGTCAGGGTTCGCGCCCCGCGTCGTGATCCCCACCGCGTTTCCCGACCAGTGGATCGTGACGGGCGCGGCACCCGCCGCAGAGCTTAGCAAGGCTAGGCAAACAAAATAGGTGAAAAATGTCTTCATGGTCAAACCCCCTCTCGACCGACATTACCCAAGTAGCCTGCCGTCTGATGTAAACCGACATTCCCCAAGTAGAACGTCGGCGGATTTATTTTGCAGCCACTTTGCGCACGGATCAAGTTTCATGTCCCCGCTGTTAGGTGGTTCTGGCGTCTGAAGCGCGAACTGAGCATGATTGTTGGCCTCTGCGGCCGGGTTAATCCGGTTTTCGGGCGAACCGGCTCCGCATTGAACAGACCAAACGCAATTCATTTGCAAGACTCTGGAGTTGTATACTGAAGGAAAACCAGTTTGGCAGGAGCACCCGTGTCCTTCCCCCCTGGAACTGGGCCACTACGATGGCCGAGAGAGGGGGACTTGGAATGGCTCGGAAACGGTATTCGGACGAAGACATCCTGAAGCTTCTGCGCGAGATCGAGCTGAAGCTGGCGGAAGGCGGCGATGTACAGTCGGCATGCCGCGCCGTCGGCGTAAGCGACGTGACGTACTACAATTGGCGCCGACGGTTTCACCCCTCTTACCATTACTTATCCCTAATTCCCCCGAGAGCCGTCCGGTACTGCGCCCATCCACCGCTTTCCCATACTAACCCCTATTCTCACCGGACGCCTCGGCAGACCCCGACTACCTCTGACTGACCGCGTTGGAGAGGCTCTCACCGACCGGACTGAGCAGCCACCGGAGGCACCCGTCGCGTGGGCATTATTCGGGGCACTTTTCACCCGAGTGTCACCCGCACGGGTCATCGGTTTAAAGCTGAGGAGAAGCTGGCTGTGCACGCAGTCTTGTGCGATCCGGTCTCAGGCCAGATTTCCCTGTTTTACAGGGAAAGAACAGGGAATACTGTCGTTTCAGCCGGTTATAGGCCGATTTTACCTATTATTCTGGCTTTATTTCAGAAGGTTAAGGGCGAATTCCCTTAATGCCAGAACAGGGAATTAGGGTAGACGTACAGGGAAATGTTTTCTGTTATCAGGGAAGTTGCGGGCATTTTGCGGGCACACATCGTGCGAGGCACTGAACCAATCTATTCAACTGAACTGCCACCATTAAGAAGACTGTCAATTTGAAGCTATACAAAGGCGTTTTTGGTAATGATCGGCATGTCCGCAACGGCAGGGGAGCTGGTCTAAGGCGGGGTTACTCACAAGCGAGATGTTGTCACCATTGAAGTCAGCAAGGGGAAATCCATGGCGGAAATATGGGAAATGGCTGCAAGCCGGATCGCGGCGGAAGTGAACGCCAGGCGGCTGTCAGCGGTCGAAGTCACGGAAGCCCATCTTGACCGGCTCGCCAAAGTTAACCCGGCCATTAACGCTGTGGTGCAGGAGTTTCCCAGGGAGGCAATCGATGCTGCCCGGAATGTAGACGCAATGATCGCCCGTGGAGAGAAGGCCGGCTCTCTCTGCGGCGTACCGGTCACGATCAAGGTAAATGTCGATCAGAAGGGTCATGCTACGACAAACGGACTGAAGCTTCAGAAATCTTGCGTCGCTATGGATGATAGTCCCGTGGTTTCGAACATCCGAAAGGCAGGCGGCATCATCGTGGGGCGCACCAATACACCTGCCTTTTCGTTGCGCTGGTTTACGAAGAACGACCTGCACGGCCAGACACTGAACCCCCGTAACACACAGATCACACCTGGCGGATCGTCTGGCGGGGCAGCGGCGGCTGTAGCAGCAGGTATCTGCGCCATTGGTCACGGCACGGATATCGCTGGGTCTATCCGATATCCGGCTTACGCCTGCGGCTTACATGGACTGCGTCCGACAATTGGACGAGTGCCTGCCTACAATTCAAGTGCGCCTGACCGCTTCATCGGCGGACAGTTAATGGCCGTTTCAGGACCGATTGCACGAAGCATCCATGATCTCGGCATCGCTTTGACCGGCATGTCGGCGCCTGACCCCAGAGACCCCTGGTATGTCCCAGTAACATTGGGTACTGCCGATTTTCCGAAGCGTGCTGCACTTACACTGGCTCCCGACGGCATGGAAGTGAGCGAAGACGTTCGTGCGGCGCTACTCGATGCAGCCAACTATTTGCGGGCTGCGGGTTGGATGGTTGAGGAAGTTGACTGTCCGCCGATCAGGCGCGCAGCGGCTATCAACGCTTGCCTGTGGATGGCCGAAATGCAGTTCGGGGCAGATGAGATGCTAGCCTGCGAAGGGGAGCCGGATTCACAGTTTGTATTTGCCCGGATGTGCGAAGACGCTGGCGAGGTCGGGTTCAGGTCTCTTATGGAGGCGCTCCAGGCGCGTGCGGAACTCCTTCGACAGTGGGAGCTCTTTTTGCGTGATTTTCCGGCCGTTCTCTGCCCTGTCTCGGGTGAGTTGCCGTTCGACCAGCAACTTGACGTGAGTTCGGAGGCGGCCTTCGCTCGGGTCTACGAGGCGCAACTGGTGCAGAGAGCAGTCCCGGCGCTTGGTTTGCCGGCTCTGTCAGTGGCCACGGGTGAAGCTAAAGGCCGTCCTGTGGGGGTCCAGATCATTGGCCCGCGATACCGGGAAGATATCCTGCTTGCGGCAGGCCGCGATATCGAGAGGGCGGGTAACCCGGTTCGAGTTGCAGATCCGGATCAGATTTGAGGCTTCATTGCACAATTGCGTCTGAGACAACACCTGCTGCGCAACCTCAGACTGACTTTTGTTTGGAGGGCGTCAACGGACCTGAGCTACATAAAATAGCTGGGCGGCTCAAAGTTGAAACTTGTGCAGAGGCAATGCTCGCCGCCGTCGATAAAGTAAGGATGTTGAAACTCGGGTTCACCTCAAAGCATTGAACAAAGTTTGGCGATGGCGCCCGCTTATGGATGTTTTGATGATGTTTCCATTTCGACATACGCATAAAGGGAGCTTGGCCGACGTCATGGCCATTCAGTCAGACGATCAATGACACGGAGCGACAATGTACCGTCGTTAGAGACCTTCAAATTATCGCATCTTATTATGCCCCACCAGCCGCTGAAACTGTGAGTTGGGTTCGTGTGGTGGTCCATTTGGATTGCAACTAATCCATCTGATTCCTCAAATGCTTCGAGAAGCTTTTGAAACTTGGCTGATCGTCGTTCGCCTTTATTCTCCTGAAAGTAACGCAGGTTCTTCATATCGAGATATCTGGTGTGCAATACTGGTAATGTGCCAAGGCCTTTGAACTCACAAACCCAGCTTCCGCGCGCGCGTGGGAGTTGCCGCCTTTTCATAGACGCTGGCGTTATCTTTTGAGCAATCATATCTGTGGATCTCAAAAACATCTCGCATGTACAAGTGGGTTAGTTTGGGGAAATTATTGAGCCCCGATCAAGAGACGAGCTCTGACCTTGCCGGAAAACGTGTTTCAGTGTCATTTTCAATTTAGTTTCACACACAAAGTTTCATGGCGCAAAGAACAGACGAAGACGATTTTCTCGACCTGACCGAACGCATTCTGGCTCGTTTCACGTCTGCTGATGCGGGGTGGTCCGGGGAACTGGCAAGACTGCCGAGGGCCACCCCTAAATTGCTTCGGGCGGAATTGAGTAAGAGCATGGCGGATGCCGAGGCGGACGAAGTTGTCCGCCTGTTGGATCATGCATTCGGTACGGCCGTACAAATCGCGGAATTCGTTTGCCGCTTTAGAGAAGCGTCTGCAGGCTCCGCTAAGGTCAGAAAACGAGCCCGTAAACTCGGCGTGCGCCTTCGGGACGATATCTCAGGCTTGCTAGCAAAGCTGAAGCAAGGCGATGCAACTCCTTTCGAGATTTGTTCCCTGGTCCTCTCGGAGCCAACCCTGGAGCGCCTTGTAACACCGCTTCTCGAAGAATGCCTGCGTGGCGAGGTAACCGATCCTCTGCGCAACGCACCCGAAAGCGCTGCTGAGCATTTGCCGGACATACTGGAACAACTGTACGCAGCAATCGATGCCGGTGTGACTAGAGGACCGGTCGATCCAGTGCAGGATTTTCTGGCATCGGCAGTTGTCAACTCGATGGAACGCGTGACGGGACAAATTCCTGGCCGGACATGGATTGAAGAGAGGGTGGAGGAAACCGGCGTTGGCCTTGAGGTTTGCCGGATACTTGCCGCTGCCCTGAATGACGCGCTCCCGGATAAGTGCCAGAGCCAGCGGCCGGCCGACATGGCAAAGGCCTTTCGCAGGGCCATCAAGGCTGCCCACTCAGGCGCGTGAGACCGATCCGAAGGCGAACGTGCTAACCGGTCCATATGACAGCTGAGCGGATCTGAGGTGTTCTAACCAGGACATGTAACATACTCCGCGAGGCCCACCGTGAACGAGCTCCAGATTACCTATCGCCCCACTGCCGCGCTGTCGGCTAACCCCCGGAACGCGCGGACACACAGTGCGCGACAGATCCGGCAGATTGGTCGCAGCATCGAAACCTTTGGTTTTGTGAACCCGGTCCTGGTCGATGAACAGGATGTCATCATCGCCGGCCATGGCCGCTTGGAAGCGTCTGAAAAGCTTGGGTTGGATCGCATCCCGGTTGTCCAGATTCCTGGTCTCAGCGAAGCGCAAAAACGCGGCCTGATGCTCGCGGATAATCGTATCGCCGAGAATGCCGGCTGGGACAGCAACATGCTTGCTCAGGAGCTTTCTGACCTCTCTGCCATCGAGCTCGATTTCGACCTGGAGGTCACGGGTTTCGACGTCGCAGAGATCGATATCGCCATCCATGCAGTCGATGACGATGATGGCGCACCGGAAGCCGCGCCGGAGCCAGATCCGGATATGCCCGTGATCACGTCTACGGGTGATCTTTGGCAGCTTGGACCCCATCGCGTTGCCTGCGGAAATGCCCGCGACGCAGAGGTCTTTCATCATCTGATGGGAGATGACCGAGCTGACGCAGGGTTCACCGATCCGCCCTATAATGTCCCGATACGCGGACACGTCTCGGGCAAAGGGAACGTCACGCATCGGGAATTCGCCGAGGCGTCTGGGGAAATGACCCCAGCTGAATTCAGAGTCTTCCTCGATGAGACACTTGGGAATGCGGCCGCCGTCAGCCGTCCGGGCGCAGTTTGGTTTGTGTGCACGGATTGGCGGCATGCCTGCGATATGATCGGGGCAGGGCAGACGGGCTTCGGGCCGCAGCTGAACCTGTGCGTCTGGTGCAAGACAAATGGCGGCATGGGATCGCTTTATCGGTCACAACATGAGCTGGTTTGCGTGTTCGGCAAATCAGGTGCCCGCCATCGCAACAATGTGCAGCTGGGGCGTTTCGGGCGCAACCGGACCAATGTCTGGCGCTATCCCGGGGTGAACACATTTCGCGAGGGGCGTATGGAGGAGCTGCGAGCGCATCCGACGGCCAAGCCCGTGGCGATGATCAGCGACGCTCTCATCGACGTGACGCGCCGGGGCGACATCGTGCTCGATCCCTTCGCTGGTGCCGGCGCGACCTTGATGGCCGCAGAACAAACCGGTCGCCACGCCCGTCTTCTGGAAATTGATCCCGCCTATGTCGACACGATGCTGCGACGCTGGCGGGCGGCGACTGGCGAAGACCCTATTCGCCTGAATGACAAGGCTGGTTTCTCAACCTTGGAAGGAGAGGCCAACCATGAGCAGTGATAAATCGGAAGACTATAAGGTGGGCTACGGTAAGCCGCCGAAGTCCGGCCAGTTTCAGCCTGGAAAGTCCGGAAACCCGAAGGGACGCCCCAAAGGCAGCCTCGACTTTCAAACCTACGTCCAGGAGATGCTGTCCAAACGCGTCGCGATTACGGAAGGCGGCAAACGCAAGCACGTCAGCGCACTGCAGGCAACTCTGATGCGGCTCACTGAAAAGAGCCTGAAGGGTGACCAGAGGGCGATGGAAAAGGTTTTGTCTTTGGCCAGCGACATGGCCGCGGAACTGGCAGCCAAACAAGAAGAAAAGGCGCTTTCGAAGTCCGATGCGGAAATCCTCGCGCGCTTTGAGGAGGGCCTTGTCTTGAATGCAGGCAAAAGCAATCAAAACGATCACCCGGGCGAGCCTGACGCAGATGACCGAGATTGATCGTGTAGACCTGTTCCGGGCCCTTCTGCGGCAAGACTTGTCGAGCTTTATCCAACGTGCCTTTCGAACTGTGGATCCCGGCGCTCCTTACCAGCATGGCTGGCACGTGGATGCGATCGCGCGACAGCTTGAGCGGATTGCATCCGGGGACATCCGCCGGCTGATCATCACCATGCCACCCCGCTCCATGAAGTCGATCGCCGCGTCGGTTGCCTTCCCGGCCTATCTTCTGGGGCATGACCCAAGCCAACAGATCGTGGCGGTGTCTTACTCCGATGTTCTGGCCGAAAAGCTGGCCCTTGATTGCCTGAAAGTCATTGAGGCACCGTGGTACCGGTCCACGTTCCCTGCGACACGGTTAGCTAAGGGCCGCACGCGCCGGGTGGATTTTGCCACAACGCGTGGGGGAGGGCGGTTTTCAACCAGCATTGGCGGCACTCTGACCGGGCGAGGGGGCAATATCATCCTGATCGATGATCCGCATAAGCCAGAAGATGCGACATCGGAGGTCAAGCGCAAAGCTGTCCTGGAGTGGTTCAAGTCGACGCTTTTGAGCCGCCAGAACGACCCTGCAACCTCTGCCATAGTGCTGATCCAGCAGCGGGTGCACGAAGAAGACCTCGCTGGTACGCTGATCGAAAGCGGTGGATGGGTCCATCTTGACCTTCCGGCAATTGCGGAAGACCACCAGGTGATCGACCTTGGTCGACGCGGAAAATTTATCCGGGAACCGGGACATTTGCTTCACCCGTCCCGTTTGTCGCATGCGGTGCTTGACGAACGTAAGGCGGAACTGGGGTCGTATCTCTTTGCCGCGCAGTATCAGCAGCGTCCAGCGCCATTGGGCGGCGGTCTGATAAAGTGGGATTGGTTCAAGAATTACTCTGCTCAACCCGCTCCGGCGTCCGGTGACCGTATCATCCAAAGCTGGGATACAGCCTCAAAAGCGGATGAGGCCAATGACTGGTCGGTATGCACGACCTGGCGCGTGCGCGGACGCCACGCCTGGCTTCTGGATGTCCATCGCGACCGGCTCGAGTTCCCGGAGCTCAGGCGCCGGATCCCAGCGCTGGCTGATCAATGGCAGGCCAAACTTATCTTGCTCGAAGAGGCCGGCTCCGGGATCCAACTTCTTCAGGATTTGCGCCAAAGCGGCGGATACAGCGTTCGAGGCCTTTTGCCTAAGGATGACAAGGCAACGCGTCTGCTCGCGGTCTCGCACGTCATCGAAGGCGGTCAGATTGCCGTACCCCGAGACGCGCCGTGGCTTGCGGAATTCCAGCGGGAGGTTTCGCTGTTTCCAAACGGCAAGTATGATGACCAAGTTGATAGCCTGAGCCAGTTTTTGAGGTGGTTTTCAGAACCGCGTCTGACGCCACGAATACGCGCGCTTTGACGGAAATGATCCCATAGAAGGCGTCGTTATTCGTCATTCCCGGATCGTATTCACATTTGCCACTACTTCACCGACAAGCACGACTGCTTTATTGGGCTTAACAGACATCTGAGAAAATCCGTCAGATGACCGAGAGGAGCCCATACCGGAAGTGTTCTTTTGCTGACGCTCGCAGATGCAGCATTGAAATCGACCGGCGCCTCAGCCGCAACGCAGCAAGAAACACCGCCGTCCGTTCAAAACGCAGCGAGATCTCGGCCCGCGATGTCCGGGTTGCGGACAAACCGGCCTGATACTGGTGAAGCAGAATAGCTTCCAAAGCTATTGCCAAAGCAAAGAACCCGGTGCGGCTGTGCAGGGCGGATTTTCCCAAACGATTATTAAACATCGCGCAATTAGTAGAAATCGGAAACGCCCTTTCGCCGAGCCAGTATACGGGGTTTGACATACAGAAGAAGCGCCAACTCATGACATCTGGACAGATGTATGCGTCACTACGCGTTGCGGTCCAGCCCTTTGAATCGCCAGATTATTAAACGGCTCCTATTACGAAGACCTCGGGAGGGAAAGAAAGTCTGCACCCGGGCTTTAAGGCTAGAGGTTGCTTTGAACGACGGGCCGATCCACGACCCCAACGCCAAGATAGGTAAGGGCATCCCGCTCCCCTGAGAAACTGCCAGAAACCGGCACGACCTGATGAATTTCGCGACCGACAGCAACTGGAATAAGGTTCTGCGACCCGACACTCCGGTTCGTGGGGTCAAAGGCGATCCATCCGGCACCGGGCAGGTATATTTCCACCCATGCATGGGTCGACCCTGAACCTGCAGAACCAATGAGTCCTTCGTCCGGATCTGATAGGTAGCCGGAGACGATGCGCGATCCGAGGCCAAGCATGCGCGCGGCTTCTGCAAGCAAGACCGCGAAATCCCGACACGAGCCCGATCTTCGGTCAATGGTCACGACTGGCGACTGGGTCCCTTCCGTCTCACGGCTTTCGTAGGAGATCTGCGCAAACACGCCATTGCTGATATCCTTCAGCAGAGAAAGCGTATCTGTCGGACGAGCCATAACAAAACCCTCAACCCATTGGCTTAGTCGACCATCCGGGTCGGCGTATTGCGGGGCTGTCAGCGCACCCAAATCCGTCCATTCATCAGATGAATAGAGGAACGGATACTCGATAGCAGACGCAGAGATGGTAAATACTGGCCAAGCCGGCGCGGTCAAATCTATAACGACGCGGCTTTCGATTGTCAGATGATCCGTGGGCGCGTCAAAGAGGGCGGTTGCTATGGCGTTACCGCTGACATCGTGTGCCCACGTAATGGCTGCCTTCGGGGTAATCGACAGCGTATGCGATAAAAGCCTCAATTCCTGGGTTTCGCGCGGACGCAGCATCAACCTGTGCGCCCCGAGAGAAACCTCGTGACGGTATCGGTAGGTCGTTGTGTGAACAATTTCGAGACAGGCCAAACCAATTTCCAGTCCATTTAGAGAAAGACGGCGCGTCCACCGATGCCCATCAGCGCCTTCGAGATGTGTTTCGGCTGACAGGAAGGCTGTTTCGCCAAGCGTTCAGTCCCTTGCGGCGTCGGAAAATCCGTTCTTTGAAACCTTCGCTGCCATACCGAGGTATGGGATCTTAGACATAGGAATTGCTACGGAACGTCACCCAAGACCTGTGCCGTCAATAGGTCTGATGTTCAAGTTTCGACCATGGCCTTGTCCGCCATCAAATCTGTCCGGCTCCCTGGATAATGCGCGAGGGCGCCTGTCAGTCCGGTCGTGAAGGCATGCCTTCGTTTTCGGCGTCCCGGAGTGACTCACTGTTCTGTCTTCTTTGGTTATTCACCTTTGGACCCGGCACATTCATGTTGGACTCTTATGTTTCACTCCGCGAGTAGAGCTCTCGTACTTGAGCCTCGGAGAAACCGTCCGCCTCCATCACGAGGCGTATCATCGGATCAGCCAGCATTTCCTCCAGGAAAAAATCGGACAACGTCCTGCCGGTCAGCTTATCCATGGCGCGTGCATGGTCAAGGTCAGCAAGGGAAACGGTCAGAGTCCGATCAAGACCAGGATGGGATAACTGGGAGTGAAGCTTCACCAAAACGGAGGCTTTCCAAGCTTCCGGATCCTTTTGATCGGGGGGCGAAACAAGCTCCGTTTCGACCTCATACTCACCTGCGGGAAGCGTCTCGTCGAAGTCTGGTAGGTTGAAAGGTCGGGAAAAAACCGCGACGGTCTTGCTCGTCAGATCTTCCATTGGCGTGGTCCTCTCCATGGACGAAGCAAGTGGTTCGTGCCCCTTAAACAAAGGGGCACGTAGCCCTTGAATGTCTCAGGATGGCTTGGATTTCGCTGGCGCGTCCTTGCCGGCGGCCTTTGACTCGGTCTTGTTTTCAGGGGTCTTCGCGGTTTCCGCGGACTTCAGCTTCATTGCGGCCGCAGCCCTTGCTGTCAGGTCCTTGAAAGACATGTCATCTATCCTTTGATTGACCAGTGCCAATTCCTCGTCCATGCCGGACCTGGATGCTTGACAGCGGTATTATCTACATGGGCATTGTCGATCTGATTTACGATGGAGCACTACAAATAAAACTAGGTTCTGTCAGCCTCCACCATAGGTGTGGGACTGAGCGTTCTGCTGCATCGGGCCGATGCCGTCCTGCGCAAAGGCAGGGAATGCCACGAAAGCGATCACACCGGGCCCAACCGTAATCGTCGCGATCAAACTTGCAAGCGGGCGTGTCGATGGTTCCTTGCGGTGCCTCATTGCTACTTTCTTTGTAGGCTGAAGTTCGTTGGTCGCGGCGTATCCACATCAATCTTTCTGCTCTCCCAAGGTTAAAGCTGCCAAGTCGGCTGAAATGACCAGCGTGGATCTTAACAGAAAGCAGGATGACGAAATGGATACGTTTAGTCAGAAAGATGCCTAATTAGGAATGGTCGTTTTACTCCATTCCCTCAACGATCGAGTCACCACACGCATCAGCCACTTCGGAGCGATACTTTTCACTCACGTTGTTGACCCAGCCAGCCTCAATGACGAATTCGTCACGCTGATAGCTTGATTCTTCTTTCAACAAGGCGATCTGTTCCGGTTCTTGCTCGGCCTTGACCACGCAAAGCGGAGTAAATGCCTGAACAATGGCGGACTCCGCGCTGGAGGTCTGCATTTGGGACGCTTTGCCGCCGGTTACCCATCCGCCCCAAGAGAAACCAATCACTATTGCGACGATGGCGCCGCCGATGGCACCCCAAATTGCGGGTTTGGTACCTTCAGGAATGTTCATTGCTGATCCTTTTGCTATGGTCCCCGTCTCTGAAGACACTGCTTGCACCGACGGGAATTTACGGGGCGATGCGTTTCGCCCGCACCGCGATGGGTATCATCAGGACAAAGCAAGCACACATCTGTTAATTGCGTTTCTGATGTCCACGCGCGCGAGGCATTAATCCGGGATTTCCAAGTTCGCTAATGGCACAGATGACGCAGCAGCCCGCTTTTAGACATCCTGCCGGGCATGTAGCGAGGGAACAGCAATCACGCACTTGCGGCGAACGGCAGGAAGGTCCGCGAAGCAGACCTTGGCGCTTGTTGCAGCTGATGACCGGAAAGAGCCCAAATCTACCGATGCTGCATCGCGCTCGAATGGGCGTGATGAGCACAGAGCGGTCATCCTCGGGTGGGGTGACTCCTCCGATCGCCTCTTGAGAAGATTCGTGCAGCCACCCGCATACGCAATTGATAGAGCCATTCACCGGAGACGCCTTCTTTGGCGGGAAAGCAGCCGAGACGGTGCTCAACTTCAATATGCAACTGGTTAGAATCTGTACATGATCCAAAAATCTTTTCAGTTCTTTTGTGCACAGGCCTGCCGATACAACTTGAGTGTCCAATCCGGTGAAACGTCGGCTCAAACAGCGGTGCCTGCTGACGGGCGTGCGGTCGCAAATCGGAACATTCAGGGAGAACGAACATGACTCTTATCAATGGCGGCCTTCTCGATCGTCGCGGATTCTTGAAAACCACTGCAGCGACGGTTGCTGCAGCGTCGTTGCCATTAGGTGCTGCCCGAGCTGCACCCAAACGAGGTGGTCATTTGCGGGTTGGCCTTGGGCATGGCCAAACAACCGACACGCTGAACCCCGGCCTGTATGATTCTGGCTTTATGATTGCGTGGACACATGCTGTGCATGGCCGTCTGACCCAAGTCGGTCCTGACGGTTCACTCACGCCAGAACTGGCGGAAAGCTGGGAAGCATCAGAGGACGCCGCAGAATGGCGTTTCAAGATCCGCAAGGGCGTTCAGTTCCACGATGGGCAAGAGCTTACCGTTCAGGACGTTGTCAGTTCGATCAACTTCCACCGTGGCGAAGGCTCGACCTCGGCGGCAGCGCCGCTCGTCGAGCCGGTGCGGGATATCACTACCGAGGGCGACGACACCGTTGTCTTCAAACTGAGCGGTGGCAATGCCGACTTCCCATTCCTTCTCACTGATTACCACCTGCCGATCTGCAAAGCAGATGGCGACTCGATTGACTGGCAGTCGGGAAATGGCTGCGGCACGTATAAGAGTGCCTCCATCGACTTAGGCGTTTCGGCCAATTTGGAGCGGCATGAAAACCACTGGCGCGATGACGTGGCTTTCTTCGATTCCGTCGAATTTCTGGCGCTGATCGACTTGAACGCCCGGACCACGGCGCTTGTTTCGGGCGATGTAGATGTGATTGACCGGGTAGATTTGAAAACTGCCGGGCTTTTGGGGCGCAAGCCGGGTGTCAATGTCCACTCAATTTCGGGCAAGGCGCATTACTCGATCCCGACGGATGTACGCCGGGCGCCCTATGACGACAACAATGTCCGTCAAGCTCTGAAATACGGCGTCAACCGTCAAGAGATGGTGGACAAGATCCTGTTCGGCTTCGGCTCGATTGGCAACGATCATCCGGTCGGCGCTGGCGAACAGTACTTCAACTCTGAACTCGAGCAGAAACAATACGATCCAGATAAGGCCAAGTGGTATTTGCAGCAGTCGGGCATAGACAATTTGCAGGTGAATTTGTCGGCTGCGGACGCGGCCTTTGGCGGTGCGGTGGACGCTGCGGTGCTTTTCCAGGCCTCGGCCAAGGCGGCTAGTATCGATATCAACGTGATCCGTGAACCGAATGACGGCTACTGGTCTGATGTCTGGATGAAAAAGGAATTTACTTTCTCATACTGGGCCGGACGTCCGGTTCCGGACCAAATGTTCTCGACGGCCTATCAGTGCGGCGCGTCCTGGAACGAGAGCTTCTGGTGCAATGAGCGGTTTGACGACCTCTTGATCAAGGCACGTGCAGAACTCGACAATGCCAAGCGCCGCGATATGTATTGGGAAATGCAGGAGATCTGCGCGACCGATGGTGGCGCGATCATTCCAATGTTCAACGACTGGGTTTTTGCAGTCAACGACAAGTTGGGGCTGCCCGAAGTCATGGGTTCTGATTGGGATCTCGACGGCAACCGCTTTATGGAGCGCTGGTGGTTCGCCTAACCTCATGAAAACCGGGGTGTCGGTGGGCCCGACACCCGAAACCCAATTCAAAATGCTTTACAGTCAGGCCCGAAATAGCCGCATGGTTGGGTCGGCCTCGATCTGTTCGAACAGCCAGTCAACAAACGTGTCGAGCTTCGGGTTGGGTGCACGTTCTTTTTGCGTCGCCAGATACCAGCGGCCTGGCTCCGGCACCGAAATGTCGAAGGGTCTGACTAGACGCCCCCTCTCAAGATCACGCGCGCAAAATGGTGCCCTTGCGACGCTGATCCCGTGATTGTTCAGAACAGCCTCACGAACCAGCGGGTAATTGTCGAAAATCGAGCCAAATTTCATAGTGCCGCGGTCCAAGCCTGCCGCATCCAACCAACAATCCCAGTCATCCGGCTCATTCCATGTGTTTGGGATACTCAGCAGCAAGAAATTGCTTAGCTCTTCCAGCGGCATTCCACCGTTTGAGGAATTCAAGGCCTCTGGCGCGCAAACCGGGAAGATATCCGTTTCGAACAAGGGGCTATAGTCAAATCTCTTGTCAAACGGCGGCGCGTTGAACACGCCAACATCGAACCGGTGCATATCATAATCACCGTCTTCAAAGGTAGAGACGATGCGCACGCGTGTGTCCGGATTATCCTGAAGAAATTCAGCCAATCTGGGCTGTAACCACATTGTATTGAAACTTGCGTAGGACTGAACGAGCAATACGTCCGGTTCCTCAGGGGTCTGGATGCGCCGCGTGGCTTTGATAATGCCCTGAATATGTTCGCGGATCGGCGGGTAGTATTGTTCCCCGGCCGGTGTCAATTCGACCGAACGGCTTGTGCGCTCCAGCAGTTTAACGCCGATTGATGTTTCTAGTGCTTTGACCTGGTGGCTGACTGCCGCATGCGTCACACAAATCTCGTCAGCGGCCTTTCGGAAGCTCTTGTGACGCGCCACTGCCTCAAAAGCGCGAAGTGAAACCAGTGTGGGCATATGGGTCGTCACCGGTGGGCCTCCTCGATGAATGCAGTCCGCTCATCACTGAGCAGGGTTAACCGACGACGGAATCGGGAATTCCTGAGTCTTCATAGATTTTCTCATAGCTTTTCAGCTGGTCACACTCAATTCTCAGCGTTTTGGCATTGGTTAGAGAATCTTGATGAAGGGAAAATTCTTTCAGTTCTTCGACTGAGTGAGAAATGTCAGACTGGCAAGTAAAGAAGCTCAGGGATTCCACCTTCATGCAAGCACCATCGCCTTCGTCAAATGCATATGGCTTTCCGTTGCTGATCAAACACTTGCTGAACGGACCCTACTTCGCCTCAACCTGCCAGGAAATCGTCAGCGGCACCGAAATGCGGCTGAGCTACGCGGAGTTGGGCAAACGCGTGCGCCAACTTGCCAATTCTCTAAAGGCCAGCGGGATACATGAGGGCATGCGCGTCGGTGTCATGGATTGGGATACGCACCGTTATCTTGAATGTTTTTTTGCGATCCCGATGATGGGCGCGTCCCTTTTTACGATCAACGTCCGTCTATCTCCTGCCCAGGTTCTTTATACAATCAACCATGGGCAGCCGGACCTGATCATCGTGCACCGCGATTTCATGCCGCTCATTGATGATATCAGACCGGGCTTCGATCGGGACATCATCATCGTGCCGATTGGAGACGGTGAAGGGTATGAAAAGTGGATAGGCGAGGCCCCAGACAGCGTTGACTTCCCGGACTTCGATGAAAACCAAACCGCAACCCTGTTTTATACGACCGGGACAACCGGCAATCCCAAAGGGGTGAGCTATTCACATCGGCAGTTGGTACTTCACACATTGGGCTTGATCGCAGGTTTCGGCGCGTGGCCCGGGAATGCGGGATTTCATCGCGGCGACGTCTACATGCCGCTGACACCCTTATTTCACGTCCACGGCTGGGGTTTTCCATATGCCGCAACGATGCTGGGGCTGCGTCAGGTCTATCCCGGTCGATATGACCCTGACACAATCTTGGGATTGATTGCAGCCGAAGGCGTCACCTTTTCCCATTGCGTTCCCACGGTTCTGTCAATGGTGCTCGACCATCCCAACTGCCCGCAAACTGACCTAAGCCAATGGAAGGTCATCATTGGGGGGGGCGCTTTGCCGCGCAGTCTGCAGGACCGGGCGGCGGCGGCGGGCATATCCTTGCATGCGGCCTATGGGATGTCCGAAACCTGTCCGTTTCTGACGGTGGCCGATTTGTCCAGCAATGACCCCGAGATGCAGGCGCAAACCGGCTTTCCCGGCCCTCTTGTCGACCTTCGCGTCGTGACACCGGATATGAAAGACGTCCCGCATGACGGCGAAACAACCGGCGAAGTTGTTGCTCGGGCTCCCTGGCTGACACAAGGCTATCTGGATAACGCGCAAGCCTCGGGTGAGCTTTGGGATGGTGGCTATCTGCATACCGGGGATGTTGGGTATATCCGCGAGAATGGGTCGTTACAGATTACTGACCGCCTCAAGGATGTGATCAAGACCGGCGGCGAATGGATTTCCTCGCTGGCACTGGAAAACATAGCATCGTCTTGCAGCGGCGTTGAGGACGTCGCTGCGATCGGGCTGCCGCATGCGAAGTGGGGCGAACGGCCAGTGTTGGTCACTCAAGCCGCAAAAGATGCCGATCCGGATATTGTGCGTTTAAGCGTCATGGCGGAAATTCAGTCGCGCGTTGACGCAGGTGAACTTTCGAAGTGGGCCGTTCCTGACGAAATTTTCTTTGTCACCAGCCTGCCTAAAACCAGCGTCGGCAAGCTCGACAAGAAGCTCGTGCGGCAAGACATTTCAACTCGCGCGGGCCAATCATGACAGACAAGCAACGCCGTATTAAGGCGCTTATTCAATCCATTGTCACCTATCTGAAGGCTCACAGAGCTGCAACGCGCGGCGTTGATCTGACGTTGGACAAGCTGGCAGCCATGGACCTGTCCGATGAGAGGCTCATTGACTTACCTCCCCAAGGAACCCGGCATGATGAGGTTCTGAAGAACGCCATCGAAGGGGTTGTCGCCCCCGAATTGCAGGATATCGCGGGTTGTCTGAAAGCGGCGAAGGATGATCTGGTGTGGCGCGAAGACAACGCCCAATTCTATCCCCCTGGTGCCGATCTGGGCGAGGGATACACAAAGTGCAACCTGCATACCCTGCTCATCGGGCCCGATGCATGTGGGCATCACCATCCCGACTTCAACCTTGGCATTTTCATGCTGGGCCCAAGGACACTGTATCGCGACCACAACCACGACGCGCCAGAACTGTACCTGAACCTGTCCGAGAAATCCGGTTGGCGGTTTGGCAGCCGTGACTGGCAGGATTATCCGGCTGGATCACTTATCTGGAACGCGGCGGGCGATCCCCACGCCACAAGGGTCTATGACCAGCCATTCATCTCGGTCTTTGTCTGGCTCGAGAACGTGCATTCACCCTGCAACGTGATCCATTTCGACGACTGGGCAGAGGTCGAACAGGATCTTTCCAAGCAGCCTGATTGAGGTTTCCGAACATGATTTCCATTGAACGCACCGAGGGTGTCGCTTTCATCGAACTGAATGCCCCGCCGGTTAACGCCCTCGGCCTGAAGATGCGGCAGGCGATTTCTTCAGCCATTCACGACCTTGAATCTGATGAGCAGGTCACAGCCATCGTTCTGTGTTCGGCCCTGCCGCTCTTTTGTGGCGGCGCTGATATCGTTGAGTTCCGCACCGGGGCTGTTTGGGACAAGCCGGACCTGCCGGACCTGTGTGTCACGATTGAAACCAGCAGGAAGCCGGTTATCGCAGCGATAGCAGGTCCTGCGATGGGAGGTGCTCTGGAGATCGCACTTGCCTGTGATTACCGTGTCGCCACACCGGACGCCGTGATGGGGCTTCCCGAGATCAAGCTGGGGCTGCTTCCCGGCGCCGGGGGCACCCAAAGGCTGCCACGGATTGCCGGGCTGGAAGCGGCAACGCAAATGATCCTTTCGGGTGATCCCGTGACAGGCGAATTTGCCCTGTCTTGCGGGCTGGTCGATGCACTGTTTGAGAACGACCAGGATTTTCGCGCACATGTTTTGGGTTTCGCCACCCGTGTCAGCCATGAGGGCGATCCGAAACGCAGTTGCGCGGATGTGACCGTCACACACCCTGATCCAAAGGGTTTTCTCACGCGATTCCGAGACCAGATAGCACCAAAGTCCAAAAACCTCGTCGCCCCTGAACGATGCTTGGTATCCATCGAGGCCGCATGCGAATTGCCGCTGGCCGAGGGGTTGGCACAAGAGAAGGCAGGTTTCGCCGAACTGCTCGACACACCTCAATCGCGCGCGGGCCGACACCTGTTCTTTGCGGAGCGTGAATGCACCAAGGTTCCGGGCGTTACCCGTGCTGACCAACCACGTGATATTTCATCGGTCGCCGTGATCGGTGCCGGAACAATGGGGCGCGGCATTGCTATCGCCTTTCTGCAGGCGGGGTACCCGGTCACGCTTCTTGAAACCACACAAACTGTGCTGGAACAGGGGCTGGATCAGGTCAGGGAGCATTTCCAACGCGCGGCCCAAAAAGGCCGACTCAGTGCCGATCGGGCAGAGGCAATCGCCGCCAACGCCACAGGAACGCTCAGCTACGGCGACCTTGCAGAGTCCGACCTGATCATTGAAGCGGCGTTTGAGAGCATGAATGTCAAACGCCAGATTTTTGAAGCCCTGGACCGACACGCAAAACCTGGCGCGATACTGGCCTCGAACACATCGACGTTGGATCTTGATGAAATCGCCGCAGTCACGTCACGCCCGGAGGATGTGATTGGTCTCCATTTCTTCAGCCCGGCGAACGTCATGCGCTTGCTGGAGGTGGTGCGGGGCGCCAAGACCGCTCCCGATGTCATTGCAACGGCAATCACGGTCGCAAAGAAGATCCGAAAGCTCCCTGTCACGGTTGGCGTGTGCTACGGCTTTGTTGGAAACCGGATTCTGGAACCATACTTCCGCGAAGGATCCCGTCTGCTTCTTGAGGGGGCGACGCCGAAACAGGTGGATGACGTCCTTGAAGGCTTCGGCATGGCCATGGGTGTTCACGCAATGGCAGATCTGGCCGGAGTCGATGTGGGCGCCCGCGTGCGTCAGGAACGGCGTAGTGAAATCGCGCATGACCCGACATACCAGGCTGTGCAGGACAGGTTGTTTGAACTGGGCCGACTGGGTCGGAAAACCGGGCGAGGAAGCTATGTCTACGAGGGACGGACACGGGTCGAAGACCCTGAGATAGTTCAAATCAGTGCCCATTTGGCGGACCGGCATGGTGTAACGCGCAGGGACATCGAAGATCAGGAAATCCTTGAACGTTGTCTGTTCCCCCTGATCAACGAGGGCTTCTTGATCGTTGAAGAGGGCATTGCAACGCGCCCGGGTGATTGCGACCTGATCTGGGTCAATGGCTATGGCTTTCCGGACTGGCGCGGCGGCCCAATGCACTATGCCGATGAGATTGGATTGAGCCAGATTCTGGAACGAATGAACCACTATCGGCAGTCGCTTGGTACCTATGGCGAGATGTGGTTCACACCTGCGCCTTTGTTGGAAGACCTCGCAACCTCGGGCGTGACACTTGCCGCGCATTTTGATGCCAAAAAGGAAAAATCATGAGAGAAGCCGTCATCGTCTCAACCGCACGAACCCCTATTGGGGTGGCCTTCAAAGGTGCGCTGAACAACATCAAATCCCCCACCATGATGGGGCACGCCATTCAGCGCGCGGTTGAACGTGCAGGTGTGGACCCCGGTTCGATCGAAGATGTCGTCATCGGATCGGTCCTGACTGCGGGAACCGCAGGCATGAATGTCGCCCGTTTGTCGGCGCTGGCGGCGGGCCTTCCCAATACGGTGGCAGGACAGACGATCGACAGGCAATGCTCCTCCGGGTTGATGGCCATTGCGACGGCTGCAAAGCAGGTCATTGTGGATGGTCAGAACGTTGCCGTGGCGGGCGGGCAGGAGAATATTTCCGCCCTGCAGAATGCATATCTGAAATGGGCGGGCGATGAGAAAGACCCAAATGTTATCGCCCAATCAGAGCATGCCTATATGCCGATGCTGATGACGGCGGAAAATGTGGCGCGAGCTTATGGGATCAGCCGTGAGGCGCAGGATGAATATGCCGCACTTTCGCAAGGTCGGACGGCCCGGGCTCAGGCCGCTGGCACATTTGACGACGAGATCGTCCCGATCACGGCGGTCAAACGCGTCAGGAACCGCGACACCGGAGAGGAAACCCTGGAAGAAGTGACCTTGTCAAAAGACGAAGGCAACCGGCCGGGCACGACGGTCGAAACACTTGGGGTGTTGAACCCGGTTGTCGAAGGCGGCGTGATCACTGCCGGAAACGCAAGCCAGCTTTCTGACGGTGCCTCGGCTTGTGTGCTCATGGAAAGCAAAATGGCTGAGCAACAGGGCCTCACACCGCTAGGTATCTATCGCGGTATGGCGATTGCAGGAAACACACCGGAAGAAATGGGTGTCGGCCCGATCTATGCCATTCCAAAGCTGCTGAAGACTGCAGGTCTTCGCATGAGCGACATCGGCCTTTGGGAGCTTAACGAAGCCTTCGCCTGCCAGGTTCTGTATTGCCGCGACCACCTTGGGATCGATCCCGAAATCTACAATGTGAACGGCGGTGCCATCTCGATCGGCCATCCCTACGGCATGACAGGCGCGCGGCAAGTCGGGCATGCCCTGCTTGAGGGGAGGCGTCGTGGCGTAAAATACGTGGTTACGTCCATGTGTGTTGGCGGAGGCATGGGCGCCGCAGCGTTGTTCGAAGTCGCCTGACCCTGCTGAAATGAGTTCAGACCAAGAGTTACCTGGCTGCGACATTGACAACCTGGCATCTGTGAAAGTCTTTTTGTTCCCACGCCGCGTTTTATGTCGGGCGCAATGTGCAAATAGCAGCCGTTTGAGAACTCGCAGCGAAAGTCTGAAAGGTCCGCAGAGCGGTCATCGAACACAAATGGAGCAAGGTCTGCTACCCCAAGGATCGGCCGTTCGTGTCTGAACGTTCGGACAAACAGTTTGAAATGACGGACGGCTGGTGCCGTCCGCCAAACTCTCAAATGTCGATCTTCTCGGCGATGCTCAACGCGTCGTCGATTTCGACCCCAAGGTATCTTACCGTGCTATCAA
>NZ_SJEY01000020.1 GCF_004761875.1 Roseovarius aestuariivivens
GCTGCGCGGTGGAGGCGAAAATGACGCCCTTTCGGGTGACGAGGGCGACGATCTTCTCGAAGGCGACGGCGGAAACGATATTCTTCTTGGCGGTGCCGGCAACGATACCCTGGACGGCGGCTTCGGTTATGACACGTTGGACGGCGGCACAGGTATCGACGAGGTCAGCTATGCGTTCTACAACGGCACCACTAGGGTCAATCTCGAGACCGGCGAGGTCTATTTCGCGCTGGACCAATTCACGCTTGAAAAGCTGATCGACATCGAGATCGTGATCGGCAGTCAGGGCCGCAACCAACTGACGGGCAACGCGGCGAATAACCTGCTGGTAGGCGCCAATCTGCCAGACCAGCTTTACGGCGCCGAGGGCAACGACACGCTGGAGGGTCATGCCGGTTCGGACTTCCTGAGCGGCGGCGCCGATGACGACCTGCTGATCCTTGGGACGGGCGACGATACCGCGGATGGCGGTCTAGGCATGGACCGCGCGGTTTTGGGCGTGGCCCAGGCAGATGCCGTCATCGAGGAGACCGCAGAAGGATTTACCGTCACAACGGCCCAGGGCATCAATCAGTTGCGCGGGATCGAGGTCCTGAGCTTCATCGATGGCGACGTAGACGCGGCGCAATTGCGCGCGCCGGTCTCTACCGAGGGCGACGACAACCTCACCGGCAGTGAAGATGCCGACAATATCGACGCGCTCGGCGGCAACGACACGGTCGAGGGGCTCGGCGGCAACGACACCTTGGCTGGCGGCATAGGCCTGGACCTTGTGGGAGGCGGCGATGGTGACGACCTGCTGAGCGGCGGGGGCGATCACGACAAGCTGTTCGGCGGACTCGGCAACGACACTCTGCAGGGCGAGTCAGGATCCGACACGCTTAATGGCGGTTTGGGCGACGACCGGCTGGATGGCGGTCTCGATGGCGACTTGATGGCTGGTGGCCAGAATAGCGACCTTTACCTCGTTAATCACGTCGACGATCGGGTCATCGAACTGGCCACGCATGTGGGCATCGACCGCGTAGTGTCGAGCGTAAGCTTCGAAATGGGTGCCCAACACATCGAAACCCTGATCCTGGGTGGAAGCGTCAACACGAACGGCACCGGAAACGCTCTGAACAACTACCTTCTCGGCAACGGCGGAATGAACATCTTGAACGGCCTTGAAGGCGACGACCGGATCGAGGCGGCGGGCGGCGATGATACGATCATCGGCGGCACAGGTGCAGACACGATGAACGGCGGGCCCGGCTCTGACCGGTTCGTTGTGGATGACGCCGGCGACCGGGTGGCCGAAAGCAACCGCTGGGCCGGGCATGATACTGTGGAGTCTTCGGTCGATTTCCGCATGGGCCGCAGCCATATCGAGGACCTCGAACTGACCGGCACGGCGCGGCTCGGCGCGGGCAACGGCTTGCAGAACCGGATCACCGGCAATGATTCCGACAACGTCATCGACGGCGGTAAGAACAACGACACGATGGTCGGCGGGCTCGGCGACGACCGCTACATCCTGCGCACCCCCGGCGACGTGATCGTCGAGGAGTTCGGCGAGGGCAACGACGTGGTGCTGGCCTACCAGTCCTACGCGCTGGCCGCGCATGTCGAACAGCTGTTCATGCAGACCGTGCGCACCAAGGACGGCAGTCCGGCGATTTTCAACGGGATCGGCAACGGGCTCGACAACACGATCGTGGGCACGCCCTTCTCGAATACCATCGTGGGGCGCGAGGGGCGCGACACGTTGAAGGGCCAGGCGGGCGGCGACACCTTTGTTTTCGACCGCGCGATCGGGCCCGACAACGTGGACCGGATTATCGATTTCAACACCAACGAGGCGAATGAGGGCGACATCCTGAAGATGAAAGGCACGGTCTTCGGCGGCATGGCCGCGGGCGCTCTCTCGGCGGCGGATTTCGTTGCCGGCACAGCTGCGGCGGACGCCTCCGACAGGTTCATCTTCGACCAGGCCTCCGGGCAGCTCTGGTTCGACGCCGACGGCTCCGGCGCCGGCGCGCAGGAACTCATCGCCACCTTCGAACAGAACGCCACGGTGACCGCCGCGGATATCGAGATATTCTGAGGCTTTTTTCCAGTTGGCTTGAGCTGAGTGAGTGACTGCAAAATCCGCACAGCGTGACTTCGTAGAAACCATTTAAGGTACCAAATACCGTAGTGTCTTTATACAATGAGATGCATGCACTCTTGCAAGCAAGCATGGCTTTTCGTTGCCCTTTCTTGTTTTTTCGTATCGGGATAGGCGGTGCCGATGAATTGGTCCCGAGGATTATTCCGTTTATGGCTTGTTGCGTCAGCGCTCTGGATCGCGGCTGTAAAAGCTCGCCCGAAATCCTCTTCAGAAAATCTCGATGTCCGCCGCCGTCACTGTAGCGTTCTGCTCGAAGGTCGCGATCAGCACCTGATCGCCTGCGCCGGAGCCGTCCGCGTCGAACCAGAGCCGCCCCGTTGTCTGATCGAAGCCGAACCGGTCATTGGCATCTAGGGCTGCTGTACCTGCTACGAACGCATCCGCTGTCAAAGTTCCCGCAGCCAGCCCCGGAAAGATTGTGCTTCGCATCAGCAGGATGTCACCCTCATTGGCCTCATTGACGTTGAAGTCGATGATCCGGTCCACGTTGTCAGGTCCAATCGCGCGGTCGAAGACGAAGGTGTCGGCGCCGCGCTGGCCCTTCAGCGTGTCGCGCCCTTCGCGGCCAATAATAAAGTTCTCAAAAGGCGTACCCACAATGGTGTTGTCGAGTTCATTGCCGATGCCGTTGAAGATCGCAGGGTCACCGTCTTTGGTGTGGACGGTCTGCATATACAGACGCTCGACATTGTCTGTCAGCGCGTAAGACCGGTAGGCTTTAACAGTGTCGGCGATCCCCCGGCCTGCCGCCTCTATCACCGTGTCGCCGGGCGCACGGACAAGATAGATGTCGTCTCCTGCCCCCCCCATTAGCGTGTCGTTGTTCTTACCGCCGTCTAGAACGTTGTCCTGTGCGTTACCGCGGATTTCGTTTCGCAAACCGTTGCCTGCGCCTATTACCGCATTACCCGTCAGATAGAGATCCTCGATATGGCTGCGTCCCATGCGGAAATCGACAGATGAATAAACAAGATCGTGGCCCACCCATCTGGAGCCTTCGACAACTTCGTCCAAACCGCTGTCGACATAGTAGGTGTCAGACCCGGGTCCCCCATTCAGAATGTCAGCGCCTGCATGGCCTTGCAAAATGTCATCGCCACCGCCTCCGTTTAACGTGTCACTACCGTCGCGCCCGATGAGAGTGTCATCACCAAGATTGCTGCCTATGATAAAATTGTTGAGGTTGTTACCGTCAATTTTTACGTCAGTGTCCGACAAGGACTTTATCGCTTCCACAAAAACCGACTGCATATCAAAGCTGGAAGTTGTAAAGACACGATCATACCCCGTGTCTCCAGCAGCCTCTAAAATTGTATCTTCAGACCCATTTATAAAATAGGTATCTGAACCGGGTCCGCCAATTAGAGTATCCTCTCCAAGCCCGCCATCCAGTGTATCATCGCCTGCGTAACCGAGCATAGAGTCGTCGCCGGTCGTCCCGGCTAAACTGTCAGGCCCTGATGTGCCGAAAATTTCGTTCGGAATGAGGTCGCGAAGCTGGTCAGCAGTTAAAATCCTGTCTGAGAACTGGAACCTTTCGACATTGTAAAACCGGTCTAAACCATCTGTGCTCCGGATCGAAAAACCGTTTGATAAAATTTCGACAGTTGCGTCCGATAAGGGTGACGCGATTACAGCAGTGTCCGTCCCTGGACCACCTCTGATCACGTCGTTTCCCTGGCCGCCGTTTATCGTATCGTTGCCAGCGTAGCCCTTGATCGTGTCCGCGCCCGTGGACGCAATCAGTTCGTCATTGCCCTGAAGTACTAGCGCAGCAAATTCCTCAATTCTATTGCTGTATAAAAGGTTGTTAGCAACATATGCATCAACCGAAAACCCGGTTGCAATTACTTCCAATGTACCAGCGTACGTAGACTGGTAACCGGAAATTTGGCCATATACGTTACCTATTGCATCATAGGTAAAACTTCCGAAATAAGTTCCAGTCCGACTACCAGCTTGAATTGTGATAGACGTTGACGTGTTACTAACTACGACGCCATACCAGACTGATGGTTCGTCCATATTAACTGGTATGTACGATATAATGCGGCCCATTGCTCACCTCCAAATTTAACCGAGCCCAACATACCAAAGGCATGAGAGTCAAACTGGTGCCGGTTTGATTTGGAGAACCTGTTAGTGTCAGGATGCACTAATTGCCGTCGCGCGGCGTGACCCACGGCTCCGAAAACGAAGTGGTGAAGTGAGCAATCTTAGCGGGCTTAGTGATACTCAACTTTCCAAATCTGAGCCCTTCTTCCGAAAATCGCACGGCAAGCCTCTTGCCAATAATCGGCGTGTGCTGAATGTCGATTAAGGCGCCTGGGCATGAGTGCAAAGGATCAATGGTTCTTGAACCGTCATAACCTCGATTTCAGCGAACGTCCGGTGTCGATAGAGGCAGTCATTCACGGCGGAAACGTCGATTTCTACGTCTCCGAAGGCTGCTTGCCGCGCCTATCCGGTCATCCGACAAAAAGCCTCAGATGACGGCATCGAGCCCAATTCCGACGTTGGTGATGGTGCAGAATTTGGAAGAAAATACGACCGACCCAGCCTTGGTCCTCCTAAGAAAACGATCTTCTTGTGGAAGTCAGGCTAAACGGTCAATTCGAAGTCATATGCTGATAATTAGATGCTTTACCTGGAACGAGCCTAGCGTGAAGCCGATTGCAGAACAGAAGCGAAGCTACGACGTGTAAAAAAATATCACCAAACTGATTTTCCGGAGATCACCTTCTTCAAGTCCATTTTTAAGCTATCTTCCCGTTCTTTTTCGATTGATTGCTTACCCTCTAAAATGCCGAAATTCGCTTTGTACTGACTGGGTGATGTAGAAAGTCTTCGCGCGAATACGCGACGCATGGTTGCCGCGGTACCAAAACCGGATTTCGCAGCTACACTCTTCATCGACAGGTTCGAAGTTTCCAAAAGACGACAGGCTAGGTCCAGTCGAACATCCTCCGTGTAACTCGAAATCGTCTTTCCCGTGAGCTCCTTGAAACGCCGAACAAGTGACCGTTCACTCATGGCGGCCATATTTGCCAGGATTTTGAGGGATAAGGACGCGTCGGGGTTTTCGTAGATTGCAAGTTGAACCCTTCTCACACGGGGATCTTCGGTCGTCTCTGCCTTGAGCGCAGTGCTGAATTGAGATTGACCGCCCTGCCGTCTGAGCACCATGACCATGAAACGCGCGATGTCCAGCGCCAGCTGTCGCCCGTGATCGGCCTCGATCAGCGCCAAAGCCAGATCGACGCCGGCCAGCATGCCCGCAGATGTCCAAAACTTGCCGGACTGCACGAAGATGGAGTCCTCCTCGACAACAACATTCGCGTTCGCATCCGAACAGAGACGCTGAGCCTCCACCCAGTGCGTCGCGATCCTCTGGCCCTTCAAGACGCCGCTTGCATGCAGGACCGTCGCGCCCGTGCAGATCGCACCCATGCGCTCGCACCGCGGCTCAAGCCGGCGAAGCCATGATTGGATGATGTTATCTTCGGCGGCGGCCATATATCCTGGACCACCGGCGACGAGCAGCAAATCGACCCGCTCAGGGAGATCCGCACAGCCACATGTTGGCTCAATCTTCAGGAAACCTCCGGCGACCGGCACCGACGCGCCGTCCACAGACACGGTCATTGGTTTATAGAGGCGCTGGCCAGTCAGAAAATTTGCAAGGCCGAACGGTTCCAAAGGGCCGCAGACATCGACGGAGGCGACGTTTGGATAGACAAATACCGCTATCTTACGTCGACGATTCAACCGAGTGGGAGACTGCACGGCATTCCTCCCGGCCTAGAGTTCAATATTACTTCACAAAGATCTTGCCCTTCTACAAACGGAAAAATGGATCAGCGCCATTATCATAAACCGCTAGCGAACTTTTGCGTAAAATATAAGCGTTATTCCTATCAAAGGGGAGTTTTGGTTTTCAACCACCCCCCCCCCCAATAAAAACCTAAAAAACACGCTTAAGGAGTATGTAACAAAGCCAACTTCCTTTATGCGATCTTGCGCAATTCGTGTGAACGGCTCCTGTCTGGTAAAGGCCGAGTTTGAAACTGTTCAGTTTCCGCGAAACCTTCGAGCGAGGACCGATTTCTGCCCCGCGATTACTTATGAAGCTAACCGAACAGTTGACGCCATTAATGGAGCGTTCATGGCCAAAAGCGGCTTACAGATCTTACGTGGGGTAAGATTCTGTGTGAACATTTGTATACCAGCGTGAGCTGTGATCGCCAACCTTTCTGCTTGGTTCCCAAGCAAGGATGGTTGATCGCAAGGGTATATATTTAAAAGGAAAATTCTACATGGCTACTCTTTCTACAAATCCAGCAACCGCAATCACACGTGATTTTGCCAGATCGGTAGATCATCCGAGCTTCGTGTACAGGGGGGTAGCTTATCAACCGTCCAAGCTCCGTCAAGAACGGGTGCCATCAGATCTCATGTACAGGGGCTTCCCCCACGATGGCATGGCGCGAATAGCGCCAAACTTGCCTGGATGCCAAATGATTTATCGCGGCGTTACATACGTCACGGTCTAAGCACGGCTCTTTCTTACATTAAATTCGGACGGGTTTGAAAATAAAATGGCGCACAAAATGTGATTGAACTTGTTTTTTGTCTTGCCCTCTTTCCAGCCCGTCCGAATGCAAAGAAAAATGGCTTTCGTAGACATTTCAATAATGACCTGCGTAATGGGCGCGCAGCCTGAATTAGCAAAGTGGGTCAATAGGTATCCCGCTTGGAAAATCGCCCAGTGGAAGTGTCGGCCAGTGAATTTGGTTGAAAATGATGCCTGAGCGGTTTGGTGAAACGTGCTCGCACTGGTGCTGTTCGATGTTCGCACTGGCATGCTCGGCTTTTAGTCTCCTTACCGAGTATTGCAAATAGTTAGACCGGCGCTTTCCCCAGCTTGAACCATGCCAAATTTTTCTGGTGATATTCGCTTTTGAGCCCATAACATAGAGGCATTAGGGTCCAAATTTTGAAGCATGACATTTTGCTCGAGCCCACCGGGACTATCCCAGATAACGCGGCTCCCGCGACGCAGAACGAAACAACTGCGCTGCTTTATCTTGGCGCTGGGCTTTTCCTTGGCTGGGCCTGCCTTTTCTACATCTTCGGCGCCCTGCTTATGGTCTGGGAGGTTGAGACCAGTTTTACGAAACAACAGCTCTCACTGGGGCTGACTGCCGCGGTTTTCACATCGGCGATGGTAGCGCCTGTTGCAGGCCGAGTGGTAGACGCAGGAAACAGCCGCCTACTTTTTGCGTGGGGTGCACTCATAGGCGCGTGCGGCCTCATTGTGCTGGCCCTATCAAATACGCATGCTCAGTTTTTATTTGCATGGTTATTCATTGGCGTGGCTCAAGGGTTCTGCCTGTATGAACCTACTTTTACTTTTCTAGCCCGCATCTTGCGGCAGCGCGCACGCAGGTCGATAGCGCTAGTTGCGCTGGTGGGCGGTCTGTCAACCATACTTGTGTATCCTGCGGCCAACTGGATCGCAGACCAATACGGGTGGCGTATATCGGTTCTGGTGTTCGCCGCTCTTATGGGGCTGGTGACCTGCCCGTTGATGTATAAGGGTGCCGCGATCCTTGAACCGAGTTCCTGCACTCTTGATCAGCGATTGCGGAGAGTCCTTGCCCGGGAAGCCTTGATTGCAGCCAAGAAACGACCGGTTTTCTGGATCTTGCTGCTTAGTTGCATGTTGCTTGCCTTTATCGAAGGCATGGTGCTGGCCCACAGCGTGCCAGCCCTGGTCGAACTGGGGCAGCAGAAAGACAATGCCCTGCTCGGTATGGCGCTTATAGGCCCTTTTCAAGCATTGGCTCGTGTGGGTCTTGTACTGGCCGGCGTGCGCGGCGCCGTACTTCCTCTGATGACCCTCTCAGTTCTCGCCATGGCAAGCAGCGCATGGTTGGTTTCAACTGAATTGGCACACGAAAGCGTCAGTCTTGGTTTCGCAGCCCTCTTCGGGATAGGCTACGGTGTGACCGCCGTTTTGAAACCAATCGCGGTGTCGGAGTGCCTCGGCTATGCCTCAATTGGCAAAATCTTGGGGTTTATGGCCTTTCCGTATTACTGCGCACTGGCCGCCGCACCGTTTATTGGCTCTCTTCTCTGGATCTATGATGGCTATGGTCTTGTATTCCAAGTTGCAGCCATAGCGGCATTCTGTAGCGCTATTGGGTTTCAGATTGTTACGTTTATGCATCGCAAGGCAGTCGCTGCGGATTGAAGAGAGCTGTTAAAAGAAAAAATTTTACCGATAAAACATTAAAATAATATCAGGGAGAACCGTCTCCGTTTGAAAGCACCCGAGCTAAGAACATAATCTGAGCGTCACCGCTACAGGCATTAGTTTTCCGCGCAATGACGGTTGGTAATTAACGAATAATTAGAAATGCCAGATCCGAAAATACCGCATTCAAAAGCTTCACCAACTGTAGACAGGATCGCCGCGCCGGAGTTCGCCACAACTTACCGGTCAGGCTTCAGATGAACGACTGGTTTGTCCGCAAGGCGGTCATAGCCGGAACTTTGGATAACGTCCGGTTTCGATAGTGGCTGCCGTTCACTGCGGGAACCTCAAAATTCCTGCTCCTACGGCGGCTTAACTGCCTAAGCTGTCATCCGATTAAAAGCCTCAGATGACTGGGCCGAGCCCTTTGCCGTCATCAACTAGCCTCAAACTCTCGGCTGCTGCAAAGTTTCCTGGTAAGTTTCCCAAACGCAACGCTAAAGGCCGAAATGTCGTTCTTTCAAACGTCCAGATTTCGTTTGCAGTCCGGTATTCTGTTACCGTAACTGGATGTCGCTTATGAATGCTAAAGCACGCTCAATGCGGAGAAGTCCAACGCAATTCTGGTGCACCACGGGACGACGAGCAGTCTCCACGCTGCGGGCCGAACCACCCCCGATTTAAGTGAAGGCTGGTGGGATAACATCATCGGATCAGGGTGTCCGTCGTCAAATGAATTGGAACACGTTGGCCCAACGGTGAGCGGAGGTTCTGCATCTTCTGTAGTTTAGGCCATGCTACTCGGTCAAAGGAACACCAAAACCTAAACAGGGCCAATATATAATCCCGGATTCAACGGGAAGCAGTTCAATCTCACAATCCTAGCTTTTCAATCTGATTAAGTTTACTTTTGAGTAGGTGTAGGCCAAGACAAGGGCTGGCATCCGAGCTATTCAGCACGTCGTCTGTGAATCTTGTTTTGGTCACACCAGTTTGATGCACGAGGCAAGGGACCGGAGAATGGCCGGACTTTCGGATGACGACATAATTCTGGTGTTTTCGGGCCGGGGCGTTGGCACAGCCGCCGTGTCGTTTTACGGGTTGGAAGCCGACGGCGATTTCATTGAAATATTCGATCCGAAATCCGATTACGTAGCTGATCCCCTTATACCGACATGGCAGGGGTTCGCCGGCTTCTCAAGCATGGGGGCCGGATACGCTCAGGTTGACGACAGCCTCTATTTCCATTTTTCAGTAACATACTACGAGCCATCCGATACCCGAGCACAAGGCTTTGACACGCAAATCGCGCGACTAACCGCCAACGGTCAGGTCGAGATGGTTCTGCTCGAACGCGAGATGGTTGCACAAAGCTACGGTGCCGGGCGTGGTGGCATGCCCACAACGTCGGTGGCATATGAAGGAAATTATGCACTAGCGCTCGACCCGTCGCCACTTGGTAACGTCCCCCAACAAATATACGCCTACGGTCAGGGTA
This sequence comes from Roseovarius aestuariivivens, assembly GCF_004761875.1. Taxonomy (GTDB): domain Bacteria; phylum Pseudomonadota; class Alphaproteobacteria; order Rhodobacterales; family Rhodobacteraceae; genus Roseovarius; species Roseovarius aestuariivivens. The sequence continues at coordinate 9,910 of NZ_SJEY01000020.1, forward strand.
CGAACGGGGTTCAACTGACGGAAATGACTTGGTTGGATGCCCGTGTCGGCCCGGGCATGGCGGTGCTGGGACCCGAACTGTATTTCATCGCCGATGAGCGTAGCCCGCTTGGCACGACATACGACGAGTTCTGGCGTCTGAATGCCGATGGCACACAGGAATATCTATTTACCGATCCCGACGGTGACGTGAGCGACGTCGACGTTTTTGCAGGAAGCGCTTGGTTTACTGTGACCTATCGCTCAAGACCGTTCTCCGACGACACAGAACTATTCCGCGTCGATCCTGGTGGCGCCGCTGTAGAGATCGACCTTTCAGCCTTTACGGATCTGTTTTCCGTATCGCCGCAACTCAAGGTCATCGGCGACGCTCTTTATATGATGACCTATCGCAACCTGTTTCGTATCGACGCGGATGGCAACGTCAGCAAAGTCCTGTTAGATACACCGTTCAGCCTGCTTCGCGACTTTATCGGCTTCAATGGAGATATTTACGTTTCCGCGGATAGCGCTTCGGGCACGCAATTGCTTTATCGCTTAGAAGATGACGGGTCGGCGACACGAGTTCCCGGAATCGATTACTGGACAGCTAATCAAAGCTCCGGAAACCCGGTCGACTCCGGTTCTGTTGCAGAACTGACCGTATCTAACGACCGGCTTTTCTTCACGGCGACACTAGATGTCGATGACGGTTTCGGCGGCGTCGAACCCGAAGGCAATATCCTAATGTCTATCGGAATAGGTGGCGATACCATCCAGCACAGCGGAACGGGCGGCAGTGACCCAGGTATAAATTTCGTCGGTGGGTTATTCGCCTTCCAGACCGATCTCGGCGCGCCAGTTTTAGGCACCTCTGGTAATGATGTTTTGAAGGGCAGTGTAATTGCAGAGGCATTGCTAGGACTAAACGGCAATGACTCGCTCTTAGGGTTTGCTGGCAATGACACCTTGAATGGCGGTGAAGGCGACGACACGATCGACGGCGGACCCGGTGCTGACCTCTTAATTGGCGGGCCGGGCTCGGACCGGATCTATGTGGACGATGCGGGCGACCGCGTGGCCGAAAGCCGCAAGTGGGCGGGGCACGACACGGTTGTCTCCGAGGTCGATTTCCGCATGGGCCGCAAGCATATCGAGGACTTGGAACTGACCGGCACGGCGCGGCTCGGCGCGGGCAACGGCTTGCAGAACCGGATCACCGGCAACGACGCCGACAACGTCATCGACGGCGGCAAGAACAACGACACGATGGTCGGCGGGCTTGGCGACGACCGCTATATCCTGCGCACCCCCGGCGACGTGATCGTCGAGGAGTTCGGCGAGGGCAACGACGTGGTGTTGGCCTACCAGTCCTACGCGCTGGCCGCGCATGTCGAACAGCTCTTCATGCAGACCGTGCGCACCAAGGACGGCAGCCCGGCGATTTTCAACGGGATCGGCAACGGGCTCGACAACACGATCGTGGGCACGCCCTTCTCGAATACGATCGTGGGCCGCGAGGGGCGCGACACGCTGAAGGGTCAGGCGGGCGGCGATACCTTCGTCTTCGACCGGGCGCTGGGGCCCGACAACGTCGACCGGATCATCGATTTCAACACCAACGAGGCCAATGAGGGCGACATCCTGAAGATGAAGGGCACGGTCTTCGGCAGCATGGCGGCGGGGGCGCTCGGCGCGGATCAGTTCGTGGCCGGCACCGCGGCGGTGGACGCCTCCGACCGGTTCATCTTCGACCAGGCCTCGGGGCAGCTCTGGTTCGACGCCGACGGCTCGGGCGCCGGCGCGCAGGAGTTGATCGCCACCTTCGAGCAAAACGCCACGGTGACCGCTGCGGATATCGAGATCTTTTAATCGGCCGCTAGGAGGCCAAGTTGGTTTGTTTGCTCGGATGGAAAGCGAACAAAATGAGTCGCCCTTCGGGTTCTAAAACAGCCTTTAAGCGATAAGATCAAACAATTTTCTCGTTGTGTTGGCGACTGGCATATTAATATCTTGATGTTATGCCGACGATATATTTCCAAATGGATTACACGCGGTACGAAGCAAAACCGCGTAACTTCGATTACTTTTCAGATGTCACAGTGCCCGGCACAGACGTGACTCGATCTCAGTGGATTTCCATCTTTGACCCTAACGAGACACCGGCACCCCACTATCGGGATTGGGAGTTTGATGCGAATACCGGTCAAGATTTCGCGTCGCGGACCATAGGCACCGTTACAACCAAACGCCCAACTGACTTAGACGGCAAAGCGCCGGGATTCGACGACCTGCAATGGCAGCCAAATCTATGGGGGTCGGCGTTTCTCGATGATAATGAATACCAAAGTCTGATTAAGGCGATCCCGCCCGAATATGACGAGTTGGGCACTTTTACGGAAGGAAACTCTAGTTCATTATTTTCGTCGATCCTTGGCGGCTATTCATCGTCGATAGATTTTACCTACAGGGCGCCGACTATCTCAAACGGCACGCTGCAATGGGCCGCTGAGGCCAAAGCGCAAGTGAATGTATCCGTTCCATCGCTAAAATCTTTCGCGAACCCGGCCGGTTTCCTGTCAGACGCTTTTACCGGTCTGGGCGAGTACGCCGCCGACGCGCTTGGACTGGACGGACTTTGGCAGTCGGTCAAGAATGTTCAGACCGTTGGGCAGGCGCTTTACAACGTGCACAGTGAGGCGCATGACCTCTTGGAATATGGGATCACAAACTTCGAAACGATCTCGGCAGAGGAATTCGACCAGCGTTCTGACACGCTTTTCCGCAATACGTTGAACGAGTTCAACGGCGCGTTACGCTCGGTTACGGGCCTGCCGGAAAGTCCGTTAGTCGACTATCTTACAGGCGTAAATTTCTCGGTTGGGCCTCTGGAAGCCGAGGCAACGGTCGAACTTTCCATTGGGCGGCCACGGCCGCAGATCCCGGGCCTGACACCCGACCTGCCTCTGCCGCAGTCGCTTCCGCAGGGTCAAAGCGACAGCGGCGAGCTAATCCTGCTGAACGAGGCGGTTCAGGACTATACCGGAAGTCCATTCCGCGATGTGGTGTTTTCGCTGGGGGGAGAAACTTTTACGAACGAACCCGGAAACGAGCGGTTTTTTGACCTGTCAGGCGGCAACGACGTTTTTGTCGGCGGGCCTGGCAGCGATTTCGTCTTCGGCGGCACCGGCAACGACGATATCCGAGCTGGCTCCGGCCAAGACCTTGTGAGTGGCGGGGACCCGTTCGGCCCGTCGGCCGATGGAAATGACCGCATTTTCGGCGAAGAAGGCGACGACTATGTCGAGGCCGGCTACGGCCAAGACACAATGAACGGCGGACCCGGCCGCGATACAGTAACGTTCGACCGCCTGATGGACGCCGGTGGAGTCCGCGCAGACCTTGCCAGCGGCACGGTTGACCTTTTTGCCAATAACACGACCTACCGCCACATTATCGCGGAGTTTGAAACTCTTCGAGGCACGGATCGGAACGACACGCTTCTGGGTTCGACACGTTCGGATGAACTGGAAGGCGCGCTTGGCGACGACACACTTCGCGGCGCCGGCGGTAACGATGATCTCGAAGGTGGTGCGGGCGCTAATCTGCTTGACGGCGGACCGGGCTTTGACCGTGCGGAATACGACAACTTCCAGGTGTCTTCTGGAATCTGGGGCCATATCGGCCAATCCGTTGTGACAGGGATGAACTCTGACTTGCCGTTTATCGACACCCTGATTTCTGTGGAAGCCATCGAAGGATCGCGTCACAACGACACGCTCTTCGGCAGCGCACAAAACGATCGCCTTGAAGGCGACGAGGGCAATGACAACGTCACTGGCGGCGCGGGAAACGACACGTTGCTGGGCGATGAAGGTGCGGACACGATTAACGGCGGCGGCGGTGACGATATAATCGACGGTGGCCCCGGTATCGATACGCTTATCGGTGGGCCGGGCTCGGACAGAATCACTATCGACGACCCTACGGACAGGATTGTAGAGAGTCGCAACTGGGCTGGGACTGACACCGTGGTATCCTCGGTCGATTTCAGGCTGGGTAGCTTGCACGTCGAAAACCTGTTTCTTACCGGCACTGCCAGGGTGGCCGCGGGTAACGGGCTCGTTAACGAATTGCGCGGCAACCGCGAGGCTAACATCCTCGACGGCGGTAAGAACAACGACATAATGCGGGGAGGAGCTGGAAACGATACCTACTTCGTGCGCGCGCCTGGCGACACAGTGATCGAGGCGGTTGCACGCGGGTTGGCAGACACGGTGCTCGCATTCCGCTCCTACCGGCTTCCGGACAATGTCGAGCGGTTGTTCATGCAGACGGTCTATACCAAGGATGGCAGCCCGGCGATTTTCAACGGGATCGGCAACGGGCTCGACAACACGATCGTGGGCACGCCGTTCTCGAATACGATCGTGGGCCGCGAGGGGCGCGACACGCTGAAGGGGCAGGCGGGCGGCGACACGTTCGTCTTCGACCGCGCGCTGGGGCCCGACAACGTGGACCGGATCATCGATTTCAACACCAATGAGGCCAATGAAGGCGACATCCTGAAGATGAAGGGCACGGTCTTCAGCGGCATGGCGGCGGGCGCGCTCTCGGCGGCCGATTTCGTGGCCGGCACCGCGGCGGCGGACGCCTCCGACCGGTTCATCTTCGACCAGGCCTCGGGGCAGCTCTGGTTCGACGCCGACGGCTCGGGAGCTGGTGCGCAGGAGCTCGTCGCCACCTTCGAGCAGAACGCCACGGTGACGGCGGCAGATATCGAGATCTTCTGAGGCTTATTTCCAGTTAGCTTGAGCTAGTGAGTGACTGCAAAGTCCGCAACTCGGTCATCAGTGCCGGAAAACTCGCTGCGGGTTGCATGAATGGCAGCTTTTCTTGCTGCATCGCGGCTGAGGCTCCGGTCGATTTCAATGCTGCATCTGCGAGCTTCAGAAATGGAACACTTCCGGTTCGGGCTCCTTCAAGTCGTTCGCTGCGCTGTGCACGAGTGTCCGGTTTGGGTATTTTTCTTACCTTTGTCCCAATTCATGGCTGGACTTCCGCGACTTTTCGAGAGTTCCTATGCGAGCGCCCGGCACTTGGTTCGGGCTGCTCTCGGTAGCAGGGCCGGCGTTGGGTCGGCCCAAAAACCGGGAGACCGACATGGCACAAACCAAGGTTGCGGGGATTAAGCAC
>NZ_SJEY01000021.1 GCF_004761875.1 Roseovarius aestuariivivens
CATTGGCAGACCAGCACCCAGTCTAGCGAAATCCTGAGACGACTAGGCGATTTGGTTCTGGAAGTCGCGAAGGTTCATCTGTCGCCGGATATGTACCGAGGCGGATAGTCTCAGGTCTTAAAGGGGAGGCAGTTTATGATCCAAAAACAGTCGGGTCATTTCATCACCTGAAGTGGCTAAAAGTTCACGCACGCAGGTGAAAGCACGCTCCGTGATTTAGAGCAACAGCTTTGCCGAAGAAAGAATGGCTGCAAATACTTCGGATTTTAGCGACCGTCATGTCCATTAAATGACCAAGACTAAGAGCCCGAAGAAAACAATCAAAGCTCCAAGCTCAAGTGACATTAGATCCCAAACTCATGGGTTCTGTGGAGAGGGTATCGTGCATGGGAATGTCAATTCCTCAATTGTTTGGCTAAGTGGCGATTGTGTCAAAATTTTGGCTATTTGGAACAGCAAGGAGATGCATGCTAGCCGCAGACCTAAGTCTCACTCTTCGCCACGTGCGTTTTTTCCCAATACCGGAAAAGAAAGGCATTAAAGCGCGATCAATCCATTAGCAGCTTGACTGCAATCACCCACATCACGCAGCCCACTCCAGCATCCAGCCAACGCCACGCGGCCGGCTTGGCAAAAAGCGAAGTCAACGCTCTTGCGCCAAAGCCCAGCGAAAAGAAGAAAATGAAACTCGCAGCAATCGCTCCCAGAGCAAAACCCAGCCGGTCATCATACTGCGCCGATATTGAGCCGAGCAGCACAACGGTATCGAGATAAACATGCGGGTTGAGCCAGGTCAGTGCCAGACAGGTCAACAGCGCCATTCGCAAGCTGCCCGTGCCATTCGCGGCTGCCATTACCTTCCCATCCCGCCAGGCGGAGATCAGCGCCAGTGCGCCGTACCAGATCAGAAACGCAGCCCCGCCATAGCGCATGCCTACCTCAAGCCCTGGCATCGCTTTGGCCAGAGCCCCGAACCCTGCGACGCCCGCCGTGATAAGAATCGCATCGCTCAGTGCGCAGGTCAGAACAACGGCAAATACATGCTCCCTTCGCACTCCCTGACGCAGCACAAAGGCGTTCTGCCCACCTATGGCTAGGATCAGCGACAATCCGAGGCCGAACCCTGCCAGTACCGCCTCCATGTCTTGGCCTTTCTAGCATTGATCTGTCCCATTTTGCCCTCAGCCTTAACTAGAGTCGACGGCTCAGTCGAGGCGGGAGCGCCGAGAAGGACGGCAAGAACGATTACTCCTGAAAACACAATAGCGAGCGGAGGTGCTGCCAGACAAATTCGAACCAGTCTACGTTAGCGCGGGAGCACCTGACCTTCGTGGTCGACAGCGCGCCACATGTAATGGGTCTCGCCGTTGATCTTCACGAAAACCTCGTCGGGTGCTGTCAGACAGTTTCGAACGCGTCTCTACTTGGACAGTGAGGCTGTCGTTTTATGCCATGCAGAGATCGCACCACTCAGCCAGAGCAGCGGCGCGGTTCCGCTTGAAATTTTGTCTGCTGTAGAGGTTACGCTCCGCGTTGAAAAGATTGTGGATTGAGTAGTGGACGGCGGCGAATTTCTGCAAACTTCGCATGCGCCGGAACCGGGACATCGCGCGCTCTCTTAGTCGGAAGGGAAGGTGTGAATTTTCGATCCTGTTATTCAGCCAGCGCCCTGTACGCTGCCGATCCGCGTTTCCGATTTCCTTCATCGCAGCGCCGTACGAGCGCAGATTGTCAGTGACAACCTGTTCTGGTCGACCGTAGCGCTTCATCAATTTTCTAAGGAATTTCAATGCTGACTTGCGATCTCGATGCTTGGTGACGAAGGCATCGAGCACCTCACCTTCGTGATCGACGGCCCGCCACATGTAATGCGTCTCGCCTTTGATCTTCACGAAAACCTCGTCGAGATGCCATTGCCAGTACGAGTAAGAACGCATCCGCTGGATCCTGGTCTTGCGGATCTCAGAGGCGAAAAGCGGGCCAAACCGAATCCACCAAAACCGGACTGACTCGTGGCTGACGTCGATGCCGCGCTCATGCAGAAGATCTTCGACATTGCGCAGCGACAGCGGAAATCTGACGTACATCATCACCGCCAGACGGATGACCTCGCGGCTGGTTCGGAAGTAGCGGAACGGGTTGGGCTTGCTCATTGAGAAAGGGTAGGGGGCGACTACAACGGTCGCAAGCTCATCCCTCTGACAAGACCCCGGCGAGGATCTTAACTAAAATTCCATTTGCCACGGTCAGTCGCTCACGCACTCGTGAAAATCGCTAACGCGGTGTGCAGGCCTCGCCTAAAGTAATCCTGTCAGGCCATCACGAAATACATTCGTTAATAGTATCGACTCTGAATACGGCTCAGAGCGTTGGAAAGCCGTTCGCTTTCTCGGCTGGTATGGTATTCTTCTGGGTAAGGCTCCTTGCCTTCGGCGATGTCACGCGCAGTTTCGGTCAGGCGTTCGAGAGGACGCACAAAGTGTCTTGTGAACATGATCGAAAATGCAGCTAGAAGGCCAAGTAGACTAAGCAAACTGATCCATATCGCAAAAGATAAGTCAGCAACGCTCTGGCCATAGGAGTCCTCACGCACGCTCACAACTACGGAAAGCCGCGTGGGTGGTGCATTGCCAATCGCTAGTTCCGGCGCCACAGCGTAGATGTTGCGCACGCCATTCTTGTCTTCGATTACTTGGGCCGAGCCGATATTGAGCGATAGAGAGCTAAGACTGGCAGGGGCGAGATCCACCCGAGTTTCCAGATCCGGTCCGAAGACCAAATGGCCATTCTGATCGACCAAGTAGGCGAGAAGACCGAGTTCATCGGCAGCATCGCGGACATAGTCTTTGAGCCAGCTCACCTTGAGGCTGTAAGTGTAGACACCTTTGATTTCACCATCCGGCGATTCAACTGGTAGTGAGATGTTAAGAAAGTCTCGCTCGTTATGCGCCTGATCGGTTTTGGCGGATGTCAGTTCGCCAAAGAACGGCCCTCTCAAACCCTGACGATACCATGCCGCGTCGGATACGGATGCTCCTTCCCGTAGGCCATTCGAGCCAACACGGATGGTTCCTGAAAGATCGGCCAGACCCGCCCAAGCGACGCGTCCGCCAGCGAGCACGACTGCGTCGGTGAAGGCGCGGACCTCTTGGTCATCCTTCGCAGCAAGCTGCCGAACGACTGCTTGCAAACTGTCCCATTCCCGCTCAAGCGCGCGGGACACGGCCAGGCGCAGTGCTTTGGCACCACGAATGGCATTGTTGGCCTCAACGCGGGCCTCGAAATCACGCGCATGATGGTTGATCGGCCACCAGATCGCCAGCATGCCGATAAGACCACAGATCATGACGAAGCCGACAATCGACGTGGCCAGTCTAGGTGCATGCGTTTGCACACTGCGGGGGGACAGCGTTTTTTCACGAGGCATTGATACAGGAGAACTCATTCAAACCACTTCCGGCCATGCACATTAAGTTCTTGCAAGATGCTTTGATGGTGCAAGCATCGAATACCTGCGACCCGCACATAGTGACTTACCTTGGCAGCATTCAATCTGATCGCTCCGTTGTGTTGATTTGGGCTGTGATAGAGAGGGGATTTTGCCCAAGCCTCCCATAGCCAATTCGGTTGTACCGGCGTAGTGAAAGATATACCTATAATTGTAAGGAGGCTCAAGCTTGCGATATCTACGACTGTTGATCGGTTTCTTTATTCTCTTCGGGTCGCTTTACGTGATCGTCGTCGAACAAATGACCGGTGCAAGTTCGAACGCATTCATTAACGCACGCCTATTGACGGTGCGCGCGCCTGTCGCGGGTGATATTGCGCTTCCGGAACGCGCCCCAGGTGCGTTTGTCCGGGAGGGCATGACCCTGTTTTCGGTGGAAGATGAAAGAGCAGACAGTCTGCGTCTGAACGACCTGCGATTGGAGCGTGATCTGTTGACAGCCGAGCTCAGCCGTTTGGAAGCTGAGCGTGACGCGCGATATGACGGCCTAGCCTGGCTCAGATCGACCGCCAATCAATACGGCGTGGCGCGGATACGCGAGCTTGAAGTTCTGACAGGCGAGAATGATCCGATTTCAACCCAATCGACTTCGGGAACAGGAACAGAAGCCTTGGAGGACGAAATGCAGACGTCGGATGAGGCAAAGCCGGATCGCGCACCTGAATTTTCCGACGCTTTTTCGACCGGCGCCGTCGAGGATTTTGCCGATTTGCGGGCACTTCAAATCTATGCTGCCAGGCGCTCAATTTACCTCGACAATTCGGCCGGCGCGGCCTGGAACATGGCTTTCCGACAACGCGAGGCGCAAGACTCTCTTGAGCTTGTTGAGGCCGACATCGCTCGTGCCGTTGCGCAACTCGAGGCATACGACACGCGGATTGATCGGGAACTTTCGCGTCTTGTTACGCTTCGTGGTGACACGCTTTTTTCTCCGGTTAACGGTGTTCTCTGGAGGGAGCTGACAGCGGACGGCGTAAACGTGCAGCGTGGAGATCCAGTCTTACAGATCGCAAACTGCGACTCTTTGCTTGTTACGCTTTCAGTTTCGGAGACGATCTACAATTCACTCTCTACCGGGAGCGCGGCGACCTTTCGTCCTCTGGGAAACAACGAAACTATGCAAGGCACGGTGGCTCGCCTGGCAGGAGCCGGTGCCGCCTCAGTTTACGAGGGGATGGCGGTTTCGCCGAGCGAGGAACATCTTGAACGCTATGACGTGGCGCTCATTTTGCCAGACTTGAGAGCAGATGCCGCAAGCGGATGCGGTATTGGTAGGACCGGCCGCGTCTTCTTTGATGAGCGCCCACTCGATATCTTCTGGAAGCTCTGGGAGTAATGCTGCCGAACCTCTATCTCGGCGATATAGGCGCTAGCCTAATGCACTTGTTTCCGATACTTGGAGTTGCGCTGATCCTGCCTTTTTTGATCGACCGGACCGACACTTTTCATCGGGTCTTTCTATTTTCTTTCTCGATCATGTTCGCGATAAGGTACGCTTGGTGGCGCGTAACTGAGACAATCGCACCGGTCGACTGGACACTGGATTTTGTGGCCAGCGGACTGCTTCTGGGTGTCGAGTTGATGGCAATAACAAGCTCGATCAGCGCTTTTATCATTCTAATACGTTACCGCGACCGCAGCCCAGACGCAGACCGCCACGCCGAGTGGTGGAAAGACATGCCGCCGAAGGTTGTTCTGCTGATTACAACATACAACGAAGAACTAGAAGTGCTTGAGCGCTCGATAATCGGTGCCAAAGCCCTGCGCCACCCTGACAAGGAGGTTATCGTTCTGGATGATGGACGACGCGACTGGCTGCGTGATTATTGCGCGCACCAAAGTGTCACCTACATCCGCCGATCCGACAATCAGCACGCCAAAGCCGGTAATATCAATCATGCACTTGAGCTTCTTTTGGCCAGGTCGACGCCCCCTGAATACGTCGCTGTACTTGATGCCGACTTCGTGCCCCACCGGGGATTCTTGTCACGTACGCTGGCCTTGTTTCACGATCCCAAGGTTGGTCTTGTTCAGACCCCCCAGCATTTCTTCAACGCGGATCCGATCCAGCACAATCTCGGTATCAGTCGCTCGTATCCAGATGAGCAGCGCTTCTTTTTCGACGACATTCAGCCATCACGCGACGCTTGGGGCATAGCCTTCTGCTGCGGCACGTCGTCGATTATGCGACTGGACGCGCTGAAGGATATTGGCGGCTTTCCCACCGACAGTATTACCGAAGATTATATGATCACGCTGTGCCTCCAGAATGCAGGCTGGCAAACCGCCTACCTTAACGAGGCTTTGACCGAAGGCCTGGCACCAGAGGGTTTGAAGGAATACGTCACACAACGATCGCGTTGGTGCCTCGGAATGATGCAGATCGCACGCAGTCGGGTTGGGCCGTTTCGCCGGAACAGACTGCGCCTCCGTGACCGATGGAGCGTCATAGACGCAAGCCTTTATTGGCTCACGACCTTCCCTTTTCGTCTCGCAGCATTGGTTTTCCCATTGCTCTACTGGTACGGTAACGTCACGGTAGTCGAAGCCAACCCAGCCGATGTCATAACCTATTTCGGCTGTTTCTTTTTTTGGAATCTGATGGCAATAAACCTGTTGTCGCGAGGCAATGTGGTTCCGATCCTTACCGACATCAGCCAGTTGCTTGGAGCCCTACCAGTCACACGCGCGGCCTTTGTTGGCCTTTTACAACCGAAGGGCCATCCGTTCAGCGTAACGGCCAAGGGTGGGGACAGAAGCCGCATCGTGGTGCAGTGGAACATGCTGGCTCCATTCGCGATCCTACTCGCGCTAACCATTCTCGGATTGCTCCTTGGCATTGTGAGCGACCGTTTCGCCTTCAACGATGCTGGTGAAGGTAAGTGGGTCATACTGCTATGGACGATCTACAACATGGTGGTTCTCTCTTTGACGATCATCGCTTGTGTCGAACTTCCACGGCGCGAGCGCCACGTGGCCGATACACCCGAGCGCGTCACCTTCACATCCGGCAGTTTGACACAAAGGATGTGGGTTACCAGCTTGACGCAGGACACCGCCCGGCTTCGGGGGGGACTATTCGACGTCGGCACTTATGGCCGTATCAATCTCCCGGATGTCGGCGACCTGCCGGTTTTCGTACTGGCGCAGACGCCTGATGGGATGCGCGTGGAATTGATGCCAGACGAAACCCAACGAGACGCCCTGTTCAGGCGTTTCTATACGGAAGACAACACTCCAGGCATCAGCGTCGTGAACCCTTGGAACATGCTAAGCGACATGGCGCGGCGGATCTCGCTGATAAGCCGAGACAAATCAAGCAGGAAAGGAACGAAAATTGACCGCGGCGAATAAGCCCATTCGAAGCATCTCCGCGGCGCTGGCGCTAGTGGTCGCCGCGTCGACCGCAGAAGCCGATGGAGAGTTCTATCAACTGGACCTTGGCGAAGACACCACTACAGCCGTGCTCTCTGTCGAGCGTGACCGGTTGGCATTTGGGATTGTTTTCAGCGACTACACGGGCCCAGAGGATCTCAATTTGACTGCCAGCTACAAGTTCACCCTCGGAACACCGGTCACGTTTCGAGCTGGTCCGGCATTGCAGCTTGAGGGGCTCGACACATTGAAGGGCGGAATACGGCTCGTTGCAGAGCACTATCAGCCCACTAGTTTCGGCAGCATCTTCTTATTTGGCGAGGCTACGACGATCGACCGTGGTTACTTTGCTCTCGCCGCGATTGGCTTCGACAGACCGGACGTGACATTTGAGTTCAGCTACCTCGGCGACGATGACGGTTTCCGAGACAAAATTGCGGCTATGGCTTTCGGAATACCGAGTACCAAGGCGAGTGTCCGCGTCGGCTACAAGTTTGACACTGAGGAAAGTTTCTTGGGGATCTCGATAAACACGTTTTAAGCGGAAAGTGCAAAACGGTGCTGTCAGACAGTTTCGAACGCGTCTCTACTTGGACAGTGAGGCTGTCGTTTTATGCCATGCAGAGATCGCACCACTCAGCCAGAGCAGCGGCGCGGTTCCGCTTGAAATTTTGTCTGCTGTAGAGGTTACGCTCCGCGTTGAAAAGATTGTGGATTGAGTAGTGGACGGCGGCGAATTTCTGCAAACTTCGCATGCGCCGGAACCGGGACATCGCGCGCTCTCTTAGTCGGAAGGGAAGGTGTGAATTTTCGATCCTGTTATTCAGCCAGCGCCCTGTACGCTGCCGATCCGCGTTTCCGATTTCCTTCATCGCGGCGCCGTAAGAGCGCAATTTGTCAGTCACAACCCGCTCCGGCCGACCGTAACGCTTCATCAATTTCCGTAGGAATTTCAATGCTGCTTTGCGGTCGCGGCGCTTGGTGACGAAGGCATCAAGAACCTCGCCTTCGTGATCCACAGCGCGCCACATGTAATGGATCTTTCCGTTGATCTTCACGAAGACCTCGTCGAGATGCCATTTCCAATTCGAATAGCAGCGCATCCGTTGAGCTCTGGCTTTGCGGATCTCGGAGGCGAAAAGCGGGCCAAACCGCATCCACCAAAAGCGGACAGATTCGTGGCTCACGTCGATGCCGCGCTCATGCAGAAGATCTTCGACATTGCGCAGTGAGAGCGGAAATCTGGCGTACATCATCACCGCCAGGCGGATGACTTCGCGGTTGGTTCGGAAGTAGCGGAACGGGTTTGGCTTGCTCATTCAGGAAGGGTAGGGGGCGGTGAGCATCGTCGCAAGCTCATCGCTCTGACACCTCCGGGTGGCGCGATCAAACCTAAAAATCGGCGTCAACGAAGACTAAACACAGTCAGGTCGATACTGAACCGATGCGTCCGTCTTGATCCGAAATGGAGACAAGCATTCCTTTCTAGCTTCTTGTCAGATTTAGGATCATCACTTGTTGCCTGCCCCGCGAACCGGCCTGACTGACGCTGGTAGGGCAGGGGCATGTTTAATCGCTGTGGGGAAGCTGCTGGCAAACAAGCGACGTGAACCGGTCTTCAAATCCCCAAGGCATAATTCGCCTATCAATTCGACGCGGGTCGCAATATGTTTCGTGTCACCGTTCAACCCAACCCCACTCGACAAAAGGTTTGCGACATGGCGACAGAGGTTTTCGACTTTCTCAATAATGACAGCAACGCATCCGGTACGGTAAATCTTCCGCTTCAGTCCACAACATCTGGAGGTTGGACCCTCGACAGCAGCGTAGGCGGCAACGGTGACGATGAGCTTGTGCAGTTCGAAACCACTCAAGTCAGCGGCGAAACAGCCGGTGGTGATCCTATTGTCTTGACCGTTCAGTATGTCGGATTGAGTGCCGCCGGTGATCCCATCTTCGCGGTGAATAGCGTGTCCGCGCCCACCGGCTACTCCGCGATTGAGGGTGGGGATGTCTTCATTCTGTCGGCCTCCGACGTGTCGGGCACATCGGTGACGCCGGCCAGCACCGGCTCCTATACCGTGTGCTTCGCCGCCGGCACCCTGATCGCCAGGCCGGATGGCGAAACCGCGGTCGAGGATCTTGAGATCGGCGACCTTGTGATGACTGCGGACGGAAACGCCGTCCCCGTCAAATGGGTCGGACGGCAGACTGTCCACAAGATCTTTACCCCCGCCGAGCGGTTCGAGCCGGTGCGTGTGACGGCCGGCGCACTCGGCCAAGGGCTGCCGCATCGCGACCTTGTCCTGACGGCGGATCACGCGCTGATCCTTGACGGCCTCGCTGTGAACGCCGGCGCGCTGGAGAATGGCACCACCATCTTGCGTGAAAGCAAGGACACTCTGCCCGATCGCGTGACCTATTATCACATCGAGACGGAAAACCATGACGTGATCCTCGCCAATGGCGCTCCGGCCGAGACCTATATCGATTACGTGGGCCGCCGGGCCTTCGACAATCACGCCGAGTACTTGGCGCTATACGGCGACGAGCCTGTGATCGCCGAGATGCCGCTGCCGCGGGTCTCCTCGCGCCGGCAGCTTCCCGAAGACCTGCGCGCACGCTTCGGCATCGCCGACTTCGCCGACGACGTTACAGCCGAGGCGCTGGCCTTTCTTGTCGAGCGCGGCGCGGCCTAAGACCTTTGATCAAGCGCCCTGAATTGCGACTATCGTTTATACAAAAACTGTAGCTTATTCGAGAAGCCTCACCTTACTGATCAAGCGTGATTGTGAGTGCGTCCGGTATAAGCGTGCATGATTGGGGCATCGCCGTTACACGGTTGACGAACGGCATCAATTTGAAGCTGAGAGAAGTCATTGTTCGGACCGCGTGGTGGACTGCTTTTTGTGAGGGTCAGGAAAAGAAAGCGAGTGCAAGATCCGAAACGTTCGGACTTGGAAGTCCGCTGAAAAACAACAAGGTATAATTCAGGTCGAAACTGATATCTTTGCACCTCGTCAATGAAGTGCATTATTCCTGCTCAGCCCGTTTCCATATCTCGATGAAGTTTTCGGGCCAAAATTCAGGATCTGGCGCGTATTCCGGAAAGCCCGCGAACACTTTTTGGGGGTCTTCTTCGCACATTGCGATCAGTTCGAACCGGGCCTCGTCGAAGGATTGCCCCTTGGCCATTGCATAGCCGTAGATGAAGACGGGCAAAATGCTCGTCAGGGTGTCCGCGTATTTCTTGTCAAGAAGCGGTTCATGCATGGGGTTCGAGATGATCGGTCGTATCTCTTGACAAGTCGCCGCGTATATCAGGTGATCTGTGGCGTCCGCGACTGCCTCTGCAAGAGCACGATCGGCGAACACCATGATTACGCCGGAAAAAACGGCCAGTGGCCTAATACTCGATAAAATCCGCCTCGCAAAGAATGCAGCCTTGGCGCAACAGTGCAGCGCCCGAGATAGGCCGTTCGACCGAAACGTGATATGTCTGCAATTCATCCTCAAAGGTAATAGCAGATCGCGAAACTTGTCCATAACGATGCAATGACGTTTTCAGGTCTTAAATCACAGCGCCCATCGCAGTGCGCATTCGCGATAAGATCGCAGCCTCAAAAAAGCGCGGCCTCTGGATGGGCGGCGTACCGCCTTTGGGATATGACGCACATCCCGATGCCAACACCCG
>NZ_SJEY01000022.1 GCF_004761875.1 Roseovarius aestuariivivens
CGATCTCGATCATCGCGCGCAAAGAAAGGGTTACCGAGGCCTATATCCGAACCCGCGCGCAGCTCGCCTTTCTGGCCCCGGCCATTCAGACGGCCATCCAGGAGGGGACACAGCCCGGTGATCTGACGCTGGAGCGCCTCGTGCGCAGCCAGCTGCCGCTCGATTGGCAGGCACAGGAACAGATGTTCAGATTTGCAAAGACCTGCTTGCGCATAGACCTGAGCGGTCAACCCGGCAAAAGATCACGGTAATTCAGCGTCCCAAAGCGCCCAGCTTTTCGTCGAACTGATCGAGCAATCTGGTCAGCCGCGCGATATCCTGCCGCATCCTTGAAAAATGCTGCGCAGTCCTCATCCATGTTCAGCAACGCGTCCTCAAAGGACACTGTGTTTTTCCCAAACCTCATAGCCCCGCCGCCTTTGACGACCCCGGCCTGAATGCGGACACCGCTAAGTATTTCCTGAGACAGGCCTGAGCTCGCTATCAGCCTTTCACACATTGCGACCGGGACTGCCGTCGTTCTGATACCATGAGCCGTCGCATATTCCGCAACACGTGCGGGAACCTCATGTGCTACAACCCATCCACCGACTGCCTCACCAATCGAACGATAGTGATTGACGTATCGAACAACCTGATCAACCGCCTTGCGATTGGCCTGTCCTCTCTTCAGCTCCGCAATCCAATTCTTACTTCCGTCAGTGACAAGAAGATCTATCCGCCCACCGGGGCAGGACAGTTGCTGTGCCGCCAGGCGAAACGCCGGCCCAAAGACATCCGGGATGCTTTTGGCAACTATGATTTCAAGTGTGCGCTCTTTCATCGTTGCTTCCCATGGCCGGTGGGTCATCGAAGCTGGGGGCTCGGCACCGGCATCACAGGACCTTGCCGCGGCAAAGGCGGTCGACCGTGATGAGTGCCGGCAAGCAGCTTTCTGTTGCTCAACTCCTTTCAGATAACAAGTTGGACAAGACCAGCAACGCTTGCCGCAACGACACCATCCTGAATTATCTTTTGCTTGGCTTTCGTTGAAAGAGTCTCGCCTTTCAGCAAAGATTTCGCATTAGCTGCCAGGGTCACCATCGCGGCAACTCCCATGCTTTCTGCAATATCGGCGTCGGTCCCCTGGCCGAGCTTGTTCAGAGTTGAAGTTGTGTCAGCTGTAAGACTTTCATTACTGATCCCGGACGAAGACAAATCCGGCACATCGGCCGCTACCTCGGTCGTTGCCAGAACGCTGATATCTCCATATTTCTCATTATGATCACGTACGTAGGATGCGTAATTCGTAGCTTTGAGTTGGACTTCGGAGATTTCGCCCGTCGCCACATTGATGATACGGACATCCGCTCCCGGGTGGTTGGTCTCATTGAACAACTCCACGACATAGCTATCATCATCAAGGTTCTCACGACGCTGGAACGCAAGTTCGTGGTAGATCCCCTTCGCATTGTTCTTCAGTCCTGCAATCTGCTCGACTGACAGGGACTGGACGTAACGTGCCAGCTCCATATCACTGGCATTGGAAAGGTCATTGCGAGATCTACGCAAGGCTTGCAGAACCAGTTGCTCATTTTCGTCAAACGAAGGCAAATCTGATGCCATCAGCTTGAGAATAGTTGCGGAGACTGCACCTGTAAGAATGGGCCCAGCCGGGATTGAATTTTTCGCGACAGCAGACGGTCTGTCATCCAGCTTCTTCAAGAAATTTATGAGCTTCTCTAGATCTGACTTGCGATCCTGAAGCCGATCGCGTGGGATGCTCGGCCAGTGCGCAACCTTGGAAATGCAAACATCCAGTTCCTCGATGAGCTCTCGCGATAGATTTTGGTGTAGAGCTTTGGCAGTAATTCGATCCAACCTAGCTTTCTGCCCGGATCGTTCACGAAAAGCCACCGCAAGCATCAGGCATGTTTCGACAAACTGCCTTTCTTGCTTGTCCAGTGACTTTTTCTTGCGCCTCTTGCCAGTCCATTTTTGGAGCAGCGTCCGGGACCCGTAATAAGCCACGACGGAACCGACCGCGGCGACGCCAAGAACAATCCATCCACCTGTTGCAACGCTCCCGCCAATCCATGCCAGCGCAGCGCTATTGAAAGCCGCGCCAGATAGTGAGGAGATGGCAGTTCCCGTGCTCGCCGTTCCGAGCAAAGATGCAATTGAAAATATTCCGACTGTAGCACCCGCGGCCCCAAGTTTGGCCGAGAGTGCCCTGACAATCCTCGCCGACGTTCCTCGTTTCTCGATCAGCAGAGCATCGACGAGATCTTCCAGGGTTATGGCGCCCTTCTCGTAAAAATTGTCCCGGGTGTAGTTGTCATGCCTGAGTTCGAGCTCGGCGATTTTCATCTGCGCCTGCTCCTTTACAGCTCGACCACCTTTAACAGCCAGCCTGCCAGTCAGCCTGCCTATCGGTTTTGCAACTGCCCAAACCACCTTTCCAATGACTCTGGCGAGAAAAAGAGCTGAGCGTCCCAATACTCCGGCAACTCGGGCTGATCTGGCAGGTTTAGCCGTATCACTCATATTCTACCTCCCCCAGTCGTGGGCGCCGCCGCCCGGGGTCAGCCAGACGCCGTCAGACAAATAGACCGGTTCCCCGGAACCACCCAAGGCCGAATACAGATCATCTTCCTGCCGGCGCATTCTGGGTGGAGGTTTAGGCAGGGCTTTCCCGGTCCGCACAGGCTGCACCATTGCTTCCAGATTGTCTTCATTTCGCAAGAAGGCCGCAGCAAATCTCGCTGTTCGCTCTAGAATGTTGTCGCGGCTACCGTGGAAGGCTTGCGCGATAAAGTTTCCATCCGATCTGCTGATCGAAAGAACGGAATTTGGCTTCTGCTCTGCCTCGGGTAGCCCATCAATAACCTGAACATCCACACCATTCTTGCGCATTAGTATCAGGGCTGTCCGGCTTCGGTTGCTTGCAGAATACGCGCTTCGATACATCCGGCTTGCGGCTCGACGGGGCACCCATCCAAGCCTGTAAAGTTGGACGGCCAGATCGTAGGGTCGAGACAGGCCTTTGATACTGAGCGAACCGCCCCGTGGAAGGGTGATACCATCACTTGTGAACTCGGCTTCCGAGGCCAGGCACTCGATCGTGTTCTGGCAGTTCCAGTTCAAGAAATTTAAATCCATAACCTTCGCCCACTTGAGTGGACGGTTATTCATCTTGACCACGACTTCGTCTCCGATCTTGATGTCAGTTCGGAGACAGTTCACAGGATAGGTCTTTTCAGTTCTGTCAAAGGACACGTGCGCAATAATGTAGGACAATCAAGGCTCCTAGAATCCCTGTAATAATTATGGCCATCGGCACGAACCCGGCCGCGGACCACAGGCAACAAGATACTGAAAGGTATGACATAAATGAGGCAGGTATCACGCTTCAGCCGAGCGATTGGCTGTCGCATGTTTTGGAGCGAAAGCCTCGTTACTAATCTTCGAGGTTGGTATCGAGAAACTGACTGAGATAGTCCTCTGCCGTCATGGCGCTTCGGGCTTCGCCTGGAGATTTGGAGTTCGAGCTTGTCGCCATGGTACGTGCGGCTTCGTACGTACTACGACGTATCTTCAAATTTACCACGACGACATCAATATCGTGCTCTTCTTTAAGATCTGACCTAGGCGTTCCACCAGAAACCAGAGGATCAGCGATCCAACCCTCTAGCTCGTCAGGGTCTTGAGGGGCGCCGTAGCCTTTCTTACGCTGGTTCCAAGCCCACGCAGCCTGAACTGCGCAAAGCAGCGCATCGAGTGTGTCAGCCCCAGGGTCGTCGCACAGAGATCGATCGGCTTCAATCGTCAGGCCGTATAGCTCCTGACCACCCGACACCAGTTCATGGAAAAGCTCTTGGCGGGCACGGAATTGATCGATGGTTTGCTTGCTTTTCGTGTCGTTCTTGTAACTGCGCCGGCCAATTAGCTTTCGGGCGACAACACCGGGATAAGCTTCGACGGCAATCCGATCTTGGGCGCCGTTAAGTAAATACGGAATTGAAACCCCGGAACTTAAAAGGCGTGGAGCACCCTCAAAGAACATCAGCCCCACCGGTACACCAAAGAGCTTTTGCGGGCTAATCGATCCGGCGGCGATATCGGTTGCGCGACGATGTTCTTTGTCGCCGTCAGGTCGTTCAGCACGATATTCGTCGAGCGCTTTGCGGAAGCCATCGCGGGTAAGCCTCTGCGCGTGCCCAACGTATTCGGCCCAGTTCTTCGGCCACCCGATAGTGTTAATGAAGCGGCGCGCCTGCCCGAATGGGAAGTCGATGCCCGCGATCCATGGACCGGGTGAGGCTAGCATCTCTTCAAACCCTTTGAAATCCGGCCAGCTCTCAAGATCGCCAGCCGTCAAAGTGTCTCCTTCTAGGCTGCAGCTCAGTGCCGTAATCGGTTTGCGGCGCGACGGACTGCTCGTAAAATCGATGCCAATGACCTTCATGGCTTACACTCTCGGTTCCTGCAGCAAGGGTAGGGGGCGGTGAGCATCGTCGCAAGCTCGTCGCTCTGACACCTCCTGCTATTTCTATGGATTTCGTTAACAGCCTGTTGCACGCTCCGATGGAAATTGAAAATCCGGTACCACTTTTGGGTTCCATTGACCCAAAAAGGCTGATTTCCTAATCTGATCATACATTTGCCCGATGCCGCCCTTTTGGGGAAGCGAATTGGCTTTGGTCATTTTGAACAGGAAATGGATTTCCAAGGTCTTTTCGCATGAGATCGAACTGGCACGGACATCCGCGTTTGAAAAGGATTGCTTAATGCCGACATTGTACACGCTTACGGGATTTGTTTTTACGGGGCCGACAGACAGCCCATTTTTCGTAACCGGTTCGGAACTTCAAATCCAAGGAAGTGACGATCTTAGCTTCAGCTTCACACCCGGGACAATTGGAGCGGATCCGCTCGGTGTACCGGGCACGCTGTCTGTTACCCAGGGCGAGGTCTCTGGGATCGTGCTTGACGGCATGTTTCCGAACCTCGCCAGCAGCCAGTGGAGCGCTGGCATGGGCGAGATCACCAATGGAACCGAAAGCACGCAGATCCTGACGCTGCGCCAGGACAATTTCTTCAACTATGTTTTCATTCTGTCCGGGGACCCAGTCGGCGCAGGCTCGTTGCCCACCGTAACAGAGGTGATCGACTTTTTCAGCGGGACCCTGACCGATATTCCCGGAGGATTATTCGCGCCCGGCACACCGTTTTCGCCAGGCGATGTGCCGGGCGCTTTGGTCGATCCCGATCCCTTTGCCGGCACTGCCGGTCCCGACGACCTCTTAGGCTTTTCCTCGAACGACCCGATCGACGGTCAAGCCGGAAACGATACGATCGACGGCGGCTTCGGCAACGATACGATCCTGGGCGGTGCGGGACAGGATCTCATTCAGGGCGGGGCGGGCAATGACGAGATCAACAGCGGCACCGACGGCGACACGGTCGATGGCGGCGGTGGCCTGGACATCATTCGCGGTACCCCAGAAGAGTTGAATCAAGACAGGATCAACGGGCTTGATTTCGGCGACTTGATCATCGTCGAGGGGGTCAGCACGGCCTCGATCCTTGAGGGTCCAGGCTTCAACGAAGTGCTGATTGAGACCAATGGCGACGCAACGCCGGAGGCGTCGTTCTTCTACACGACCGTTTTTGGCGCGGCGTCATCGGCGGGCCTAGTCGTTTCGCAGGATGGTGGAAACGCGATCCTGCAACTCGACCCTTCTTTAGCCCTTAACGCCGGCATCGGCACGGCTATCGTCGGGCCGCAGGACTTCCCGGATATTGGTGACTTTCTCTTCGCCGATGACAGTATCAATCCAATCGACATCTACTACGTTGGAGCTGTCGAGAGCCTCGCGTTGCTTGAAGACGGCTACTCCATCAATGAAATTTCCGGAGATTCGCCCAACGAGGTGGTTGGCGTCGATCGTGGGATTTTTCTTTCCTCGGGCGGTGGACCTGGCACCGAAAATCTTCAGGAGGATTTCACGGTCGTACTCAACGAACCGGGAGATCCGAGGCTGACTCAAACCGCCTTGGATGCCTTTCCAGATGCCGGGGAGACCAACGATGCCTCACTGATCACCTTCACATTTGACGCCGCCAATCTTGGCGATCGATCCTCCATCAGCTTCGATGTTTTCTTTGGCTCCGACGAATTTCCTGAATTCGTTGACTCTGCATTCGTGGATATCGCGACAGTTTATGTTAACGGCGTTAACTACGCTTTGTTCAACAACGACCAGGATCAGCCCCTGTCAATCACTAGTGAGTCGATTAAGACGCCGGGCAACTTCTACACTAACAACGGCGATGACGGATCTGACACCGATCCCTTCACCGGGACATTCGATACGGAATATGACGGTTTCTCGGTACTTTTGAACGTGATTGCTCCTGTCCAGCCGGGCATCAACACGGTCACGATCGCCGTAGCCGATACCGGAGATGAAGTGCTAGATTCTGGGCTCTTTGTTGGCAACATACAAGGCTCTGACTTCGACACCAGCGGTAGCTTTGTGAAGACCAGCGGCACCGCGGGCAACGACAATATTGACGCCAACGGTGCGCCTCAACTGATTACATTGGGTAGCGGACAGGACACCGTCAGCGGCACGCCTCAAGAGTTGAACGGAGATTTTATCAGCGGTTTTGGCAACGACGACTCGTTACTTTTTGAAGGGACGGTGTTTGGCGCTGAAGATGTAGACATTCCGGCGGGCTCAGCCATTCTCAACATCGATACCGACGGCGACGGGATCCCGGACACACAAGTCACGTTGGAAGGTGATTTATCAAAGGCGATCCTCTCCTACACGAATAGCAGTGGTAATACCGAGGTTACTGGCCAGAATATCGCAAGCGGGCTCAATCTGATCGGGGACGAAACGGACGAGAACCTGGTCGGATCAGCCAATGACGATACAATTCAAGGCCTCGGCGGGAACGATACGCTTGAAGGTTTAGACGCCAACGACACCTTGCTTGGGGGGCTGGGCGAGGACCGGATGGATGGGGGGCGTGGCGCTGACCGGATGGTCGGCGGGCAGAACGGGGATTTCTATCTCGTCAACGATCCCGGCGACGTGGTGATCGAGGTGGCGGGCGAT
>NZ_SJEY01000023.1 GCF_004761875.1 Roseovarius aestuariivivens
AGACTTCGCCTCCTCCGCGCGTAAAACAACACGCCCGTCAGAAACCGGCGCACCATAAGACCGAAGCAAAGACTTCGCCTGATACTCGTGGATGTTCATCTGTTCACTGTCCTCCCATGATGTATGTCTGCCGCTTACTTGATCAGCGGCAGCATGGCCTTGAATTCTTCCGTTCCGGCGCGGCCCAGCCATTCGAAAATAACCATTTCGGTCGTGACGATGCCCGCGCCGCAGGCGCTGAGCCGGGCGATGCAGGCTTGTTCGCTTTCTAACGTGCGCGATGCCGTGGCATCGGAAACCACAAAGACCTCGATGCCTTCTTCCATCAGACTAGCGGCGGTTTGCGTAACGCAGATATGCGCCTCCATACCCGCGATCACCGCCTGTTTGCGGTCGAGCTTGCGGAAGGTGGCCGCGAAATCCTCGTCTTCCATGCAGGAAAAATGCATTTTGGGCAGCGTGATCGCGCCCTCGGCGTTTGCCAGTTCGGGCACGGTGTGGCCAAGTCCCTTGGGGTATTGCTCGGTCATCAGAATGGGCACGTTCTTGGCGTTTGCGCCGGCCAGAAGTTTGCGCGTGTTCGAGATTGTCCGGGCGGGCGCCTGCATGGCCGGCACCAGCCGTTCCTGCATGTCTATGACGAGAAGGACCGAATCGTTTGCGCGGATCAGCATGTAGACGCCCCGAAATGTTTTAGAAAAGGATGAAACACGTCACTGTGGTATACCACGTACCATGTCCCGGGCCACGGTGCAATATCTCTCGATTCAGCGACGTCAAGGAGGCCGGCCGAGGGTGGAGCGATTGATCTGACACGGCGCCTTGCCCGCCCTGAGTTGTATCGCGCTTATCAGACGCATCCTCACGGTTCTTATGTCAAAACGTTGAAATGAAATAATTTTCATGAAGTGTTGTGCCGCATTTTCTTATAGCGATCGCAAATTAACCCGTGAGCTATTGGCGGGCTGTTACGCCGAAAGTCGGTACTTTTCGTGGATCCGCGCGAAACGGATCTTGCAATGTCGTGGTACATGGTCCATGGTATACCAAGATCTGCTTCCGGCCTTGGCGCCTGCCTGGCTGGAGTTGGGAGGGAACACATTTGCATCGCGTGGGACATATCGCAAGCTGCGGCGGACACGACGTTCCGTGCATCGCGCATGTCCCTGACGGCGGGGGCTGATGTGGATATGAAGCTCAAGCCCATCGCGACGAATTTCACGCTGAAAGAGCACATCTACGAGATGATGCGCGATGCGATCCTTGAGATGGATATCTATAACGAGGATGTCGATCTGCGGCTCGATGAGCGGTCCCTGGCGGATCAGCTTGGGGTGTCGCGGACGCCGTTGCGCGAAGTGCTCGTCCGGCTAGAACGGGACGGTCTCGTGTCGGTGGTGCCGCGCAAGGGTATCTTCGTGCAGCGCCGCACGCTCGAAGAGATCCTCGAGATGATCATCGCGTGGGCGGCACTGGAAAGCATGGCGGCGCGTCTTGCGGTCGAGCATGCCAGCGACGCAGAGATCGGTTCGCTGCGCAAGCTGGCGGCGAAGTACAGCGTGACCCGCGCCGGCGCGCACATATCCGAGTATTCGGCAAGCAACATCCACTTTCACAAGCGCATCCTGGAAATATCGCACTGCGCTTTGCTGAAGACGATGGCGGACGGGCTATTCGTGCATATGCACGCTGTGCGCCGCCGGGCCATGGGGGAGGGGGATCGCGTGTCCCGCTCGGTCGTGGACCACATGGAGATCATCGAGGCGCTGGAGGCGCGTGATGCAGAGGAGGCGGCGCGCCGGGTGCGCGAGCACACGATGCGCCTGCATGATCACGTCCGGCGCGGCTGGCGCAGACTCGCCCAGGAGCGGCGGGCCTGAGCGGCAAATGGCATAACGGAACGACCCGCCGAGGCGCGAAGGTGGCGGGGAAATTTGGGAGAGAAAGATGGCACCGGAAGGCGCGAACAATTCTGTCAATGCCGGCGACTCGGCAAATGTCGAAAACCTCACCGATGGCTTTCATCTGCTGATCGACGCGCTGAAGCTCAATGGTATCGAGACCATCTATAACGTGCCGGGCATTCCGATCACCGACCTGGGCCGCTATGCGCAGGCCTCTGGTTTGCGGGTACTGTCGTTCCGACACGAACAGCATGCGGGTTATGCGGCCTCGGTCGCGGGCTTCCTGACGAAAAAGCCGGGCGTGTGCATGACCGTATCTGCCCCGGGCTTTCTGAACGGTCTCACGGCGCTGGCGAATGCGACCACGAATTGCTGGCCGATGATCCTGATTTCAGGCTCCTCCGAACGTGAGATTGTCGACCTGATGCAGGGCGACTACGAGGAGATGGACCAGCTTGCCATCGCCAAGCCGCTTTGCAAGGCCGCCTACCGTGTGCTGCACGCCGAGGATATCGGGATTGCCGTGGCCCGTGCCGTGCGCTCGGCCGTCAGTGGCCGTCCGGGTGGAGTTTACCTTGACATTCCAGGCGCGTTGCTTGGTCAGGTGATGGATGCGGTCGAGGGCGAGAAGAGCCTGGTGAAGGTGATCGATCCCGCCCCGCGTCAGGTTCCGTCTCAGGATGCGATTGCGCGTGCCATCGACGTGATGAAAGGCGCGAAGAAGCCGCTGATCATCATGGGCAAGGGCGCGGCCTACGATCAATCCGACGACGCGATTCGCGAATTCGTCGAGAAGTCCGGTTATCCCTACCTGCCGATGTCGATGGCCAAGGGTCTCTTGCCTGACGGGCATCCGCAATCCGCCGCTGCCGCGCGGTCGCTCGTGCTCAAGGAATCGGACGTGGTCATCATGATGGGTGCGCGTCTCAACTGGCTTTTGAGCCACGGCAAGGGCAAGCAATGGGGCGAGCCGCATTCCAAGAAGTTCATCCAGATCGACATCGATCCCAAGGAGATGGACAGCAACGTGGAAATCGCCGCGCCGCTCGTGGGCGATGTCGGCTCTGTCGTCACCGCGCTGAGCGAGGCGATGGGCAACGATTGGCCCAAGCCGCCTTCGGATTGGACCGATGCCGTGTCGACCAAGGTGAAAACCAATGTCGAGAGGATGTCGGCCAACCTGCAGAACAATGCGAGCCCGATGAACTATCAGGGCGCGCTCGGCGCTTTGCGCCGGGTGATCGACGAACGCCCAGACGCGATCCTTGTGAACGAAGGGGCC
The DNA here is from genome assembly GCF_004761875.1 of Roseovarius aestuariivivens. Lineage (GTDB taxonomy): Bacteria > Pseudomonadota > Alphaproteobacteria > Rhodobacterales > Rhodobacteraceae > Roseovarius > Roseovarius aestuariivivens. The sequence continues at coordinate 3,187 of NZ_SJEY01000023.1, forward strand.
AATACGCTCGATTTCGCGCGATCAATCATCAACATGCACAAACCCCGCAAGCGCGTGGATGTGGGCACCTGGGGCGTCATGGGCATCGGCATGGGCTCGGCCATCGCGGCGGCCGTGGAAACCGGGCACCCGGTGCTGGCGGTCGAGGGCGACAGCGCCTTTGGCTTCTGCGGCATGGAGATCGAAACCATCTGCCGCTACAAGCTGCCGATCACGGTGGTGATCTTCAACAACAACGGCATCTATCGCGGCGACGACGAAAACTGGTCGGGCGGCGAGGATCCGGCGACCACCACCTTCGTGCCCGACAGCCGCTACGATCAAATGATGGAAGCCTTCGGTGGCACGGGCGTGCACGTCACCAACCCCGATGAGCTTTACCGTGCCACCGCCGAGGCGATGGATTCCGGTAAGCCCACGCTGATCAACGCGGCCATCGATCCGGCGGCGGGCAAGGAAAGCGGCAACATCGGAAGCCTCAATCCGCAGTCGGTCGTGGCGCAGGCGCGCTATGGCGCGATGAAGAAGAATTAAGGAACGTAAGGGACCAAAGTTATGAAAGCTCTGGAAGGCGTCAAAATCCTGGATTTCACTCACGTCCAGTCGGGTCCGACCTGCACGCAGCTGCTGGCATGGTTCGGCGCCGATGTGCTCAAGGTCGAGCGGCCTGGTGTGGGTGACGCGACCCGCAAACAGCTCGTCGATGTGCCGGGCGCGGACTCGCTTTATTTCACCATGCTCAACCACAACAAGCGCTCGATCGAGCTCAATTCCAAGAACGAGACAGGCAAGAAAATCCTGACCCGGCTGATCGAGGAATGCGACGTGCTGGTGGAAAACTTCGCCCCCGGCGCGCTGGATCGCATGGGATTTTCGTGGGAGCGGATCCAGGAGATCAATCCGCGCATCATCATGGCCTCGGTCAAAGGGTTCGGGCCGGGCAAGTATGAAGACTGCAAGGTCTACGAGAACGTCGCGCAATGCGCCGGCGGCTCGGCTTCGACCACCGGCTTCCGCGATGGTCCCCCTCTGGTGACCGGTGCGCAGATCGGCGACAGCGGTACAGGTCTGCACCTCGCGCTTGGCATCGTCACTGCGCTCTACCACCGCGAAAAATCGGGCCGCGGCCAGAAAGTGCTGGCGCCGATGCAGGACGGTGTGCTGAACCTCTGCCGCGTGAAACTGCGCGATCAGCAGCGTCTGAAGGCTGGCCCGCTCAAGGAATACAGCCAGTATGGCGAAGGCGAGCCCTTCGGCGAAGCGACCCCGCGCGCGGGCAACGACTCGGGTGGCGGTCAGCCGGGCCGCATCCTTAAGTGCAAGGGATGGGAGACCGATCCCAACGCCTACACCTATTTTATCACGCAGGCCGCCGTCTGGGGCAATGTCTGCGACGTGATCGGCAAGCCCGAATGGAAGGACGCTGAGGGCTACGCCAAGCCCGAAGATCGTCTCGACAAGCTCAACGAGATCTTCGGCGCGATCGAGGAATGGACCATGACCAAGACCAAGTTCGAGGTCATGGATATCTGCAACCCGCTTAACATCCCCGTTGGCCCGATCCTGTCCACCAAGGAACTGATCGAGGATGAGGGACTGCGCGCCACCGGCACGATCGTCGATGTGGATCACCCCGAACGCGGCACGTATTCGTCTGTCGGCTGCCCGATCAAGCTGAGCGACAGCCCGGTCGAGGTGACGCGCTCGCCGCTCTTGGGCGAGCACACGCTGGAAATCCTGCAAGAGGTATTGGGCTACCAGGGTGAAGAGCTCGAAGAGATCGTGAATTCGGGCGCGGTGGGAGAACCCAAGCGCGCCGCAGCGGAATAACAGACCGCCCCGGCACAGGGGCGGACGAAAACAAGGGACAGGTGGTGAGCCCGGCCAGAGACCGGGCAACCACAGGGAGGAAGAACATGCGTATCATCGTCATGGGCCAGCAGGCCTTCGGAAAAGACACGCTCGAAAAGATCCTGGACACAGGTACGGATGAGGTCGTGGCGGTCTATTGCGAGCCCGACAAGGACGGCAAACCGGTCGATCCGGTCAAGGAATTCGCGTTGGAAAAGGGCCTGCCGGTCGAGCAGCCGGCGCATTTCAATGACCAGGAAACGCTGGACACTCTTGCAGGCTATAACGCCGACCTGATGGTTATGGCCTTCGTCAACGTTTTCGTGCCCGAGGCCGCGCGTGATACACCCAAACACGGCTCGATCTGCTTTCACCCCTCGCTACTGCCTCTGCATCGCGGGCCGAGCGCGGTCAACTGGCCGATCATCATGGGCTCCACCAAGTCCGGCTTTTCGTGGTTCTATCCCTCCGACGGGCTGGACGAAGGCGACAGCCTGATGCAGTGGGAGTGCGAGATCGGCCCGGATGACACGGTGATCGACCTCTATTTCAAGAAGATCTACCCGGTCGCCGTGGACAGCGTGCTCGAGGTGATCGACCATTTCCGCTCGGGCAATCCGCCGCGCATCGTGGCCGACGAAAGCCAGGCCACCTACGAGCGGCGCTGCACGACCAAGCATTCGCGCATCGAATGGCACCGCCCGGTCAAGCAGGTCTATGACCTGATCCGCGGCACCAACCCCGCGCCGGGCGCGTGGACGGAATATGAGGGCAAAACCCTTGGGATTTTTGACTGCGAGATGGTGCGGGGCGATGGCATTTCCGGCCGCGTGCGCGAGGTGACCGACGAAGGGTTTTCAGTCCAGTGCGTCGGTGGGCGGATTCTGGTCAAGCGGGTACGTCCCGAAGGCGAAGGCAAGGCTGCCGCCGGTGAATGGGCGGCCAAGGCCGGCCTCGCCGCTGGTGCGACGCTCGGAAACTAAAAACAAAATACGCGGGAGGACACAAGATGAGCTACAAGTCAGATATCGAGATAGCGCGGGAGGCGTCGAAGCGTCCGATTCAGGAGATCGGGGATCAGCTTGGCATTCCGGGGGAGCATCTGCTGCCTTACGGGCATGACAAGGCGAAGGTGAGCCAGGAGTTCATCAACGAGGTTCAGGGCCGCGACAACGGCAAGCTGATCCTTGTGACGGCGATCAACCCGACGCCGGCGGGCGAGGGCAAGACGACGACGACGGTGGGTCTGGGCGACGGGCTCAACCGGATCGGCAAGAAGGCGATGATCTGCATCCGCGAGGCCAGCCTCGGGCCGAACTTCGGGATGAAGGGCGGGGCCGCGGGCGGCGGCTATGCCCAGGTGGTGCCGATGGAGGATATGAACCTGCATTTCACCGGGGATTTCCACGCGATCACCTCGGCGCACAGCCTTCTGTCGGCGATGATCGACAACCATGTCTACTGGGGCAACGACCTTGGCATCGACACCCGCCGCATCACCTGGCGGCGCGTGGTGGACATGAACGACCGCTCCCTG
>NZ_SJEY01000024.1 GCF_004761875.1 Roseovarius aestuariivivens
CGCAAGAACTGACTTATCAAAAAAATAGCCACTTACGCTCGAAAACATACGGAAAGCCGACATCCGACAGCTTCAGTCAGATGACCACCTTGAGCCCAAAGCGGAAGTGCTCGGCTGCATTTGCTTGCAGGTGCAGCAAAGAAATTGACTGACGGGTTCAGCCGCGATGCAGCAAGAAAAGCTGCCGTTCATGCGAAACGCAGCGAGTTCTTCGGCACCGAAGTCCGAGTTGCGGACAAAGCGGTCGCCTTGAAAGCGTCCGCAGTGCGGCGGTCTTTTTCGCCATGGTATAACTTAAGCTCGTCTCTTAGCTTTGGGCTTAGGGAGCTACCTATGGTGGGTCGGGTTCAAGAACTCATCTATCGCCCAACGGGCGCCCGGGTGCAGCTTGGGCAATTGCGCGACATCCGAGGGCGGCTTTGCCTCGGGCAAGGCATCCAGGCTGGCCAAAACGGCATCTGCGACCACGGCGACGAGGTTTTCCGGGAAATCGGCGCGCACAACGAAATGAAGTTCGCCAAACTGGTAGACCGTGCTGAGCGCGACAGTCTTTTCGCCGGCGAACGGTCCCGTCGCTTTACGCATGGCGTCGACATTGGGTGCCGAGAGCAGCGCGAACTGGAACTGGTCCGTGCGCAGAAGATCATAAGCGCGGCGCAGGTCTTTTGCGCGGGCGGGGCGGGCGCTGGCCTCGGGCGCGCCTTGATTGATCGCGTCCACTAAGAGTTTGGAGTAGGGATAACTAGGCGCGTCGTCCCGCGAGCTTAGCACTAAAAGGTGCTTTTGCCGGTAAACGGCATACTGCCCCCATGGAGAATGCGCTTGGGCCCATTTCGGAGCAAGAGTCGCGCAGGCTGCGGCAAGGAACGTTCGACGATACATATCGGACCTTTAGTAGCTTGGCCCGGCCCATCGGATCGGTCCAAGCAAGATGCAACTTAGTAGTGCCGGAACTTGTCAAATACGCTGAGGTTCAGCGTCGCCGTGACCACGTAATTGGGCACGTCGACCACTTGACCGATGCGCAGATCCACGGCGACCGAGCACAGCACATAGGCCTGCTCGCGCGTGAGACCGTGCTCCTCGACGATGTAGTCGATCATCTGCAAAAGCGCATGCCGTGAGGCCACGGTCAGGTCTTCGTTGAGGTTCTCCAGGTTCTCGATCTTCTCGCTGGTCAGGTACGCATGGCTCGGCGGAACTTCCCCCGCAGCTTTCAGCGGTATCCCGACGGTCTGGTAATACCGGTTGGGCTCGATCTTGATGATCTGGTCGTTACCCTTCGTTGCGGGCATCGGGACGTTCTCGGCCTCGCCCTTGTGGATCTCCACCACCCGCAAAGTGGTCACGGATCCCATCTCGATCGCCGTGCCGCCGACCTCGCCATCGCCTTGGGCATAGTGGATGTCGCCGACGAACAATCCGCAGCCGTCGATGAAACAGGGGAACAGCATATGTGTGCCGATCTGCTGCTGCTGAACGTCCATGTTGCCGCCATTCTCACGCGGCGGGATGGTGCGCAGGCAGCGGTCTTCGGCAGTTCCTCCCTCGCCGCAAAGATCCGCCGGAAGCGCGCCTGGGCCAGACGGTGTCAGCACAACGCCACCAGCAACCGCCAAGTCGGCTTCGCGTTTCAGAATCTTGTCCAGCTCTGGTTCGCCCGGCATCACGCCGATTGAGCCCGGGAAGGCCTCGAAAGGAATGGTAATCCCAGGCATTCCGTCAGAGACTGCCCCGTTCCGCGTCAGGCGCCAATTGACGATGTAAGGCTCGGTGAAAATGTCTCGCAGGAAGCCAAAACCGGGTGCGATGACGGTATAGCCATACTGGTCTGGGGCGATATCCACAATCTCGACTTCAATGACGTCGCCACGTTCGGCGCCAACGATATTCACCGGACCAGTCATCGGATGCACCAAGCCTAGATCCACCGTCGCAAGGTCGTCGGCCACCGAATCGAGTCGGAACTCTGAATCAAGCGCGTCACGCGTGTGGAACACGATCATATCGCCAACATCAGCATCGGCCTTGCTGGGAATGTCCGGGTGATACCGATTAAAACAATTGGGATCGTCGCTGCAGTGATCGCCCTCTTTGGCGATCTCTACATTGTTCATCCACCGCTGGTCGGTGGTGTCAGCACTCGCTTGAGAAAAAAGACTGGCTGATGATACGGCAATTACGGTGAGTGCTGTAGCGCTTCGCATTATATTCTCCCCTGGAATAGCTCACGGTAGCGCAGCCCGCTTTGTTTGAGCAACAATTTCATGAACTCATTAATTCGGGGCCGGTCACTTGATCGGCCGTTATTTCGCGCCTCTCCTTCAGCTCCTGTATATGCGCATTGTCTGAAGTTTGACCGATCATCCTGCATGGATGCAGCGTATAGACCCAAAGGCCCGCTTCTGCGGCGCAGCATTTCAGCGGCTAAACTCCTACCAAATTTGATTTTACCTAACCTAAGCGTTATTGGTCGCCGTTTAGAAAAAGTACGAAAAACTGAGGGAGGACGAAATGCTCGATCAATCACTGTCGACTGAGACCCAGAACTTGCTTGATGAGTTCGGCGCGGCGCTCGAAAGCGGCGACATCGGCAAGGCGCGCGAGATGTTTCTAGACGATTGCTACTGGCGTGACCTTGTCACGTTTACCTGGAACCTCAAGACGGTCGAGGGCAAGGACCAGATCGAGGACATGCTCAAGCACCAGCTTGACAAGGTCCGCCCCTCCAACTGGACGCTAGCGAAAGACGAGATCCCGACCGAAGAGGACGGAGTGACGACTGCATGGATCCAGTTCGAGACCGCGGTGGCGCGCGGCTATGGCCTCATGCGCTTAAAGGAAGGCAAGATCTGGACCCTTTTGACCACCATGGTCGAGCTCAAGGGCCACGAAGAGGCCAAGGGCTTTGATCGTCCGCTGGGGGCCAAGCATGGAGCCTCCAAGGACCAGAGCACCTGGAAGGAAGAGCGCGAGCACGAACTCGCCACGCTGGGATACGAAGAACAGCCCTATTGCGTCATTGTCGGTGGCGGTCAGGGCGGCATTGCCCTTGGCGCCAGGTTACGACAACTGGGTGTGCCGACGATCATCGTCGAAAAGAACGACAGGCCAGGCGACAGCTGGCGTCGGCGGTACAAGTCGCTCTGCCTCCACGATCCGGTCTGGTACGATCACTTGCCCTACATCAAGTTTCCCGAAAACTGGCCGATCTTTTCGCCGAAGGACAAGATTGGCGACTGGCTTGAGATGTACACCAAGGTGATGGAGCTGAACTACTGGACCCGCACCACTGCGAAATCCGCCGAATATGACGAGGACACCGGCGAATGGAAGGTCGTGGTGGACCGCGACGGAGAAGAGGTTACCCTCCGCCCCAAGCAATTGGTGATGGCCACCGGCATGTCTGGCAAGAAGCGGATGCCCGACTTTCCCGGCATGAACAAGTTCAATGGCGTGCAGCAGCACTCCTCCGAGCATGACGGGCCGGATAACTGGGCGGGCAAGAAGGTCGTTGTTGTCGGCTCCAACAACTCCGCACACGATATCTGTGCGGCGCTCTGGGAGAATGATGCCGATGTCACGATGGTGCAGCGCTCCTCTACCCATATCGTGCGTTCGGACACGTTGATGGATGTGGGGCTTGGCGCGCTTTATTCCGAAGAGGCGGTCCGCAACGGGATGACTACTGAAAAGGCCGACCTGATCTTTGCGTCCTTGCCCTATGCCATCATGCATGAGTTCCAGATTCCGTTGTACGAGGAAATGAAGCGCCGTGATGCGGACTTCTACAAAGGCCTCGAGGATGCCGGGTTCTGGCTTGACTGGGGCGACGACGGCTCTGGCCTATTCATGAAATATCTACGCCGCGGTTCCGGCTATTATATCGATGTGGGCGCAAGCCAGCTCATCATCGACGGAAAGGTCAGGCTCAAGCGCGGACAAGTGACAGAATTGGACGAGACCGGTGTCATTCTTGAAGATGGAACCCATCTCAATGCCGATCTCATAGTTTATGCCACCGGCTACAACTCAATGAATGGTTGGGTAGCCGATCTTATTGGTCAGGACACGGCCGACAAGCTGGGCAAGGTCTGGGGTCTTGGTTCTGACACAACGAAGGATCCCGGCCCATGGGAAGGCGAGCAGCGCAATATGTGGAAGCCAACACAGGTTCCAGCACTCTGGATGCACGGCGGGAATCTGCACCAGTCCCGGCACTATTCGCAGTTTCTTGCGTTGCAGCTAAAGGCGCGGATGGAAGGTATCGACACACCTGTCTACGGGCTTCAGAAAGTTCATCACCTGAGTTGACTTACATGAGCAGGCTCCCGGGAACTAATGCTCGGGAGCCCTAATTATGGCGATCTAAACTCCAAACCCCAATTCGATCAGCTCAGCTCAAAGTCGCCAACGTCCCGTATGAAAGACATCCGAGATTAGCGCGGCGAAAGACCGGTTCCAATTTCAGTCAATTTGGCGGCGCTCAATGACCGCTTCCGGAAAATCGCGCTGCCGTGCCGCGAAAGGTCCCGGAAATTGGCCGTCGCGCGGAGGCCATTTTCTCTGCATTGGCGAAAAGCACAAAAGTCCGCACCCCGGTCATTGCCCTGATTTCGATAAACGTCCGGTGTTGGTGGAAGCCGTCGTTCATGGCTGAGCGTCGACGTTTCCGGCTCCAACGGCTGCTTGTCGCGCCTATCCGGTCATCCGATGAAAACACTCAGATGACAGAAACGAGCCCAAACCGGACGCGATGTGTGGGCATCAGAAACACAACGCGCGCCTTCACCAATTATCAATATTGTAGATCCTAAATGAACCAAGACTTGATCCAAATCATTCCCGCTAATGAAGAAATCTGAAAGAGTCTTCCGATCAGTGATGGAGCGAGGCGATGAGATTTACTATTCTGGCAGTGATTGCTTTGGGTTTTTCAGGGTATTGTGAAAAGTCTTTTGCAAATCCCTTCAACGACCCGAATCGCGTTGAAACCGTGAAATCCCTATTCAATAATTCGATTTGGTCGGTCTCAAAACGGACGGCCATTGGATATACTGGCGAAAAAAGTTCCCTTTGCCAAGCCAGATCATCCACCGGAAAATCACAAATCTCAATAGTCGGACTAGGCGGCTTAATGAGTATACAACTTACTGATTCTTCTTGGAAATATCAAGATCAAAAAAATACGGTTACACTGAGTGGGCCAATGAAAAAATTTGATCCGCCTTTTGACCTCCATAACGCTAGATACGTTAAGAACCAGATTGTATGGATTTACAATTTGCACGACCTGATAGCTTTAGATATTATTTCCGAAATGGCTAAGTACTCCAACTCCGTTCCTGTTTTAGATTATAAAGGTCGAGAAATAGGGTCGATAAAGATTGGCAAGGCTTCCCAAGCCTTTGCTGCTTGGAGAAAATGCATCCGTGGATTGTAGCCGCCAACATCTCGGCGGAAAACTATCTTTTTACAACACAATGGTTTTGGAGCGAAGTCTGCGATGAAATTGCCCGCTTTGCCTTCTCGGCTAACGACGGGTTCGTCCGCAACCTGGTCATAGCTCTAATTTCGAGAAACGTCCGGTGCCGGTGGTAGCAGCCGTTCGCGGAGGGAACGTCGAATTTTCCGGCTCCTGGAGTGCCCCCACTGAAGTGGTCCACCAACTGGGATAGAATTATCCCGCGAATTGGAGGACCAGAGAATGGCTGGGAAACGAGAGAAGTCAGAAGACA
>NZ_SJEY01000025.1 GCF_004761875.1 Roseovarius aestuariivivens
TTGGATACCGGCCTCCCGCAACGGAAAGTATTGTCCAGATGGACCAGAGGCCGGTCATGCACTAACAATCAACCTGGACCACTCCGTGGGGGCAGTCCAAGGGGCGGGTTATTTTGTTGCGCGGGCTCTTCCGATATTTACTCCAAACAGATCGTTCCTACAGTGATACCAGCGCCGTTAGTGTTGCCGTATCCGCCGATCTCGCCTGTTGCGTTCTCGAAGCGTCCGCTGCCGCCCACCACTGTGCCCAACCCTGCGTAGTTCTTACTGTTCCCGTCCCATGCGCCGACCTCTTGGAGAGACAAGTCTCCGTTTGCCGTTTCGATCCTCGAAACTCCATGATAAAAAGCCTGTTCAGAATCCCATCCTACCTTCGCACCGTCGCTATGTGTTGGATCGCTGAAATAGTGCATTGTGCCCGTCAGTAGGCCCGATGCGTCCAACCATTCTCGGGTGAAGCAATAATTGTAGACTTCATTGGCAGGGCAATCGACTATGACGCGAGGCTTTGACAGAACCTGAACGTTCGTGCAGTTGGCTTTGCCACCAGTATCTATAATTGAAATGCTGTTGTCAGCAGCCGCCGCGGGCAATGCAGAGAGAACAAATGGCAATACGAGTGGCCTGAGGGCTCTGCAAGGCATCGTGGTCATCATTCCGCGAAAGCAGTTAGAAAACATTTTTGAGCTCCTTCCTTATTGTCGGCCTCGGCGCTCATGAAGCTGCCGTGGTACATAGGATCATCGCATGCGCTGCAGGACAGCGTCGTTACAGACTCCGTGACAACACCGGAAAAGCAGATGTCAGGAGGCTAAATTACAGACAGAATTGCAGTATGGGAAAGCTTTAGGGCTACGGAGGCTCTAGTCGCCTGCATCGCCATGAACACACTCCGGGAGCCGATCCTGCGCCGAAATCGATGCAGCCTCTTCGCCGCTCGCACAGCGCGGCAGGCCCGCAGTTTCGACCCGATTGCGCAGGATTTCGAGCCCGTGAGCGCGCGTTCGAGGGATCGCCAATTGAAGGCTTTCGAAGCTGGCACCCGGGTTGGTCTTGAGGATTCTTCGGATTTCCGCGCTTGCCTCTTCAGCCCGTCCGGCCCCCACATAGCTCGCGGCGAGGATCGCACGACCAGGCCAGATGCCATCGTTCACTGCGCCGAGCACCTCAATCGCGTCGTCAAAACGGCCGGCAAAATAGAGCATCTGGCCGTAGAGCCTTTTGTACCAGCTCGGACGATTTGGGTTTAATCTAAACGCAAGCTCCATCCTGCCGATCGCCTCATCCATTCGGCCCGGAAGAAAAGCGAGATTCCACCCCCAATTGGCCAAGATGTCCGCATTGTTCGGGTTCAACTCCAGCGCTCGTTCGTATTCGATCTCCATGCCGTCACGGTCCCCGACCGTCGCAAAGTATTCCCCCAGCACCCAGTGGGCTTCGGCATCGGATGGGTCGGCATTCAACCCGGATCGCGCCGCAGCGTACGCACGACCGAGTGCGCCGGTGAGATCATCAGTCCAGCCCCACCAGTAATCGTGCATATGTGTCCAGGCGATGGCAGTGTGCGCACGACCTAGATGGGGGTCGAGGTCGAGTGCAGTGCGGAAAAAATCGCGCGCGGTCAGGTTATCTTCCTTTGTAAATCGGTGTTTGTGTCGAACCCCCAGCAGAAATGACTCGTATGCAGTCAGCTTACGCGGGCTTGCCCTGGTCGCCCGTGCTGTAGCAGCCTCAGCGATCTCGCCTTCGTAACCGCCTAGCGTTGTGACTATTTTTCGGGACACAGCGTCCTGAATCTCAAACATTTCGGTGGCTTGAGTGTCATAACGCTCTGCCCAGACATGCTTACCCGAAAGAGCGTCGATCAGCTGCACATTGACCCGGATCCGCTCCCCTGACCGCTGGACGCCGCCCTCTAATAGATACTGCACACCGAGGTCCTCTGCGACCCTCTGTACCTTCACGGGCTGGCCTTTGTAGACGAAGACCGAATTCCGCGCGATCACAAACAGGTCGCGGAACCGCGAAAGATCGGTGATGACGTTGTCTGTCATCGCGTCGACGAAGTGCTCCTGATCGGGGTCACCACTCATATTGTCGAACGGTAGGACCGCAATCGAGGGTCTCTCGGGTAGCGCATAGGTCATCTTGGTCAGGTCGGCAGGTGCCAACTCTGAGCTTTGAATCCACCACGCAGCGCCACCGATGGCGAGGAAGAAGGCAAGCACTGCGGCAGTAGAACGGTGGGGCGTTCGGCCTAGCGCAATTGGCAATCGGGTTTCTAGGGGAAGGGCGAACGCTCCTTGGTCGCGGTCGTGTGATGCTTGCGGATTTTTCCGAGATACTTCTTCCGAAAGAACCGCATCATCAGATTCTCTGGACGGGGCAGTGGGCGCGGACGAACACTTCTTCGGGGTATCAGATCGTCTGATCTTGGCAGCTAGATCACAAATCCTACTGGATGGCTGTTCACCCAAGTCGACATCCAACTTGCGTTTCAACTCTTCGAAGATCTCTAGAGCGCGCGCGCGCTGGCCTGTCTGGCAGTAAAGGTCCATCAGTTGAAGGTGAGCACTCTCCTCGAGCGGATTGATTGAGATCAACCGTAGGGCGACCGGGATCGCGTCCTGATACGCGCATTTAGCAATGCATTCGGACAGTGTTTGTCGCATCTGGCTTTCCAGCATTGTTTCGACGATCCGGCGCTCCGTTTCCAGCCACTCTTGGATCTCGGGCTCGCGAGCGTGGACGCCGTCGAGAAAGCGACCTGCTTCTGGTGGAAGCCTGGCGGCGCTGTACAGTTCGTCGAGATCGGTGCTCCAAAAGCTCTCGGCAAGACCGACGGAGTTGTGTGTTGTGACAAACGGTTCCTCGGGACCGTCCAGTGTTGCGCGGAGACGCGTCAATGCCTGCCTGAGGCTCCCGCGGGCGTTTTCCGAGGTATTGTTGGGCCACAGAAAGGCTGCCATTTGAGCGCGTGATGCAGTTCTTTTTGGACTGCAAGCAAGGCGGGCAAGGAGCAATATTTGCTTCGAGGACGAGAGGTCGCGTTCTGCTCCGTCCACTGTGACCCGAGGCCTGCCGATTAAATGAAATCGATAGGCGACAGAAATTGACCCGTCCTCCAAATTCTTAGGGTATTGCGTCCACTTGGGCCGCACTACTTCCAATATAATACGAAAAGGGTAAATTTGGAATAGAGACTCGCCTAAGCTTGATCTCTGGCGGCGAACGACCGATTTGGATTTCTGCCTGTCAGTCTGTATTGCATGAGCGCTTTTCAGAAATTTTTTGCTTCATCGCCGCGACGCGATGAGCATTTCCAATCATAGTAGCAGGGCAAAGTTCGCTGCAGTTGCATCAGGCGGCTTCGTCCGCAAGGAGGTCATAGCCGGAAGTTCGGATAACGTCCGGTGTCGATAGAGGCAGTCGTTCACGGCGGAAACGTCGATCTCTACGTCTCCGAAGGCTGCTTGCCGCGCTTGTCCGGTCATCCGACAAAAAACGTCAGATGACGGTAGAGAGCCCGTAGCGGGCATTGAATTACTTTTCCGGTGCTTGCACGTCGATATGCCCAAATCAGGCGTCCATCGCGTTCACTGCTGCCGGAGGCGAGACCGTCTCAACATTAGGCTTTGCCCCCTTTTGTAATTGTACGGGAGACCCCGCGCGCGAGACCTTTCCGGCAAGATCGAGAGAAATCATTGCGTCCATCGCCAATTGGAATCTCGGGTCTCGGGCGGCACGCTGTTTCAGCATGGCAACTTCCCATTCCAGTACATCGCTGTCTCGTGCCAGATAGGTCGAGGCCGAAGCACGGTTGCCAGTCAAATAGGCGACTTCGCCGACAAAAATCCCTTCCGGAATGGAGAAGCGGCTGCCGGATTTTGCGACTTCAACTTCACCGTCGATGACATAGTAGAGCGTGTTGACGCGGCTACCTTCCCTTGTCAGCTGAAACCCAGCCGGTTTCATGGCGCGGTGTGCCGCTCGCATCAATTTCCGGAAATCACCCGGCGGCAGCAGGTCGAACTGGACATATATGTCCCTGTACTTATTGGGTACCGCCCAAGTTGAACCGCGATAGAACAGGCTGAGCAATCCAATCACGTTCGCAGTCCCGGTCGCAGCACTTGCCCAAATGGCGGGCCATAAGGGCGTTTCATCGACCACCGCGTAGTACCAGATATAGAGCATCGTCCCAATGAGTAGCATGGTGCGGAGCATGATCTGGTTGATTATGAGATATCCAAGGACGAACATCCCGGCAGCGGCGAGCACAAGAAAATCGGATAAATTCAGGTCTTCCATATAATCGTTCTGAGTGACTATGTTTGGGCGCAATGAGTCAAAAAAGTGTATTGGACTTGATGCTTCAATTCTAGAGAGGGCGGAAGGATCGAAACGGATTTTCTCTGTTGTCCGCAAACCAGTTGTCTTCCCAACGAAGCACGCTGGAAAGCAGCGACCGGTTTGTCCGCACACCTGTCATTGCCCTGATTTCGATGAACGTCTGGTGTCGGTGGTAGCAGCCGTTCGCGGCGGGAACGTCGAATTTCCCGGCTCCTACGGCTGCTTGCCGCGCCTATCCGTTCATCCGACCAAAAGCCTCAGAGGACGCCTTAGAGCCCATATCGAAAGTTCTCTGTTGCTAAGGCTCGAGGCTGCAGCTGAACCGCGCCGGGTTTGCCGGAGGCTCCAACTCCTGAGTAGGATGGAGCATCATGAGCAAGACAACGAACAAGTATTCCCCTGAAGTGCGCGAACGAG
>NZ_SJEY01000026.1 GCF_004761875.1 Roseovarius aestuariivivens
CCAGCAGAGGCCGAAGCAAACTACCACTCGGCTCTGGAAACTCAGACAATGGCCGCGTAACTTACATCAACCAGCCTCCGGCAAAACCGGCGCGGTTCACGCCGCTGGCTCGATGGATCTTTAAGCATCGACAAAGTGATCTGCGTTATAAGATCCGATCTATCTGAAGCTGCAAATTGCTGACAGCTCTACATCCGGATCATCCGGGTGGGGGAGGGGTAAAGACTATTGACTTTGGCATGGGATCGGAGAGGGAGCCTTTCTTTGCAGCGAACGGAAATTGAATAGAGAAATACAATTTCTGGCTACGGCCTCTACCGTAATGGCCGCATCCTGCTGCATTGCAGACCTACGAACGAAGCGCGGCTAACCACCGCTTTGAGCCCAAAGGCGACTTAGGTGACGTGGGCAGTATCAATCATTAAGGGCGGGCAGCCGTCATTCTCTGCAAACGCGAACCGGCCACGGGGCTTCAGTGAAAGCCGACATTCAACTGAGCCTGCAACAAGGAATTTATCTGCACCGCCGCAGGTAGGCTCCGAGCCCGAAGCAGCCGAAGTTGCCCTATGCGGCTATCTCAACTGTTTGAAGATCTTTTTCTAGAGGACATTCGCTAGCGGCGGTGCGCTTAATGATGCCTGTATCTTGCAGGACCTAAATTATCTTGCGAACAGAGCCAGAGCGCGGCGGCAATAACATCCGGGATACGATTGACGAGCGTTTGGTGGGTGGTGAAGAGGTAGTTCGCCGTTACTCTCTCGAGGGGCGGTAAATATCGAATATCAGACGTGCTCACCGGCGATCAGGTCGGTGGCGCCACAGGTCCCACCACTTGCGCTTCAATCTGTGAATTGGCCTTGTCCTGGACCGTCTCGTAGGTATCCATCAGTAGGTCTCTGAGCCACAAATTCCCAGGATCGCGGCTGAGCCGTGACGACCAGACGAAGCGCACTGGAAAGCGCTCCGGCGTCACAACAGGGTGCATCGCACGCAGACTGTGCAGTTCCGTCTGGTCCGCCATCAACACTGCTGGCAAAGTTGTCAGAAGGTCCGTCCCGGCAAGGACCGCCCCGACCGCGGAAAACTCGCCGATCTTCGCGCCGATACGCCGCGCGGTCGCGGGATCGTCATTGCGGGCATCCACGGGGCTTGAGGTGTTGGTGGCAATCTTGACCTGCAGATGCGGCCATTTAGCCCAAGCCTCTGTCCCCCAATCCAGTAATGCTGGATGGTTCGCGCGGGCGAAGGTGTACCATGTGAACGGTTCCATTTCCTGTTCTTCGAGGCCCTCTGGCAAACGCAGATCCCCGCCCACATGTGCGACGTCGATCAGCCCATCGGCCACCGCGTCATAAACCTGTGTGCTGACGTTCAACCATTCGAGCGTCACCCCGGGGGCCTCCTTCCAGGCCCGGGCCAAGATCGCCGCAACCAACGACGATGTCGACGGCATCATGATCCGAAATACCCGGTCGCTGGTTTGTGGATCGAAAGGATGACGCGGCGCAAGCATCCGGCGCAGACCGCGAAGCAGAGGGCGCACGTCCTCGATCAACTGCAGCGCGTATGGGCTTGGCTGCATGCGTCCGCCAACCCGCACCAGGAGTGGATCATTCAGCTGTGTTCTGAGCCGCCCGAGCGCATGGCTCACCGCAGACGGTGTGACAGCCAGTCGGTCGGCTGCTGCGGTCAGCGTGCTCTCCTCCATCAGCGCCTCGAATGTGACAAGCAGATTCAGGTCGATCCGATGGAGTTGAATTTCGTTCATTGGCCCTGAATCCGTTTCGTTTCCCGAGAAGCGCTTTTCATGAGACAAGGATGACACTCCGGAGCGCAACACCAAACCTTAAATCACAAGGATCAATGCGATGGCCCTCAAGGTAATCGGCTCCGGTTTTGGCCGCACAGGTACTATGACGATGAAACAGGCCCTCGGAATGCTCGGCTTCGGCCCAACCCACCACATGACCGAAGTGATGGCATATCCAAAACAGCTTGCGCACTGGAAGGCCATCTTCGCCGGTCAGGACGTCGATTGGGCAGAGGTCTATAATGGCTACGTGTCGCAGGTCGACTGGCCCGGCGCGGCGTACTGGCAGGAAGCCTCTATCGCCTTTCCCGATGCCAAGGTTATCCATACCGAGCGCCCAGAGGACGACTGGTGGGCCAGCTACAACAGCACCATCGGCAAGTTCTTCGCCGTGCTGGATACACTTGAGTTACCACCCGAATTTGCCGACATCTTCGGGACGATGAAAGCCGGCTTGCCTTCTCGCACCTTCAGCGATTTCTCCGATCGCGACAGCGCAATTGCCGGTTATCGCGCAAACAACGCCCGTGTGCGGGAGCTTATTCCAGCCGAACGTCTCCTTGTGTTCAATGTTGCCGACGGCTGGGAGCCGCTCTGCCGCTTCCTCGACGTGCCCGTCCCGGACGCGCCATTCCCACGCTCCCATGCCCGCGATGAGTTCTGGGCGCATTTCGGCGGCGAGCCGGAGACTCCGTCCCGCGTGGCGGTCGAGGCGACAGACTGACACCGTTCGGTCTACGAAGGTTCATGGTGCCCAAAAGGGTATCGAGAGCCCGCTCGGCACGCTGAAAGCCAACTATGCAGGCAGTAATGCCTAGTCAGAATTTCTGGACCTGTCCGTCGGCCACCCGTGATATTCTGACTGTGATCGCGTGACAATGAATTGGAGGAAATCGATGATGACAACGCATTGCCACCAATTTGTGATCAGCGTCTACACCGCTCTGGCTGTGCTTTCAGCGTCAGCCGCTTGGTCCCAAGAAGTTTGGATGTTCGTGACCCACGAGGTCGAAGATTTTGATCGATGGCAGGTGCTCTTCGACCACGCTCTTCCAACCCGTCGTGCGATGGGTGAAATTGCGGCTCACATTCTGCACAATCCGAACGATGAGAACGTGGTCACCGTGTGGTTCGAATGGGACACGATGCAACGAGCGCGAGCCTGGGCGACCGATCCCGCATTGGCAAACGGCATGGCCGCAGCAGGTGTCATTTCAACCCCGGTTTTCTCTTTCTACGACATCAAAGCGGCACTTGGAAACATACCAGTGGTCTTGGGTCATCGCTGACGCCCTCTCCAAGCAGCCAAACTGTTCGAAAGGAGCTGTCAGACGGATTCGAACTCGTCTCTACTTGGACAGTGATGCTGTCACTTATGCGATGTAGAGATTGCGCCACTCGGCCAGAGCAGCGGCGCGGTTCCGCTTGAAATTCTGTCTGCTGTAGAGGCTGCGCTCCGAATTGAACAAGTTGTGGATTGAAGAGTGAACGGCGGCAAATTTCTGCAAACTTCGCATGCGCCTGAAACGAGACATCGCGCGTTCTCGTCGTCGAAATGGCAGGTGTGAGTTTTCTATCCTGTTGTTCAGCCAGCGACCCGTGCGCTGCCGATCTGCGTTCCCGATTTCCTTCATTGCGGCGCCGTATGACCGCAGGTTGTCGGTGACGATCTTTTCCGGCTGACCGTAACGCGTCATCAATTTACGTAGGAATTTCAATGCTGCTTTGCGATCTCGACGTTTGGTGACTAGGGCATCAAGAACTTCGCCTTCGTGATCAAAGGCGCGCCACATATAATGGGTCTCG
>NZ_SJEY01000027.1 GCF_004761875.1 Roseovarius aestuariivivens
CCGGCACCGCCAAGAAGAATATCGTTTCCGCCGTCGCCTTCGAGAAGATCGTCGCCCTCGTCACCCGAAAGGGCGTCATTTTCGCCTCCACCGCGCAGCGTGTCTTGGCCGTCGCCCCCAACACCGATATCACGTCCGCCACTGCCTTCGATAAGGTCGTCGCCGACACCGCCTTCCATACGGCTCCCCCCACTGGCGCGTAGGGTATCGTTGCCCTCATGTCCCAGCAGGACATTTGTGCCTGCGCCGCCATCTAGCAGATCGTCGCCCAGATCGCCTTTTATGCTATCGTTGCCGTCGCCGCCCTCGATCGTGTCGTTGCCGTCGCGGCCGCGCAATGTATCATTGTCGCCGAGGCCTCGGATCAGGTTTGCATTGGAGTCTCCGAATAGAAGATCCTTCCCTTCTGTGCCTGTCAACGAGCCGTCCAGCTCTGGCGTTCTGTCTTCGATCCCGCTCGTGAGGGACCGCAGAAAACTGGCAAAATCGCTGTAGGCATTCACCTCGGTTCCGTCATCTTGATAGGAGACACCGAGACGTTCTAGAAGCTCGTACCTTGCAATGACCGAAAGAGCTTCTTCCGCGGCGGCCCTTTCGTTTGAACTTGACAACCGGAAACTCTGAACTGCCTGCCCCATAGTATTGTCTACGAATGCGGGCAGACCAGAGGCATCGACAGTAAGCATAATGTCAGCAATGGTGGCGTAATAAGTGCCTGTATCGCCTTGCGGATTGAGAAAGGCGTAGTTTGCATTGGCATTTCCGGTAAGCTGCCGCGCTTGAAAGTCCAAGTTGATAACGCCACGTTCGATCGCGTCTCTAAGCGCCACTTCAGGACTGCGTTTGTTGGTGGCCTGGAAGCCTCCATCGCCTGTAAAACTTGTTGTGATATTGCTGTCCCAGTAACCATAATTGTAGTCGACCGTGTCGATTATGCCGTCAAAACCGGGTTTCATCGTAAATATGTTATAAAAATCGCCCGTCATTTGAGCACTGGCCTGACCCTCGGAAGAGATTTGCTGGCGTTCCATTTCTACAGAGACAAAGAAGAGGTCGCGAACGAGGTCCGCCGTGCGTTCGAAAAAACCGGCAGCAGCATCCAGGCCGGTGGTCAGACGGTCGGCAGCAAGTTCCTCGCGCTCAAATCGGCCCGCCACCTGCATGCGGAACTCGACCGCGTAGGCGATTGCATTGGCAGTAGCAATGATCGTGTCAATGTTGGGCGTGTAGCCAGTGGTCGGCGTGACGACGGTGTTGCCGATCCCGGCCAGTTGCTGCAACAATTCATCCGCATCTTCCGTGAAGCTGCGGCCATAGGCTGCGAGGTCCTCGGGCGCTATGTAACCGGTTTCTCCGGGTTGAGCGTTCGGATCGTAGCTTGACAGTTGCGCCCGGTTCGAATTGATCGACGCAACGAGCTGTGAGACATCAACATTCACCAAGAGGCCGGTTTGAGCATCGATCTGTTGTTTCAGGTCCTGAGCGACATCGTCGAGCTGGTCGCTTAGCGCGTTCACTGAGTCCAGAATATCATCCAGTTTACGGTTAATCTCTTCATTCGCGGCATCTGTGCCGCCGCCGAACACGAGGTTAAAAAAGTCTTCTGGACTGTCGACCTCGCCATTAGCAAGCGCCATGCTCAGATTGTATACGATCCCAACACCGGTATAGACTGATGAAGCGATAGTCAGGACGTTACTGCTCAAGCTAAATGCAGTCATTAGGTTCACCTTTTTTGGGGCGCCAGTGAATCATTGAGTAAAGCCGGCGCAGAAAGATTCGTTCTTTTATTTTAAATACTTGGAAGTGAAGATCGACTGTTGATTTGGTTCTTTAGTTCGGTTACCGGCTCGACGATTCTGCCAAATCAATGGTGCATTTTTTCTCGGAGTGATCGGGCTGCTGCTATTTCTGCCACACCCCAAACACGTATACCGATCATGCTGAGGCCGAGCGTAAACCAATACCTGAATGCCGCCTCTCAGATCAGGCTTCACCCAGGGTCTAAGCGTGACAAGTCGCTCCAGTAGCGTCAGTAAACTAGTGGCGTGGGTCTTTTCAGATGTGAGGCGATTTGTTTGGAGCTCGCCTACCGGCGATTTGCAACTCTTATTGGCGAAAAATCGGGCGCAAAGGTTTTTTGGGTCTATAGGGTTTTCGCTACGGCTTCGACCACCACCGCATCGAACGCAACATGAGGTTTGCGCAGTTTTACGCGTCTGGTCCGCCCAAATGGATTACGCTCGATATGGACAGCTCGGTCAGCCCGACCCAGGGTGCGTAGGAGTGCACCGCGGGGAAAGGCCATTTCGGCTGCATGTGAGACCTACAGGACCGGCGCAGCGAACGTATGGTTTAGATTTCGGAAATTTTGACAGCTTTGAATGACTACTTTCGGGAAATCACGCCGCAATGCCGCGACACGCACCGAAAAGAGACGGTCTTTCGGAGACTGATTTCGCTGCAACAGCATCAGGCGGCTGCGTCC
>NZ_SJEY01000028.1 GCF_004761875.1 Roseovarius aestuariivivens
ATTAATTTGAGATAAGTTTACCTAATCAGGCTCATATGAGGTAGCCAGCCTGAGCGTAACGAGTGTTCTGAGTTGCAGTGTGAAAGGCAACCTGAGTGTGAGTGTTGATTGATGTTACGCCGGGGCCATTCTCCACGAGTGGCCCCGGTTAGTCGGAGACTAAGGTTTATGGAGCCGGTCGGATCGCGAGTGAGCTATGCGTGGCGCGAAGTTCTGGAATTCGGTCTTCCGCATCGATCGGCGCGCTTACTCAAAGCGCCTTCTACAAAGAAAGCGTCGGCCGACGCGAGCAGGGTAGATAGAATTGCGAGTACCGAGTGCAATGTTCACAATGACGAACCCTAGATCGTCCGAAATCGACCATATCGACAGGACGCATCTCCCAAAGTATGTCGTAAAAAAGCGTGAGAAGCGCCAATTTGCTCTCATTGTCGTCGGGCTGTTAAGCATTCTGGTGGTACTGACTTGACAAGAAAGTGATCTTGTTTCGTTCGCCAAGAGCGCATGCCCTATGCGGCAAGCAAATTAGGTAGACAACTTCCGCCTTTGAGGCATCAAGGAAACGTCTGGCGACCATGCCCGTGGCGCATGTGGAGCGCGCTCATGGAGGACAGTAGGATGGCAGATATGTCGATATTCAACGCAGCGTTCGGAGCCTACAAAATTGCCGGACCAAACCTGCTCTTTACCCCAAGCAGTGGCATCAGAATTGCTGGCAAGAGCAGCGGCGATGCTGGCACAACCCTGATTTTCAACGCTGAAAAATGGTGGCAGGCCGATCAGATTAGCCTTGACGGTGGTTCGACACAGACAAGCTTCAGTGTCGTTTCTGCCGGAACCTTCACACCGGCGGAGCAGAACAGTAATTTTTTCAACAACTACCCGCAGTTTTCCCCGGAAAACCCGCCGACCTACGCAGTGATCGAGGTCTCTTCCGGTGAGCAATTGATGTTTTTTCCGGACTTTCCAGAGATCGAAGGCGATTTCGACGGTACGGTTTTTCTTTTGGAGGAGGGTATCATTCCCTGCTTCACCCCGGGCACATTTATCGCGACGCCAGATGGCGAGCGCCTTGTCGAAGACCTTCGGGTTGGTGACCGGATCATAACCCGCGACAATGGCCTGCAAGAAATCCGCTGGGTCGGTCGACGCGACCTGACCGGTCCGGAGCTTATGGCAGCGCCGCATCTCAAGCCGATTCTGATCCCCGCAGGCTCTCTTGGAGATGGTTTGCCAGAGCGAGACATAATGGCTTCACCGCAGCATCGCGTGCTGATCAACAATAAGCGAAGCGCCCTTTACTTCGAAGACCGGGAGGTTCTGGCTGCGGCAAAGCACCTTACCAGCGTAAAGGGCGTGACGAGGGTCGAAGTCAGCGCGGTGAGTTACATTCACTTCATGTTCGATCAGCATGAAGTTGTCCTGTCTAACGGGATCTGGACCGAAAGCTTCCAGCCTGGTGAACAGGTACTGGACGGGATGGGGCGAGCGCACAGAAACGAGCTCTTCGAGCTTTTCCCCGAACTGGCGAGAAGCGACGGTCTGAAAGCCTACAAGGCCGCTCGGCGTGCCCTCAAAAAGCATGAGACACGCCTGTTGGTGAATTAAAAGTTTGCAGCCGGCGGACGTAAAAGGGTTTGGCCGATCGGAGGTGTTTGCGGGGTCTGGGCGGTTTCGGAAGCGGCGATCCCGGCTGCATACCGGGATCGTCGTGTTTTAGATGTGTTAATGCGACCAATCTATATCTGAGCGTATCCCGAAATGCCTGAACAGTCTGTTTCATGTTAACGCATAGATAGGAAGCCTTACGCGTGTTAATCAATTTATGCGGAGGGGCTTGTCTGTCCCGTGATACCTGCAGCATAAAATCCCAGTTTTAAGCTCTCGAATGGCCAGACACCTCCGCATCAGAAACATTCTCACAGGCTATTTCATGTATTCAAGGTCCCGCTACGAGTGGTGGCGGGGCCTTTTTTAAAATTTACTAACGTTTCCGTGGCGAGACTTAAAAAGCTACGCTGCGACCGCATCAGGCTACATCATCTGCAACATGGACATCGCTGTGCGCAAGCTCGCTGCTGTTTTAATGAACGGCAGCTCTTCTTGCTTAATCGCAGCTTAAGGTTCGGAAGATTTCGTTGCTTGAACCGCGCCGGTTTTGCCGGAGGCTGGTTGATGTAAGTTACGCGGCCATTGTCTGAGTTTCCAGAGCCGAGTGGTAGTTTGCTTCGGCCTCTGCTGG
>NZ_SJEY01000029.1 GCF_004761875.1 Roseovarius aestuariivivens
GAGCCGATTTTTCTGCGCGTATTAGGGTGTTTAGCATGGCAGCTTTCCGACAGAGACGCACCGATCTTCGGCAATCCGGGGAGATTATCCCGCGCGTCTCAGAGCCGCATTTAAGGCGGTTCGGTTTTCCTGTTTTCGCTGTTTTACAGGGAATTTATAGGGAACTTTCGTTTTTTTGGGCCGTTCCACGCCGATTCCGCCAAATTTCGATGAGATAATCTCCGGTTTTTGAGGGGGTTGCAGGCCATTTCCCTGTTATTCCCGGAACAGGGAATTTCTTTCGCGCGAACAGGGAAAGAATTTTTTCGATCAGGGGATTTTCCCGGCGGATCAGGGAACCGCTGGCGGGTGGTGTTTCACCGGAACCCCAGCATGCCGAGCTCGCGTTGACCCGGATCATCGTCGGTATCAGGATCCTCGCGGCCAGAGCTATCCGCCCAGAGAAGCGTGACCGCGTGCCCATCGACGCCAATGCGGGTCTGTTCAAAGAGATCAGGCTCAGGTTGATTGGTCCAGGCCATCGGGTGCGTCTCTATCGGCTCTGTGAAGCCAAGCTGACCGTTACCAATGGCGCGGAAGGCCGCCGTGGTCTTCGGCAGCGGATCATGCGTCTTCAGCGGGACATATGGAAACCCTTTATCCCGATGTACATAGCGCACGCGCGTGTCCTTCGACCATACCGCGGCCAGGAGTTCCGGGCGCCGGTCGATCATGCGCCTGACAGAGGCTTCGAGACTGACATCCAGACCGTCGCGCATCCTTTGACAGTCGCGCAGGTCCGGATCCTCTGAAAGAAAACCGTCGACCATGCGAAACGGCGCCAGCAGACTGATTGCAAACTGATTGGCCTGCGTTTCCTGCTTCTGCTCTCGCCTGCTTTCGCACGTCTCCCGCATATCCGCCGCCCGGCACTGGAACCCTGTCTCAGCCGTCAAGACGTGATGCTCCATCAGGAAATGCCCCAGTTCATGCGCAATGGTGAAGCGCGCCCTTCGAGCCCCATGCTTGTTATTGGCCAGGATCGCACCGAGACTGCGCCGGCTGTCGGTCAAAAGCATGCCTTCGAAACCATCAAAAGTTCCGGTTCGAACCTCGGAGATATCCAAAGCTGTTGCGATCTGGTCGACTGGGATCGGCGGGGCAATCTCTCCCAGCTGCGCATGGATCGCCATCGCGAGAGGTTCGGGCCGGTAGATATCGGCAAGCGCGATGCGGTCGAGTTGCAAGGGTCAGCTGGCCTCGTCAGCCCGGGCCCTCAGGGCCTTGATCATGTCTTCGACCACGGCCCGGTCACGTTCAGAGAGATCTTCCAAACCACGATGGAGGCGTTCGATCTGCAGGCTTGCAGCATCAGGTTCCTCGGCGTGTCCAACCAGTTCATCGATGCTGACACCGAAATGCCCGGCCAGCTTGCGGACCAGGTCGAAGGACGGATTCTTACTGCGTCCTTTCTCCAGCTCCCAAATATGCGCTTTTGAAATCCCAATCGCATCCGCCACTTGCTGTAGCGACTGGTTGCTCTTTTGCCGCAGATTGAACAGGCGGTCTCCAATATCCATACTCCCCTCCCGTCTGATGTGTTGAACGGCACCATACGCATAAGTTTTACAACACGCCACCCGTTTGATATATCTTACCCGCAAGGCAGGCGGAGTGATTCCGCCCTGCGGGCAGTAACAAATGGAGGCGAGAATGCCCCGAGCAGATATTGAAATGATCGCGATCGGCGATCTGACCCCCTGGGCGCGCAATGCCCGAACCCATTCCAAAAAGCAGATCCGGCAGATTGCCGAGAGCATCGAGACCTTCGGCTTCACCAACCCGGTGCTGATCGATGAGACCCGCACAATCCTCGCCGGTCATGGACGGGTCGAGGCGGCCGGGTTGCTCGGCTGGCAGGATGTGCCGTGTTTGCGGCTCGACCATATGAGCGCCGACGAAAAACGCGCCTACGTGCTCGCGGATAACAAGCTCGCGCTCAATGCCGGCTGGGACGAGGACTTGCTGGCCGCCGAACTGGGCGAGCTGATGTCGTCAGACCTGGACTTCGATCTCTCGATCACCGGCTTTTCCATTCCGGAGATCGATGGAGTGCTGGAGACCGTGTCACCGGTAGACCCGGGGGATCCGGAAGATGACGCGTTGCCGAGTACCACGCGGGCGCGGGTGCGCCCAGGCGATATCTGGCAGCTGGGGCCACATCGGCTCGTCTGCGGCGATGCGCTGGA
>NZ_SJEY01000002.1 GCF_004761875.1 Roseovarius aestuariivivens
TCTTGTTCTCATGACACTGTCCTTCCCTTTTGTGTTTTGTCGCGCGATGTTCATCGGATTAGACAATCAGGACAACATAGACAGAGGGGTGTGTCCAGCACCGGACGGCACGGAGGGAGCGAGGAACATGGTATCGAGAGGGCGGACGATTGTCCTGGCGTTCTGCGCCGTCGCAGGTCTTGCGGCCTGCAAAACCGAAGACACGGAAAAGGCGGACGCGTGCGGCGGCGCCGGGCTTGGGACGCTCGTGGGTGCACCCGTTTCAGAGTTCGATGCGGATGCATGGGATGGTCCCGTGCGCATCCTGCCACCCGACAGCGCCATGACCATGGATCACCGGCCCGATCGTCTGAACATCGACAAGGACGGGACCGGCACGGTCACGCGGGTCTGGTGCGGCTGATGGCCGGTGAGGCCGAACGCGCACCGCGCTCGTCCAGCCATTCGTTGACTGCGCACACCAGGCGCGCCGCAGCGCGGCCCGAGGCGTAGATCTCGGTCACCGGGTGCACGGTTTCGCGGGACGGGTCCGATGCGCCCGGTATCCTCGGCGCGGCCAGCACGAGCGCCGGCCGGGACAAACGGCGGGCGCCCGGCCCGCGCTCTTCGGTGGCGTGCAGAACCCTTTGCAGCGGCAGCACGGTCTCGGAGCGCTGCCACAGAGTACGGCGGCGGATAACGGCGCGCCCGGTCCGGGCGTCGAGCACCAGTTGCAGCCGTTCCACGAACACGCCGAGCGCAGCGCAGCCGAGCCCGCCGCCCGCCCCGGCAAAGAGCAGGCCCGCTGGAACCCCGCTGGCGGCGATGGCAAGCCCGACACCCAGAAAGGTCATGGTGAAAAGAAAAAGCATGACCGCAATCAGCCATGGCACCTCTTCGGCGACAAGACGCTCGGGTGTGTTTTGAATTATGCGCATTTCGTCCTCCTGCAGGGTGTCCGAGTCATAGGTCGGGCGCGGTGGGCGCGCGGTTCAATCGACCGGGCATTTGGATTTGACTTGTGCCGGAGGACACGCAAAACTCGCCGCGCTTTGCTATTTGTTGATTTCCGCACAGTACGAGGGACAGGATGGAAAGCTGGGACGAAGTGCGCACCGCTTTTCACGTCGCGCGCGTGGGTACGGTCAGCGGGGCGGCCGACGCGCTTGGGGTGCATCACGCCACCGTCATCCGCCATATCGACTCGCTGGAAGAGCGGCTGGGCGTGAAACTGTTCCAGCGTCACGCGCGCGGCTACACCACGACCGAGGCAGGGCAGGACCTGTTGCGCGTGGCCCAGGCCACCGACGAGCAGTTCAACCAGCTTTCGGGCCGCATCAAGGGGCGCGGCAACGATGTCTCGGGCGAGCTGGTCGTGACCTCTCTGGGCGGGCTCAGCCATGCTCTTGTTCCGGTGCTGGCGGCGTTTCAGCG
The DNA here is from genome assembly GCF_004761875.1 of Roseovarius aestuariivivens. Classification (GTDB taxonomy): domain Bacteria; phylum Pseudomonadota; class Alphaproteobacteria; order Rhodobacterales; family Rhodobacteraceae; genus Roseovarius; species Roseovarius aestuariivivens. The sequence continues at coordinate 1,414 of NZ_SJEY01000002.1, forward strand.
CGATTACCCGGACCTGATCGTGCGTTACCTGACCGGCGAGCGGCTTTTCCGTCTGGAATACGGCGAGGCGCATGTGGCGATCCGCGCTGGCGCGGCCCCCGATCAGCCCGACAACGTGGTACAGCCCTTCTTTCGGCAGGCAATCACGCTTTATGCCGCCGACAGCTATATCGCGCGACACGGCCTGCCCAAAAGCGTGGATGATTTCCAGGGCCATGTCTTCGTCGGAGCCGACGATCCCAATTCGCGCGCGCCGTTCCACAAATGGCTGCGCGATACCGTCCCCGACAGCGCGATCACCTTTCGCAGCGGCGATGTCTATGCGCAACGCTACGCGGTGGCGCAGGGCGCGGGCATCGGTTTCATGTCGCGGCTGCAGGCGCAGGAGATCGGCGGCCTGACCGAGGTGGTGCCGCCGCGTGACGAATGGTCTGCGCCGCTTTGGATCGTGACGCATATGGACCTGCATCGCACGACCAAGGTGCAGGCTTTTCTCAAGTTCCTCAAATCCCGCGCCGAGGACTGGGATACGTTATGACCGACCGCCTGCGCGGGCATCTGGCGATGCTCGCCTTTTCGGCGCTGATCGCGGGGTCGTTTCCGCTCGGCGCGATGACGGTGCAGCATATCTCGCCAGAGGCGTTTACCGCCCTGCGGTTCGCCATTGCCACCGGTATTCTTGGCGCAGTGGCGTTGGCGACGGGCGGCGTGCCGAGAACCAGCCTGTCGGCCCCGTGGCGGTATCTGCTTCTTGGCGGGTCGATGGCGATCTATTTCGTGCTGATGTTCGAGGGCCTGAAGACCGCGGCCCCGGTAAGCGCGGCGGCGGTCTTTACCCTGACGCCGATCCTGTCGGGGGCGTTCGGCTATCTTCTTTTGCGGCAGATCATGACCCGGCGCATGTCGGGCGCACTAACGGTGGGCGCGGCGGGCGCGCTTTGGGTGATCTTCAGGGGGGATTTGACCGCCCTGCTCGCCTTTGCGGTAGGACGCGGCGAGGTCATCTATTTCCTCGGCTGCGTGGCGCACGCGCTTTACACGCCGATGGTGCGCAAGCTCAATCGCGGCGAACGCCCGGTGGTGTTTTCCTTCGGCGCGATGGCCGGGGCGGCCGTGCTGCTGCTTGTCGCGGGTGCGGCTGACATCGCACGCACCGACTGGGCCGGGTTGCCCCCGATCGTGTGGATCACTCTGGTCTACACCACCATGTTCGCCACTGCGCTAACCTTCGTTCTGTTGCAATATGCCTCGCTGCGGCTGCCGGCGGCGAAAGTGATGGCCTATACGTATCTCACCCCGACCTGGGTGATCTGCTGGCAGGCGGCGCTTGGGCGGGGCCTGCCCGGCTGGGTGGTGTCGTGCGGCGTGGCGCTGACCATCGTGGCGCTGGCGATGCTTCTGAAGGACGAGCACCCGGCTTGACGCGTGTCAGAGAAAGCCCGCCGCATCCAACTGGCGCGAGAGCGCGCGAAAGTTGATCGGGGCCGTCTTCAGCGCGCGGTCGTCGCCGCTCTGACGTTCGCGGGGCAGAAGCGGGGTGATCAGATGCGTCTCGACCTCGGCGAAGGCGGCAAACTGATCGAGGAAGGACTGCACCACCTCGGGCCGGTGCCGCCGCTGGATCACGCCGACGCGAGTGCCGGGCACCACCACGCAGGCGGCCAGGTGAAAGGCCGACCCATCGGGCCCGACCAGCCAGCGCGCGGCCCGGTAGCGTGCGACCTGCGTCGCGATGTCATGACGTTCGGGGTGAAAAACGGTGTAGCCCGCGCGGCGCATCAACTTTTCGATCCGCGCCTCGCCGTCGACCAGTTTTTCCGCACCCCGGAGCCGGCTGCGCGAGATGTAAAGCCGCTCTGGCCCGTCGGCGGGAAAGGCCGATTCGAGCCGGCTGCGCATCAGCGCGCGAAAGGCGGGCGTGCCGGTGATCCAGGGCCCGTGACCGAAGGCCTGTCCCGGCACGATCAGTTCCTCGACGACCACCGGCTCGGTCGTGGCGATCTGCGGCAGGCCGGGACAAAGCGCGTCGAACAGGCCGGCATGCTGGCTCTGGAGCGGTCCCAGCGAAATGTCCGCGCGGGGCGGCAGGAACAGCAGGCCGTCGGGTGGCACGGCGTCTTCGGTCAGCGGCCAGAGGCGGCCGAGGCTTTCCAGAAGGAAATGCCCGAAATGCGCGCGCGCCGGGCCCGCGAATAAAAACCGGCCGGGCAGACGGCGCGCGCCTGCCGGATCCGGTCGGGGCGGAACATCCGTAAGCCGCCCGCGCGACAGCAGGGTGCGCGACGCCTCGACAAAACTGCCATCGGCGCGAAAGACGCCGGCGGCCATGCGCCCGTGCGGCAGCACCGGCGCGACGCAGGCGTTGCGCACGATCTCGACACCCGGCACGGGCGGTGCGTCGGGCGCAGGCGCTGTCACCGGGGCGGGCTTTCGTCTTCGAGTTCCGCCCGCAGAAACCGTTCGAACGCGTCCAGGTTTATCGCCTCGAACTGGCCAAAGCTTTGCATCCAGATCGACGCATCGCGCAGCGCATCGGGTTCCAGCTTGCACCATTTCACCCGGCCCCGGCGTTCTTGACTGATCAGTCCCGCGCGTGTGAGGATCGCAAGATGTTTGGAGATCGCCGCAAGCGACATGTCGAACGGGTCGGCCACATCGGTCACGGCCATGTCATCCTCAAGCAGCATCGACAGGATCGCCCGCCGCGTGGGATCGGCCAGAGCGGCGAAGACGGTATCGAGCGGATTTGACATGGAAACCGTTAAAGCCCCGGCCCGCGTCCCCCGTCAACTGCCTTTGATCTGGAACAAGGCACGGGCCATCGAAACACTTAGCCTTAGGGAAAAGGAGGATTTCTATATGTTTAAACATATCATGGTGCCGGTCGATATGGCGCACGAGGAAAACATGGACCGCGCCGCCAAGGCCGCTGCCGATCTGGCGAAGCTCTATGACGCCAAGCTGACCTTCGTCAGCATCAGTGGCGGGCCTTTGTCCGGCAAAGAGCATTCGTCCAAATCCGAGCCGCAATTGTTAGAGGACTATGCCAAGTCGCAGGCGGAAGAACATGGGGTGGCAATCGACACCCACACGCTCGATTCGCATGACGTCAGCGTTGAGGTGGACCGCAAGCTTCTGGAAGCGATCGAGAAGATGGGTTCAGACCTTGTGGTGATGGCCACGCATCAGCCCGGCTGGCTCGACTACCTTGTCAATTCGCATGGCGGGCGGCTTGCGTCGCACGCACCGATCTCGGTGATGGTGGTGCGCAACCCGGGCTGACTGCCCGTCCCCGGCAGATCAAAGAGTGGACTCGACTTCGTGTCGGGGCCGCTCTAATTGTGGGAACATAAAGAGAACATTCATCCTGCTGATCCGGGGCCGCTGCCATGCCCGAACGGCGTATCCTTTCCGTCTGGTTTCCCCGGCTGGGGGCCGAGCGCCTGCTGCGGCGGCTCGCCCTGCCCCATGACGTTCCCTTTGCCGTGGTGCGCGAGACCGGCCAGATGCAGGTGCTGATCAGCCTGTCGCCCGCCGCCGAGGCGGCGGGGTTGCGGGTGGGTCAGCCGCTGCGCGATGCCCACGCGATGTGCGCCGCACTGCTGACGCGCCTCCAGACCCCGCAGGAGGAGGCGGCGTTTCTCGACGTGCTGGCCCGCTGGGCTGGCAAGTTCTCGCCCTGGGTGGCGGTAGAGCAGCCCGATGCGCTGATGCTCGATGTGACGGGCTGTGCGCATCTTTTCGGCGGCGAAGAGGGGCTGATGGCGCGGGTCACCGAGGAGGCGGGCGATCTTGGGCTGACGGCGCGTTGCGGCATGGCCGGTACGGTCGGCGCGGCCTGGGCGCTGGCGCGCTATGCGGGCGCGGCGCCAGGGGCCACGCGGTCCGGCGACGCCATCGACCAGGAGGCCCGCGCGACCCGCTCGCGCGCGGCCAAGCGCCGGCACTGGGAACGCGGCGGCGCGGCACCCGCGCAGGGGACCCCCACCGCCGTCACCGGGCGCATCGCGGCGCCCGGCAAGGCGCATGGCGCGCTTTCGCCCCTGCCGGTCGCCGCCCTGCGGCTGGACCCCGAGACGGTCGAGGCGCTGGCGCGGCTGGGGCTGCGGCGCGTGGGCGATCTTCTGGGCCAGCCACGCGCGCCGCTCGCGCGCCGTTTCGGCCGGGGGCTGGTGCACCGGCTGGATCAGGCCATCGGCGCCGCCCCAGAGCCGGTTTCGCCCGCCCGCGACGCGCCGCGATTCGCCACGCGCCTCACCTTGCCCGAGCCGATCGGGCTTCGAACCGACCTGCACGCGGGTCTCGACCGGCTGGTGCCACGGCTCTGTGCGCTGCTGGCGGCGCAGGGACAGGGCGCGCGGCAGCTGCGGCTGGAGGCTTTCCGCGCGGACGGCACGATGACCTGCGTCGAGGCCGGGCTCGCGCGCGCCAGCGATGTGCCCGACCGGATCTTGCCGCTTCTGGCGATGAAACTCGAAGAGATCGACGCGGGCTTCGGCATCGACGTGCTGCGGCTCGAAGCCGTGCGGGTGGAACCGCTGGAGACGCGGCGCATGTCGGGGCACCTGGAGGCCGGCGCGGCGGTACGCGCGCGGCTGGCGCAGGATACCGGAGTGGAGGATCTGACCGCGCGGATCGGGGCGCGGATCGGGCTTGAGGCGATCACCCGCCGCCACCCGGTCAGCAGCCACATCCCGGAAAAGACCGCGCAGGTGCTGGCCGCCGCCTGGTCGGAGCCGGCGACGGGCTGGCCCGCGCCGCCGGGGGACCGCCCGCTGCTGATCTGGCGCCCCGAGCCGGTGCAGGCCCCCGACACACCGCATCTCGCGGCGCGGTTTCGCTGGCGCGGACGTGATCACGACCTTGCCGAGGCGCGCGGCCCCGAACGCATCGCGCCCGAATGGTGGCTGGATGAGCCCGACTGGCGCTCGGGCGTGCGCGACTACTGGCAGGTGATCACCGCCGGGGGGGAGCGGCTCTGGCTCTACTATGCCCATGGCGCGGCGATGAGTTCGGGCTGGTTCTGCCAGGGCAGCTTCACCTGAGCCACGCTACACGGTCCGGGTCCGCCCTCGTGACCGCTTGACGGCATCCCTGAACACGTGTCCGGAAATTTGAACCCATCTAAAGCAAGCGAGCCGTCGCTGAATGCCTTCTGGCTTTTCCATCTTTAGACTTTGATCTGCCAGGCCGAAGATGGATACCTAACCCCTCGTCGGGCCGTATACGACGCTTGACTACGGCGAACGCACGTTAGGCGAAGACGTCCGCATCATGGGGACGATGGCCTCTTTTTGCGGTGTTTCGATGCTCGGCCTTTCAACGGCGTGTCTCGTTGGCGTGACTGGCAGAATATTTGGAAAGATCGAGCACGGTTGATCGCAGCCTGTGCGCGATGCGCCATACGGCGTCAGTTCGGGGCAAGCACCCAAGCGCCGCTGGCGTCACGGCATCTGCGCATGTAATAACGCATCTTCGGTTTCGCCTTGCGACTTGGCCAGATGACGGAACACCACGCAAGGGCCGTCTCTTTTGACTTCCAGAACCTCGACCGCACCTGCGGCCCCGGTTTCGGCATTTGCCCATTCGGCGGTCGACCCGACCTTTACCCCGTCATCGATATAAAGTCGCGCTGCCAGCAGCGGTGGCCAGTTTCATGGCCTCTGACGTCAGCGCCGCGTCTTTGAAGAAATGCGCGACTGGGCCGACACCGGAAGCGACATGGTCAACAAACCTGCACCGGCCAGAGGAAAAGCAGGCTTCAAAAGAAGGCTGAAAGATAAGTCGTTCCCGTTCAGCTCCAGTTCATAAAAATCATCTGTGCCATCAGCGATACGGTCGGGGCACCACAGCCTGCAAATGTCGCAAAGTTGGTAGGATCGCCGTCGCCTGTCGACTCACCGCTCTCGATTACACCGCTGATCGGCCTTTGGCCCAGAACGAAATCGCAGACCAAATGGCACGGTAGGCTCAGCACAAGATCGGCGTCGTCCGCAACCGCTTCGACGAAAGCGCCTATGCCGTAAAACTCTTTCAGCTAGGGATCGTTCACAAGGCAATCCGGCACCTAAATCAGGTCCACGAGTACTTCGCGCATGGCGTCTTTGTTCATGTGCCGGATAGACCGAACGTGCAGGTAGTGGATGACATTGCGGTAATTGCGGGTTCGCTCGGTGATAAACCAGTCGCCGACCCAAGACCGCCTGCGAGAGTGACAATACGCATCGATCTGCTCGGTATGGGCGAAAAGTTGGTCGACACACTTGTACCATTTCTATCCGGCCACGGTACCAGACGCGGTGCAGCGTGTAGCAGTTGGGACAGGTCTCACCCTAATGGTCTCGGCCCCATGGACGAGAAATACGCGGGCAAGGTAAAAAAATGCACCTACCGGTCGCCAGTGAACGCGACCCCGGCTAGTCCTTTCCCACACGTTCCGGCATCACTATTGCTCCGTCAAAGCAAGCGGGCAGTGTTTTCCAGACAGGCTTGATCGGACAGGACCTGAGCAATTGTCATTTGTCTGCACCTGTGGATCAAGTCTGCTTTGCGAAGACTGCGCTGCGGAGTTTACGGCCTTTAGCAAGGTTCAGATTGGGCCGTTTCCAATGCTTGGTCTGGTTTGGACAGCAAATGGTCATTGCCAGCGTGTACCGAAAAGGGCTGTTACCATGTCCGAGGGGTCCTAGATTTGTACATTCGACCTGCTTTCCGTGAAGAGATACCGAAAGCTCAGGGAAAACAGGCAACAACTCGTTTGGTTCGGGGGGAAGTGTTCCGACGCCGCAAGTTCTGCGGCGCCGGTAGTGCTCATCATCACACGGGCTGCACGGTCGGGCGGAACAGGATCTCGTTCACATCGACGTTTTCCGGCTGCGACACGGCGAAGGACACCATGTCGGCCATCGTGCTGGCCGGCACCGCGATATGCTTGACGAAGTCGCGCACGTTATCGCCAAGCTCGGGCTCGGTGATGTGCTGGGTCAGTTCGGTATCCACTGCGCCCGGCGAAATCACGGTGACGCGCACGTTGTAATCCTTGACCTCCTGCCGCAGCCCTTCGGAGAGCGAGCGCACGGCGTGTTTGGTGGCGCAATAGACCGCGCCCGAGGCGACGGTGATATGGCCGTAGACAGAGGACACGTTGATGACGTGGCCCGACTTCTGTTCCTTGAAGATCGGCAGCACGGCGGCGATGCCGTAAAGCGTGCCCTTCACGTTGACGTCGATCATCTGGTCCCACTCGTCGATTTTCAGGCTTTCGAGCGGCGAGAGCGGCATCAGCCCCGCATTGTTGAAGATCACGTCAACGCGTCCGAACGTGTCCTTTGCCTTGGCAACAAGCGCCTGCACGTCGTCGAGCTTGGTCACGTCTGTTTCCACCGCGACAGCCTCGCCGCCCGCGTCGGTGATGTCCTTGACGATGCTGTCGAGCCGGTCCTTGCGTCGCGCGCCTAGGGCGAGCTTGGCGCCTTTCGCGGCCAGATCTCGGGCCGTGGCCTCGCCCATCCCCGAAGATCCGCCGGTGATCACAATGACTTTTCCTGTGATGTTGTCGGTCATGATATGTCCTTTCGTTTGGATGCAGGTGTTGCGCGGGCAAACCGTTTTGGCCCTGCCCAGTGTTACTTGAAGGGTGTCAGGAGAGGCCTACTCCGCCGTCTCGATCCGGACCGGGAACTCTCCGCCGCGCATCAGCGCGTCGATCGGCCCGTCGAAAGCGCCCAACCGCACGAGACCGCGCGAGCGCTGAAACGGTTTTCAGAAGATCGCGAGATTGCCCCAGGGCACATAAAGCGTGATATCGCCGGCCTTCGGCTCGTAGCTGTCCGGTGCGCCGGTGGTGTCCAGCGCGCGCGGCAGGTCCGCGACCTTTTCGATGCCGTGGTAGTCGCTCAGCGTCAGGTCGAGCGGCAGGAGCGCGGCAAAATCCTGTGCCACATGCGTTGCGTCGAGCGTGGCGGTCAGGGTCTCGTCCCCGACGATCACTCTGATATGGGTCATTGCGGCCTCCTGTTTCAGTTCGGTTACCTGTGCGGCAGGCAGATGGCTGATCGTCAGCACCGCGACAGCCAGACTGGCAAGTCCTGTCTTCGTCCCGTTCATGGTCGATCACCCTCGTTGATGAGGGGGGATATACGTCGAAGACCGCGCCGGATAATCCCCCATGTATCTCTACCTCTCATGAGGCCGCCTCATGAATGCCGGGGATTGTACAGGCAAAGGTTGGGCGGTTCATTTATGAACCCTCCTCATGTCCGCATCCGGTTTGCGCCCCATTATCCGCACAAACCCAGGTCCTAGCTTTCACGCTATGAAAGGCCGGTCGCGGTGATCGGCCCCAGCACACAGGCAGCAGGAAACAATTCAAATGACACGGATACTGGGACCCACACTTGCGCTTGGGCTTGCCGCGCCCGGCGCCTTCGCGCAATCCATGGACTTAACCCGCGCGGGAGAACAGGACGGCTTTATCGGCGATGCGGAGCTATTCACCGGCACCGCCTATATCGAGCCGGTCTTTCCCGCGAACGAGCCCTTCGCCGTGAACGCCGGAAAGGTGACCTTCCTGCCGGGCGCGCGGTCGGCCTGGCACACGCATCCGGCAGGACAAATGCTGATCGTGACCGAAGGTACCGGCTGGGTGCAGGAGCGCGGGCAAGAGCGCGAGGTCATGCAGGCCGGTGATGTGGTCTGGTGCCCGCCGGATGTCGAGCACTGGCATGGTGCGACCGACAGCACTGCGGTGACCCATATCGCGGTCCAGCAATTCGCGGACGGTGAAAATGTCGTCTGGGGTGAGCATGTGACCGACGCCGAATACGGGGCAGAGTAAAAGCGTCCGCGCCGCCCCGTCATGTCATGTGTCGGGGCGGCATAATTCTTCGACACATGAAGAAGCGACATATATCCTGAAGGGCAAACCAACGTGATCATCGATCCGCAGATCCAGGGCGCCCTCATGCTTCGAGAGAAAATCCAGGACCTTATCGCGCTGGCCGCCGTGGCCGGAGAGCGCAGCTTTACCCGCGCCGCCGCGCGACTGAACGTGTCACAATCCGCGCTGAGCCATACGATCAAGGGTCTGGAGAAGCGCCTTGGTCTGCGGCTTCTGACGCGCACGACACGATCCGTCGCACCGACGCTGGAGGGCGAAGATCTGCTCGCCACGCTGAACCCCTGCCTGGAATAGATCGAGGCCCGGCTGCACGCGCTCAACGACTCGCAAGGCGCGCCGTCGGGCACGGTGCGGATCGTGGGCGTGGAATACGCCATCGAGTCCCTGCTTTGGCCCAAGCTGTCGCCGGTTCTGAAGGACCATCCCGATGTGAAGATCGAGTTCGTGATGGATTATGGCTATACCGATCTGGCCGAAAGCCCGTGTGATGCGGGCGTGCGCTATGGCGATCAGGTGAGCGAGTGGATGATCGCCATGCGGATCGGCCCGGATGAGCGCACGGTCTGCGTCGGCGCGCCGGCCTATTTCGACACGGCGGGCACGCCCGAAATGCCGCAGGACCTGACCAGACACCAATGCATCAACCTGCGCCTCAGCAACCATGGCGCGCTTTATGCGTGGGAGTTCGAAGACAGGGACGGCAACGAGATCCGGGTCAAGGTGCAAGGCCAGGCGATTTTCAACACGATCAATCCGGTGCTGCGGGCCGCAAAAGATGGTCATGGTCTGGCCCTTGTCCCTGAGCGCCTTGCGCAGGAGCATCTTGACAGCGGAGCGCTGCGCCTCTGTCTCGGGGACTATTCACCTTATTTCCCGGGCTTCCACCTCTACTATCCCAGCCGACAACGCCCATCCTCGGCCTTTGGTGTGGTGCTCGATGCGCTGCGCGAAAAAGGCTGAGGATTAATGCACCGGGATCATGAATGGTTTGAGCATCCCCGCCATTAAGGCCGAGGCCCATCGCACCATATCAGGAGGAGACAACAGCGAACCAAGGAGATCCTCCGATGAAGACCATTCTCACCGCCTCCGCTCTTGGCCTGCTAACCGGTGCCGCCATGGCGCAGGATGCGGCCAAGACCCTCCCAGAAGACGTGGGCAAGGTCGCCCCGGCGCTTGAAGCCTATTCCGACAACACCCTTTTCGGCAAGGTCTGGACAGATGAGACGATGTCGCCGCGAGACCGGGCGCTTGTCACGTTTGCGGCGCTGATGACCCGGCAAGAAACCGGCGCTTTGGCCGATCATGTCGCGCTGGCCCTTGATGCCGGTGTGACAGCGGCCGAGATTTCCGAGACGATCACCCATCTGGCCTTTTACACCGGGTGGGGCAATGCGACCGCTGCTGCAACCGCCGCAGCGCCGGTTTTTGAGGCGCGCGGCATCACCGCCGAGGACCTTCCGGCGGTAGACCCCGAGTTGCTGGGCTATGACGAGGAAGCCGAGGCAAACCGCCAGGACTTCGTGCAGGGCACCTATGGCGGCGTCAGCCAAGGCGTGGTCGACGACACCGAGCAGTTGCTGTTCCTCGATCTCTGGCGCCGTCCCGCGCTGGCGCCGCGCGACCGGAGCCTCGCGACCGTCGCCGCGCTCATCGCGGCCGGCCAGGCAGAGCAGATGACCTTTCACCTCAACCGCGCGATGGACAACGGCCTGACGCAGGACGAGGCCGGCGCGATGCTCTCGCACTTGGCGTATTATGCGGGCTGGCCGAAGGTCTTTTCTGCCATGCCGGTGGCCAAGGACGTGTTTGAGAAACGCGCAGAGTAAACCTCTTGCCGGCGAGGGAAACGCTATGAAGATCGGAATTCTCGGCTCCGGCCTGATGGGATCGCAACTGGGCCGTATCTGGGCCGCTTCCAGGCATGATGTGCTGTTCTCATATGCCCGAAACAAGACCAAGCTGGACATGCTCGCCAGAGAATATGGCGCATTGAGCGGACGGGTGGACGAAGCCGTGCGCTACGCCGATGCCCTTCTTCTCGCGGTTCATTGGTCTCGTATTCCCGACGTGCTTGAACAGGCCGGCTCGCTCAAGGACAAGATCGTGCTGAATTGCAGCGTGCCCTTGAACGACGCGAATACCGAGCTTGTTCTCGGCACGAACACCTCGGGAGCGGAAGAACTGGCACGCATGCGTCCCGAGGCGCGGTGGGTGTCATGCTTCAACACCGTGCCGTCCGAAGCTTTTGCGCCGGTCTTCGCCCGCAAAGGACAAATGCCCCCGCCCCAGGTTTTGACCTACGGGGACGATCCATCGGCCAAGAAGATCGCTCAAAAGCTGATCCGCGACGCGGGTTTCGAACCGCTGGACGCAGGGCCTTTGCGGACCGCGAGGTTCGCGGAACCCTTCGCCATGGTGACGGCGGAACTGGCCTATTCCCATTCGGGCGGCCCGGCATTGACCTATCGTTTCACGAAATTGCGCTGACAGCGCGGGAAGGGAAAAATGAAGATCACCAGATCCGGCAGCAACGCATCACAACCCGGTCCAGAGGATTATTTCACCGGAAAAGTGCGGCTCGATCCGCTTTTCACAGCCGAAGACCCCGGCAGAACCAGCGGCGCGCACGTCACCTTCGAACCCGGCGCAAGAACGGCCTGGCACACGCACCCGGCCGGTCAAACGCTGATCGTGACGTTCGGGCGTGGCCGAGTGCGGCGCGAAGGTGGGCCGGTCGAAGAGATCAGCCAGGGCGATGTGGTCTGGTTTCCGGCTGGCGAAAAACACTGGCATGGCGCATCGCCGGAAACGGCCATGAGCCATATCGCCATACAGGAAAGCATAGACGGCACACCTGTCACCTGGATGGAGAAGGTCTCGGATAAAGACTACAACGGCGTTTGAGCCTGCCCGGTGGATGGAAATGGATCACCTGGTTCGTTTCCGGCTTCTTAGGCAGGCGGAGATCGGGCATTCGGCTTTCGTCCAGCGAAGGGCGGCACTGGGCCGCTACGCGCAATCCGGATTAGCGCTTGTCCGGCTCAAATCTTCGTCTTCGACACGGCGGTTGCCGCATCGCCGGTGTTGGGCTCGCCAATCGGTTCAATGAGAAGCAAATGAACCTCTTCATCGGCGACGGGCCGATGCTCGACGCCCTTGGGCACAACGAAGAGTTCGCCCGGTCCTAGCACCACATCGCGATCGCGCAGCTCGATCCGCAACGTGCCGGACAGCACCAGAAAGAAGTCGTCGGTTTCATCGTGCTTGTGCCAGTTAAACGCCCCATGTGCCTTGACCACCATGACATCACAATCATTGAATCGAGAGATGATTTTGGGGCTCCAGTGCTCTGAAAATGTGGAGAGTTTCTGGGTCAGATTGACGGCATCGCTGGTCATGAGGTGCAGGTCCTTTGTAATATGTCGAGCGCTTTGTCGTTTGTTGGTCCGAAGGCTAGCCGCAGCAGAGTGGTTGCGCCATTCTTCGCGGACGGGTGACCGATTGCCGAAACAGGTGAACCAGGCCGAGAATGCGGATGGCCTGATCGTTTTCGGTGCGGCCCAGTAAAAAAGAATACTCCTCCGGCGGGAGTGTTTGATCCAGAAAGACGTCGAAGCGCGCCTTTCTGATTCTTCTTGGCGAAAATACTCATTCCACGTCGGCCATTCTGCACCCCGTTAATCACTTTCCGCGCCGCGCGGCCCATGGCATACCTGCGCCATCTGCAAGAACGGAGCGCGCCATGGCATTCGGTAAAGGCTGTCACCTGCATCTCATCGACGGCTCGGCCTTCATCTTTCGCGCCTTTCACGCGCTGCCGCCGCTGACGCGCAAATCCGACGGGATGCCGGTGGGCGCGGTGCAGGGCTTCTGCGACATGCTGCGCCGCTACGTGGACCGCGATCACGGGTCGGATGCGCCCACCCATATCGCCGTGATCTTCGACAAGGGCAGCCACACCTTCCGCAACGACCTTTATGAAGACTACAAGGCCAACCGCGACGAGATGCCCGAGGACCTGCGCCCGCAGATCCCGCTCACGCGCCGCGCCACAGAAGCCTTCAACATCGCCTGCAAGGAGATGGAAGGCTATGAGGCCGACGACATCATTGCGACCCTGGCCTGCCAGGCGCGCGACGCCGGCGGGCGCGTCACGATCGTCAGTTCCGACAAGGATCTCATGCAGCTTGTGGGCGGGGGCGTCGAGATGTTCGACGCCATGAAGAACCGCCGCATCGACAGCGAAGGCGTGGAAGAGAAATTCGGTGTCGGCCCGGACAAGGTGGTGGACGTGCAGGCGCTGGCGGGCGATTCGGTCGACAACATTCCCGGCGCGCCCGGCATCGGCATCAAGACCGCGGCGCTTCTCATCAATGAATACGGCACGCTGGAGGAGCTTCTGGACCGCGCCGAGGAGATCCCGCAGCCCAAGCGGCGCGAAACGCTTCTTGAAAAGCGAGACCAGATCGAGCTCTCGAAGAAGCTGGTGCAGCTCGATTGCGAAACGCCGCTCGACTTTACCATCGACGATCTGGAACTGCGTGATCCCGATGTGGACAAGCTGATGGCGTTTCTGGCCGAGATGGAGTTCCGCACCCTGTCAAAGCGCATCGCCGACGCGCTGGACGTAGAGCCGCCGGTGATAGAGGACACCAACCCGGCGGGCGCCAACCCCGACGAGCAGAGCGCGCCCGACTGGCCCAAGATCGATCCGGACACGTACGAGACCGTCACCGACATGGAGGCGCTGCAGACCTGGATCGATCGGATCAACGCGCGGGGCTACGTGGCGGTCGACACCGAGACGACGTCGCTCAACGAGATGCAGGCCGAGCTTGTGGGGATCTGCCTTGCCGTCGAAGTGGGGCAGGCCTGCTACATCCCGTTGGCGCACAAGGATGGGACCGCCGACGATCTTTTCGGCTCGGAGGCGATCCTGGACGGGCAACTGGACCGTGACGAGGTGTTGAAGGCGCTCAAGCCCGTCTTCGAGGACGACGCCGTTCTAAAGATCGGCCAGAACATGAAATACGACGCAAAGATTCTCGCCAATTACGGCGTCGAGATCACGCCCATCGACGACACGATGTTGATGTCCTACGCGCTCAACTCGGGTTTGCATGGGCATGGGATGGACACCTTGTCGGAACGGTACCTCGGCCACGCACCCATCCCGATCAAGGAGCTTCTGGGCTCGGGCAAATCCGCCATCACCTTCGACCGGGTGCCGATCGAGACCGCCACGCGCTATGCGGCCGAGGACGCGGATATCACCCTGCGCCTTTGGCACACGTTCAAGCCGCAACTGCACCGTACGAAGGTCACGACCGTCTACGAGACGCTGGAACGCCCGCTGGTGCCCGTGCTGGCGCAGATGGAGCGCGCGGGCATCCTCGTGGACAAAGGGACGCTGTCGAAGATGTCCAATGCCTTCGCCCAGAAGATGGCGCAGCTGGAGGACGAGATCCACGAACTGGCGGGCGAGAAATTCAACGTCGGTTCCCCCAAGCAGCTGGGCGAGATCCTTTTCGACAAGATGGGGCTGGAGGGCGGCAAGAAGGGCAAGACCGGCGCCTATGCCACGGGGGCCGATGTGCTGGAGGATCTGGCGACCGAGCATGACCTGCCCGCGCGCGTTCTCGACTGGCGGCAGGTATCCAAGCTGAAATCGACCTACACAGACGCGTTGCAGGATCATATCGACCCCGATACGGGCCGGGTCCATACCTCATACGTGCAGACCGGCGCCAGCACGGGCCGGCTGGCCTCGACCGATCCGAACCTGCAGAACATCCCCATACGCACCGAAGAAGGCCGGCGCATCCGCGAGGCCTTTGTGGCGGGCGAGGGCAAGGTTCTTCTGTCGCTGGACTATTCCCAGATCGAGCTCCGCATCCTGGCGCATGTTGCCGACATCGCCCAGCTCAAGGAGGCGTTCCGCGAGGGGCAGGACATTCACGCAATGACCGCGTCAGAGATGTTCGACGTACCGATGGACGAGATGACACCCGAGGTGCGCCGCCGCGCCAAGGCGATCAATTTCGGGGTGATCTACGGCATCTCGGGCTTTGGGCTTGCCCGCAACCTGCGCATCCCGCGCGCCGAGGCCCAGGGATTCATCGACCGGTATTTCGAGCGCTTCCCCGGTATCAGGGATTACATGGACGACACGGTGAATTTCGCCAAGGAGCACGGGTTCGTGCAGACGCTATTCGGCCGCAAGATCCACACGCCAGAGATTTCCGCCAAGGGGCCGCGCGCGGGCTTTGCCCGGCGCGCGGCGATCAACGCGCCCATTCAGGGCACTGCCGCCGACATCATCCGCCGCGCGATGATCCGGATGCCGAAAGCGATCGAGGACCTGCCCTGCAAGATGCTGTTGCAGGTGCATGACGAACTTCTCTTCGAGGTCGAGGAAGGCGCCGCCAACAAGGTGACCGAAGCGGCGCGCGAGATCATGCAAGGCGCCGCCGATCCGGCGGTCAAGATCGACGTGCCGCTGGTGGTGGAGGCCGGCGCGGGCAGGAACTGGGCCGAGGCACATTGAGGCCGCGCTGAAGCACGGCCTACGGGTGGTCGCCTTAGCTTCCGTGACAAAGGCTGCAGGTGGCCGCCGCGCGATCGGCCCATGTGCCGGACCCTTGCGATGCGCTGATCAGCGTTGCGTGGATGCCAAGCCCAGCACCGAAAAAGATACCGAGGGCCAGAAGGCCGATGAGGATGCGTTTCATGGTCTCTCCTCCCGAGCAGGTCCAGCGGCCCGATCATAGCCTTTTCCACGCCACGTCGCGAGTCGCCCGGCCCCGCAGGCAGCCATGTTTGGGCCGCATTGCCCCCTTAAGCAGGCCGTAAATCCATGCGACGGGTCGAACCGGGACACCTATCGGAGGTTGCAGATGTCCGAGCAACTCATCGCGCCGCGCCCGGTCTGGGGCCTTGCGGGCTTCGTCGCTGGGGCCGTCGCCCTGGTCATCGTCGTGCTGCAGATCTCGGCGGTCTTCGCCGAGCCGCCGGGAAATCCCGGCACAGCCATCGGAGAGATCGCGGCCGAGATCAAGAAATCCGCCGTACGCAGCCTTTTGGGCCAGCCGCAGCCCGAACCGGAGGTCGAGCCGTGGAATATCATGGACTATCTCAGCTTTGCCGCGCCGATCCTTGCGGGACTTGCCGCCATTGCGGGGGCGGTCGGGCTTTTCAGGCGTGAAACACCGCAGCTGCCGGTCATTGCCATCGGGTTTGGCGCGGGGGCTTTTGTCATGCAATACGCGTTCTGGCTGGCGCTGCTGATCGGGGGCATCTGCATCCTCGTGGCGATCCTAAACAACATTGGCGACATCTTCGGCGGCTGGGGCGATATGTTTAGCGGGTAGGATTCCGCTAACACCGACGCCGCATTTGGCCTAGCGTCCCCGTATGTCGGGTCGATAGTGGAGCGGGGCGGAGTGCTGCCGGATTTTCAAACGACGCAAATCGCGTTTCTGGCCGGCGCCTGTTTTCTGGCGGCGCTGGTGCGCGGGTTTTCCGGCTTTGGCTCGGGCCTTGTCTACCTCCCGCTGGCCGCGCAGGTGCTGACGCCGTTCCAGGCGCTGACCACCATCGTGATTTTTGATCTGTTCGGCCCGATCCCGATCCTGCGCCGCGCCGCACGGTCGTGCGAGGCGCGCGATCTCGTCCGGTTGCTGACGGGACTTGTCGTGGCGCTGCCTCTCGGTCTTTTCGCGCTCACGCTCGTCCCGGCGGAGGTGTTTCGCTATGCGGTGTCGGCGGTGGCGCTGACGCTCTTGGTCTGCCTGGTGTCCGGACTGCGCTATCACGGCGCGCTGACGCCACCGCTCGTGTACACCACAGGTGGCCTGTCGGGCTTCCTGCAGGGGGTGGCGGGCCTGCCCGGACCGCCGGTCATCCTGCTTTACATGGCCAGCACCCGACCGGTTCAGGTGGTGCGGGCCAACACACTTCTGTTTCTCTTCGCGACTGACGTGGTGCTGTTGCCGATGCTGGCGCTCTTCGGGCGGCTCGACCCGTCGGCGCTGGTGCTGGGCGCCGCGCTTGTCGTGCCGAATCTTCTTGGCGGACTTCTGGGCGCCCGGCTGTTCCGGCCCGAATACGAGCGGGTGTACCGCACCATCGCCTACACGATCATCGCGGCCTCGGCGCTGAGCGGTCTGCCTTTCTGGGACGGCTGAGCGCCATTACTCTGGCAGCTCGTCCTCGGGGATGATGCGGAAGAAATCCCCACCCGACCAGAGGCCGAACCAGCCGTCCTGCCGCGCGCCGATCTCGACCAGCCGGTAAAAGCTTTTGCGGTCGATGAGCGCCTCCAGCCCGTCGCGCACCAGCACATATGGAGAGGGCTCTCCGGTCTCGGGGTCCCGCTCCACCCGAATCGGGTTATCGGGGCCGGCCAGCACCTTGTCGCCCACATTGGTCTCGAACAGAAGATTCTGCGCCTCGCCCGCGCCGCCGGCCTCGAAATCGACCGCCACGAAAGGCGCGTCATCGACGGTGATGCCGACCTTTTCCACCGGCGTGACGAGGAAATACTTGTCGCCCTCGCGCTTGAGAATGGTGGAAAAGAGCCGCACAAGCTCGGGCCGGCCGATGGGCGTGCCGAGATAGAACCATGTGCCGTCCCGGGCGATGCGCATGTCCAGATCACCGCAGAACTCGGGGTTCCACTTGTGTACCGGCGGAAGGCCCTTCTTGCCGGCCTGCCGGGCAGCCTCGGCGAGGCTTTCTGCTGACGGGGTCGTGATGGATTCTTTGCTCATTGCTTTTGCCATTTCCATCCTGCGCTGTACATTCACCGATAGATATAGCCGACAACGGAGCTTTTGCCATGGATGACACCGCCGACCTGCTGGCCGGGATCGAGGCCCTCGAGGACAAGCTGGCGCAGGCGCGCGCGTCGATCACGCGGCGGTTTATCGGGCAGGAACGGGTCGTGGACCTGGCGCTGTCGGCGTTGCTATGCGGCGGGCACGGCCTTTTGATCGGCCTGCCGGGTCTGGGCAAGACTCGACTGGTGGAAACGCTGGCCACCGTGATGGGGCTGGCCTCGAATCGGGTGCAGTTCACGCCGGACCTGATGCCTGCCGATATCCTCGGCTCGGAAGTGCTGGAAACCGGGAGCGACGGCACGCGGGCCTTCAAGTTCATCCCCGGCCCGATCTTCTGTCAGCTTCTGATGGCCGACGAAATCAACCGCGCCAGCCCGCGCACGCAATCCGCGCTGCTGCAGGCGATGCAGGAACGCAAGGTCTCTGTCGCGGGCGAGGATCGCCCGCTTCATCCGCCGTTTCACGTGCTGGCCACGCAGAACCCGATCGAGCAGGAGGGCACCTATCCCCTGCCCGAGGCGCAGCTTGACCGGTTCCTCGTGCAGATCGACGTGCCTTACCCAGACCGCGACACCGAGCGGGCGATCCTGCTGGCCACCACCGGTGTCGCCGAGGAAGAATCGCACGAGGTCTTCACTCCCGCCGAACTGATGGAGGCGCAGACGCTGTTGCGGCGCATGCCCGTGGGCGAGGCCGTGATGGAACGGATCATCGACCTTGTCCGCGCCTTCCGCCCCGAGGACCCGAGCGCACCAGACCGGGTGCGCGAGGCCGTGGCCTGGGGGCCCGGCCCCCGCGCCGCACAGGCGCTGATGCTGACGGTGCGGGCGCGCGCGATGCTGCAGGGCCGGCTGGCGCCCGACGCGGACGACGTTGCCGCGATGGCGCAGCCGGTGCTGGTGCACCGCATGGCGCTCAACTTCGCCGCGCGGGCGCGGGGCGATGACCTCAATACGCTGATCGCCGATGTGGCCGCTGGCGTCACGAGCACCGCGAGCGCTGCATGAGCCAAGCCCACATCGCCCCCCTGCGCGCCCGGTCCGAGACCGAAGCCGCGCGCTTTCCCGCGCTTCTGGCGCGGGCAGAGCATCTGGCGGGGACAGTTCTTTTGGGCGAACACGGGCGCCGTCGGCCCGGCATGGGCGACGATTTCTGGCAGTACCGGCCTGTGCAGGCGGGCGATGAGCTTCGTCAGATCGACTGGCGCCGCTCGGCGCGCTCGGACGCACAGTTCCTGCGGCAACGGGAATGGCAAATCGCGCAAAGCGTGACGCTCTGGGTCGATGGAGCGGCCTCGATGCGGTTCAGCTCCGACCCGCTGATCCCGGAAAAGGCCGACCGTGCGCGCCTACTGGCGCTGGCGGCGGCGATCCTGCTCAACCGCGCGGGCGAACGCATCGGGCTCTCGGGCTCGGGTGTGCCGCCGCGCCGGGGCGAGGCGCAGATCCAGCGGCTGGCACAGGCGCTGACGCTGGATCGGGACGAGGATTACGGCGCGCCCGAAACGGCGGGCATGCCCAGCCACGGGCGCGCGGTCTTCCTGTCGGATTTCCTTGGCGATCTCGATCCGGTGAAGGGCGCGCTGACCGCCGCCGCCGACAGGGGTGTGCAGGGCATTCTGATGCAGGTGCTGGACCCGGCGGAGGAGAGCTTTCCCTATCGCGGGCGCACCATTTTCGAGAGCATGGGCGGCACGCTGGCGCATGAAACGCTGAAAGCCTCCGAGTTGCGCGACCGGTATCTGGCGCGCCTTGCCGAGCGCAAGGACGAACTGGCGCGGCTCTGCGCCGCGACCGGCTGGCGCTATGGCCAGCACCATACGAACCAGAGCGCGCAATCGGCGCTTCTGTGGCTTTACAACGCCATTGACGGGGGGCGCGGACGATGACGCTTGGCCCCATCGGATTCGCCGCGCCGTGGCTTCTGGTTGCGCTGGCCGCGTTGCCGATCCTGTGGCTGATCCTGCGCGCCGTGCCGCCCGCACCGATCCGGCGGCGCTTTCCGGGTGTGGCGCTTCTGCTTGGCCTGCGCGACGACGATACGGTGACGGACCGCACGCCGTGGTGGCTTTTGCTGTTGCGGATGCTGGCGGTGGCGGCGGTGATCGTGGGTCTTGCGGGCCCGGTCCTGAACCCGCGCGACGAGGGCGAGACGACCCGCAGCGGGCCGATGCTTCTGGTGCTGGACGCAAGTTGGGCCGCCGCCCGCGACTGGCCCGCCAAGGCCGATCTTCTGGACGCGATGCTGGCCGAGGCAGGGCGCGACGTCCGGCCCGTCGGCGTGTTGCGCCTGACCGATCCCGAGCCGCCGGTTTTCCAGGCCGCCGAAACGCTGCGCAGTCAGCTCTCGGGGCTGGACCCCAGCCCCTGGCCGCCCACGGCGACCGACATGGCCGAGGCGGCCGGCATGCTTGGGGACGACAGGTTCGAAACGCGCTGGTTCTCGGACGGACTGGCGCGCGACGGGCGCGACACGCTTTTGTCCGCGCTGGAGGCGCGCGGCCCCGTCACGGTGCACGAAAGCGCGGTGCCGGTCATCGCGCTGCGCCCTGCGGTGGTCGAGGACGGCGATCTGCGCCTTTCGGCGCTGCGCGCCCGCAACGGAACCGCCCGCGAGATCACGATCGAGGCGCATGGCCGCGACCCGTCGGGCGTGTTGCGGCTTCTGGCGACGCTGCCCCTCACCTTCGAAACAGACGCGGTCGAGGCTACGGGCCTTTTGTCCCTGCCTGCCGAGCTGCGCGCGCGGCTGACCCGGTTCGAGATCGCCGGCCAGCGCCACGCCGGCGCGGTGACGCTCACCGATGACAGTCTGCGCCGTCGCGAGATCGCGCTTCTGGCGGGCCGCGAGGACCGCGAGGGGCTCGAGCTGCTGTCGCCGCTGCATTATCTCGAACAGGCGCTGGAACCCTCCGCAGATATTCTCGATGGCGCCTTGATGGATATCCTGCCCGCCAATCCCGACGTGATCGTTCTGGCCGATGTCGCCACGCTCTCGGGCGCCGAGGAAGAGGCGCTTCTTGAGTGGACCGAGGGAGGCGGCATGCTCTTGCGCTTTGCCGGGCCGCGGCTGGCGGCCTCGGACGTGTCGCGCTCGTCTGAACATCCCCTGATGCCCGTGCGCCTGCGCGCTGGCGGCCGGTCCGTGGGCGGCGCGATGAGCTGGGGCGAGCCCAAATCGCTGGCCCCCTTCGCCGAAGACAGCCCCTTTTTCGGGCTCGACCTCTATAACGACGTGACCGTTTCGGCGCAGGTCATGGCGCAGCCCGACCCGACGCTCGCAGACCGAGTGATCGCGCAACTCAGCGACGGCACGCCGCTTGTGACGCGCAAGCGGATCGGGGCGGGACAAGTGGTTCTGTTCCACGTCACCGCAAATGCCGAATGGTCCAGCCTGCCGCTTTCGGGCCTTTTCGTGCAGATGCTCGAACGGCTGGCCGTTTCTTCCGCCGTCGCGCTGCCCGATCTGGCAGAGCTTCAGGGCACCACCTGGCAGCCGGTGCAGGTGCTGGATGCGTTCGGTACGCTGCAGGACGCGGGCACCTTGCCCGGCGTGGATGGCGAGCGGTTCGTACAGGACCGGATCGGCCCGGATTTCCGCCCCGGGATCTACGAGGGTCCCGACCGGCGTCTGGCGCTGAACGTGGTGACGGAAACCACGGTTCTGCAGCCGACCAGCTGGCCCGCCCGCGTGCCTGTCACCGGCCTAGACCGCCCGCCCGAGGCCCCGCTTGGCGGTTGGCTGCTGGCGGCGGCGATGGTTCTACTGATGGCGGACATCCTGGCGTCGCTGGCGCTTTCCGGACGGCTTTTGCCGGCGCGCGCCACCACCGCCGCGCTGCTGGCCGCGCTGCTCTTCGCGCCGCAGGGCGCGGACGCGCAGGACGACGCCGCGGGCCTCGAAAAAGCGTTGCAAGCCACCTCGGAGGTGACGCTGGCGCATGTCGTGACGGGTGATACCCAGCTTGACGAGATGGCCCGCGCCGGGCTGGCGGGCTTGTCCGAAACGCTCTTTTTCCGCACCTCGGTGGAACCTGCCGACCCGGCGAGCGTCAATCTCGAGACCGACGAGATCTCGGTCTATCCGATGCTCTACTGGCCCATCAGCCCTGATCAGCCGATCCCCTCGCGAGAGGCCTATGTGAAGCTTAACGAGTATCTGCGGACGGGGGGCATGATCCTGTTCGACACGCGCGATGCCGATATCGCAGGATTCGGCGCGGCCTCGCCCAACGGGCGCAAGCTGCAGCGGCTGGCCGAGCCGCTGGATATTCCACCGCTGGAGCCTGTTCCGGCGGACCATGTGCTGACCCGCACCTTCTACCTTTTGCAGGATTTCCCGGGCCGTCACACTGGGCGCACCGTCTGGGTCGAGGCCGCGCCGCCCGATGCCGAACAGGTGGAAGGCATGCCCTTCCGCAATCTCAACGACAACGTCACCCCGGTGGTGATCGGCGGCAATGACTGGGCCGCGGCCTGGGCGATGGACGCGCGCGGCAACCCGATCTACCCGGTGGGCCGGGGCTTTGCCGGGGAACGCCAGCGCGAACTCAGCTACCGCTTCGGCGTGAACCTTGTCATGCACGTGCTCACGGGCAACTACAAATCCGACCAGGTGCACGTGCCCGCGCTTCTCGACAGGTTGGGCCAATGACCGCCAGCATCGTCTTCGATCCGCTTCTCAACCTCTGGCTCATCGGCGGGCTGACGGGCATGTTGATGGCCGGCATCGCGCTGGCGCTCTGGCGGGGATTGTCGGGCTGGGCCTTGCGCGGCCTGGCGGGGCTGGTCATTCTCGGGGCGCTTCTCGGACCGGCCTATCAGCAGGAAGACCGCGAACCGCTGTCCGATATCGTGTTCCTCGTCGAGGACGACAGCGCCAGCCAAAGGCTTGCGAACCGCGCCGAGACCACGCGCGACGCCGCCGACACGCTGGCCGCCCGGATCGAGGCGATGGGCGCGACCGAACTGCGCCGGGTGACCGTGCCGGACGGCGCGGACAACACCGGCACCGCCCTGATGACCGCCCTGTCCGAGGCCATGGCCGAGGAACCGCGCGGCCGCATCGCCGGCGCGATCCTTCTGTCCGATGGACGCCTGCATGATCTGGATCGCGCGCCGACCCTGCCGGCGCCGCTTCACCTTCTGCATACCGGGCGGCAGGATGACTGGGACCGCAAGCTGAGCGTGGACAACGCCCCGGCCTTCGCCATTCTCGACGAAGAGATCACCATGACCCTGCGGATCAGCGACCACGGCGCCGCACCTGAGGGCGTGGACACCGTGCCGGTCGATGTCTCGGTCGACGGAGAGGATCCGCAGCGGTTCAATGTGCCTTTGAACGAGGATATCAGCCTGCCGCTCCGCCTGTCGCATGGCGGGCGCAACGTGCTGCAGTTTTCCACGCCCGAAGCCGAGGGCGAGCTGACCGACCGCAACAACACCGCGCTGGTGCAGATCAACGGCGTGCGCGACCGGCTGTCGGTGCTGCTGGTGTCGGGCGAGCCGCATGCGGGCGGGCGGACCTGGCGCAACCTGCTGAAGTCCGACAGTTCCGTGGACCTCGTGCATTTCACCATCCTGCGCCCACCCGAAAAACAGGACGGCGTGCCGGTCCGGGAACTGTCGCTTATCGCCTTTCCCACGCGCGAGCTTTTTCTCGAGAAGATCGACGATTTCGATCTGATCATCTTCGACCGCTACAAGCGGCGCGGCATCCTGCCGTCGATCTATCTCGAAAATGTCCGGCAATATGTCGAGGGCGGCGGCGCGGTTCTGATCGCCGCGGGGCCGGATTTCGCCTCTGCCGACAGTATTTACCGCACGCCCCTTGAAGAGATCGTGCCGGCGCGGCCCACCGCGCGCGTCATCGAGGAACGCTATCGCCCCGCCATTACCGAACTGGGCCAGCGTCATCCGGTGACCGCCGGACTGGAAGAGGAATTCGGCGGAGAATGGGGCCGGTGGCTGCGCCAGATCGAGGTCGAGCAATCCTCGGGCGATGCGGTGATGACCGGCGCAGACGACAGCCCGCTTCTCGTGCTCGACCGCGTGGGTGACGGGCGCGTGGCGCTTCTGGCCTCGGATCACGCGTGGCTGTGGAACCGCGGCTACGAGGGCGGCGGGCCGCAGCTGGAACTGCTGCGCCGTCTTGCACACTGGATGATGAAAGAGCCCGAGCTGGAGGAAGAGGCGCTTTGGGCCGAGGCTACCGGTCAGCAGATGCGAATCATTCGCCGGTCGTTGTCGGATGAGGTCGGACCGGTCACGGTCACCACGCCCTCCGGCGACGAGATCGAGCTTACGCTCGACGAGGTCAGCCCGGGCCGGTTCGAGGCGCTTTACGACGGGCCCGAGATCGGGCTTTACCGGCTGGCCAACGACACTCACACGGCGGTGATTGGGCTTGGGCCCGCCTCACCCGTCGAGTTCGAGGAAACCATCGCCGACACCGAAACGCTGGCGCCGCTGATCGACAGTACGAATGGCGGTGTGCGCGCGCTGGAGGACGGGCTGCCGCGCGTCCGCGAGGTCCGCGAGGGACGTCCCGCTGCCGGGCGTGGCTGGATCGCGATCACCCCGCGCAATGCCTATGAAACACGGTCGGTCACGCAGACCGATCTGCTGCCGCCGTGGGTCGTGCTTTTGCTGGTGTCGGCGCTGATTCTGGGCGGCTGGCTCCGCGAGGGTCGGCGCTAGCGGTCAGGGCCGCAACGCGACGGCGGTTTTCTGCCCGGCCCAGCCCTCTTCCGAGCAACGTCCGCGCAGGAATATCTCACGCGTGCCATCAGGAATCACCACACCGCTAAGCGACCGGGTGAATGGCTGCTCTTCGACATGCGGATGCATAAGCTTGCGAAAGCCGAGACGGTTTCCGGCACTGTCCAGAACCTCCCAGCCATCGGCGAAATGGTCCCATCCCGTATCGGGATGCCGCATCGTCACATGCACGTTCCAGACCATGCCGACCTTTTCGACCGTGACATCCTCGATCACCGGGCTTTCGCAAAGCGCCGGGGGCGCCAGCAAAAGGCAGATCCCGAAGATCAACTGTTTCGTCACACCGGTCATGTCGGTTAGTATAACCATGGCCGCGCGAAAGAGGAGTCACGAAGGTGTGTCGCGCGGTCCGGAGGGATGGGCCGGGTGCGACGGCATGGCCCGCTTGTCGGAAAGTCGAATTGGTTATATTCCTTGACCAATCTCGCGGGAGGAGCCGCCCATGGAAATGCCAGTACCAAATCCCACGATCCTCAGCCGCAAGGCGAAGCTGATCGAGAAGCTTGAGTCGGTGCTGCCCAAGGATGCGGTCATCCATGACCCGTCCGAAACCCGCGCCTATGAGTGCGACGGGCTGACCGCCTACAAGTGCCCGCCGCTGGCCGTGGTCCTGCCTGCATCCACCAAGGAAGTGTCCGACGCGCTGCGCATCTGCCACGAGATGGGCGTGCCGGTGGTGCCACGCGGCGCGGGCACCTCGCTTGCCGGGGGCGCCCTGCCGACAGAAGACAGCGTGATCCTCGGCGTTGCCAAGCTCACCGATGTGCTGGAAACCGATTACGACAACCGTTTCATCCGGGTGCAAACCGGCCGCACGAATCTGAGCGTCACGGGTGCTGTGGAAGAAGACGGCTTTTTCTATGCGCCCGACCCGTCGAGCCAGTTGGCCTGCGCCATCGCGGGCAATATCGCGATGAATTCGGGCGGGGCGCATTGTCTGAAATACGGCGTGACCACCAACAATCTGCTCGGCGTGACCATGGTGCTGATGGACGGAACGGTGACGGAAATCGGCGGGGCGTTCCTCGATGCGGAAGGGCTCGACATCCTCGGGCTGATCTGCGGCTCGGAAGGCCAGCTTGGCGTGGTGACCGAAGCCACCTTGCGCATCCTGCATAAGCCCGAGGGCGCGCGGCCCGTGCTGATGGGCTTC
This sequence comes from Roseovarius aestuariivivens, assembly GCF_004761875.1. Taxonomy (GTDB): domain Bacteria; phylum Pseudomonadota; class Alphaproteobacteria; order Rhodobacterales; family Rhodobacteraceae; genus Roseovarius; species Roseovarius aestuariivivens. The sequence goes on from NZ_SJEY01000002.1 coordinate 27,088, forward strand.
GACTCTTCCGAGGTGGCGGGCCAGTGCGTGTCGGATATCATCAAGGCAGGCGTGCTGCCCGTGGCGATCGAGTTCATGGATCGCCCCTGCATCCGCGCGACCGAGAATTTCTGTGGCGCGGGTTACCCCGATTGCGAGGCTCTGCTGATCGTTGAGGTCGAAGGCTCGGACGCGGAGATCGACGAACAGCTGGAAACGATCATCGAGATCGCCGAAAGCCACAACCCCGTTGCCCTACGGCAGTCGAGCAGCGACGACGAGAGCAAGCGCATCTGGCTGGGCCGCAAATCGGCCTTCGGCGCGATGGGCAAAATCAATGATTACATGTGCCTCGACGGCACGATCCCGGTGAGCCAGCTGCCTTATGTGCTCAAGCGCACCGGGGAGCTGTCCAAGGAATACGGGCTGGACGTGGCCAACGTGTTCCATGCGGGCGACGGAAACATGCATCCGCTTATATTGTTCAACGCCAACGAACCCGGAGAGCTTGAGACCTGCGAGGCGCTTGGTGCCGAGATCCTGAAACTCTGCGTCGAGGTGGGCGGCTGCCTGACCGGCGAGCATGGCGTGGGCATCGAAAAGCGTGACCTGATGCTGCATCAGTACGACCCCGCGGATCTGGAGATTCAGATGGCGGTGAAGGATGTGTTCGATCCCGGCTGGCTTCTGAACCCTGCCAAGGTCTTCCCCCTGCAATCGAGCGACGCGCGCCGGATCGCGGCGGAGTGATGGCGGGGGCGTCCCCCCGGAGCCCGGAGTAGTATCGACCCCATGAAAGCCCTGACCCCCAAGACCGAGGCCGAGCTGGCCGAGATGGTGGCGCAAGCTAACGGCCCGATGCGCATCATTGGCGGCGGCACCCGGCCCATCGGCAAGCAAAGCGACGGCACGGTCCTTTCGACGTCAAAGCTGAGCGGCGTGGAGCTTTACGAGCCGGGCGCGCTGACACTGGTGGCGAAGGCCGGCACGCCCGTGGCCAAGGTGGAAAAGACGCTGGCCAAGGAAGGCCAGCGACTCGCCTTCGAGCCGATGGACCATCGCGGCCTTCTGGGCACCAAAGGAGAGCCAACGATCGGCGGCGTCTTCGCCGCGAACGTGTCCGGCCCGCGGCGTATCCAGACCGGCGCGGCGCGCGACTTTCTTCTGGGCGTGCGCTTTGTCGACGGCACGGGACAGGTCCTGCGCAACGGCGGACGGGTCATGAAGAACGTGACGGGCTACGACCTCGTGAAGCTGATGGCGGGCAGCTACGGCACGCTTGGTGTGATGACAGAGGTTTCTCTAAAGGTGCTGCCGAAGTCGCGGCATACCGGCGTGCTTTTGATGGAGGGTCTGGACGACGCCGACGCGGTCAAGGCTCTGTCGCGCACGCTGGCCTCGCCCTTCGAGGTGACCGGGGCTGCCCACCTTCAGAAGGGGCGGGATGACGCACCGGTCACGATGATCCGCATCGAGGGCTTCGAAAATTCCGTCGCCTATCGCGCGGAGGCGCTGCAAAAGATCCTCGCGCCCTTCGGCGCCGCAACGCTTGAGACAGACGAGGCCAAGACCACTGCCGGCTGGCGCTATGTCCGGGACGTAGAGCCGTTTCACGACACGGCCGGCGATGTCTGGCGCATCTCGGTCAAGCCATCCGATGCACCGGGCCTTGTAGCGCAGATCGACGGGGCCGAGGCGATCTATGACTGGGGCGGCGGGCTGATCTGGCTTCTGGTGCCAGAGGGAACGAAAGGCGCAGCCATCCGTGAGGCGATGAAGGACACGCCCGGCCATGCGACCCTGATCCGGGGCGATGCGGGCGCGGGCGCGTTTCAGCCGCTCAGCCCCGCCATGGCCGCGCTGCAAGACGGGCTGCGCGCCCGGTTCGATCCCAAGGGCCTGTTCAATCCTGGCCTTATGGATCGCGCCGCATGATCTATCTGCCGGCCTTTCTGCTGTGCTTCGTGGCAGGTCCCGCGATTTTCTGGCTGACGGCCCGGCTCAGATCCTCACGCGGGCGTTTCGCCGCGCTCTGGACGCTGTGCGTCGCGATGATCTGTGCGGCACTTCTGGCCCGCTACGCCCTAGTTCCGGCCTATCCCGACAGTGTCCTGCCGGGGCTCGCCGCGCTGGGGTCGCTCTGGCTGGCCTGGGTTCTGGTGCTTGCCCTTGCAGTGCTGGCCGTGCGCGCGCGTCCGCTTCCCTTTGCCCTGCATCGCACGGCTTTCGCGCTGGGTGCCGTAGGCACTACCCTGCCCTGGTTCGGGCTTTATGCCGCTGACATGGTGACCAAAAGATGAAAACCGAATTTACCGAAACCCAATTGCGCGACCCGGCCTTTCAGCGGTCGAACGAGATCCTGCGCACCTGCGTGCATTGCGGCTTTTGCACCGCGACCTGCCCCACCTATCAGGTGCTTGGCGATGAACTCGACAGCCCGCGGGGTCGGATCTACCTCATCAAGGACATGCTGGAAAACGAGCGCAAGCCGGATGAGAAGACGGTCAAGCATATCGACCGCTGCCTGAGCTGCCTGGCCTGCATGACGACCTGCCCTTCGGGCGTGCATTACATGCATCTTGTTGATCATGCACGGGAATATATCGAAGAAAATTACGACAGGCCGCTGACCGACCGCGCCCTGCGCTGGGTTCTGGCGCGGATCCTGCCCTATCCGACGCGCTTTCGCCTGGCCCTTCTGGGCGCCAAGATCGGGCGGCCCTTCGCCCGGCTGATGCCCGACGCACGGCTGCGCGCGATGCTGGAAATGGCGCCAAAGGAAATTCCGCCTGTCAGCCGCAATGACGACCCGCAGACCTTCCCGGCCAAGGGCGAGATGAAAAAGCGCGTCGCGCTGATGACCGGCTGCGCGCAAAAGGCGCTTAACACCGATATCAACGATGCGACCATCCGCCTGCTGACGCGCCTCGGCTGTGAAGTCGTCGTTGCAGAGGGCGCAGGCTGCTGCGGCGCGCTCACGCATCACATGGGCAAAACCGACGAAAGCCACGGCACCGCCGCCAAGAATATCCGCGCCTGGGCGCGCGAGATGGACGGCAAAGGGCTCGATGCGATCGTGATCAACACTTCGGGCTGCGGCACGACGGTCAAGGATTACGGCCACATGTTCCGCACCGATGCCAAGCTGGCCGCCGACGCCGCGCGGGTGTCAGAACGGGCGATGGATGTCTCGGAACTTCTGATGCAGCTCGACGTGCCCGAGGGCGCGGGCAAGGACCTGCGCGTCGCCTATCACGCCGCATGCTCGCTGCAGCACGGCCAGCAGATCAAGACGCATCCCAAGACCCTGCTGAAATCCGCGGGGTTCGAGGTGGTAGAGCCCGCGGATAGCCATCTCTGCTGCGGCTCGGCCGGCACCTATAACCTGATGCAGCCGAAAATCTCGAAGGAACTCAAGTCGCGCAAGCTCAAAACCCTGATGGACAAGACCCCCGACGTGATCGCCACGGGCAATATCGGCTGCATGATGCAGCTCGGCTCCGGCGCGGGTGTGCCGGTGGTCCACACGGTCGAGTTGCTGGACTGGGCGACCGGCGGCCCCAAGCCCCGCGCCATGGTTAAGAACGCGGCCTGAGCGCCCTATTTTCGCCTAAATGAAAAGGTACCTCTTCGGCAAATCGAACGGGGTCTATTTTGCATCGTCTTCTGACAGCCATTCTGTTGGGGCTCTGCCTCGCCGGCCCGCTTCAGGCGCAGCCAGCGGACGGGGACGCGGAACTACAACGTCTGGATACCGGCGACTCCGGTCGCCACTGGGAAGGCGTGGGCCGGATCGATATCGGCGGCGGGCGCGGGTTCTGCACCGGCGCGCTGATTGAGCCGAACATCGTTCTCACCGCCGCGCATTGCCTCTTTGACCGCACGTCCGGAGAGCAGATCGACGTCACCGAGCTGGAATTCCTCGCCGGCTGGCGCAACGGGCGCGCCTCGGCCTATCGCTGGGTCCGGCGTGCCGTGGTGCATCCGCACTACGACTTTTCGACCCAGCTTCAGGCCGAGCGGGTGCGCAACGACGTGGCGCTTCTGGAGCTGCATCAGCCCATCGCCAAAAGCCGCGTGATCCCCTTCGTCACCCATAGCCAGCCCGAAGAGGGCGACAAGATCGGCCTTGTCAGCTATGCGCGGGGCCGCTCCGAAGCCGCCTCGCTGCAGGAGATGTGCCAGGTTCTGGCCAGTCAGCAGGGCGTGCTCGTGATGTCCTGCGACGTCGATTTCGGATCTTCCGGCGCGCCGGTCTTTTCATTCAAGGACGGCATACCGCGCGTCGTTTCGGTCGTCTCCGCGATGGCAGAGATCGAGGGCGAGAAAGTATCGCTCGGCACCCAGCTCGAAGAGCCGCTGAAACTGATGCGCGCGCTGTTAGGCAAGAACGAGCATTTCAGGCGCGTCGAACGGGATGGCCTCTTTCCCGCCGATGGGCGCCGGGACACCGGCGCGAAATTCGTAAAGACTGGACGTCAATGACCCTGAACAGAATGTTGCAATCCCTGATCGGCACGCTAATGGCCTGCTTTGTCGCGGTACCGGCGCTGACCGATACGCTCTTTCGTCTCGACGACCGGGCCGAGCTTCTCGGGTGGGAGGCAGTGGGCCGGGTCGATATCGGCGATAGCGGCTTTTGCACCGGCGTTCTGATCGCGCCGCACCTCGTGCTGACCGCCGCGCATTGCGTGCACGACGCGCGCGGCGCCTTGCACGTCGGCGACGACATGACCTTTCGCGCCGGGCTGCGAGACAACGTCAGCATCGCCGAAAGATCCGTCAGCCGCGTGGCCGTTCTTGACGCCTACGACCCCTTCGAAGGCATGAGCGCGGAGAACGTGCGCAGCGACGCCGCCCTGCTGGAATTGAGCATACCGGTACCGACAGCGGTGGCCGCGCCATTCGCGCTGCACAGCGGCCCGGCGGTCGATCAAAAGGTTAGCGTGGTTTCCTACGGCCACGACCGCGACGAGGCACTGTCATGGCAACGCGAATGCGGCGTTCTGGGACAGGGCCGGGGTCTGATTTCCTTTGATTGCGACGTGACCTTCGGATCTTCCGGCGCGCCGGTGTTCGAATTGTCGGGCCGCCGGGCGCGGATCCTGTCCCTGGTCGTGGGCGGCGCCAAGACGGAAACCGGCGGAACCGTCGCCTACGGCATGGAACTGCCAGAGGTCGTCGCCGAACTGAAGCGTAATCTGCGCGTCATGCCGCAGACAGGCAGCGCAACTGGGTTCAAACGGGCGCGCGTGGGCCAGGGCGGCAACGCGTCAGGCGCCAAATTCGCCCGTCCCTGACCGGCACGAAACGCGTTTCAGAGGTCTTGAAACCCGCAAATCCGCTTCCCACATTTCCTATGCCCCGGCGCCGCGTGGCGGGCCGGGCTGTTCCGCCTGTCCCTCATGGGAAGGCAACATGACATCAGGTATCGCTCAACGGAGGATAACCATGCGAAACTTTGATCTTGCCCCGCTTTACCGGGCCACCGTGGGTTTTGACCAGATCGCCGATATGATGGACCGTGTCCTGTCGGCAGACGTCAATCACCCGACCTATCCGCCTTACAACATCGAAAAGACCGCCGACGACGCCTATCGCATCTCGATCGCCGTCGCAGGTTTTGCCGCCGAAGACCTGACCGTCGAGGTCCGCGAAGGCGCGCTGATCGTGTCGGCCAAGAAAGCCGATGAAGACAACGAGCGGACGTATCTGCATCGCGGCATCGCGACCCGCGCGTTCGAGCGCAAGTTCCAGCTGGCCGATCACGTCCGCGTCGAGGGCGCGACCCATGCCGACGGCATGCTGCATATCGACCTCGTGCGCGAAGTGCCCGAAGCCCTCAAGCCGCGCCGGATTGAGATTGCGAGCGGCAGCCAGACCCGCAAGGACGTGCTGGACCACCAGTCGGTGAACTAAGCCCCGCGCGCATGCCTTAAGTGGCACGAAAAAGCCCCGCCGATCGTCCGGATCGGCGGGGCTTTTTTTGTGAAAAGCGGCCTCTATCAGACGCTGAGGCAGACGTATTTCATCTCGAGGTAATCCTCGATCCCGTGATGGCTGCCCTCGCGGCCAAGGCCAGATTGCTTGACGCCACCAAAGGGTGCGACCTCGGTCGAGATGATGCCGGTGTTCACACCGACGATCCCGTATTCCAGCGCCTCGGCCACTTTATAGACCCGGCTCAGATCCTTGGCGTAGAAATAGCTGGCAAGCCCGAAGATCGTGTCGTTCGCCATGGCGATCACGTCATCCACGTCCTCGAACTTGAACAAGGGCGCCAGCGGGCCAAAGGTTTCGTCCTTGCTGACCACCATGTCCTGCGTGACACCGGTCAGGATCGTCGGCGGCAGGAAATGCCCCTGGCCTTCCATCGGCTCCCCATCGCCGAGGATCACCTCGGCGCCCTTCGCCTTGGCGTCGGCCACATGCTCCTTCACCTTCTCGATGGCGTCCGCATTGATCAGCGGGCCAAGCTGCGTGCCTTCCTCAAGCCCGTCGCCGATCTTCATCTTGGAGACAGCCTCTTTCAGCTTTTCGGCGAAAGCGTCATAGACCCCGGCCTGCACATAGATCCGGTTGGCACAGACACAGGTCTGCCCGTTGTTGCGGAACTTGCAAAGGATCGCGCCTTCCACGGCCGCATCCAGATCGGCATCGTCGAACACGATAAAGGGCGCGTTGCCGCCCAGCTCCATCGAGCATTTCATCACCTGGTCGGCCGCCTGCCGCAGCAGGATGCGCCCCACCTCGGTTGAACCGGTGAAGGTCAGCTTGCGCACCGCAGGGTTCTCGCAGAACTCCTTGCCCACATCCGAGGACCGCGACGAGGTCACGATGTTGAACACGCCCGCAGGAATACCCGCCCGCTCGGCCAAAACGCCCATCGCGGTCGCCGACAGCGGCGTCTCGGCGGCAGGACGGCCCACGAACGCACAGCCCGCCGCCAGAGCCGGGCCTGCCTTGCGGGTGATCATCGCGTTGGGGAAATTCCACGGCGTGATCGAGGCGGCCACACCGATGGGCTGCTTGATCACCATGATGCGCTTGTCGCGCTGGTGGCCCGGGATCATCTCGCCATAGATCCGCTTGGCCTCTTCGGCGAAGAACTCGATGAACCCCGCGCCATAGCCGATCTCACCCTTTGCCTCGGCATGGGGCTTGCCCTGCTCGGCGGTCAGGATGGTAGCCAGATCGTCGGCATTTTCCATCATCAGGTCGAAGAACTTGCGCAGAACGCCGGCGCGCTCCTTGCCGGTCCACTTGGCCCACTCCTTCTGCGCCGCTTCGGCCTTGGCGATGGCTTGCGCCACCTGATCGCGGCTCAGGTCGGCCACATGCGCGATCACGTCGCCGCGCGCGGGGTTGGTGACCGGGAATGTGCTCTCGCCGTCAATCCACTCTCCGCCGACATAGGCCTTTTCGGCCAGAAGCGAGGGGTCTTTCAGAAGCGACTTGAGGTCGGTTGTCGTATCCAGCATGGGATCCTCCAATTATTCGTCTCGTGCTGCCAAACCATCTGAGGCAATCTTTGTCCAGTACCATAAGAAAGGACCAGATGCATGAAGCTGGATCGCGCCTATGCCAATCACCTCGCCGTCCCCGACGCCGACGGCTATCCGCCCCGCTGGTCCGAAAAAGCGGCCGGTTTCCGTGAAAAGCTGGTCGGGGAAGGCCGCGCCGAGCTGGGGCTCAGCTATGGCCCGACCGCGCGGCAGGCCTATGACCTGTTCCTGCCCGAAGGCCCGTCGCAAGGCGTCGTGATCTTCGTGCATGGCGGCTACTGGCGGCGATTCGACCGCTCCTTCTGGTCGCATCTGGCCGCCGGGCCTCTGGCGCGCGGCTGGTCGGTGGCTATGCCCTCCTACGATCTTTGCCCGGAGGTGCGCATCGCCGACATCACCCGTCAGATCGCCCGCGCGGTCGAGGCCATCGCGGCGCACGTGCCCGGCCCCGTCGCTCTGGCGGGTCATTCGGCGGGCGGACATCTCGTGGCCCGGATGCTCGCGCCCGGCATGCTGTCCGAGGCCACCGGCGCGCGTCTTACCCGCGTGACGCCGATTTCACCCGTCTCCGACCTGCGCCCGCTGCTCGAAACGTCGATGAACGCCGAGTTTTTCCACATGGACATTGAGGACGCCACGGCGGAAAGCCCGGCCTTGGTGCAGGATCGCCCCCCGGTGCCGGTCACCGTCTGGGTCGGGGCCGACGAACTGCCGGCCTTCCTCGATCAGGCCCGCTGGCTGGCCGAGGCCTGGTCCTGCCCGCTCCATCTTGAGGCCGGAACGCATCATTTCGATGTGATCGACGGGCTGGCGGACCCAGACAGCGCACTTGTCGCCGACATCCTTCCGTAGGCCGTGCTTCAGCGCGGCCCGAACCGCGCCTGCCAAGTGGGCAACGCATCGCCCTCCTGCGCACGCGCCTCATAGACCCCCCGCGCCACGGCGCGGGCCATGCAGATTGCGGCGGCATGGCCCAGGTCCACCAGACCGGCCAGATCCGGCGTATCGCGTTCCCCGGTCGCGGCGGCAAAGATCAGATCGCCATCCATTGCCGTGTGCGACGGAAAGAGCGCCCGGGCGAACCCGTCATGCGCCGCCGTGGCAAGCCTTGTGCACTGCGCCTGAGTGAGGCGCGCATCCGTCGCCACGATCCCAATCGTCGTGCTCTCATGCTGGCCCAGCTTGGTCACGGGCATACCTGCGCCGACACGCGCGCCCACTCCCTGCCCGCCGAACTCGTCCTCCATTTCCCATGGACCGGCCCAGAATTGCGGCCCACCCTCGACCACGGCGGACCCTACCGCATTCACCGCCACCAGCGCGCCCACCGTCGCGCCGCTTTCCAAAACGACAGAGGCCGAGCCCAGCCCACCCTTGAGGTCCGCCGTCAGCGCGCCCGTCCCCGCCCCGGCCGAGCCGAGCGCGAAATCCTCGCACCGGGCGGCAAGCGCCGCAGCACCCAGCCTCTTGTAAGGGTTTTCTCCCCAGTCTTTCTCGCCCCCGTTCAGCAGATCAAAAAGGATCGCCCCAGGCACGATGGGAACGCGCTGGTCGCCCACGGCGAACCCGCGCCCTTGGGCCCGAAGCGCATCCGCCACACCCGACGCGGCATCCAGCCCGAAGGCCGAGCCGCCCGCCAGCACCAGCGTGTCGACCTCCTCCACCAGCTTGTCGGCCGCCAGAAGATCCGTCTCGCGCGTCCCCGGCGCGCCGCCCATCACATGCACACCCGCCGTGAACGGTGCCGCGCCCACCAGTACGCTCACACCGCTTTTCAGCCGCGCGTCGTCGGCATTGCCAACCAGCAGCCCGCTCACATCGGTGATCAGATTTCGTGCGCCTTGCCGCCACATGGTCGCTTCCCCGCCTTGCCTGTCGCAAACCACCTTGCCAGATCGCCCCGACTAGGCCAAGAAAGCCGAAGGCCCGGGCGATGGCGTCGCCCTCTATGACCGGCCCGTTTCCAACAGTCCTGAACGCCGGGACCTTTCTTTGCGAAGGAGGGTCTGAAAATGACTGCGCAAGCTCCCATCACCGCCGCCACCGCGCGGCCCGAATTCTACCGCTTCCACAATGGCGAAAAGGCCCCGCTGCCCTTTGCCGCGTCCGAGTATGACGCCCGCCTGAACGGCCTGCGCGCCATCATGGCGCAACACGGCCTTGACGCCGTCGTGCTCAGTTCGATGCACAACATCGCCTATTACTCGGGCTTTCTGTACTGTTCCTTCGGGCGGCCCTACGGCCTTGTCGTGACCGCCACTGACAGCGTCACGATCTCGGCGGGGATCGACGCAGGCCAGCCGTGGCGGCGCTGTCACGGTGACAACATCACCTACACGGACTGGGCGCGCGACAATTACTGGCGCGCGATCCGCCACCTGACCGGTGAGGGCGCGAAGATCGGCTATGAGGGCGATCACCTGACGCTGATGCAGAAGGCTAAACTCGACAGCTTCCTTGCGCCTACCGCGACCCTTGACATCGCTGCCGACGCGATGGTCCAGCGTATGGAAAAATCCCCCGCTGAGATCGAGATGATCCGCAAATGCTGCAAGATCGCCGATGTGGGCGGCTACGCCATCCGCGACGCAGTAAAAGTGGGCGCGCGCGAGATCGACATCGCCATGGCGGGCCGCGACGCGATGGAGCTGGAGATCGCCCGCGTCTTTCCCGATGCCGAATACCGCGACACCTGGGTCTGGTTCCAGTCCGGGCTCAACACCGACGGCGCGCATAACCCCGTCACCGCAAGGCAGGTGGAGACGGGCGATATCCTGTCGCTCAACACCTTCCCGATGGTCTCGGGCTATTACGTGGCGCTGGAACGCACGATGTTCGCCGGCCACTGCGATGACGCCTCGCTCAAGCTCTGGCAGGCCAATGTGGACACCCACGAATACGGCATGTCGCTGCTGAAACCGGGCGTCACCTGCGCCGAGGTCACGCACAAGATCAACGCCTTCTTGGCGGAGCGTGATCTGCTGCAATACCGCACCTTCGGCTACGGCCACAGCTTCGGCATCCTCTCGCATTACTATGGCCGCGAGGCGGGGCTCGAGCTGCGCGAGGATATCGACACGGTGCTCAAGCCCGGCATGGTCATCTCGATGGAACCGATGCTGACCCTGCCCGAGGGCCAGCCGGGCGCGGGCGGCTACCGCGAGCATGACGTGCTGATCATCACCGACGATGGCGCCGAGGACATAACCGGCTATCCCTACGGCCCGGAGACGAATGTCGTCGGGTAAAATGAAGGAGCCCCCACAGACGGCTGTGGGGGCTTAAGTAAGTCCAAGCCGCGCGATTGCCAGACCGCGGGATGGCGACCTGACAGTAGTTCAGATCACTTTATCGCTGCTGTTCCGCAAAACCTCTGATCGAAGCGCAAACGTCACCCAATCGCCAGCCCGTTCGAGCGGTCTGGCGATCGCGCGGCGGCCTGCGGCCTTGGGTCCGCGCGGGAAAGCCTCTCACACCATCGCAAAGATCCGGGCCGGCCCCCCGGTGCCGCCCTTGTGCTTGGGCGCGCCGATCACGACGGTGGCCCCACTGGCCGGCACCTTGTCAAGATTGGCGATGTTCTCGATCCCGAACCGCCCGGTGGGCAACCACGCGTAATGCGTCGCAAAATCCGCCGACGGCCCATGATCAAGCGACAGCGTGTCCGAGGCAATCGACATCGCGCCCGTCTCTTCGAGAAGCATCTGCGTCGCCTCCACATGAAAGCCCGGGAAATGCATCACCTCGCCGTCGAACCCCCGGAACGCGTCCGTGCCAGTCTTCGCGCCCCAGCCCGAATGCAGCGCCACGCAGGCATTGTCGGGAATATCGCCGTGGCTCGCCATCCAGGCCTTGAGATCCTCGGGCGTTACCTGCGCATCGGCGTTCTCCTCGGCCTTCGCGGCGATGTCGATCACGCATAGGGGCGCCACCAGCGTGCCCACCGGGATCTCGTCCACCGACATGCCGTCCGCCGAAAAATGCAGCGGCGCATCCACATGCGTGCCGGTATGCTCGTTCACGCTCAGCTCCAGCAGGTTGAAGCCATTGTCGGCGAAGTTGAACTTTTGTTCCCGCGAAATCCCCGGCGCGCCGAAATAGGTGGGAAAGCTTTCATCATAGGCATGGGTCAGATCCTCGACCATCCCATGCCCGGCGGCCAGAGCGGGCGGCGCGCTGAAAGAGCCCACCGCGGCCGCGGCTCCGGCTGCGGCACTGACCCCGAAAAACTGGCGCCGCGACAGCATCCTGTCCTTCACCGCTTGCATCACGCAGATATCACACATTATCTCGGCTCCTGTTGGTTGTGTTTGCGTCCTGGACGCAGGATAACATGATCACACCGCATGGCGTCCCAAATTCGACCGACGCCGCCGCGAAAGGAGCGATCGGATATGTATTATTTCAAGCTGGGCTTCTGGGCCGTGGTCTGGATCCTGATCGCCGCCTTCCTGCATTACACCCTGCCCCAGACAGATATCGCGCGGATCACCGATACATATGAAAAGCGCATGGATTTCGGTGACAATGCGCTTTTCTGGGCCGGGGCGGATACCGGCAACAACGCCACCCTGCAAAACCGCGACGTGCAGTTCATCCAGTCGATCCTCGCCAAGGGCGGACCGATGGTCTACCGCAACGAAGATACCGGCTGGGGCTGGCCGCCTTATTTCAAATTCGACACCGCCAATCTTCAGGCCGAGGCGAATGACCTGCGCTCGACCGCCGACAGCCCCAACTGGGTGGCGATCAAGCATTACGGCTGGCGCAACGAGTTCTTCACGATCTTTCCCAACGCGATCAGCGTCCGCTCGATCGAGGGGCCCGATGTGACGATCATCCCGTGGTTCAACATCATCTTTCTGACGCTGCTCTTTGCCGCCTTCTGGGCGATCCGCGTGCGCTGGCGCCGGTTCCGCCGCCGGCGCATTGACCCCACCTTGGATGAATGGACAGACGGCTGGGGCTGAGCCCCCTAGCGCTTGCCGTAGTAAAGCCCGACCACATGCTCGGCTTCCGCAAAGAAAAGCCAGCGTGACGCCGCCACCCCCGCGACATGCGCGATCACGGCCAGCAGCGCCATGAGATGCGAAAACGGCAGCACCAGAACCAGCACCGGCACCATGTAACCGAGGCTAAGCGCGATCGCCCGCAGCTTGACGGCATGCTTGCGTCCGACCACGTGCACGAATTCCCGCAGGAGGTAATTGTTGCCGGTATGCGGCGGCTCGAAGGCACGCACCGTCCCGATCTCACCCAGCCCCGTGGCGCTCGCCATATCGGTGCCGCTCTGCAGAAGGGCCTTGTCGCCGCGCACCCACCACGCCACCTGCAGTGCCGCCGCCGCCGTCAGGAACCACGGCGCAAGACTCACCTGCCCGGCGAGAAGCGCGCCGCCGCCTAGGGAAAGAGCCAGAAAGAGCGCCGGCGTCAGCGCGGTGTTCCAGCGCGGCACGGTCCTGAGCTGCGCGTAGATCATCGAGGTGGTGAACACCGTCCCGGCAGAGAGCGCCGCCCCAAGCCAGCCCAGCACGCTCAGCCGGACCCCGAACAGCACCACCAGCGCCGCGTAAAGCCCCATCACAGACAAGGCCGCGACCGCACAGATGCCTTCCCGGCTGAGCCAGCTCGACCGCCATTGGGAAAACGCTTTTACTGCGCGTTCCGGGTGACCAAGGTGAAAGGTCGACGCCAGAAGACCACCCACCGAGAGCGCAAAGGCAATGGCGAAGAACACCGCCGCCACCCAGCCCTCCGACGCCGGCATGCCCAGCCCCAGCCAGAACAAAAGGCCGAAACCGAGCCCGGAAAGCGTGGTGAAGACAATGACGGACGGAGCGGGATGCATCAGATCTTCTCCAGCATCTTGTCGAGCCACCCGACAAAGCCGCGCGGCTCTTCCGCCACCGGCTTCAGAAGCGGCGCGAGAATGTCGATCTCGCCCGGGCCGACCGGCTCGGTCCGGTCCTTGGGCCGGGGCGGCAGGTACTTGTTGACGGGTTTAGTGCCCTGTTCGGGCATCAGGTCCATCCCGCCGCGCGCCTCGACCAAACGGCTGACATCGCTCTGCGGATCGCCCAGATCCCCGAAATGCCGCGCCCCGGCGGGGCAGGTACGCACGCAGGCGGGCACCCGGTCCACCTCGGGCAGGTTCTCGTTATAGATCCGGTCGACACAAAGCGTGCACTTCTTCATCACGCCTTCGGCGGCGTCCATCTCGCGCGCGCCATAGGGACAGGCCCAGGCGCACAGCCCGCAGCCGATACAATCGCTTTCATTGACCAGAACGATCCCGTCTTCCACCCGCTTGTAACTCGCCCCGGTCGGGCAGACGGTCACACAGGGCGCGTCCTCGCAGTGCAGGCAGGATTTGGGGAAATGCACCAGCTGCGCCGCGCCGCTCTCGGGCTGCACTTCGTAAGAATGCACGCGGTTGAGGAAAGTGCCGCTCGGGTCCGCGCCGTAAGGGTCCTGATCCGACAGGGGCGCGCCGTAGTTCTCGGTATTCCAGCCCTTGCAGCTGACCACGCAGGCATGACAGCCCACGCAGGTATCGAGATCGATCACCAGCCCCATCTTCCGCTGCGTCGCTTCGGGCAAATCCGTCATGCCGCCACCTCTTGCGCTGTCCCGATCCCGGTGACCGGCTCTTCCGTCGCCGGGTCCCAGCTCACGATGAACCAGACAAACGACCCCACCACCAGCGCGACGAACACCAGGATCGCCAGAAGCGTCACCGACTTCCCACTCATTTGCCGACCTTCCATGCCAGCGTCCCCGGCCCCGTTCCGACCGGCGAGGTCTGCAACCCAAAGGTCGGCTGCGTCTCCTCCGGCGGGGCCGGAACCCGCTCAATCTTCACGCGAAGATCGAACCACGCGGCCTGACCGGTCACCGGATCGCCGTTGGCCCAGCGCAACCCGTCGCCCTTGGGCGGCAGCAATTCGTGAATGAGATGATTGAGCAGAAAGCCCTTCTTCGTCTCCGGCGCATCGGGTTTGAGCGCCCAGGCCCCCTTGCGCTTGCCAATCGCGTTCCACGTCCAGACGGTGTTTTCGTTGAGCGCGGCCATATGCGCCACCGGCACGACGATCGCCCCATGCGCAGAGCTGACCTTGGCCCAGTCACCCTCGGCGAACCCGTGTGCCTCCCAGATCTTCGTCGGCAGGTAGAGCGGATTATGCCCGTGGATCTGGCGCAGCCACGCATTCTGCGATCCCCAGGAATGATACATGGCCATAGGCCGCTGCGTCAGCGCATGAATGGGATACTCCACCGGGTCCACATGGCCATCCTCGAAGGGCGGATACCAAATGGGAAGCGGATCGAGCGTGGCCTTGATCCGCTCGCGCAGATGCTCGGGCGGCTGGCGGTCGCCCTGCCCTTCGGCGGCCAACTGAAACTTGCGCATCGTCTCGACATAAAGGTCGAAAACATACGGTTGCGGATGGTCATACAGCCCCATCCCGACCGCCCAGTCCTGATAGCCCATGTTCCAGGGCTTCATATAGGCGTGCTCGTCCGCAATGTGGCTCACGAAAAAGCCGCCGTTCCTGATATAGCTGTCAAGCTGCGCTTCGTTCGGCGCGCCACGTCCGTGGGTCAGGCCCTTGTCGCCCATGCGCCAACCCGCCAGCGGCCCGATCCCCGGCTTGCGTTCGTGATTGACGATGTAATCAGCGTAATCGGCATATTTCGCCGCGCCGCTCTCGTCGACGAAGCCCGGCAATCCCAGCTTGTTGGCCAGCTGCACCAGCACCGTCTGAAACCCGCGCACATCGCGGTCGGGCTCCACCACCGGCCAGCGGATTGCGTCAGCCGCCGCATCCGCCTCGCAGATCGGACGATCCAGCAGGCTGATGCAATCGTGCCGCTCCAGATAGGTTGTGTCGGGCAGGATCAGGTCGGCATAGGCCACCATCTCGGAACTATACGCATCCGAATAGATAATACGCGGGATGACGTATTCGCCGTCCTCGCCCTTGTCCGTCAGCATGTCGATCACGCCGCGCGTGTTCATCGACGAGTTCCACGACATGTTGGCCATGTACATGAACAGCGTGTCGATCTTGTACGGATCCCCCGCATGGGCGTTGCTGATCACCATATGCATCAGCCCATGCGCGCTCATCGGGTTTTCCCAAGTGAACGCCTTGTCGATCCGCGCCGGGCTGCCATCGTCCTTCAGCGCTAGATCCTCCGGCCCGCGCACGAACCCCAGATGCGGTCCATCGAGCGGCTTGCCGGGCGTTACCTTGCAATGCGGCGTGGGGTGGATCGTCATCGGCTTCGGATAGGGCGGCTTGAAACGAAAGCCCCCTGGGACCTCGACCGACCCCAGCAGGATCTGCAGCATGTGCAGCGCACGGCAGGTCTGGAAGCCGTTGGAATGTGCGGAAATTCCGCGCATCGCGTGAAAGCTGACGGGCCGGCCCCGCATCTCCGAATGCGTCTCACCCCGGAAATCGGTCCATTTCCGCTCCAGTACGATCTCTTCCTCAAACGCCACGCGCGCCAACTCGGCGGAGATGGCGCGGATACGTCCCGCGCTGACGCCCACGCGCTCGGCCACCGCCTCCGGCGCATAGGCCTTGTCCATATAACGCTCGGCCAACAGGTGCATCACCGGGCGATGCGTCACGCCCGCCTGCCGATGGGTCGCGGCCAGATCCGGCTTCACGCCTTTCGCATCGAAGGCCGCCAGCTTTCCCGTCCTCCGGTCGATCACTTGCGGCTTACCGTCGTCATCGCGCAGAAAGAGGCCATGTTCGGCGCTCTTCGGATCGCTGTTCACCAGCACCGGCGCGTTGGTGTAGCGCGCGAGATAGTCGAGGTCGATCTTGCCCGCGCGAAGCAACTCATGGACCAGCGCCAGAATGAATAGCCCATCGGTGCCCGGCGTGATCCCGACCCACTCATCCGCCACGGCGTTATATCCGGTGCGAATGGGGTTCACCCCGATCACCTTTGCGCCGCGTTCCTTCAGCCGGCCAATGCCCATCTTGATCGGATTGCTGTCATGGTCCTCGGCCACCCCGAAAATCATGAAGAGCTTGGTCCGCTCCCAGTCCGGTTGCCCGAACTCCCAGAACGCGCCGCCCATCGTATAGATGCCCGCCGCCGCCATGTTGACCGAACAAAACCCGCCATGCGCGGCGTAATTCGGCGTGCCGAAATTCTGCGCCCAGAAACTGGTGAAGCTCTGGCTCTGATCGCGGCCTGTAAAAAACGCCAGCTTCTCCGGCGCTTTTTCTCGCAAAGGCTTCAGCCAGCTCACCGCCAGGTCCAGCGCCTCGTCCCAGGAAATCTCCTCGAACTCGCCCGAGCCACGCGGCCCGACCCGCTTCAATGGCGCCCGCAGGCGCGAGGGCGCATTGTGCTGCATGATACCCGCGCTGCCCTTGGCGCACAGAACACCCTTGTTCACCGGGTGATCCCGGTTGCCCTCGATATACGCGACCTTGCCGTTCTTCATATGCACGTTGATCCCGCAGCGGCAGGCGCACATGTAACAGGTCGTCTTGCGCACCTCGTCGCTGACATCCGGCGACAGGTCGAGACTGGGCTGCGTATGGTTCATGTGCACTCCACGGTCATGCTCGGAAACACGCTCTGTCGATGTGATCGCGTGCAGGGCTTGGGGTCAAGCCGTTCATGCCAAAAGCCCTGCGACATCCCGCGCGATCTGGCGCTCTTCATCGGCGGGCACGACATGCACCGGCACGTCGCCCAGCCAGGCAAGATGCTCCATTATACGCCTGCGTATGGGTCCCGCGTTCTCCCCGATCCCCCCGGTAAAGGCGACCGCATCGACACCCTGCATCGCGGCGATCGCCGACCCGGCCTGCCGGGCAGCCCAGTAGCAGAAATGCGCAACCGCAAAGCGCGCCGCGTCGTCGTCCCGGGCCAGCAGCGCGGCCATGTCATTTGTTCCGGCCAGTGCGGTCAGCCCGCTTTGCTTGTTCAGGATCGCGCCGGCCCCGTCGATTCCGTGATCCTCGGCCAGCCGCAGCACCGCCATGCCGTCGATGGCCCCGGCGCGGGTGCCCATCACCAGCCCGTCCAGCGGCGAATAGCCCATGGAGGTCGCCACCGACCGCCCGTCGACCATCGCACAAAGACTTGCCCCGTTGCCAAGGTGAAGCCCAAGCAGGCGGCGCGGCAGGGCGTCACCGAACTGCGCCACCATCCCGGCATAGGACAGACCATGAAACCCGTAGCGCCGGATGCCCTTGGCCCGCTCCGCTTTGGGGATGGCATAGGTCACGGCCACCGTCGGGTTGCCGGCATGAAAAGCGGTGTCGAAACTGCCGAATTGCGGCAGGTCCGGCGCTAGCGCTTGCAAGGCCCGCACGCCCGACAGGTTGTGCGGATTGTGCAGGGGCGCCAGCGGCACACAGGCCTCGATCTGCCGGAGCGTCGCATCGTTCAGGCGCACAGGCGCCGTCAGATCCGCGCCGCCATGCACAATCCGGTGGCCCGCCGCCGTCAGCGCGCGCACCGGATGCCCGGCCTGGGCAAGGCGCTCCAGCAACATACCACACGCCTGCGTATGGTTTTCAGCCACCACATCCTGCACCGTGCCCCCAAGGCGCAGCTGCCCTGCTCCGCCGATCTCGGTCACCGCGCCGGATATCACCGACGTCAGGTCCGGCGCGAAAAGTTCGACCTTGATCGAGGACGAGCCCGCATTCACCACAAGGATCATGCCGCCGCTCCGATCACGCCAAGGGCCGCCGACGCGATCCGGTCCTCGGCCACCTGCGCGCGCGAGGTGAGCAGGATCGGCACCTTCGCGCCCAGCACCACGCCCGCGCAACAACAGCCCATGCCGAAAGACATCAGTTTGAAAAGCGCGTTGCCCGTGGTGATGTTCGGCGTCAGCAGAATATCGGCATCTCCCGACACCTCGGATTCGAAATTCTTGGCCTCGGCGGCGGCCCGGGACAGGATCAGATCCATCGCCATCGGCCCCTGCACGACCGCCCCGGGCAACGCGCCCTTGGCCCAATCAGCGATCTCCCGAGCTTCGATCGTGTTTGGCACAGCCGCGATCAAATCTTCCGTTGGGGCCAGGATCCCCGCCTTGGGCCGCTCTATGCCCAGCTTGTGCGCCAGCATCACGGCATGGCTCAGACACGCCTGCCGCGTCACCACGTCCGGATCGACGTTCAGCGCCGCATCGGTTAGCAGGAGCGGGCGCTCCGACCCCGGCATCGTGATGTGGAACACATGCCCGCAGCGCGCGTCCGGCGCGCGCAAGCCCGCCGACGATGGCAGCAATCCCTTGAGAAAGGTCGAGGTGTGGATCTGCCCTTTCATGATGGCGTTCACCTCGCCGCTGCGCGCCATGCGCGCCGCTTCGGGGGCTGCGGCCGCCTTGGGGGCGTGGACCAGTGGAAGGCCCGATATGTCCCAGCCGATCTCGTCGGCGGTCGCCTTAATCTTCTCGATATCCCCGATCAGCACCGGCTCGGCCAGCCCGGCCTCTGCCGCCTCGCGGATCCCCTGCAACGGGTTCGGCGCACCGGCATTTACCAGCGCCACGCGCGGTCGCGGCAACGTCCGTGCCCGCGCCAGCAAAGAGGGCGGGCAAACCGGCCCGGTGGTGGCGAGAAACGGATACGGGTCTGTCATGTCCGGTACGGTCCCACGGTTCGGGGCCCCTGCATGGACCCTGCGCATTGATCTGCCCAAGGCCCTACAGGATTATGACGGCTCAGACCATCGGTTCGGCCATGTCCCCGGCGCTGACGCCCGCCACCGCGACCGGCTTTTTCATCGCGTCGCGGCGGAACGGCTCGCCCAGTTCCTGGTTGATCATCGCCTCGATCAGCGTGGTGCGCCCGTGCTGCATCTGGTCCTTGATCGCCACGTTCAGCGCCTCGGTCAGCCCGTCCATGGTGCGCGCCTGCACGCCCTGCAGGCCACAGGCCTGCGCGATCCCGGCATAGCTCACCTTGGTGTCCAGCTCGGTGCCGATGAAATTGTCGTTGTACCACAGGGTCGAGTTCCGCTTCTCTGCGCCCCACTGGTAGTTGCGGAAAACGACCATGGTGATCGCCGGCCACTCGTCACGGCCAATCGCGGTCAGTTCCGTGACCGCGATCCCGAAGGCCCCGTCGCCGGCAAAGCCCACGACCGGCACGTCCGGACAGCCGATCTTGGCGCCCACAATAGCCGGAAGGCCATACCCGCAGGGCCCGAAAAGACCGGGCGCAAGGTATTTGCGGCCTTCCTCGAAGGTGGGATAAGCATTGCCGATGGCGCAGTTGTTGCCGATATCCGAAGTGATAATCGCATCCTTCGGAAGCGCGGACTGAATCGCGCGCCACGCCATGCGCGGGCTCATCCAGTCGGGCTTGGCCTCGCGGGCCCGTGCGTTCCAGGTCGTGCCGGGATCGTCCTCTTCGTGGTCCATCGACGACAGCTGCTGCGCCCAGGCGCTCTTGGTCTGGGCGATCTTGGCCTTGCGCGCGTCGCGGTCCGCATCGCCCGCCGTGTCGTCGAGCTGCGCGAGGATGCCGCGCGCAACCTTGCCCGCATCGCCCACGATGCCCACGCTTACTTTCTTGGTCAGGCCGATCCGGTCGGGATTGATATCCACCTGGATGATCTTCGCGTCCTTGGGCCAGTAATCGATGCCATAGCCCGGCAGCGTCGAGAACGGGTTGAGCCGCGTGCCAAGGCAAAGCACGACATCCGCCTGGGCAATAAGCTCCATCCCCGCTTTCGAACCGTTATAGCCAAGCGGCCCCGCGAAAAGCGGATGCGACCCGGGGAAGGCGTCGTTATGCTGATAGCCCACGCAAACCGGTGCATCCAGCCGCTCGGCCAGCGCCATGCTGTCGCCAATGGCGTCGGCCAGCACCACGCCCGCCCCGTTGAGGATCACCGGAAACTTCGCCTTGCTCAACAGCTTGGCCGCCTCGGCCACGGCGGCCTCACCGCCCGCCGGGCGCTCGAACTCCACGACGGCGGGCAGGTCGATATCGATCACCTGCGTCCAGTAATCGCGCGGCATGTTGATCTGCGCGGGCGCGCTTGCGCGCTTGGCGTTCAGGATCACGCGGTTGAGCACCTCGGCCACCCGGCTAGGGTCGCGTACCTCTTCCTGATAGGCGACCATGTCCTCGAACAGCTTCATCTGCTCGACTTCCTGGAACCCGCCCTGCCCGATGGTCTTGTTCGCGGCCTGCGGCGTCACGAGAAGAAGCGGCGTGTGGTTCCAATAGGCGGTCTTCACGGCGGTAACGAAATTGGTGATGCCGGGGCCGTTCTGCGCGATCATCATGCTCATCTTGCCGGTCGCGCGGGTGTACCCGTCGGCCATCATGCCGCCCGATCCCTCGTGGGCGCAGTCCCAGAACATGATCCCGGCCTGCGGAAAAAGATCCGAGATCGGCATGAAGGCCGAGCCGATGATGCCGAACGCATGTTCGATCCCATGCATCTGCAGTACCTTCACAAAGGCTTCTTCGGTGGTCATCTTCATCGCGCGTCTCCTGCAAATGGGGAAAGACCCGGGTGGTCGGGCGTCGGGCGCAAACCTACGCCAGCACCCCGTCCACCACTAGGGCCAGTTGCGTGGTCGCGATAAGACCAGTCAGGTCATCTTGCGCAGTTCTTCGGCCAAGAGGCCGATCCCGTCACCGATCCGTTCCGACGGGATCGAGGAATAAGCCAGCCGGTAGTAATTCTGCGGACCCCACGCGCCGAAGAACGGCCGCCCCGGTTCGATCAGCACGCCGCGCGGCCGCAACCGCGCGTCGAGCGCTTCGGTATCCACCCCCTCGGGCGCGCGCATCCAGATCGAACTGCCCCCGAAGACGCCGCGCCCCGCCACGCCAAGCCCCTGCGCCGCCAACGCGTCTTCCATGGCGCGGCGCCGCTTGGCAAAGACCTGCCCCATCTTGCGGATCAGGCTGTCGTAATGCCCGAGGCTCAGGAAATAGGCCGCCGTGCGCTGCACATGGCCGGGCGGATGCCGCAGCACACTGGCGCGCAGCGCGCGGGCCTCTCGGATAAACGGTTCCGGCCCCACCAGATAGCCCAGCCGCAGCCCCGGAAAGATCGACTTGGAAAAGCTGCCCACGTAGATCACCCGCCCGTCCGTATCGAGCGATTTCAGCGACGGCAGCGGCGACCGCAGGAACGAGATCTCGAACTCGTAATCGTCCTCGACGATCAGCGCGTCCATCTCCCGCGCCCGGGCCAGAAGCGCCTGTCGCCGCCCCAGCGGCATGGTGGCGTTCGTGGGCGCCTGGTGACTGGGCGTGCAAAAGATGACGTCGGCCCGATCTGGCAAACCCTTGGGCGGCAACCCGTCGCCATCCACCGCAACCTCGGCCAGGTGACATCGCGCCTGACCCAGAATATCGCGCAGCGCGTGATAGCACGGCGTCTCGATCGCCGCCGTCCGCCGCTGCGTCAACAGCACCTGCGCCGTCAGCCACAGCGCGTTCTGCGCCCCCATCGTCAAAAGGATCTCGCCCGGCTCGGCAAGGATCCCGCGCCGCGGCAGAGTGTGCCGCGCGATGAACTCGATCAGCTTGGGATCATCCTGATCGTAGTAATCCGCCGTCAGCGCCTGAAAATCCTTGGTGCCCAGCGCCCGCAGCGCGCAATGCCGCCAGTTGGCGTGATCGAAAAGCCCCGGATCGGTCTGCCCGTAGATGAACGGATACCGATAGCGTGACCAATCCTGCGGCTTCTCCGGCGTCGTCCCCCCGGTATAGCGCCGGCCCAGCGCGCGCGCCCAGTCCACACCGTCACGGCGCGGCGCACTCGGCGCGAACTGCGGCGGCTCGGGCGCGTTGTCCGACACGAAATAGCCCGAACGGTCCCGGCTTTGCAGGTAATCATTGGCCTGCAACTCGGTATACGCCAGCGTCACGGTGATCCGGCTCACCCCAAGATGCGCCGCCAGCCGCCGTGACGACGGCAGCTTTTCACCCTTGCGGAACCGCCCCGACAGAATGCCTTCCGCGATCATCGCCTGGATCTGCGCCTGCAGCGTGCCCTCCGCCTCGGGCCGCAAGAAGAAACTTTCCACCGGGATCGCCATGGCACACCTTAATCTGGCCTTACGCGCCGGGCAATCTGGCAATACGCGCTTTCTTCTTGGCGAAAAGGCTTTCGACAAAGACGCACAGCGTAGCAGGATCTGTCAAAGCCGCTGTTCCACCGCCCCGAACGTCTCGGCAAATCCGGCCTCGCCCTCGCGCGTGAACCGCACGATCCGCGTGCCGGCCACGCGCCGCGCCCAGCCCAAATCCTCCATGCGCGCAAGCATGGCGCGCCCCAGTTGACCGGCCAGATGCGCCTGCCGCTCCGACCAGTCAAGGCAATCGCGGCACAAAGGCGCCCGGGACCGCGGTAGGGCATCAAGATCGATCCCGAACGTGCCGACAAAGGCCCGCCCCGCCTCCGACAGATCGAGCAGATCACCCTTGGCGATCAAAATCCCACGGTCCAGCAGGCAGCGATACATCCGGGTGCCCATATCGCCGGCCAGATGGTTGTAACACACCCGCGCGCGGCGCAGTTCCGGATCACGCGGGCCAGGGCGGGTACGCAATTGCCGTGTCCCTGCGGCCAGACCCATCAGGGCCTCAAGCACGCTGGCCACATCGTCCGAGGCCAGCGAGAAATACTTGTGCCGCCCGGATTTGCGCGCCCTCACCAGCCCGCCCGCCTCAAGCTTCGACAAGTGGGACGAAGCCGTCGACAGGCTCACCCCCGCCTCTCCGGACAGTTCGGTGGCGGTCAACGCCTTGCCGCTCATCAGCGCGGTCAGGATGTTCGCCCGCGCCGGATCCCCGATCAGCGCGGCGACATAAGCAATATCAGGTCCGTCTCTCATGGTTCGATCTTAATCGAAGCATAACGTCCGGTCCATCGGCTAGTTTCTGTTCATCAAAGAAACGGACCCATCATGCTGACCTGCATCATCCGCTACCACATCAACCCAACGCAACACGCCCAGTTCGCCCAGTACGCCCGAAACTGGGGGCAGGCCATCCCGCGTTGCGGGGCCGAGCTCATCGGGTATTTCGCACCGCACGAAGGCTCGTCCACTCTCGCCTACGGGATTTATAACATTGCAAGCCTGGCGGATTACGAGGCATACCGCGCGCGACTCGCGGAAGATCCGCTTGGGCGCGAAAACTACGCCTTCGCTCAATCCGAAAAGTTCCTCTTGCGTGAGGACCGCACATTTTTGAAATGTGTCTCCCAACCACATGGAGAAGCCACATGATCGCTGTCATTTTCGAGGTCTTTCCCGGCAAGGATCAGGTCGACCCCTATCTAGACATGGCCGCCAAGATGAAACCGCTGGCCGAAGGCATCGACGGCTTCATCTCCGTCGAGCGCTTTCAAAGCCTGACGAACCCGGAAAAGCTTCTGTCCCTCAGTTTCTGGCGCGACGAAGAAGCGCTCGACAACTGGCGGCGCCTTTCGGCGCATCGCAACGCGCAAAAGGCGGGACGCGAGATCATGTTCGACGACTACCGCCTGCGAGTCGTCTCGGTCATCCGTGACTACGGCATGTTCGAACGAGACGAGGCGCCGGAAGACAGCAAAGAGGTGCATGGCGGCTGAGAACCGGGGCGGGGTTTCCATGTCGGCGCGCATTGGCTAAACCCCGCGCCAACAGGAGTCCGCCATGCCCCAACGCCCCGCCTTCGCCCCCTGGCTCGACGACACCAACGATGTCACTGCCACCTTTCTGGCCGCAGGCCAGATTCCCGGCCTGATCAATCTGGGCGGCGGCCTGCCCGACCCGTGCGTCTGGCCGGTCGCCGAGATGGCCGAACTGGCAAGCCGTGCGGTCACCGATCACGCCGCCGAAACGCTGGCCTACACCCCCGTCACCGGCATCCCGGATCTGCGCGACCTGATCGCGGCGCGCTTTTCCGAGGGCGATCTGCACCTCACGCGCGACAACGTCCTGATCGTCGCCGGCGGCAGCCAGGGCCTTGCGCTGACCGGCAATGTGCTTTTGGAATATGGTGGCCGCATCACCAGTCAAAGCCCCGCCTATCTTGGCGCGCTCGACACCTGGCGCCCGCAGCAGCCAGAATATCGCCACATGCGGCTTGAACGGAACGATCTCGACCTGCCCGCGCTGATGAAAGACGCGCAATTCGCCTACACCGTGCCGAACTTCTCAAACCCCACCGGGCGGCTGGTTCCCACGGACATACGCCACCGTCTGGTCGAGGCAGCAGAGCAGACCGGCACCTGGCTGATCGAGGATGATCCCTATGGCACGCTCTACTATGACGGCCCGCCGCTGCCGCGCCTGATCACGCTCTCGGCCAAGGGCGAGACGCCCTATAACGGCCCCGTGATCTATATGGGCACCGTGTCCAAGGAACTGGCGCCCGGCCTGCGTATCGGCTGGGTCATCGCCGCGCCGAACATGATCAAGGCGCTCGCCACCGCCAAGCAATCGGCGGATATGTGCACCTCGGGGCTTTGTCAGCGGATGACCCATGACGCTTTCGCCACCGGCCTCGCCGACCGGATGCTGCCCGGCGTGATCGAGCTTTACCGCACCCGCCGCGACGCGCTCCTTGCGGCGATGGACACGCATCTGTCCGATCTCTTCGATTGGGAAAAGCCTTCGGGCGGCATGTTCGTCTGGGCCACCGCCCGCGACGCCAGCCTCGACACGAACGCGCTGATGGAAGTGGGCCTCGATCACGGGGTCTGCATCTCGCCCAGCTCGGTCTTCGATCCCGAAGGGCGCGATCACCGGTCGATCCGCATCAACTTCACCCTCAATCCACCCGATAAACTGACCGAGGGGATCGCGCGGCTGGCAAAGGCCACCCGCGCGATGGGCTGACGGCGCAGGGAACACCCCGCGCCGCTTCAGTGCATCACTCCAAAACCAGCGCGAACTTCATCCAGTTCTCGATGGAATCGATCATATCGCCATGTTCGGTCAGAAGCGGGCTCTGCGACGGATCGAACCCGATCGACAGGGCCGATTCCGGATCGTCCAGCAGCGTCGCGATCATCACACTCGCCACGATCCAGCTGCCCAGTTCGCCCAGGTGATTACCGCCCGCAGCTTCGGCTTCTGCCAGAAGGTAGAACCACAGCGGCGTGCGCTCATGCAGGCGCGACTGCGAGTTCTGCAAGAAATCCCTCAGGTTCGGACGATGATCGAAGAGTGCGCCCACATCCGCGATCGGCCCGCTCTGCACGGCGCCCTGGGCCTTCAGATGCGCGTGCAGCGCCTGACCCGTCGGCAGGCGCAGCGCATTGCCCCGCCGCAAGTTCCGACGCGCCAGATGCCGCGACATCTTGCGGATCTGCTCGTCCGCCGCCTCGGCCCCTTCGATGATCATGTCGCCCAGGGGCGGCGCGATCTGGGTGTCGATGGCCCGCGCCCGGCGCGCGGGCTTGCCGTCTGAACTGTCCTGCCCGGGCGTGACGAACCGCGACCAGTCGATGATCCGGTCCTTCGTCAGCCGCCCGTGCCCGTCGAAGGGATCGCGGTGCTGGCCGTCAAAGCCCGGCCCGCCCCCGAAAACGCCGCCGAACACGAAAAGGTCCTCGAATGGCGCCCTGTCCGGCCCGGACGAATCGCGCCCGAAGTTGCGGTTATAGTCATAGGCGTCCCGCACCATCGTGTGGCCAAAGCGATAGGCCGCCACGGAAAACTCCAACGGCAGCACATCGCCCAGCGTGGTCTGCCCCGTCCGCGCGTTATACGCGGTCCGGAAATCGAAGTAATGCTGCGCCTTGTTTTCCAGCACGCTGGTGACCACCGCCGGGTCGCACACCTTCTTGAGATACCCCTCGACGATCAGCCACTGGTAATGCAGCCGCGTCAACGTCCGGGCCGAGTTGAAATCGGCGATCCACCCGGTGTCATGCGCAGCCAGGTAATCCACCACCCGGTTGTGAAACCGCAGAAAGCTCAGGTGGAACTGCGCCACGTTCAGGTTCTCGTCGTTGCGCATATCCCCGATGATCGCGCGCCGGTCGAGCCCGTCCTTGATCTTGTCGAAATCCTCCTGGCTCATCCGGTTGTCGTTCACCCGCGCCTGCAAAAGGCTCAGAAAGGCCTGCCGCACCTCGGACGACACCTGCGAAAAGCGCGGCAGATCGCGATGCGGGTCAAGCCCGTCGGGCAGCGGCCCGGCGCCCACCGCCGTGCCCACGCGCATCTTCTCGGGAAAGCTCGGGTGCCGCATGCCCGAGATGACCTTCACCGCCTCGGGCGGCAGGTCGGGCCCGATTGGAATGCCGCCATAGACCGAATCCAGGTCGAACCGCGGGCTGCGCGCGTTCTTCAGCCCCGCCTCGATCTCTTCGGCGGTCTTGGCCGGCACGCCATCCGCAAAGTTGGAGAAATCCGTGTCGCGATCCGTCCGCGCCGTCAGTTCGTGATCCAGGAACTGACCCCAATAGGTCAGAACCGGCGCAAGATCGGAATCCGGCGTGGCGTTCGGGTCGGTGCCGTGCGGGTCATTCGGCCCCGGCACCATGAGATTGCCCAGCTCATCGAGCTCTCCCAGCACGTCGTCGGGCAGGTAATCGCCCGGATCCCCCGACGGCGGCAGCAGGTATCCGAAATCCGCCGCCTCATCGACGGCGACGTCGCCCACCTCGGGCACAAGCGCCTCTCTTTGAACCTCCGAGCGTTTCTTAGGTGTACTTTCACGGGCAGAACCGCCGTGCGACTGATACAAAAGCGTCATCTTATAACTCCTTTTTAAAATAATAGTGCGCGCACGGTATCAATAATGCAGCTTTCGCATCAGTCCGGAATTCCGGACCATTTCAGCACATGGCGGAATCCCGCCGACGCTTGCCTCGCCCCGCCCCCTTTGCTTTAACCTCGACGAACCTGCCTGCCCGGAGCCGCCCACATGGTCGACATCGCCACCCGCGTCTGGAACCACAAGTGGAAGATCGACCCGATCGTCCGCTCGCTCATCGACACGGATTTCTACAAGCTCCTGATGTGCCAGTCGGTCTTCCGCAACAGCCCCGACACCACCGTCACCTTCTCGCTCATCAACCGGACCAAATCGATCCGCCTCGCCGACATCGTCGACGAGGGCGAGCTGCGCGAACAGCTCGACCACATCCGCTCGCTCTCGCTGTCACGCGGCGAAAGCACCTGGATGCGCGGCAACACCTTCTATGGCCAGCGCCAGATGTTCACGCCGGAATTCATGGACTGGTTCGAACAGTTGCGCCTGCCGCCCTATCACCTCGAAAAACGCGACGGGCAGTATGCGCTCACCTTCGAAGGCCCCTGGCCCGAGGTCATGCTGTGGGAGATCCCCGCACTCGCCGTCATCATGGAACTTCGCTCGCGCGCCGTCCTGCACGACATGAAACGCTTCGAGCTTCAGGTGCTTTATGCCCGCGCCATGACCCAGCTTTGGGAAAAGGTCGAGCGCCTGCGCGGCATCCCCAGCTTGCGCATCGCCGATTTCGGCACACGGCGGCGGCACAGCTTCCTCTGGCAGGACTGGTGCGTGCAGGCCATGACCGAACGGCTCGGCGATACGTTTGTGGGCACCTCGAACTGCCTTATCGCAAAGAACCGCGACCTCGAGGCGATCGGCACCAACGCGCATGAACTGCCCATGGTCTACGCCGCGCTGGCCGACACCGACGAGGAACTCCGTCAAGCCCCCTACCGCGTGCTCGCCGACTGGCATGACGAGCATTCCGGCAACCTGCGCATCATCCTGCCCGATACATACGGTACCGAAGGGTTCCTGGCCAACGCGCCCGACTGGCTGGCGGGCTGGACCGGCATCCGCATCGACAGCGGCGCCCCCGAGGCCGGGGCCGAAACCGCAATCCGCTGGTGGAAAGAGCGCGGCGAGGACCCGCGCGAAAAGCTCATCATCTTCTCGGATGGTCTGGACGAAGACCGCATTCTCGCCCTGCACAAACAATTCGCGGGCCGGGTCAAGGTCTCCTTCGGCTGGGGCACGCTCCTCACCAACGATTTCCGCGGCCTGACCCCCGGCGACGCCCTCGCCCCCTTCTCAATGGTCTGCAAAGCCGTCGCCGCCAACGGCCGGCCCACGGTCAAGCTCTCGGACAACCCCAACAAGGCGATGGGCCCCGCCGACGAGGTGGCGCGGTATAAGCGGGTGTTCGGAGTTGGGGAGCAGGAAGCGATGGAGGTGGTGGTGTAAGCCGCGCCATCGACGGGCCGCGGTACGGCGTCCTGACCTTTGTGCGATGCACTTTATGGTGACGATTCCGCAAACGGACCGGTCAGCGCGCGAGCGTCGATATCGCCGTGCCGTGGGGGCGGCCTGGCGATGGCGCGGCGGCCTTCGGCCTCGATTCCGCGCCAGCTAAATTCTCGCGATCACTCCAAATCCACCGACCCCCGCAGCGCCTTCACCTCCCCGCGCTTCTTCTTCGCCTCCACCCGCTTCCGCTTCTGATTCTTCGACACCTTCGTCGGGATCCGCCGCTTGGGCGTCTCCGTCGCCTTCCGGATCAGCTCCGCCAGGCGCTCCCGTGCGATCTCGCGGTTGCGCGCCTGGCTGCGTTCTTCCGAAACCTGAAGCACCACCGCGCCTTCTTTCGTCCAGCGCCGTCCGGCGATCCGTCGCAGCCGCCGCTTGACCGGGTCGGGCAGGTTCGGCGACCGCTCCGCCTCGAAGCGCAGTTCGACCGCCGAGGACACCTTGTTCACGTTCTGCCCGCCCGGTCCGCCGGCGCGGATGAACTGCTCGGTGATCTCCCAATCCTCAATCGAAATGCGGTCTGTGATCTTCAGCATGGGGTCCTCAAAATTCTGTACAAAATGGACAATGCCCCTGAAAAACTAGGGACAAAATGTACAAAAACCAGAAAGGGCCACTCCAAAGGAGCGGCCCCTAAAGGTTTCCGGAGGCGGGCCGGTTAGGCCGTGCCAATCCGGGTGGTCTCAACGCCCGAGGGCTGCCTCAGACGCGGTCCTCCCTGACTGTTCCGACACCTCGCTCCAATCCCTTTATAGACACTGGACCACCTCCTTTCGCTTGTTGAACTCACCTTCAGCCTGCCACAGTTTTCGGCGTTGTCAAAACAAAATGCAGGGGTCGGGAAAAATTTCTCCACAGGATATGGCGGGGCTGCCTAATTCGCTTGCAGCACCCCCACGCATTGCCCCGGCAGGTCCGCCATGGTCAGTTCGCGCCGCGGCTTGGGCTTAGGCGCGTTGGGATCGGGTGGCGGCGGGTTCAGGATATTCTGCACCCACTGTTCCGCATCCGCGCAGCCATCCCCCGCCGGCGGCTCCGACTGGTTCACGCAACCGCCTGATCCCGCAGGACATTTCAGCCTGACATGAAAGTGGTAGTGATGCCCCCACCAAGGCCGGATCTTGCGCAGCCAGCTTCGGTCGCCGGTTTCGTCCTGACACATCCGCACCTTGGCGCCGGGGAACACAAAAATTCTGGCGGTGCGCGGATCCTTGGCGGCGGCCTTCATGATCTCGTGATGCTGCCGCGTCCACTTGTCATTGGTGTAGGCCCCATTGGCACGGCGCAGCGAAGTGCTTGAAATGTTTTCCCTTTCCGCCCGGCTCAGGTTCAGTCGCTTGGGCGCAAGCATCCACACATCGATGTCGAGCCCCATCTGGTGGCTGCGATGCCCAGACAGCATTGGCCCGCCGCGCGGCTGGCTGATATCCCCGATATAAAGCCCCTCCCAGCCCGGCTGGGACGCCGCGAAACGAGACAGCTTTTCAATGAAATCAATCGTTTCAGGGTGCCCCCAGTTGCGGTTCCGGCTCAGCCGCATCGCCTGCCAGGTGGGTCCCGTTTCAGGAAGCTCCACACCCCCGGCCATGCAGCCCTTGGCGTAGCTGCCAAAGGGGCGCGGACCCTGGCTTGACGCGCGCGCCTTGGCGCCAAAAAGCTGTTTCGCCTCAACGCCCTGCATCGAGGCAGGGATATTCTGAGTTGATACAACCTGTTGAGATCTCGCCTCTTTTTCGGGCGCAGAACTTTCGCACCCGGCAACGAAGACACTCAGTAGGAGGATTTTGGCAATGCGGTTCATTCGGTCACGTCCCCTTCCGCTTTGACGTACCTTAACAACAGCAATCCGATCACGAAAAGCACAATCAGAGGCGACACGCCAATTCGCGCACTCCCGCTCAGACTTGTCACCAGACCGATCAGCGCCGGCGCGATAAAGGCCGTCGCCCGACCCGACATACCGTAAAGGCCGAAGCTCTCGGTCGGCGCGGCCGGATCAGTGTGGCGCACCATCATTGACCGGCTGGCCGCCTGCAAGGTGCCGCCAAGACCGCCGATCAGAATGCCGCAGCCGAAAAATATCACGTCCGGAACCGTCGAGCCCACCGCGAGCGGCACCCCGAAAACCTGCGTACGCTCCATGCTGACAACCGTGATGCAAACGGCGATAAGCCCCCATATCGAAAGAAGAATAACGGGCTTGGGCCCAAAGCGGCGATCGGCCTTGCCCCCGATCCAGCTAAAGCCCGCGGCGGCAATGGCGCTGACGATGCCGAAGACCCCGACCTGAACGATCGACCAGTCCAGCACCAGCGTGGCATAGGTGCCACCGAAGCCGTAGAGCCCGTTCAGCGCATCGCGATAAAACATCGACGAACCAAGATAGGCCAAGAGACTTTGCCGGCTGGGCAGTTTGGCGACCGACTGCGCGAGCAGGTGCAGCGCCCGGCGCACGGTGTGATCAGGACGGCTCCGAACCGGTTCGCGCACCCAGAGGAAGTAGGGGATCATGAACACCGCAAACCAGAGCGCGGTGAACGGACCGACGATGCGCTTGTCCTGCTCGCTGGCCGGATCGAGCCCAAAGGCGGGATCCAGCCCGACGATGGTCTTTCCGCCGTCCATCGTCTGAAAAAAGAGGAGCATGATCGCAAGCGCGCTCAGCCCGCCGATATATCCGAAGGCAAAGCCCGATCCCGAGACCTGACCGACAGTATCGGGCGGACCAAGCGATGGCAGCTGTGAATTCACAAAGATCAGAGCATATTCCGCCCCGATGAAGCCAAGACCGAAAAGACACAGCGCCAACAACATGTTGGAGCCATCCGGCGCGGTCAGCCACAGACCAGAAGCTCCGACCACATAGAGCGCGGAAAACCCGACGATCCACGGCAGGCGGCGCCCGGCGGTATCGGCCATGGCCCCCATGACCGGTGCGCCGAACGCGATGATCAGCCCGGCAAGGGCCAGGCACCAGGACCAGAGCGTTTGCGCTTCGGCGTCGGCGGCGCTTTCGGTCAGGCCCTGCCCGAGGAAATGCGCTGACGCGACAGATGCGAAATAGGGGCCGAAGACGAAGGTGACGAGGAGCGTGTGATAGGGCTGGCTTGCCCAGTCGAAAAAGTACCAGCCCCAAAGCCGCTTGCGCGCCGAAATCTCTGCCATACTGCCCCCTTTTCGCGGCGACTATGGCGAGGCTTGGGTGACGCTGGCAAGCTAATCCTGCATTGGCGGCCAGGGTCGGGTCGCATCGGCGTCGATCCAGCGGTCGACCCACTCGGGAACCGCCGGGCTCTGCGCGTCGACGCCCATCTCTGCGGCCACCTGTGCGGGTGGCACGATACCGTCGCGTCCGGTTACGGCGGCGCGATAAAGGATGTGATTGGCGCACTCACCGTTCTTTTGCCACATCGACTGCTCGAGATACATGAACCGGTCATCCCAGCAGATCGCCCGTGATCGCATCTCGACCACCTCGAACATCCGGATTCGCCGGCGGTACCGCACGCTGGCCCCAGCCACGGTCAGACCCCACCGCTGATTGCGCAATGTGGTTGCCAAACCGGTGCGTACCGCCAACGGGATACGCCCCAGGTCATAAAGCGTGAGCGTCCGCCCGTTGTTGAGCTCCATCCAGAGGTCGATATCCCAAGGCAGGCAGATGTGGTGGGATACATGACAATCCGTCAGCCCCAGACGCGGCGCGCGGCGGTATTTCAGCAACTGCCAGACCATGCGGATGACTGGATACATGTCACGTCCTCCTTTTGCTGGCCGTGTTTGACCAAAGCCGGGCAAGGGTCAACCACAACCCCGCGTCAGACTTGCGCATTTTCGTCTGCGCGCTTAGGTGAGGGCCAGACACACAGGAGCACGCATCATGATGGCAATCTACGGCCCCCTTAGGCTGATCCTCGACGTGGTTTTCTTCATCATGATCGCGCATGTAATCATGAGCTGGCTCATCAGCTTTCAGGTGCTCAATCTCGGGCAGCAATTCGTCGCGCAGATCTGGGAAGGCCTTAATCGGTTGCTTGCACCAATCTACGAGCCGATCCGCCGGTTTCTGCCAGACACCCGGCCGCTCGACCTTGCGCCGCTGGTGGCGATCATCATCGTGCTGTCCCTGCGCGATTTCATCCTGCCGGAGCTTTTGCTGCGCTAAACGCGCGGGCGGACCCTTGTTTACCGAATCCTGATGTGAAAAAGTCACCGTAAGAGCAGAAACAAAAAACTTACGGGCCTTCACATGCAAAGCGCTGCCACGCTGTTGCGGGATATCTTCGGATTCGATGCGTTCCGCCCCGGGCAAGAAGAGATCGTGCACACCGTGCGCGCGGGCATCAACACCCTCGCCATTATGCCGACGGGTGGCGGGAAATCCCTTTGCTATCAATTACCTGCGCTGATGCGCGATGGTGTCACCGTGGTGATCTCGCCTTTGATTGCCCTGATGCGCGATCAGGTGCGCGCGCTGCGCGCCGTCGGCGTTGAAGCCGGCGCGCTGACTTCCGGCAATACCGAAGAGGAAACTCGCGAGGTTTGGGATGCGCTGGAAGCCGGGCGCCTCAAACTTCTTTATATTGCACCCGAACGGCTTTCTGCCGGATCGGCGATCGGCATGCTGCGGCGGATCGGCGTGTCGCTCATTGCAGTCGACGAGGCCCATTGCGTCAGCCAATGGGGCCACGATTTTCGCCCGGACTACCTGCGTATCGGCGATCTTCGGCGCGCACTCGGCGTGCCGCTCGCGGCCTTCACCGCCACAGCCGATGCCGAGACCCAGCAGGAAATCGTCGAGAAGCTGTTCGAGGGCCGCGCACCGCAGACCTTCCTGCGCGGCTTTGACCGGCCCAATATTCATCTGGCCTTCGCCGCAAAGGACAGCCCCCGCCGACAAATCCTTGATTTTGCGGGCGCCCGGAAAGGGCAATCCGGTATCGTCTACTGCGGCACGCGCGCCAAGACCGAGACCCTGGCCGCGGCGCTGGCACAGGACGGACACAAGACCTGCTTTTACCACGGCGGCATGGAGGCGGAGGCGCGACGGGATGTCGAGCGACGTTTCAGCGCCGAGGAAGGCTTGATCGTGGTGGCAACAGTGGCTTTCGGAATGGGCGTGGACAAGCCCGATATCCGCTGGGTCGCACATGCCGATCTGCCAAAGTCGATCGAAGCCTATTATCAGGAGATCGGCCGCGCCGGGCGCGATGGCGCGCCCGCCGAAACGCTGACGCTGTTCGGAGCGGACGATATCCGGTTGCGTCGGTCCCAAATCGACGAAGGCCTCGCGCCACCCGAACGGCGTGCTGCTGATCATGCGCGGCTAAACGCGCTTCTCGGTCTCGCCGAAACCCACGGATGTCGACGGCAGACCTTACTACGCTATTTCGGCGAGACGCCGCAGCCCTGCGGCAACTGCGACACCTGCGCCAATCCAGTCGATACGTTCGATGGCACCGAGGCCGTGCAGAAGGCTCTCTCGGCGATCCTTCGCACCGAGGAATTCTTTGGTGCGGGCCATTTGATAGATATCCTTACCGGCACGGAAACCGACAAGATTCGCGCGCGCGGTCATGACCGTTTGCCGACGTTTGGCGTTGGTCAGGACACGCCGCGCCGCGTTTGGCAGGGGCTTTTTCGACAGATGATGGGGCATGACCTTATCCGGCCCGATCCAAGCCGGCACGGGGCGCTGCGTCTTACGGAAAAGGCGCTGCCGGTTCTGCGCGGTCTCGAATCCGTCACGCTAAGGCGCGACACGCTTGACACTAAGGCGCGCCGTCCGACGCCCAAGGCGCTTGTGTCGGATGAGGATGCGCCACTCCTGTCCGCGCTCAAGGCCAAACGCCGGGCGCTTGCTGAAGCCGCGAACGTACCCGCCTATATCGTGTTCACCGATCGTAGCCTGATCGAGATGGCGGAAACCCGGCCCCGCACCCTGGACGATATGGCGCGCGTAAACGGAGTAGGCGCCAAGAAACTGGAACAATACGGCGCGGACTTCCTGTCGGTGATCAACGGCGAAGCCACAACCATGCATCCCACCCGTCGAAAGATTGCCGGGCGAGAGGCCGGCACGATCTACGACCGCCTGCAGGAGGTGCAGGCGGATCTGGCGCGCGGCGAAGACGGGATCGAGAAACCGCTCAGCTGTTCGGCGTCTCTTCTGGCCAAGGTCGCCGCGACACGCCCGCGCGACCTGAACGGGCTGACGCGGCTCTTGGGAGACAAGCGCGCCGAACGATTTGGTCCCGCCTTTCTGGACGTTCTGCACGCGGCGGACTAGATCAGCCCGAAATGGAAAGCCAGAGGAACGAGTATGCTGATCGTCGTATCGCCCGCCAAGAAGTTGGACATGAACCCGGTGGAGGGTGTGACCGCCACCAAGCCAAGGTTTCGCAAGGAAGCCGATGAATTGGCCGAGGTGGCGCGTGGACTATCCCGAGGCGAGTTGAAAAAGCTGATGGGGATCAGTGACGATCTCGCCAAGCTGAATGCGGATCGCTTCCGCGATTTCGGCGAGATGGAGCGCAAGCCCGCGGCGCTTGCCTTTGCCGGGGACACGTACCAGGGCCTCGAGGCGAAGAGCCTGGACGCCGAAGAATTGGACTGGGCGCAGGATCACCTGAGGATCCTGTCCGGGCTTTACGGGCTGTTACGTCCGCTTGACGAGATCGAGCCCTATCGCCTTGAAATGGGCAGTCGACTTAAGACCGGTCTCGGCAAAACGCTCTATGAGTACTGGGGGGACAAGATCGCGAAGCGGCTCAATGCCGATGCCGAGGCCGTCAATGGCGATCTGCTGATCAACTGCGCCAGCCAGGAATATTTCGGCGCAGTCGACCGTGACGCGCTGAAGCTCCGGGTGATCACACCGATCTTCAAGGAAGTGAAGAACGGCGAGCCGAAGATCGTAAGCTTTTACGCCAAGAAGGCCCGGGGCGCGATGGCGCGGTTTATTGTCCAGAACCGACTGACCAAGGCCGAGGGACTCAAAGACTTCGACACTGGCGGCTACACCTATGACGCCGGGTTTTCAGAAGGAGACGACTGGGTCTTTCTGCGCGACGCGCAGAACTGATCACCCGGCGGCTGCGATGGCCGGCACCGGCGGGCGGGCCTCGGCCGGACAGGCGTCGAGAATCCGCTCAATCAGCGCCTCGCGCCGCAGCGGCTTGGTCAGGTAATGGTCCAGACCGGCGGCCAGGATCTCTGCATTATCACCTTCCATCGCGTGGGCCGTCATGGCCACCACGGGCGTGTGCCCTCCCGTTTCTTTTTCCAGCTCCCGTATCCGGGCGGTGGCCTCTTTGCCGTCCATCTCTGGCATCGAGATATCCATGAAGACGAGGTCGGGCTGAAATGCGGTGAAGGCCGCGACAGCCTCGTGCCCGTTTTCGGCCAGTTCGATTTCTATATCGAGCGCCTTGAGCATCTTGGTGAACACCAGCCTGTTCGTTTTGTTATCTTCCGCCGCGAGAATACGCATAGCGCGGGGCGGCGTGTGTTCCGGCTCACCGTCAGACGGAGGGAGCGGCGCGGAACGGTCGTCCGTCGCGGTAGCGGGAACGGTTTCGAGCGCCTTGAACAGGGCACTGCGCAGCACAGGCTTTTGCAGGGTGGCGTGAAGATGAGTCCGCCCCGGATCACAATCCGCGCTGCCGGTATTCGAGCTGAGAAGGATCACAGGGATATTGCGACCCGACGCATGCACGGCCTCGGCTAGTTCGATCCCATCCATCGCTGGCATCACGTGATTGACCACGATCAGATCGAATTGATCCTCGACCAGATCCAGCGCCGCCTGCGCGGTTTCGCAAGACCGGGCGAAAAGCCCCAGTCCCTCGAATTGCCGCAAGAGGATTTCCCGGCTCAGGTCATGCGGCTCCACGATCAGGACGCGTCGCAGGCCCTTGGGCAAACGGCTGTCCACCAGGCCGCCAGGCTCGGCCAAAGGCAGGGTCAGCGCGAACCCGAAGATCGACCCCTCTCCCTGCACGGATTCGACCCAGATCTCGCCCCCCATAAGCCGAATGAGCTTTTCCGAAATCGCGAGACCTAGACCCGTTCCCTCGAAACGGCGGTTGGTTTCGTCGTCGACCTGATTGAACTCGCCAAAGACATGTTCGACCTTGTCTTCAGGAATGCCGATGCCGGTGTCCTCGATGGTAACGTGCAGGGTTACGTGCCCGGAGGAGTCGTTCAAAACTCCTACGACGCGCACAAGAACATGCCCAGTTTCGGTGAATTTCACGGCGTTCCCGAGAAGATTGGTCATCACCTGCCTTATGCGACCAGGATCTCCGACAAAGCGGGTTGGCAGGAAGAGGTCGTAATCCACCAGCAGGTCGAGTCCCTTGTCGC
Source organism: Roseovarius aestuariivivens (assembly GCF_004761875.1). Taxonomy (GTDB): domain Bacteria; phylum Pseudomonadota; class Alphaproteobacteria; order Rhodobacterales; family Rhodobacteraceae; genus Roseovarius; species Roseovarius aestuariivivens. The sequence goes on from NZ_SJEY01000002.1 coordinate 64,190, forward strand.
GCGCGTTTGCCTGAAGCAGCATGACCAGTTCGTGGATACAGCGTTCAAGGTCGAATGGCTCTGCGTGCAAGACGAGCTTTTCCGCTTCGATCTTTGAGTAATCGAGCACGTCGTTGATGATCACAAGCAGCGCCTCGGCGGAGTTCTTGATCGTGTTTGCGTACAGAAGCTGTTCTTCGTCGAGCGCGGTGTCCTTCAGAAGTTCAGCCATACCAACGACCCCGTTCATCGGCGTGCGGATTTCGTGGCTCATATTGGCGAGGAAAGAGGACTTCGCGCGGCTGGCCGCCTCTGCCCTGCGCCGGGCACTCTTGAGCTTTTGCTCGTACCGGATCGTGTCGGTGATATCGAGCGCAAGGCTTACCACGTCCCCACCATGGCCGCGCTGGTCGATCAGCTTGATATAAGCGCCGCTCCAGAGCCGGATAATCTCCGGCTCGGGAGACGGGCATTGCCAGCGGTCCAGCATCGCCTCGCGCCAGGCCGCGGGATGCGTATCGCCGATATCCACGATCCCCTCTTCGGTCGCGTATTGAAGCAATTCGATGTAGCTGATGCCCGGACGAACGTCATCCAGTCCCTCAAAAACCGCAAGCCACGCCTGGTTGGCCGCGATCATACGGCTGTCGGCATCGAAAAAGGCGAACCCATCCTGGATCGTCTCGATAGAGTGCCACAGCCGCCGTTCGGCGATCTCGATCTTCTGGTTGGCGATGGACAGGTCGGATTTGACGCGCGCGTTCTCATCGCGCACGGTCTGCACCTCGGCGCGAGTCTCATTGATTTCCTCGCTTAGTGCCTGTGCATGCTTGCCAAGTTTGCGATTGGCGGCCTGAAGCTCTGCCTGCTTCTGCTCCAGAAGGCGTTCGGCGGCCAGCCTTGCCCGCCGTTCCTGCGCGAGTTTGTTGGCAAGGCTCACACCCAAAACCTCCCCCGTGGCGGTCCGTCATTTGGCCGCCAGATTGCGGTATCAGGGTGAACAAGTCTTTAAACCCGGCCTCGGAATCGTTGTCAGCCCAGAATGCGCGTGGCACGATTGAACTCTTTGACAGGGAGGTCGCCATGCTCCGCCATTCATTTGTCGCTTTGATCCTTCTGTGCAGTCTGTTCAGTGCAAATCTTGCCATAGCCCAGACGGCAGTGCCGGACCGGCGCGAGGTGGTCACCCGCAATGTCGATTTCTACGGTGCTGATCTCGACCCGCTTTTCGATACCACGCTCGAAGCCTGCCGTACTGCCTGTTTCGCAAATCCGGCCTGCAGCGCATATACGTTCAACAGCCGGTCCAACGCCTGTTTTTCAAAGCGCGGGATTTCAGAACGGCAACCCTACGAAGGCGCGATTTCGGCCGAGTTGTTTCCCACGGACACTCGGGTGCTTGCACAAGCGGAAGCGCGACGTGGCGATCTGGCATTCCTGTCGGATGCCGATATCGCTCAGGCGCGGGACCTCGCACTTGGAATCGGGGCGCGGCACCCCGGGGGGCAGTGGGATCAGGGGGCAATGCTGGCTGCCGCGCGCGAACGGCTGACCCAGAACGACTATCTGAACGCCATGCGCTGGACCGGTGCGGCGGTGGCCCTGTCCGACGCCGCCGATCAATGGGCCGAGTATGCGCGCCTGTCTTTGCTGATTGAGACGCAAAACAACGCGGAGAAATCACGCTACGCACGGCAGGCCCTTCAGGCCGCTATCAATGCCTACCTTCGCGCGCCGAACGATCCTTTACGTGCTACCGCCTTGATGATCACCGGTGAGGCGCTTGAACGCATGGGACGCGGACGCGACCTTATCCGCGCGCTTCGCCTCGCGGAGGAAATCCAGCCACGGGCGGATGTGGTCGCCGCGCTTGAAGCAGCGAACGGAAAATACGGTTTCCGGATCACCACTCATCGGTCGGACAACGAAACCGCATCACCCCGGATCTGCGCAGAGTTTTCTGAACCTCTGATCAAGGCTGGGACCGACTACACGCCCTTCGTACGCCTGCCCGACCCCGGCCTTGTTGTGCAGGCAGAGGGCGGACAAATCTGCATAGGAGGCGTCGAACACGGCGAGCGTTATCGGATCACGTTTCGCCGTGGCCTTCCTGCCGCGAGCGGAGAGCGTCTTATCAAAGATGTCGAGATCTCTCAGTATATCCGTGACAGAAGCCCGAGCGCGGGCTTTGGAAGTCGCGCCTACGTCTTGCCAAAGGCCGGCAACGCCGCATTGCCGATCGAAACGGTCAATCTGAATGAAGTTGATCTGCTCTTAAGGCGGGCCAGCGACCGCAATCTTCTGCGCACGCTTCAGGACGGATATTTCGGACGCCCGCTCAGCGCATATGAAGAGCGCGAGTTTTCGTCAGAGATCGCCGAGGAGGTCTGGCGCGGCACCGGTGCGGTTCAGAACGAACTTAACCGCACGATGACCACACGCCTGCCAATGGGTGATATCCTTAGCGATCTCAACCCGGGAATCTATGCCCTGACCGCGCGGGTGCCGGGTGTAGACACCTATGACGATGCCGGATCGACCCAATGGTTCATCCTGACCGACTTAGGTTTGACCACGTTCAAGGGCACAGACGGCCTGCATGTGATCGTGCGCGGCTTGGGAGATGCCCAACCGCGCAAGGATATTACACTCGATCTCCTGTCACGTGCCAATCGGGTGATTGCAAGCCAGACCACGGATGCAAAGGGCCACGCCACCTTTGCACCGGGCCTGCTGCGCGGAACGGATGGCGCGTCACCGGCGATGATCGTAGCCAAGGCGGACAACGACGATCTGGCGTTTCTGTCGCTTACCGATCCGGCCTTCGATCTTTCCGACAGAGGGGTCGAAGGACGCCCGCCCGCGCCACCGGTTGACGTCTTTCTTGCCACCGATCGCGGCGCATACCGGCCGGGAGAGACGATCCATGCCACAGCGCTTGCCCGCGACGAACAGGCGGCGGCCATTGAACGTCTCCCGCTCACAGCGGTTCTTACGCGACCGGACGGTGTGGAATACCTCCGGCGCCTGTCATCCGAGGATGTCGCGGGAGGACATGTTTTCGCACTTCCCGTGGCCGCGACGGCCCCGCGCGGCGGCTGGACGCTCGACATTTTCGGCGAGCCGGAAGCTGCTCCGCTGGTCAGCCGAACAGTAGTGGTCGAAGATTTCCTTCCCGAACGCATAGATTTCGAGATGGCGCTGCCCGACGGTCCGATCCGGCCCGGCGACACCGCGCCGCTCCGGGTCGAGGCCCGGTATCTTTTCGGCGCGCCTGGCGCTGGGCTGGAGGCCGACGGAACCGTCCGCCTGACACCGCTCACAGAGTTGGACGCATTTCCAGGTTACCGCTTCGGGCGCCACGACGCTCTCGTCTCGGCGATTTCAACCTATCTCGACGGTGGCGAAACTGACAATGACGGCAAACTAAGCCTGTCTGTGCCATTGCCAATACCGGCAGTCGCGGATCGGCCCTTCGAGGCCGAAGTGATTCTGGCCATGAAGGAGGGATCCGGCCGCCCGGTCGAGCGCCGCCTACGCCGCGATCTCGCGCCGGCCGGTCCCATGATCGGCATCAAGCCCCGTTTCGACGGGGTGGTTTCCGAAGGTGCCGAAGCCGCCTTCGAGATCATCGGGGTCGCACCCGATCTTACACCGCAGCAGATGGAAGTGTCATGGACCCTCAATCGCATTTCCACCCGGTACCAGTGGTACGAGGAATACGGCAACTGGAACTGGGAACCGATCACGACACGCAAGCAGGTCGCGACCGGAACGGGAACGACCGGACAGGTCCCGCTTGCTTTGGACGAGCGGGTGGATTGGGGCCGTTACGAGCTTTTGGTCGAACGTACCGGTCCTGATTACGTGGCCTCTTCGGTCGAGTTCTATGCCGGTTGGTACGCCCCCGCCGATGCCAGCAGCACCCCCGACACACTGGAACTGTCTCTCGACATGCCGGCCTATAGCCCGGGCGACACCGCCGAGCTGCGTTTGGTGCCGCGCTACGCTGGAACCGCGCTGATCGGTGTCATGTCAAACCGGGTCATCACCATGGAGGCGGTCGAGGTGGTTGAGGGTGAGAATCTTGTTCCGCTTGAAGTGACCGAAGACTGGGGTGCCGGGGCCTATGTCACCGCTCAGGTCATCCGACCCATGAACAAGGACGAAGGCCGCAATCCGGCGCGCGCGCTCGGACTTTCCTACGCAAGGATCGCGCCCGGCACGAAACAGCTTTCGGTCCGCATCGAAGCCCCGCAGATCGGCACACCGCGCGGCCCGCTGGACGTCGGGCTGACAGTCGACGGGATCGCCGAGGGCGAAACGGCCTTTGTCACTCTCGCCGCCGTGGATCTGGGCATCCTTAACCTGACCGGCTTCGAAAGCCCCAATCCGTCTGCACATTACTTCGGACAGCGCCGCCTCGGGGTCGAGATCCGTGATCTTTATGGGCGATTGATCAACGGTATGACCGGCGCGGAGGGACGCGTGCGTTCTGGCGGTGATGCCGGAAACAGGGTCGGAACCCAAGCGCCGCGCCCGACAGAGGAGTTGGTGGCGTTCTTTTCCGGACCCGTCGCAGTGGGGCCGGACGGCCGCGCCGCACTCAGCTTCGACATACCCGATTTCAACGGCACGGTCAGGCTCATGGCAGTGGCCTGGAGCCCGTCTGCAGTGGGACAAGCCACGCAAGACACGATCCTGCGCGACCCGGTTGTGATGACAGCCTCGCTACCGCGCTTTCTGTCCCCAGGTGACGAAAGCAGCCTCTTGCTCGAGATCGTTCATGCCGACGGGTCTGCCGGGCGGACTGGCTTGGATGTCAGCTCAGAGGGCCTGTCGCTTCTGGGCCCGGTGCCATCCGGCCTTGATCTCGCAGAGGGAGAGAAACTGACATTGAGGTTGCCTATCCGCGCAGGGGATACCGCCGATCAGAGCCTGCGGATTGCTCTGACCACACCCGATGGCCAACAGCTTACCAAAAATCTTATTCTGGGAGTGCGCGCGAACGATCCTGCAATTGCGACCACCCGGCGCTTTACGCTGGCCGCTGGCGACAGCGTCAGCCTGGGTTCGGATATCTTCGCCGGTCTTCGGCAAGGCACCGGTCAGGCCGTATTGTCGGCAGGCGCCTTGGCGAAACTCGACGTGCCGGGTCTTCTGACGTCGCTTGACAGATATCCGTACGGCTGTACCGAGCAGATCGTTTCGCGCGGCTTGCCATTGCTTTATTTCAACGGCGTCGCGGGCGCCATGGGCCTTGCAGACGAAACCCAGATCGCCGCGAGCATCGATCAATCCATCGCCCGGGTACTTACACGGCAAAGCGCGGGCGGTGGCTTTGGCCTTTGGCGGGCAGACTCCGGTGATTTCTGGCTTGATGCCTACGTTACCGATTTCCTGTCACGCGCCCGCAACGAAGGCTTCAAGGTTCCTCAACAAGCCTATGCCATGGCCTTGGACAATCTGCGAAATCGCGTGAACTATGCCCCGGATTTCGACGAGGGCGGCGAAGATATCGCCTATGCGCTGATGGTGCTCGCGCGCGAGCGCGTCGCCCGCATGGGCGATCTACGCTATTACGCAGATGTAAAGGCCAACGGCCTTGGTACGCCCTTGGCTTTGGCGCAACTGGGCGCAGCGCTTGCCGCCTATGGCGATCAAACGCGCGCCGACCGGATGTTCGCAATGGCCCTCCACCGGATAATCAACAACAATAGTCCGGAGTCCCATCATTGGCGTGCCGATTACGGCACTCAACGACGCGATCGCGCCGGTCTCCTGACCCTTGCGGCGGAAGCCAACAGTGACGTTGTGGACCTGTCTGCACTTGCCGGCACGCTTGGCGCCGACGCGCCGCATCTTTCAACGCAAGAGCAGGCCTGGACACTTCTGGCTGCCAAGGCGCTTTTGCGAGCGCCTTCTGCGGCGACGCTGACGCTTGACGGTACACCGATCACGGGTCCTCTGGTTCACCGTTTCACGGCGGATGGGCCCACGAAAACGCTTGGCAACACTGGCGCGCGGCCTGTCGAAATCACCCTCACAACTATCGGGGTGCCCACCGTTGCGCCAGAGGCAGGCGGATACGGATATGCTATCGAACGGGCCTATTATGACCTTGAAGGCGCGCGGATCGACCTTGGCGCGGTGCCCACGGGCAGCCGGCTTGTAACAGTTCTTACGGTCCGGCCCTTCGAACGGGGCGAAGCGCGTCTGATGATTGATGACCCGCTTCCGGCGGGGTTTGAGATCGACAACCCCGCGCTGCTGCGCTCGGGCGATATTCGCGCGCTTGACTGGCTGAAAACGACCGAAGCAAGACATACTGAATTCCGCGCCGAACGGTTTCTCGCGGCCGTGGATTGGCGCTCGGACGACCCCTTTCAGCTCGCCTATATTGTCCGTGCCGTCAGCCCCGGCAGCTATCACCACCCGGCCGCGTCGGTCGAGGATATGTACCGCCCGCAATACCGCGCAAGAACGGCCACCGGCCGCATGGAGGTTGTCGAGTGACCGGGCAAACAGTGGCCGTAGCACATTGGACCGCGCTTGACCGTGAGGGAGAAGACCAGTGCCGCCTCGCGCGCGAAGAAGCGGGATGGATCCTCATTGGGCATGCACGGTTCCGCGACGAGGCCGGATTTGCCGCTCTGGATTACGTGGTGCGCTGCGATACGGATTGGCAAACTCTGACCGCCGATATCGCGGGAACCCGCGGGGATCGGGACGTGAAGCTGCACATCCTTCGTGACGGTGCGTCGTGGCATATCAATGGCCAGCTACAAACCGGTCTGGCCGATGCCCGCGACATCGACCTGGGGTTCACTCCAGCCACGAACCTGATGCCCGTGCGAAAGCTGCGCGACGGTGGTTCTGATGAACGGTGCCTGTGCGCCGCGTGGCTCGACTATCCGGACACGGCGCTACGTCCGCTCGATCAGATCTACCGGGTCGGGGACGGCGCGGCGCTCATCGACTATCGCGCCAAGCAAACCAGCACGACGACCACGTTGGCGGTCGATGCGTCGGGCTTTGTCACGCTTTACCCGGGCCTTTGGCAGGGAAAGGTCGAGCATGCGCCGGTTTGATCGCTTTTTTGCCGGGTTCGCGCTTCTTCTTTTTCTGGCGGGGATCACTCGAGACGGGCTGGACCTTTGGATCGCTCGCACTGAATTACCATCCCGCGTTACGACCCTTTCGACCGAGGTGCGTGACCGAAACGGACATCTCTTGAGGGTCTACACGGTAGAGGAAGGACGTTGGCGCCTTGCGGTCACACCTGAAACAGTCGATCCGCTCTACCGACAGATGTTGCTGGCCTACGAGGACAAGCGCTTCGATCACCATGCAGGTGTCGATCCCATCGCCATGCTGCGCGCTTTGGGCCAGGCGCTATGGCATGGTCGGGTGGTGTCCGGCGGTTCGACCCTGTCGATGCAGGTGGCGCGACTGCTGGAGAATAGCGGCACGGGCCAACTTGAGGGAAAACTTCGGCAGATTCGGGTCGCCCTCGCCCTCGAACGGCAACTCGACAAACGGGAGATCTTTCAGCTTTACCTCGAACGTGCGCCCTTTGGCGGAAATCTCGAAGGCATCCGCGCCGCGTCACTGGCCTATTTTGGCAAGGAACCGCGCCGCCTGACCCCGGCCGAAGCCGCGCTTTTGGTAGCCCTTCCCCAAGCGCCCGAGGCGCGACGCCCCGACCGGGCGCATCCCTTTGCCGAAGCCGCGCGCGACAGGGTGCTGCGGCGTTCTTTGGCGGCTGGTATTCTGAGCGCAGATACCCTGCGCGGCGCGCAGGGCGAGCCGGTACCGCATATCCGACTGCCCTTTCCGCAGCTTGCTCCGCATCTCTCGGACAGGGCAGTCAAAGAGAACCCGCATGCTTGGCAACACGATCTGACGCTGGATGCTTCATTGCAGACCCGCCTCGAGGCAGTCGCAACCAGAGCCGTGCGTGACTTGCCGGACGGGGTTTCCGCCGCGCTCGTGATTGCGGATCACCGCAGTGGCGAGATTCTCGCCTCAGTCGGCTCGGCGCGTTACAGCGTTGAACGGCAAGGCTTTGTCGACATGACGCAGGCATTCCGTTCGCCAGGATCGACGCTGAAACCTATCGTCTACGCGCTTGCGTTCGATAGGGGATTGGCGCACCCGCAAACCTTGATCGACGATCGCCCGGTCCGGTTCGGGCGCTATGCACCGCGCAATTTCGACGGTGCGTTTCGAGGCATGCTGCCGGTCGCCGAGGCTTTGCGCCTGTCCCTGAATATTCCGGTTGTTCTGCTCTTGAATGAAATCGGTCCGGCGCATCTGATTGAAGCTTTGCGCAGAAGTGGCGTTGAAAGCCGGCTGCCGGGGGACCGGACTGGACTGGCCGTCGCGCTTGGCGGGATTGGTGTGTCACTGGAAGGGCTGACGCAGCTTTATGCGATGCTCGCGAGCGGCGGCCTCGAGCGGCCGCTTCACTGGCGCAAGGACAGTGCCATGGAAACCCAAACGCGGCGGGTGCTTGGCCAAGTGGCGGCATGGCAGGTGGGCGATATCCTCGCCGGTCTCACTCCGCCTGCCGGCGCGCCCCGCGACCGTATCGCCTACAAGACCGGCACGTCCTATGGGCATCGCGACGCTTGGGCTGTAGGGTTTGACGGGGCGCATGTGGCCGCCGTCTGGATCGGACGTCCCGACGGCACGCCGGTGCCAGGGGCCTTTGGCGGCGAACTGGCCGCGCCGGTTCTCTTCGAGGCGTTTCAACGACTCAAACCGCACGTCGATCCCCTGCCGCCACCGCCGCCGGACACCTTGATCCTGCCGACGGCGCGGCTGCCACAGCCCCTGCGCGAATTTGCCGGGCGCGACGCACCCTTCGGACAGGAACCGGATGCGCCCAAACTCATCTTTCCGCCGGACGGCGCAAAGGTGCCAGTCGGACAAGAGACGCTTGTCGTGAAGCTTCGTGACGGGGTCGCGCCCTTTGCGCTTCTGGCAAACGGCAAACCCTTAATCACCGGTTTGCGCCGGCGAGAGGCAGAGCTGCCGGGACTCGGATATGGCTACTCGACCCTTTCTGTGATCGACGCCGAAGGCCGCTCTGCCAAGGTGAGAGTATGGATTGAGTAGACAAACCGTCCGGGCGGGCACAACCGCCCGGAGGTGGTGCAGATCAGATCACATCGAACTCAAGCGCGCGGATCTGCTGAAACAGGCCCGTGGCGTCAAGCTTGGCAATTACGTCAGACGGCACGGGTTCGTCCACATAAAGCAGCGCGATGGCCTCTCCTGCGGCGGCAGCCCGACCCAGAGTGAAATTCGCGATATTCACGCCATTTTCGCCCAGTGTCTGACCGAGGGTTCCGATGATACCGGGGACGTCCTCGTTTGTGGTGTAGAGCATGTGGCGTCCGATCTCAGCGTCGATATTGATGCCTTTGATCTGAATGAAGCGCGGCTTGCCGTCCGAAAAGACCGTGCCGCCGATGGAGCGTTCGCGCTTGGCCGTCACGACCGTCAGCTTGATGTAGCCCTCGAAGGCGCCGGATTTATCTTGGCGGGTCGTCGAGATCTTGACGCCGCGTTCCTTGGCCACAACGGGCGCGGATACCATGTTCACCTCGGGATTGACGGATTTCATGATGCCGGCCACAGCGGCGCATGTCAGGGCGTCGAGGTTCATCTCGCTGACCACACCGTCATAGAGGATATTGATCGCCTTGATCGGTTCATCGGTCATTTGGCCGATGAAGTTGCCCAGATGGTCCGCCAGCTTGATCCAGGGGCCCATGACCTTGGCTTCTTCAGCCGTGACCGACGGCATGTTGAGCGCATTGGACACAGCGCCGGTCAGCAAATAGTCCGACATCTGCTCAGCCACTTGCAGGGCGACGTTTTCCTGCGCCTCGGTGGTGGCGGCGCCCAAATGGGGCGTGCAGACCACATTCGGCAGACCGAAGAGTGGATTTTCGGTTGCCGGTTCCTCGGCGAAAACATCGAAAGCCGCCCCGGCGATGTGACCGGATTGCAAAAGCTCGGCTACCGCGGTTTCGTCCACCAAACCGCCGCGCGCGCAGTTGATGATACGCACGCCTTTCTTTGTTTTCTCCAGGTTCGCTCGCGAGAGAATGTTGCGGGTTTGATCGGTCAAGGGCACGTGCAGGGTGATGAAGTCGGCGCGCGTCAGAAGCTCCTCCAGCTCGACTTTTTCAACGCCCATCTTGTCGGCCTTTTCCTGACTGAGGAACGGATCATAGGCGACGACCTTCATTTTCAGACCGCGCGCACGGTCGCAGACAATGCCGCCGATATTGCCCGCCCCGATCACGCCAAGCGTCTTGCCGGTCAGCTCGACCCCCATGAATTTGGACTTTTCCCACTTGCCCGCATGGGTCGAAGCCGAAGCCTCGGGTATCTGGCGCGCCACAGCGAACATCAGCGCGATGGCATGCTCAGCGGTCGTGATCATGTTGCCGAAGGGCGTGTTCATGACGATCACACCCTTCTTGGAGGCCGCTTCCTTGTCGATATTGTCGGTGCCGATCCCGGCGCGGCCAACGACCTTGAGGTTGTTGGCAGCCTCGAGAATCTTTTCGGTGACTTTCGTGGCCGAGCGGATGGCGAGGCCGTCGTACTGGCCGATCACTTCGCGCAGCTTGTCCTTCTCCTTGCCCAAATCAGGCATGAAATCGACGTCGATGCCACGGTCACGAAAGATTTGAACCGCGGTTTCCGACAGCTTGTCGGAGACGAGTACTTTGGGAGCCATGTGCGTGGTCCTTTGCTTTGTATCTGGGGAAGGGCGCGCTGAAGCACGCCCTACTGGGATCTGCATAGGCTGTGCTTCAGCGCAGCCTCAGGCGGCCTCGGTCTGGGCTTCGATCTCTGCATGAAACGCCCAGTCAATCCACGGCATCAACGCCTGCAGATCGCTGGTCTCGACCGTGCCACCACACCAAATGCGCAGACCCGCCGGCGCATCTCGGTAAGCGCCGATGTCGTAGGCCACGCCTTCGGCCTCGAGCCGCTTGGCGACCGCCTTGGCGAATGCCGTGCCATCTTTGATGCGGGTATCGGTGAACTTCAGGCAAACCGATGTGTTCGACCGCGTCGCTGCGTCAATCGCGAGGTTGTCGATCCAGTCCCGGGTCGCACAAAAGTCATGGATCACCTTCGCGTTCTCATCCGCCCGTGCCATCAGGCCATTGAGGCCGCCCACCGAGCGCGCCCAGTCGAGCGCAATCAAGTAGTCCTCAACCGCCAGCATCGACGGGGTGTTGATCGTTTCGCCCACGAAAATGCCCTCGATCAGCTTGCCGCCCTTCGTCAGGCGGAAAACCTTTGGCAGGGGCCAGGGCGGGGTATAGCTTGCCAGCCGTTCGACAGCGCGGGGGCTGAGCACGATCATCCCATGCGCAGCCTCGCCACCCAGAACCTTTTGCCAGGAAAAAGTCGTCACATCGAGCTTGTCCCACGGCAGATCCTGCGCGAAGGCCGCAGACGTCGCATCGCAAATGGTCAGCCCTGCGCGGTCCGCCTTGATCCAGTCACCATTGGGCACACTCACGCCAGAGGTCGTACCGTTCCAGGTAAAGACCACGTCATTGTCCGTATCCACGCCCGAAAGATCGACAATCTCACCATACTCCGCCGTCTTAACTTCGGCGTCGAGCTTAAGTTGCTTCACGGCATCCGTCACCCATCCAGAGCCGAAGCTTTCCCAGGCCAGCATCTCGACCTTGCGTTCGCCCAGAAGCGACCACATCGCCATTTCGACAGCGCCCGTATCAGAGGCCGGCACGATACCAACCTTATAGTCGTCTGGAATGCCAAGGATTTCGCGCGTACCGTCAATAGCGGCCTTGAGCTTTGCCTTGCCAACGGCGGCACGGTGCGAACGGCCCAAAGGGGCATCAGCAAGCTTATTCAGCGAAAAGACGGGAGGTTTGGCACAAGGGCCCGAAGAGAAACGCGGATTTGCCGGCCGCGTTGCCGGGGTTCGTTCTACCATGGATGGTATCCTTACAGATATGCGCCCCTCGTTGGGGAGGGGTGTCCCAAGGACCGAATTACGCCTGTACGGGGTCTTTCGCAAGTCACCAAATCTGGCTAGAGAGCCGTGAACCTCAAGGCTTTTAGGCCGACCGACCATTATCGGAAACTTTCGAGCCATGTTTGCAACCACTCTCATCGCCCGGCCCGGACATCTTGACCCGGCTCTTGTCGACAGCCTGCGCAATGCGTGGGGCGGGGGCGAGGCTGTCTGGCTCTCTCCCGATGAGGCTGCGGAATTCATTATGTCGCAGATCCCGGCACACCGCTGGGATGTCTGGGCCGAGCTTCAGGCTTCCGAAGTTGACCTCGTCGTTCAGCCAGCAAAAGACCGGCGCAAGAAAATGCTGCTTGCGGATATGGACAGCACGATGATCGAGCAGGAATGCATCGACGAGTTGGCGGAAGAGGCCGGCGTGGGCGCACATGTAAAGGAAATCACGGCACGCGCGATGAACGGCGAGCTGGGTTTTGAGGGCGCCCTAACCGAGCGCGTGGCACTGCTGAAGGGTCTGCCTGAGGCGGTAATTTCTCAAGTGCTGGAACAGCGGATCACACCGATGCCAGGCGGACGGACCTTGCTGGCGACCATGCGCGCGGCGGGCGGGCATGCGGCCCTTGTTTCGGGCGGGTTCACCGCGTTCACCGCGCGGGTCGCCGAAATGCTCGGGTTTCATGAACATCGCGCAAACACCCTGATTGCGCGCAACGGTCTGCTCACCGGAGAGGTCGCCCTTCCGATCCTCGGACGTGCGGCGAAGGTTCAGGCGCTTGAAGAAATCAGCGCACGCCTTGGTCTACATGCGGCCGACGTGATCGCCGTTGGCGACGGCGCGAATGACCTGGACATGTTGGGGCGTGCCGGTACCGGCGTGGCGCTGCATGCCAAACCCAGTGTCGCCGCCCGGTGCGAGGTGCGGATCAACCACGGAGACCTTACGGCGCTGCTCTTTCTTCAGAGCTATTCAAGAGCTGAGTTTCAAACGCGGTAGTTGTACGCGCCGACCCTTGTCTTATCCCTAGACGGCTTCTACTTTGGGCGGGAACCTCGGGGTGTTGCGGTGTTGGGCCGGAACTGAGATGCGTCACGCGAACCCGTCGAACCTGACCCGGTTAGAACCGGCGGAGGGAAGGTAAATGCAAACGCATGCGCCCATTCCCTTAATCGTGAAAGAAGGAGGGCGTCATGAAAACAATTGCAGGTGTCGCTGCGGTAATCACCATAACCGGTGTCGCACAGGCCCAAGACCTGACCATCTATACCTACGACAGCTTCGTGTCCGAATGGGGGCCGGGGCCAAAAGTGGAAGCGGCCTTCGAAGCAGAATGCGGATGCGATCTTGCGCTGGTGGGCATCGAGGACGGCGCAGCCCTTTTGGCGCGTGTCCGCCTTGAAGGCTCTCGCAGCGATGCTGACCTCGTTCTGGGCCTCGACACAAACCTGATCGGCGCAGCCCGCGAGACAGGCCTTTTCGCGCCGCATGGGATAGAGCCTGAACTTGATCTGCCGATCGCTTGGGCGGACGAGATTTTCGTGCCCTATGACTGGGGTTTCTTCGCCTTCGTGACCGAGACGGGCCAAAACCGGCCTACGAACTTCCAATCCCTCGCCGACAGCGACACCAGCATCATCATCCAAGATCCACGCTCCTCCACTCCGGGGCTTGGTCTGCTTATGTGGGTTAAGGCTGCCTATGGTGACGAAGCACTCGGGGTCTGGGAGGGGCTTGCCGACAATATTGTCACCGTGACGAAGGGCTGGTCCGAAGCCTATGGTCTTTTTCTCGAGGGAGAGGCGGACATGGTGCTGTCCTATACCACCTCCCCCGCCTATCACCTGATCGCCGAGGAGGATGGGAGCAAAATGGCGGTGGCGTTCGACGAAGGCCACTATATGCAGATTGAGGTCGCGGCAAAGCTGGCCTCTTCCGATGCGCCGGATCTCGCGGATAGCTTCTTGGAATTCATGCTCTCAGAAGCCTTTCAGGAGATCATCCCGACGACCAACTGGATGTATCCGGCCAAAATCCCTGAGGCCGGCTTACCTGACGGTTTCGACACCCTGATCACGCCGCAAAACCCGCTTCTCTTCAGTGCCGAAGAGGCCGACGCGCTGCGCGACGAAGCGCTGAGCGAATGGCTGACCGCGCTCAGCCGCTAAGCGCGCGCGCCGGAATTTGGGCCGCCGCTGGAGTAGCGGCGCTGATTTTCGGAGCCTTCGCCGCCGTGATTTGGCGCGCAGAGGCCGGTCGCGGGCTTGGTCCTTCCGACTGGGCCGCGTTGCGCTTTACCGTTGTGCAGGCTGCCCTCTCAGCCCTGTTAAGCGTTGGTTTTGCCATTCCGGTTGCGCGTGCTCTGGCGAGGCGGCGGTTTCCCGGTCGTCGCGCGCTCATTGCTGTGATGGGTGCCCCTTTCATCCTGCCCGTGATCGTCGCCGTTCTGGGGCTGATCGAGGTCTTTGGACGATCCGGGTGGGTCAGTCAGGCCCTAGGATTTCTTGGCGTTCCACCCCTGCAGATCTACGGCTTTCATGGCGTGATCCTGGCCCATGTTTTCTTCAATCTGCCGCTCGCGACCCGACTTATCCTGCAAGGCTGGCAAGAGGTTCCGGCGGAAAGATTTCGACTTGCCGCGCAGCTTGGTGTTGACCGTTGGGCCATGACGCGGCTTATCGAAATTCCGATGCTGCGCAAGGTGGTCCCCGGCGCTCTGGCCGTGATATTCGCCATTTGCCTCACAAGTTTCGCGGTGGCGCTGATCCTCGGTGGCGGACCTCGAGCCACGACCATCGAACTGGCGATCTACCAGGCATTCCGTTTTGATTTTGATCTCGGGCGTGCGGCGCTACTTGCCGGGATTCAGATCGTCTTGACCACGGGCGCGGCGGTGGTCGCTCTTCGCCTTGGACAAGGTGACAGCTTCGGCGGCGGACTAGATCGCGCCGTACGTCGTTGGGATGCTACGAGCCGACTGGCCAGACAAATAGACACCCTCTGGATCCTCTTGGGTACTGTCTTTCTGCTGCTGCCGCTTCTGGCGATCACGCTGTCGGGCCTCCCGGGCCTTGCCGATCTGCCCTCGTCGGTTTGGCAGGCGGCGGCAACCTCACTTCTTGTAGCGACACTCAGCACGGTTCTTGTTCTGCTGCTCACGCTGCCAATGGCTGTCGCAATCGCATTTGGCCGCGATAGGCTGGTCGAAGTCAGCGGGTTTCTCGGGCTCGCAGCGTCCCCACTGGTGATCGGGACCGGACTTTTCGTCTTGATACGGCCGGTTGCCGATCCGATGGCACTGGTGATCCCCGTGACAGCAGGGGTAAACGCGCTGACCGTTCTCCCATTCGCGCTTCGCATACTTGTGCCGCGCGTGAAGGACATCGTCGAGGGGCAGTCCCGTCTTGCGCTCACCCTTGGGATCACGGGTCAAAACTTTGTTCGGCTCGTCCTTCTGCCCCGCATGCGTGCACAACTGGGGTTCACCGCCGGGCTTGCTACGGCGTTATCGATTGGGGATCTGGGTGTGATCACGCTTTTCGCAGACCCGGACATCGCAACATTGCCCCTGCAGATCTACCGCCTTATGGGCGCCTACCGGATGGAAGCCGCGGCGGGCGCATCACTCTTGCTGTTGATACTTTCCTTCGGCACATTCTGGTTGCTTGACAGGGGAGGACGAGGTCATGCTGAGACTTGACGACGCCGTCATCGCCAACGGCGCGTTTCGGCTTCAGGCAGACCTCGAGATTCCGGCACAAAGCAAGGTCGCGGTTATCGGTCCCTCCGGTGCGGGCAAATCCACGCTGATCGAGGCCATCGCCGGATTTCTTCCGGTTGAAACCGGGCACCTGCTTTGGAACGGGCGAGAAATTACGAACGATCACCCAAGCACGCGTCCTGTTGCCATGCTTTTTCAGGACGGCAATCTATTTCAGCATCTCACTCTTGCGCAGAATGTCGCGCTTGGCCTTCATCCCGATCTGCGACTTTCACCCGACGACCAGAAGAAGGTAGATGCAGCTCTTGACCGCGTCGGGCTGGCGGGCTTCGAGAGGCGCAAGCCTGCTGATCTTTCCGGAGGGCAGCGCAGCCGGGCCGCTCTGGCGCGAGTTCTCGTGCAAAGACGTGGTATGCTTCTGCTTGATGAGCCTTTCGCCGCCCTTGGTCCAGCTTTGCGCGCGGAAATGCTCGACCTTGTATCCGAGCTCGTTTCCGAGACCAGTGCAACGCTCTTGATGGTAAGCCACGATCCTCAGGACGCGCGCCGGATCACGAACCTTGCCGTGCTCGTCGCAGAAGGTCGCGCGGCAAAACCCGTCGACACCGAACAGCTTCTGAACAACCCTCCACCGGTGCTTCGGAAATACCTGGGCTAAACCCTTTCTTTGAATGAAATGGGCCGGCAGGCACAAGCGCACCCACCGGCCTTGTTGCAACGCTGTTGTGCCGCGTTTTAGGCAGGCAGAATGCCGGCCTCTTGGCCCGCGGTTACCTCTTCTTCGCTCAGCAAGCCGTCGCCATTGCTGTCGAGTTCATCGAACACCGCCGGCGAAGCATCGGGCATGGCGCTCTGGAATTCTTTCATCGAGACCAGTCCATCCCCGTCGGTATCCATCGGCGTCGCGGCAAGCGCGAGGCCCGGCACGAAAAGCAGAACGGTCAGAGCGGTGGCTTTGAGGTCTTTGGTCATGAGTGTTTCCTGTCTGTTAGGGTCACGTCCGTGGGCTGATCACCCGCCGGAACTTCAATCTGGCGCTGCCTCGGCAAGATGTCTTGGGCAGGGTTTTGGAGTACAGGATTTCCGCGAAAACGGGCCGGAATGGGTCTTTGGCGTTGGCGGCCCAAGGATCAACGCGAGCAACACTTCGCCACCGGGCGGAAACCGGCGCAGATCGACAAGGCTTTTCGGCGAATGCGCGCGCGACTCAGAGCAGCCCAGAGACGGGTTTCATCACGCCCGTTTCCTGTTTGCGGCGGTTGAGAACCGGTGCATTGCAGAATCGGCGGGCCGTCGGATGCGAGGGATCGAGAAGGCCCAGGCGGATCAGAATTGCCGTAATCGTGCAATTCGCGCCACGCGTGGCCCCATCGGCAATCTTGACGGCAATACCCAGACCGCGTGTTGGTGCGATACCGATAAAGTAGCCCTCGGCACCTGTTTTGACCGCAACCGGTTCAGAACAGGCGCGCATCAATTCGGTACAGGCTCGGCGCTCTCCAGCGACGAGGTCTGGGTGGGCGATCATTGCTTGCCAGAGACGGATCGCCGCGCTTTGGCGGGCGTCCGCGCCTTCCGTCGCACCAGCAAACCACGCCATAGCCCGGGCCATACCATGCATTGTCGTAAGAAAATTCGGCGCGGCACAGCCATCGATGCCATGCCCGGGGCTTGATTCTCCCGTCACGTCCTCGAACGCTTCCAGGCAAGCCTTTTGAACCGGGTGATCAATGTCGACATATTCCGATCCTGCGTTCAGATGCTGCGACAGGGTCAAGAAGCCTGCATGCTTGCCCGAACAGGCGTTGTGAACCTGACAGGGCTTTTCGTCATGGCAGATCATGTGATTGAACGCGGCCCGATCCTGCGGCATCTGCGGCCCACAGCGGAAATCGTCATCTGAAAAACCGAGATCGGACATCCAAGCATTGACCCGGTCAGTGTGAATTGCGCCGGCCTGATGCGATGCGCACGCGAGTGCGAGATGCTCCGGCGTGAGCCCGTGCGCGTCCGCTGCGCCGCTTTCGACCAGAGGCAGCGCCTGGATCATTTTGGCCGAACTGCGCGGATAAACGATCGCTTCGGGATTGCCCCAGGACTCGACGATATCACCGGAGGTGTCGCAGATCACGGCATGACCCAAATGCTGGCTTTCAACGATGGGGCCACGCCAGATTTCGGTCAAAGGAACAGGGTTGGTCATTGTGGCTCCTTCCATGCGATCCAAGCGATTCCGCACGCGGAAATTCGCCAATTCCGCCTTTCATGTCTCGCGTGTTTCAGGCTAATGTTGCAATGTCGAGAAGGAAATGGCCGCCACCGAGAAAATTCCGAAAAGGTATTTGGGCGGCCTTCACTTATTGAGGCTAAGGACAGCTTGGAGGCTGGACAGATGGGATCATGGATGACACGCGGCATCGCCGGGGGCCTTGTGGCACTGGGTGCAAGCGGCGCGTTTGCACAGGAATCGAGCGATAACCGCGTAGCGGCGGAAACCGCGTGGAGCGTGTTTGAAGACAACGACCCAAAAGAGTGCTGGGCAGTGTCGTCGCCCACTGAAACGGTCAATACGCGTGATGGGCGGGTCGTTGCCGTCCGTCGTGGCGACATTCTGCTGATGACTTTTTTCCGCCCCGGCGCGGGCGTTGATGGTCAGGTGACCTTTACCGGCGGGTATCCCTTCGCCGGTGGCTCGACCGTCAACGTCAATATCGGCGGCCAGGAATTCGAGATGTTCACGGAAGGCGAGTGGGCGTGGCCGGCAAGCGACGCGGATGATGCAAAGATCATCGCGGCGATGAAGCGGGGTACGGATGCGGTCCTGACCGCGCGATCTTCCCGCGGCACGATCACCAAAGATACGTTTTCTCTGCTGGGCTATACCGCATCGGTCGAAGAAGCAGAGAAACGCTGCGAGTAAATCCTTGCCGCCTTAGACAGGCGGCAAGGTCATCGCCCGTTAGCTTAACTGCCCGGTTCTACGAAACGGATCGCCTGCAAGGCCGGCACCAGACCGCTTGGCGGCAGATTGCAGGAATTGAAGGTATGACTGGAAGCAACATCGATTTCGCCTGACGCCATGAAGCCAACACCGGAATGGTCAATCGACGACGAAGAACTCGCTGCCGACAAGTGGATATTTCCGTCGACCACGAACTGCACATTGGATCCAGCAAAATCGGCAGGCACATGCATATCACTGCGCGCAAGCACGACACTGCGCATATCGACGTCGCAACCCCATGCTGTGTCCCCGATAGTTGCACCCGATCCCGCAGTCACGGTCGCCGTGGCGGAGATCCGGTTCGACAACAGAACCACCGACTCGATGTCCGCGTATTGGCCAAAATCCAGCGAACAATTCGTCATGATCGCCAATTCCTGAAGCGGGCCACTTGTCAGAGCTCCGCTGCCCGTTGTTGTAGCGGTTGTCGTATTTGTGGTTGTCGGAAGCTCCTGACCCAGATTGAGTTGGGTCTTTCCCCCGTTACCGTTGGCGACACAGGTAACGTTGTAGGTGAGTCCTCTTGGAATATCTGGCAACGCCTCGAACTCGGCCTCGGTCATGGTTATTACCGCTCCACGCGACAGGCTGGTATAGGTGATACCCGCATCATCGAAAATCTGCGCGGCACCGGCCTCGACTGATTTGCCAAAAAAGAAATCGTCCTTGATGGCTGTATCCCCGGTGCCCATGAAAGCGGCATGAACGCTGTCGATATGGGTCTCGAAATCCGGCATGATAAAGTTGCGCTCGAACGACGCAGCGCTGGCACCGGGGTTGGAAGTATCATCGCATTTGCTGTTACAGCGCGCGAGATCCGGCATGCTGAGGCCTGCGGTCGCTGCGATTCTGTTCTGTTGCGACATCCATAGTTGATCTTGGCTGTGCAGGCAGTAGCCCGGACCGATGCTGTTTGAAGACGACAGGCGCAACTGTCCCTGAGCGTATATTCCGTCCGTGCTTTTACAAGCGCGGGTCTCCGCGACAACGGCAACACCGTCGACGGATAGGTCGAGATACTTCAGATTGGTCTCTGTACCGAAAGTCAGCAGATCCGACAGGCCGAGAATCAGCGTACGTATGGGGTTGCCAGAGCCGTCGTTGCGGCTCAGCGTGACGCGAACGGCGTTTGGCTTGCCGGACGTAGAGACGTTATTACTGTCAGGATCGTAATTCAGGAACTCCACGTCCCCGACGGCGTCGGTAAAGACGTTGCCCCACTCCTGCTGGGGCATGTTGGCCTCTACCGCGCTCAAGACAGCTGTACGGGCCTCCGATTCGCTTTGACCCATTGCGAGATGCACCACCCCGGCATGCGCGGCAGCATCCGCCGTTTGCTTCATCTTCTGAGAGTTGCGCCAGTAGTTCGATCCATCGACAGCCAATCCGCCGATCAAAAGGATCATCGCCGCGGTGAAAATTCCCATTACAGTCCCGCCGCCGTCATCGCCGCGAATGAAGCCGGCGAACCCGTCCTTGAACATGACCGGTCTCGAAGAATATTTTCTGCAAGTCATTAGCTCGGCTCCATGCTCTGGATCACCGTTGCGTCGATTTCTTCGTCGAGAACGAAGCCGATGGCGTTGAAGACCGACAGGTCACGGGCGGGCGCGGACAGGTTCACCGTCACGGTGGAATTGGTGATGGTCACCTCGGCAGTCGGTGTGGCCCACCCGTTCGACGCGCGTGCCTTGGCGTAAGCTTCGGCAGCAGTGGCATCCATGGCGTGGCGTGACACAAGCCGCGCCGTATCGCGGGACACATTCCAATAATTGGACTGAGTCATGAAGAGGATGCTGGCGTCGATCACGAGCATGAGAATGCCGAAGAAGATTGGCATCCACAGGACGAATTCAACAGAGGCGCTGCCCTCGGTATCCCGTCGAAAAATCCGACAAGAGCGGCTGGCCTTGGAAAGGAGTGACATGACGTATGATATCCTTTTCGAACGTTTCTGGTCTGGTGGCATCGACGCTAGAAGCGTTTGCCTGGTGGCTTTAACGTTGTTCACTGATATCGGCGCAGGGCACGATGTGCCTTGTAACAACCATAATTACGCCCGAGAATTTGGGCGAAAGTATGCCCAAATTTCGTCGGGCTTCGGACCTACCGTTATAATTTAAAGGTATTTTTTATGGCGGTGGGGTGGCGGTGCAATCAGAAGCGCGGCGCAGCCGCCCGGCACAAGCGATCGTTGATCGCAAGCCCGAGTCCGGTTTCAGGGATCGGTGCCACGGCAATGCCACCGGTCGCCATGTCGTCAAGCCTGTGAAGATGTGCAAACAGATTGGCAGCCGCCTCGGTCAAGTCACCTGCCTGCGACAGATTCAGCGTACAGGTCATCGGCCCGAACCCAAGATAGAGTTCGTCGGCTCGGGGTTCTGTAACATTGAGCCGGACATGCGCACCCGGAGCGTAGTGCGACGCCATCTG
Organism: Roseovarius aestuariivivens; assembly: GCF_004761875.1. GTDB lineage: Bacteria > Pseudomonadota > Alphaproteobacteria > Rhodobacterales > Rhodobacteraceae > Roseovarius > Roseovarius aestuariivivens. The sequence goes on from NZ_SJEY01000002.1 coordinate 85,365, forward strand.
CCCTGGCGCGGACAAGGGTTCATTGGACTCGCGGTGCGCCAAAGGGGCACCGAGCGCCGCCTCGATCACTCCCGTCGGAAGCCCGCCGGGACGCAGCAAGATCGGTTGCGACCAAAGCCCGAGAATTGTCGACTCGACCCCCACATCGCAAGTGCCGCCATCAAGGATCGCCTCGATCCGGCCCGAAAGGCCGGTCGCGACATGCGCCGCGGCGGTCGGGCTGATCCGACCGGACGGATTCGCCGACGGCGCCGCAAGCGGCCCTCCGAATTCCGAGAGCAAGTCACGCGCAACGAGGTGTGCGGGCATCCGCACAGCCAGCGTTGGCAGTTCTGCGGTGACGAGGGGCGAAAGACCGGTGTTTGACTTGAGCGGCAGGACCAGCGTCAGCGGGCCGGGCCAGAAGGCCTGAGCAAGGCGATCGGCGGTATCGGACCACTCGACCAGCAGACGGGCCGCCGCAACATCGGCTACATGCACAATGAGGGGATTGAATCGCGGGCGTCCCTTGGCTTCGAAGATCCGCGCGACCGCCAGGTTGTTGCGGGCATCTGCCCCGAGGCCATAGACCGTTTCCGTTGGGAATGCGACAAGTCCACCCTCGGCCAGAATGGCGGCAGCGGCCTTGATGCCTGCGGGATCCGCGGCGAGGTGAGTGGTTTCGGCGCACATGAATGTCTGACGCGGCGTTTCAGTTGCGGGTTACGGACGATAGGATAAATTCTGCAAAACTGCTTACAGGTGCGCCGGTTCAAAGCCAAGCCGCGCCTTCCGATGAAAGATCAGGAGACAGACATGCCCTATCGTGCCCCCGTGGAGGATTTCCAGTTCCTGTTCGACCACGTGGTTGGTCTCGATCAGGTGACGTCCACCGACCGCTTTTCCGAAGCAACAGCGGATGTCACGGCTGCTATCCTCAATGAGGCGGGCAAGATGTGTGAAGAGGTGCTCGCCCCCTTGCAGCGCGCTGGCGATCTGCATCCCGCACGGCTGGAAAACGGGGTGGTGCGTACGTCGCCGGGATTCCCAGAAGGGTTCAGAGCAGTCGCTGAAGGGGGCTGGGTCGCCATTGCCGCCGATCCGGAATACGGCGGCATGGGCCTGCCCATGGCGGTGACCACCGCGGTAAACGAAATGATGAGCGCCGCCTGCCTGAGCCTGCAGCTTGCACCGCTGATGACGCAAGGGCAGATCGAGGCGCTGGAACATCACGCCAGCGACACGCTCAAGGCAACATATCTGCCGAAATTGGTCAGCGGTGAATGGACCGGCACGATGAACCTGACAGAGTCGCAGGCCGGCAGCGACGTGGGCGCCCTTCGCACCAAGGCTGAACCCAATGACGATGGCACCTACGCGATCACTGGTCAGAAAATCTATATCAGTTGGGGTGACCACGACTGCGCCGAAAACATCTGCCACCTCGTTCTCGCGCGGCTGCCGGACGGGGTGCCCGGCACCAAGGGCATCAGCCTCTTTCTGGTCCCGAAGTTCATTCCAGACGATGACGGCAACCCTGGCCGCGCCAATGATCTGCGCGTCGTCAGCCTCGAACACAAGATGGGCTTGCACGGCAGCCCGACGGCAGTGATGGAATACAGCGGCGCGACCGGCTGGCTTGTGGGCGAGCCGCATGACGGCATGCGCGCGATGTTCACGATGATGAACAATGCCCGGCTTGGTGTCGGCGTGCAGGGCATCGGCGTCGCCGAAGGGGCTTATCAGCATGCGCTGGCCTATGCACAGGACCGCAAGCAGGGTCGTAGCCTGATCGAAGGCGGCACCGGCACAATCCTGGACCATGCCAACGTGCGCCGAATGTTGGCGGGCATGAAGGCGGACACCTTCGCCGCACGGGCCATAGCGCTCGCCAATGCCGTAGCCATTGACATGGAGACCGCCACCGGCGCGCCGGAATGGTCGGCACGCGCCGCGTTTCTGACACCGATTTCCAAGGCGTTCGGCACTTACACAGGCATCAGCGTAGCGAATACCGGCGTACAGTTGCACGGTGGCATGGGCTATATCGAAGAAACTGGTGCTGCCCAGTATCTGCGGGACGTGCGCGTGACGGCCATCTACGAAGGCACGAATGGCATCCAAGCGATGGACCTTGTAGGCCGCAAGCTTTCCGATGGGGGCGAAGCTGCCTATGCGCTTATTGACGAGATCGAAACCCACGCCGAGCGGGCGCGTGAAACGCTGCCTGACCTGGCCGAGCCAGTGTGGCAGGCCACAGAAACCCTGCGCGAAGCGGTGGAGTGGATGGTTGCGCGACAGGATGTGAATGACCGATTTGCGGGGGCGGTCCCGTTCCTGCGCGGCTTTGCACGGGTGCTCGGCGGGCATTTCCACCTTTCGGCCGCCCTTGCCGAGACGGGCGAAGGAGCGCGCACGCGCCTCGCCCGGTTTTACATCACGCGGATTATGCCCGAACATGCTGCGCACCTTTCCCACGCAACTGCAGGGGCTAGCGATCTTTACGCTCTTCAAGCAGAGGACTTCGCGGCCTGATGGCCGAAAAGACCAACAAGAAAAACAAGTCCAAAGCGGCTGATCCGGACCCGTTGCCGCGTATTCACGAGGTTCACACCGATCCGGAGAAGACTCGCACCGATGTGCCCGAAGAGGTCGCCAAGAGCCCGGTAAACCTAAAAAGCCCAGCTCAATGGGCCTATGAGCGTCTCATCCTTTACATCCAGAATTTCGAAAAAACGCTGGATAACGAGCACGAGGTCGCCATGGGCTTTACTGGAGGAGAGGCGGGTATTCTGCGGATCGAGGGCATGGGCTATTTCGACCCCGATATCGTGACCTTCTACGGTACGGATCCCGAAGGTGTGAAATGTCAGTTCATTCAACATGTCAGCCAGCTCAACGTGATCTTGCGCGCTCTGCCGAAATCCGCTGCTGACGATGCTCCGAACCGGATCGGCTTTCGGCTTGTCGAAGACCTCGAAAAAGGCTGATCCCTGCGACCAACAGGGACGTGACACTCTTGCGATAATCCGCTATCCAATCGCCGAGTTCGAAATACCGCCAAGCATGAGGAACGGGATCATGGCAGAGCACAAGCACGGCGAAATGGATATCGAAGTGCAGGAGAAGACCTTTGAGGGTTTCGTCAAATGGGTGGCTTATTCTGCTGTCGTAATCATTCTGCTGCTGATTTTCATCGCGATGGTGAACGGCTGATCCGGTCCTCCACGCTGAAATGACGTTATGAGCAGGGACGTGAGTATGACACTGCGGGTGGGTGTGTTTGCCGGGCTGGCACTGGCGCTTCTGTCCGGATGTGCGGCGGAAACCGTCTGGGCACCCGACGATGCGGTGGCGAAAGCGGCTTACCGTCATGACGGCCCGCCGCGCCTGACGCTTTACACGATGATCAATCGCGCGTCGGGCAAAGGCGGTCACAGCTCTCTCATGATCAATGGCTCGCAACGTGTCATCTTCGATCCTGCCGGCAGCTTTCAGCACGAAACCATTCCCGAGCGGAACGACGTCGTCTTCGGCATCACGCCGATGGTCGAGGATGTGTACACGCGATACCACGCGCGAAAGACATGGTTCGTGCGCATTCAGGAATTAGATGTCGACCCAGCAACCGCAGAGCGTGTGATGCGACTTGCCAAGACAAAGGGACCTGTCCCTCAGGCGTTCTGCGCGCGCTCCACCTCGGAAATCCTGTCAGCGGTCTATCCGAACGCGATTTCGCAAACCTTCTATCCGGTCCAGTTGTCCAAGCAGTTCGCCCAACTTCCAGGCGTGAAAGAACAAAACCTCTTTGAAGACGACAGCGACGATAATTCGAAGGTTCTTGCTGAATGGGATCCGGCCGCGCGCACCGCAGCGCGGTAATTCCCGCCTATCCTAACAGATAGAGCATAAGGTAAAGCGCGCCGGCCCCGCTGACGATGGCGCCGATCGCGTTTTTCCAGATCAAACCGACGCTGATCGTGACTGCCGCCGCGATCAATCGCGCCGGATCGGGGTCTCCATTTGTAGCCGCGGGAAAAGCGACCATGGGCGCGACCAATCCGGGCAGCACAGCGACCGCCGTATATCGAAGATGCCGCAGAATCCAAGGCGGCAAGTCACGGTCGCCGATGAGACCGATGAACACGAACCGCAAGGCGAAGCTACCTGCGCCCAGGGCCACGATCACGAACCAGAGCCAGCCTGTGTCGATCATCCCGGCCACACCCCCCGCTGGACAAGACGCCGCTCCATCTCGGCGCCGGTGATCATGCCGCACATCCCTGCCACCAAAAGCCCGAGATTGTATGGAAGCCATGCGAACGCAAGTGCGACGACGATGGACACCAGCGCGGCGGCGACATGCGCGCGGGTACGCAACATCGGTGCGATAATTGCCAGAAACGTGATCGGAACAGCAAAATCGAGGGCAAGCCAGTCCGGGATCGAGCCGCCCAATTGCGCGCCGACCACGGTGAAGACAAACCAGAAAGGACAGATCGGCGCCACGGTGCCCCAGAAATAGACGAGTCTCTGGCGCAAGCTCCAGTGCGGGTTCAGCTCGTAGGCGAGCACGGAGCAGGCGTAGCTTTGATCGACGATGAAATAAGCGGCGAGGGCCCGGTGTAAAAGTGGTGCCTTTCCGAGGTAGGGTGTAAGAGAAGCTGAATACATTGCCATCCGCAAATTCACCGCGAGCGCCGAGGCCAGCACGATAAGCGTCGGCGCCTGGTCGACCATCAATTGCAGAGCGGTCAATTGCGCCGCGCCCGCGATCACCGCCACGGAAAAGGCGAGCGCCTCGATCACGTCAAGCCCGGCCTGTGCGGCAACCACACCGAAAAGCAGTGCGAAAGGCCCCACTACGAGGAAGAAGGGCGCGGCGTCCTTCACTCCCTTAAGGAAGATGGATTTCGTGGTTTCCGTCGTCACGCCAAGGCCCTAGATTACCGGCCTGAGAGACCGCGGGATCCCAGCCCGCCTAAGGGTTTGGACGGAGAAATGCAATTGCCGATGGAAAAGCAGACAGACGACTATCTTGTTGCGCCGCAGCCGGGCGCGGGCAAGCTGACGCGGGCGGTCGATGGCGTTGATCACGAAGGCAATCGCGTAAAGCTTTCGGTGGTCGAGGAACGTCCACTCACGATATTTCTCAACGGACAGGAAATCGTCACTGCGATGACGATCGGCGATTATCCAGAATATCTCGCGCTCGGCTTCTTGCGCAATCAGGGTATGTTGCGTGACGGCGAAACCGTCCGGGGCGTCGAATTCGACGAGGATCTGGACACCGTCGTGGTCCGTACCGACGGGAAAACCACCTACGAGGAAAAGCTGAAGAAAAAGACCCGCACGTCAGGCTGCGCGGTAGGCACGGTTTTCGGCGACATGATGGAAGGGCTCGAAGACGTACGTTTGCCGAACCTCCGCGTGCGGACATCGGATCTTTATACGCTTGCCGCCAGGATCAACCGCACGCCCTCGCTGTATCTCGAAGCGGGGGCGATCCACGGCACGGTCCTGTGCCAAGGTGACCGTCCGCTTGTGTATATGGAGGATGTCGGTCGCCACAATGCCGTGGACAAGATTGCGGGCTGGATGCTGTCCGAAGGCGTTGGCCCCGAGGACAAGGTACTTTACACCACGGGCCGGCTGACCTCGGAAATGGTGATCAAAACCGCGTTGATGGGTATCCCCGCGCTTGCCTCGCGTTCGGGCTTCACCGCCTGGGGTGTGGAGATCGCGCAGCAGGTCGGGCTGACCTTGATCGGTCGTATGCGGGGCCGGCGCTTTGTTTGTCTTGCTGGCGCTGACCGGCTGGACTGGGATGCCGATCCGGATTCGGTGGATGAGGAGGACCGCAAGCATCGCAGGAAAAGCGCGGGATGAAAGATACCCCGATCGACCTTTTCTATACCGTGCCGCTGGAATTGCGCCGCCGTGCTTTTCGCGTGGCCACAAACACCGTTGAAACCCTCGCCCGTCGTCGTGTCGCCAGTTTCTGTTGGTTTCTTCTCGTGATTCTGATCTTATTCGGCCTGGTCTTTTTCCTGCGAGAGACGTACCCACAGCTTCCCGAAACGGTGATCGGCATGATTTTCCTAGCCGGGCACATCATGGCATTCGTCGAATGGAAACTGTCCAAACGTCGCCGCCGCGAGGTTCAAGCTGGTCTCTGGACACGCACGGATCAGGCAAGCACGACGCTCAACGCCAATCTTGCTGGCCTCAAATTCATCTCCAACGATAGCGGTGCCTGCCTGCGGTCGCGCGCGATCGAACAGAACGCGCCACTTAAGGGCGAGGGTTTGCTGCGCATCTCTACAGATGTAATGGTCGTTCCTCTTTTGGGCCTGCCAGCGGGCGAGACGCCGCAAACGATCCTCGAGACATTTGATGCGGGGCGGACAGCGCAATGAGCCGACCTTTGGGTGTCATCCTCGCCGGGGGACTGGCGACGCGCATGGGCGGCGGTGACAAGGGCCTATTGCGCGTCGGTGACAAAAGCCTGCTAGAGCACGTGATCGCGCGACTTTCCCCACAAGTGGACAGACTGGCCCTGAATGCCAATGGTGATGCCGACCGGTTCGCCGAATACGAGCTGCCGGTGTTGCCCGATCCCCTGCCCGGCTACGGCGGTCCCTTGGTCGGCGTGCTTGCCGGTCTGGACTGGGCTGCCGGTCAAGGCGCACGTAGCATCGTGACCGTGGCCGCCGATACGCCGTTTTTTCCGCTCGACCTCGTCAAACGGCTGGAAGAGGCGACCAAAGGCATGACGCATCCGCTGGCTCTCGCGGCCACTCCGCGCGGCCAAGGTGAGCGCACGAAATCCATGAGCCGCACAGGGCTCATTCGGCACCCCACCTTCGGCCTTTGGCCTGTCGCCCTGCGCCAAGATTTGCGCGTTGCGCTCGAAGGCGGGCTTCACAAGGTAGTTCTCTGGACCGATCGACATGATGGACGAGAGGCCGTCTTCGATACACCCGATGATCCCTTTTTCAATGTGAACACACCCGACGATCTGGTTCGGGCGCGCAAGCTGGCAGAGGCACAGTCATGAGAATATTCGGTGTGGTTGGCTGGAAGAACGCAGGCAAAACAGGCCTGATGGAACGGCTCGTGAGGGATATCACGGGCCGGGGGTTTTCTGTCTCTACCATCAAGCATGCCCATCACAGTTTCGACGTGGACCACCCCGGCAAAGACAGCCATCGTCATCGAGAGGCAGGAGCGACCGAAGTGCTTCTGGCGTCTCGCAAACGGTTTGCCCTCATGCACGAAATGCGGGGGGACGCGGAACCGCCCCTGTCCGAGCTTCTTTCCAAGCTGGCGCCAGTCGACCTGATCCTGATCGAAGGGTACAAGCGCGACACACATCCCAAGGTCGAAGCATACCGGGCGGAAACCGGCAACGCCCTGATCGCGCCAGGGGACAAAAGCGTACGAGCGGTGGCGAGTGACACCCCGCTCGACCTCGACCGCCCCGTTTTCGATCTCGACGATACCAAATCTATCGCGGATTTCATCCTATCCGAGGTCGGGCTGTGACCCCATTTGACACGGTCGCGATCGTCGACTGGTCCAGCGGAAACGACACCGGGCCGAAACCGCGCCGTGATGCGATCTGGATTGGCCAGACGCGCAACGGCCGGGACAGCGAACCCTATTACAGTCGCAATCGGGCGGACGCGGAAGCTTACCTATCAAAGCTGATTGAGAAAGAACTCTCTGCCGGGCGCCGACTTTTTCTCGGGTTCGATTTTCCTTTCGGCTTTCCGACGGGCTTCGCGCAAGGCCTGGCCGGCAAATCCGATCCCTTTTCGGTCTGGGATTGGCTCGAGGCACGGATCGAGGACAGTCCGCGATCTAACAACCGCTTCGACGTCGCCGCCGAAATCAACGCGCACTTTCCCGGCATCGGCCCCTTCTGGTTCAACGGTCTCAAGCGTGACGTGCCGGGCCTTCCCCGTCGCGACATTCGAAATGGTCACGGCATGGCCGAGAAACGCGACTGCGAGGGTCAAACGCGGGGGGCTTTCCCCTGCTGGCAAATGGGCGGTGCGGGGGCGGTCGGTGGACAAATCCTGACAGGGCTGCCGGTCTTGAATCGCCTGCGCCGCCGGTACCACGACAATCTGGCGGTCTGGCCTTTTGAGGCATGCGAGGCCGCCGTAACTCTAGTCGAAATCTGGCCCGGCTTGATTAATCCGGTCGTGAAACGGGCAGAAGCCAGCGGCGGGATCCGGGACGCCCACCAGGTCCGTCTTCTTGCGCGCGCCGTCGCCGCCTTGCCCCCCGATGCGCTTGCCGCCATGTTGGATGTGCATGCCACCGAAGAAGGCTGGATTATGGGATTGGGTCACGAAGACCAGCTGCAGAACGCCGCCGAAGAGCAACAGCCATTGCGGCCACCGCCGCTGCGGAACGACTGTTTCGCCCTGCCGGCCGGCGTCGACTGGACCCCGGTGGAGGACGCGCTCAGGCACTTGCAGGACAATCTGCATCCGGTGGTGTCGACGGAAACCCTGCCGCTGGCCGATTGTCTCGACCGTGTTTTGGCCACCGGTGTCGCCGCGCGCCGCGCGAATCCGCCCCAAGCCAATACGGCGGTCGACGGCTACGGTTTCGCCCATGAAAGCCTTGGCTCTGGCGATCAGGTTCTACCGCTCGTTGACGGACGCGCCGCTGCGGGGCGACCGTTTGGGCGCGCCTTGCCGCCGGGACACGCGCTGCGCGTTCTGACAGGCGCGGCGCTGCCAAAAGGCGTGGATACGGTGATTCTGCAGGAAGACGTCACCCTTGGCGACGGAAAGATCGCGTTCCGTGGCGGCATCAAACCCGGTGCCAACACACGCCGCGCCGGCGAGGATGTGGAAAAGGGGGACGAAATCCTCTCGGAGGGGCGCGTATTGACGCCGGCGGATCTTGCACTCGCGTCGGCCACCGGGTTGGCGCGGTTACCGGTTCGGTCGCGCCTGCGCGTCGCGATCATTTCGACCGGCGACGAATTGCGCGAACCTGGCGACGAAGCTGGCCCCGGACAAATCTACGATGCAAACAGGCCGCTTCTGCTGAGCCTCGCTCGCAAGTTCGGTTACGTCGCGGTCGATCTCGGCCGAGTGGAAGATGATCGAGAGGCGCTGCGCAGGGTTCTCGACCGAGGTTCGGTAGAGGCCGATGTGATCCTGACCTCCGGCGGAGCCTCCGCGGGTGACGAAGATCACGTGTCAGCCCTGCTCAACGAGACCGGAGCGATGTCGCAGTGGCGCATCGCGGTGAAGCCGGGCCGGCCGCTTGCGCTTGGTCTCTGGCAGGACACGCCGGTCTTCGGCCTGCCTGGAAACCCGGTCGCCGCAATGGTCTGCACCCTTATCTTCGCACGGCCTGCCATGCGCCGCCTGGCCGGCGAGACCTGGCGCGCGCCGCATGCAATCACCGTACCCGCAGCGTTCGAGAAATCCAAAAAGCCGGGTCGCCGTGAATTCCTCCGCGCGCGGCTGCGCGACGGAAAGGCGGAAATATTCAAATCCGAGGGGTCCGGGCGAATCAGCGGGCTTAGCTGGGCGGAAGGGCTCATAGAGTTGCCCGATGGAGAGATAAAGGTACAACCAGGAGATCCCGTCCGCTACCTGCCCTTTACCGCATTCTACTGAGTCGAGTTATTCTTGGCGAGAATAATCCCGCCGGAGGCGTCCTAAGCTAGTCCTCGGTGAATCCCCTAAATCAACCGCGCATCATCCGCGCTTCGCGCGGCCCGAGATATCTGAAGCGACCAAGACAATTCGTTCGCGAATCCTCGGATCACCGCCCGTCATAACCTTTCTTTTGCGCCTCATAGAGCTGCGCATATAGCCCGCCCTGCGCGAGCAGATCCTTATGCTTACCCTGCTGGATAAGGCGGCCCGACTCGAGCACAAAAATCCGGTCCGCGCCGGCAATGGAACTCAGTCGATGCGCCACAACGATGGTTGTCTTGCCTTTCGTCAAACGGTCAAGCGCCGCTTTGATGCGCGCCTCGGTCGCCTGATCGAGCGCGCTTGTGGCCTCATCCAGCAGCAGGATCGGCGCATCACGCAGAAAAGCGCGGGCTATGGCGATACGCTGCTTCTGACCGCCGGAAAGCTGAGCCCCCTTCGGCCCCACCGGCGCCTCTCCGCGGCGGCGCACAAGATCGGCGATCTCGGCATTTTCCGCGGCCTGCCAGATCTCGTCCTCGCTTGCCTCGGGATTGACATAGCGGATGTTGTCCCAGATCGACGCATTGAAGATAACGATATCCTGTGCCACCACCGAAAACGCCCCGCGCAGCGCGCTGACCTTTAGGTCACCGATGGGCGTGCCACCAAAAGTTATCTCTCCTCCCTGCGCATCGTAGAGCCGCGAGAGAAGCGACAGGATTGTCGTCTTGCCGGAGCCGGTCGCCCCGACGATGGCCGAAACCTTGCCACCTTCGAAAGTCATCGAAAGCCCGTCAAACAACGGCTGGTCCTTCGAGTAGGAGAACTGCACTTCGCGCAGCACAATGTCACCGCGCGTGTCGAACTCCGACACGGCGCCGGATCGATCGGTAATGGTGGGCGTCTCTTCGTAAAGCGCGCGCACGCGGTCCAGCAGCACGAGATTGGACTGCAGGCTACCGAAGAACTGCGCCAGAAGGCGCGCGGGATCGAACACCATCACCATGCCGAGCAGAAAGGTGATAATCCCGGCACCGTCCATGTCAAAGCTGGGCGACAAGACCATGTATCCGCCGCCGCCGATCACCAGCACGTAAACGAAGGCCGAACTCAAATCGATCGAGGGCATCACCAGCGCCTGCGTGATCTGTACCCGGTTCATCAGGTTGCGCAACGATACCGTGCCCGTCAGAAGGCGGGCCTTCTCGACCTCTTCCTGGCTTGCGATCTTGACCGTGCGCATTCCATTCACGGTTTCTTCGATGCCGTTCATGTACGCGCCAAGCGCCTGTTCAGCTTCACCCTGTCCCTGTTTGACGCGGTCCGAGACGAAATTCATCACCACGATTATGAAGGGCAGCACGACGATGGCCGCGGTGAACAGGACAGGGTTCTTCCAGATGAGATAGCCCGACACGACCACCACTGTCACCGCATCACGCACCGCCCCCGCAACGGCCAGTCCGACGAAGACACCAATCGCCTGCGTCTGCGTGACGATTTTCTGGATGATCTCACCAGATTTCGTGCGCTCGAAATAAGCCAGGTCGAGCGACATAAGATGATTGACCAAATCCCGACGCATCTCGAAGATCGCCTGGTTCGAAATACGCACAGTGATCATTGGCGCCAGAAAGGACACCACGCCGCGGACGGTAAAGAGCAAGAACACGACCACGCAGACCATGATCAGCTCGCGCAGCGCCCCGGAATCAAAGATCACGCGCAAGCCGCTTTCGGTCATTGCAAGAAATTGCTGATAGACGAGACCCTGAACAAGGATCAGCCCCAGCACCACCAGCAACATGCCGGAATGCTTACGTAGGTAGTGGCGCCAGAACCACCGCATGTTGTCACGGTCGGCCTGAGAATAAAGCCTCTGGCGTTTCGGCTTGGGCGGAGCGTTCATAGGGCGGAAGACCTTTCTGACCCGGGCGTTTGTCGGCCTATAAACGGTCGGGGGACAAAGGTCAGCCCCAACCTGTCGCACCGGTCCAGCGACGTTGCGGGCTGCACAGGCCGGATTGCCTCCGGCGGGAGCATTCGTGCCAAAAAGAAGCCCCTTTCGCGCGCATTATCTCAGACCGTCCTCGCCCTTGACCTGATCTACGGTCAGCCCTCCCATTCGGTCGTGCACCCGTCCGCCGCGCGCCATCGCGAGCACGAAAAGCAGTTCGTCGGCGCGGGGGCCATCGGGCAGTCCGATTTCCATCGCGTCGAAATGACTCCGGACATAGGCGGCGTTGATATGACCCAGCGGCACGTCGATACGGCTGCCGGGACCACCCTGTTTCATCGCAGACGGTACGATGGCGCGCGCCTCGCCCAACCTTTCGCGCATGGCGTAGCCGCCTGGCACATGCCAGAGCGCGGTATGTTCAAGCTCGCCCGCCGCGCCGGCCATGGCCGCCTTGCCATATCCATCGATCCCGGCAGGACCACCCATGGCATCGATAAGGCGATCGGTCATCATCAGACCAAGCGGCTTGAGATCTTCCATCGCTGTCTGAAGCTCTTCGGTATAGCTGCCTGCGAAAGGATTCCTGACGAGCGCCGCAATCGCGCCGCGTTGGCGAGGCGTGTCAGGCGGGGGGCCGCCATCGTGAAAGATCTCTTCGAGAAAGATAGCGACTTTACGCAGCGTAAATTCAGGCATGGTGTGGCTCTCTTTCCGTCAGCAAAGGCAGTGCGCCCGCGATCACGCGGCGTCCGCGCAAGGTCAAGCAGGCCGCGTCGATGTATCCGCGTGTGCGCAACGTGTCAGCGTAGACTCGGCCTCGATTGAGGGCAGTTTGCATCTCGGTGTCAGTCAGCGTGCCGACCGCGATGGTCACGCGCCGCTCACCCAGATCGCTATCGGGCGACAGCTCTATGGCGGGACGGCGCGTAACGGCCGGATGGTCGGGCAAATCCACCGCATTGGCGATCATGGTCGCTGCTGCATCCGCCACGGCCGCGCTTCGGGCAAGCACCGTGACGCTGTCGGCGATTCCGAAAGAATGGCTGCGCCCGCCACGCCCCGAAGTTGCGATGCCGCGGGAGGGATCGCACGATCCGATCCTCAAACCGGCGGGGGGATCGCCGGCAATGGCTGCGGTCATCGTCTCGCCGGCAGCCAGATGGAACGTGATGTCGCCGCCATTGTTCACGAAGGCGCGGGAAATACCGGGACCGTCGAGAATGGCCCGCAACACCGTATCGGCCCCGGCCCCAGCAACGGCCGCCATCGGCGTGATAAAGACCGGTGCAAAAGGCGCCACGGCTTCGAGCATCAGGCGCGCAGTTTCACCGGTGCAGGGCGCGCCTGCAGGCAATCTCAGCCGGGGCAAGTCCGCGACAAGTTCATCCAGAAGCGTGTCGAACCGGGCTACTGCACGGGCGTAAGCGGCACGCGCGCCCGGTCCTTCGATCCCGACAATCATATCGATGGGCCCATGATGGAGATGAAGCCGACGACCGTCAGGCAGCCAATGGGCCTGCGGACCGCTCATTCCGGTCCCTCCGGCGGGACCGCCCGCATTTCGCTACCGTACTCGCCCCCGCGTTCAAGCACATCACGCACCGCGCGTACGGCAGAATCATGTCCGCCAAGCGCGCGATAGGTCGCGCGCGGCAGCGTGAATTCCAGCGGAGCAACAAGGGCGGGCGTCGGGACATGTCCGAACGCGCCATCGGGCATGCGCGTGACGTCCACCATTAGGGTAATTCCGCCTCCGGGCCAGATATAGGTGGCCGCACCGCCACAGGTGACTTTCGTCTCTCCCGATTGCACCGAACGCGTGAGGGCAACCGGATTGCGCGTCACTCCAGAGCGTAAAGAGCCACCCGCGCCTGCCTGGAACATGACCGTGCAAAGCGCGGGTTCGCAATTCTCGGCGATCAGGCCGACGGAGGCGCGGAGACGCTCCGGCATCGGCGCGGGTTCCGGAACAAGCGCCTCGTTCAGCACGTAATAGCCCGCATGTTCGCCTGTCGTCGACACCATCAGGAGACTCAGCCCCGCCCGCGCCCCTTTCTTTTCCAGCCACGGATTGAGGATCGAGAGCGGATCTTCGATATCGGTGCCGCCCCATCCCGGACCGGGACCGGCCACCTTGAAATAGCGACCGGGCGTCGACCGATGTCCGCGAATTCGTATGCCGGATTCGGGCCAGTCCAGAACCTTGCCCGCCTGGTGTTCGCTCACCACGCCGGTGATGTGGTCGTCGACCACGACGACCTCGTCGACAAGACCCTGCCATTGGCTGGCGAACATCCCGATCGTAGCGGAGCCGCAGCCGACGCGCATGCGCTCTTCGCGCTTGCCATCGACGATTGGCGCGGCGCCGGCCTCGACGGTCAAAGCGGCCCCGCCATCGATCTCGAGGTCGACCGGTTCGCGATTGCATAGGCGCAAGAGTGCGGCACAGGTCGCGCGGCCCTCGGCCTTGCTGCCGCCGGTCAGATGTTCCACCCCGCCAAGCGAAAGCATCTGCGATCCGTATTCCGAAGTCGTAACGTGGCCAATGACCTCGCCGTCCACGCGTACGCTGGCGGTTTCGGTCCCAAGATGACGGTCGGTATCGATCTTCACCTTCACGCCGCAATAGGAAAAGATCGCCTCGGTGACGACGGTGACGACGTCTACACCTTCAATATCTCGGCTAACGATGAAGGGGGCGGGCTTGTAGTCTGGATAGGTCGTGCCGGACCCGACCCCGGTCACGAAAAGGTCGTCGGCCGACAGATTACCGGGCCAGTCCGCCGCCAGGAAAGGCCGCACCTCGCCGCCCGCCGCGACCCTGCGGTCAAGTAAGGTCAGCGGATCGCATCGTACCAGTCGCCCGTCTTCATTGGTGTAGCGATCACACGCCCCAACCTTTCCCGGCGCGATATAACACATGACCGGACAGGCATCGCATCGGATCTTGTCGGTCTGCCGCCTGCTCATGCGCCGGCCTCCCGGATTGCCGCCAGCACCCTGTGCGGCAAGGCCGGAAGCCGCGTGATCCGTGCGCCAGTGGCATGACGAATGGCATTGAGTATCGCCGGAGCCGTCGGTATTAGCACATGCTCTCCCAAACCCTTGGCGCCCATCGGGCCCTCCGGGTCGGGCACTTCCAGCAGGATCGTGTCGATCCTTGGCATGTCGCCTGTCGTCGGGATGAGGTAGTCGTGCAAGTTGTCGGTGCGGCCCGGCACGTAGTCCTCCATCAACGCCATGCCGAGGCCCTGTGCAATACCACCCTGCACTTGTCCGGTCGCCAGATCCGGGTTGATGATGCGTCCCACGTCATGTGCTGCGGTGATCCGTTCGACACGCACCGTGCCAAGCCTGATATCGACCGACAGCTCCGCGATCTGCGCACCATAGCCATAGACCGCATAGGGCGCACCCTGTCCGTTCTCGTCTAGCGCCCGCGTCGGCGGGTCATAGCTCTCTTCCGCCGAAAGAACGTAACACCTGTCATCTTCCGGCAAGGCGCTTAGATCGATATGACGGCGCGCTTCGCCTTCGCGCACGATAAGCACAGCCTCCTGCAGGCATAGCTCTGCCGCCTCACCCATATTGGTCATCTGCAGGATGCGCGCCCGCAACGCCTGCCCGGCGCGCAGCGCCGCGGAACCGGTCACGTAGGTCTGTCGCGACCCGGATGTCTTTCCGCAGTCCGGCGTGATGGCGGTATCCGCCCCAAGAATGGTGAAATGCGACAGCGGAAGCCCAAGCGCATCGGCGCAGATCTGGGGTATCACAGTGTTCGAGCCTTGCCCGATATCGACCGCTCCCTGGTGCAGACAAAGCCGGCCATCGCCCGTCAGTCCGACCCGGATCGTGGAGGGATTCGGAATGGCAGTATTCCCGCACCCGTACCAACAGGACGCGACGCCGACCCCGTAACGTACAGCGCCGGCCTGCGCATTTCTTGCCTCGGCCCGTGCGAGAGCCTCTCCCCAAGGGTCATGTAACGCCTCAAGACAGGCCGAAATGCCGACCCCATGAAGCGTTTGTCCACAGACGGTGGTCTGACCGTCCCGCAACGCGTTCAGGTGCCGGAAGGCCAAGCGATCCATCCCGACTTTCTCGGCCAGATCGTCGAACAAGGTCTCTTGCAGGATCGCAGCCTGCGGAACGCCAAAGCCGCGGAACGCGCCGGAAATCGGCTTATGGCTGTAATTGGCGCGCGCTTCGGCGTGGTAGGCGGTAATGTGATACGGGCCTGACGCATGTACAGGCACGCGACCTGCAACCGTCGGACCCCAGCTTGCATAAGCGCCTGTATTGAAATCGCCCTCAAAGTGCATACCGGTAATTTGGCCTGCCGCGTCGATGCCGATCTGCGCGGTCATCCGGGCCGGATGCCGCTTGGTCGTGGACCGCATCGATTCGGACCGGGTGTAGACCATCCGCGCCGGTCGCCCTGTCTTGAGCGCCACAAGCCCGATGAGGGGCTGCAAAGAGACGTCAAGCTTGGAGCCGAAACCGCCACCGGTGGCCGAAGGGATCAGCCTCACACGTTCTGGCGGCAAGCCAAGGATCTGCGCAGTGTCGTCGCGATCCATGACCGGCGCCTGCGTACATGCCTGAATCACCAGCGTTTCATCTTCCATCCACGCGATACCCGCCTCGGGTTCGATATAAGCATGCTCGACATAGGGCGTCTCGATATCACCCTCTGCCACGTGAGCGGCGCGCAGAAGCGCCTCTTCGGGATTACCTCGCCGCACCAGCCCCCTGATAAGCACATTGTCTGGATGCGCCTCATGGACGGGTGCCTCGGAAGGCAGGTCGGACCAGACGATCGGAAAACCCGAGAAATCCAATGTCTCTACGACGGCGGGCTCTCCGGCGATCAGCGCGACCGCTTCTCCGGCGAACCGGGCATGCCGCTCGGCCAGGGCGGGCTGATCGGCGAAGGCCGGGATCACGCCGAACCGGTTTGAGCCGTCGATGTCGCCTGCGGTAAACACCATGACCTCCGTCGACCGGGCCCATCCCGAAATATCGCCAAAGGTGAAAGCGGCAGGCGCATGGGGCGCGCGCACCGCCCGCACGAGAAGTGTGTCTTCACGGACATTGTCCGCCCCGAAGATCTCGGTTCCGGCAACCTTCGGCCCGCCATCGAGTCGCGGCACGGGCGCACCCACGGCACGACCAGCGGCGGGGTTGGGTGGCGTGTCATGCGTTGCTGTATCAAGCACCGCATCAAGGATCTTCGTATATCCAGTACACCGGCAAAGCACGCCGCCAAGCGCCTCTTCGGCTTCGGCCCGCGTGGGCGCCTGTACCTCGCGCAAAAAGGCTGTGGCGGTCATCACCATTCCTGGTGTGCAGATTCCGCATTGGGCCGCACCATGCCTCAGAAAGGCGCGCTGCAGAGGCGTATCGCGCTGCCCTTCGATGGTCTCCACGTTCCGCCCTGCCGCTTGCGCCAATGGTGTGAGGCAGGCACAGACCGGGACGCCGTCGAGAAGCACGGTACAGGCTCCGCAATCGCCGGCATCACAGCCGACCTTGGTTCCACGCAGGCCGAGCCCATCTCGCAGCACCTCGGAAAGACGTCGGGCCGGATCGGCCGGGAGTGACACCTGGTTTCCGTTGACCGACAGGCTCAATGTCTCGAGCGGCCGGTTCATCCCGCATGCTCCAGATCGGCCAAGGCCTGCCGGACAAGCTCTGCCGCTGCCGTGCCGCGATAGGCAGCGTCGGCGCGGATATCATCCAGCGGGGCCAAGGCAGGCAGAATAAGATCATTACGGACAGCGCGCGCCATCTGGCCCACAGGGCATCCGACCAACGCCGCCTCTTGCGCGGCGAGCCTTGTTGCCACCGGCCCACACGCCCCCACGGACAAGGCAGCCCGGGAAACCTTTCCGGCCTTTTCCACTATCCGCACCGCGACCATGGCGATGGAGATCACGAGATAGCGCCGCGCCCCGAGCTTTCGGAAACGTGACCGCCCGGCAAGCGCGGCGGCGGGTAGCCAAAACCCAGTGACCAGTTCGCCGGGACGCAGCGCGATCCGTCGGGGTCCCGTCACGAAATCTGAAAGAGGCATATGTCGCGACCCGTCCAAAGACGCAATTTCGACCTCGGCGTCTAGGGCCAGCAGGCAAGGCATCCCATCTGCTGCCGGCGACGCGTTGCAGATATTGCCAACAAGGGTTCCCGCCGCCTGAATCTGCGTCGATCCGACCTCGCGCGCGGCCTCGACAAGCATGTCTAGCGCCCGGGGCAAGTCGCCGCGCAGCATATCCCGCCAGCGGACACCCGCCCCGATCCTCATGCCGTCCTCGTTGCGCTCGATAGCCCGCAAATCGGCGATCCCCGTGATATCGAGAATCTGACCCGGCAAGGCCCGTGCCTCGGTCGCCGGGAAAAGATCGGTGCACCCTGCAGCGACCTGCGCGCCGGTTTCTGCCAGCACGTTCAGCGCGTCATCAAGGCTCGCCGGTCGGTGATAGCTTGGCACGCGCCTCTCCTCTCAACTTGGCTTTCACGGGATGGTGCGGCAGGCCCGCACGCGCTGTCAACGATGCCGCTTCTTGCTGACAGCCAAATCAGCACACACCTATCTCAGACACCCATATAGCGGTCGACGATGGAATGATCCGCCCGCAGCGCCTCGGCACTCATGGTTTCGCCATTCTGTCCGTTCTCGATGAAGGCCACCCGGTCGGCCACCGACAAAACGGCATCGACGCGCTGTTCGACAAGAAGGATCGCCACGCCAGCGGCGCGCATGCGGACGATCACCTGGCGGATTGCCTCGATCATCGAGGGTTGCAGGCCCTCGGTCGGTTCATCGAGCAAAAGCGCCTTTGGCCGCAGACACAACGCGCGCGCCGTGGCCAGCATCTGTTGCTCGCCGCCAGACAGGGTCTGTGCCGGCTGGTCAAGACGTTCGCGCAAGCGCGGAAACAGGTCCAATACCTCCTCACGCACCGTCCGATCCGAACCGCGGGTCATCATCCCGATCTCGAGGTTCTGCGAGACGCTCAGCCCGGAAAAAAGCCTGCGGCCCTGCGGGACATAGCCGATCCCGGCGCGAGGTACGTCATGGGCCGGCAGAGAGTTGACCTGCTGTCCGTCCAGCCAGACCGTGCCCGACATCAGGGGCAGAAGACCCATGATGGCTTTCATCGTTGTGGTCTTGCCCGCCCCGTTTCGTCCGAGCAGACAGAGGATTTCACCCGGAGCGACGCTGAGCGACAGGGATCGCAGGACCTGCGCACGTCCGTAACCCGCATCGATCTCGCGCAGTTCCAGCATCACCCGGTTCCCAGATAGGCCGCCTGAACCGCGGCATTGGCGTGTATTTCCGCCGGCGTCCCCTCCGCCAGAAGCACCCCGAAATCGAGCACGCTTACGCGATCGGCGGTCTCCATGACCACGCTCATGTTGTGCTCGATCAGAAGGATCGTCGCCTCCTTCGCAAGGTCACGGATCAGGTCCTTGAAGCCTGCAATCTCACCTTCGGACAGGCCCTGCGTCGGCTCGTCGAGGATCAGGAGGCGCGGCTTTTGCGCCAATCCCATCGCGATCTCAAGAAGCCTCTGGTGGCCATAGGACAGATTGCCCGCTTCCTCGTCGGACCGGTCGGAAAGCCCGACCCGCGCCAACGCCTCGTCCACCGCGACCGCTACCTTCTTCGGCGGGTGCCGGCGCCGCGCGGCAAGCGCCACATTCTCGGATACGTCAAGACGAGCAAAAACCGAGGTGATCTGGAACGTATAGGCCATCCCCAACAAAATCCGCTTGTGGGCCGGCAGGGATGTGATGTCCTGCCCGTCGAACATAACCTGTCCCGCGCTTGGCGGGATGCGCCCGCACACCATGCCGACAAAGGTCGTCTTGCCCGCCCCGTTGGGACCGATCAGCGCCCGTATCTCGCCCTGTGGCAGGTCGAAATCCACGGCGCTGACAGCTTGCAACCCGTCGAAAGACTTGGACAATCCGCGCGTCGACAAAAGCGTCATGGCAACCACCGGAACGCGCGGGCGCGCAATTCTCCGACAAGGCCCTGCGGCGCGAAGAGCGTCAGGAGCACGAGCGTCACCCCGGCGATCAGCATATAGGCCGAGGTGATGCCCGAGCTGAGATCGATGAGATAGAACATGAAGAGCGTGCCCACAAAGGGACCGAGCACCGTGCCGGCGCCCCCGAGAAGCACCCAAAGCAGTGGGAAGATCGAGTATTGCACGGAGGCAAAACTAGCGCCGGCGTAGCCGAACAGGAGGCCGTAAGCGGCGCCCGCCGCGGCCGCGATCGTGCCCGAGATCACCATCGCGCCAAGCTTGTGGGCGTGGGTATCGTAGCCCAGCATTCGCACGCGCTCTTCGTTTTCGCGGATTGCGATTAGCGTGCGTCCGAATGGCCGCCGCACCAACCAAAGCGACACGAGGAAAGCGGTGGAAAACAGGGCCCAGGCCGCGAAGTAGCGCGCGGTCGGCTGGCTGAGGTCGATGCCCCACAGGAGGCGCTGTGCCTGCTGGATAACGAAGCCTTCGTCACCACGCGTCCATTCCCCGAAATAGAGGATTGTGAGATACCCGGCCTGCGCGAACATCAGGGTCACGATCATGAAGGCCACGCCTGTTGTGCGCAGCGCTAGAAGCGCCAGCAGACCCGCAACGACCGCCCCGGCCAGCACGCCAACCATGAACGCAGGCGCGGGCGTGGCGCCGCCATGCTGGATCATCAGGCCAAGCCCGTACATGCCAGCCGCGAAAAAGAGAGCGTGCCCGAGACTGAGCAGCCCGGTATAGCCGAACAGGATGTTGTACCCAACCGCGTAGGCGGCCAGCACCATGATGCGGGCGAGATTGCCGTGGTGATAGGCTGGCAGAACGAAGTGGAGTGCGAACAGCAGCACGAGAAGACCGAGATGCAGCGTCAGAACGCGCGCCCCGCTCATGCCGCGCGCGCCCCGAAAAGACCCTGTGGACGAAAGACGAGCACCAGCCCGACAAGGAGCGTGGCGAGAATCTTGGCAAGCGTGGGAGAAAAGAAAACCGAGATGATCCCGTCACTTAGGCCAATGAGGATCGCGGCCACGACAGTGCCCGGTAAACTGCCCAGTCCGCCGATGATAACCACGATGAAACTCAGCAAAAGCGGATCGGCGCCCATCAGGTAATGCGCCTGCTGAATCGGCACGATGAGGACGGCGGCCAGCGCGGCAAGGCCCGCGCCGATGCCGAAGACCATGGCATAGACCCGTTCTACCGGAATGCCGAAGGCCAGCGCCATGTCCCGATCCGCCTGCGTGGCGCGCATGACAAGGCCCAGCTTGGTGCGGGCCATCATGGCCCAGACACCCAGCAAAACAAAGGCTGCGGCGGCGATAACGGCAAGCTTGTAGCTCGTCGTCGACAGCCCCCAAGGGTAGTAGAAGGAGAGACCGCTTTCGCCCCACTCCACCCATGGCAGCGCGATACGGGTGTTGAACGGGGCCTCCACCGGGCGTGCTTCGGGGCCATAGGTCATCAGGGTGAGCTGCTGCAGGATGTAGAGCAGGCCGATCGTGGCCACGATCGTGCGCTCCGGATCGTAGTCGAGACGTTTGAGAATGGTCATGTCCGCAGCCACGGCCAAGGCGCCGACAAGAAGGGGGGCAATGAGAAGAGCCGCGAAAAAACCTATGGCAGGATGACCACTTAGCGCATTCGCGACGTACCACGCGATGACGGCGCCCAGCATGAAAAACTCGCCATGCGCGATGTTGACGACCCGCATCACGCCGAAAACGAGGCTGAGGCCCACGGCGGTCAGCGCCAGGACCGCCGCCGTCACCGCGCCTTCGAGGCTGGCCAGAAGTATGTAAGGCCCCAGTTCCATCTATCACCAGACCGAGTTTTGCTTTTCAAAGTTCGATCATGAAAGCGATCTGCGGGCAATGGCAACCTCGCGCGAGTGCGATTCCGAAGGACTCCCCCAGAGGGCGAAAATTTGATAAACTTCCAGTATTTCAATCGAATATCTTTGTTGGAGAGCGACAGATGACTGCATACACCCCGCGCGGCGAAACCGCCAAAAAACATAGCAAAAAGAGCTTTTTGGCGTTCAAGGATGAAGCCGAAGCCGCCGAGGATATGGAAAGGCTGATCCACCG
This sequence comes from Roseovarius aestuariivivens, assembly GCF_004761875.1. Classification (GTDB taxonomy): domain Bacteria; phylum Pseudomonadota; class Alphaproteobacteria; order Rhodobacterales; family Rhodobacteraceae; genus Roseovarius; species Roseovarius aestuariivivens. Next base: position 107,113 of record NZ_SJEY01000002.1, read on the forward strand.
CTATGGCAAAAAGAACAAGGTTGTTTGCGACACCGACACGCGCGGTTTCAAAACGCCCGACAACCGCGGGCCAGAGGAGTTGGTGGTGGATGCCTCGGAAGGCTTCATCCCGCTGTGGCATTCGGATGTTACGCTGCGGTGGAGGTTCCAAGAGCTTGCTTTACAACAGTTTTTGAACGTCGTGGAAATCAAGGCCTATGTCAGGGATCTGCTGGCGAAGGGGATATTGCTGTGGGGAAACGCCGTACCGATCCACTTCAAGGAAGCGCAGGATGCGTGGGACTTCGAGGTAGTGATCATGGCGCAGGACAAATGCCAGACCGGCGGCTGTACCTTGGCCTCGGCTTTTTTCCCGGATGCTGGGCGGCATCAGGTGCGCATTTATCCGATCCTGTTTCAGCAAGAGTTCAAGGAACAGGTGGAAACCATGGCGCACGAAATAGGCCATGTCTTTGGTTTAAGGCACTTTTTCGCCGACGTGCAGGAGACCGCGTTTCCGGTCGAGATCTTTGGCGAGCACGAGGCGTTTTCGATCATGAACTACGGGCACCAGAGTGTGATGACGGATAACGACCGCGCCGATCTGGAGACGCTTTACAGGTTGGCGCGCTCGCAAGCGCTGACGCATATCAACGGCACCCCGATCAAGTTGGTTCGCCCCTTCAGCGCACAGCGTGGGCCCGAGAGTGGCTTTGAGCTGATCGCGGCCAATCGCGTGCCGATGACCCTTGGGTGACCACGTTAGAAACGACCGGTTTTGTACAAAATGCAGCAGGTTTTTTCCGGCAGGATTACATTTTGTACAAAAGTCCGGAGACAAAAATCTGCAGGTTTCGGCGTGACCATGCCCGTGCGTCAGGAGCCGGACGAGTACCGCCCGGTCAGTCGGGGTCGATCACCTGGAAACGGACCACATAGATGCCGTCCGGGACGACATTCTCCAGCGAGGCGGGAAGCTCTTCGGTCTTGAAGGTGAACTGACCCTCGGTGCCGTCCGCGGCATCGGCCGAAAGCGCGAGGTCGAAAACGAGGATCGACTCGGTGCCCGCGATCCGGTTCGGGGAGTAGACCATGGTGCGGCCGAGATATTCGACGTGATGGCTTTCCTCGGGTTGGAAGGTCCAGAGTGCGGGGTTGCCGGGCAGCTGGACCTGAAGCGGATAGCCGAGGCGGATGAGCTGTGCCGGCGCCTCCGTGTCGCTTTGGATGACCGCATTGTGCTGCTGGGTGAAGATATAGGGCCGCTTGGCCGCGCCGTGCTGATCCCAGACCGGGAAGTCCGTCTCGCCAAGTGCCGGGGTGACGGACAGGCAGAGGCCCAGCGCCGCGAAGTATCGCAAACCGGGTTTCATGAGGCACAGGGCACCCACCCGATCGGTTCAGGGGTGTCCGGAATCTCGGGCGGGTTCTCCATGTCGGTGCCCGGCGGGTAGATATAGAGATTGGCCATCATACCGTTATCCTCGTGCGGCAGGATGTGGCAGTGATAGACGGTCTTGCCGTCGATATCGGGCCGGAAATACATCCGGACGGTCAACTGCCCCCGCGACGGCAGCGCGATCACGTCCCACCACGTGTCGTCACAGGTCGGCTGGCCGTTGACGGCGACGACCTGAAACGGGTTCACGTGGATATGGAACGGATGCTGGAACACGTCCTCGTTGACCAGCGTCCATTCCTCGACCGTGCCGCCGAGCACCTTCTGGTCGATGCGATTGAGCGCGAACACCTTGCCGTCGAGATAGAACTGCACCGGGGGGCGGGGACCGGGGCTGTGATCATGGCTGCCGACATATTCGCCGGCTTTCTCGTTGCCGGAAATCTCGCCCTTGAAATGGATCGTGCGGCGTTTGGCGATGGGCAGGTCGGGCATCCGGGGAGGCTCTACCAGCCGGGACGGGATCGGATCGTCGCGGGTGGGGCCCGCGACCTCCACCGTGCCGATGACCCAGCCGGGGCGCGCGCCGCCGGGGTGGCCTTGCTCGTAGAGTTCGGCGTGAAGCCGGTAGGTGCCGGGCGCGCCGCCTTTTACAAGAAACTCGGCCCGGTTACCCGGCGCCATCAGCAGGCGCTTGACCGGGCGCGGCGCCGCGAAGGGAATACCATCCTGTCCGATCTGGTAAAACTCGTGGCCTTCGAGATCGAGCCAGAAGAACCGGTGCGGCGCGGCGTTGAGAAAGCGCCAGCGCTGCACCTCGCCGGGCTGAATGTCGATCACCGGGCGAAGCTGGCCGTTCATGGTGAGCAGGATGTCGGTGGGCTGTGACGGGATCGGCGTGAAGGGCGAAAACCCGGCATTGGGCACGATGGCGGCACGCGGCACTTCGCCGGCGGGATTGACCAGAAGGCCGTTGAGCACGATCACCCGCTCGCGGATGTCTCTGATCTCGGGCACCTCGTCGATCTCGCCCTCGACGATGATCGCGCCCGACAGCCCCTGCCATGCCTGATGCGTGGTGCTGCCGTGCTTGTGCGGGTGATACCAGAACATGCCCGAGGGCTGCGCGCGGCCCGTGTCGGGGCCGGGAATGTCGTAAGTGTAAGGTTCAGGCGTGCAGAAGGGGCGGAGCACCTGATAGACGTTGTCGTGCCCGGGCTTGGGAGAGACCTGCAGCCCGTGGACATGGACATTGGTATATTCGAGCTGGTCGAACATGGCCTTTTGCGCGTCGGTCGCGCCGTCGGGGTAGCCCGTGGGCCGCATCCGGTTGACGAGATCCCATTCCACCCGGTCGCCCGGCCTGACCCGAAGTGTCGGACCCGGAAGCGATCCGGTGTCCATATGCGCAAAGCGGTAGGCGGGCATGGTCAGGACGCGTTCGCCCACCTGAAAGCGGCCGTTCTCCATGATGAGTTGCGTTTTGATCCCGCCACTCCCTGAGCGGAGTTCGGGCAGGTCGCGCAGGCGGTCGCCGGGTTGGGCGAGGGCCTGCGAAATGCCAAGGGACTGACCGCCGGCAGCGAGGGCTGTGGCGGCGCCGGCGGAGCGCAGGAAGTCTCGGCGTAGCACGGACATCTCCTTGCGGGTGGTCCCGGCCCTGTCTTAACGGGCCGGGCGCATGATGACCCATACAACTTCAGATTGCCGATTCTGGCAAAGGTTTTGCGGCGCGGCGCATCCGGCCTGTCCGCTTTATCGGCTGTGCGGAGCGTCTCGTTCCGCGCCGTGGGCGCGTTTATCTTTGCCCCCGGGGAACCGCCGCGCGATAGATATACCACGTGGCGTGACCCAGAATGGGCAGCACGATGATGAGTCCCAGGAAAAAGGGCAGCGTCCCGAGCAGCATCATAACGGCGACAATGAAGCCCCACTTGGCCACGGTCACCGGGCTTTTCCGAATGACGTTGAGCGACGTGCCGATCGCGACCGTGAGCCCGACGCGCCTGTCGATGAGCATCGGGAACGCCGTGAGGCTGATCGCAAGGACAAGCGCGGCAAAGACAGCGCCGACCCCCATGCCAACGATGATCATGGCCCAACCCGGTCCTGTCGTGACCACGTCCATGAGGAAGCCGCCAACGCTGGCCGGCGGCTCGGGCCCGAGGGTCCAGGCATAGATCTGCATTGCAGCGAGAATCCACAGCACGAAGAGCGCAAGGAGGTAGAGCGCCATGACCAGCACCGGGCCGATATTTTCCGCCCGCAAGACAGAGAACGCCGCGCTCCAGTTCACATCGTCGCGGGTCTCCGCCTGGCGGCTCATTTCGTAAAGCCCGATGGCCACAATGGGGCCAAGCAGCAGGAACCCCGCCCCAAGCGGAAAAAGCAACGGCAAGAGCGCGGCGTGAAAGGCGATCAGGGACAGGCAGATCCCGATGATCGGGTAGAGCAGCACGAGGAACATCACGTCACTGCGAAAGCGCGAAAAGTCGGCATAGCCCTTTCGCAAGGCGTCGCGCAGATCATCTTCGCTCAGAGCATTGACCTTTGGCGGTTCCGTGATTTCACCGCTCAGTGCACCGGTGGCGTCGCCGACGGTACGCCCTGCGCTTGAAAGGCCCTGTCCGAGCCACGACAACGGATTTCCGATTGTTTTGACCATAGTTCCCTCCTCTCGTCTGTCCGGCGGAGCAAAGCTCTGCTTGGGCAGAGTGCGGCGGGTCTATGTGGCGGAAGGCCCGCCGTCAGAGGCACTATAGCACGCTTTCGCGCCCGGCCGGATCACGATTGAGGGAAACCCGCGCGCTGCGTGGGGTCCCACGGCCTTGGCGGTGCGGTCGGCCCCGCCACCCCTAAACCGAGGCGACAAGGCACGTTGTGACGGATCAGAAGGACTGGGTCGTGTAGTCGACCTCGTCGGGATAGAGCGTGTCCTCGATGGAGGTGGTGTGCACCTTCACCAGGTTCCCGTTCTCGACGCGGCTGATGTATTGATGACCGAAGACCTGATGCGTCTTGCCATTGAAGATCTTGGCGCCCTGCGGGTGAGCGAGGCTTTCGGGCATGTCGGTCATGGCCTCGACCGCCTCGATCAGGGCAGCGCGGTCATTGGGGCCGGCATAGCCCGCAGCCTCCATCCCCGCCTTGATGACGTGGAGCGTTTCCCAGCAGCCGAACATGTGGGCGTAGGTCGACACGTCGGACGGATCGCTGATCGACGCGCCACGCTCGTTGACGCCGACGGCGGCGCGGAAGGCCTTGTCGTACTCGGACTGGTCTTCTTGCGCGTGGCGGGGATTGCCCTCCCAGAAATAAGTGCCGTCGAGATAGTCGAGACCGGGGCTGGCCAGATCGACCGCTTCGAGGCTGTCGATGAATCCGAACATCTCGGGCCGGGACGGGCCGAAAAATTCGCCCAGTTCCTTGACGAAGGTCAGGACAGCGGGGCCGACCATGACGTGGTAGAGCACCTCGGTCTCGCGCGGGATCTTGGGGAAATACTTGGTGAAGGACGTCTCGGAGGGCGGGATCGCGATATGTTCGAGCACCTCGCCGCCCTGCGCCTCGATCGCGGCGGTGAAGAAGTCGCGGTGGTCATGGCCGAAGGCGAAATCGGGGAAGACCATGGTGACCTTCTTGCCGAGGTTTTCGGCCACGTAGGGCGCCATCGCCTGCACCTGGCTTTTCACGTCCGTGATGCCGGGCTGCAGCGTGTAGCGGTTGAGCATGCCAGAGGCGACGTGGTGACCTTCGGAGACGACGAAATAGGGCAGCTTCAATTCGCCCGCGCGGGGGGCGGAGCCGATGACCACGTGCGAAAAGAGCGTGCCGAAGCCCACGTCACAGCCGTGCTGGTTGGCGAATTTTTCGAGCACCTCGGCACCGCGCTTGGGGTCGGTGCCGTCATCCTCGGCCACGATCTCGACCATGCGGCCATTGATGCCGCCATTGTCGTTGATCAGTTTCGCCGCGGCGTCGGTCGTGCGGCCGTACCAGCGGCCATAGGCGGCGCCGATGCCGGTGGCGTGCTGCTGGAACCCGATGCGGATCGGCTCTGACGTCTGGGCCTGGGCGTAGCGGGCCCAGAGCGGCAGGCTGGCCGCGCCCGCGGCGCCTGCGAGGGTCGTCAAGGCGCCGCGGCGCGTGGTCTTGAGGGTCATATCGGCATCTCCCGTTGCATGACTTTGGGTTGATCCTGCGAAGGGGCCGGCGAATTGTCCAGTGTTTTAAAGCGGCTCATAGTCCCCTTGGCGAGGCCAGAAGCCAGAGACCGAAGACGGTATAGGCGATCATGAAGAGCGCGAGCGGGGCCTGCCCCAACACCGCGCGGCGGGTTTCGGCACCGTCGCGGATGGCGATGGCGTGGGCCAGCAGGATCGCGACGACATGGCCCAGAACGACCGCGCCGGCCTGTGCCAGCCAGATGGTGCGCACGGTGTGGGGCGTGTTGAAGAACCCGGTGGTGACGTAGAAATCGGTGAGCCCCAGAAGATGCCAGCCGCGCCCGAGGGGATCGTCGAGCGCCCTGAGGACATACTGCCCCTCGACGAGCGCCGCGGTGAGGTAATGCGCCACGTGATAGCCCAGCGCGATGGGCAGGATCGAGGGCGCGAAAAGGCGCATGGCGGTCAGAACGGGGCGATGCGTGCCCGCAAGACGTTCGCCCAGCCAGAGCGCGCCCGCGAAGATCGCCAGAAGCGCGGCATTGGCAATGAGGAGCCCGGTGAGATTGGCGCCCGTCACAGCCGAGCGGCCGGGGAATTCCAGAGGGTTGAGGCCCAGCACGCCCATCCACCAGAACGTCTCGTTGAGGCCATCGAAGCTTCCGGTGCCGAGCAGGATGACCATCAGCACCGCAAGCGCGAGCGGCGGCGAGGGCCGGGCGAGGATCTGCCAGCCGGGCAGGCCCAGCGCCAGCCGCCCGCGACGCCGCCCGAGTGCCCCCATGCGGGCATAGGCGCGCATCGCCACGGTGATCGCCTCGGCCCGCACCATCCAGGCCGGGCCGAAGAGGACGAGACCGAGAAGCATCGCGTACCAGTAGAGACCCACCGCGAGGGCGAGCCGGGCGGGATCGGTGGGCGCGATATCGGCCAGGAGGAACCCGGCGAAAGCCAGAAAGCCCAGAACGGCGGGCCAGTGGCCGAGAACGCGCGGATAGCGCAGGGGCGCGCGCAGGCCCGTCAGGCGGTGCAGCCCTGCACCAAGCCCGGTCCACGGGTTGGTCCAGCGCCAGTGATTGCCTAAGAGACCCTGCAGCGAGACAAGGCCGATCCACCAGACCGACCAGACCGAGAGAGGCAGGGGATTGCGCAACGGGTCGCGCGGCCCGGCGAGACCCTGCCAGACAAGAGTCACGAGCAAGAGCGTGACGAGCAGGCTGACCGCGTGGCGGCCTTTGACGGGCGCACGGCGCAGGATCGCGCGCGTGGCAAACAGCCTGTCCGCCGCGCCCGGCGGCAGGATCGCCATCAAAATCACGGTCAGCGCGACGCTGGCCGCCCCGGCGGCGATGTAGATATCCGTCGGCAACAGCAGAACAAAGCCCTGCTCGGCGGCATGGGCATAGGCCGCGCAGGGGCAGAGCGTGAAGAGCAGCATTGCGGTGATGGGTCTGCGCATGGGTCCTCTGCCCGTCGGTCGCGGACAGACTAGACCTTTTTGCGAAGAACGTGGATGCCGGATTTTATCGGAGCACCGCACATAGCGCGGGCGTGACGCATGTTCGGCCGGTCAAACGAAAAGCGCCCCACGTCTGAGGGGCGCTTGATCTGTTTTGGTGCGAGGCCTGTCAGGCCGCTTTACGCTTGCGCCGGGCCAGAAGACCAAGACCGCCGAGGCCGGCCAGCAAAAGCGGCAGCCCGGCCGGAAGCGGCACCACGCCCGTCTGCGCCGTCACGAGATCGAACGACACGAATTGGCCATTTCTCCAGTCTGTACCGTTAAAGTCGAACGACACGCTGTCGGCCGTGAAAGACACATCCGAGGCTTGCACGCCGAATAATGCAGTTGTCTGAAAGTTCCCGATTCCCACGATGTTCGACGCGGGCGTAAAATCAAGGTCCGAGAACGTCAAAAGCTCGCCCGCGCCTGCACCAAGCGATCCAGAAACAAAATCCAAACGGATCGAACTGGCGGCGATGTCGACGGAGAACAAATCGTTACCGAAAAATTGTAGCGTAAACTCGGAACCCATACCGACAAGTGCCGTAGACGTGGAACAGGACCAAGGACCGGTAGAGACGATACCACAAGACACCGTGTCGCCCTGAAGAGTTGCGGCCTGTGCGCCGGAGGCGGCCAATGGAAAAAACGCCGCGGCGATCAACGCTTTGAATGCTTTCATGACGACAAACCTTATTTACTGAAACCTCTTTTCAGCGTCGCAGTCGGCAAACACTCCGTCAAGGAACGCAAGGCGACCGAACCTTCTGAATCGCAAGAAAAATCTTTTCATTACAGATTTTTGTGCGACAGAACACTCTGACCGGTCGTTTAGCATAATACCATACCTCATAGCGTGTGCTGCTGAGGGTGATCTAACGGCTGCCTGATCACGCTTCGGGTGCGAAACCGGCCCTGCGTCAGCGCATGTCAAAAGAAACGGGCGTCCGGCCTTAATTCCGGACGCCCGTGATGACGCAGGACGCGCGGTTACTCTGCCGGGACCGCGCTGTCCTCGATCCCGAGGGGATGTTCGAGCTTGTTGAGCATCTCCTTGGGGCAGACCTGCACGAACTTCGTTTTCTCCTGATCCCAGTATTGCAGGATGTCCTTGGCCTTGCGGCTGCCTGTTTCGTCGACATGGCGCTCGATCAGGCCCTTGAGCTCGGTCTCCCAATGCTCGGTGCCAACGGGGCAGGTGACGACGGACTCGCGGTTGATCAGCTTGTCGGTCAGGCCCTCGGGATCGTAGATATAGGCCATACCGCCGGTCATGCCCGCCGCGAAATTCGCGCCGATAGACCCGACGATCACCGCGACACCGCCAGTCATGTATTCACACCCGTTCGAGCCGCAGCCTTCGACCACCACCTGCGCGCCCGAGTTGCGCACCGCAAACCGCTCGCCCGCGCGGCCCGAGGCGAAAAGATACCCGTCGGTTGCGCCGTAAAGCACGGTGTTACCGATGATGGTGTTCTCGGCGGCTTCGAGCGGGCTCATCATCGGGGGGCGCACGACGATGGTCGCCCCCGAAAGGCCCTTGCCGACATAGTCGTTGGCATCGCCCGACACTTCGATCTTGAGGCCAGGGGCCCCGAAGGCGCCGAGGCTCTGGCCGGCGCTGCCGGTCAGCTTGACGGTCAGGTGATCGCGCTGCAAGCCGTTGCGCATGCCGAAGTTGCGCACGATGTGACTGGAGACACGGGTGCCGACGGTGCGGTCGGTGTTCTGGACCGCATAATGCAATTGCATCTTTTCGCCGTCATTGAGGAACCGCTGCGCGTCGCGCACGATTTCGGCGTCGAGCGTATCGGGCACCTCGTTGCGGGGCTTGTTGCGGTCGTAGCGGATCTGTCCCGCGCCATCGACGGTGATGAGCATCGGGTTGAGATCGAGGTCGTCGAGATGGGCCGAGCCGCGGCTGACCTGCGTGAGCAGATCGGCCCGCCCGATCACGTCATCGAGCGACCGCGCCCCGATGGAGGCGAGGATTTCGCGCACCTCCTGGGCGTAGAAGGTGATGAGGTTCACCACCTTGTCCGCCGTGCCGGTGAACTTGGCGCGCAGGCGTTCATCCTGTGTGCAGACGCCCACCGGGCAGGTGTTGGACTGGCACTGGCGGACCATGATGCAGCCCATCGCGATGAGTGCTGCGGTCCCGATGCCGTATTCCTCGGCCCCCATCATGGCGGCCATGACGATGTCGCGCCCGGTGCGCAGTCCGCCATCGGTGCGCAGCGTGATACGGTTGCGCAGGTTGTTCATCGACAGGACCTGATGCGCCTCGGTGAGGCCCATTTCCCAAGGCAGGCCGGCGTATTTGATCGACGTCGCGGGCGATGCGCCCGTGCCGCCGTTATGGCCCGAGATCAGGATCACGTCGGCCTTGGCCTTGGCCACGCCGGCGGCGATGGTGCCGACGCCGGACTGCGCCACAAGCTTGACGCAGACCTTCACGGTCGGGTTGATCTGCTTGAGGTCATAGATGAGCTGCGCCAGATCCTCGATCGAGTAGATGTCGTGATGCGGCGGCGGCGAGATCAGCGTCACCCCCGGCGTCGAGTGTCGCAGGCGCGCGATCAGTTTCGTCACCTTCATGCCCGGAAGCTGGCCGCCCTCGCCGGGCTTGGCGCCCTGGGCCACCTTGATCTCAAGCTCTTCGCACTGGTTGAGATATTCCGCCGTCACGCCGAAGCGGCCCGAGGCCACCTGCTTGATCTTGGCAGAGGGGTTGTCGCCGTTGGGTTCGGGCACGAAATGCGCCGGATCCTCGCCGCCCTCGCCACTGTCGCTGCGCGCGCCGATGCGGTTCATCGCCACGTTCAGGGTCTTGTGTGCCTCGGGGCTGAGCGCGCCGAGGGACATGCCGGGCGTGACGAAGCGCTTGCGGATCGCGGTGACGCTTTCCACCTCTTCCAGCGGAACGGGCTTGCCCAGAGGCTTGATCGCCATCAGGTCGCGCAGGTGGATGGGCGGATTGGCCTGCATCGCTTGGCTGTATCGCTTCCACAGCTCGAACGACGCCTTGTTGCAGGCCATCTGCATCATGTGCATGGTCTGCGCGCCCCAGGCGTGGGTTTCGCCCGATTTGCGGGCCTTGTAGAAGCCGCCGATGGGCAGGACGTTCTTGGCGCCTTTGAAAGCTTCCGCGTGGACCTCTTCCAGCTTGGCCTGAATGCCCGAGACGCCGATGCCGGAAATCCGGCTGACAAGGCCCGGGAAGTATTCGGCGCACATGGCGCGGGAAAGACCCACGGCCTCGAAGTTGAGACCGCCGCGATAGGACGAGATGACCGAGATGCCCATCTTGGACATGATCTTGAGCAGGCCCTGATCCACGGCGGAGCGGTAGCGCGCAACCGCCTCGGTCAGGGGGCCGTCGAGCAGGCCGCGCTCGATCCGGTCGGCGAGGCTGTCCTCGGCCAGATAGGCGTTCACGACTGTGGCCCCCGCGCCAACCAGAACGGCGAAGTAATGCGGATCGATGCATTCCGCGGACCGCACATTGAGGCTGCTGAAGGTGCGCAGACCCTTGCGCGTCAGGTGGCTGTGCACCGCGCTGGTGGCAAGGATCATCGGCATGCCGATGCGCGTTTCGCTGACGCCCTGATCGGTCAGCACGATGTGCCCGGTGCCCGAGCGCACGGCATCTTCGGCCTCGTTGCGGATGCGGTCGAGCGCATTGTGCAAGGCGCGCTTGCCCGGCTCGAAGGTACAATCGATTTCCGTGACGCCCGCGTTGAAATGCTTGGTAAGTTCTTCCCACTGGGCGTTGCCGACAAAGGGGCTTTCGAGCACGATGATCTCGGTTTGGGCGCCGCTTTCGTCGAGCACGTTCTTGAGGTTGCCGAACCGGGTCTTGAGCGACATGACCCGGAATTCGCGAAGGCTGTCGATCGGCGGGTTGGTGACCTGGCTGAAGCTCTGGCGAAAATAGTGGCTGAGCGGGCGGTATTTTTTGGACAGGACCGCAGAGGGCGTGTCGTCGCCCATGCTGGCGATGGCTTCCTTGCCGTCCTCTGCCATCGGCGACAGGATGCTTTCCAGTTCTTCCACCGAATAGCCGGCCGCGATCTGGCGGCGGCGCAGGTCATCCCCGGTGAAAAGCGGCTTTTCGGTCACGCCGGCAAGCTTCTCGTCGAGGTCCTTGATCTTGCCCACCCATTCGTCGAAGGGCAGCGCGCGCGCCATCTTGTCCTTGATTTCGGTATCGTGGAAGAGAAGCCCCTTCTTGGTGTCCACCGCCAGCATCTGGCCCGGGCCAAGCGCGCCTTTTTCGCGCACGGTGCCTTCGTCGATGGGGACCATGCCCGCCTCGGAGCCCGCGATGACAAGCCCGTCGCCGGTGACCACGTAGCGCATCGGGCGCAGGCCGTTCCGGTCGAGACCGGCGCAGACCCAGCGGCCATCGGTCATGGCAAGTGCGGCGGGGCCGTCCCACGGCTCCATCACCGAGTTGCAGTAGGAATACATGTCGCGCCAGGCCTCGGGCAGTTCCTCGGCCTGCTTGGACCAGCTTTCGGGCACCAGCATCGTCTTGGCCATGGGCGCGCTGCGCCCGGCGCGCACCAGCACCTCGAACACGGAATCGAGCGCGGCGGAATCCGATGATCCCTGCGCGATGATCGGCTTGATATCCTCGGCCTGGTCGCCGAACGAGGCCGACGCCATGCGGATCTCGTGGCTTTTCATCCAGTTCATGTTGCCCTTGAGCGTGTTGATCTCGCCGTTATGGGCAAGCATGCGGAAGGGCTGGGCCAGCCACCATTGCGGGAAGGTGTTGGTCGAATAGCGCTGGTGATAGATCGCGAAGTTCGAAACGAAACGCTCGTCCTTCAGGTCGGGATAGAATTCGGCCACCTGCTCGGCCAGCATCATGCCCTTGTAGATGATCGACCGGCAGCTGAGAGAGGCGATGTAGAGCCCGTTGATCGAGGCGGCGGCCGCGGCCTTTTCGATGCGGCGGCGGATCACGTAAAGCTCGCGCTCGAAATCTTCCTCGTCGATGCCCTTGGCATTCGAGATCAGGATCTGCTCGATCTCGGGGCGGGTGGCGTTGGCCTTTTCGCCCAGCACGGAGGTGTCGACAGGCACGTGCCGCCAGCCATAGATGTAGTGGCCCATGCGCAGCACTTCGGTTTCCACGATCGTGCGGCAGGTTTCCTGCGCGCCGAAATCGGTGCGCGGCAGAAAGACCTGACCCACCGCCATAAGCTGATTTTCACGGGGCTCGTGCCCGGTGCGGCGGACCTGATCGTAAAAGAAGGGCACCGGGATCTGAATGTGGATGCCCGCGCCGTCGCCGGTCTTGCCGTCCGCGTCGACCGCGCCGCGATGCCAGATCGCCTTGAGCGCGTTGATGCCGGATTCGACCACCTTGCGGCTCGACTTGCCATTGATGGAGACGACAAGGCCCACGCCGCAGGACGAGTGCTCGTCCGCCTCGGAATACATGCCGTGCTCGGCCAGCCATTTGCGTTGCTCTTCGTGCGACTTGGCCCATTCAGTGTCGAATTTGGTCATGATGCCTCTCCTTCATCCGATGTGAACATCGCGATGGTTTCATCTGTCGTCAGCTTCCGGTGCGCCCCGGCCAGTTGATATCCCTTCGGGCACATATCGGCGAAAAACTCGATCTTGATCTCGCCGCCCGCTGCATCCGGAAACAAACCGGCGGCCAGGTGGCGGACGTTGTCGGCCACCGTTCCATACCAAAGCGTCGATCCGCAGATCGTGCAAAACCCGCGCTCGGCCCATTCGGACGAGCGAAAGGAGGTGGCAGGACCGTCTACCGTGACACTGTCAGAAACCGTGTCGACCGAAATAAACATGCCGCTGGTGTGTCGACGGCACATGTCGCAGTGACAGGCGCTTAGTTTCGGCTCTTCGGTTTTCGCCGACACCTTAACGGCCCCGCACAGGCACTGGCCCTCAATTGCTTTAAGCATCGCCACGCGATTATTCCGCCGCGACGGCGTGTGCGCCGCCGTAGAGATGGTCAAGAATGGCATTGGCCGAGTCGCGCCCGTCGCGGATCGCCCAGACCACCAGCGAGGCGCCGCGCACGATGTCGCCCACGGCGAAGACGCCTTCGAGGCTGGTCTGGCCGGTGGTGAACTCGGCTTTGATGGTGCCCCAGCGCGTCACCTCCAGCGCCTCTACGCCCCAGAGCGCCGGAAGATCCTCGGCCTCGAAGCCAAGTGCCTTGATGACCAGATCAGCGGGTTCGTCGAAATTGTCGCCCTCGATCTCTTCAGGGCTTTGACGGCCCGTCGCGTCCGGCGCGCCGAGGCGCATCTTCTGGACCTTGACCGAGGTGACAGGATCACCGTGGAATGCCTTGGGCGCGCTGAGCCAGACAAACTCGACACCTTCCTCTTCGGCATTGGCGACCTCGCGCTGAGAGCCCGGCATGTTTTCGCGGTCGCGACGGTAGAGGCATTTAACGCTGGTGGCACCCTGACGGATGGCGGTGCGCACGCAGTCCATCGCCGTGTCGCCGCCGCCGATCACGACGACGCGCTTGCCCTCGGCATTAAGTTCGCCGGATTCGAATTCCGGCACCTCGTCGCCGAAGCTTTTGCGGTTGCTCGCGGTCAGGAAGTCGATGGCGCGCACTATGCCCTTGGCGCCCGCACCGGGACCAGGCAGTTCGCGGCTTTTATAAACGCCGGTGGCGATCAGGACCGCGTCATGCTTTTCGCGGATCTCGGCGAAGGTGATGTCCTCGCCCACGTTGCAGTTGAGTTGGAACGTGACGCCGCCTTGCTCGAGCTGTTCGATCCGGCGCATCACGACCGGCTTTTCAAGCTTGAAGCCGGGGATGCCATAGGTGAGCAGGCCGCCCGCGCGGTCGTAGCGGTCATAGACCGTGACCTGCACGCCGGCCTGACGCAGCATGTCGGCGGCGGCGAGGCCACCGGGACCCGCGCCGATAATGCCGACGGATTCAGCCCGCTCTTCGGACGGTTTGACGGGCGTCACCCACCCCTTTTCCCAAGCGGTGTCGGTGATGTATTTCTCGACCGAGCCGATGGTCACGGTGCCGTGCCCGGATTGTTCGATCACGCAATTGCCCTCGCACAAGCGATCCTGCGGGCAGATCCGGCCACAGATCTCGGGGAAGGTGTTCGTCGCCTGGCTGACCTCATAGGCCTCTTTCAGCCGGCCTTCGGCGGTCAGGAGAAGCCAATCGGGGATGTTGTTGTGCAGTGGGCAGTGGTTCTGACAATAGGGCACGCCGCACTGGCTGCAGCGGGCGGATTGTTCCTTGGCCTTTTCGTCGGCGTATTCCGCGTAGATCTCGTGAAAGTCCTCGCGCCGCGCCTCTGCCGCCCGTTTCTCGGGCATGTCCCGTTCGACGGTCACAAATTTGAGCATGGGTGTCTTGGCCACGGTGCGATCTCCGGATTTGCGAGGGTGTTGGGAAGGGATAGTGCAAGGCGGGGATAAAATAAAGTCATAAATACTGACCTATTGCCAATTAATTTGCCCGGACAGATCAGGGCCCAGCAATAATTGGGTAAAATTTAAGTCCGATTCGGACATAAATCACGTCTTTCGTCGCAGTGTCATTGGTTTATAGCTGTTTCAAACCCTTCGAGCAGGGATCGGGCATGCCGTTATTCCATTTGATTCTCGTGGCGATCATCCAGGGGGTGACGGAGTTCCTGCCGGTCTCGTCCTCGGGGCACCTGATCCTGATCCCGCGCTTCACCGGGCTGGAGGATCAGGGCCAGGCCATCGACGTGGCAGTGCATGTCGGCACGCTTCTGGCGGTGATCCTTTATTTCTGGTCCGACGTGAAGCTGGCCCTGACCGGATTGCCGCGCGCGCTGATGGGCCGGGTCGACACCGAAGGCGCGAAGCTGGCGTTTCTCCTGATGATCTCTTCGATCCCGGTCGTGGCGTTCGGCGTGCTGTTGAAGATGACCGGGCTTGATGAGGAATTGCGGTCCATCGCGGTGATCGGCTGGACGATGCTGATCTTCGGGATCGTGCTTTACTGGGCCGATCAGGCGGGCGCCACCGAGCGGAGGGCCGAGGACTGGTCAATGCGCGATGCGATGGTGATGGGGGTCTGGCAGGCGATCGCGCTTATTCCCGGCACCTCGCGCGCGGGCATCACTATAACCGGGGCGCGGTTTATGGGATATGGCCGCGCCGACGCGGCGCGTCTGGCCATGCTGATGTCGATCCCGGTGATCATCGAAAGCGGCACGCTGCTGGCCGGCGAGGCGATCTATACAAGGAATGTCGGGCTGATCCTCGACAGCGCGATCGCGGCCGCTTTCGCTTTTGTCTCGGCGCTGCTGGCGCTGACGCTGATGATGCGGCTGCTGCGCAGCGTGAGCTTCACGCCTTACGTCATCTACCGCGTGGGTCTTGGCGTCGTGCTGCTTGTGGTGGCCTATACCTGAGGCAACTCAGGTGCGCAGGTTGCGGGCCGACCTCTTGATGGTGTCGTACTGACCGCCCGACCGGAACCGCCAGAGGTAATCCGGCAGGACCGCCTCCATCGCGACGGGTGTGATGCCGAGATCAGCAAGTCCCTTGGCGTCGTCCGACACGACGTTATCGCGGCGCAGGCTGCGGACCTGATCGCGCGTGATCTGCGGTGTGAAAAGCCCGAGCGTGACGATCTGCACACCCTCCATCACGGTGGCCATCACCTTCGCGGCCCAGAACGGGATATTGAGGATGAGCCGCCGGCGGTGGATCACGTCGAGCATCTGCTGCATCAGTTCGCGGAACGTGTCCACGTCCGGCCCGCCAAGCTCATAGATGCCCGGGTCGACCTGCCCCAGCAGCGCCTTCTGGGCGGCCTCGGCGACGTTGTCGACGTAAACCGGCTGAAACTTCGTATCCGCGCCCACGACGGGCAGGATCGGCCCGAGGCGCGTCATCGCGGCAAAACGGTTAAAGAACGCATCTTCGGCGCCGAAGATCACCGAGGGGCGCAGGATCACGGCGTCGGGCATGTGCGAGAGCACCGCCTCTTCACCCTTGGCCTTGGTCTGGGCGTAAACACTGGCCGACTCCTTGTCCGCCCCGATAGCCGAGATCTGCACCATCTGCGCGACGCCTTCCTCGGCGGCAAGGCGCGCGATGCGCTCGGCGCCCTTGTCCTGGATCGCATCGAAGTTGTTCTTGCCGCGAATATCGAAGGTGCCGACGCAATTGACGACCGCATCCGCGCCCTTGAGGACCGCGCGCACGCTGGCGTCGTCGCGGATGTTGCAGAAGACCGGCTCGACCTGGCCCACGTCGCCATAGGGGCGCACGAAACCCGCCTCGTGGGGGCGGCGGACCGCGACGCGCACGCGCCAGCCCTGCTGTGCCATGCGCCGGGCGATATAGCGCCCGACAAACCCGGATCCGCCGTAGATCGTGACAAGCTTTGGCATGGTTATGCGCCTCCGAGGCCATGAAAGAACCACTGCATACGTAACCCTGCCGGGCCATTTGGACAAGGCGATTTGGGCCGGCGCGGCAAGTTGTGCGAAAGGTCGTTGACAGGCCCTGCCCGTCAGTCTAAACGCCCCGGCACGACACCTGCCCAGGTGGCGGAATTGGTAGACGCGCTAGCTTCAGGTGCTAGTGTCCGTACGGACGTGGAGGTTCGAGTCCTCTCCTGGGCACCAATCCGTTAATATAAGCCTCTGTTTCCCTGCAGTCTTCACTGTTGAAAGTTGGAGGCGTAGACCATCCTGGAGACTAAAACTGCACAATTCACATTTGTGAAGCAGGGATTTTTCTATTTGTCGCGACGGGTTCCAAGCGGCCTGTCCCATCACACAAAGCAAGCCGGATCATGAATTAGCTACGCACGAGGTCGGCAGTCGTGGCCACCTCGAGGACACAGTGGGCGACACAGCAGCTCAACGAGCACTGGTATCACCTTCGCTTCCGCAATGTTGATCTTCCTGGAAAGCACCTGCTCCGCATGAGTGGGAAGCCCGAGGCGCACGGCGTTGGGACGTCTGACGCAGCCTCGCTTAATCTGACCGAAGCTGTTTCGATCTACATCCGCCTGAAAGGCAAAGATCGCCGGGTAACCTTCCACCGAGCTACAGAGCGAGCCTGCGGGTATGTAATCGATGCCTGCATTGATAAGGACCTGAACGCTTATAGTGTTCGACAAAGTCGCCGATGGCCTCCTCGATTGCGCCGGGCAGGTAGTAGTTCTCGAGGAGGATGCGGTTCTTCAGGGTCTGGTGCCAACGCTCGATCTTGCCCTGGGTCTAGGGATGGTTCGGGGCGCCGCGGACGTGATCCATGCCCTGCTTTTCGAGCCAGGCGGCCAGATCGCCAGAGATGTAGGACGATCCGTTATCGCTGAGCAGCCGCGGTCGATGTGCGACCGTCACGCTGTCGCATCCTGAGGCAGCCGAGGCATCCTTCAAAGTCGATGTGACATCCCCGGCGCGCATCGTCGTGCAGAGCTGCCAGGCAACGATGTAATGGCTGAAGTCGTCGAGGATCGTCGAGAGATAGAACCAGCCCTAGCCGATGACCTACAGGTAGGTGAATTCGGTCTGCCAGAGCTGGTTCGGCCGGGTCGTCTTTTCGTGGAACTCATCCGCTGCCGTGATCACCGCGAAGGCCGGGCTCGTGACGAGGTCATGTGCCTTCAGGAGCCTGTAAACGCTGGCCTCGGAGACGAAGTAGCGCTTCGTATCCGTGAATCGGACCGCGAGCTCACGTGGCGACAGCTCCGGTTCATCCAGGGCCAGGTCCACGATCTGGCGGCGTACGGTGTCCGGGATACGGTTCCAGACTCGGCCAGGCCGCGAGGACCGATCCTCGAGACCGGCTTCGCTCAGAGCGATATAGCGGTCGTACCAACGATAAAAGGTGGTCTGCGGAATGCCGAGCATCTCCAGTGTGCGCTTAACCGGCAGGTGAGACTGCTCAACGATACGAATGATCTCTAGCTTTTCAGAGGCTGGGTATCTCATGCGTCGTCGTCCCCATCCCCGAGTATGCTTTTTTTGAGCAATCGTTTCTCAAGCATCAGGTCGGCGACCGCCTCCTTGAGCGCCGCAGACTCCGAGCGCAACTCCTTCACCTCCGGCGCTGTGGCCTGACTTGTCGTATCGCCAGCGAGCTGCTTCTTGCCGGCTTCAAGGAACTCCTTCGACCAACTGTCGTAAAGGCTCGTGACAATCCACTCACGACGACAGAGCTCCGCGATACTGATTTCGCCGCGCAGACCTTCCAACAAGATGCCGATCTTGTCCTTTGCGGTGAACTGGCGACGTGTCTTGCGACGGATGTCCTTGACGACCCTGTCGGCCGACCCTTTCGATGTTCCGGATTTGTGTCACATCTTCACTCCTTGACGGTTCAGATGAGCCAGAAATCCTCCCATATACAATCACTCCAACTTGCCCCATGGGCGCTGATCCCGGACAAACAGTGGAAAAGCTTTTCTCGTAGCCTGGTGCGGCTACTGAGGTGACCTGACTTATTTTAACGGAGATTCATACCCAAACATATCGATTATCTCACGATTAAAAAACTTAACTGCGGACACTAATTCATCCTCCTCGTAAAAATAATCTTTCAGGTCACGTCCCTTTGGTCGAAACCCTCCCTTAGCATTGATATTTTTCATAGAATTGGATAGCCCTTTTAAGGTTGGGACTTCACTCTCAACCGTCTTGCAATCCTCCAGAAGCGTCTCGTATTTGATAGTATGATTTAAGATAAATCTCTGATCAATGAAATAATGTTCATAGTTTAGACGCAAAAGTTCAGGATTTTGCCGCAGAAATTCCGAGAAGTCAATTCCCTCATCTGGCCTTTGCAATTTAAGTCTCCAGTGAAAAAGTGAGACCAGTCTATCAAAGGGGTTCCTAACAATTGATATTTTCTTTGCGTTGTCAAATACTTTTGCGCCAATTTTATTTCTCAACTGCTTAGCAGAGATATGGTTAAAGTATTTTTGGGGAGCCACTCGCCTCCGTAGAAACCTATATAAATCTCCAGCAGAGTATTCAATGGGAGCCTTTAAGTAATTCTGTGCACCTCTGAACCCTAATGCTCGACGCGTCGCCTCGTCCTCTGGTGAAATTGGAGTGATGATATCTCTTTCCGTCGCAAACTCAGATAAGGCAATCTCAAATGATGTTCCTGCAACTTTTCGTGGCTTTATGAAAATTACGTCCATTTCTTTCAAGTATATCATTTCTACGTCCTAGCTTACTGATCTTACTAATATCTTGAATATCAGAAGCTCATTTTGAACATTCCCGATTATTCGATGAATGAGATAAGAGGCAGTCATTTTCGAAAATGGGGATATTGCCGCTCTTGACTCTGGCAATGTCGTAAAGCGACGAACGAACCTCTTGCCAAGCGAAGCCGAAGAAATACTACGCACAGAACGCACTGATATCCGGCAGTTGACATTATTCATGGTTTAAAAGCGAGCGGTGTACATGTCCAATCTTTTCTGGTGATGGACTGGGCCGAGGGGTCTTGCATGGGAAAGCTTGTCTCCGGTACCGCGCGGGGAGGTTATGACAACAAGGAATGGCCTGAAGAGCACATACTTCACCTCGTTACGACGCCTCATCGTCTAAAGAAATCAGGATCGCCAACTTCAACTAATCCTCGTGCTCTAAAGTTGCAAACGCGTCAACGGAATTTGAGCAACGCGGATAGGTAGTCAGCCCCTGTATCCGATGCCATTCTTCTGCTTACGCAAAAAGCGGCGGTTGGCTTCCAAGGGACTGACTTCTGTGCACCTGAAACTCACTGACATTGCGCCACTTCAACTACTTAAGAGGTTTCAGTGACCGTTTTAGCCCATCTCTCCAAAAGCGGTCGGCGCTATTCTAAGAAATCTGCACGCCGATAGCTGCGCTCGACCCTACCGCCAACGGTGTGGCCCAGCGAGGTCTCGGCTAAGTCGTGCGGCGTGTTTGCGGTCTCTGCCACCCAATCGCGGAAGCTGGAGCGAAAACCGTGCTGGCCCTCGATCAGGCCGCGCCGTTCCATGAAATTGCTCAGGGTCATGTCGGAAATGACGCCCTTACGGGTGCCTGGAAACAGAAAGCCATCACGGGCACAAGGAGCAACGTCAGAAATGACAGATTAGGCCTCCTGCGAAAGAGGCGCGCGGAAATCGCTTGTGGCTCCTACGCGGCCTTTCATGGCTTCTGCCGGGATAGTCCAAATATTGCCGTTTATCTGGCTAAGGCGCAGGTGCCGCAAGGGAAAGCTGCGTACCGCCGTCAGAATGAGTAGGCGCAACACCAACTCGCAAACGCTGCTGCCGTCAAGCGATTGATAGAAGGCAGGCACGTTGCGCCAGTTCATCGCAGGAAAGTTCTTCACCGTGTGGAGTTGCTTGCCCAGCAGCGCCTTGGCCTTGTCAGTGGCCCGCAAGTCAACGTTGAGTCCAAGAGCCGCCGCATGTCGCAGGCAGATACTAAGACGATTCATGGCCTTGCGTGCAGTGTCAGCCTTTTCTTGCAAGATGGGAGCAAGTGTGTCGCGGATACCGCTTTGGTCGATCTGCGATACTGACATCTTTTCCAGCTTTGGAAGCACATGCAGTTCCAACGGCGGGAACCATCGTCCAGCCTTATCATCGCCTTTTAATTCGGCCTTGCGGCTCTCGAACGCATCATGAGCAATGTCGGAGAGGATGTGCAGATTTTGCTCAGCCTCGGGCCGCTGCCGCTCGCGCTCTTTGATGGCGTCCTTGCCCTCGCGGACCACGGCGCGCCATTTGTCAGCTTCGTCCCGCGCGGCCTTCATCGACACGTCCGGTTAGCTGCCAAGCCCCATCTCGTGCCGTCGCCAGAATATTGTGTAACGATGGAACCACTGATCGCCGCCATCGGGCGCTTGTAAAATCACATTCCAGCGCCGTCGGAGTATTTACCTGCAGGTTTTGCCTTGATTGCTGAGCTGGTCCGATTGTGCTTGGGCTGTGCCATAGATCGTCCGCCTAGAAATATGGGGTATGGTGGTGCAGATTGGAATACTCTGAAACAGCTAAACCTTTATTTTATAAATATGCCTGTGGAACTGCTTCAAGGCGACGCATCAAGATATAGTATTTTGATTCCTCTCCTAGGCAGCAAGCCACAGAAATTAAGTCACTAACGAAAATTGGCGTAAAAAAATTGGCTTTCTTCGATTGAAGACCCCATGAGATCCATAATCGGGTCAACATACGCCAAAAACTTGACGCCTCGTGTCCAAACACATCCGCCCCGAAAGGAATGGAATCGCAAAGTACCGTCGCAGGGTTACGGAAAATCTCCAAGTTTTTCTAGGAAAAGGAATTTACGAAGGCCCTTGGCAAAACTGAACTCAAGGCTAAGCAGAACTAGCAAGTCTGCCACGAATATTTTACGCGACTGCTCTTTTCTGCGAGCCCTTCGTCAGATGTGAGTGAATTATCGGCAATTTAGGATAGCATTGAAGCTCAGTTCGTCGAGCTAGAAGCTGACCCTCATTCGCAAGGTATGAGCGAAGGCGAAAAAGAAGCCAGAGAAGCCGAGGCAACCGCTTAGTTAGAAAGTACTCAGCAGAGCCTGAAACGGGGAGGCTCAATAAAGAGAACCTTACTATGAGGGTTAGGGCCATCGTCAATTCTTTTGCCATGCTGTCACATTTCTTTTGCATTTTTTAATCGCGGTCGGATACTCAGCGTTCATATGTCGTAGCCCAAACGGTTCCATATCCCTGGTCCGTAATTCGCCTCGCCGTGCATCACAAAGTATTTTTCGTTGGAATTAACAAGTGCCTTGTGTCGCTCTTCAATCTGCTCAGGATCGTTTCGTGTCGTAAGTTGAAGGAAGTCCGCGACGCGACTGATTTCGTCTTCGGGACAGCGGCACAAATCTTCATATCGAACCAGTACACAGTCTTCGGCTTTGTAATCGCTCATCGCTTGAGTGTAGGCGGCATCCCAATGGCGCATAAGCTCTGCAAGTGACAGGTCAGCCCATTTATGAGTCGCTGCTGAAACGGCGCGGGGATCCCGGGTGACTATGACGATGCGACAATCCGGAAATATCTGACGCAACCAGTTAATCTTTGTCAGATTGGGAGGTGATTTCTCCAGCAATGTCTTGCTATTTCCAACCACGAAGCGGCTCCAGTCCGCAATAATCCGCGCGCGGCAGCCTTCCGGGTCGCTCAACAGAGCGTCAAGTTCGGCCCTCATCTCGGTTGAGAAGGCAAATCGACCTGGTCCGCCGAAATGCATCGCAGCAGAATAAACCGACTGCATGTGCTGGCCTTCGCTTTCAGGTACACTGGCGCGCAGATACGACACATCGTATTTTGCGGCTAATATGCGCTCTAGAAGAGTCGTGCCACTTCGGTGCAACCCACAAATGAAAACGAAACGGTCCAAGACGGGATTATCGTTGTAGGAAATTTCTGGCAGCCGGTTTGGAACGTACTTGGGCCTTTTAGACCCAGATTTGATGAACCGAACGACCATGCGTTTCCATCGCGATGCGTCTAACAGTTTATGTAGTATAGAACTCATAATAACCATGAAACACTCTCGATAGGGCCTAGCGGACAAATGATGCCCTCTGTTTAAAGGTTTCACCAGAACTTCTCGACTTTGCAATGGAAACTTCCGACAGCAGCTTTGTCCGCATAGATGAGCCACGAGTTATCTAGATCTCCATGCCATCTGATAAGAGACCAACAGACCGTGGAGAAGCTTAGGTTCAGGATGCATTGATCTTCAATTCTCTGCGTGATTCACGGCGAGAAAATGGAGCGGTGACATGAGCTACCGTTACTGGCTGACCGACGCGCAGATGGCCAACTTCTCCCCTTTTTCCCGAAGGCGCACGGCAAGCCACAGGTCGATGACAGACGGGTGTTGAGCGGGATTATCTCCATCAATCGCAATGGATTGGGCGGGCGGGACACTCAAGACGTATATGGAAGCCAAAAGACGCTTCAGAGCCGTTGGGAGCGTTAGAGCGGGAAAGTTATCTTCGCGCGCATGATGGCCAGACTGGCTGCCGAACACAGCGAGAAAAAAGGCGTGATGATCGACACGACCTACCTAAAGGCAAACCGCACCGAGACCGGTGTGGCCGCGAAAAAGGGGGGCTGGCTGCACCCTTTGACCTTGATCGTGCGCAAAATTGCTGCAAGGCTATAAACGCTTGATTTGGTAGTTTGGCTTTGTTTATCCGGTTACAAATAATATTTTGCGTTGAGCATCTGCACCTTGATCGATCCTGACAAGCAAGCTTCGCGACCTAAGGTTTCCGTCATAGTTCCCGTGTATAACGGAGAGAAGACCCTCGAACCCAGCATCCGGTCACTTTGCGATCAGAAGGATGTCGCGCTCGAAATTATTCTAATCAACGATGCATCAACAGATGCAACAGGCCGCCTTATCGATGCGTTGGCAAAGGATCATCCTTGTATCATACCAGTTCATCTGACTGCGAATGGCGGCGCTCACGAGGCACGGCTTAAAGGCCTAGAGTACGTGCGGGCTCCCTGGGTCGGCTTCCTCGATGCAGATGATTTCGCTCGCCCATACATGTTTTCCACACTTCTAAAGGCAGCGCAGCGCGAAGATGTCGACATTGTCATCTGCGGGTTGGCGCGAGTGGACGCATCTCGCGAGGTAATCGGGACCAAGGTGCATTTCCACTGTGAACAGCGCATTGAGTCGGATATCTTTGCCCGCTTTTGCCAGTCCGAATTTGGCGTTGGCAGCTTGAACAACAAGCTTTACCGCCGCGACCTCCTTCTGCCTTGCCGTGATCTACAGTTTCCCTGGCGCCAAAACGTGGGCGAGGATCTGGTGTTCAATCTGGATTGCTTTCGCCGGGCGCGCGCGGTCTTTCTATTACCCGACATCCTTTACGAGTACGTGGTCAATCCCGAAAGCGTTACGAGTGTGATGACCCGTGACCAAGCGCGCAAGTATGTTGAGATTTTTCGAGCTTTTGCACTGGCACTCAAAGCATTGCCAGATCGGGATGCGCACCTTCGTACTTTAATCGTTGATCTTTATCGCCACCGGTTTGAGTTTGATGCTTTTCGCCTGCCTTCGAGTGCAGATCTCAACTTGTATGAGGAGGAACTGGCCGAAGCGGAAGAGCTGATACACAGTATCGCGCCAACAGCCTTGGCGAATTTGGCGCTGCGTCCACCTTTAGCCAGAGCCAACCAGCCAATACGGAAGCGCCTTTTCCGTGGAGTCACGGTTGAGTTCTCGCCGGGCATTTCACGCCGCTTGCGCGGCTGGTTCCAGAGGCCCAAACTGTGAGTGGGGCCGTTTTTCACCTTCGGTGCTTGGGGCGCCAATCCCAATGACTTGATAAGCGGGGACTTCTGTGGTTTGCGAACCTTAGTGTAGTCTGAACGCCGTACATGCCTTCCAACTAGAACGGAATTAGATCCGCCATGAACCAGCGTATGATCTTCGGGTTGGGCTCGGGCCGAAGCGGCACGATGTCTTTGGCCAACCTGCTTAACCGAATGCCAGAGGTCGTCTGCTTCCATGAAAGCAACCCGAGCGGTATGGCCTGGTCGGGCTCCGAAAGAACGGTTCAATCGATCCTGAACGATTTTGAACTGATCCTCTCAGGAGGATCGCGTGGCATCTGCCTTGATCTCACCTTATCTCGTCGCGCTGAGCGCGACGAAGCACTCCGTAAGCTCGACACGCTGACCCGCATAGAAGCTGTCTGCGATGTCGCATCCTATTACCTGCCTTACGTGGAGTTCATCCTGTCTCGTCAGCCGAAGGCGGTTTTTCCCTGCCTGAAACGAAACAGAGAAGACACCATCAACAGCTTCATCAAAAAGGTAGCGCTTCCCCCACAGCGTCCATCCAAAAGCGATTCAATCAAGGCCGCACTCGGGATGCCGCCGAAGCCCCGCCCGATCAGCAGAAACCACTGGCTGGATCACGACGGAAGCGAATGGAGCATAGACCGCAAGTGGGACAAATGCTTTCCGAAATACGAAGCCGAGCTGAGCCTGCGGGAAGCTGTCTCACGCTACTACGACGACTATTACAACGCAGCGAGGAAACTTGAAAAACGCCATCCTGCTGCTGTTAAGATCTTTGATCTGGAGGCTCTGAACGACCCAGTGGGCCAGTCGGAAATTCTCGATTTCTGCAGAGTCTCGCAGCGCAACCCTTTCGAACCGTCTCACATAAACAAGGGACAGAAACAGACCTCTTAGAACCATCAGTGCATTCCAAACGCTGAAATGCCACGCTGGTTTACGCGCAAAACGGTGAAGAACGTCCTTAGATGCGGCTTCTCGTGTAGCAGCAATCAATAAGGCAATGTCAAAAGAATCTTGGCTTCAGCCGGGCTTGGGCTCGCCCTAGTCCACGTTGCCTTTTGGCTCGTTTCCCCGTTAGCTGCACGGAGCGCAGAGGTCTATTCAGTGCACGAATCGACCTTTCAGATTTCAACCGAGATGCAAAAAAAGCGCCCGGAGGGTTACCATAAACCTGCTGATTTAACACTAATACCTTCGCAGGAAACGTACTCATCCGCTTCGAGGTGGAGCTCAAAGTAGAAAAACATCCCTAGGTTTTTGTCGACCGCCTGCAAGCCTCACGATAGGTCCTTTGCACGTATTGAGCCTCCCCAAAGAAGTGGTCCGCTCCTATATTTTGGAAAGCGGAAGACCTGAGATGGCTATTAAGAGATCGAAGCCGGAAGAGATTGTCGTGAAGTTTCGACAGGTTGAAGTTCTGATGGGGCAAGGCAAGCCCTAAATGGGTGCGATCCGTCAGATCAGTGTGACTGAGCAAACGTATTACCGCTGGAAGAAGAATTTCGGCGGACTGGGCACGGAGCAACACAGGGAAGTGAAGCTGCTCCAGAAGGAGAATGAGCGTATTCGCCGTGCCGTATCGGATTTGACTTTGGACAAGCTGATTTTGTCTGAGGCTGCACGGGGCAACTTGTTAGCCCCTCGCGTCGGCACGGCTGTCTTGCGGTACGCGCCTTGCGCGGAAACGCCGAAGCGGTGACACCGCTTCGGCGTTTTCCTTATTCGGGCGGCCTTATGCGGCGCGGGACGCTTTGAGATCCAGCCGGCGGCGGTGCAGGACCGGTTCGGTATAGCCCGAGGGCTGTTCTCGGCCCTCGATTACCAGATCGCAGGCCGCCTGAAAGGCGATGCCGTCGAACCCCGGCGCCATGGGCCGGTAATTCGGGTCGTCGGCATTCTGACGGTCGACGACCTGCGCCATCTTCTTCATCGCCTCCATGACCTCGGCTTTTTCGACGACGCCGTGGTGCAACCAGTTGGCGATATGCTGGGAGCTGATCCGGCAGGTGGCGCGGTCTTCCATCAGACCGACATCGTTGATGTCAGGCACCTTGGAGCAGCCGACGCCCTGGTCGATCCAGCGCACCACGTAGCCGAGGATGCCCTGCGCGTTGTTCTCGACCTCGCGCAGGATCTGGTCGCGGGACCATTTTCGGTAGCTGGCCACGGGGATATCCAGCACCGTGTCGACGAAGGCGCGGCGGCCACCCGCCTTGAGCTTTTCCTGCACGGCGAAGACATCGACCTTGTGATAATGCAGCGCGTGCAGAATGGCCGCGGTGGGCGACGGCACCCAGGCGGTGTTGGCCCCCGCCTTGGGATGCTCGATCTTTTGTTCCAGCATCGCGGCCATCAGATCGGGCATGGCCCACATGCCCTTGCCGATCTGCGCGCGGCCCGAGAGGCCGCATTCCAGCCCGATATCCACGTTCTGATTTTCGTATCCGCCGATCCACGCCTTGCGCTTGATGAAGTCCTTCCGGCTGAAGGGACCCGCCTCCATGCTGGTGTGGATCTCGTCGCCGGTGCGGTCGAGAAAGCCGGTATTGATGAAGGCCACGCGGTGGCGGGCGGCGCGGATGCATTCCTTGAGGTTCACCGAAGTGCGCCGTTCTTCGTCCATCACTCCGATCTTGACGGTGTGTTGTGGCAGGCCGAGGAACGTCTCGACCCTATCGAAGATCTCGTCGGTGAACGCCACTTCTTCGGGGCCGTGCAGCTTGGGTTTGACCACATAGATCGAGCCATGCACCGAGTTGCCGCTGTCGCGCTTGAGGTCGTGGATGCCGATCAGGGTGGTGATCGCGGCGTCCATCAGGCCCTCGTAGATCTCGTTGCCTGCGGAATCCAGAATGGCGGGGTTGGTCATCAGATGCCCGACATTGCGCACCCACATGAGCGACCGGCCCTTGACGGTCAGGTCGCCGCCGTCGGGCGCGGTATAATGCCGGTCCTCGTTGAGACGACGGGTGATGGTCTTTCCGCCCTTTTCCAGCGTCGCTTCGAGCGTGCCCTGCATGAGACCGAGCCAGTTGGAATAGGCCAGAACCTTGTCCTCGGCATCGACGCAGGCGACCGAATCCTCGCAATCCATGATCGTGGTCATCGCCGCCTCGACCCGCACATCGGCCAGAAGGGCCTGATCGCGGCAGCCGATAAAATGCGCGCGGTCGAATACCAGTTCGACATGCAGCCCGTTGTTGCGCAGCAGCACGGCATCGGGCGCGCGGGGATTGCCGCGATAACCCACGAATTTCTCGGGCTCTGCGAGGGGATGTTCGTCGACTAGAAGCGCCCCGTCGCGCACGTGGTAGCGCCGCACGTCAGCATGGCTCGTGCCGACCAGCGGGAAGGCCTCGTCGAGGAACACCCGGACTCGGGCCACGACACGCGCGCCCCGGCCCCGGTCATAGCCACCGGCCGGCGGCAGCGTGCCCATCGCATCGGTGCCGTAGAAGGCATCATAAAGGCTGCCCCAGCGGGCATTGGCGGCGTTGAGCGCGTAGCGGGCGTTGGTGACCGGCACCACGAGCTGCGGCCCGGGGACTTTTGCGATCTCGGGGTCGACATTCTCGGTGTCGATCTCAAACTCCGGTCCTTCCGGAACGAGATACCCGATCTCTTCGAGAAAGGCCTTGTAGGCGTCGTGATCGTGCGGCTGATTGCGGTGGCGGATATGCCAGTCGTCGATCTGCGCCTGCAGTTCCGCGCGCCGCTTGAGCAGGGCCGCGTTCCGTGGCGTCAGGTCGGTCACGAGACCGGCGAACCCGGCCCAGAACGCATCGGGCGCGACCCCGGTGCCCGGCAGGGCCTTTTCGTCCACGAAGCGGGCCAGTTCCTCGGCCACCTGAAGGCCGTGCTTGTCGATACGTTGCACCATGTCGCGCTCCTTCGGTCCTGATCAAAGCGGGCATACATTTGCATGCCGATTTCATAATATCCAAGTCGAAAGTTTCCGATACGCGACAGGAGGGACATCTTTTTCTGGCCGGATCGGCCGGAAGAGGCCGCCCGATGGCGGGTGGCAACGGCGCAGTTGCCGCGAAACGCGTCGCAAACCCACCGGCAAACCCGGGAAATGGTCCTATGTTGGGTGAGCGCCAGCGGAGGCATTCGCCGGCATGACGGGTCGTGCGACACGCGGGGAGGAGTGGCGACGCATGAAGAAGACAGGGCTTGATGCGACGGATATCCGCATCCTGAGCGCGGTGCAGCAGCATGGCCAGCTGAGCAAGTCGCGGCTGGCGGAGATCTGCAACATCTCGCAGACACCCTGCTGGGCGCGGCTGGACCGGCTCAAGGCCGCCGGACTGATCCGCGGGTTTCACGCCGAGATCGCGCTGGACAAGATCTGTGACGCGGCCCAGGTGGTGGTCACCGTTTCGCTGACGCATCACCGCAAGGCCGATTTCGACCGGTTCGAGACCTTCGTGCGCGCACAGGACGAGATCATCGAGTGCATCGCCACGGGCGGCGGTATGGACTACGTGCTGAAGGTCGTGACCGGCTCGCTGGCGGCGTTTCAGACGCTGATGCAAACCATGCTTGATGCCGAGTTGGGCGTGGACCGGTACATGACCTACATCGTGACCCGCACGGTCAAGACGGGTCGGCCGAATCTGTCGAAACTGGCCACCCCGACCCTCAAATAAACCCGCCGGACCAATCAGTCTGCGCCGGGCCGGAAAAATGGTCCGGACGGGCTGAAACCGCGCCTTTTTCAGTCCGCACTTCCCCTACGTCAGGCCCTAGATAGGCGCCAGTTCAATCGCGTCCCGACCTTTTCCGGCGGGCACCATGCAAGGGCGAAAAACATGCACGCAGACGACTTCGGCTTTGGCACTCAGATCCGCAAATCCCCCTATTTCGACGCAACCGTCCGCTGGGGCGCAACCGGATTTTCCGTTTACAATCATATGTATATTCCGCGTGACTTCGGCAATCCGGAACAGAACTTCTGGAACCTCGTCAACGACGCGATCCTGTGTGATGTGGCCGTCGAGCGGCAGGTCGAGATCACCGGCCCCGATGCTGCCAAGTTCGTGCAAATGCTCACTCCGCGCGACCTGTCGAAAATGGCCGTGGGCCAGTGCAAGTACGTCCTCATCACCAATGCCGAGGGCGGTATCCTGAACGACCCGATCCTGCTGCGTCTCGCCGAGAACCATTTCTGGATCTCGCTGGCCGACAGCGACATCCTGCTCTGGGCACAGGGCGTGGCCGTTCATTCGGGCCTCGACGTCAAGATCTGCGAGCCGGACGTGTCGCCGCTGCAGCTTCAGGGACCGAAATCGGGACTGATCATGCAGGCGCTTTTCGGCGACAGCATCCTTGACCTGAAATACTACTGGCTGCGCGAAGTCGATCTGGACGGCATTCCGCTGATCGTGTCGCGGACCGGCTGGTCAAGCGAGCTTGGCTACGAGCTTTACCTGCGCGACAGCAGCTATGGCGATGCGCTTTGGGAGCGGATCATGGCGACCGGCATGGAATTCGGGCTGAAGCCCGGGCACACCTCATCGATCCGCCGGATCGAGGGCGGGATGCTGTCCTATCACGCCGATGCCGACATCAACACCAACCCCTACGAGCTGGGCCTCGACCGGCTGGTGAATCTCGACATGGAAGCCGAGTTTATCGGCAAGGCCGCGCTGCGCCGCATCAAGGAAGAGGGCGTCACCCGCAAGCAGGTCGGGCTGATCATCGATTGCGAGCCCCTGAAGGGCCCGAACACGACCTTCTGGGCGATCTATCGCGACGGTGTCGAAGTGGGCAAGGTGACCTCGGCGGTCTATTCCCCGCGGCTGGAGCGCACGATCGCGCTGGCCATGGTGTCGGTCGACGCGGCGCATCTGGGCATGCCTCTTGAGGTGGTGACCCCGTCGGGCCCGACCGGCGCGACCGTGACCGAGCGCCCGTTCTACGACCCCAACAAGAAGCTGGCCGTCGCCTAAACCGACGCCGCATACATTCTTGAGGCCAGACCGATGTCCGATCTTTCGATCCAGCTGCACTGGCAGCGCGCAGAACCGGTGTTGCAGACGGGGCGGTATTCGAACGCCCACACGGTGCAGTTTAACACCACCTACGACGTCCAGGTGGACGCCGCCCCCGGCTGGGGCGGCGATCCGGGCAACACCAACCCCGAACAGGCGCTCGCCTCGGCGCTGTCGAGTTGTCACATGATGACCTTTCTCGCGCTTGCGGCGAAAGCGGACTGGCCGGTGGCAGGCTATCACGACCACGCGGTCGCCTATCTGGGCAAGAACCCGAAAGGGCAGATGTCCGTGACGCGGATCGACCTGCATCCGGTGGTGCGGTTCGACACCGGCTTCACGATTGAGGATGCCGAGCTTGAGAAGATGCACGAGCGCGCACATCGCTACTGTTTCATCGCCAACACGCTGGCCGACAGCGTCGAGATCAACATACTCTGAAACCTTCGCGCGGGCCCTTGGGGCCGCGCGACGCTGATAAGGCGCTTCTGGCTGCCCTGACTCCGGTATCGTGACCTGCGCGCGCACCTTTCGGGTGCGCGACGTTGCCGCGTTGCCGCATTGGCGTGAAAACGGCCATCGCGGGGGCCTGCGCCTAGGTCCATTATTTCCTTTCTCTGGTTTTCGTGCGCCTCTATCGTGATGGGAAATATTCTGAATTTCGACTGGCGCTTTAATGAAAACCTTTCTTATCCGCCTGCTGAGGCTGCTGCTTACGACCGTAAAACCGAAAAGCGGGCTGGCGAAGTTTGCGACCAACGAGGTCGTACGCAACGCCATTCGGGCCCTGCCGACGCCACTTGTGGCGCGGCTTCCGGGGGGTCTTGAAATCGAGGTCGATCCCGAGGACTTCAACGGTCGGAAGCTTTGGCTTTCGGGCACCAATGACTGGAAGATCACGAATACCGTGATCGACCTTCTCGATCGGGACGATATCCTTCTGGATATCGGCGCCAACTATGGAAGCGTTGGCCTGGCTGCGCGCGAAAAGGTCGGCACGCAAGGCCACGTCCACCTTTTCGAACCGCAACCGGACCTTGTCCGGCGGATGCGGGCCACTCTTGACACGGCAGGCGCCGATAACGTGAGCCTGCACGAGATCGCATTGAGCGATCACGACGCGGAGGTCGAGCTGGTGCTGAAGGGCCGGCATTCAGGCGGTGCGAGCATCGTGGCGCATGACGCGGCCGGCAAGACCGAGACGATCCGCGTCGAGGCCCGGAAAACACGGGACTTCGTCGCGCCGCTTGTCGGTGACAAGGCCTTCGGCGTGAAGATCGACGTGGAAGGCGCGGAGCCTCTTATTCTTCCGGACCTACTTGGATTTCCGACCCTCAAGTTCGTCATCTTCGAAGGAAACCAGAACGTCGCAACCTTGTTCGATTTGCTGGAATCCCATGAGT
Source organism: Roseovarius aestuariivivens (assembly GCF_004761875.1). Taxonomy (GTDB): domain Bacteria; phylum Pseudomonadota; class Alphaproteobacteria; order Rhodobacterales; family Rhodobacteraceae; genus Roseovarius; species Roseovarius aestuariivivens. The sequence continues at coordinate 138,873 of NZ_SJEY01000002.1, forward strand.
TTGCGATCTTCGGGTTTTGCCGGACCGTCCTGCGCACCCGCGTCGCGCGCGTCGCCGACGCTCAGGACAGGCACAGATATCATGATTTCGTTGCCATCCGTCGCGATCAGGCCGAGGGCCTTGTCAAACGCATCCATTGACGGAAGAGCCCCCGTACCGCCAGAGAATGTCGAAGGACACGACCTTACTTATCCTTGAGGGCCATTAAGGTCTGCGCCGCAACTTAGATCGAGACGAAAAATTGGGACAGCTGGGAAACATGCGGGTTTGCGTACATGAAAACAGACAGGCCGAGGAGCCCGCACTGCGCCTGCTTTTGCTGAGCGTGGCGCGGCATTCCCCGAAGACGAAACTTGTCTTGTTCTGCTCCGGCCTGACCCAGGCGTTCTATGATTTCGCCGCCACCTTCGAGCAGGTGGAAGCCGTTTATCCATCTTTCCCGGTCGAGCGCCATTGGAACGTGAAGCCGGATCTTCTTTTGCATTGCATCCGCGATCTTGGGTTCAAGGATGTCGTCTGGCTGGATTCCGATATCATCGTGACCCGGGAATTGACGCAGGTCTTTGGACAATTTTCGGCAGACGTGTTTCTGATGGCGCAGGAGACGCTATGGGCGACGACCCCGGATGACAATGGGGCGATGCGGGCGCGCGGCTGGGGCTTTGACGTGGGTCGGGAACATCCCTTCGCGCTCAATTCCTGCATCATCCGGGCCACCGAGCAGCACACCGCGCTACTGGAACGGTGGCAGGACATGCAAACGCATGAAGATTACGTAACCGCGCAAAAGCAGCCGAGCGGCCAACGACCCGCCCATCTGCGCGGAGCGCAAGAGTTGCTTACGGCGTTGCTTTGTTCAAAGGAGTTTTCCGACACGAAGCTGGAATATCTGCGCCTTGGCCGCGACGTGGTGCACAGCTACGGGCTCAAGGCATTTCCGCTTCGCCAAAGGCTGCAGTGGATGAAGAACGGACCCCCGCCATTCGTTCACTCGCAGCGTCTGAAACCCTGGATGCCGACCTATCAAGCAGGTGGCGGCTGGCTGAACCGGTGTTACGAGGATACGTTTCCCTACCTTTTACTGGCTGACAAGCTGGGGACACGCGAGGGCGAAAACGTGGGGTGGGCGCGCGCCAAGACCCTGATGGGCCGGCTGATGCGGGCAACGAGCTTTGGCTATCCGCCGCTTTGCGGTGTGGGACTGGCCGCAGCCTTCGACGCCGGGTTCGGCGCGGCGCGGTTGATCAAGACGGCGATGGGACGTGACGGGTGTCAGGGCCGCTAGGCAGATCGTGCCCCGAGGCCGCCGGATTGTCGGATCAGCGCGCTTTCTTCCGAAACGACCTTGCAAGCTTTACAATGCGGTTCTTGACCGGCTTCGGCAGGTTTTTACGCCCCCATGAGACGAGGGCGGAGTCGCCCTTGTTTTCGCGATAGGCGGAGGGATCCCCAGGGGCGGGTATGGCCATGGCCTTACAAAGCTGGAACACCGCATCGCCGGTTTCGTATTGAAGAACGTCGAGCCGGTTGAAATGAGACCACCAGAGGTCCTTGATCGCGGTGTCATCCAGTAACCAGGAATCCGCCTCGCAGTAATAGGGTGATGCTTTGTCTTCGCTGGTCCCGTGACCGGTTTTGACGATCTGACGCTTGTAGGATCGCAGGAAGCTATCCGGATCCCGGAGCATGAGGCATACGGAAACATCACGTGGATCAACGCCTGCTGCGTCCTTCAAAAGGTCTTTCAGCGCCTCCACCTCTGACGGATCACGGAAATAGGAAAAATGTTCGCAGGACAGAATGAGGGCCCTGAAGCGCCGGCCCGCGAGGAATTCCTGCAGACCGTCCCGGGCCGCCGCGACCGATGGTTCGATACCGGCCTTGGCCAGCGCCTTGACCGGCGGGATCGGCATCCTGTTCCGGATCAGGGACGCCGCAATCAGATTCGCAAGCGTCATGGGCACGAAAAGCAGACCGTCACCGGCGAATTGCGCACTGTTTTCCGTCAGGTACTTCTGAAACGAGGTCGTACCTGTCTTGTGTTTGCCGATGTGAAGCAGGGCGCGCGGCGGGGTCATCACAGGTTTCCGGGCCTTTGGTCAGGACGCTCATTTGGGTCTGCGGTGGAGACTGCAACGCGACGCATGACAAAGCAAATGTCAAACGCGTCCCAATTTGCAGTGACGCGGTGTTGCTGCGGCTTTGCCGGCACGCCGAGCCTTGCGCGGTTCCGCAGATCCGATCCTTTGCAACGTGGTCGCACGCGAAAGGTCCTTTGATTATCTTCCGAATTTGCTAGGGTGCCGCGATACGGGCCGGGCAGCGCGAGAACGAGCGATCCGGCCAGCACAGACGTCTTCCACAGGTTCGCTCATGCTCCGATCAAGACCTCGCAGGCCGGAAATTGGCGCGCAGATCCTGAGTGTTTTCGACCATGTTTTCATCATCAACCTCAAAAGCAGGGCCGACCGGCGCCGGGAGATGCGCGAGCAACTGGAGTTGGTTGGCCTGAGCGCGGATCACCCCGCGATTTCTTTCTTTGACGCCGTGCGCCCCGATGCGCCGGGCGGGTGGCCTTCGATCGGCGCGCGCGGCGCCTTCATGAGCCATCTCGGCGTTCTGAGCCGCGCACGGGACATGGGATTGCAGCGCATTCTTGTCCTGGAAGATGACGTCGATTGGACACGATCCTTTCTGATGCATGGACCCGCCGCGCTTGAGCGTCTGGAAGGGGACGAGTGGGGCATCGTTCATGGCGGGCTGCGGCAGGCGACAAAGGGGCAAGGCGACGAGGCGATCAGCCTTGAGTCAGTGCCTGCAGACACCGAATTGCTGCTGGCGCATTTTCTTGGATTTTCTGGCGACACGATCGCGCGCGCGGAGGCATATCTCAAGGCCATCACCGCGCGCCCGGCCGGCGACGCAGCCGGGGGGCCGATGCATGTGGACGGGGCGTATTCGTGGTTTCGGCGGGACAATCCCGATATCGCGACGTGGATCTGTGACCCTGCCATCGCGGTTCAACGCGCCTCTCGGACGGATATCCACGAGTTGAGGTGGTTCGACAGATTTCGAGGGACATCCGACCTTGTCAGATTCTGCAGGTCGGTTTCAAACAAGCTGCGGTTCTGAAAACGCGCCATTAAGCACGTTATTCTGCGCGCAACCGTGGTCCTTTTTTTGTTTGCTCCAGGCGATAGGACATGGTTTGCGCCTGAAACGGGTTCAGCGCGGTTCCCTGTCCGTCCGCGGCAATCCGGGTCCAGGTCTCAATCGCTCCGTCCGAATCATACGTGAACTCATCTCGCCAATCGGCAGACCAGTAGATTACGGGATCGAAATATCTCCGTTTCTTGCCGCCTGCGTAATCGACCGACGTGAGCGCCATCTCTCCGGTGGTGGGAAGGCGGGTGTACTGGCGCTTTTGATGGTGGGGGAAGTGGATGGAAATGATCGCCGGCGCGCTGAGATGTACGCCGTTATTGGCAAAGACGCCGATGTCGACACGACTTGATCTGCGCGACTGGTTCGCGTTGCTTTGCCAGGGGTCGTGCCAGTCGACCAAGATGCGCGCGCGTGCGCCGGAACTGTCGAGCCTGCTGATCCGGACCTTGTCCGGGTCGCCGTGCAGCAGAACCCAGGAATATGTTAGCTTGCGCCCGTTCGGATCCCGCGTGTCGGCGGCGGAAACGAACATCTCCCGCCGGTAGGCCTGTGAGCGCCAGAGGCGTGCAATCGCGGAGGGCGTGTCGAACAGCTTTTCGGACAGACCGGCTAGACCGGCTTTGAGAGTGAAGTCCTCTTTTTCGACGGTCAGGCGCACCAGCGGCGGGATGTCCTGCGGTTGCAGTGTGTTGGCGAACGCCACCATGCGTTCGGGTGCAAGCATGTCTTCGTCGAAGACCACCGGATGGGCCTTTCCGGACAAGTACCCGTCGCGCCCGTACACGCCTTTGAGGCCTTGGCGCAGAATCATTTGCAGCGTGGGCGACACCAGTCTTTCTTTTTTGAGAAAGTCCCGGGTTTCCGGCCTGAGCGCCGCAACCGTCAAAGCCAGCGCGCGCATGAAGGGTCTGTCGGACCCCGACGAACCCTGGCTTGTGATCGTGTAGGGCCAGTTTGCCGGGAACCGGTCAAGTTGGTCGTGATCGTGGTGTTCGGGATAGATGTATATGTGGTTGTTCGCGTAGGTGAGAAACGCCCGTTCGGGGCCGAAATTCGTGGTCATGGCGAAACGCGTCTGACTGCGACCGATGGGCTTGGTCGTAATGGCCGTCGACGAATTCCCGATCACGATGGCGGGCAGAATGATTCGACCGGCAATTCCATAGTCCAGATGATTTTCCTTGAGTCCTTTGTCGTAGGAAAGGCGGACCATCCTTGAAAACTGTCCGGGATAGAACGTCGAATGACCGCGGTCTCGGTTGTCATAGATGACGCCCTCGAAGCCGCCGGCGACCCCCTTTGCCGCGAGCCGGCGCAGCATCGCGGCGCCCGGCCCCTTGTCGTTGGGATGAATGAGCGGCAGCTTTAGATCCGGGTCAGGGATTTCCAGATCGGCGGCCACCCAGCCGAGCGGGCCGATGGACGTGAGATCCTCTTGCTTGAGCACGACAGTCTCCGCAGCGTTCGGCGCAGAATAGCCCGGCAGCAGACACCCTAATACGGCGCAGAGACAGAGAAAAAACGTCTTCATCATGGTCCATCATCGGCGTGGTTTGCCTTGGAAGAAAGCGTTTTTTGGAAAATGGCAAGCTGACATTGCCGGAAGGCCGGCAGGAGGCGGACAGTGCCGACGTGCCGGGATCGCCCCGGCGCCAGAGCGGGCCGGTTTGCGCCATGACGGTCACATAAGTTCCCGCGCATGCGTGTTTTGTAGACGATTAGGTCTTTTTAAGTTAATAAAAGGCCTGTCCGGTTCTTTACGGCACAGATTGAAATATACATTCCAGAGGATCGCACCTTGATTGTTGCGAATATGGCAACTTACCCGGCGCGCGAGGCCAATCTTGATAGCGTCATTTCGGCAATTGCGCCCCAGGTTCAAAAAATGAATGTCGTTCTGAATGAATTCACCGCCGTGCCGGAACATATTTCAGCGCCCGATCACGTGACATTCATTATCCCGGAAAAAGATACAAAAGATACCGGGAAATTCCTACCCGATAGTGCTGATGCAGATTACGTTTTTACAATTGATGATGATATCCAATATCCGGCGGATTACGTCTCGTATTCTGTGGATTGGTTCGAAAAACTGGGCGACGGGCCGTTTGTGGCGGGATATCATGCCAGTTGGTACATTCGCAGGAAGGACGAACTCGTCCCGGAACTCAAACGCCGAATCCGGCTTGCGCTTTGGCCGCATCATCTGGCGCGGTACAGAAAGATTATCCACTTCGCCCAAGCGGCGGATGGCCCTCTTAGGGTGGAACAACTGGGAACCGGAACAGCAGTCATGAGGGGACGCGACTATCCGGCATATGCAGAGATGGCATCGTCTCAGAAATTCGTGGATGTCCGGTTTGCAGCGATCTGTCACGCAAAAGGGCTGGCGCGACTCTGCTTGCCCCGTGCGGCCGGGTGGCTAGCACCGATGGATCTGCCTGAAGGCTACGAGGGTGGCGATTTGTATGCTGATTTCACAAGCAGTTATCCAAAGCACGTTACAACGGAGATCAAGGCATATGCCTTTGACGAACCACAGGTCGGCGCGGCATACGAGGCACAGCAATCCCGAGGCTGCAATCAAGGTCAGACGCGATGACAGCTGATTTATCCACTCAAAACCAGCTAAGGATGTCGACCAAGCGGTTCCTGAAGCACCTGGGCATCCTTGGCCCTGCGAAAAAACTTTATGGCGGCAGTCGCGCCCTGAAGTCCCGGGCGGGCCGTGCAGCGAATGTTCTCCGTCAGAAATCGGCGAACCTGTTGGCGGGGAAGCGATCGTGCCATCTGGTGCTTGTCGGCTTTTCCCGCAGTGGAACGACGCTTTTCTATAACATGTTGCGGCATTCCGCACGCGGGCACGCCTATATGCCGGCGTCGGAATTCAAAGCCGCGCGTACCGAGAAAATCGTCGCTCCTTGTATCATCACAAAACGACCGCTCGATATTTTCGAAATTGAAGATATTGACGGAAGACTCGGGGCGTTCCGAGATTTGCTTTACTTGATTTCTATAAGAGACCCACGCGATCTTTTGTCCTCTTATCATAAAGTCGCCTCAAATCAGTTTTTTCAAAGTTATGATTATCAAATGTTTATCTCGGAAAAAGTTAGAAGTTTTTCAAATCCCGGAATTGGGCCAACCCATACTGCAATGATTTCACTTTTAGAAAATCAAAAAAGGACCCTTACGATTCGGTATGAGGATTTGCTGGAAAATCCGGAATACGTACGCCAGATCCTACAGTTTTCGACCGGTTTTAATTTCGAGCGATCTTTCCGGTCGTTCCTCGAATCCGATATTCCCAAGGCGCTCAAGGTCCAGCTAAATGGACCGAGGCAAGTGGTTGCCCCAAAAGCGCCCGCCTGGACGAAGCCGGATCGACTGGCGCGTGTGGCGCAGCAGCTTTCGGTATTTCCGGACTTGGAGAAAATAATTACCGGCCTGGGATACGCCCCCACAATTGAGGCGTGCCGGGACTATGACATAACCCTTCCGAGCATAACGCAGACACAAGGCACGATCGTTGCGTTTCACACGGATGACGAGATTTACCGGAATGAGGCAAACCGATTCGCCAAACGGCTTGATGAGCTAAACCTGAAATATCACCTTGAAACAGTTCCACCCCGGCGCGATTGGGTCGAGAATTGCGCCATGAAACCGGAGTTCCTTCTGGACATGCGGCGCAAGCTAGAAGGTCCGTTGCTCTATCTGGATGTGGATTGTTACGTACACACGGAGCCATGGACCTATCTGTCGCAATACGATTGCGATCTGGCCTGCTATGTGCATCCAGACGGGGAATTGATTTCGGCCACGCTTCTCTTGGGCGACACCGAGGTTTGCCGCGAACTTCTGTTGCAGTGGGTTCAGAAGCAAAAAGCGGATCCCAAAAAGTGGGATCAACGCGTCTTGCAGGATCTTGTCGAAGCCGACGAAGCATCGGAAACACCGAAATACAGTGTCCAACGGCTACCCCCAAACCTGTGCTATATCTTCGATAAAGAGTATCATTCTTTTTTTGGTGGACCCATTGTTGAACAATTGCAGGCAAGTAGAGAGATAAAGGGGGATACTTCGGCGAGAAACCGGCGTCGGTCAAGAGTTTCGGAGCTTGAGTGAGAATTATAGTGTATCTCTGGCGGCATTCTTATCCCTGTCGTTGTCCGTTCACTTGTTTCATGTCCTCTAATCCACGAATGATTCTCACAGTTGTTTTTTCAGAGTCGACGTTGCGATTTATTATGCGCACCAGGCTGACTCCGCAGATTTATTCGGCGGGAATATGAAATGAGCCGTTCAAAATTCCATCGTGTGATCCAGCGTCAGGTGAAGAAGACCATTCTTACGGGAACGTCCCTTGTCCCAGATTTAGTGCTAGGTCAGCGCATGCGACAGGCGCTTATTCCTCACACACGGCAAAAGCAATTTCAGCCTGTTGAACGATCACCGTTAGAAAGGCTTCATGGGAAGTATAAAGGGAAGCGTTGCCTTATCATTGGCACGGCGCCAAGCGTCAGCAGTCAGGACCTGGCCAAACTTGACCCGGCATATACCTTCCTTCTCAATCGGGCCTACCTTCTGAATAACCGCAGCCAGAAAAGCAAGAATGCGCTGGTGCTTGCAAACCCACTGGCTTTCGAGGAATACGGCCGGGATGCTTTGAGACATACGTTTGAGGATGTTTTTCTAAGCTCAGGCATTCCAACTAAAGACCATCCGGATGACCCTCGCGTTTTCTACTACTCCCAATGGGTTCGTCCAAAGATTTACGAAGGATTTTTCCAAACCGACTTATCGCAACCTTTGTATCAGGGAACGTCAGTAGCATTCACGGCCATCCAGATCGCCTTCTGTATGGGCTTTTCGGACATCATTCTGGCCGGCATCGAATTTAATTTCGATCAGAAGGAGCCGCATTTTTACAATAGCACAGAGGCCGAAGCCGAGCGCGCCGTGACGACCTCGCGCGTCAATGCCGATTACATGATCGACAGTCTCAGGTATTGTTGCCGGTTCATCGGCAGTCACGCGGATAGGAAAATATCCAGCGTGAGCCCGAACAGAAATCTTGGCTTCATGACATATGCGGAAGTCGCAAGCCTCCCGGGCGCTGGCGACCCGGATGTTGCTGACCCTTCGGTTCGATCAAAAGACGACGCGTGATCAGACAACTCAGAGGGGTTATCCTATTGACCTGCGAGGACATTCAGACGCGATGTGGGAATGCCGATGCACCAAACATCAAAGAACGCAAAGTGTGATCGCCCTTACTTTTGTCCAAAGTGACGCTCGTACTGAAATCCGGGGCTGTATTAGCCTAGTTCAGTCCGTCTTCTTCCGGAAAAGAAAGACTTTCTCTCCCCGGAGAAGGGAGTGGTCGATCACCTCCTGGCCTTGCGCCGTGATTTCCGAGACGAGCTTCAATCCGTTTCGCTGCATGCGTTCCCTGAAATCGCGGCCATAGTAGCGCACGTGGTCGCCCTGTCCGAAATGCAGGTAGCGGTCGGGAACGCTCTTGGCGTCGGGATTTTCATAGGACGTGTCCCAGCCTTCGATCAGCGGCACCATCGCGATGAAATATCCGTCATCCGTCATGACCCGGGCGATTTCGGCAGAGGCTTTTTGATCGTCGACATGTTCAAGTACATGGTTGGCGATGATGAGCTTAAATGTGCCGTCCGGCGCGTCGATCTCCTCGATATTAAGCTTGAGATCGGCCGCGAAATACAGATCCGCGGTCTTGTAGTGCTTGAACCTTTTGCGGAAAATCTTTTCGAGTATGGGCTCTGCGGCAAAATGAAGAACCTCGTCCCGTTCGTCGTCGATCTGCAAGTCGATGCGGCCATCGGACATGGCGAGCATCAAAAGCCGATGCCGTTCCAGGCTTCCGCATTGAGGGCATCTTGCGTCGATCCGCGGGGGCCGTCCGTTGAGGCCAAACCAGCCATGAAAACCGCAGATGTTGCATGTTCTTTCGGCAATCGGTTCGGTCATGAGATACGCCCGTCGGGCGCGGATTAGGCTTTTCGGCACGAAAGGTTTCACTATGTCTTTAATTTTCATGTATTTCATCCTTGTCGGAACTTATGCCTTGCGTCGTTCAAGCTGTCCTTTCCGGTGGTCGAACCGCGCCTTTCGAGCGGGCCCGACCGTCGGATCTCGTGTCGCGGTCGGCCTCGGTCCTCAAGCTGTTGGCCCCCGGATTTTGAAACGTCCCTGGTTGGCTTCGACATCACCAATGGCGTTTTGCCTGAGTTCGGAAGAGGCGCGCCAGGCCACCAGAATGTCAAAAGCAAGCGCCGGTATAACCGCGATCAGCCGCGTGATCTTGGCAAGCGTGAAGGGCCGCAAGCGCCTTGCCCGCCGAAACGCGAAATCGAGGGGCACGACGAATGTCCGATCACGGCAGTTTTCCCTGACCAATTTCGCAACCCAGGCCGGATCGGTCCTGTTCAGCCTTCTGATTTCAGCCATTCTATCGCTCAACGATTTGGGCATGTCGTTCAGCAACGCGTAGATGTAATTGTAGACGGTCGTACTCATCATCTGCCGTTTCTCGTACCGGAAACGGCTGGATACGGTCGTGTAGGCCGGGTGCAGATGAAAGGCGTTGGGTAGAATCGATATCCGCTCGATCTGCTCTGGTTCCGTGAGCGCGGAGGTCAGGACCATGGCGCGAATGAAACCGTCCTGCGACAACAGGCCGGTGGGCAGTGTGATCTCGCGGATGCGAGACGCTCTTGCGCAGTAGAATTGTCCGCAGAGGGACGCCTTGCCGCGCCCCGGCTTGCGCCCGAACCGCTCACTCAGAAACCGCGTCACGCTCCAGCCCGAGCCGGGGGGGAAAACATTCTTGGGCTCGTCCGAGACAATCCAGGCGCTGCGATTGGTGTGAAGCTCCTGAAGGCTGCGCTCTATGATGTCCGGCTGTGGAAGGCGGATATCTGAATCCATGAAGAGCAGGACGTCACTGTCTTCGGGCGAGATGTCGTGAACGAAGACATTCCAAGCGTTTGTCTTGCTCGGTGGCTTCAAATCGAACACGTCCCATTGGACATGGTCGGGAAAGCTGGCGTCGGCGAGACAGGATCGGCTGGTCTCTACCGTGCCGTCCGTGCACCCGTTGGCGACGATACACAGGTGGATATCGAGACCTGCAGCCGGGTTGCGCACCACGCTTTGATTTTTGAGGTCACCGATCAGGTTGCCGATGATGGCCTCCTCGTTATGCGCCAACACCCCGATCGTGAGCCTAGTCAAGATGCATACTTCCGATCTGTTGGCGCAATCCGGCAGCCCAGTATCGAACGGACGCACAGGAATTGGCGGTATCGGCCTTCATGGGCGCGTCACTCGGTCTGCTCTGTGAGCCCGCTGAGAACCTCCCTCGCCCGGTCGTATTGCGGCAGGGGATCGTCGCCAGCGATGTCCAGAGCCCGCTGGAGCGAAGCCTTGGCGTCCGCGGTGCGGCCCAGCGCCTCGTAGACCATACCGAGGTGGTAATGAACCAGGGCCCGGTCGGCCATGCCTTCGGCGGCGGGTTCGAGATACTTGAGCGCCTCTTCGTAATTACCCCGGCGGTACTCGATCCAGCCGTAGGTATCTTGGAACGGCGGAAAGTCGGAGCTGCTCAGGCGGCGGGCGATGGCATAGGCGCGGTCCAGGTCTTCGGGCGTGTCGCGATGCGTGGTGATCAAGCTTGCGAGATTGTTGGCCACGAGCACGTTGTTGCTGTTCTGTGCGTAAAGTTCTTCGTAGATGGCGATGGCGCCATCGAAATCCCTGTTCCGCTCCAACCGTTCGGCCTTGAGTAGAAGCGCGGCGGTGGGGTCGTCGGCCCTTTCGATTTGCTCGTCGACCATGGCGGCCGCCTGCTCTTCCTGGCCTTCGGCGACCATGATCGCATGCAGCGTGCGCATGATCTGCTGGTTGCCGGGCACTTCTTGCAGCAAGGACGCGTAGATCTCAGCGGCTTCATCACGCTCGTTTTGGATCATGTGGATGCCGGCGCGCATATATTTCAGAGCACTGTTGTCGGGGTCTTCGGCCAGGCGGCCGTCGAGCAGGGTCTCGACCTCGTCGACCTGTCCCGCGCGCACCTTGGCCTGCACAAGTGCGGCAAGCGCGGCGTTCCCGCTTTCGTCTTCTGCGACCAGCGACTCGAGAAACTGCACTGTATCGTCCACGCGCTCCTGGCGGAGCATCATGTCCGCCTCAAGCCCGTTGGCGACCGCCGTGGCGCGATCTGTCTCCAGCGCGCGCAGACGCCAGATCAGACGGGTGACTTCGTTCCAGTCCTCCTCGTCTTTATAGAGAAGCGCCAGACGCTGAAGCAGATCGATATTATTGGGTGACTTTCCCAACGCCTCGACCAGAACCGCGCGCGCCGCATCCTCGCGGCCTTCCTGCAGCAGGAATACCGCGTAGCGCAGTGATTCCTCGGGGGCCTGCAGCGAGGCTTCAACAGCCAGCGCGTAGCGTTCGCCCGCCAGGTCCCGCTGGCCGGCGCGTTCGTGCGCTTGGCCCATGAGCGTCATGATGTCGGCATCGCGAGGTTCCTGCGACAGAGCCGTGCGCAGATCGATGATGGCCTCATCTGGCCTGTCGTCGCCAATCAGCCAAGCCGCGCGCATCTTCAAGGCCTGAACGTTGGTCGGATCCTCTTCGAGGATTTCCTCGACCCGGGAACGGGCACCGACAAGGTTGCCTTTCTGGACCAGCATCTTGGCCAGAAGCACTTTGGCACCGGCGCGGGCCTCGCTCTCCTCACCTTCGTTTACCAGCGCTTCGAGGTCGGCAATCGCCTTATCCTGTTCGCCTGCTTCGAAATCCATCGTCGCCAGCAGCGCCTGATACGGCAAGGTCTCTTCCTCGGCCTCGATCAAGCGTTTCAGTTCCTGCCGGGCAGCCTCGCTGTCGCGGACTTGCATCAGGAACCGAACGACGGTGAGATTCTCGGCGACGCCGGCGTCGGGACGGTCGGCCAGCTCGCGCAGGAACGCCTCGGCACCATCGAGATCTCGCTGCTCGAGATACCAACGGATGAGAGTACTTTGTACATCCGGATTGTCAGGGAAACGTTCGACCATTTCCCGCAAGGACGCTCCCAGAGCCTCGGCGTCTTGGTTGTTGGCCTGCAATTGCAGCCTGACGGTGTGCAGGCCATAGTTGCTCGGGTGTTGCTTGAGCGCGATGTTCACCTGCTCGAGCGCTTGCTCGAAATCACCGATCTGCATCAACTGATCGATGACCACGCGCGCCGCGATCAGGCTGTCGGGGTGGGCGTCTAGCAAATCACGCGCCGCTGAAGCCGCATCTGCGGCAGCCACGGGATTTTCATCGCGGATGGCCTGAGCGTAATCCAGTGCGGCCGAAATAATCTGGACACGTGGATTGTCCGGGTCCAACTCACGAGCCTTGCGACCATGTCTCTCGCCTTCTTCCCAGTTCTGAGACGCAATCGACAGTTCGGCCAGTTCGATCCGCGCTTCGAGGTCATTGGGATACTGTTCCGACAGGCGCAGGAACTGCTGATAGGCTTGGCCCTCGTTGCCTTCCTCCAGCATTGTCCGGGCGAAGAGCAGCCGGGCTTCCTTGTGAGTTGGATCCAGCCGGAAGACGTTGCGAAACTCGACGAGCGCTCTCGAAACGTCGCCCTGCTCCAGAAGCTCGAGACCGGATTCGAAATGCTCCTGCGCGCGTTCTTCCGAACTTTGGCATCCGGCGAGCAGAAGCGCCGCCGAAAGCAACAGAAATCCGAAACAGCGACGATCGAATGTCAAAGCCATATGATTTTCCCAGAAGTGACCCTGAAAATTCGTACCGCACATCCATGCGATAGAAAACCCGGGTTGTGACACCGAGGCGTCACTTTGACGAGACGGCGGCGCCCGCCGTCCGTCATTTCAACATCAGATTGACCGGGTCGCTAGCAGCCGGTTCCCCGCAAGACGACGATGACCGTGGACAGGATCACCTTGATGTCGGTCATCAGGGAAATGTCGCGGCTGTACTGATCATCGAATTGCGCACGGGCAGCGAAAGACGACCTGCTGCGCTCCGAGATCTGCCAGTAGCCAGAGATGCCGGGGCGCAGACTATAGTACGCGATCCCGGGATACTTCGCTTTTTGCGCCGGCATCATGGGGCGCGGGCCGACCAGGCTCATGTCGCCCTTAAGCACGTTCCACAACTGCGGCAACTCGTCGATCGAGGTCTTGCGCAGGGCCTGACCCAGTCGCGTGATACGCGGGTCGTTCTGCAGTTTCTGCTTCACGTCCCACTCGAGACGCGCGTCCGGATTCTTGTCGAGATAGGCTTCAAGCTTGGCATCGGCATCGTGCACCATGCTGCGCAGCTTGAGCATATTGAAGATCCGGCCGCCCTTGCCCACCCGTTGCTGTACGTAGAACGGGTTGCAGCCATCGCTCGCCACGAAAGCGGCGATGAACAGAATTACAGGAAGGATAATCGGTGCTGCAATCAGTACAAGCGCGATGTCGAGCGTGCGCTTGCCGATCCGGCGGTAAAAATCGCTGTGGTTATCCGTTTCAAAAGGATTTTCAATCGACAGAACCGCAGTAGCGCTGGTTCTAAAAACGTCGTCGTGCTGAACAGTCATTACCAATCCAATAACATTGCACGTCCAAAAAGACGCGAACCCCAGTTTAACTTTCACTGCTCAATGTCGTTAATGATCTGAATACAGTGTTCAGACCAATTTTTTGTTTGATTCGTGTACCCTACGGAACCCGTCGTAATATTTGTATCGCTCGGAAGACCCCACAACAACAATTAAGATGATTAGAAATACCTCTGCATGAGCGATTTTATTTTAATACAACTTCAAATTGAATTATTGTTCAAATTCCTTAACCAAACCAAGACTCACATCATAACTGTTTCTACATTCTACTAGAGGTTTACATAAATGTCCAACTTCGAACACACTTCCGCCGAATCAACTGCACAACAATGGCGGTGTGGGTGTGGCCTTAGGACACGCATTTGTCACCGCTGTGTCCCTTTGTTGACACCAGATATCGATATTCGAACAGGAAAGGCTTAAATATACCGTCATATGCGGCCTGGCGCACCTTTCAGGCACGATGATGGTCTAGTATTCATAACGTTACGGAGTTTGGGCGTGGACGGCAGCAACAACACCGGAAACACGTCGCCCGGCAGCAATGTACACAGCTTTCCGACGGTGCGCTTGCGTCGCCGCGCGTCGCGGAACGTGGGCGCCCTGAACGGCCGCAGGCCGGACCGTCTCTTGCTTGTGGAAGAGCCCAAGCCCAAACCCGTGTTCCGGTCATCCAGACCGGAGCGTACGCCGTTACCCTCGACCGGCCGGGCCGATCACTCGGTTGGACCGAACACAGCCATCTTAGAAGACAAAGCCGAAACCAGACCGAGTAAACCGTCCGTGCCATTGGAAATATATACCGATCATTTCGGACTGTCGGCGCGTCCCTTCACGTTGTTGCCGGATCCCGAGTTCATATACTGGTCGCCCGTCCACCGGCGTGCGTTCACGATGATGGAATACGGTGTTCTTACCCGCGCGCCGATCACGTTGATCACCGGCGAGGTCGGATCAGGAAAGACCACACTTCTGCATCGGTTGCTGCAGACGATGGAACCGGACGTGAAAGTCGGCCTTGTGTCGAACGCGCAGGGATCGCGCGGGGAATTGTTGCGCTGGGTTCTGATGGCGCTGGACCAGCCCGCCAGTCCGGAGGCGAATTACGTCGATCTGTTCGATGCATTCCAGAAATTCCTGATTGATCAGTACGCGCACGGGCACCGCGTCGTGATCATTTTCGACGAAGCGCAGAACCTTAGCCGAGAGTCGCTCGAAGAATTGCGCATGTTCACAAACATCAATTCCAACAAGGACGAACTGCTTCAGCTGATCCTCGTGGGCCAGCCGGAATTGCGCGACACGATATGCCGATCCGATCTGCGCCAGTTCGCCCAGCGCGTCGCCTCGAGCTTTCACCTGAGCCCCATGGATTCTGAAACGGTGCATGCCTATATCGGTCATCGCCTGTACAAGGCGGGCGCGAAACGCAACCTGTTCAACCGCGATGCATGCGACCTGATATATAAAAATACCGGCGGTGTGCCGCGGCTGGTCAACCAGCTTTGCGATCTGTCGATGGTCTATGCTTTCACAAGCAACCAGAAGACCGTCACCCTGAGAACTGTCCAGCAAGTGCTTGACGACGGAACGTTCTTCGGCGCAGGTGCTTTTGCCCAACCGCGTGACGAAAGCTGATGCTCGCTGATCTGAAATTCTATCTGGCGCTATTTTTACGGCGACTGCATTACTTCCTAGTGGTCGCCATTGCTGTGTCGAGCGTTGGCGTGACCATCGCCTATACCCTGCCGCCGGTCTACGAAGCCGAGGCTCGGTTGCTTGTCGAATCGCCACAGATCCCCGGCAACCTGGCAAGATCGACGGTGCAGGCGTCGGCCTCTGAAATTCTGGGCATCATACGTCAGCGCTTGTTGACCCGTGCAAATATGCTCGAAATCGCGCGCGAGTTCGAGGTCTTCCAGAATGATCGGAACATGTCACCGGACGCTATCGTGGCCGGTATGCGAAGTCGCATCTCGATGCGACTTCCGAGGAGCCGCGACGCTGCGGCATTTGTCAGCATTTCCTTCCAGGCCGATAGCGGTCCGCTTTCCGCCCGGATCGCCAACGAGCTGGTGACCCGCGTTCTGGAACAGAATGTCTCGCTCCGAAAGGCTGCAGCTGGCGAAACCCTTGGGTTTTTCGAGCGTGAAGTCGAACGGCTGGACCGCGAACTGGCGGATCAGGGGCAGGAAATTCTCGAGTTCAAACTGAGGAATCAGAATGCCCTGCCCGACAGTCTGAATTTCCGTAGATCGCGTCTGGCGTCGCTTCAGGAGCGTCTTGTGCAAACTGAGCGCCAACTGGTCAGCCTGAACGATCGCCGCGCGCGCCTGCAGGAAATGTACGAACGCAATGGTAGCGCATTCTTCGACGCCGAGAAGGGTCTGACGCCGGACCAGAAGCGTCTGCGCGAACTGCAGAACTCCCTATCTTCCGCGCGGGCGATCTATTCGGACCAAAATCCGCGGATCGAATTCCTTCGTCGTCAGATCGATGTACTGGAAGAAAAGATTATGGAAGCGCAATCGGCCGGACTCGCAGCATCGGAAAATGCCCTGACGCCGTTTGAGATTCAAATGGAAGACCTCCAAGCGCAAATGGACCTTTTGACGGAGCAGAAAGCGAGTATCGAAACGCAGCTTGAAGATCTTGAAAAAACCATTCAGGCCACACCGGCCAACGCCGTGACGCTTGGTACGCTCGAACGCGACTATGAGAACCTGCGAATCCAATACAATCAGGCCACCGCAGACCTCGCTGCTGCCCGTACCGGCGACCAGATCGAGGCTCAGTCACGCGGCCAACGCATTTCCGTCATCGAACAGGCGGTGGCGCCGAACAAACCGACCAGCCCGAACCGGGGCCGGATCGCGGCGGCCGGCGTTGGCGGCGGCATATTCGCGGGTATCGGCCTTATCGCGCTGCTGGAGCTTTTGAACTCCTCGATTCGGCGTCCGGCCGACCTGCGCAACCAGCTGGGTATAAACCCGTTCGTCACGATCCCTTATATCCGGACCCGCAAGCAGCTTTTGGTCAGGCGCGCGATTATCGGGGTGGCGATCCTGATCGCCGCCATCGGTATTCCCGGAATACTGTTTTACGTCGACCAGAATGTCATGCCGATGGATATGCTGCTTGACCAAATCGCCGAGAAAAGCGGCCTTTCGGACATCCTCGTCCGTCTTGGTCTGTCCCTTTAGTAACCGAGGCTGAACCATGGAACGTATTCAAGTCGCCATCGAGAAAGCCCGCAAATCCCGTGATGGATCGCAGGAGCCGAAGACCGTCAACATGCGGGAAAAGACCAAGCCGTCGGAGAAACGCGCGGCGCCTGAGACGGTGACGTCTGACGAATCTGCGCTCGACGCATTGTGGAAAGAGGTTCCGTCGCTGCAGCCCGACGCAAAGCGGTTGCACCGCAACCGCATCCTGGCCTATCGCTCCTGCCCCGAGGCGGCCCCCTATGATATGATGCGCACCAAGCTGGTGCAGCAGTTGCGCAAGAACGACTGGCGGCGCGTCGCAATCACGTCAGACGCGGCGGGAAGCGGCAAGACCATGACGGCGCTCAACCTCGCGTTCAGCCTGGCCCGCCAAAGCGACCTTCGGATCATGGTCGTCGATCTCGATATGCGCCGCCCTTCGATGGTGCGGATCCTCGGCATCCAGAAGCACGTACAATTCTCGGAAGCCCTGGAAGAGCGCGATCCACCCGAAGAACACCTGATCCGCTATGGCAGAAACCTTGTTTTCGCACTCAACAGCGGTTCGGCCCGTCACTCTGCGGAACTGCTTCAGGGGATCACCGCCTCGCGTGTTCTGGATGATCTGGAGGCGCGATACGCCCCGGATGTCATGATTTTCGATACACCGCCGCTATCGTCCAGTGACGACACACTGGCCTTTCTCGATCAGATCGATTGCGCTTTGCTTTTGGTGGAAGCAGAGAAGACACGCGCGAGCGACGTGGACAAATGCGAGCAGGAACTGGCCGCGCGCACCAACGTGATTGGCGTTGTTCTCAACAAATGCCGGTATCTCGAACGTAGTGAAGCCTACGGTTATTACGGCGCGACCTAGTCCAAACTCTCTAAAATTTTCACTTTTTTGCCTACGAGACCACAAGACTCGGCGGCTTTTTGCACATTGGCCACCGCATTTTGTGGCACGGGTGTTTCCCCGATTAATCGCCTGTTAAGGCCGTTCGTGGTTGGGTTGCATTCGAAGGCGCCACCACGCTTTCACCACAATTGGGTCACAGAAATACCCGTCGTCGTGAGTAAAGACTGTTTCGTATCAGGAAAGAATGGGGACGGGCTGACTGCCTTCGGCATTTGCCGTCGTGTGATCGGCCACCGAGCAGACGGAGACGACAAGGATGTTCCAGCTGGAATACTATTTTCTTGGAGAAGAGGTCCAAAATCTGGCGGACATTGACTTTTCCACCCTGCCTACAGCCCAAGTAAGTACCAAATCCGTTGATGCCACAGGTGGTGGAGCGACTACCGAGCCCGTTTCGGCGATCCAAGCAACCTCGATGCTGTCGATCCAGACTGCCGGGAGCTATACGTTCTACGTCACTTCAGTCGGAGATGCCACGCTGCTGATCGACGGAGCAGTCTTAAACTCGGTCGAAACCGAAGATGGTGGTCTGACACTGGAAACGTTCACCACAGAGCTTTCAGCCGGGGACCACGAACTGGACCTGCGGAGTCTGCAGAACACGAATTCGCCAATGCTTCGGCTGGAATGGGAAGGACCGGATTCCGACGGACAGCGCAGCCTTCTCACGAACGAAACCTTTGCTGGTGCGACGCATGACGCTGGAACGGACCAAACATCCCATGACATGCTTGCCGATCCGACAACCAGTGGGATGCACCCCGACCACACATCGCAGGACGGCGCCCTGGCGCAACCGACGACTGCGGAGGAAATCGAAGCCTACGTGTTCGCCGTCATGTTCGAACCGGACGAGTCGGGGCATGACGTTCATGCGAGCAACAGTGGAAAGGCCGTGGAGCATTCGCATGTCATGGCTCTTGTCCCCCGATCCGAAGCCACACATATCGCCATCTCCGACGGGGACTGGTCCGATCCGTCAACATGGTACGAAGGGCGCATTCCGGATGCCGATGCAAAGGTCCTGATCCCCAAGGGTGTTTCAGTCCGATATGACACCGAAAGCGATGCCGCGCTGTTCACCGTGCGGGTGGATGGCGAGCTTTCCTTTGCAACGGATACCGATACGAAGATCCTGCTGGACACCATGGTCGTTTCCGGATTAGGGCGTTTGGAAATCGGCACCGAAGTCGACCCGATCCAGCAAGGAGTCAGCACCGATATCGTAATCGTCAACAACGGAGATATCGACGTCAACTGGGACCCGACGCTTGTGTCGCGGGGCGTGATTTCTCATGGCTCTGTCGAGATCCACGGACAGGAAAAGACCGAATTTCTGAAGGTTGCCGATGCGCCGATGGCCGGCGACCGGCAGATCACGCTTGCCGAAATCCCCGACAACTGGGCCGTCGGCGACACGCTCGTTTTGACCGGCACACATAAACAGGGCTGGCGGTGGAGCCATGCGGACCAAGCTGTCACGCATTTCGAAAGCGAGGACGAGGAAGTCACGATTGAGTCGATCAACGGCAATGTCGTGACGCTGACCACTGCCTTGCGGTTCGACCACGATACGCCCCGCGATGATCTGGCGGCATATGTCGCCAACATGTCGCGAAGCATCACCTTCTCAAGCGAAGACGGCGACGCGACCGCAGTCAATCATCGCGGTCATGTCATGTTCATGCACAACGCCGATGTCGATGTGCGCTATGCGGCCTTTGACGACCTGGGCCGGACCGACAAGTCTGTCGCGGCCTTTGATGTCGAGACGCTTGATAACGTCACGGCGGATAGCAACGTCAAGGGACGATATTCGCTGCATTTCCACAAGACAGGCTCGAGCATCGAGAACGATCCGGCCATGGCTGTGGGCAATTCGGTCAGCGGCTCGCCCGGTTGGGGCTTCGTCCACCATTCCAGTCACGCCGATTTCGTCGGCAACGTCGCTTTTGATGTGTTCGGCGCGGCCTTTGCCGCGGAGGACGGTGATGAAACGGGTCTTTGGTCGAACAACCTGGCAATTCGCGCGGAAGGCATCGGATACGGCGACTGGACCGTCAAGAAGTCGGCGGATGTGAGCCGCGATGATAACGGTCGTACCGGTGATGGGTTCTTTTTCGCCGGGCGCCTTGTCGAAGCGGACAACAATGTTGCGGCGAACACGACGAACGGGTTTGTCTGGATGACCCGCGGCCCCCGCACCGAAAATCTTGCAGAGAACCTGCATCAACCTGAAACCGCGTATGGGAACAAGACCGTCAGCGTGGACAAACCCGCGATTCAGGGATTCCACGACAACGAAGCGTTCGGCACGCATAGCGGCATCATCGTTGTAAAAGCCGGCCCCAACCAAGGCCACGACGTGCGCACGGTCATGGACGGTTTTCTGAACTGGGAAACGGCACAAGGCACGCACCTGACCTACACCGGTCACTACACACTTAAAGATTTCGACCTGATCGGAACCACCAGTACGATCCAGTTCAACGAGCCGGGCGTCGGGCTTCAGCTGGGTCAGAATGCGGTAGATGTTACCGTAAACGGCGTGAAGATCGAAGGCTTTAAGACGGGCATTCGCTTCGATGGCACGACCGTGAGCATTCCCGATGCCGACGTGGGACATGTCATCATCGACGCGGAACTTTTGAACAACGGCACCGACACGGTTGGCTTCAAGGCCGCGCGGCACTCCTTCATCTCGTCGGATGAACTGGTGGAAGGCCGCTTGGAATTTGAGTGGACCGGCGACGCGTCGGTCCCCCTGAGCGGGCAGAATATCGTTTTCACCGGGATCAAGACAGACTCGATCGGCTCGACCGGACGCGGCAAGAACGCATTGGAACAGCAGGAAATCAAGTGGTGGGATATTGGTGATCTGGTAAGGAAGGACGGTTTCTACCAGACTGCGGACGGACGAAACGTGGTTATTATCGAGGATTTCGTTGCGGACCGAGCCACGGGCGATCTCTTGAAGCTCGGTCATGTCCTCGAACTGGAGGCGACGGAGGCCGAGATCGTTCAACGGTACGGGGTCCAATCTAAGGGCCTGATCGATCTGGACAAGAACGCGCCGGTCGCTCAGGATGATGCGGCCGTCACCAAGCAGAACCTAGCCGTTGCGATCGACGTTCTGGCCAATGACACCGACGATACCGGCATTTGGGTCGATGGTCTGACTAGCCCAAGAAACGGCGATGCGGTCCTTCAGGACGACGGCAAGATTATGTACACGCCCCATTTCGGAAAGTCCGGCGAGGACAGTTTCAGCTATTGGGTGACTAGCGGGAACGGGAAGTTCACGAAAGCCACCGTGAAGGTGAACGTGGAAGCTGCTGAAGACGTCGCCGAAGCCGGAAATGATCAACCGGACTCGACGGCAAGCGCGGTTCCGGCAACGCCTTCGTTCATGGAGGTGATAAACCCGGTCGACACGAGTGCCAACACGGTTCCGATTGACCTCTCTGGTGAACTCTATGATCTCGATTTTGAACCTGATATCGTGATCGACGATGCCAGTGGCGCCACGGAAGGCGTTCATGTTGGTGCGATTAACAAATGGAGCCAACTCGGGCGAGAACTGAGCGCGCAAGGCCATAAGGAAAAGACCGGCTACGTGATCTACGAGAAGGGTTCGGAGATCTCAATTCAACAGGGGGATGGTCAGCTTTCCACGTATTCCGCGAATTACTTCACCCTTCAGGAAAACCGCGCCGGGCATGGCGGGGAAAGGATTACGGACAGCGCTGTGAGCACGGCGTTGGAATTCGGCGACATCGTTCTTGATCCCGCCTCGATCCAAGGAACTGATTACAGGGATCATTTCATGGGGTCCAAAGAAGACGAGCACTTCATCGGTCTCGGGCGCCGAGATTACTTCGATGCGGGCGGTGGAGACGACACAATCAACGGCGGCGCCGGCAACGACTATATGAAAGGCGGCAAAGGTGCGGATCGGTTCTATCTGACAGCGGGCGATGGCAAGGACCGCATTGTCGACTTCAGCTCCGCAGACGTTCTCGAGCTGGCGGATTACCTTGATGAAGGAAAGACCGTTCAGGAAAGCGCGTTTGAGAATTCCAAGGGCGACCTGGTTATCTCAAACGGAAGCGACAGCGTTACGCTTCAAGGTTTGTCGCTGGACGATCTGGAATGGATCTCCATCGTCTGAGATGTCCGGCAAGCCAGAGATTAGAGCCTGCGCGCTACCACTTTCAGTGTCTCGGGCCTGGCGGCAAGCGCTCATCGCTTCAACCCGGCTATCACGCATCTGCACAAAAAAAGAGGGGCTGCTTGCCCCTCTTTCAATTTCAACCTAAGTTGATTTAACTTACGCCTTTGTCTTGCGGCGGATAAGGCCGAAGCCACCCAGCGCTGTGAGCAAGAGAAGTCCACCGGCAGGCAGCGGGATGGCTGCGACACTGATGTCGAAGTTGCCCGGACCCTTCACGTCTGCTTTTGCCGTGAATGTCGCCGTTGATCCGGATGTGATCTTGATCACGTTGCTCGAGCCGTCCAGGTTCAGAGACAGCGGCGAACCGGCCACACCCGCACCGGTTACGGTCAGTGATGCGTTGTCGAAATCGCCGGAGGTGTTCAACGTCGCAACCGATACGAAGAAATCGTAGATCGAGTTGTTCACGAAATCGAAAACCTCAGTGAAAGACGAGCCAACATCGCTCGTAAACGAGCGGATGTTCACAAAGTATTCAGACGTCGCACCAGACGTGGTCACTGAATACGGACCAACGCCCGCATTGTTGCCGTCAGCGTCTTCGACGGTGGACGTCAATGCATTTGCCGCCATCGGCATCGCCAGCAGCGACGCAACGGCAGCGGATTTAATCAAATTCTTAATCATTTAACCCTCCAGGTCGACAAAACAGAGTGCACACGCACCTCTTCAGTCAATTAATACCACGGCCGCACTGAAATCGCCAAGCGTTATGATTTGCCTCTTGGCCTGAAAATGACGGAATCCTGGAAAAATTGGAAACAATGCGCCCCTTGTCCGCGCTTTTATCCCGGATTCATGAACAAGCCGCCATATTGCCGCCGCAAAGCACGTCTCGAATCCGAATCGGTAGCGATATCAGCAACTTCCCTCATTGGTTGAGTAAATTGCGGCATTTTCACGCAAAGCGTATCAGCGCTCTTCTGCTGCACCCTGGATCAATCCCGACGGCGGCGCATGCTCTGGCGGATTGCGCAGAACGCAGATGAGGGCAACACCGAACAGGGCCAGCAAAAGACCCGCCCCGGTTGCGGCATAGACGAGAAACGCGGTCCAGAACGAGGCCCCCATACCCAAGGCTGTCAGCCCGCCGAGGGCACCCACTGGGATAGAGAGCATCAACAATCCGGGCATCGCACCTTTGACCTTGTTTTGCGGCCTCGGTCGGGCCGCCGTTTTTCGGGTATCGTCATCATTGTCAAACATTGTGACGACATTAGGGCCGGATACTGTAAACAAAGTCCTAACTTTCGCCTTATTCCACAAATCATTTGTGCAGAAATTCCCGTTTTGCGTGCGCGAACTGCCAACCGCTGTTGCCGGAATGCCACGACGTCCGCGCGCGCCGCAGACACGTTTCGAACTTCCCCGAAATTGCTTTAGAACGGACGCATTCGCGCGTAGTTTAAGTCAGGGTTTGAAAACACACATGAAATCGGAAGATATGCCATCATGAAACGGATCCTCACGCTGCTTTCCACCCTCGTTGTCCTGCAGCTGGCGCCCGGACTGGCGACCGCACAGGAAACCTATCGTATCAAGCCCGGCGATGTGCTCCGCATCGAAGTGCTGGAAGACAGCAGCATCAACCGCGATACGCTTGTTCTGCCTGACGGACGCGTCTCCGTACCCTTGGCGGGAACGGTCGCCGCGGGCGGCCGGACGCTTGGGCAGGTCAGATCCAGCATCGTGAGCGAGCTTGCGCCGAATTTCGCCAGCGAACCGACGGTATTTGTCTCGCTGGCGCGGCTGGCGCGTGAAGACCCCCAGTTTCCGATGCCCGAGCCCGAAGAGCCCACGATCGAGATTTACGTTCTGGGCCAGGTGAACACCCCGGGAAAGGTCGCGGTCGCGCCCGGCACCACAATGTTGCAGGCCCTTGCGCAGATAGGCGGCTTTTCACAATTCGCCGCACGCAAGCGCATCCAACTGCGCCGCGTGGACTCCACGGGTCGCGAACGGGTTTACCGCGTGAACTACAACGAGATTCTTGCAGGCAGATCGAATATCGGCATGACGGTCATGGCGCCGGGTGACGTGATCATCGTACCCGAACGCAGACTGTTCGAATAAACAGGCGACGAGGGGGCAGTCGTGAAAAAATGGCTTGCCGTTCCGGCGGCAATCTCAGGAATACTGGCGGTGGTCACCCACCCTCTCCTCGCGCAGGAAGACGGGGGCCTGAGCGCGACGCTGGATATCAGCCAGCGGTTCGAGAGCACAAGCAATCTTGGGCTTGACGTGCCAAGCAATGGCACGACCAGCCTTGCGACTACATCCTTGGGGTTCAACCTGACCTCTCGAACCAGCACTCAAAGGCTATCGCTGTCGGCGAGAGGCGTTTTCCGAGAGGGAGATTTTCCAGCCGGGTCGGACATTTCGACCGGTTTCGCCGATCCGCGCGTGTCGCTTCGCTATGCCCGCGAAAGCTATAACGCCGCGTTTAATTTCTCCGGCAGCTTCCAGCAGACAGACGTGGATTTTGCCCGCTCATTGACCGATTTCGTCAATGAGGACGGCGAGCTTGAGCTTCCCGAGGATTTCGAGGATCTGCAGGGGACAGGTCAGCGCAACAGATTCAGCTTTTCGACCAGCTTGGATACGGGGCGGGACGCGCCCCTTGGGGTAACCTTCAGCGCCGGGGTCAGTGGCACGCGATACAGCAATGTCTCCGCCAACAGCTTGACCGACACGACACGCACCCGCCTTGGCGTCACGACACGGCTGCGGTTCAATCCGTCGACCACGGGTCGTGTCGCGCTGAAATTCGACCGCTTCGATGATGACGACGCGCTCAATACCCAGCGGGACACTTATTCTATCAACTTCGGCGTCTCCAACACGCTGGCCAACGCCACGGTCGTGGATGCCGAATTGGGATATGTGAATATCGAGACGCGGGACACCAACGGCAACGAAACAGACGCCGGCGTCATCGGTCGGATCGGAGTCAGCCGCGACTTGCTGAACGGCAGCGCCAACGCCTCTATCGCGACGAGCCGCGATCAGGCGGGCAACCGTATTACCTTGCAGGGCGGTCGCAGCTTTGACCTGCCGAGCGGCTCCCTTTCCGCAAGCCTTGGCCTGACGAGTTTCGAAGGTGACAGTCCGGACGTGGTCGGTTCGCTGAACTGGCGGCATGTCCTGCCCAGCAGCACGCTTTCGGCGCGCATCAATCGCAGGGTATCCACCAACAAGGACGATGAAGAGCGGATCGCGACCAGCGCAACATTCAGCTTTACGCAGCAGATCAACACCGTTTCCAGCGTCGCTTTGAGCGCGGACTATGGTCTGTCAGAAGATACCGCGGCATCCACCAGCACTTCGTTGACCGGGGTGACCATCAGCTACAACCGAGCCTTGACTGAAAAATGGGGATATAACGTGGGCGTCACCCACCGCCTGCGCGACGAAACGGGCGTTGGCACAGCGGACTCGACCTCGGTTTTCTTCGGTTTGAACGGCAGCATCGACCTGCTGAACCGCCGCTGACTGGGCCGTTCGGCGGCTTGTCAAATCTGGTTGAACCTGCTCTTTCGCCGGCATGATGTCGAATGCCCTCGATCTTTTGCGCATGCCTTGGCCACTGGCCCTTCTGGTGTTGGCGAGTGTCCTGCCCGAGCTCGCGCTGCAGGGGGCAGATATGGGCTTGTGGGGCAGCGCCCGCTGGCGGCCTTTTGCATACGAACATTTCGCCTTTTGGAGCGGGCTTTTAGGGGGCTGGATCCCGAACTACGCCGCCCAGCCCTGGCTGATGTTCCTGTCCTACGCCTTCCTGCATGCGGGGTTTGGGCATCTTTTGGTCAACATGATCACGCTTGTCTCCGTCGGTCGAGCCGAGATCGACCGCGTGGGTGTCTGGCGCTTTGTGATCATATACATTGCCTCGGCACTTGGCGGGGCGGTGGGCTTTGAACTCCTCACGAGCAAGCTTCAGCCGATGGTCGGGGCTTCGGGCGCGCTTTTTGGTCTGGTGGGCGCCTGGGTGGTCTGGGACATCTGCGATGTCATGCGCGAACGCCCCGCTCTGAGCACGCTGGCCTGGGCCATTTTGTGGCCTGTCGTGCTGCTCAGCGGGCTGAACCTGCTCATGTACTGGGCGGCGTCGGGCAACCTCGCTTGGGAAACGCATCTCGGCGGCTGCCTGGCGGGCGCGCTACTAGCCCCTTTCATGATGCGCAAACCGCCTGCGTCGCAAGTCTGAGACTGCGGCCCGACGCCTTTGCACCTTACCGACTTTAAGCTACCGCCGAGACCGCCTGTTAAGCACCAGTCCAGCGAGCTGTGTCGCTAACCTTCGTCGAGATCGGTGTTTTTCATGGCGGTTTCATTTCCGCTGACCGGGGCTTGCGCAAGAAGTGGATGGCCCTGCCCCAACGCGACGTGCAGCGCAACATAGGCGCGGCCCACATCGCGCGTGGTCTGGGCCAGCGCATTGCGGGACGCGGAGAGCGCCCGTTCTCGATCAAGCACATCGAGCACGGTGATCCCGCCTCCCGACACGACAAGATCGCGCGACAGCGCAAGGGATTTCCGATCAAGCTCGACCTGTTCGCGGGCGGCGTCACGAGCGGCCAGCGCGGAGCTTAGCAAGATCTGCGCGTTCTCAACCTCTTCCACCGCCTGCAATACGGCCACGCGCCATTGCAAATAGGCCTGCTGAACCTGGGACTCGGCAATATCCACGGACGCGGCCAAAGCGGGCTGTTCGAACACCGGCACGACGAGCCCCGCAAGAAAGGACTCGGTTGTCCCGCCACCGCCAAAGGGGGCAGATATCAGACCAGACAGGCGAAGGCTCGGATAGCGCGCCGCCTCGGCTGCGCTTACATCCGACAGGGCGGCGGCATAGAGCCTTTCCGCCCGCCGGATATCTGGCCGGGCGCGCAGGAGGTCGGCGGGTACGCCGATATCGGCCACCCGGTCAGGGATCGGTTGTGCGCCCTTATAGCCAAGATCGAGCGATAACGCCCCTACCGGCGTTCCCAGAAGGGTCGATAGCCGGTTGCGGGTCTGCACGATGCTGGCCTCTACCTGCGGGATCGCCGCGCGGGTCTCGGCCAGCAGCGATTGGGCACGCAGAAGATCGAGCCGGGTCGCTTCGCCGGCGGCAAGCTGTGTGCGGATATCTTCCAGCGTGCGCCGACGCGACGCGAGATCCCGCTGCCGAAGCTGTCGGCTGCTCTGAAAAAAGCGCAGGTCGACATAGGCCTGTCCGACCTCGGATAGCACCGCGCGGCGGGCTTCCACTTCGTTGAACCTTGCCGCCTCCAGCCGGTCTCGCGCCGCGCGTGCTCGGTGCCGGGTTTCGCCCGCCAAGTTAAACTGCGCCGACAGGCCGGTATCAAAGCTGTTCGATCCGCCGGACGTCGCGCGATAATCGCCGGTCGCTGTACCGCTTGCCGGAACACCGTCGCGGCGGGCGGCCGCCGCAGCTTCCGCGATGCGCGCCTGGGCCTGGGCCAGGCTCAGATTGCCGTTCAAGCCATGCGTGATCAGTTGGTCCAGAACCGGATCACCGAAACTGCGCCACCACTCGACGTCTTCGCGCGTCGGTGTGCGCACCGGTGCCATGCGCGCATACCGGTCGGGCAAATCGATCTCGGGCGCGCGGAAGGGCAAATCCGCATCGCTGCAGCCCGCCAAAAGAGCGGCGGACAAACATATGGAGATAAGGCGCATGAAATGCACTGCTCTTCTCTGCCTCTTCGGGGGTCCTGCCGCATCTGACGGCGGCATGTGACGCACCACGTTCCGTTAAACCTATCACAGCCGCGCAGGTTTTTGGCAAGTTTAGCGCTGAAATGGCCCGGGCGCGTGCCAGGCTGTGGCATTCCTGCCGCCCCGCCCTGATCTATTCGCGGAACGCCTTGCCGAGGAACCCCATCATCGGCTGCACCAGATAGGCCAACGGAGAGCGTTCGCCGGTCTGGATGAACGCCTCGACCGGCATGCCGGGCAAAAGTCTTTCGTTGCCCAACTTGTCCAGTTCCCGCTCGAACGGCATGATTTCGGCGGAGAAATAGTTCATGCCCGTGGCTTCATCCTGCACGGCATCGGCAGACACCCGGATCACTTGGCCGCGCAGCTCGGGGACCTTCTTTTGATCGAAGGCCGGGAACCGAAGCGCAGCCTCTTGCCCGACATAGACATCGTTCACGTGGATCGGCTGTACCCGGCTTGAAACGACAAGCGCCTGGTCCTGCGGGACGATGTAAAGAAGGGGCTCTGCGGCGCGCACCACCGATTGCTCTGCAAAGACCTGAAGATTGTAGATCAGGCCCGACACCGGCGCCCGGATATCCAGCCGCGACAGCGTGTCTTCGAGATCGAGCTTTCGCTCGGCCAGTTCGATTTCGCGAAACTGGAGGTCGCGCAGCGTGCTGACAGCCTCTTCGCGTCGGCGGGTCTTCAGTTGCAGCAGCGCGATTTCGTTGCTGGCCTGCTGTCCGCGCAGCTCGGCCATCTGGGCGTCCAGCTGACCGATCTGACCCAGAATGTTGGCCTCTTCCCGCTTCAACTCGTTTACGCGCGATGCCTGGGTGAGCTGGTTGTCGAGCAGGCGTGACTGGCTTTCCAGATCATCCCCCACCAGATCGGCCTGCGTGCGCAATGCCGCAAGCTGAGACTGCAGGCCTGCGATGCGCTCGCCGACCTGCTTGTTCTGCTCTTCAAGCAGCTGCGCCTCTTGCTGCAGCGCCTCGCGGCGTGCCTCGAAAAGCGTGCGCTCGCCCTTGACGATGCTGGCGACATCGCTGTCGCTGACTGCTTGACGCAACAGTTCTTCTGGGAACTCCGGCGTCGGCGCGCCGTCGCGTTCGGCCACGAGCCGCGCCTTGCGGGCCGCGATCTCGCGCAATTGACCCTCGATGATTGTCAGTTCCGATCTCTGGCGGCGGCCATCCAGCTGAATGAGCACATCACCTTTCTCGACCGTATCGCTTTCCCGCACGAGCACCGCCCCCACGACACCGCCATCCGGATGCTGAACGACCTGACGGTTCGATTCGACCTTGACCATGCCAGACGCGACGACGGCACCGGCCAGCCGCGCGGTCACACTCCAGAGACCGAGCCCGCCCACCAACAAAACGAGAGCGACAACCCCGGCCATCAGCGGGCCAGTCCCTTTCCACGGGGGCAACGGATCCTGCGCGGCGCCCATCAGAACGACACCCGGCTTTTCATCGTCTGGCGCAACGGTTCGACATTCTTCAGCTTCTCCGCCATGACCTCGTCTCGCGGACCAAAGGCTGTGGCGACGCCCTTTTCCACGACCATGAGCAGATCGCAAACCGCGATGGCCGCAGGGCGGTGGGTCATCACCATCACCGCCCGGCCAGATTCCTTGATGGACCTGACCGTCCGGTTGAGCGCATCCGAGCCTTCGGCATCCAGCATCGAATTCGGCTCATCGAGAATCAGAATCACCGGATCGCCGTAGAGCGCACGCGCGAGTGCGATACGCTGCCGCTGTCCGCCGGAAAGCTGATTTTCATTGCCGTCGAGGAAGGTGTTGTAGCCTTCGGGTAGCTGCATGATCATGTCATGCGCATTGGCCTGCTTCGCCGCCTTGACCACCATTTCCGAACTCGGCTGCAGCTCCATCCGCGCGATATTCTCGGCCACCGTGCCGGCAAAAAGCGACACCGCTTGTGGCAGGTACCCCACATGTTGACCGAGCTTTTCCGGGCTGTACTGGTCCAGCGTCGCACCGCCGAGCCGAACCTCGCCCGCCGCCAGTGGCCAGTAGCCCGACAGCGCGCGCGCCATGGTCGATTTGCCCGAGCCGCTGCGGCCGATCACGCCCAGCGCCTCACCGGGGCGCAATTCGAAGCTGACATTGCGCAGCGTCGGCTTTTTCTGGCCCGGCGGAATGATCGTCATTCCTTTGGCCGTCAGACGCGCCTCGGGCACGGGAAGGTCCGTCAGTTCGGGCAGTTGCGGCACCTGACGAAGGAAGGCCCCCAACGACTGCCAGCCGGAACGCGCCCGCTGGAACACGGGCCAGTTGCCCATGGACTGTTCGATGGGCGCCAGGGCGCGGCCCAGAAGAATGGAGCCCGCGATCATGGAACCCGGGGTCAATTGCCCCCGGATCACCAGAAACGCGCCAGCCCCCAGCATGGCCGACTGCAAGAGCAGCCGGAAGGATTTGGTGAACGAGGTAAATGTCCCGCTCCAGTCATTGGCCGCGATGTTCTGCTCCAGCGCCGCGTTGCGCATCCGCACGTAGCGCCGCCGCATATGTCCCGACATTCCTTGGCTCAGCGCGATTTCGCTTCCGCTACGCACCTGGTCGGCAAAGCTTTGGGCCCTTTGCGACGCGGCCTGCCCGCGCCTCACGCGATCACCGGTCAACCGCTGGTTGGCAAGGGCGACCGCCACGAGGATGACCCCGCCCGCCACCGCAAGCCAGCCCAGCATCGGGTGGAAGATGAAAATCGCCGCGATAAAGATCGGCGTCCAGGGCATGTCGAAAAGCGCCAGAAGAACCGGCGACACGAAAAGCGACTGCACCGAGTCAAGGTCGCGCAGAGCGGCGGTAGCGGCGGCATGTTCCCGAGGATTGGCCGAGCGATGCAACGTGGCTTCGAACAAGCGGCCATCGAGCGCCGTCTGGAAGCGCGCACCGACCCGGGCCATGATCCGTCCGCGCGCGTAATCCAGAACGGCCATCAGGAGGTAAAGCGCCCCTACGAGGATCGACAGCGCAGTCAACGTTTCCAGCGAACCGGAGGCGAGCACGCGGTCGTAGACCTGCAGCATGTAGAGCGGACCGGTCAGCATCAGCAAGTTGACGAAGATCGAGAAAACAAACGCCCAGATGATAAGCGCCATGCCGCGCCGCCGGGCGGCATAAAGCTCGGGAAAACCAGCTTGAACCGGGCCTGTCATGCTTTTGTTTTCTTTCTCGTTGAATGCTCTGCGACTACAACTCTAATTGTACCGGAAAAGGAAACAAAGTGTTATGAGCGCCACAAAGTGATGCGGCTTGATGAGTAGCCTGCTTAGTCGGCCCTTAGCTGCACTAATCAAGCCTGGCGCTGGTCCGCAAGCTGAAATGCCAGATCTTAGTCAGCAAGCCGCAGGGTATGGGCTTCGCACGACCTAAGCACGGTCCACGCACTTTTTGATATATCAAAACGCTACATCCCTTACGGCAAGACACATGAACCGCCTATCGTGGCAAGTTTTCCTCTGCGCCCACGGTTTTTGAAATTCGAGCTTCAAAATGAGGTCGGATTTATGCCGTATTCGCACGGTGTTTTCTGTTTAAGATGAAGACCATGAAACGAATTGCCACGATCACGGTCAACTATCGAACCGCAGACCTCACGCTGGAGGCCGTCGAGAGCCTGATCAGTTCTGAAAGTGACCGCCTTTCGGTGCATGTACACGTCGTGGACAATGCATCTCCTGGGGATGATGGTGACCTTATCGAGACCGCGGTCGCGGAATACGGATGGCTGGAAACCGTGGAATTACACCGGGAAAAAACCAATCATGGGTTCGGTCGAGGCAATAATGTGGTTTTGAAGAAACTCGCCGCGTTGAAGACCAGGCCCGAGTACATTTTTTTCCTGAATCCGGATGCCAGGGTCGAACAAGATACACTCGAAGTTCTCAGCCGTTTCCTGGATTGCCACCCCGAGGCCGCCGTGGCCGGGGCAAGCATCTTTGAGCCCCGGACCGATCATGAAGCTGTCGCGGCCTTCCGCTTTCCGAGTTTGCTGACCGAGTTCATCAGCTCGCTTCAGTTCGGTCCGGTCTCAAGAGCTTTTCCAAGTGGCCTTATTGCACTCGGCACAGAGTTGCCGACTATGCAAGTTGACTGGGTTTCCGGCGCGGCCTTCATGGCCCGGTTCGACGCCTTGGAAAAGGTAGGCTTCTTCGAAGATGCGTTTTTCCTGTATTACGAAGAAGTCGACTTGATGCGTAAACTGCGCAACGCAGGATGGCAGACCTGGCACGTATCCGAGGCGCACGTCTTTCACTCCGCTGGAAGTGCAACCGGGGTTGGCCGGGACGAGAGCGAACAGGCCAGTAGATTGCCCGATTACTGGTACGAGTCCTGGCGGATCTACATGCTGAGACACCACGGCGCGCCATATACATTTGCCTGCGGCACGCTCAAGATTCTGGGATGGCTGCTGAATTCCGGAATTCGCGGTTTGCAGGGAAAACGCTCGGAAGCGCCCCGCCGCTTCCTGCGCGATCTCTGGTCAATCGGCCTCAAACCCCTGGTCTTACCTGGACATGGGAAAACCTGAGACATGATCGGCGAATACCGGATCGGCGCAGTCGTCATAGGCCGCAATGAGGGCGAAAGGCTCTGGCGGTGTCTGGACGCCTTCCCGGACAGTATCGATTGCCTTGTTTATGTCGATTCCGGATCCACCGATAACAGCACTCAAATTGCCGGTGACAAAGGGGCCATCGTCGTTCCGCTCGATACGTCACGCCCCTTTACTGCAGCCCGCGCTCGGAACACCGGCGCGCGCATTCTGCGCGAGCAAGGGGCCTTTGACCTTATCCAGTTCGTTGATGGAGATTGCGAGCTTCGGGACGGCTGGGTCGCGGCCGCCGTTGATTTTCTTGACCATAACCCGAGAGCTGCGGCCGTTTGCGGCCGGCTGCGCGAAAGGTTTCCCGAGCGATCGATCTACAATGCCTTATGTGATCGCGAATGGGACACCGAACCTGGGCAGACCAAGGCATGCGGCGGCATCGCGATGTATCGCGCATCCGCATTTCACGAGGCGAATGGGTTTGATGACACGCTCATTGCCGGTGAAGAACCGGAGCTTTGCTTCCGTCTGCGCGCGGAAGACTGGCAAATCTGGAGGCTGGATCCTGAAATGGCATGGCACGATGCCGCCATGACGCGGTTTTCGCAATGGTGGAAACGGGCGCGCCGCGGCGGATACGCTTTTGCGCAGGGCGCGCATATGCATGGCACATCGCCGGAACGGTTCTGGGTACGGGAGACAAGGCGAGCTTTTGTCTGGGGTCTCGGTCTTCCACTTGTCCTTGTGGCGCTGTCTGTCTCGATTTCACCTTTCTTCTGGGCAGGTTTTCTTTTTTATACGCTTCAGTTTTTACGCCTGGCATGGCGCCATCGTCATGACAAAAGCCCGTTCCTGTTCGCCGCCTTCATGATTATCGGGAAGTTCGCCGAGGCCGCCGGCGTTGTTGAATTCTGGTGGAAAACCCTCAAAGGTGCACAGCCTCAAATCATCGAGTACAAATAGCCTATGGTATCCGAGAGTGTTCCACGCAACTTGAACGAGGTCGGACCGCCCACGATTTCAATCGTGGTGCCCACGTTCAAAAGGGTTCATGCCTTGGAAACCCTTCTGGCGGCCCTGGTCGAACAGGTCGAAACCTCTGCTCACGGTGAATTCGTTGAAATCGTGGTCGTCGACAACTGCCCGAATGCATCGGCGCGGAAGGTAGTCGAGGACGGCTGGCCAGCCGCGCGCTACGTCCATGAACCGTCTGCCGGTGTTGTTTCAGCGCGCAACCGTGGCATCCGTGAAACGACAGAGGAATATATTCTCTTCATAGACGACGATGAGTTGCCCTGCCCGGACTGGCTGAACCGTTTTTACGCTTTGGCGGAAACGCGTACCGCTGCGGCGTTCGGCCCGGTTGAGCCATGCTTCGAAACCGAGCCGCCGAAGTACCTACGCCCTGCACTGGAACGGCTTTTCAGCCGGAGGCTTGCTGTGGAGGATGGCGAAGACGTTTCCAGATACCGCGCCTCGCTGGGAACTGGAAACTCGATGTTCCAAAGAGACACGTGTTTTGACGACGACACCCCGTTCAATGCCGAGTTCGAAAATGGCGGCGAGGATGTTTTCCTTCTGCGCGAACTGGTTCTGAAGAAATCTGTCAAACTCACATGGTGCATGCATGCCAGTGTAAAAGAGTTCGTTCCAACCGAAAGAATGTCGAAAGACTATGTCAGGCGTCGCGTTTTCAACAACGGCCGTCTTCGCTGTCGTGTGGAACGCGGCTCTGACGGTTTCCACAGCCTCGGCAAGGTCGCGTTCTGGATGGCGATTGGTTTGGCACAGTTTGGCGTTTACGGCGGTCTTGCCATTTTACTTTGGCCAGTCCGAACTGATCTATCGACCGATTTCGAGTTACGAAGCGCCGGCGGCCTTGGTAAAGTGCTGTGGTGGCGTAGCTAGAGCAAAAAAACCCTCGTTCATGGCAAAGTTTTGCCATCTGGTTTGTTTAACAAATTTTCTAAATTCGAGTTTTCTGATGCGCATCGGCTACCTGACCAACACATACCCGGCAACCAGTTCGACCTTTATCCGCCGCGAGATACACGCGCTCGAGGATGAGGGGTGCGTCGTCAAACGCTATGCGGTGCGGCAATGGTCTCAGAATCTCGTCGATCAGGATGACATCAGTGAGAAAGACCAGAC
The DNA here is from genome assembly GCF_004761875.1 of Roseovarius aestuariivivens. Lineage (GTDB taxonomy): Bacteria > Pseudomonadota > Alphaproteobacteria > Rhodobacterales > Rhodobacteraceae > Roseovarius > Roseovarius aestuariivivens. The sequence goes on from NZ_SJEY01000002.1 coordinate 173,494, forward strand.
GCAGTATTTGCTGGACGGTCGCAAAATTCAGGTCGTTTCAGGTTTTTTTCCTGAAATTCTGAGAAATCCCGCGGGAATACTGCGCGCGGCCGGCACCCTGCTCAGGCTGATCCGCAACAAGGGCGGGGGCTTGATCCATCACGCGGCGTATTTTCTGGAAGCGATCCGTCTCAAACGGTTGGCATCCGCAGATCGCGTCGAACATATCCACGTGCATTTCTCTACAAACGCGACCGCGGTTGCCCTTCTTTGTCGCCATCTGGGGGGTCCGACGTTCAGTTTCACAGCGCATGGTCCAGACGAGTTCTTGGACGTGGCTGGCAATTCACTGGCACTGAAAACTCGCGAGTCTCAATTCGTCGTCGCGATTTCCAACTTCTGCCGGGTCCAGATCGCTTTGGCTGCCGGGGTTGAGGCATGGAACAAGATACACATTGTTGGATGCGGGATAGATACCGATGAATTCGCGCTCAGCTCTCATCCCTTCGCACAGGATGCCCCATTCGTCGTGATTGGCCGGCTTTGCCCTCAGAAGGCACAGGTCCATATCGTTCGCGCCCTAGCCGATGTTGTGAAGACGCATCCCGATGTCAGGATCGTCATGATCGGCGACGGCGAAAGCCGGCAGGATGTCGAAGCAGAAATTGCACGTCACGCTCTGCAGGACAACATCACCCTGCTTGGATGGCAGGACAGCGCCACGGTACGCGCTCATCTTTCAAAAGCCCGGGCACTGCTGCTGCCAAGCTTTGCCGAGGGCCTGCCAGTCTGCATCATGGAGTCCCTGTCGCTTGGCCGTCCTGTCATCTCTACGTATATCGCCGGCATACCGGAACTTGTCGATCCGGAGTGTGGATGGCTAATTCCCGCAGGCGCGCCGGACAAAATCGGCGAAGCCATATGCGCGGCGTTGGACACGTCCGCCGAGCGACTATCCGAAATGGGGCAAGAAGGGCGGCGACGTGTTATCGAACGCCACAACGTCTTTGCCAACGCTCGGCGTATTCGTCAGCTTTTCCACGACGTGAACCACGGGACAAAGCATGACACGGCAACCTGAGGATTTGACAGTCGCGGGCGAGAACGAAAGCTTCTTGAACCTCGTGAACACGTCCACGCAAGACGCGCTTCTTGCGGATGTGAAAAGATGCCTTGAGGAGAAGACCGGGTTCACGATCGCCACGTTGAACCTTGATCATATCGTCAAACTACGTCGCGATGCCGATTTTCGTGCGGCATACAGGCGTCATTCCCACGTTGTTGCCGACGGCAACCCGATCGTGTGGCTGCGCTACCTCATGGGGCGGCCTGTCGAACTTGTACCCGGTTCCGACCTCATCCTGCCCCTTGCCCGGCTTGCACAGGAAACAGGCACGCCAGTCGCCCTGATCGGCTCGACAGAGGAAACTTTGGCACAAGCCGCCGCCAAGCTTGAGGCAACTGTGCCGGGGCTTCGTATTGTCACGCAGATCTCTCCTGAATTCGGTTTTGACGTCACGGGCAGCCAAGCGGACGATCTTTTGCAACAGCTGAAATATAGCGATGCGCGATTGGTCTTTCTTGCCTTTGGGGCACCCAAGCAGGAAATTCTGGCAGCGCGCGGTGCAACGATTCTGCAAGATCGCGGGTTCGTGTCTATTGGTGCCGGACTTGATTTCATCGCCGGCGGACAACGCCGCGCTCCTGAATGGATGCGGCGGTTCGCGCTGGAATGGCTGTGGCGGGTTCTCTCTAATCCAAGACGTCTGCTCAAGCGGTACGCCGAATGTTTTGCGATCCTGCCTTCGCTTGTCGTCTTGGCCGTGCGATCGCGTCTGCACCGGTAATCACGCGCTCTGACCGTTTCGCTCAGCCCCTGCCCTTTTATCGCCATTATTCGACGTATACTCGGCAAATCCAAATTTGGTCGGTGAGATCAGAGGTCAAAGATGCTGAGCGGGAACGAAGGAAGTCAAAAACTGCCCGATGACCTGAAAGGCACGCGGCAGGCGCTTTTTTTTCTTCTGAAGTCGAAACCACCCAAGACGCTGGAAAGTACAAAACCGGCGCGCCTTCCCATGGCCAAGCACGCATACGCGCGCCGGCAGACCCCGGACATGACTGTCGTGAAGTGGCGCACCATCATGGAAGCGGACGATTTTCAGTTCCTGGACTGAGACGCCTTTCGCTCTGAAACCGATTAGCCACGCACCCGTGGACGTCTATGATGCAGTTTTGCGGCTTCGCCGAGACCAAGCTGATCCGCGGATACCCGCCCCCTTCCCTCTTGAGAAGTCGGAAGGGGCGTCTTGGCTCTCTCGGGCGCCCTCTTGGTCTCTTTCCGCGGTGCCGTCTGATACAATCCCATCACGGCCCCGGACATCAGCATGAAAAGCGGCCCAATGCTTGCGTTGGGCAAAAGGTCGAGCAGGTTCATTGTATAAATCAGGACCAATGCAGAAGATACCAAAGGGATATCCAGCTTTTTTCGCCTTGCCGCCAACATGATGACCGGGAACGACAACAGGCCGAACTGTGCGATAAAACCCAGCCAACCATACTGGCCGATCGTCAGGATCCAGTAACCGTCTGTGAGGGAAATATCCTTACCCCAATCCGAGTAAACCCGGTTTCTTCCATAAGTTCCCCAACCGGCAAGAGGGCGTTCCATGGCTTTTTCGAGAAGCCGGTCCTCGTTCTGCAAGCGCACATTCAGCGATCTGGCCCGAGCTGGATCGATGGTCTCGACAAAGGCGTGAATTCGGTCAACGGGAACCAACTCGTTGCTGCGCAGGATCGGATAGCTGAAGACCAATGCCGAAACAATCGCGGCGAATAGAAGTTGCGCCCAGCCCCTCAAAAACAAAAGGACGGGCCCGAACATCAAGGTCAGCATGAACGCGCCGAGAGATTTACTTAGAAACAGAACGCCGAAAATCCAAATCGCGAACAGGAGCCACCTTAAACGGTACTGCGTCGTCGACGCACATCGATAGAGTGCGAGCGAGGCAAGCGTCGCCACCGCGAAGAAAATCGCAAGGATCAGGCCATGATTCAGAAAGACCAGTGGCCTGAACCCACCATCACGAACATGCTGAGCAAAGGAGTGAGGGAAGAAACCGTAGATCGTGCGGTTCAACTGCGGGCTCATGCGAATTTCGTACAATGCGAGCAGCGTGTAGAACAAAGCCACAATCACGATTGCCTTGAGCAGGATACGGTGCGCTTCCTCGGTGGCCAGAAAACGCCTGCCAAGAAAGAACGGCAAGAAAAGCATGAGTAACGTTGAGTTAATAGAAAACGCGTCATAGGTGGAAAGAGACCTGAAGACACGCCCACCGATCACAAACGTATCGTTGTTTTGCATGGCGGTCAGAAACGGTGACGTGAATAGTAAGAGTAGCGCGGAATAAAAAAATATCTGGCCGCGTTGGATATGAAATTCTGGGACCTGATTTTCTGCCTGAATTCCCCTTGATCGTGACAGTGCTTTCTTTCGCGTCTTCATCTTTGCCGCTGTCAGCAAGCACATGACTCCGGCACTTATAACCAGGATGAAATCCTTGTTGATCGGCGGAATTACCGGAAAGTCAAAGCTCGGAGCCAGCGGCAGAACGAGGTATCCAACGACAAACGAATAGGCCAGAGCCTTTTCCAAAGAAAGGCGCATAAACATAACGATGACAACAAACGGCCATGCGAAAAGGGCTATGTAGGCGAGGGGTGTCATCGTCGTGTTTTCTTTTCCCTCAATTTCGTATGATCCCAAAAGCTACCGCGTAGCGACTATCGTTTTGCATGACGTTGAAAAGACCTTTTGGCCTTCATGTCCTCAAGGCCTTACATGATCTTGGTGTCTTATTTCAGGCGTTTGATATCTTCCCGCTGCATGATCTCACGATACCCGTGGTTGAGTTTTCCGATCCGAAGCCAGCGCGTCAACTTCTCCAAAAGAAATACAGAAGCACCATAACGGCGGATCCCGAATTTCCAGACGGCTAACTTGTTGGTCAGGAACAAAAAAACTTTACGTAGCAGGGATGGTGCTGTACCCGGCGTTGCAGTCTCGTATCCACGAGCGCGCATGAGAGCGCCGGCCTTGTGCTCGATCCAGACAATCTCATTTTGGGACGCATTGCGTGTCCACTGTTTCACCAATGACCGATCAGGTGGGCTATAACTCGACGTTTCGTGATACGTAAGCATTGCAGGGTCGAAGGGAACGCCCAGGAACTCACAGACCCTTTTCAGGGTCGATGGGCAGTCTGCAAACAGATCCTCGTAGTGAAGCTCGAGAACGTTGTTCGGATTCACGGATTTCTCGACGGCGCTCCACTGTGTTTCGGTTCGGATCCAATGGTCGACGCCGTGGTAACTGTTCCCCGACCAGCCCATACCAATCGAGGACCGGGCCACATCTCGTGGATCACGCAACATGTGAAGAAGCCGGGTGCCGGGCAAAGCGGCGTGTAGTCTTTGGATGTTACGATGCACGTTCAGGGTAAGGATGCCCGGCGCTTTCTCATCCAACTGCCTTAGGAAAGCCTCCAGTAGGCGCAGCCCGTCGACACCCGCCGGGATCTTTAATTCTTGGGCGTTGAAAATTCTGTCGGCCCGAAGGGCATCCAGATCGTAGCGCCACTGCCCTTTATCACTTTGATGCAGGTAATCGAACAGATAGTCGGCCTCACCGGGGTTCTTGATGCGTGGATGCGCGTCAAGCATAAGCCGAAAGACTGTTGTCCCGGATCGCAGTGCACCGAAAACGAAAACCGGATTACCAGATACGAGGTGCGAACAGGATTGCATACCGCGGCTCAAAAAACGCTAAACTTTATGGACAATCTCATTTTCGAGCCGAAACCTAAGGTTCCGGAACAAATCGAGGAAGTGTCTGCATGGCGGCGTCCATCGCTTTTTGAAGACGCTCTTCTGCCGCGCCCAGCCCTTCTTGCGGGTCGACCAAGGTTGTCAAACGTACGATAGCGCTATCGTCTCGACCATCCAGGAACCTGCCCAGCATAAGGTGTAGCTTGGCCTCGTACTCCGACGCAGTGCGCACTCCGCGTTGATCGTACCAGTAATAGACCAACATTCGGGTCACGCCTTTCTGGATGATCGCCCGGTTAAGCGAAAAGGTCTCTCCCGTTCTGCTTGTCGCGTCGATCTGTTCCAACTCGGCGATCTCCCAGCCTGCACTTGGCAGGCACACCTCGGGCGAGTGCGTTCCTCCATCGGTCTGATCACGGTACCACGCGACGAACAGCTCAACGGGCAGCGGCTCGACCGCCTGTGACATGTTCACCGACAAGTAATCATCCGCGCCCAGAACCTGTTCGATCTCCGGATCGAGGGGCTGGTGTGGGCCAATCCGCCATTCTTCCAACCGCTTAGGGAATAGAACGAAGGGTTCACGGTCGATCTGCACCTCGCCGCGCGTCGGCATGGCCTGCCAGCTGACGGCAAGTGCCCCGACAAAGACAGCGGCAAAAATCATCGCTGCCGAGGGACGGACCAGCGTGATCCGCCGGGCTTGCGTCGCGAGACCCTCGGTGTCGAGATCGAGAGCTTCGATCAACCCGATCCTGTCGCGCCGCAGCTTGACCAGCACCCAGGCAAAAGCGAAGAGGATCAATACACAGCTGATGAAGATCACCCAGCCCTCGAAGAAATGCGAGAAGCCCTCGACGTGGTCCAGACCGTAATTGTTCACGATCCAACCCGCGATCGCGATCCGGACAGAGTTCATGAATACGGTAATCGGCGCCGCCGAAACCAGCAGCAGGGCCTTGTGCCACATCGGCCCCTGGTAGAGGACAGCGAAGATGTAAGAAAAGCTTAGGATCGGGAAGAGGTAGCGCAACCCGGAACAGGCTTCCGCGACCTGCAGCTTGAACACACCGAGATCAATGATGTTCCCTTCCAGATACACCGGCACGCTGATGAGCTGCAGGAAATAGACTCCCAACTCTGACGAAATGCCTTGCAAGAAGGTCGAAAGCCCGTAATACACCGCGCCCGGCAGCGGCAACATAAACACCAGGTGCACGACCGGAGGCCAGAAATGCTTGCCCGTCTTCCAGCCGAAACTGATCAAAAGGATGGCCCCGACCCACAAGATCAGCCCATACGCGACGATATCGCGGATCTCGATGATCTTGCCACCGGCACCGATCAGCACCGCAACCAGCAAAAGAACAACGCCCGGCCAGCGATCCGCCACCGGTCCGTAATTGACAGGCACTGTTTTAAGTTGTCGCAGGAAAAGCAGGCCCGACAGCACCGGTATGAGCGGTCCGTGACTGTATTCGGGCAACTTCCAGGCCTTCAAAAGCTCTGCAATGCCCTCGTTGAAGAAGAAGCCAGCACTGACAAATGCAATCACAAGCCAAAAGACGCCCCAATTTAGAACGTCCTGAAGAAAGTTGTTTCTGGTGTCGACTAGGTTCGCGTTCGCCATTGAACTCTCAGCGATGAATAACCCGCAGCTCGCGCGCCACGAAACAGTATAGCTTTTGACATGTTGCAGTTTTTTATCAGGAATTTTGCACGAATGCTATCGGTAATGCGGCGATTCCGGCCAGCGTTGATAACCTCACGAAGGTGTTATCGCCTCTGGTCCACTCAAAGGAAATGCATGAATTTCAGCCATTTATGAAGAGTTTCACGGCGATGAGCCACCGCCGTGGATTGTTCCTTGGTTGGAAATGATGTGGTTCCTGCCACTGCAGGTCCGCACGCACGGCCCGAATAGGCCAAACGCTTTTACGCGATGGTGACCCCATCGCCGTAAACCGTGCTGTATCCCATGTCTTCCAGAGCGGCGATGCTCATGTCGGAGAGATAGTTGTTCGTCCGAAGATTGCCGGTCATAAGCTCGTTGGTGAACGTCGCATCGTCCCAGTGCACGCCTGCGGTGCCTGGCCCGCCTTCGGTCTCGACCATGACACCCAGGTCCGACAGCGGATCGTTGTCTGCGATCGCGAAGAACTCCCTGTTATAGGCCTCGATCGCGTTGGTCCCGGTAAACCGCAAATCGCCGTTGTAGTCATCTATCAATCCCATGCTGGCCCAGACCGTGCCGAACCCCATCGCATGCAGCATTTCATGCATCATCAGGTCTTCCCAAAGACCCAGGGATTCAATGCGTGCGGTATCGGAGGTGTCGAACCGCATATAGCCGGAGCTCGGTAGAAGGCTGTCGGAACGAAGGGAACTGTATCCGCCCCAGCCCCAGTAACCGCCGGTGCCGTCTATGTTTTCAAGCGTCGCGGTAATCGAAATATCATCGATACCATTATGTTCGGGAAGATCTGCCGTGATGATATCGCTTATCCGCTCGGCCACATTCTGAATACCCTGCCGAAGAGAGTCCGACCAGGTGCCGATATAGATAATCTCGACATTGTAGCCTTCGGGATTATCCATGCCGCTGACATAGACATCGGGATCTGCGCTGCCGGGGTTGACCTCGGGCGTCGGATCACCGCCGCTGGTCGTTCCGTCGGTTGTGGTGCCGTCGGTGTTCGGCTCCTCAGATGTCGTGTCCTTGTTGTGACCTTTGCCCTTCTTGGTGCTTCCGCCGCTGCCATCGGTGGTTTCATCCTTGTTGCCGCCGGCCCAGGACGGCTTCGCGCCACCGCCGGTCAGCGGGTTTTCGACAAGGCTTTCCGGTGCGTCGAGCGGACGCGCGTACTGCCACAAATCCAACGGCGTTTTCTCTTCGGCGTTCTCGAGACCACCAATGGCGTTTGCGAACTCTTCGGGCAGTGGTGGCACATCGGCGTCTTGAGGCGCGTCAGGGATCAAATCGGCACCGGAGGCTTCGGTGTCAATGCCGAGCTGCGCAAGCTTTTTAGTCAGATCCAGCTTCGATTTAGCATTGGCAGGAAGAATGGCCCCTTCGGAGCTCGCCGACCCAAAATTGAAGAATGAGGATACCAGATCTTCATCGAATTCGGGAGGAAGCACATCCGCGAACGCAGAGTCCAACATTTGATGGTTTTGCCGTTTCATGTCCGTCTCGCTCGATTACGCCCCCTTGACGGGACTGTTCTTTATTCAAGGACAATGGCAAAAATAGGGCGCCTGTGGAAGGCGCCCTATCCTTTTGATACCTGTACGGTAGGTCTTTTAAGCAGTTTTACGCTTGCGCCGCGCGACGATGCTGCCAAGTCCGAGGGCTGACAGAAGCAGCGGAAGACCAGCGGGCACCGGGACGAAACCGACCCCGCCGCCGCAACCCGGGTCGAGCGGATCGCACGGTGCACCTCGGATTCCCCATTCCTCGAAGCCACCGTCCGAGTCGTCCGCGTTTCCGAATGCCGAATAAAACACGATGTAATCCGTCGCGGCCACGCCGGCAAACAGTGTCTGCGACAGGAACAACGACATATCGGCCCGACCGCTGCCGCTTCCGAAGAAGTCGTAGTCAAGCAAAACTTCGCTGTCGCCGTCCACACCGACATCCATATTCCAGATTTCGGTGTAGAGGCCGTTGAATGGATTCGACCCGTCCCCGAAAGAAAGCCCCGTCAGGTCCTTGTCTGATCCGACGTTGAAGATGCGCAACGAGTCCAGCGAGATGGGCGAATTCCGGCCAGAAGGCTCGTTTATGTCCAAAAGGAACTCGTATTTGCCGCTTGAACCCGTCAAATCCTGCTTCTGCAGTGAGTGGGTCCATATGCCAGCTTTTTCGTCGAATTCTAGATCACTATTCGCTCTGTCGGTGTTGTAGCCAGATTCACTACCGTTGGCCTGAAGCCTCAGAAACGGTTCAAAGACACCAGTACCGGTGGCTCCGATTTCTGTCGAAGGCGCCAAGAACTCGCCACCGTTGAGCGTTCCGCCACCACCGCTGGTCAGGTCAAGGGTCGTAAGCGCCCAGCCGTCAGTGGACCCTGCGGCCCATACCATGCCCGACGCCGCAATCGTATATGCAAAGTTCCGAAATGTTCTCATAATTTCTCTACCTTCCGGGTGAACACACGCATTAAACTCCGACGGTCACTCTACAACTTCAAAAAAGAAATGGCTGAAATGATCGCGTCATATTCTTGTCGAAAGATTGCCACATTTCTTCAGGCTGGAGGAGTCGATATATTCGGTTCGGGTCATTTTGACCAAAAATACTACCTTAAGCAGAGCTGAATCTCGGCCCGCAATCGTAATTTACAACCCTTTGTGGTGTGTATTCTCAATTTACTTATCCTAGTTGAATCTGATCGTGACCTCAGACTTCCTGCAAAGAATGCGGTACGTGATTCGGACATGTCCAAACGCTTCGCGACGTCCTCTGTCGACGTGAAATCTAGAAACAGATCCTGGTTATTGTTCGCAAGTTCGAAGCAATCACGCAGTCAATCAATCATTGATGTAGAAACAGCGCAACCACTTAAGAAATATGGCTTTTTTCCAGCATGAATTTGACCGCAAAAAGATTTGATCATACGCTTTCATAAGCAGATGCGTTTTTAACCAGTGAAAGGAAGACCATGTTTTCGAGTCCCAATATGCGTTTGGCAACTCTCTCCGCGCTTTTCTCCATCGCCGCTCTTTCCGCCCATGCAACGCCGGTTCCGGTGTCCAAACAATCTTCCAGTGTCTTTGGCAGCAATGGCAGCGCCGCGGTAACGATCACGGATGATATCGAACTTCCCAGTGGTCTGAGTACGCTGGCCGGTGGTTTCGACCTGAGCAGTGGTCCGTTGGGCGATTTCGTGGCCTGGTGTCTGGATATCAGCACCTATCTGCGCCTTTCATCCAATTACGAAATCACCGAAGATTCCGCCGGCTTCGATCCCTTCGGCACGGCACGCCCGACGCTCGCCCAGAAATTCAATGTCCAGGCACTCTTCAACACGGGTTTTTCATCGCTAGACCTAACGTCTGATGCGGACTCGGCCGGTTTCCAGCTTGCTCTTTGGGAAGTGACCTATGAAGACAGCGGAAGCTTTGACGTTAATAGCGGCGATTTCAACGTCACCGGCAACTCCGCCGCGCGCACGCGCGCAAACCAGCTTTTAGGCGGTATCAACGGCCCGAAGACGCAGTCGTATCGCCTGACATTTCTGGAATCGACGGATACATACTACGGCAGCCACAAAAGCCAGCATCTTGTCACCGCCAGCCCTATTCCCCTGCCGGCGGCAGGTTTCCTGTTGCTCGGTGCGCTTGGTGGTCTCGGTTTTGTAGGGAAACGCCGTAAAGGCTGACTTCTCAGCGCATCAGATTGCGAAGGATAAGGCCCCCCGTCCGCCATCGGGGGCTGTTTCCTGCCAGTTTAACCCTGCTCCAACAGCGCCTCACGCTTTGGAAAAGATGCGTGAGCCGACCTCGGGACAGCCGGTCATTTCACAGACGTCGAACGGACAAGCCCGCTCCGGCGGCCCCAGCCCTGAAACAATTCGGACTGTTACACACAAGTGGCAGCATTGGCTGTCTTTTCCTGGCTCGATATGCTTCAAAACACGTGGGCACACGTTTGAGTTGGCCAAAAAATGAATACCGACAAGATCAAGGCCGTAGCCAGTGAGATCCTTGGCGCTTTGCCATGCGGATTCGAGAATTGGTCGAAGATCTGGGGCGACCCCCTCATCTCCGGTACAGTCTTCATGCTGTTTTACGGCATTGCAGGACTCAAGGCGATTGCCGTGGCAAAGCAGCTACATGGCCGGGAGCGTACACTTTGGCGCGTAAGTGCCTTGATCCTCTTTTTTCAGCTGATCAACACACATCTCGACCTGCATGCCTTCGTCGTGAGTTACGGAAGGTGTCTTTCGAAAGCGCAGGAGTGGTATGAGATACGGCGACAGGTCCAGTACACTATTCTTGTTGCTGCAGTTGCTGTCATGGCAACGCTCCTTGTTATGGCCCTAGTCTATTTCCGTCGCAGCCTCGCAAGCAATCTTCTGCTCATCGCAGGTCTCGCGATTTGTATTGGAATAACAGTGCTTAAGGGGATCAACTATCACGACCTCGAAACCATCTATGCCGGCAAGTACGGCCCGTTCAGAGGCGCAGATATGATTGAACTAACCGGCCTTGCCGTCATTCTCGGAGCCGTGTTTTTCAAGCAACGTCGGTCAAGTAGCAAGGTCTAACCAAAAAAGCACGGTCAGGAAGAACCTGCGGAGACCTGCGCCCATCATCTGAGAGCTAGACGCAGCGTCGTCGACGAGATCCCTCCTCCGCCCGCAGACGATCGCATGACTAACAAATCCTTGCTTTAGAGCATGGATCGGCAGCAACCGCCTGCTCAGCCAGCGGACCTTGGGCGAGAAGTCACTATGACGTCAAAAAGAAGCCTTGTATCGAACAAAAGCTATGTGCAGAAGGTTTACAGCACTTTTGCCGGAGAACGGACATGCTGGACGTCTTCAGGAAAATATTTTCAATGTTTAGCCGTCGTGAGAAGCGGCGTTTTTTTCTGCTTACCCTGATCATGCTGAGTGTCAGCATTGCAGAGCTCGCCGGTATTTCGAGCATTCTCTTCATGTTGAATATTCTGACCAATCCCGAAATGGTCGCAAATAGCTCTTTCCTTTCATGGTTTTATGACAATCTTGGCTTCATATCTGTTTCTAACTTCAATATTTTCCTAAGTTTTTTCGTTTTCTTTGTTGTTCTTCTCGCAATCGCTGTGAAGGCATGTGGATCTTACGCTATCGTAAGGTTTTCTGCCATGCGCGGCTTCACCATGTCTAAGAACCTTTTGGAGGCGTATCTTCACCAGCCTTACACATGGTTTCTGAACCGAAACACATCTGATATCAGCAAGAATGTGCTTAATGAAATCAAGCGATTGGTATCCAGCGTTATTGTCCCGTCTCTCAAATTGATCTCAAGTTCGATTGTCGTATTCGGAATTGTTACCTTTCTGCTAATACTGGAACCCTTCGTAACCATTATTTCATCAAGCATCATCGGCATTGGGTATTTCCTGATCTACTGGACTTTAAGGCCAGTGATGACGCGGCTTGGAAAGGAAAGCGTCGCTGCAAATACAAAGCGCTTCCGACTCACCCAGGAGGCGACCGGTGGATTCAAGGAACTGAAGCTTCTAGGGATAGAAAGACAATATGTGAATAGGTTTGTGCGGCCATCACGGCGGCTCGCCGCGATACAGGCGACGAACAGCGTGATCCAGCAGATGCCGAAGTTTGGGCTCGAAGCCATTATTTTTGCGTCGCTGCTCGGAAGTATAGTGTACCTCCAGATCAAGAACGACGGCGATCTAAAGGCGGCCATACCCGTCTTGGGAACATTCGCATTCGCGATGATGCGTCTCATGCCGGCCGTCCAGAATGTGTATCAATCCCTGACGTCCATCAAAAACGGCAAACCTCTGCTCGATCATATCTATAGCGATTACATGATGTCTTACGCCAAAACGTCTGAAGCACCTTTAGAAAAAGACGCCACGACGGCGATGAGTGTCAGAAAGCAAGTCGAGCTTCGGGATGCCTACTTTTCCTACCCCAACACAGAGAAACCTTCCCTTGATGGGATAAGTCTGGTTATTCCCGCAGAAACCAAAATCGGAATCGTGGGGGGAACCGGTGCGGGGAAAACAACTCTCGTAGACACAATCTTGTGCCTCCTGACGCTTCAGAGCGGCCGAATTCTTGTAGATGGCGAAGAGATCACCGCAAAGAACGCGCAGCTTTGGCGCAACAGCCTAGGGTACGTACCTCAAACGATATATCTGACCGACAGCACTGTGGCCGAGAATATCGCATTCGGCTTTGACAAAGAGGCCATCGACATGGCTGCGGTGGAGCGTGCTGCAAAAACTGCATCTTTGCACGACTTTGTTGTCAACGAATTGCCCGATGGATACCAGACCGTCGTCGGTGAACGCGGCGTACGCTTGTCAGGAGGGCAGAGACAAAGGATCGGCATAGCGCGTGCCCTCTACCATGATCCTGCCCTGCTGATCTTTGACGAGGCCACCTCCGCCCTCGACAACCTGACAGAGCGCGAGGTGATGGAGGCGATCAACCGGATCGGACACAAGAAAACGATAGTCATGATTGCCCACAGATTAACCACGGTTCGTGACTGCGACACGATCTATCTTTTGGAAAAAGGTCGGATCGCTGCATCGGGAAGCTTTGACGAACTGAAGGATAACAACGAAACATTCCGTAGCATGGCCGCCAATATGTGAACTCCGGCCCGCGCGCTTACTATTCGTAATGCTTGAGTTGGGCATGATTACTGCCAAGCACTCGGTTCACACGCGGCGCGACATCAAAAATTTCCAAAGTTAACGGATCAAGCTTGCCACCTTCTATTGGCATCTTCCCAACAGCTTGAAGAACGACAAGATCATCGTGTTGAAATCATCCTCCAGCCTCTGTCCTTTCGACGACTGAGTGAGTGACCGTTTCTTGCTGGGTCTGGAACAGCAAGCTAGTATTCGCAGAGTGCCTGCGGTAGCTTTGACATGATTGCCGGCATTTGGATGCGAAGATGTCTTGCCGCGTAAGTGACGGGCTCATCTGGAGACAGAACGAAATCTGTCGAAACGCCTTCAATAGGTTGTCTTATGCGCAGCAGTTCGTAACACGGTCCATCAGTGATAAAATTAGTTCACCAGCTTCTTAACCCAAAGTCCGGCAGGACCTATAGTGCCCCGTCCGATCTAGCTCCTAATGCTCCGTTCGTAGCGGTTGGCGACATCCACGGCAGGTTAGATCTGTTGCAGACGCTCCTTGGACATTTGGAAAACCAAGCACCCGAGTTACCGCTGATCTTCTTGGGTGATTACATTGATCGTGGGCCAAAGAGCGCCGAAGTTCTGAGGCAACTGCAAATCATGAGCGCCAGCACCCCAGCCAGAGCCGTGTGCTTGATGGGAAACCACGAAGCAATGCTTCTGGATTTTCTGGATCACCCGGAAAGCGCGGGCCCTCAATGGTTGAGGAATGGCGGATGGCAGACGCTCGGCAGCTTTGGAATCGAAAAATCTGATGCGAAAATGCCGGATTTGCGGGATCGACTGGTCCTGCACGCAGGCGAGGAATTGCTGGATTGGCTTCGACAATGTCCCCTGTTTTGGCAGTCGGGAAACATCATCGCAAGCCACGCAGGGGGCGACCCGACAAGACAGCCGGATCCACGCCGCGCCCACGACCTTCTGTGGGGTCATGAAAACACCCGTAAATCTGCCACACGGGCAAAACACTGGATGGTATACGGTCACTACATCGTCGACGCCCCCAGCCTTCGACAAGGCCGGATTGAGATCGACACAGGCGCGTGGCAAACAGGGCGACTAACCGCGGCGATCATTTCGCCAAAACAAGTGCAATTCTTGTCCACATAGCCATCCACGCGATGTACATTCCAGCGGCTTTTGCACCCTGTTACCGACAACAAGACTGTACTGACGCTGCATTCACGTCGAAGGACCTGACGCCACTTCCAGCACGTGGAACGCCGACACAACAAGGCCACCCGATCGCGTAACTCAAACCGGTCAAAGAGGCCATTTACAAGGCCTTGGAGCTGAAAAGAGCGCTACCCGGAATGTTGAATGCAGCTTTGGAGCGGCGTTTCTTGTCTGGACTGCTGGAAATCTACGGCGCACCCATTCACGCGAAGTGGCGCCTTTTCATTGGTCGGAGTGAGAGGATTCGAACCTCCGGCCCCTGCCTCCCGAAGACAGTGCTCTACCAGGCTGAGCTACACTCCGACCGTGCGCAGGCGGATATACGTCGCCTGCGCGTTTTGCAAGAGGGAATGACCCTTGCGAACAAGGCTCAGAGCCCGGCATCCAGGGCCGCAACGATGGCATCGCCCATCTCGGCCGTCGTCACGGGCTGCGCGCCCTCCTCGCCTAGAAGATCGGCGGTGCGCAGACCGTCGGCCAGTACCTTTTCGACGGCCTGTTCGAGCCGCGTGGCCTCTTCGCCCTGGTCGAAGCTGTATCGCAGCGCCATGGCGAAGCTGAGGATACAGGCGATCGGGTTGGCCTTGCCCTGACCCGCGATATCGGGGGCAGAGCCGTGCACCGGCTCGTAAAGCGCCTTGGGTCGGCCATTAGCCATCGGCGCGCCGAGGCTGGCGGACGGCAGCATGCCCAAAGACCCGGTCAGCATCGCGGCGGCGTCCGACAGCAGGTCGCCGAAAAGGTTGTCGGTGACGATCACATCGAACTGCTTGGGCCAGCGGCAAAGCTGCATCGCGCCTGCATCGGCATACATGTGACTAAGTTCCACGTCGGGATAATCCTCGTCATGGACTTTCTGCACCACCTCGCGCCAGAGCACGCCGGATTCCATCACGTTGGCCTTTTCCATCGAGCAGACCTTGTTATTCCGTTTCCGCGCGAGTTCGAACGCAGAGCGTGCGACGCGGTCGATCTCGGATTCGGTATAACGCTGCGTGTTGATGCCCACGCGTTCATTACCCTCTTGAACGATACCCCGCGGCTCGCCGAAATAGATGCCCGACGTCAGTTCGCGGATGATCATGATGTCGAGCCCCGCGACCACATCCTTTTTCAGCGAGGAAAAATCGGCCAACGCGTCAAAGCACTGCGCCGGGCGCAGGTTTGCGTAAAGATCCATTTCCTTGCGCAGGCGCAGAAGGCCGCGCTCGGGCTTCACCGAGAAATCCAGGACGTCGTATTTCGGACCGCCTACGGCACCGAGGAGAACCGCATCGACCGATTGCGCCTTCTCCATGGTCTCATCCGTCAAAGGCGTGCCATGCGCGTCATAAGCCGCACCGCCGACAAGATCCTCGCTGACGTCGAACTTAAGTCCGCGCTTGGCGCCAAACCAGTTAATGACCTTGCGGACCTCGACCATGACCTCGGGGCCGATGCCGTCACCGGGCAGAATAAGAAGCGAGGGGTTGCTCATGCGTGGGTCCTTCCTGATCCAAACGACAGTCGCCACCGCCTAGCCCGAAGCGCGGAGAGGGTCAAGAAACGTACCGGTTTACGACTTTCAGTCGAGGTGCAGATCGATCCAAACGAGACGATGACGGCTTGCTTGTTCCGCCTCACGACCGGCGACGCCGTCGCTTGGGGGGTCATGAACGCCCGCCTGCACGATATCGAGCTCCGCGGAAGGTAGGATGTAGCTGACCCGCAGATCTCCCGGGCCGGGGGCCGGCCAGCTTGCCGTGTCGAGACGCGGGTCGCTCTGGCCTGTTTCCGCAAGATGGGCCGAAGCCGGACGCATGGGCCTTGGATCCTGCAATCGCGGATCGTTGAGGAGGTCGAGGATCGCCGCCTTGTGCCCGCCGCCGTCGACAGGATCGAGATTGGCGACACCCAGCAACACGAAAGGATTGACCGGCGGCATCGCAACCGATCCATCCAGCAAATGCCGCCAGAAGACGATTTCATCGTGATTGCGCAGTCCATTACGATCCTCCGGTCCGTCAAAGGCGGGCGGGCTGGCATGAAAGGTCAGTAGGGTCAATCTCTGCCCACCGATCTTGACCGGGACGAGCCAATGACCGGTCGTCGAGAGGCGCTGGATCGCCTGCGCCTCGGCCGAGGGAAAGGGGCCGGACGGTGTGCTCGGCAGTCGCGCCCAAGGAAGATCCGCCCACAAAAGATCGCTGAAATCACGCACGCCGGCTGGATCGACAGGAAAGCGCGACAGGATCGCCATGCCGCCCTCGCCAGCGAACGGACCGTAGCCTTGAGCATCGCGGGCCTCACCGCGTTTTCCGTCGCCGTCCATGTCAAGCCCGGTCGCGCGCCCGGTATTGGGCGACAGTGCGAACGCGTGCGGGAAAGTGTGACCGCGCGCGTCGATCCTGTCACGCAACGCCCTTAGCGCCATAAGGTCGAGATCGTAATCAATTCCCTGCAAGACGATAATATCCGGAGCAACCGAAGCAATCACGCCCGCCACCGCCTCGGCTTGCGGATCGCCTCGCAAGATGTCGCGCAAAAGAAGGCCAGGACCCTTTCTTGCCAGCTCTGTGTGGAAGGTGGCAATGCGGATCGAGTCTGCGGAATTGGCGGTCGCCGCTACAGACAAAAATGTCAGGAAAAGCGCTGCGATCAGGCCTTTTGCATGCCCTCGGCTTCGGCCTTCGCGTAGACGCGCCGGCGTTTTTGCTCGATCAGTTCGCCAACCCGCATGAGCGCTATTCCCCGCATCAGAATGCTTGCCGGCAAGAGCGCCCATACCGTCATTGTCCAGATCAGCGTTTGATGGTTCTCGATCGAGATTGGTTCGATCACGAAAGAGGCGGCTTTAACGACCGCTGGAATCAAGAATGGCAGCAAACTTCCTAACACAATGTTAAGACTTGCGTCCCGCTTGAGGCGTTCCACGATATCGCCCCCGCGCGTGGGATCGAAAAGCGGCAGGTTGACCCAGACATTGAACGCGCCGTTGCGCATCGGCCAGCCCAGAAGCCGGACCATGACAACGAACGCGAAGACCATAAGCAGCGAGACGGTATAGGAAATCGCGCCCGCGAGCCGTACGAGCGCGACCTCGGAGGCACTTGTTTCGGGTGGCAGCATCAGCACGATTAGCCGCACCGGCGAGAATGGAAAATCCATCAGCCCGGCCAGCGAGCTGCCGATATGGGTGATGATGATGGTCAGCGGCGTCGGTTCGTATAATCCCCGGCAGATGAAGGACAGCGACAGGATGACGGCGCAGAGCGCCAGAAATTTAAGTCGGTTGAACGGCGGTGCGAAGCGGAATTCCACGATGCTGGGATAGCGCCCGAAGTACTCGATGAAGGTCAGCAGGGAAAAGAGGATCGCGATGACCACGACGATTTGCGCCGTGTCCGTCGCGATCGACGGCAGCACAAGCGCTGGTGTTGCCACCAGCAAAGCCACGAGTATCGCACGCGTGAACGCGCTGATAATCTGAGAAACCACTGCTCGTTTCCCTTCCAAATGGACCGACCCGGTTCTCTGCCGTGCCGTTATTCCCAGTTTGGGTTCTTCGATTATGACGGTCTGCCTCAATCTTGCCCAATTTTTGCCTTGTTTCGCCCCCTGGCTCAAGACATGGAATAGTTACACTTGGAATTTCCGGCGAATTCATGGTCTTGGTGGTGCGGGAATGCATCATTTTCGGACCAGATTTGAGACTGTCTTGGTTGCGCACGCAAGATATTGTGATCCAGAGCGTGTACGCCACAAAAACAGTTTAAAATACTTCTCTATTTTGTTCAGCTTTTGGAAAAAACAAAAACGCCGGCGTCACGGGACGCCGGCGTCTTCCTGATCTGAATGCGGCCTAGACCCAAGGACGCGCCGCGCCGGCCTTTTCCTCGAACGCATCGATCGCAGCGGCCTTTTCCATCGTCAGCGCGATATCGTCGAGCCCTTCCAAAAGGCAGTGCTTCTTGAAGCTGTCGACCTCGAAGGAAAACACCTCGCCATCCGACGTGGTGATGGTCTGCGCCTCGAGATCAACGGTGATCCGGGCGTTCGCCCCTTTCTCGGCTTCTTTCATAAGGACGTCGACCTGCTCTTGCGGCAGGGCGATGGGCAGAATGCCGTTCTTGAAGCAGTTGTTGTAGAAGATGTCGGCAAAGCTGGGGGCGATGACACAGCGGATGCCGAAATCCTTGATCGCCCAGGGCGCGTGTTCACGGCTGGATCCACAGCCGAAATTGGCGCCGGCCACGAGGATCTCCGCCTCGCGGTATTGCGGCTTGTTCAGCACGAAATCGGGGATCTCGTTGCCGTCATCATCATAGCGCATCTCGTCAAAGAGGTTCACACCAAGGCCCGTGCGCTTGATCGTCTTCAGGAACTGCTTGGGGATGATCATATCGGTGTCGATATTGACCATCGGCAAAGGCGCCGCGATCCCGGTGAGCTTTTCGAATTTTTCCATCTCTGGGCCTCCTATGGCCGATCCTGCCGGGACGATCGCAAACGGGATCGGCCCGAAAGTTAAAATCTGGTGAAGACGATCTTAACCTTTCGAAAGATCGGCTTCTGGCTCGGAAACCGGCGGTTTTGTACAAAATGAACCAGGTTTCAGAGCCTGTTTGGACATTTTGTACAAATTCCGATGCGCCGGTTTCCACGCCTTTTCTATGCAGTCCGAGGGCGTCGCGAAATTACATCATCTCCCGCACGTCAGTCAGCCGGCCGGTCACCGCCGCGGCGGCGGCCATTGCCGGGCTCATCAGGTGAGTGCGTCCGCCCCGGCCCTGCCGGCCCTCGAAATTGCGGTTGGAGGTCGCGGCGCAGCGTTCCCCGGGCGAGAGCTGATCGGGGTTCATGGCCAGGCACATCGAGCAGCCGGCGAGACGCCATTCGAAACCGGCCTCCTTGAAGATGTCGGCAAGCCCCTCTTCCTCGGCCTGGGCGCGGACGAGGCCCGAGCCCGGCACGACCATGGCACGCTTGACGGCGATCTTCTTGCCTTTGAGGATTTCGGCGGCGGCACGCAGATCCTCGATCCGGCCATTTGTGCAGGAGCCGATGAAGACCGTGTCGATCTCGATCTCCGACAGTTTCTGACCCGGCTTGAGACCCATATATTCGAGCGCCCGCTTCGCGGCCTCGGTCTTGCCGCCCTTGAAGGTGTCGGGGGCGGGCACCTCTGCGGTGATCGGCAAGACGTCCTCGGGGCTCGTGCCCCATGTGACGACCGGGGCGATATCCTCGCCCTTGATGGTCACCACCTTGTCCCAATGCGCGTCGTCGTCGGAATAAAGCGTCTTCCACCAGGTCAGCGCCGCCTCCCATTGCGCGCCTTTCGGCGCGTGCGGGCGGCCCTTGATATACTCGAAGGTCTTCTCGTCCGGCGCGATGAGACCGGCGCGCGCGCCGCCCTCGATGGCCATGTTGCACACGGTCATCCGCCCTTCCATGGAAAGCGAACGAATGGCCTCGCCGCAATATTCGATCACATAGCCGGTGCCGCCCGCGGTGCCGGTATGGCCGATCACCGACAGGGTGATGTCCTTGGCCGTCACGCCGGGCGCAAGCTCTCCGGTGATCTCAACCTTCATATTCTTCGATTTCTTCTGGATCAGCGTCTGGGTTGCCAGCACATGCTCGACCTCGCTCGTGCCGATGCCATGCGCCAGTGCGCCGAAGGCACCATGCGTGGCGGTGTGGCTGTCACCGCAGACGACCGTCATGCCCGGCAGGGTCCAGCCCTGTTCGGGGCCGACGATGTGCACGATGCCCTGGCGGACGTCATTCACCGGGTAATAGTTGATCCCGAATTCCTTGGCGTTGGTATCGAGCGCCTCGACCTGGATGCGGCTTTCCTCGTTGGTGATGCCGTTCACACGGTCAGGCGTGGTGGGCACGTTGTGGTCCGGCACCGCGATGGTCTTGTCCGGCGCGCGCACGGTACGGCCCGAAAGGCGCAGGCCTTCGAAGGCTTGCGGGCTTGTCACCTCGTGCACGAGATGGCGGTCGATATAAAGCAGGCTGGTGCCGTCCTCGGCCTCGTGCGCGAGGTGGGCATCCCAGATCTTGTCATAGAGCGTCTTGGGGGACATCGGTCCTCTCCCGTCATGTCAGTGGAAACAATGGATCACGTCAAAACCCGGCGCCTTATAGACGCGCGAGCACCGTCAGCGTCGCACCAAAAAAACGCCAGGGCAGGCGCGCGCGATCGTCGATATCGAAAATCCGTGTCATGGCATGTCAGATACAGACGCAGTCCGAGTCTATCAAGAGGCACCTTGCTTCAAAGGGTCACCGCAACTTCATCTGGCCAAAAATACCTCGGAAAGCGCGAGGGGCAGCGCCCCTCGTTCAAAAAAACCAGCGCGCGCACCGCGCGCCCATTCAGGTCACGCCGCCTCAGTCCGGAGCCAGCATATACCCTTCGCCGCGCACCGTCTGAAGATAGCGCGGCTGTTTCGGGTCGCTTTCGATCTTGCGGCGCAGACGGGTGATCTGCACGTCGACCGCGCGTTCCTGCGCCTGGCCCTTGTCGCGGCCCAGATCCTCGACCAGCTTGGCGCGGCTCACAGGCTGGCGCAGGTTTTCCGCGAAGATCCGCATGAGCTGCACCTCGGTCGCGGTCAGTCGTACCATGTCCTCGCCGCGCATCAGCTCGGCCCGGTCGATGTCGAACCGGACCGGCCCCATATTCAGAACCTTGGGCGCGGCGGTGTCCGGCGCGGGCTCGGGCATCCGGCGCAGGATGGCGTTGATCCGCAGCAGCAGTTCCTTGGGTTCGAAGGGCTTGGGCAGGTAGTCGTCCGCGCCCGCTTCCAGGCCCTTGATGCGGTCGTCGGTTTCGCCCTTGGCGGTCAGCAGAAGGATCGGCGTCGTGATCGTGTCACGCAGCGACGCGGTCAGCGCCACGCCGTCCTCGCCCGGCATCATGACGTCGAGCACGATCAGGTCGAATTCCAGGCCCGACAGGATGCGCCGCGCATGCGCCGCGTCGCGCGCGGCGGAGACGAGAAACCCCTGCCGCGCGAGGAACTTGCGCAGAAGGTCGCGGATCCGCTCGTCATCGTCGACGATCAGAAGATGCGGCGCCGGATCGCTCATGTCTCTGCCTCCCTGATGGCATGGTACTTGCGTCGCATCTCGGGGTCCATCATCGCCTCGAGCACCTGACGGAATCCCGCCACGGCCTCGGGGCCGGCGGCACGGTAGGCGGCGCGCATGCGGGCGCGTTGCGCGTCCGACAGCTTGCGTTCCAGCGCGGCGCCCGCCTCGGTCAGATGCAGATGCCGTTCACGCCGGTCGGTGGTGCCCTGGCGGCTTTCGACAAGGCCATCCTCGATCAGGGTGCGCAGCACACGGTTGAGGGACTGCTTGGTCACGCCGAGGATATTGAGGAGGTTGTTGACCGTCGTGCCCGGGCTGCGGGCGATGAAATGAATGGCGCGGTGATGCGCCCGCCCATAGGCCATGGTGGCCAGGATCCGGTCGGGATCGGCGGTAAAGCCGCGATAGGCGAAAAACATGGCCTCGATTCCCTGGCGAAGCTGTTCATCTGTCAGAAAAAGAAGGCTTTCGCCGCTTTGCCCCTCTGCCATCGGAGCCTCCCGTTCACAATTCGCCCGGTTCCTGATCAGAATATGTCAGCCTTGTTGACATTCCAAGGTCAAACTGGTAGCGAATCGCAGTTTTTGTGAAATTTTATGTCCGCTTCGGACGTAGCTCACGCAACAAATGGAAACGCAAGGTCCGAGGAGAGAACGATATGGCCGGGTATGACGATCGCGATGGCAAGATCTGGATGGATGGCAAGCTCATCGAGTGGAGAGATGCCAACGTACATATCCTGACGCACGCGATGCATTACGCCTCGTCGGTCTTCGAGGGCGAGCGAGCCTATAACGGCAAGATCTTCAAGAGCCGCAAGCATTCCGAACGGCTGCACTATTCCGCCGGCGAGCTTGATTTCGAGATCCCCTACACGGTGGACGAGATCGAGGCCGCGAAGATGGAGGTCATGCAGGCCAACGGCTTTACCGATGCCTATATCCGCGCGGTCGCCTGGCGCGGCGCGGGCGAGGACATGGGTGTCGCCTCGGCGCGCAACCCTGTGCGGCTGGCCATCGCGGCGTGGGAATGGGGCGCCTATTACGGCGACGCCAAGATGAAGGGCGCCAAGCTCGATATCTCCAAGTGGAAGCGGCCCAGCCCGGAAACTATCCCCTGCCATGCCAAGGCCGCCGGTCTTTACATGATCTGCACGCTCAGCAAGCACGCGGCCGAGGCCAAGGGATGTTCCGACGCGATGATGTTCGACTATCGCGGCTATGTCGCCGAAGCGACCGGCGCCAACATGTTCTTCGTGAAGGACGGCGAGGTGCACACGCCCAAGCCGGACTGCTTTCTCAACGGGATCACCCGCCAGACCGTGATCGGGATGCTGGAGGACCGCCAGGTCAAGGTGCATGAGCGCCATATCATGCCCGAGGAACTGGAAGGGTTCGAACAGTGCTGGCTGACCGGCACCGCCGCCGAGGTCACCCCGGTGGGGCAGATCGGCGATTACAATTTCGAAGTGGGCGCCCTGGCCAAGGACATCGCGCAAAGCTACGAGACGCTGGTGCGCAGCTGAACGTCACGAATGCGAAACGAAAGAGGCCGGGCGTGTTGCCCGGCCTTTTTTCTTTTGCGGCCATGGCGGCGCGGGTCAGCCCGGGGACATGCCCCTCAGGCGTTCGGACCGGCGGCGCAGTACCTCGACCGTGGCCAGAAGGACGATGGAGATCGCCACGAGGATCGTCGCCACGGCGAGGATCGTCGGCGAGATCTGTTCGCGCAGGCCGGTGAACATCTGCCAAGGCAGGGTCTTTTGCCCCGCCGAGCCGACGAAGAGCACGACGACCACCTCGTCGAAGGACGTGATGAAGGCGAAAAGCCCGCCCGAGATCACACCCGGCAGGATGAGCGGCATCTGCACGCGGAAGAAGGTGGTGACCGGGTTGGCGCCCATGTTGGCCGCCGCGCGCGTGAGCGAGCGATCAAAGCCCACGAGCGTCGCCGTTACCGTGATGATGACGAAGGGAATGCCCAAGGCCGCGTGCGCCAGAACCACGCCCCAATAGGTACCCTGAAGCCCGAGGCGCGAGTAGAAGAAATACATACCCGCCGCCGAGATGATCAGCGGCACGATCATCGGCGAAATGAGGATCGCCATGATGGCGCGCTTGAACGGCACATGCTCGGACGAGAGGCCAATCGCCGCGAGCGTCCCGAAGGTGACCGACAGGAGCGTGGCCACCGGCGCGATGGTCACGGAGTTCCACAGCGCCTGCTGCCAGTCGGGGCTGGTGAAGAAGTCGCGGTAATGCTTGAGCGAGTAGCCCTCGGGATCGAGGCGCAGCATTTCCGGAGTGAACGTAAAGAAGTCCTCGGCGTTGAAGCTGAGCGGCATGACCACGACAATGGGCGTGATCAGGAAGAAGAAGATCAGCCCGCAGAGGACGCGGAACGTATAGTGCCAGAGCACCTGACCCGGCGTGAGGTAGGGCACGAGGTTGGCCCGGTACCGCCCTTCGCCGATCCAGTAAATGAACCAGCCGAAGAACCAGCCGAAGAGGAACCCGACCACGGCACCCGAGGCGGACCCGACCAGAAAGCCCGCGACCGCCATGGCGATGGTGATCGCCCAGCGCGCCGGGCGTTCCTTGGCCCCGTCCAGCATCGTGACGCAGACAAAGCCGAGTATCGCCAGAAGCACCGCGCCCCCGACGACACCGAGCAAGGCGGAGCCTTGCGCGGTGCCCACAAAGAGCCCGGCGAACCCACCGGCCAGGGCCAGCACGGGCAGCGTGAAGCTCAGCGGTTTCCGCTCGACATGGGTGAGAGTGTACGTTGCCATCTTGTCTTACCCCAGCTTCACATTGTCGATGCCGACGATCTTATCGTAGGCCCAGTAGAGTATGAGCACCGCCGCCAGAAGGATTGATCCCAGGGCGGCCGCCAGGCCCCAGTTGAGCGAACTTGAAATGTGGTAGGCGATCCGGTTCGAGATGAAGGTACCGGTGGTGCCGCCGACGATCTCGGGCGTGATGTAGTAGCCGATCGCGAGGATGAAGACGAGGATCGACCCCGCGCCGATGCCCGGCACCGATTGCGGGAAGTAGACCCTCCAGAAGGCTGTCCAGTTCGTCGCGCCAAGGGATTTGGCCGCGCGCAGATAGGTCGGCGGGATCGTCTGCATCACCGAATACATCGGCAGGATCATGAACGGTAGCAGGATATGCGTCATCGCCACGATGGTGCCGAACTGGTTGTTGATCATCACCAATCGGCTTTCATCCGCGACCATGCCGAGCCACACGAGCACATCGTTGATCACGCCCTGTTGCTGCAACATTACCTTCCACGCGGAGGTCCGCACCAGAAGCGACGTCCAGAAGGGCAAGAGCACGAGAATCAGAAGCAGGTTTGCGGTGCGCACCGGCAGGTTCGCGAGGATCCAAGCAATTGGATAACCCAGCAGAATGCACGAGCCCATGATGACCAGCGACATGAAGAGCGTCCGCTGGAAGAGCATGATGTAGATCTGCTGTGTTTCGGGACGCGCCTCGACCCCGTCGACGGTTTTCTGCAGGTCGACCGCGTTCAGGAAATAGCCGCTGGTGAAAGGCGGGCTGTAGGTCTTGATCGTCTGCCAGACCGGGATGCTGCCCCAGTCCTTGTCTTCCTTGAGGAAGGCGGCCTTGTAGTCGATATCGGGCTGATCGGCGAGCATCTCTTGCGCGGCGCGCAGTTCTTCGGCGCCCGGGCCGGAATAGCCGGAAAGGTCGGCCCCGGCCTTGAGTTCTTCGATCAGGGCGACCTTGACCGCTTCCCAAGGTTCTTCCTCGGCGACCACGTCTTCTTCGACGAAGACGGTGTATACGGCGAAAGTGGCATATTCAGAGACGGTGCGCGGCAGCAGGGCGGAAATCTCGGCCCCCGGCTCAAAGCCCACATTGCCCCGGTAACTGTCGGTGGTCAGCGTGCTGAGCCGTTCGCGCGCGGCAGAAAGCTGACTGCCGTCTTTGGCGGCACCGTCGCCGCCGGTCATGAGTTCGTACCAGAAGGACTCTTCTTCCCAGGCCTCGTTGAGGTCCTCGAGCGCGTCGATCTGGTCTTCGCCGATGTCGTCCACGCCGCGGCCGGTGCCGCGGAAAAGCGAGGAGACGCCGGTTTGTTCGTAGTTCAGGCGGGTGCCGAGGCGGGTGTGCTCCTTGGCCTCGGCGGCGAGGAACATGTCCCAGTAGAGCGCTTCGTAGACCGCTTCGCCGGGGGCTTCGCCGCCCTCGGCATCCCAATCTTCCAGCGCGACCACGGTATTTTGCAGCGTGCGCGAGACGATCTGGTTTTCCACCGAGCGGAACAGCATATCCGCGATCGGCGCGATGAAGGTCACGAGCACAAAAATGAGCAGCGGAGCGACCAGCGCCAGCGCGCGTAATTTCTGCGCCCGAAGCGCCTTTTGCAGACTTTTCTTGAGCGGGGTGCCGTCGGCGGCAAGAACCGGTCCGGATTGGGTCGTGTCGCTCATGTCTGTCCCCGTCGGTCAGCTTTTGCTTTGGTCTTGGTTGGATCGGAAGGGCCGCGCACGGCCCTTCCGGACATCTTCATCAGACAGGCTTATTGAGCCAGCCACGCCTGGAATTTGGCGTCGATGTCGTCGCGGTAGTCAGCCCAGAACTCGTAGTTGTAGAGGAACGTGTTCTGTGCGTTCTCCGGATCGGTCGGCATGTGCGGGGCCATCTTGATGCCCAGCTCGGCATGCTCGCCGACGAGAGGTGCGGACGACTGACGTGCCGGGCCGTAGGAGATCCACTTGGCCTGATCCGCCAGACGCTGCGTGTCCGTGGCGAAGTAGACAAAGTCCAGCGCACGGGCCAGACGGTCTTCGGGCAGGTTGGCGGGGATGATCCAGCCGTCCAGGTCGAACACCTGAGCGTCCCACATCATCGCAACCGGCTGATCCTGCTCTTCAATCACGCTGAAGAGACGACCGTTATAGGTGGAGCCCATGAAGACCTCGCCGTCGGCCAGAAGCTGCGGCGTGTCGGCACCGGCGGACCACCAGATCACCTCGTCCTTGATGGTGTCGAGCTTGTCGAGCGCCTGCTGCTGACCTTCCGCGGTGGCCAGAACGTCATAGACTTCGTCCTTGGCGACGCCGTCGCAGAGCAGAGCCCATTCCATGTTGTTGATCGGACGCTTCTCGAGCGACCGCTTGCCCGGATAGGTTTCCAGGTCAAAGACCGAGCAGATATCGGACGGCGGTTCGACACCATCGGGCACCATGTCGGTGCGGTAGCCGAAGGTGGTCGAGTACACGATCTGCGGGATGAAGCAGTCGCCGACCAGAAGGTCGCCGAAATCATCCTCGGCCGAGGTGCCATCGGGCGCGGCGGCCAGATGCTCTTCGGGGTCGATCTCCATCGCGAGACCTTCGTCGCAGAGGCGCAGCGCGTCAGCCGCGACAACGTCCACCACGTCCCAGGTCACATTGCCGGCTTCGTCCATGGCGCGGAGCTTGGCCACGGCTTCTGCCGAGCTTTCGTCCCACACGACCTCGAGGTCGGGGTGCATTTCTTTGTACGGATCGGCATAGGCGTTCACCTGGCTGCGCTGATATGCGCCGCCCCACGACACGAGGGTCATGGAATCGGCCATGTCCTGCGCCAGGACCGCGCCGGCGGCAACCGTCAGAGCGGTCGATGCCATAAGGGTCTTTGTCAGTTTCATGTCATACTCCCAAGTACGTTTCCCGTTTTTGGTTCACGGGCCCTGTCTTACGGGTCGGAAGAGCAGGGCCTCAGCTCTCGCCCGCGCGGGGTGCGCGGGCGCGAATGTGGTAAGTCCTAGCGCGCGTCGAGCGCGCGGCAATCTTCCGGAAGCCAGCCGATCTCGATCGTTTCGCCGGGCTTGAGCCGGCGCTGATCGGGCGCGTTCCGGGTCTTGATCACGAAGTCGTCGTTGCCGGCCACGCGCAGCTTGGTGCGGAAGATGTCGCCCATATAGACGAACTCCAGCACCTCGGCCTTGATCGTGTGCGTGCCCGACTTGAGGCGCGATTTGTCGTACTCGACGCGCTCGGGACGGATCGACACCTGCGTGCGCTCGCCCACCTCGGACACGTTCACGGCCTTGCAGTCGATAACCTCGCCATCGTCAAGTTCGACCTGGCAGAACCCATCGGACATTTTCTTGACCACGCCGGAGAGCGTGTTGTTCTCGCCGATGAACTGCGCCACGAAGCTGTTGGTGGGGCTTTCGTAAAGCGTGTCAGGCGCGTCGATCTGCTGAATCCGGCCATCGTCAAACACCGCGACACGGTCAGACATGGTCAACGCTTCGGTCTGGTCGTGGGTCACGTAAACCGTGGTAATGCCCAGATCATGCGCCAGGTTGGTGATCTCGAACTGCATATGTTCGCGCAGCTGCTTGTCGAGCGCGCCCAGCGGTTCGTCCATCAACACCAGTTCGGGTTCGAACACGAGCGCGCGCGCGAGCGCGATCCGCTGTTGCTGACCGCCCGAAAGCTGGGCGGGTCGGCGACCGCCGAAATTGCCCATCTGCACCATGTCGAGCGCCCGCTTGACCTTTGCTTCGCGGTCGGACTTGCCGATCTTGCGCACCTCAAGCGGGAAGCTGAGGTTTTCGGCCACGGTCATGTGCGGGAAAAGGGCGTAGTTCTGGAAGACCATGCCGATCCCGCGCTTGTGCGGCGGGATATTGTTGATCGAGACACCGTCGAGCAGGATCTTGCCGTGTGTGGCCGTCTCGAACCCCGCCAGCATCATCAGGCAGGTTGTCTTGCCCGATCCCGAAGGCCCCAACATGGTCAGGAATTCACCTTTCGGAATCGACAGATTGAGATCTTTGACGACGAGCGTTTCGCCGTCGTAACTCTTTTGAACGCGATCAAACGCGACAAAAGCATCGCTGGATTGCGAGTCTGTCAAAAGCGTCTCCCCATGTGTTTTCGCGGTCTGCGCCGCGCTTTCGGGGGACTAAACCGAGATTTTCTGGCCGATGCAAGCGGACTCGCACGATTTCGACGTCTGGGGGCAGGCCGATGGCCGTTAACGCTTTGATGCTTAATACTTAATCAATCGAAAAGTGTGTTTGAGCGGTCCGGACAGCTTGTTTTGCTGACCGGACCACCCGGATTGCTGAATTTTTAACCAAGGACCGTTTTGGCGGCCTTGACTGTTTTCTCAATGATTTCATCGGCCTCTTCATGCGTCAGGCAGAAGGGCGGTGCGTAACCCACGATATCGCCCTGAGGCATGGCGCGAGCGATGACATGGTCGCTTGCCAGGGCTGCGGCCACCTGCGGGCCAATCTTTTCCGAGGCGTCGAAGAAGGTGCGCGTGTCGCGGTCCTTCACGAACTCGACGGCGCACATAAGGCCCTCGCCGCGGACGTCGCCGACATGCGGATGATCGGCCAGCGCGTCTTTCATCGTTTTGTTGAGATAGGCGCCCACCTCGCCCGCGTTCTGGACGAGGTTCAGATCGTCGATGAGCTTGAGGTTGGCGACACCTGCCGCAGCCCCGATCGGGTGCGCGGAATAGGTCCAGCCATGGCCGATGGGCCCGTTTTCATCTGTCCCCTGCTCCAGCACCTTCCACATCTTGTCCGACACGATGGAGCCGGAAAGCGGTGCATAGGCGCTTGTCAAGCCCTTGGCGATGGTGATGAGGTCGGGCTTCAGCCCGTAATGCTCGGACCCGAACATCGTGCCCAGACGGCCAAAGCCGGTGACGACCTCGTCCGCGACCAGCAGAATGTCGTGCTTGTTCAGCACGGTCTGGATCGCCTCCCAGTAGCCGGCGGGCGGCGGTACGAGGCCCCCAGTGCCCAGCGCCGGTTCACCGATGAAGGCGGCGATGGTATCGGGGCCTTCCCGCTGAATGAGCGCCTCGAGCTCGGACACGCAATGCGCCACGAACTCGCCCTCGGACATGTTGAGATCGGGGCGGCGGTAGTAATAAGGGGCTTCGGTGTGCAGGACCTGCGCGAGCGGCAGATCGAACTTCTTGTGGAAGAGATCGAGCCCCGTCAGCGAGCCGGTCATCAGGCCCGAGCCGTGATAGCCACGCCAACGCGAGATGATCTTTTTCTTCTCGGGACGGCCGAGGATGTTGTTGTAGTACCAGATCAGCTTGACGTTGGTCTCGTTCGCGTCCGAGCCCGAAAGGCCGAAATAGACCTTGGACATGTGATCGGGGGCGCGGTCGAGCACCATCTTGGCCAACGTGATCGACGCCTCGGTGCCGTGGCCGACATAGGCGTGATAATAGGCCAGCTCTCGCGCCTGCTCGGCGATGGCCTCGGCGATTTCCTGACGGCCATAGCCAACGTTCACGCAGTAGAGACCTGCGAAAGCATCCAGCAGCTTGTTGCCGTCACGGTCCACAATGTGGCTGCCCTTGGCGGTCTTGATAATGCGGTTCGGGGCCTCACCACGGGCGAACTGGCCCAGATGGGTCGAGGGATGGAAAAAGTTCTCGCGATCCCACTGGTCGAGTTGGTCGTTTCTAAGCATCTAAGTCTTCCTTCCTTGCGTCGCGGCGCGGGCCTTAGCCCCAGTCGCGGCAGACGTATTTGATTTCCATGAACTCTTCCATGCCCTTTCTGGCGCCTTCGCGGCCAAGGCCGGATTGTTTGACCCCGCCGAAGGGGATGGGCGCGCCGGTGACCTTGGTGCGGTTGACCGCGACCATGCCGAATTGCAGCGCGCGCGTCATTCGGTAGATGCGGCGCGGATCCTGGCTGTGGACATAGGCGACGAGACCGAATTCGGTGTCGTTGGCGCGGGCTGTGACCTCTTCCTCGGTGTCGAAAGGCGTGATCGCGGCCACGGGGCCGAAGGTTTCCTCGTGCATGATCGCGGCCTCGTCCGGCACATCGGTAAGCACGGTCGGCTCGAAGAAAAGGGAGCCGAGCGCATGGCGTTTGCCTCCCAAGGCCAAGGTCGCGCCCTTGGCGATGGCGTCGGCGACATGCTCTTCCTGCTTGGCCACGGCGCGCTCGTGCATGAGCGGGCCGATATCGGGATCGTCCATCCCGCGCCCGATGGTCAGCTCGCGGGTGGCCTCGGTGAATTTCTGGCAGAAGGCCTCGTACACGGGACGCTCGACATAGATGCGGTTGGCACCAAGGCAGTCCTGACCGGAGGTGGCGAATTTGGCCTTGATCGTCTCTGTTACAGCCGAATCCAGGTCTGCGCCCTTGAAGACGATGACCGGGGCGTGGCCGCCCAGTTCCATGGTCAGCTTCTTCACCGTGTCGGCGGATTGCCGGTAGAGCAGACGGCCCACCTCGGTCGAACCGGTGAAGGAAAGCGCGCGCACGCGGGTGTCTTTCGTCCATGGCTCGACGACGGTCGGCGCATCGCCCGTCACGACGTTGAAGACGCCCGCCGGAAAACCCGCACGCTCGGCCAGTTCGGCCAACGCCAGGGCGGAAAACGGCGTTTCGGCGCTGGGGTGCGCGACTACGGTGCAGCCGGCGGCGAGGGCCGCGGCGGCCTTGCGCGTCAGCATGGCCGAGGGGAAGTTCCACGGCGTGATCAGGGCCACGACGCCCACGGGTTCGAGCCAAAGCTCGACCTCGGCATCGGGCAGATGGCTGGTGACGCCCTCGATGTTCGGGCGCTTGGTTTCTTCGGCATAATACTCGACGAAACTTGCGGCATAGTCGATTTCGCCGCGCGCCTCGCTAAGCGGTTTACCCTGTTCCAGCACCATAATGCGTGCCAGATCTTCCTTGTGCGCAATCAGCAGATCGAACCAGCGGCGCAAGATCGCCGCGCGCTCCTGTGGCAGGGTCATGGACCAGCTTGCGAAGGCCTTTTGCGCGGAATCGACCGCCCCGCGGCTTTCGTCGGCGCCAAGGCTTGCGACCTCGCCGATCACGGCGCCATCGGCCGGGTTCGAGACCTTGATCACGTCGCCCGAGGCCGACGCACACCATTTGCCGCCGACATAGGAAAAGCTGCGGACAAGTCGGGTATCCTCGATATCGTGCCGGGTCATAACTGCTGAATCAAACATGGGGGCGGTCTCCTTTCAGTTCAGGAAAATAGCCGCATTCGACAGAAGGTGAGGCTGTTCTTCTGTGCGGGATCAGAGGAAACATCTGTTATCAGGCGTTAAACAGAAGAATCTTCTGCAAGGCAGCATATGCACGCACTTGGGCGCGTCACTCCGCGCCGTCACGCCCGTGGATCAGTCGAAGTGGCGGCAACGTGAAGGGCTTGACCGGCTTGGTCACGATATAGGTGAAATACCGCGCCAGCCCGATCCGCGCCTCAAGCATCGCGTCCATCAGCCGTTGATAGGCGTCGATATCGGTGGTGACCACCTGCATGAGATAATCGAGCCCGCCGCCCAGCGCCCAGCAGGCGGTGACCTCGTCAAAGCGCTGCATGCTTGCCTCGAACGCCTGAAAGCTGGCCGGCGTATGGTCGTTCAGTTCCGCTACGACAAACACCGTCACATTGGGCCCGAGCTTTCGCAGGTTGATCGTGGCCTTGTAGCCCTCGATGATGCCCTCCTCTTCGAGCCGGCGCAGACGTTCCCAGCAGGGGCTGGCCGAAAGCCCCACACGCTCGGCCAGCTGGGCCTTGGTGATCCGGCCGTTATCGGCCAGAACGCGCAGGATCTCGATATCGCGGTCATCAAGTTTGAGCATGAGTCAGAGACTTGAGCAATCGCGCAGGTAGGGCAAGCGGGATTGTGCGGATGCGACACTATCGCGGCTCAGATGGGCCGTGATCAGGGTATCGGCCCGATCGGTCTGCGCCACGACGTTTCCCCAGGGATCGGCGATGCGGCTGCCACCGTAAAAGCCAAGGTCACCACAGCTGCCGGCGTGATCGGCATAGGCCAGCCAGACACCGTTTTCAAAGGCGCGCGTAGGGACGACATGTTCGGCCACCACGCCCCAATCCGCGCCCAGCGCGGTGGGCACGAGCACAAGCTGCGCCCCGCCAAGTGCCGCTTGCCGCAGGCTTTCGGGAAACTCGACCTCGTAGCAGATCAGGATTGCGATTTTCCAGCCGTTGACGTCAGCGAAGGTGACGGCGGGACCGCGCGCGAAGGTTTCGACCTCGAAACTACCGGGCGAGGGCAGGCGTTTGCGATGGTTGGCGATCAGGTCGCCACTCGGGCCGATGAGAGCTGCGGAATTATAGAGCCGGTCCCCGGCGCGCTCGGGGTAGCCATAGCAGATGGCGCAGCAGGTCCGCCGCGCGAGATCGGCGATGGCGCGGGCAAAGGGGCCGTCGGTGGCCTCGGCGCGGTGCGCGAAATCCGCCTGCGCGTCGTAGCCCGTCAGGAAAAGCTCGGGGCAGAGCACAAGGTCGAGCGTGTGTCCGATCAGAGCCTGTTCCAGCGCAACAAGCCTTTTTTCAGGCGGAACCGGCGCGGCATCGCCCTGAAAGACCACGAGCTTCATGCGGTGATGACCGTGCCCGCATCGCTGTGGCGCAGCCGTTCGAACACATGACTGGCGATCGCTGTGTCCTGCGCGCCTGTGCCGGTCAGATCAGCAATGGTGATGTCCGTCTCGTGGCGCCGGCCCGGCGCCGCGCCGGAGATGACCTGCCCCAGTTCGGCGGGCGGTCCGCCCTGCCAGAGGCCGGCCTCGATGGCGCTGCGCAGCTCGCCCAGCTTCTCGGTCTGGCTGACCCGGTCGGCGACATAGAAATCGGCACGCGCCAGCGCGGCCGCCTCGATCTCGTTCTTGCCTTCCTGGTCGGAGCCAATCGCGGTGATATGCAGGCCCGGATGCAGCCAGTCGGCGCGCAGCACGGGCTCTCGCGCCGGCGTGGTGGTCACGACAAGCTGGCTTTGGGCGACAAGTTCGGCTGGATCAGAGACTGTTTTTACCTCGATATCGAGGGTTCGCGCCAGATCCGCGGCGCAGGCAGTGGTGCGGTCCGGATCCCGCCCCCAGACAAGACAGGTTGTAAACGGGCGCACGAGATGTGCCGCCTGCATCTGAAGACGGGCCTGCACCCCGGTGCCGATCACGCCTGCCACGTTCACGATTTCCGGCGCCAGATGCCGTGCGGCCACGGCCCCGGCGGCGGCGGTGCGAATGTCTGTCAGGTAGCCATTGTCGAGAAACAGAGCCTGTACCAGCCCGGTTTGGGCCGAGAAGAGAACCATCAGCCCGTTGAGTGAGGGCAGGCCGAGCTTGGGATTGTCGAAAAACCCCGGGCTGACCTTGATCGCGAACCCGTCAAAGCCGGGGATATAGGCGGTCTTGACGTCGACCTCGCCATTGGCCTGCGGCAGGTCCATCGACAGGATCGGCGGCATCACCACTTCGCCCCCGGCAAGCGCCGCAAAGGCGGATTCGATCACGTCGACAGTCTCAAGGTCGAGCTTTACGACCTCGCGCAGCTGGGCCTCGGTCAAAATACGAATATCATGCGCCATGTGCCACCTGCCGTCCCAGTTCCCGCGCCTGTCCGAGCAGCGCGGCGTTGTTCATGACATCCTTGGCGTCGCGTACGCCGCAGGCGCGGAGCAGGTCGCGTTTTTCGAAACCAAGCTTTTCAAGCGCGGGCGCGTAGCCCGCGAGAAGATCGGCATAATGCGCCTCGTCCTCGCCCTGCGTCTGGATCAGGACCAGCCGCTTGCCCCGGCCCAGCCGGGAAGGTTCGTCCGAGGTAAGGTAATCCGGCTTCAGGAAGGAAAAGAACCGGTCGAAGGCCTGCTTCATGAGCCCTGTCATGTTGCAGAAATAGACCGGCGTCGCCATGACCAGCACGTCGGCCTCGCCGAGATCGGCCAGAACAGGCACCATATCGTCGTCCAGACCGCAGAAATCTCCGCCGACCTTGCAGAAGCGGACATTCATGCATCCCTGAAACCGCAGGTCGCGCAGCGAATGGGTGCGCACGGTCGCGCCCTCGGCCTTGGCCGCGTCGCAGAACACCCGGGCGAGCGTGTCACTGTTGCCGCCCTCTCGCGGGCTTCCCAGAAGGCAAACAAGCTTGGTCATGCTGCTCTCCTGTAGGGGCGGCCCTCGATCACCAGATCGCCCAGCTGCACGGACTGGCCGGTGACGATACGCGTGAAGATCTCCATGTCGAGATTGCGGCCCGTGACGATGGTGGCGGTAGGGCCGGTAGGTGTGACCTTGCCCGAGAGCATCGCCGCAAGGCCGACGACGCAGGCGCCCTCGGCGACGATCCGGTCTTCGTAATAGAGTACCTGCATCGCGTGATAGATCTGATCCTCGGAGACGAGCACGATCTCGTCCAGAAGATCGCGGCACATCGGGAAGCTGAGTCGGTTCGACAGCCCGATTCCCCCGCCAAGGCTGTCGGCGAGCGAGGGCACTTCCTCGACCTCGACGGGCCTGCCGGCGCGCAGGCTTTCGTACATCGCGGCCCCCCGATCCATCGAAATGCCAATGACGCGGACGCCCGGGTTGATGGACTTTGCCGCCAGGGCCACGCCGGCGGCCAGCCCCCCGCCGGACAAGGGCACCAAAAGCGTCTCTATATCGGGCCGTTTGGCCAGAATTTCCAACCCGATTGTGCCTTGCCCGGAGATGACGCGCGGATCGTCGAACGGCGAGATTTCGACCAAGCCCTCCTCCGCGACGAGCCTTTCGGCCTCGGCCTGGGCGTCGTCTTGGCTTTGCCCGACGATCCGAACCTCGGCGCCCAGCGCGCGGATGCCATCGACCTTGGCCTGGGGCACCAGATTCGACATGCAGATCACCGCGCGCAGGCCGCGCGCCCGTGCCGCGAAGGCAACGCCGCGCCCATGATTTCCGGTCGAGCAACAGGTCACGCCGGATGCGCCTTCGAGTGCGGCGACCGCGTTCAGCGCGCCGCGCAGCTTGAAGGCGCCGATGGGCTGCATGTTTTCCAGTTTCAGCAGGAAATCGGCCCCGATTCGGCCAGACATGAACACCGAAGGCACCAGCGGCGTGGCATCTGCCACGCCACGAATGCGCCGCGCCGCGGCGAAGATATCTGCCAGCGTCGGTAACATGTCGTCCTCCCGTTGGCGCCTATGATGTTTTTTTGAGCCGGAAGGTCAACACTTTAGACAAGATCGCAATAACGACGTGCACTGCCGCATACGATCGGTCATGGTCGCTGCGTCTCATGCGAGAGACACGAAGACAACTGGAGGCACCCACCATGAACCTCAAGAACCTGCCATTCTCCGATGCCGAGTACGAGCGTCGCATCGCGCTGACACGCGCGGCCATGCAGCGCGCGGGCATCGAGCTTTTGTTCATCACCGACCCGTCGAACCAGAACTGGCTGACGGGGTATGACGGCTGGTCTTTTTACGTGCATCAGGGCGTCATGCTGCCGCTCAACGGCGATCCGGTCTGGTGGGGCCGATACATGGACATGCTGGGCGGTCGGCGTACCTGCTGGATGAGTGAGGAAAATATCGTCGGCTACGCGGATAATTACGTGCAGTCCACGGTGCGCCACCCCATGCAGGACCTGGCCGAGCGCATTCGTGAGATGGGCCTTGAGAAGGCGCAGATCGGCGTGGAAATGGAAAACTACTATTACTCCGCCAAGGCCCATGACGTTCTGACGGGAGAATTGCCCGATGCGACCTTTATGGACGCCACGGCGCTGGTGAACTGGCAGCGGATCGTGAAATCCGAAGAAGAGATCGCGTTCATCCGCAAGGCTGCGAAGATTTCAGAGAAGGTCGTGCAGACCGCCATCGACCGTGCGGAGCCGGGCCTGCCGAAGAACAAGCTTGTGGCCGATATCATGCATGCGGGTATTTCCGGCGTAGATGATATCTGGGGCGATTATCCGGCCATCGTACCGCTGACCCCCTCGGGCCTTGATGCCACCGCCGCGCATCTGACGTGGAACGGTCAGCCGATGCGCACGGGCGAGGCGACGTTCTTTGAATTGTCGGGCTGTTATCACCGCTATCACGCGCCGCTCTGCCGGACGGTCTATCTGGGCCAGCCGCCGCGCGAGATGCTGGAGGCAGAGAAGGCGCAGGTCGAGGGGATCGAGGCCGGGCTGAATGCCGCACGTGCAGGCAACCGGACCTGCGATATCGCCATCGCCTTTTACAAGGTTCTGGAGAAATACGGGATCCAGCGCGAAGGGCGCTGCGGCTATCCCATCGGGCTGAGCTATCCGCCCGACTGGGGCGAGCGCACCGCGTCGATCCGAACCGAGGACCAGACCCTGTTGGAGCCCGGCATGACGTTCCACTTCATGCCGGCGCTCTGGATGGAATCCTGGGGCCTGGAGACGACCGAAACCATCCTCATCAAGGAGGACGGTCCGGCCGAGGCGCTGTGCGACATGCCGCGCAAGCTTTTCATCAAGGACTGAACCGCGTCAGCTGGCCGCTTTCATCAGGCCCTTGTCGTTCAGTTCGGCATGGGCACGGTCGAGCGCTGTCCAGGCGCGTTCGACCAGCGTGTCGATCTCGGCCTTGGTGATGACCAGCGGCGGCGAGATCACCATGCGGTCGCCGACGTGGCGCATCACGAGGTTGTTGCCGAAACACTGTTCCCGGCAGATGAGACCCGCCGTCCCGGTTTCGGCGGCGAATTGCGCGCGGCTGGCCTTGTGCGGCGTGAGCGCGATAGAGCCTAACATGCCGCATGTCACCGCCTCGCCCACCAGCGGATGCTCGGCGAGCGTCGCCCATTTCTCGGCCAGATAGGGCGCGGTGCCGGTGGCGGCGCGCGTCACGATCTCTTCTTCCTGAAGGATCCGAAGGTTTTCGAGCGCGACCGCGCAGGCGACCGGATGGCCCGAATAGGTATAACCGTGACTGAAATCGACCCCGCTCAGGACATCGGCCACCTCGTCGTTGACGATGGACCCGCCGATCGGCTGGTAGCCCGAACTGAGACCCTTGGCGACGGTCATGATATGCGGACGGATCCCGAGCGTTTCGGACCCGAACCAGTTGCCGGTGCGCCCGAAGCCGCAGATGACCTCGTCGGCGATAAGCAGGATATCATGCTCGTCGCAGATACGCTGAATCTCGGGCCAGTAGCTGTCGGGCGGGATGATGACGCCGCCCGCGCCCTGAATCGGCTCGCCGATGAAGGCCGCGACGTTGTCGGCCCCAAGTTCCATGATCTTTTCCTCAAGCTGGCGCGCGCGGGCCTTGCCGAAGTCCTGCGGATCGCTGTCGCCACCTTCGCCATACCAATAGGGCTGGTCGATATGATGGATATCGGGAATGGGCATGCCGCCCTGCGCGTGCATCGCGGCCATGCCGCCAAGGCTGGCACTGCCCATGCTTGAGCCGTGATAGGCATTCTTGCGGCTGATGATCGCGCGCTTCGACGCTTTGCCTTTCGCCTCCCAATAGGTGCGGGCGAGCCGGATATTCGTATCGTTCGCCTCGGACCCGGAACTGGCGAAGAAGACATGGTTCAGATCGTGCGGCGTCAGGCTTGCGAGACGTTCGGCCAGGGCGATTGCGGGCACGTGCGTGGTCTGGAAGAAGGTGTTGTAGTAGGGCAGTTCCTTCATCTGCCGGGCCGCCGCCTCGGCCAGTTCCTCGCGCCCGTAGCCGATATTGACACACCAGAGCCCCGCCATCGCGTCGAGATAGTCGTTGCCGTCGCTGTCTGTCAGCGTCACGCCCTTGGCCCGCGTGATCACGCGCACACCCTTCTTGCCGAGGTCGTGTCCGTGGGTGAAGGGATGCAGGTGATGGGCCGCGTCCAGCTTTTGCAGCTCGGCGGTGGGCATGTGGTTGGTGATCAGGCTCATGGCGCGTCCTTTCACGTGAGAAGGTGCAAAAGCCCCGCGGCGAGGCCAGCGGGGTGCGGAATCAGAATATGATCAAATTATCGGAAGTCAATCGAATCAGGACGAACCTGCGTCCTGCTCGAGCGACTGGCGCACCTGCTCCATGCCCTGGATCACATCTTCGCGGATGGCCTGTGCGGCGGCCTCGGCATCGCGGTCGCGCATGGCGCGCAGGGCGGCCTTGTGCTTGTCCGGAAGGTTGAGTGTGCCCATCCGCCCGCAGACAACCCGCAGCGAAGGCCCGAATCGCAGCCAGAGCCCGTCGGCGAGATCGGCCAGAATAGGAGACGCGGCAAGACGGTAGATCTCGGCGTGGAAGCGGTAGTTCTGTTCGAGATAGACGCGCAGATCGCCGCCGGCGATCGCGGCGTCGAGCTTGGTATCCAGCGACTCGAGCCGGGCCACGTCAGCGGGCGTGGCCCGGTCGGTTGCCCGCACGGCCAGATGCGGATCAAGCCACTGGCGCGCAATAATAAGTTCGCCAACATGTTCCGCCGTCAGCCGCGGAACGCTGACCCGGCGGTTGCCCTGAAATTCCAGCGCACCATTAGAGGTCAGGCGACGGATCGCCTCGCGCACGGGGGTCATACCGGCATTCAGACGCTCGGCCAGCCCGTTGATCGTCACGGCCTGACCCGGCGCCAGATCGCCAAACAGGATGAGGTCGCGCAGCGCGCGATAGATCACCTCGTGTGCCGGCGGGCCGGGCGCGTCAGCCGTGCGCGTGCCGAATTTCTGTGCGGCGTTCGTCATTTCATAAGTTCCTTGCACCCTATCGCTGTCATCCGGCTTGCCACTACGCCGACCGCGTGAAAGCATTTAGCATATTGCGGCGAGTGACAATATTTGATCAAATTGTCGCCAAGGCACCTCAAGTGTCGCACCAAGGGAGACTAAGATGAAAAATACCATCGTGACCACAGCCGCGCTCGTGGCGCTCGGCTCCTCCGCCGCCATGGCGGAAGAAGTGCGGGTCTATAACTGGTCCGACTATATCGACGAATCGCTGCTTGAGAAATTCGAGCAGGAAACGGGCCTCGAACTTGTCTACGACGTGTTCGATTCCAACGAACTTCTCGAGACCAAGATGCTGGCCGGTGGTTCGGGCTATGATGTCGTCGTACCGACCGGC
The DNA here is from genome assembly GCF_004761875.1 of Roseovarius aestuariivivens. GTDB lineage: Bacteria > Pseudomonadota > Alphaproteobacteria > Rhodobacterales > Rhodobacteraceae > Roseovarius > Roseovarius aestuariivivens. The sequence continues at coordinate 212,824 of NZ_SJEY01000002.1, forward strand.
ACCTTCCTGCAGCGCCAGATCGCGGCGGGTGCGTTTCAGAAACTGGATCCGTCCAAGCTACCCAATCTCGACAACATGTGGGACGTGATCGAAAAGCGGACGGCGAGCTATGACGAAGGCAACGCCTATTCGATCAACTATATGTGGGGCTCGACCGGGATCGGCGCCAACGTGCCCAAGGTCAAGGAAATCCTGGGCGAGGATGCGCCCATCGGGTCGCTCGAGCTGATCTTTGATCCCGCGAACATGGAAAAGCTGGCCGAGTGCGGCGTGCATTTCCTTGACGCGCCGACCGAGATGGTGCCGGCCGCGCTGTCCTATGCCGGCATGGACCCGGACGCCAAGGACGACGAAGCCCTGGCAAAAGCCGAAGAAGTTCTGATGGCCGTGCGCCCCTATGTGCAGAAATTCCACAGCTCGGAATACATCAACGCGCTGGCCAATGGCGACATCTGCGTCGCGTTCGGCTGGTCGGGGGATATCCTGCAGGCCCGCGACCGCGCGGCCGAAGCCGATAACGGTGTCGAGATCGCATATAACGCGCCTTCTGAGGGTGCGCTCATGTGGTTCGACCAGATGGCGATTCCGGTCGACGCGCCGAACCCCGAGGGCGCGCATGTGTTCCTGAACTTCATCATGGATGCCGAGAACATGGCGGCGGCGTCGAACTACGTCTATTTCGCCAACGGCAACAAGGCGTCGCAAGAGTATCTGAACGAGGACGTGATCGGCGACACCGCGATCTATCCGGACGAGGCTGCTCTGGAAAACCTTTATACGGTGACACCGTGGGGGCCGCGCGAACAGCGCGATCTGACCCGGCTCTGGACCAAGATCAAGTCGGGCACCTGACGCCACGCTTTCCGACCCGCGCGAGTTTTCGCGCGGGTCTTTTTCCCTATTGGGACATGAAACATGCCCGAGACCAAGTTCGAGCCGTGGAACGATCCGAACGAGAAACCCCTGATCGAATTCAGGGGTGTGACCAAACGCTTCGGCACCTTCACCGCCATCGATAACCAGAGCTTCGACATCTACACCAAAGAGTTCTTTGCCCTGCTGGGGCCCTCTGGCTGTGGCAAGACGACGATGATGCGCATGCTTGCCGGGTTCGAGGCGCCGACCGAGGGCAAGATCCTTTTGGGCGGCAAGGACATTGCGCCAATCCCGCCGAACAAGCGCGAAGTGAACATGATGTTCCAGTCCTACGCGCTATTTCCGCATTTGTCGGTCTGGGACAACATCGCTTTCGGGCTGAAGCGCGACGGCAAGGACAAAAAGGCCATCGCCGCGCGGGTGGCCGAAATGCTCAAGCTGACGCGGCTGGAGAAATTCGCCAATCGCAAACCGCACCAGATTTCGGGCGGCCAGCGCCAGCGCGTGGCGCTCGCGCGCAGCCTTGCCAAGGCGCCGAAGCTTTTGCTGCTGGACGAACCTTTGGGCGCGCTCGACGCCAAGCTGCGGCAGGACACGCAGTTCGAGCTGATGGACATCCAGGAGACCACCGGCACGACCTTTGTCATCGTGACCCACGATCAGGAAGAGGCGATGACCGTGGCCAGCCGCGTGGCCGTGATGGATGACGGCCGGGTCGTGCAGGTCGACACGCCCGACCGCATCTATGAAGACCCCAATTCCACCTATGTGGCCGATTTCATCGGTGACGTCACAATCCTGAGTGGGTCAGTGACCCCGAAAGACAAAGGTTACGAGCTCCGCTTCGCGGAAGGTCAGCCAACGCTTTATGCGGACTCGGATCTGAGCCTGACGGATGGACAGACAGGCTATCTTGCGATCCGGCCCGAGAAAGTCGCCGTGTCCCCGGAAAAGCCCGAAGACCGGCGCAATGCGCTCAAGGGCAAGATCCTTGATATCGCCTATCTCGGGAACCTCTCAACCTACCATGTCGAGCTGCCGACGGGGCAGGTCGTGAAGGCCCAGACGGCGAACACACGCAGGCTCGCCAATCGACCCTTTTCCTGGGAAGACGAGGTATGGCTGTCCTGGTCGGACAGCGCCGCCGTTCTTCTGGAGCGCTAGGAGATGCGCCGCGCGATCCTCATCCTCGTGCCTTATCTCTGGCTTCTGGCGCTGTTTCTGGTGCCGTTCGCCATCGTCCTGAAGATCTCGCTCAGCGACTATAACCTTTCGATCCCGCCCTACACGCCGCAAATGGATTTCTCGAACGGGTGGTGGCAGGGCGTCAAAGACCTCTTCGCCGCCTTCGATTTCGAGAATTTCATCTTTCTGACCGAAGACGATCTTTACTGGAAGGCGTACCTGTCCTCGCTGCAGATCGCGACGATTTCGACCCTGTTGACGCTGATGGTCGGCTATCCGATCGCCTATGGCATGGCGCGCGCCCCCGAACAGTGGCGGCCGACCCTGATGATGCTGGTTATCCTGCCCTTCTGGACCAGTTTTCTGATCCGCGTGTATGCTTGGAAGGGCATTCTGTCGACCGAGGGGTATCTCAATCAGGTTCTGCTTGGGATCGGGGTAATCGGAGAGCCGCTGACGATTCTGAACACGAATGTCGCGGTCTATATCGGCATCGTCTACACCTACCTGCCCTTCATGATCCTGCCGATCTATGCTGCGCTGGACAAAATGGACGGATCGCTTCTGGAGGCGGCGGAGGACCTGGGCTGTTCGCGCCTGTCGGCCTTTTGGCTGGTGACCGTTCCGCTGTCGCGCAACGGGATCATCGCCGGCAGTTTCCTGGTCTTCATTCCGGCGGTGGGCGAGTTCGTGATTCCGGCGCTTTTGGGCGGATCAGAGACGCTTATGATCGGCAAGGTGCTCTATGAGGAGTTCTTCAACAACCGCGACTGGCCGGTGGCCTCGGCGGTGGCGGTGATCCTGCTTTTGATCCTCGTGATCCCGATCGTGCTATTCCAGCGAAACCAGCAGAAACAGCGGGAGAGCGACGGATGATCCGCCTGTCCTGGTTCAATGTCACATCGCTGACGCTTGGCTTTGCCTTCCTCTATCTGCCGATGCTGCTGCTCATCATCTACAGCTTCAACGAATCGCAGTTGGTCACGGTCTGGGCGGGCTTCTCGACCAAGTGGTACGGCGAACTTCTGACGAACGAATCCTATCTGGATGCGGCTTGGGTCACGTTGCGGGTGGCGCTGGTCAGTTCCACCATCGCGACGATACTCGGCACGATGGCGGCGCTGGTCTTGATCCGGGCTGGGCGGTTCATCGGGCGCACGCTGTTCTCGGGCATGATTTACGCGCCGCTCGTCATGCCGGAGGTCATCACCGGCCTGTCGCTGCTGCTGCTTTTTATCGGAATCGGGTTGGACCGCGGGGTAGTCACGATCATCCTCGCGCACACGACCTTTTCCATGTGCTTTGTGTCGGTGGTGGTCTCCTCGCGTCTGATGACCTTCGACAAATCGCTGGAGGAGGCCGCGCTGGATCTGGGGTGTTCCCCGTTTCAGGCGTTTCGTCTCGTCACCCTGCCAATCATCGCACCCTCGGTCATTTCCGGCTGGCTTTTGGCCTTTACGCTATCGCTCGATGATCTGGTGATCGCATCCTTCGCCGCCGGGCCATCGGCAACGACCCTGCCGATCAAGGTCTGGTCCTCGATCCGGCTTGGGGTGAGTCCCGAGATCAACGCGCTGTCGACGATCCTGATCGGGATCGTTGCCGTCGGGGTGATCAGCGCCTCGCTGATCTCGAAACGCACGATGCTGCGGCAGATGGCAGAAGAGCAGGCCGCGGAGCGGGCGTGAAACGGCTCTTTCCCGCCTATACTTACGGAGAAGGCCCGCGCGCGGGCTGTTTCTGGCCGACCACCGTTTCGGCGCGCGACTGGCCGGTTGCGCGCGGTGAGATGTCCTGTGACGTGGCGATTGTGGGGGCTGGCTATACCGGTCTCTCGGCCGCACTTCACCTTGCGCAGGGTGGCGCGGACGTGATCCTTCTCGACGCGGAATATCCCGGCTGGGGCGCCTCTGGGCGCAATGGCGGGTTCTGCTGCTGCGGTGGCGCCAAGGCCAGCGACGCGATGCTCGCGCGGCGCCACGGCGAGAGCGGGCGGCGCGACTGGCGACGGACCGAAGCCGAGGCGGTGCGCTTCGCCGAAAGCCTGATCGAGAGCCACGCGATTGAGTGCGACCGGCATTCCGAAGGCGAAACCCTGATGGCGCAGTCAGACCGTGCCCTGGCCGGTTTTGAGGCCGAAGCGCGCCGAATCGAAACCGATCTTGGTGTGACGCCGACGATAATTACAGGCTCTGATCTTGCACGAAACGGCATGTCAGGCCCCTTTCACGGCGCCCTGACCAATCCGGTTGGCTTTGCGCTTAACCCGATGAAGTACGCGCTTGGACTGGCCGATGCCGCCACCGCCGCCGGCGCAAGGATCTACGGGCATAGCCCGGTCACGCGGATCGATGCCGAGGGGCGACATACCCTGTACACACCAGAGGGACGTGTGCACGCGCGCCGGATCGTGATCGCCACAAACGGCTATTCCTCGGACGATCTGCCCGACTGGTTGCGCTCGCGGTACCTTCCCGTGCAGTCGAATGTGATCGTGACCCGGCCGCTTACCGAAGACGAGATTTCCGCGCAGGGCTGGTCCACCGCGCAGATGTGCTTCGATCACCGGATCTTCCTGCATTACTTTCGCCTGATGCCGGACCGACGCATGCTGTTCGGAATGCGGGGTGGCCTGGTCAGCTCTGCCGCCTCTGACGCGGCCATGACCGGACGCACACGCGCGCATTTCGAGGCGATGTTCCCCGCCTGGGCCGGCATAGAGACGGAATTCAGCTGGACGGGGCTTTTGTGCTTCTCGGCGAGCCTGACCCCGTTTGCGGGGCCGATCCCGAACATGCCCGGCGCGTTTGCGGGGCTATGCTATCACGGCAACGGGGTCGCGATGGCCACCTATGCCGGGGCGATCCTTGCCGATCTGGCGCAGGACCGCGTGCCGAACCGGCCCTACCCGGACGTCATGCGCACACCGCCCGGTCGCTTTCCGTTAGGGCGGTTTCGCCGCGCCACGCTGGCGCCGCTTTATGCTGCCGCCGCTCTGACCGGTCAGTAAGAGTTCAGCCCTGCGGAGTTTTGACCGCGCGCGCCCGGCCCCGGCGCAGGCCAAGCTGCCGTTCGCGCAGGATGATGATGATCCCGGCGAGAATGACCAGCGCCGCGCCAATCAGCATTTGCCGCGTCGGCACCTCGTCGAACACGATATAGCCGATCACGATCGCAAAGAGCATCGAGGCGTAATCGAACGGCGCAATCACGCTGGCATCGGCAAATCGATAGCTGGAGGTGAGAAAGATCTGCGCCAGACCGCCAAGGACACCGGCCAGAACCAAGTATATCGTCACTGTTCCACCCGGAATCGTCCATCCGAAGGGAAGTGTCAGCAGGCTGAGCAGGCTCGCGGTCAGCGAAAAGTAGAACACAATGGCGCTGGTTTGTTCGGTCTGAACCAGCTTGCGGATGTAGATCTGCGCCAGCGCCGCGCAGACCGCGCCGAGAAGGACAAGAACCGCGCCGACGGCCTGCGTGACCTCAACCGTGTCGTCGCCGAGCGTGGTCAGCCGTGGCGCCAGCACGATCAGGACGCCCGCGAGACCAAGCGCCACCGCGCCAAGCCGGAAGATGCCAACCCTCTCGTCAAGAAACATCGCCGCGAAGACGACGACCAGCAGCGGCGCGGCGTAACCAAGGGCCGTGACCTCTGGCAGAGGCAAGAGACCGAGCCCGGCAAACATCAGGCCCATCGCCGTCGTACCCACGACGCCGCGCCAGAAATGCCCCATGCGCGACGTGACCCGCAGTCCTGTGCGCAGATCGCCGCGCAAGGCGAGCCAGGCGAGGATGACCGGCATGGCAAAGAACGAGCGGAAAAAGACGGCCTGCCCGGGCGGCACGGCATCCGACGCCGCCTTGATCAGCGACGACATGACGATGAACAGCATCACCGCCACGAGTTTCAGCGCGATCCCCTTGAGCGGGTTCATCCTTGGCCCTCCGTGCCCCTCGCTTGGCGCAAAGCGGCGGCAAAGGCAAAGGAAACCCGCCATGCGATTCCAGCAAGGCTTGATCCACGGTCGGACCCGCTACGTATATCTGCATACAACAGGAGGTTTCGATGCGTTTCATCATCACTTTTTTCGCCCTCTTTTTTGCGCTGCCCGCCGCCGCGCTCGACCTCGATGCGCCGTTCGAGAATATCGACGGCGGCAAACTTCGGCTTTCCGATTGGCAAGGCCAGCCCGTTCTGGTGGTGAACACCGCCTCGCGCTGCGGCTACACCAACCAGTACGCGGCGCTTCAGGAGCTCTACGAGACCTACAAGGATCGCGGTCTGGTCGTCGTCGCGGTGCCGTCCGACGATTTCAAGCAGGAGCTTTCCGACAACGCATCGGTTAAAGAGTTCTGCGAGGTGCAGTACGGGATCACGCTGCCGATGACCGGTATAACGCCTGTGCGGGGCAAGAACGCGCATCCGTTTTATCGGTCTGTCGCGCGAGAAGCCGGGTTTGAGCCGAACTGGAATTTCAACAAGGTACTGATCGGCCCCGATGGCAAGGTCGCCGCGACCTATGGCTCGCCCGTGCGCCCGATGTCACAGCGTATGACGGGCGATATCGAAAATCTGCTGAATTAGGCTCTGTTCCGGCCCGGATCGCGCTCGTCGGCGATGCGGGGACGTCCGCCCGCCTCGACCGTGACTGTTGCCTCGATGAAGACCTCGCGCGCCTCTGCGGTGACGGTTTTGACATCCTCCTCGACGTGCACTTCGACCTCGTCGGCGCCGGCCTCTGCCGCCGCTTGGCGCGCGTCCTTCTCCAAGTGGGCGCGCAGGTGATCAAGCGCATGCCGCGCATCACCGAAGTCTTTCGGCACTTCGTCGGCGTGGACACGGAAAACGCCCTCTGACGGGCTGGTCACCGCGCCGCTGCGCCGGACGGCGATACGGCCCACGACGGCGCCAATGGCGTTCGCCACGCCGGCATGGTTGGGCAGGATCATGTCGCAATGAAGCCGGTCCCCCACCGCCGTATAATAATTCGCCGCAGAGGCCCCGAGACCGATAACCGGCACATTCAGACCGGCCTCTATCCGCACCAATCCGCGGTAATAAGACAACCCGGCCTGCATCAGAACGTGATCGGCCAGTTGCGCGGGGGGCAGGCCGAACGCGGTCTCCTCCTCGGCAAACGCGGCTTCGAGCAGCGCCAGGACCGTCTGGCGCGTCAATTGATCCACGATCATCTGCGCCATCGCGGAAGGATCCGGACAAAGCCTTCCTCCGTGCCCCACGCGGCGTCGGCCCAGAAGACGCATGGCCTTTTCCGCCGCCGTGCCATCCCATGCCGTGAGCCTACCCAACACGTGGGCCGCGTCCGACGGCGTGGGCCCGGCCACCAGGACCAGCCCGCGCGCCACCAGCCGACGCAGCACCGCGCGATCGCTGCGGGCGCCCAGAACGGCGGACAGGGCCATCACGCCGGGGCCGATCCGTTCGAGCAGCTGCAGGTCTTTCGACCCTAATCCACCCTGATCCATGCCGTTTACAGCCCGAACGAACAGCGCATCCTGTTCGCCGGGCACTTCGCGGCGTAGCTGTTCGTCAAGCACGTCATGCACCTTTTGGCCCGCCTCCGCCGCAAGAAGGCTGACCGGCACCATCCGGCGCGGACCAAGGGTGACGCCACCTCTCAACCCGGACTCGTTCACGGTTACCTCGCTATCGCCGCCGAGGCCGGTGGTGCGCATCGCCACCGCCTCGACCATGGTGCGCCAGGGCCCGACCTGTGCGCCGGCAGGGTCAATCATCGGCCGTCCGTCGCGCAGCAATGCGATGTCCGTCGTCGTCCCGCCGATATCCGACACGAGCGCGTCCTTCGCGCCGGTCATCCAGCGCGCGCCGACGATGCTTGCCGCAGGCCCGCTCAGGATCGTTTCGATCGGCCTCTCGCGCGCCTGAGCTGCCGAGATCAACGCACCATCCCCGCGGACGACCATCAGCGGCGCGGCGATGCCGAGGGTGCCCAACGTATGCTCCGCGCGTGCGATGAGGCGCGTGATCATCCCGATCAGCCTTGCATTCAGAAGAGCTGTCAGTGCGCGCTTCGGTCCGTTGAGCTTGGCCGAAAGCTGATGCGAAAGCGACACGGGCCTGCCCGTCGTCGCACGGATAATCTCGGCGGCGCGCAGTTCATGAGCCGGGTTTCGTGTAGCGAACTGTGCTGCGACGGCATAGGCGGATACGGGATCAATAGAGTCTAACCAAGCCGAAAGCGCGGTTTCATCCAGCGGCGCGGTTTCGGTGCCCGCATGTCCGTGACCACCCTGTAGAACCAAGGCCGGATCACCCCCCAACGCGTCGCGCAAACCATGGCTGTCCAGATCCTGTTCGCGGAACCCGATATAGACGAGACCGACGCGCCCGCCCTGCCCCTCGACCAGCGCATTGGTCGCCAGCGTGGTCGACAGAGAGGCCATGCCAATATCGCCGGGCGCGACACCGCTTTGGGTCAGAACCGCCGCGATGGCGGCCCCGATCCCTTCGGCAAGGTCATGCCGGGTTGTCAGCGCCTTGGCGCTTGCCACGACGTCCGTTTCATCGCGGATCAGAACCGCGTCGGTATAGGTTCCGCCGGTATCGACGCCGAGTAGAATTGCCATGGCCCATCCCTTTCCTGCCCTTGCGCGATAGCCCAGGCGCAGGTTTTACGCCGGTCCGTTTGCGGCAGATCGAAGTCGCATCACTGCCCATCTTGCCGCATCGGCGACCGCCGCATCTTCGTCGTCGCAGAGCGCCTGCACCACTGGCAAAAGTCGCGGCAGGCCCGAATTCCCGATCGCGTAGGCGACGTTACGCACGAACCGATTTCGCCCGATCCGCTTGATCGGGCTGCCGGAAAACCGCGCCCGGAACGTGGCATCATCGAGAGCAGCAAGGTCTTCCAGTGCCGGCGCTTTCAGATCGTCGCGTGCATGGTACCGCAACTCTTCCGCGCGGGTCGCGAACTTGTTCCAGGGACACACGGCAAGGCAATCATCACACCCGTAGATACGATTGCCGATCCCGGGCCGGAGCTCTTCGTCCACGGGCCCTTTATGCTCGATCGTCAGGTAGGAAATGCAACGCCGCGCGTCGAGCTGATAGGGCGCGGGAAAGGCATCGGTCGGGCAAATGTCGAGACAGGCCCGGCACGAGCCGCAATGATCGACTTCTGCCGGATCAGTGTCGATTTCGAGCGTCGTGAACACCGACCCGATAAAGAACCAGCTGCCCAAATCGCGGCTGACCAGATTGGTATGCTTGCCTTGCCAGCCAAGGCCCGCCGCCTCGGCCAGCGGTTTTTCCGGCACCGGCGCGGTATCGACGAACACCTTCACCTCGCCGCCCGCCTCGGCGATCAGCCAGCGCGCCAGACGTTTCAACCGTTTCTTGACCACGTCATGGTAATCGCGATTGCGGGCGTAAACCGAGACTGCGCCGCGATCCGGCTGATCCAGAAGGGCCAGCGGGTCCTCGGACGGTCCGTAGTTTTCGGCCAGCATGATCACCGAACGCGCCTCGGGCCACAGGACCTGCGGCGCGCCACGCCAATGCGTGCGTTCGGCCAGCCAGCCCATCTGCCCGTGATATCCCCTGTCGAGAAAAGCCGCCAGGCGCGCGGGAACGTGACCCACATCCCAGGGCCGGCAGACGCGGCAGGCGGAAAATCCTTCCTCTTGCGCCTGCGAAATCAGTCTCTCTTTCAGCCGATCAGTGCTCATTCCGGCGAAATCACGCGGCAAGCGCCACTTTGGGACGCCCGCGCCCTCGCCCTAGAAATCGAGATCGGCATAATGCGTCGGCTGCGGAAATCCGGGCACCTGATCTGCCAGGATGCCACGGAAAGCCGGACGAGATTTGATCTTCGCGTACCAGTCCTTGACGACCTCGCTGCGGTGCCAATCCACGTCTGAGATGTAATCGAGGCTCGACAAATGGGCCGCAGCGGCGAAATCCGCTAGTGTCATCACGTCACCCGCCAGCCATCTGCGCCGGTCGAGCAGCCAGGCCATGTAGTCGATATGGAATTTGATCGCCTTGGCACCGGCCTTGACGTTGCCGCTGTCGGGAAAACCGAGGCCCATGACCTTTTTGTTGACCCGCTCGTAGAGCAGTTTGGAGGTCACTTCGCTGTGGAACTTGTCGTCGAACCAGCTGACCAGCCGCCGCACCTCGTACCGGCCCTCGTGACCTTTGGGCATCAGCGGCGGTTCGGGATGCCGTTCTTCGAGATATTCACAGATCGGCGTACTTTCCGACAACGTCATGTTGTCCAGACGCAGCACCGGGACCTTGCCCGCCGGATTGCGCCGCAGAAAGTCGGCGTCGCGTTCCCAGTAGCGTTCCTCGACCAGCTCGCATTCGATCCGTTTCTCGGCCAGCACCAGCCGCACCTTGCGGCAGAACGGGGACAACGGAACGTGGTAGAGCTTGGCCATAAAAGAATTTCCGAGCTTCATTGCAAAAAGGGTCGTGTGCGCTTCTCAATGCCCGGATTGCGCGGCCATTTCAATCCTCGAAACAGGCCGCGCGCCCATCGCGGCGGATCGTGGCCGCTCCGTCCATGATTTGTGCCGCACGCCGCCGGACAAAATCTCCTGGACGGCTCGCCGATCGTTCCTTGGGGGCGGGCAGGATCGCCGCCAGCCGCGCCGCCTGATGATCCGTCAGCGCCTCGGGGCCGACCCCGAAATAATGCCGCGCCGCGGCCTCGACGCCAAAGATGCCTTCGTCGAATTCCGCCACGTTAAGGTACACCTCCAAGATGCGCCGCTTGGACCAGATCGCCTCGACCGCAGGCGTGATCGCTGCCTCCAGCGCCTTGCGAAGCCAGGATCGCCCGTGCCAGAGATAGACGTTCTTGACCACCTGCTGGCTGAGCGTGGACGCGCCGCGCGCGCCGCCATCCTCGATCGCGGCGCGGATCGCGCCCATGTCGAACCCCCAATGCAGGCAGAAATTCGCATCCTCGGCCGCCACGACCGACCGGGCCATGACCGGCGCGATGGCATCCATCGGCACCCACTGGTGATCGATCTTGCCCAACCGGGCGGTCTCTTGCTTCATGTAAAGCGTATCCGGCGGGTTGAAGACGCGATGTGCGGTCACCGTGCCCAACACGATCACGACCGCCAGGAAAATGAGCCGCAAGGTCCAGCGCCGCAGCCAGTGGACCGGCGCGGTGATCCTGTCGGCCAGCGACGGTCGGTCCTTGGTCTTGCTCGTCTTCGCCATGCGCGCAGCTATAGCGTCGGTCCTTGCCCGCAAAAAGCGCAAACTGCGCGATCATACCCTCAGCGATCGTAGCGTTTCGCAAGATCCTCGGTGTCCCCCATCGACGCGAGCTTGAGCTCTCGGATCATCCGGATGGTCGGCTTGAGACAGAAAAAGACCGAGCCGATCACGAAAAGCCAGATCGCGGGGGTTTCGTGATCGGGCCAGAGAAACAGAATCGAGCCGATGAGGAACGAGAGCGCAGCCAGAAAATCGACGGCGGTGTGGACAAGCTCGAAAAGCGCGTAAAGCCGGCGTGTTTCGTCGTTCCGGTCCCGGTTCTGACTCGAGAAAAGGGTCATATGCGTCTCTAATCCGGCTGAACTCTGGTCATTCCACGACGATGGCAGGCCGCCACCAGCGGTATCAGGTTTTGCGGGGCGGCACGATCTTCTGCGCGGCCAACCGCTCGAAAAAGCCTATTACCTCGTCCTCGGTCGCGCGTTCGATGGCACCGTCGCGCACCTCTTCGATGGTCCAGACCCAGCTTTGCGCAGGGTCGTCACGCATGGCCCAGCCGGGAAACAGCCGGGTCTTGATCGGCCGGTCCAAGAGCCGCCGCGCCTCTGTATGGCGGTCATCCTGACGGATGCGGTCATAGCACTCCTCGACCGCCGCTTCGGGGCCTTCAAGCATTTGCAGGTATAGATCGGCCCGGCAGATTAGCGCGCCGGTGATGTCGTCCCGCGCATTGCACCGCCGCGCATCGAGCAGGATCCCTGCCAGCATGGCATCGTCGAAACCGAAGGGGCGAGAGGCGTAAACGAGTTGCCTGAGGGGCATGGTGAGCTTCCTTTTTCGGCAGTCTACGCCGCGCGACGCGTCACGTCACCTGTAGGGTGCGCTTCAGCGCACCCTGCTCGGCATTTTATCGGCTGAGGCCCCCATGCAGCGTGGGCACGTCGAGCGAGGCGAAGCCGTAGTGCCTCAGCCAGCGCAGGTCGGAATCGAAGAAGGCGCGCAAATCGGGGATGCCGTATTTCAGCATCGCGATCCGATCGATCCCGAGGCCGAAGGCAAAGCCCTGCCATTGGTCCGGGTCGATATTGCCGGCCTGCAGGACCTTGGGATGCACCATACCGCTGCCAAGGATCTCGAGCCAGTCGTCGCCTTCGCCGACCTTGAGGGTGCCGTCCTCCCACGAACAGCGGATATCGACCTCGGCAGAGGGTTCGGTGAAGGGGAAGTGCGAGGCGCGGAAGCGCAGGTCGACATGGTCAACCTCGAAGAAGGCTTTCACGAATTCTTCCAGTACCCACTTGAGGTTAGCCATTGAAATATCACGATCAATTGCCAGCCCCTCGATCTGGTGGAACATCGGTGTGTGGGTCTGGTCATAGTCCGCGCGGTAGACGCGGCCGGGGGCGATGACGCGGATGGGAGCACCCTGTTCCTGCATCGCGCGGATCTGAACCGGGCTGGTATGGGTGCGCAACACATGCGGGGGGCGGTCGTCGCCTTCGGCGCGGTGGATGTAGAAGGTGTCCATTTCGGCGCGGGCCGGGTGGTGGCTGGGGATGTTGAGCGCGTCGAAATTATACCAGTCGGATTCGATCTGGGGGCCTTCCGCCACGGCGAAGCCCATATCGGCGAAAATCGCCGTAACCTCTTCTGTTACTTGGGAAATTGGATGGATCGTTCCCTGCCGCCGACCGCGTCCGGGCAGGGTGACATCCAGCCATTCGCCGCGCAGGCGCTCGTCGAGCGCGGCGTCCTCCAGCCCGGCTTTCTTGGCGGCGATGGCGGAGGTGATCTCGTCCTTCAAAGCGTTGAGCTTCGGCCCCATGACTTGCCGTTCTTCGGGCGTCATCTTGCCCAGCTCGCGCATCTTGAGGGCAACTTCGCCTTTCTTCCCAACGGCTTGCACACGCAGATCTTCCAGCGCGGCCTCGTCCGAGGCCCCGGCGATCGCCGTCAGATACTTGTCTCGCAGATCGTCCATCACTTTACCCGGGCTGACTCCTGTCCCGCGCGGGTTACCCCGCCTGTGCGCTTTGCGCAAGTCGGCGGTTTGACCGGGTGTTTTGTACAAATTGCAGCACCTCTCAAAGGGCGTTTTTCCATTTTGTACAAATATCGCGCAACGCGTGCGGGCCGGTGTCCCGGTCCGTCATTCTGCGCGGCGAACCACCCCTCTTGACCACGCGCAGCGGAGGCTGCGCAAATCGGGCCTCAAGCTGAACCAAGCGCGCGATCACGGGCTGGGCAGAATGAAATCGGGCGTGATGCCGGTTTGCGCCATGGCCTCTGCCGGGTCCTGGCCGGCGAGAAAGCCGTAATCAGTGACCAGCGCGGAGGCGACGCCGGCGGTTTGCGCGCCGAGGATATCGGTGTGCAGGCTGTCGCCCACCATCAGGATGCGGGATTTCGGGATGTCGGCGGACAGCCGGGCGAAGGCGATATCGTAGATATTGGCGAAAGGCTTGCCGAAAAATTCCGGCGTGATGCCGGTGCGGTCGGCCAGCCTGTGGGCGAAATGCCCCGGTTCGAGCGAAAAGCCCTTTTCCCGGGGGGCGACGATATCGGGGTTGCCGACGAAAACCGGCCGGGGACGGGCGATCAGCGCCTCTTCGAGCAGGGTTTGGCGGGTTTCGGTCCAGGTTGCGCTGCCGATCATCAGGAAGATATCGGGCGTCTCATAGGCCGCGGCGTCGTCCCGAAGGCGGACGTGATCCAGCGCGTCGAATTCCGCGGCAGGCATGCCGTCGCTGACCATCAGGCCCCATCTGCGGCCAGTGCCGGCACCCACCGCCGCCGCAAGCGCCTTGCGGCTGGTCACGACGTCGTCGTCGGCGAAATCGTAGCCGAGCCGCGCGTATTTCTCGAGCAACCGGTCCTGCGGGAATCCGGCCGCGTTCGAGACGACGAGCACGCGTTTGCCCATCTCCTGCAGTGCCGCGATACGGTCGGGCACGCCGGGGATCGCGGTTTCCCCTACGTTCAGAACGCCGAAGGCATCGAGGAAGAAAGCGTCGAAATCCCTGGCAAGCCCTGCCAGCGTATCGACCCTGCGCGGGGCGGAGGTGGCGGTGACCGGGTCGGGCAGACGATGGCGCGCCGCCTCGTAAGCCGCGAGCGCCTCCTGCGCCGTCATTGTTGTCATATGATCGCCCCACGAACCTTGGCCGAGACCCATTCGCTGATCACCACGGCGCAGAGAATGACCAGAAGGATCATGCTGACCTGAGGCCAGGCTAGCACGTTGAGCGAGGCCGAAAGCTGAAGCCCGATGCCGCCCGCGCCGACGAGGCCCAGAACCGTGGATTCGCGGATGTTGATATCCCAACGGAAGACCGCGATGCCGGCGAAGGCGGGCAGGACTTGCGGCACGATGCCGTAGGCCATGACCTGCCAGCGCGAGGCCCCGGTGGCGGTGATCGCCTCGACCTGGCTTTCGTTGATTTCCTCGATCGCCTCATAGAGCAGCTTGGCGCAGAACCCGATGGACCGGATAGCGATGGCCACGACGCCGGCAAAGACGCCGGGGCCGATGATGGCGATCAGCAGAAGCGCCCAGATCAGCGAGTTGATCGAGCGCGTCGCAACGATGATCAGAAGCGCAATCGGACGAATGAAGAGCCGCGACGGCGTGGTGTTGCGCGCGGCAAGAAAAGCGACCGGCACGGCAAGACAGAGCGAGATCAGCGTTCCCAGCGTGGCGATGTTGAACGTGTCCCAGATCGGGCGGCCGAGCTGCGTGATATAATCCCAGCGCGGTGGCGTGGCGCGCGACCAGATATCGTCGGCGATGCGGGGCGCATCCCAGACGAAAAACCACGTCGTGGCGTCAGAGATCCTTTGCCAGCAGAACAGAAAGACCGCGACCCCGAGAAGCCAGCCGAACCAGCGCAGAAGCGCCTGACCGGTCGTGCGCCTGCGCCAGACCGGCGCGCCGTTGACGTCGAGCACCGGCATTACTGCACCCTCGCGCGGATCACGCCGGAGAGGTATTCAAGCATCATGACAATCCCGATGATCAGGATCAGGATGGCCGCGGCGGTGTCGTATTCGTAGCGGTCGAAGGCGGTGTTCAGGGTGGCGCCGATGCCGCCTGCGCCGACCAGGCCCAGGATCGCGCTTTCGCGGAAATTGATATCGATGCGGTACATTGACAGACCCACGAGGCGCGGCATGACCTGCGGCTGGACGCCGTAGTTGATCCATTGCATCCACCGCGCGCCCGATGCGCGGATCGCCTCGGCCTGCACGCGGTCCATGGCCTCGATATCTTCGGCGAGAAGTTTGGACAGGAACCCGATGGTCGCGAACGAGAGCGTCAGGAACCCCGCGAGTGGGCCGAAGCCGAAGATCGCCACCAGCAGGATGGCGACGATGATTTCCTGCAAAGAGCGGCTGATGGCGATGATTGCACGACAGATCAGGTAGACCGGCAGGGGGGCGATGTTGCGCGCCGCGCCGAGGCCGATGGGAATCGAGATCGCGATACCGACCACGGAGGCCGCCACGGTCATCACCACGCTTTCGACAAGCCCGTCCCAGATATCGCCCCAGCGCGACATGAAATCGGGCCGGGTGAAGGACAGGATGAACTGCCAGCCGCGATCCAGCCCTTCATAGACACGGCCCCAATCAACCTCGATCGTGAGAACCGCCATGACCATGTAGGCCGCAAAGCCCGCGACCAGACCCCAGCGCAGAACCGGATGGCGGACCAGCGGCGGCTTTCGCCAGCCCTTGCCAAGCATGTCGTCCAGTTCGCGATGACTCATTGCGCGGCCTCGACCGGTTCGGGCGCGTCTTCGTCAGCCTTTTCGATGGTCGCTTCCCAGTCTTCCTCGCCGTAGATGGTGGTGAGCACGTCCGGGGTCAGGGCATCCGGGGCGCCGTCGAATTCAATTGCGCCGAAACGCAGGCCGACAACGCGCTGAACGAACATCTGCGCCAGGGCGACGTCGTGAATGTTGATGATGGCGGCAAGACCGCGTTCGCGACAAAGCTCGGTGATCAGGCGCATGATCTGGCGGCTTGTCTTGGGGTCGAGTGACGCTGTCGGCTCGTCCACCAGAAGAAGCTTGGGGTTCTGAATGAGCGCGCGGCAAATCCCGACGCGCTGGCGCTGGCCGCCCGAAAGCTCGTCGGCGCGTTTGTCGGCCATGTGAAGAAGGCCCACCCTGTCGAGCAGGCGGAACGCCTCGTCCACGTCCGACTTGGGGTATTTGCGCAGAAAACTGCGCCAGAACCCGACATAGCCCAGACGGCCCGACAGCACGTTTTCCATTACGGTCAGGCGCTCGACAAGCGCGTATTCCTGAAAGATCATGCCCATCGCGCGGCGCGCGCGGCGCAGGGCGCCCGTTCCGAGGCGCGTCACCTCGAGGTCATCGATCCAGACCTCGCCGCCGGTGGGTTCCACCAGCCTGTTGATACAGCGGATCAGGGTCGATTTGCCGGCGCCCGACGGCCCGATCAGGGCCACGACCTGCCCTTTCGGCACTTCAAGGTCGATCTCTTTCAGAGCCTTGTCGCCGGTCTTGTAGGTTTTCGTAAGCTTGTTGAGGCGCAGCATCATGATTTCCCGCGTTTGCCCGAGCGGCAGGGGCCGGACCGGCCCCCGCCCAAAGGCGCAAAGATTACTCGCAGGCGTAGCTGACGTCGTTGGCCGCGTCGATCTTTCTGATGACTTCCCATTCCTGCTGATACGTGATCGGAATGAATTGCGCTTCGCCGTTTTTGGAGAACTCTTCTTCCAGCGAGGTGCCTTCCCACTCGAACTCGAAGAACGCATCCTGGATCGCCTGCTGGAGGTCCGGCGTGAGGTTGTAGACGACGCCGTAGCCCGTGGTCGGGAATGTCTGCGACTTGTAGATCGTCACCAGTTGATCCTCGGAGACCACATCGCGCGCCAGCATCCGCGCCTTGACCGAATTCGCAATCGAGGCCGCGGGATAGTCCTTGTTGGCGACGCCCAGGATCGAGTTGTCATGCTTGCCGGAATAGACCGGTTCGAAATCGCGCTCTGCGACCATGTCGAAATCGCTTTTGAGGATCGCCGAGGGCGCCTTGAAGCCCGAGTTGGACGTGGGCGAGGTGAAGGCGAGCTGCCCGCCCTTGATGTCCTCGACTTTTTCGATGCCGCTTTCGGGATGGGTGATGATTTCCATCTCGTAGCCGTAAGAGCCGTCTTCACCCGCCATGATCGTGAACGGACGGAAGCCTGCGCAATTCACCGCCAGGGGGTTCGAGCCGGTGTTGAAGCCCGCAATATGCAGACGGCCCGAGCGCATCGCCTCGATCTGAGCCGCGTTGGACTGAACCGGGAAAAAGACGATCTCCTTTCCGGTCTTCTCGCTGAGAAAGTCGAGAAAGTCGGACCATGCCTCCTTGTAGACCGCCGGATCCTCGACCGGGGTGTACGCGAAGATCAGCGTGTCGGGATCCATGAGCTGGCTGGCGTCGGTCGGGATATCGGCAATCAGATCCCCGTCCTCGTCACAATAGCGATCGTCCAGGGTGCCGCGTTCGCAGTCTTGGGCCGTCGCAGCGCCGGCAAGCGACATCATGGCAATCGCCGATGCTCCGACAAGGAGCCTCAGATCGGTGTTCATTACGTATCCTCCCTTACGTGAGACCCTTTGGGTCCCGAATATTTTTTGGTTCTCGCGCGTCAGGTCGCGACGCGGCCACCCTACGTGCTGGACCACCGGCGGCGCAAGCTGGAGCTCTGGCGATCTGCAGACAAAAGAGTCGAAGCGGGCCTTCCCTGCTTCTGAGAGGGCCGGTGGAACGACCGTGCACCCGACGCAGGGATGCCCGTCAGCGAAGTGCGGGACAAACCGGGACGGAGTCGCGAAACGTTCCGTTCAAACGCCTCATAGGTGCATTTTTGCGATTCGGCGGCGCGGGTTCGGACCGCATGACGTGACGTGCCAGGCGACGTCGAACCGAACCGCAGCCACGCAAGGCTCCGAGTATCACAACCTACCCCGGAAGCTTGCGCGGGGTTACACCTTATGCGATTTTTATCCTTTAATTATTTGACCTTAGCGCCTTGATGACCAAGACATTGCGGCAGGAATGTGGCACGGCTCTTTACATAATATCCATTGATTGAGAGAACGATGTTTCACAACCTTAAGGTGTTAGCTTTTTCGAGTATTGCAGCGGTTACACTCACGGCAACAGACGCTTTCGCGTCGACACTTGAACTCTCGAATGTCTCGGCGGCCTAGTCCAATGTGGCCGCAGACCCCGGAGCAAATGCGTTGGTCGACAATTCCGACCCGCTAAACCCGTTCCTGGCCTGGGGGACACCAGGTGGGAGCGGGACCGACTTCAATCCGGTCCGGTTCCGGTCGGGTTTCGAAGTTCAAGTCGCCAGCGATCCGGTGCCGAACCCCGCCTCACCGGTACCGGGACAGTTCGATTTCGGAACGTTCACGCATTTCAACAACCCCATTGCCGCGGGAACAGGCCTCACGTCGGTCGATCTGACGGTGACAGCTGACGTCGTTCTGGATGGGATCACGACGATCCTCAGCGGCGCGTCCTTCCTCTTTAATTTCGCCCTCGATGAAACAGCGAACGCATGCAGCCCGCAGCCCAGCTGTGCGGATGACACCGTCACGACCTCGGTTCTGAATGGCACGTCGACGGTGAATGTCGGAGGTGTCGATTATACCCTGTCGTTCCTCGGCTTCGTGCAGAACGGCGTCTTGAACTCGCAGTTCGTCTCGCCGGAAGGCACTGCCAATACCGGCACGCTACGGGCCGAGTTCACGTCCGCGATTCCCGGGACGATTCCGCTTCCCGCCGGTCTTCCGCTGCTGCTGACCGGTCTGGGAGGTTTGGCGTGGCTTCGGCGCCGGAAGGCGATGCAAGGCCGATCGCCGGTCAGAACTTTAGGATTTGGGCGGGCCCTGTGCCCGCCCTTTTCTTATCGGCCCGGTCTGCGCACTCTTACGGTTCGAGTTAAGTCTCGATCAGCGCCGTCTGCGCATTCTTCGAGATGTTGCGCCCGTCCGCCCGTCCGGATCACCGGAGCCGAGCCAGCGTCGGGCGTCTTAATCACCGCGTGTTTCGTAAGTGACTTCGCCGGTCACGGGGTCGCGGACCTCAACAACTTCTTCCTGCTGGGCGCAGGCGGCGAGGGAAATGAAAAGGGTGAAAACGGCAAGGCATCTGGTCATGGCGCACCTGTTCGTCATGCAAGTTTCGGGTCTGGATAACTTCAAAACAAATTACGCTCCAACATGCTTTAATTAACATATTCCGAAAGGTTTGTCCGGTCAGGATGACACGGGGCTTTGGAGCGACATGAAAAACGCCGCCCGGATCCTGTCCGGGCGGCGTTTTGGAACTCTTTCGAACGGCCGGTGCTCAGGCGTTGAGCGCGCCCTTAGCCTGGTCCACGATCGCGCCGAAGGCGGCGGGCTCGTGCACGGCGAGGTCTGCCAGAACCTTGCGGTCAACCTCGACGCCGGCCAGCGTCAGGCCATTGATGAAGCGCGAATAGGTCAGCGCCTCGTCATGCGCGCGCACGGCGGCGTTGATCCGCTGGATCCACAGGGCGCGGAAACTGCGCTTGCGGTTCTTGCGGTCGCGGGTTGCATACTGGTTCGCCTTATCGACGGCCTGACGCGCCACCTTGAAGGTGTTCTTGCGGCGACCGTAATAGCCTTTGGCGGCTTTGACGACTTTCTTGTGACGGGCGTGGGTGACGGTGCCACCTTTAACTCTGGACATGGATCAAACCTCCTTCAGCGGGCGTAGGGCATCATCGGCTTGATGATACCTTCGTCAGCCTTGCACAGCGTGGTGGTGCCGCGCGCGTTACGAATGAACTTGTTGGTGCGTTTGATCATGCCATGGCGCTTGCCGGCCTGCGCGGCCACCACGCGGCCCTTGGCCGTCACCTTGAACCGCTTCTTGCAGCTCGACTTGGTCTTCATCTTGGGCATTTCCGGCTCCTCGGGTTTCGGGTCGGTTGACGCGCGACTCGGCATGCCACTTTGGCCGGACGCGCGGGTTGGAGCGCGCCGTATAGGACGACCGCGCTTGTAACGCAAGGGGGGTTGGTCGGCGAGGCACGACCGCGGGCCCGTGACCCCGGGCATATCGCGACCTTGGATTGAAAGAAGCCGGATTTTGGGATACAATCTAAGGATTATTACAAAATTCTTTTTCTATCGGAGATTAGCCATGCGGTTTTCTTTCACGCGGTTTTCTGTGTCTTTTCAGGTGCTTTTGGGTCTTGTTTTCCTTCTTACCGGGCTCTGCGCCCTTCCGGTCCAGGCGCAATCCGAAATGTCGTTCCCGGCGCGGATGTCGGACCTGCCGGACGGGCAGATCTGGAACATGGACGGAGACCATGGCGGCAGCCACTCACGCGACATGAATGTCGTCCGCCGCAGCGGGTCGCAATGGACCTCACTGGACGAAAATGGCGGATCGCGCAACGAAGACCGCCTCATCTTCGGCGTGCCGCTTTACGCGCCCGTGGATGGCGAGGTGGTCAGTTGCTGGGCCGGGCATCCGGAAAATCCGCGCCCCGGAGAGCCGCATATGGCCCGGTGCTGCGGCGAAGATTGTACGGTGGGATGTGACACCGATGCGTGCCCGGACACTGAAGAATGCCGGATCATGCGGTCGGGGAATCACGTGTCGCTGCGCCGGAATAATGGCGACGTCGTGCTGATCGCCCATCTGCAGCGCGACACGATTCCCACCGAGATCTGCCCGAACCGGGGGCTGTTCATGGATGATGCGCGCGACCGGAGCGGTATTTTTCCCGCCGAGTCCTATCTTCGGGTCTGCGAGACGGGCGAAACCCCGGCCGCGGATGATTGCGTGACGCGGCGGCCACGGATCGTCCAGGGAGAGTTCCTTGGCCGCGCGGGCAACAGCGGCGCGTCGAGCGGGCCGCACCTGCATATCCACACCCAGCGGGTCCGCGAACGCAACGGCCTTTTGCAGAAGGACGGCGACAATATTCCCACGCGGCTCAACTATGGCTGGTTGCGGCACCGGACGGACGAGTCCATCTGGAAGCCTTTTCGCAACGACGCGATCCGCAACAATCCCGTCGTGGTGCACGCATCGCCCTTTCTGCCGCTTCTGGAGGCCAGCGCCGGCGGCGTGACCGGGACGGCCACGCAGTTCGTGTCCTCGAACCGGGTGGTGACGGCGTCGATCGCGGACACGAACAGCAATCTCAAACTTGTCAGCTGGGATCTTGTTGGCGTCTCGCGGTTCAATCGCCGGGGCGATATCGAGGCCGGGCCTGTGAAGGAGGTTTATCTGAGCGAGCCTGCCCCCAACTTCATTCTGGCGGCGGTTCGCCAGACCGACGACAAGCTGAAAATGATCGCCTATCGCGTCGGGGTCGGCGGCAATTTCACCCGCATGGACAGTGTCGAAGCCGGGCGGGTCAGCGCGCTCGATATGGCCACGATCAGCGGGCTTAATCCACGGGCGGTCACGGCGATGCGCGACGGCAATGGCCGGCTCAAGCTGATCGCGTGGGATATCCTGACGGGCAGCGATGGAAGTGTGTCGATCGCCCGACTTGCCGAGGCCGGCGATGACCTTGTGTCGGCGGTGTCGGTCGCGCGGGCCAAGCATTTCAACGGGGTCTATACCGCCGTGCGCGACGCGGACGGAGAGTTGCGCGTGACGCCCTGGACGCTGTCGGACAACGGGCAGAGCTTTACCCGGCGGGCCGCCGGGACGGCGGGCGAAATCGGCTCCGTGCTCGACGTGGCGCCGCTTGCCGGCGGCGTGGCGGCGGCAATGGCGGATTCGGAGGGAAAGCTGCGCCTGATCGCGTGGTCGGTGTCTGCGCAGGGCGATATCACAGCGCGCCGCGATCAGGCCGTTGCGGGCGATGTGTCCGAGATCACGCTGATGCCCGTGCCGCACGGGCGGTCCAATCTGGCCAGCGTGGTGCGGGGCGGGGATGACAGGCTGTACCTGATCGGCTGGCAGATCGGCGATGACGGGCGCCGCATCCGGCGGCTTGGGTCGAGCCGGGTCGGGCCGGCGTCACAGATCTCGGCGGACGCGGTGGCGCATCTGCGCAGCGATGGCGATGGCGGCAACCGGGACTGGATCGCCACCGCGATGCGCGACGAGGCGGGCGATCTGCGGCTGATCGGGTGGGATACGAACCTGATCCTGCCTTAAGCGGGCAGGTGCGCGCGGGTCGCGGCCAGGCCGCGATCCGGGCATGGTAGAGACTTGACCTGCGGCTGCGTCAGGTCAGGTATTTCGCGACCACGCGCACGAAGACATCCGGGATGTCGGTGAACGCATAGCCGCCCGGTTTGGTCTGGATCGCCCAGACAACCATCGCCCCCGCCGCGATGACGGTGAAGGCCGCCACACGGGGGGCGCGGCCCTCGGAAAAGGCCGACATGATCGACGGGACGGAAAAGACGGCGAGAACAATGCCTATGGTAAAAAAGAGATCGGGGTCCATAATGATCCTCCGTGCGTGTCCCCCCGACTGCAGTATAAACAGTTTATCCCGGATCTGTGGAGGAAATAAGGCTTTCCTGACAGGGCGCTACGCGCAGGATATTGGTCGTGCCGGGTACGTTGAAGGGCACGCCGGCGATCACCAGGATCTGGTCTAGCTCGCTGGCGTAGCCCTGTTCGCGGGCAGCCTTGGCGGCATTGATCACGGCCTGCTTGAATCGTGAGAGTTGCCCGGTCATCACGCAGTTGACCCCCCAGGTCAGAGACAGCCGCCGGGCCGTATCCATCATGTTCGTCATGGCGATGATCGGGACACGGGGCCGTTCACGCGCGGTCAGAAGGCCGGTGGTGCCCGACTGGGTGTAGCAGCAGATCACCTTGATATCGGTTGTTTCGGCGATTTCGCGGGCGGCGGCGACAATGCCGTCGGCCACGGTGGTGCGCTCGGCCTTGCGCGAGGCCTCGAGGATTTCGGTATAGGTGGGGTCATCCTCGACCTCGCGGGCGACATCGTCCATCGTGCGCACCGCGTCTACCGGAAAGTCGCCCGCGGCCGATTCCGCCGAGAGCATGATGGCGTCGGCCCCTTCATAGATCGCGGTGGCGACGTCCGAGACCTCGGCCCTTGTGGGCATCGGGCCGTGGACCATCGACTCGAGCATTTGCGTTGCCACGATCACCGGCTTGGCGGCGGCGCGGCACTTGCGCACCATGCGTTTCTGCAGGGGCGGCACGTTCTGAACCGGCAGTTCCACGCCCAGATCGCCACGCGCGACCATGATGCCGTCGACCTCTTCCAGAATGGCGTCGAAATCGTTCACGGCGGCGGGTTTTTCGACCTTGACCATGATCGCCGCGCGGCCCTTGACCAGTTCGCGCGCCTCGATCACGTCCTCGGGGCGTTGCACGAAGCTGAGCGCGAGCCAGTCGACGCCGAGCTCGCAGGCGAATTCGAGGTCCTTTCGGTCCTTTTCGGTCAGCGCGGCGAGCGGCAGCACCACGTCGGGCACGTTCACGCCCTTGCGGTTGGAAATCACGCCACCGGTGACGACCTCGGTTTCGGCGAAATCCGGCCCGCAATCGAGCACCTTGAGACGGATGTTGCCGTCATTCACCAGAAGCCGCGCGCCAGGCTCCAGCGCCGCGAAGATCTCGGGGTGGGGCAGGTTCACGCGCTCGATCGTGCCGGGCGTGTCATCAAGATCAAGGCGGAATTTCGCGCCGTCCTCCAGCTCTTCCTCGCCGTTGGCGAAGGCGCCGACGCGCAGCTTGGGCCCCTGAAGGTCGGCCAGAATGGCGATCGGGCCGCCGGTTTCTTCCTCGATCTGGCGGATGATCCGGTGCTTGTCGCGGATCGACTCGTGATCGCCGTGGCTCATGTTCAGGCGGAACACATCGGCGCCGGCCTTGTGAAGTGCGAAGATGGTTTCGTGCGTTTCGGAGGCCGGGCCGAGCGTGGCCACGATCTTGACGTTGCGATGACGTCTCATGTCTGTCCCCTTGTCTTTTTTCCGGGCGTACCGCAACGGGCCGGAGGCCTGACCGGCATGGGCGTTAGCGGTAACGCGGTTGTCCGCAACAATAGCGGTTTCCCTTTTCACCGCAACTGCCCTAAAGCATGGCGCAAAGAAGATGACAGGCGGATGACCTACCAACCGTTCCATATCGAAGGGGCCGACCGGCCCGCGCGATGGCTTGTGACCTGCGATCACGCGACCAACACCGTACCCGCCTTCGTGGGCGGGGGTACGCTGGGATTGCCCGAGGTGGACATGGCCCGCCACATCGCCTTTGATCCGGGTGCTGCGGGGGTGGCGCGGGCGCTGGCGCAGGCGCTGGACGGGCCTTGCATCACCTCGAATTTCTCGCGGCTTGTGATCGACCCGAACCGGGGCGAGGACGACCCGACGCTGGTGATGAAGCTTTATGACGGGACGATCATCCCGGCCAACCGGCACGCGGACGGCCCCGAGATCGAATTGCGGCTGAACCGCTGTTATCGACCCTATCACACTGCATTGGCCGAATTGGCGGCGCGGCGCAACGATACGATCATCGTGTCGATTCACAGCTACACACGGCAGCTGCGGGGGCGCCCGCCCCGGCCCTGGGATGTTGGCGTGCTTTATGCCGCGGACCGGCGGCTGACCGATCCGCTGATCACGCGGCTGCAGGCCGAGCCGGATCTTTGCGTGGGCGCGAACGAACCTTATGGCGGGCACTTGCCGGGAGACGCCATTGCCCGCCACGCCATTGCCCACCAGCGGCCCAATGCGCTGGTCGAGCTGCGCAACGACCTGATCGCGACGCCCGAGTCGCAGGCGGCGTGGGGCGCGCGGCTGGCCCCGATCCTGCGCGACGCCGCGGAAACCGCCGGCGTCTGAGCACTTGGCCCGGATTGCCGACGACGACAGGTGTCCGGACTTCCCGAAGATTCCGGTTGCGCGGTCGGCGCGCGCACGCCCTTATCGCGGACAAAAGGAGAGAGCATGCCGCATATCGTGATCGAACACTCGAATGGGCTGGAACAGAGCCACAATCTGCAGGCGCTTTGCGACGCGCTGTGGGAGGCGTTTGCCGCGCATCCTTCGGTCAGTGCGCCCGACACCGTGCGGGTGCGGACCATCGCCGCCACGGCCTCGCGCATCGGGGTGGAGCCGCAATCCTTTGCGCATGCCACGCTTTTGCTGATCCCGGGACGGGACGACGCCACGCGGGCGGAGCTGGCGCAGATGGTGATGGACGCGTTTCTGACGCATCTGGGGGATGTGGGCAGCCTGACCGTGCGGCTCACCGACTTGAACCCGCCCTATCTCAAGCGCATGTTGTAACCGACATCCGAGGAGGACAAGATGGACGACCAGACCCGCATCGAGCTTGAAGCCGCCGCCTTTCGCACGCTGCGCGAGCACCTGATGGAAAAGCGCACCGACGTGCAGAATATCGACATGATGAACCTGGCCGGATTCTGCCGGAACTGTTTGTCGCGCTGGTACCAGGAGGCCGCAAACGCGCGCGGCATCGAAATGTCGAAGGACGAGGCGCGCGAGATCTTCTACGGCATGACGATGGACGAGTGGAAGGCCAACTACCAGACCGACGCCAGCCCCGAGAAACAGGCCGATTTCAAGAAATCCTTCGCCGAGAATGTGGGCGAAAAGGGCTGAAACAGGGTCTGTTTTACGTCAGACCGCCGCTTTGAGGCTTTCTTCCAGATAGATCTCGCGCAGGCGGCGCGACACAGGCCCGGGCGTGCCGTCGGACACCGGGTGGCCGTCGATTTCCACGACTGGCTGCACGAAGGCGCTGGCGGAGGTGATGAAAGCCTCGTCGGCATCCTTGGCCTCATCGATGGTGAAAGAGCGTTCCTCGACCGTCATCTGCGCCTCTTTCGCGAAGCGCAGAACCGCGGCGCGGGTGATGCCGTGCAAGATGTCGTTGCTGAGCTTGCGGGTGATGATCTTGCCGTTCTTGACGATATAGGCGTTGTTCGACGTGCCTTCGGTTACGTAGCCGTCCTGCAGCATCCACGCGTCGTCGCAGCCGGCCTTCTTGGCCATCATCTTGCCCATGGATGGGTAAAGAAGCTGGACCGTCTTGATGTCGCGCCGGTCCCAGCGCAGGTCGTCGATGCTGATGACCTTTATGCCGGTCCGGGAGGCGGGCGTGTCGGCAAGGCCGGGCTTGGACTGGGTGAAGAGCACAACGGTCGGCGTGGTCTCGTCCGGGTCGGGAAACGCGAAATCGCGATCGCCGGGCGCGCCGCGCGTCACTTGCAAGTAGACCAACCCGTCGACGACCTCGTTGCGGCGCACAAGCTCGCGGTGGATTTCCAGCAGATCGTCGAAGATGTCGGGCTTGGGCATGTCGAGCTCGGTCAGAGACCGGTCGAGCCGGGCGCGGTGGCCGTCGAAATCTATCAGCTTGCCCTGCAGCACGCTCGTGACCTCGTAAACGCCATCCCCCATCAGGAAGGCGCGGTCGAAGATCGAGACCTTGGCCTCGTTCTCGGGCAGATACTCTCCGTTGACATAGACGATGCGGGTCATGGGCATCCTTTCGGGCGTTACCATCTGCAACCGGTTTAGCGGGCCGCCGCGACCGGGTTCAAGCGTTTTCACCGGGACCTATCGGCGCGGCGCCAAAAGCATTGCACGCGGCCCGGACCCGGGGGCATGCTTGGCAAGACAAGACCGGGAAGGGAAGGCCATGCCGATAGATTCAGAGCTGTCGCGCCATGTGCGCGAGGCGCTTTTGGCCGGACGGGCCGCGCCCGAGATTCGCGCCGACCTGACCGAGGCCGGATGGACCGCGCCGGAAATCGACGCGGCGCTGGGCGGTTGGATGCTGCGCGAGGGGGCCGCGCCGGTGCCGCGCCCGGTGCGGTCGTCGGCGGCGAGAGAGGCATTTTTCTACGGGCTTCTTTTCGTGGTGTTCGGCATGGTGGCGGGTAACACGCTGGCGCTTCTCTTCGGGCAGGCGAACCTGTGGATCCCCGAGCGGGGCGACGTGTTGCTGCGCGGCCAGATGTCCGGGCTGCGCTGGCCGATGGCGGCGGTGATCGTCTTCGTGCCGGTCTTCTGGGCGCTCGACCGGGCCGACCGGCGGGCCACACGGGCGGATGCGTCACGCCGGCACGGGCTGATGCGGCGCTGGTTGTCGGCCATCGCGATGCTATTGGCGGCGATCACGCTTTTGGGGGATGCGCTTTACCTTATCTATTCGTGGCTCGACGGTCAGATCACGCCGCGGTTCCTGGTGAAATCGGCGATTGTCGCGATCATGGCCGTGCTGGTGCTGGCCTATTTCCGCGAGGATCGGGACCTGCCGCTGCGCTGGCTGTCTTTTCCGGCGGGCTGGGCGCTGGCGGCGCTGGCGGTGGCGGCGCTGGGCCTGTCCTTCTGGACGGTCGGCGGCCCCGCGCAGGGACAGATGGAACAACGCGACCGCTGGCGGGTGGCGGACCTGACGCGGCTTGCTAACGATGTGACCCAGTGCTCGGCGATCGACCGGGAGGCGCTGCCGGAAGAGCTGGACCCGATGGCATGCGCGCATAATCCCGCGCGCCTGACGGGATATGCCGGTACGGTGCGCTACGAGCGGCTTGAACCTGATCGGTTTCGGCTTTGCACCGAGGTGGAGTATCCCGAAGGCATTACCGCCTGGAACCTGGACATCGACGGCACCACGGTCTGTACCGAGCGGCAGACGAATTAGCCCCAGAGCGCGGCCTCGGGCGGGTGCACGCCCGCCGCGTCGAAGGTAAGCGGCGTTGCCCGGTCTTCGGCCAGCAGGAGCGGGCCGTCGAGATCCGTGACCAACGCGCCCTGCGCCACCAGCGTGGCGGGCGCCATGGCGAGGCTTGAGCCGACCATGCACCCGACCATGATGTCGTAGCCTTCGGCGCGGGCGGCGTCGCGCAGGCGCAGCGCCTCGGTCAGGCCGCCGGTTTTGTCGAGCTTGATATTGACCACATCGTATTTGCCCTTGAGGCCCGGCAAGCTCTGGCGGTCATGGCAGCTTTCGTCCGCGCAGACGGGCACAGGCCGGTCCATGCCGATGAGCGCCTCGTCTTCCGCCGCCGGGAGGGGCTGTTCCACCAGCGTCACGCCCAAGCGGACGAGGTGCGGCGCGAGATCGGCATAGACATCGGCCGACCAGCCCTCGTTGGCGTCGATGATGATGCGCGCGTCGGGTGCTCCGGCGCGCACGGCCTCGAGCCGAGGCATATCGTCGGGCGTGCCGAGCTTGATCTTCAGAAGCGGACGGTGGGCGTGTTTGGCCGCCTGCGCCTGCATCTTTTCGGGCGTATCGAGCGATAGGGTGTAGGCGGTGATTTCCGGGCCCGGCTGTTTCAGCCCGGCCAGTTCCCACGCGCGCTTGCCCGCCTGCTTGGCCGCGAGATCCCACAGCGCGCAATCGACGGCGTTGCGCGCGGCCCCGGCGGGCAGAAGATCGTAAAGCGCGTCGCGGTCGAAGGTCTCGGGCAGGCCCTCGATCTCGGCGGTCACGCTGTCGAGGTTTTCATCGTAGCGGGCATAGGGCACGCATTCGCCCCAGCCGGTCACGCCGCCGTCGCTGATGCGGACGGTCAGCACCTGCGCCTCGGTGCGCGAGCCGCGAGAGATGGTGAAGACCTCGGCGAGGCGGAAGACATCGCGCGTGACGGTGACTTGCAAGATTTTCTTCCTTCTCGAAATTAGGCTCTATTCCGGCCCAAACCGGCTTACATCGCCGCCAGCGCGTCGGCCAGCTTGCCCGCGCCGAAGCGGTAGGGATCGGTGGCGGGCAGGCCCATCTCGGCCTCGACCCGGTCAAGATAGGCGCGCGCGTCGGCCTCGCTCATGTGCTGGGTGTTGACCGAGACGCCGACCGCCTGACAGGCGGGATTGGCGATGCGCGCCAGCGGCAGCGCGGTATCGAGCAGGGTCTGCAGCGAGGGTGGCTGATAGTCGGGCAGACCGCGCATATGGCTGCGGGTCGGCTCGTGACAGAGGATGAGCGCGTCGGGCTGACCGCCATGAATCAACGCCAGAGTGACGCCGGAAAAGGACACGTGGAACAGGCTGCCCTGCCCTTCGATCAGGTCCCAGTGATCGGGATCGTTGTCGGGCGTTAGCCATTCGATGGACCCCGCCATGAAATCGGCGATGACCGCGTCGAGCGGCACGCCGTCGCCGGTGATGAGGATGCCGGTCTGTCCGGTGGCGCGGAAGGTGGCGTTCATGCCGCGCTCCTGCATTTCGCGCTCCATCGCCATGGCGGTGTACATCTTGCCCACGGAACAGTCGGTGCCCACCGCAAGGCAGCGTTTGCCGGTCCGTTTCTTGCCGTCGGCGATAGGGTATTTGACAGCCGGCACGCGCACGTCGTGCAGGGTCCGGCCCGTGGCCTTGGCCACTTCGACAAGGTCGGGCTCATCTCGCAGGAGATTGTGCAGACCGGCGGCCAGATCGAAGCCCTCTTCCAGGGCCGTGACCAGCACCTTTTTCCAGTCCTTGGAAATGACGCCGCCGCGATTGGCCACGCCGATGACCAGCGTCTTGGCGCCTGCCGCCTTGGCCTCGGCCAGATCCATATCCGTCAGGCCCAGATCGGCGCCGCAGCCGGGCAGGCGGAACTGGCCCACCGCGTGTTCGGGCCGCCAGTCGCGAATGCCGATGGCGACCTTGGCCGCAAGCATGTCCGGCGCATCGCCGAGAAAAAGCAGGTATGGGGTCTCGATCATGGCGCGTCTCCTTGGTCTGTCCCGTGTCGGGCGCAGTGTGCGTCAGTTGGCCGGCAATGTGCACCTGAATCTCTAGTGTGGGGCGGCCCTTACGCAAGGCCCTTCGAATTTTACCCAAATTTTTCGCACTTTATGCCGGAATGCCGCGTCGCGGCATGGTTCGGCTTGCAGAGGGCTGCGCAATTTTATAGCTCAGGCGCAACGTAGATCCGCAACAATCGAAAAAGAGAGTGCCGCCCATGAGTTTCCGCCTGCAACCGCCCGCCCCCGCGCGCCCCAATCGCTGTCAGCTTTTCGGACCGGCGTCGAACACCAAGCTGTTCGAGAAGATGGCCGCGTCGGAGGCCGACGTGATCAATATCGACCTGGAAGATTCGGTGGCGCCGTCGGACAAGGACAGCGCGCGCAAGAACGCCATTCAGGCGATCAACGACATCGACTGGGGCAAGAAAACCCTCAGCGTGCGGATCAACGGGCTTGATTCGCCCTATTGGTACAAGGACGTGGTCGACCTGATGGAGCAGACCGAGGGGCGCCTGGACCTGATCATGATCCCCAAGGCGGGCTGCGGCGAGGATATCTATGCGGTCGACGCGTTGGTGAGTTCCATCGAAGCGGCCAAGGGCCGCGACAAGCGCGTGGGGTTCGAGTGCATCATCGAATCGGCGGCCGGTATCAGCCACGTTGAAGATATCGCCAAGGCGAGCCCCCGGATGCAGGCGATCAGCCTGGGTGCTGCGGATTTCGCGGCCTCCATGGGCATGGCGACGACCGGGATCGGCGGCACGCAGGAAGCGTATTACATGCTGCGCGAGGGTCAGCAGTACTGGCCCGATCCGTGGCACTGGGCGACCGCGAAGATCGTCGCGGCCTGCCGCACGCACGGCGTGCTGCCGGTCGATGGCCCATTCGGCGATTTCTCGGACTACGAGGGCTTTCGCGCGCAGGCACGGCGTGCCCTGACGCTGGGCATGGTGGGCAAGTGGGCGATCCACCCCAGGCAGATCGCGCTGGCCAACGAGATCTTCACCCCCTCGGTCGAGGCGGTGCAGGAAGCCCGTGAGATTCTGCAGGCGATGGAAGAGGCCAAGGCGCGCGGCGAGGGCGCCACGACCTATAAGGGCCGTCTGGTGGATATCGCGTCGATTAAGCAGGCCGAGGTGATTGTCAAATCTGCAGAGATGATCGAGAAGGTGTAAGGTTTTCAAAGACCTTTTCGGGAGTCGACCCCGGCAATTGCGCCCTCGCGGGGATCTGCGGGGGCGTTTGTCGTTCTGCCCGGCGTCTGCCCAGGTGGCGCGGCTATTTCGGCAGCATGAAGAATTCTTCGCGGACGATCTTGCCGTCTTCGAGCGTGTAGACCGCGATTTCGCGAAGCGTCATGTCTCGCCCGGTGTCTTTCTGGGTCACCTCCGCCTCGAACCGCACGGCGAAGCGGTTTGGCGGATGCACGTAAGGCCCGTCGGCCTCCAGCTTGTGAATGTCGTGGGTTGCGGCCCAGCTTTCGCGTTTCGTCTTGATCGTGTCGCGGCCCTTGGCGATCCGGATGTCGCGCCCTGGCGGATTGACCGCCTCGACCGACTGGGCATTCTCTGCGTAAATCCCGTCGACATGAGAGACGCCTTGACCGTTCCTCATCGCCTCGACGAATTCACGTCCGACCTTTACCAGTTCTTCCATCGGTCCTCTCCTTCGCTTTTGCCCAAGTCTGTCATGCTTTTCACGGTCCGGACTTGACCCGTATCAAAGAGCGCAGGATCGGGCGCGTGAGAGCCTTTGAGGCAGGTCATGGCGGGATGCGCCACGTCGGGATAAGGCGGACAAATGGCACATGTTTGGCTGACCCTGATCGCCGCCTACGCCCTGGACACCTTCGTCTTTGCCCGGGGCCTGTCATGGTCGTGGCGAAGGGCCGTGACCGCGTCCCTGCTGCTGAACACGGTGACGTTTGCGGTGCTGGCGGGGATCACCATCTTGCCGGTGGGCGAGGTATTCTTCTGGGGTCTGGTGGCGCCGCTTTTCGGCTTGCCCGTGCCGCTGGCCCTTTTGCTGGCGTCGTGCGGATTCGCGCTGCTCAACATGGCAATCAAGTGGCCGCTTTGCCTTTTGATCTTCGCGCCCGTCCGCCCGCGGGCCTGTTTCACACGGCTTGCCCTGTCCAGCCTTGCCTGCGGCGCGGTGCTTGTGTCCGCCACTTGGTATCTGGACCATCCAGAGGAGATTTCACAGGAAGAGATCGCCCGGCTGGAGGCGGCATTTGCGCCGGAAATCGCGTTCATGGCCGCGCGGATGGACGAGATGCGGCAGTTTGCGCAACCGCCGTGGCAAGACGCCGATTGGGCGCGGGGACGCGAGGAAGAGGCCCGTGCGCTGCGCTTTGCGTGGCTTGACCTTCGGCACACGCCGCATGAGCGGCTGACACCGGTGGCGCGCGCGGGCGAAATGCCGGTCTTCACCGCGCAATCAAAGGCCGACCGGCTGTGGGTCTTGCGGGCGGATGCCGGGGATCTTCACCACTATCGATACATCATGATCGAAAGCACCGGACGCGGCGCAGAGCGCAGCGTCGCGGCGGATTTCGTGATCTCGGACTAGGCGCGGCGGCGCGTCACGGTCGCTGCGCGGCCGGTGTGACCCGGGTCGGGGTGACGCGCGGGCCTTGCGGTACACGAACGCCTTGCGGCATGGCGATTTCGCCGGCGCTCTGGTCGTTCCACAGGCCGATCAGATTTCGCGCAGTCCGTGCCGGTACCGTGCCGACGGGCGCCTGATCGAGCAGCCGGCAAGCGAACGCCGCGTAACCGCCGGGCGCGGAGATGGCAGGATCGACACCCTGCGCGCCCGCAAGGGCGGGCACGGTCAGAGCCGAGATGAGAGCGGCGGTACGGGTCAGATTAGGCATGGGACGTCTCCTTGATCGGAGGACATTGGGTGTCCGTTCGAACCATGCAGGAAGGATAGGCGCGATGACGTAGCGGCGGAACGCCGCCTCGCCAACCTGTGACAAAAGGCGAGCGGGCGTGACCGGCAACAACCGGCGCGATCACCTAAAAATGAGCCGCGCGCGGCGCGCCCGTCTTCCATCTTGGGCGTCCATGTGGTTTCACTGCGCCCGTGCCCGGCGACACGACCGCGGCGCGACCGACCTCTGCCCGGCATGCCCCGCCTGCCAGCCCAAGGGAGCCGCCTAATGACCGATACGACCCGACGCGCCGCCGACATCCTGGCCCAACGTCTTTATGCCGCGGGGTGCCGCCACGCCTTCGGCATGCCCGGCGGCGAGGTTCTGACGCTGGTCGACGCGCTGGAGGAGGCCGGAATCACCTTTACGCTGGTGAAGCACGAGAACGCGGGCGGTTTCATCGCCGAGGGCATGCATCATTGCGACGGCGCGCCGGCCATTCTGGTGGCGACCGTCGGGCCAGGGGCGATGAATGCGGTCAATGTGGTGGCCAACGCGCATCAGGACCGGGTGCCGATGATCGTGCTGACCGGCTGCGTCGACGAGGATGAGGCGCTGACCTATACCCATCAGGTGCTGGATCACCAGGCGGTGTTCCAGCCGATCACCAAGGGAACGTTCTGCATGAGCGCGGCGGGGGCCGGGATCGTCGCCGACAAGGCCGTGTCCATCGCCACCGAACCGCGCTGTGGTCCGGTGCATATCGACGTGCCGATCAGCGTGGCCGATGCGCCGTTTCCCGAAGGCGCGCCCGAGCCGGTCCGCGCCAATGCCAGCGCGGTCGCGCCCAGCGGCGCGGATGCCGCGCGGGCCACGGCGGCGGTCGCCACGGCGGCGCGCCCTGTGGCCATTGTGGGTCTCGACGTGCTGCGCGACCGGTCCGAGCTGTTGCTGCGCGCCTTTGTGGAACAGTTCAGCATCCCGGTCATCACCACCTACAAGGCCAAGGGCGTAATCCCCGAGGATCATCCGATGTGCCTGGGTGCCGCCGGCCTGTCGCCGCTGGCGGACAAGCATCTTCTGCCGCTGGTGGCCAAGGCCGATGTGGTGCTGTGCATCGGCTATGACCCGATCGAGATGCGCACCGGCTGGCGCGACGCCATCGACCCCGAGCGCCAGACCGTGATCGACATCGCCGCCGTCCCGAACACCCATTACATGCATCAGGCGACGCTCAATATCGTGGCGCATACCGGCGAGACGCTGGAACGGCTTGCGCAGGGACAGCGCGGGCGCGTCACCTGGGATGGCGGCACGCCGGCGGAGGTCAAGCGTGCGCTGGCGGCGGCCTTTCCGACCGACGACGACTGGGGCCCTGCGGCGGTGATCGCCGAGACACGGGCGGTGATGCCCGAGGGCACGCTGGCCACCGCCGATAGCGGCGCGCACCGGATCCTGCTGTCGCAGATGTGGCGCTGTGACGAGCCGCGCAGCCTGATCCAGTCTTCGGGTCTGTGCACGATGGGCTGCGCCGTGCCGCTGGCGATGGGCCTGAAGATGGGAGAGCCGGACCGGCCCGTGGTTGGGTTTACCGGCGACGCGGGCTTTCTGATGGTGGCCGGGGAACTGGCCACCGCCGCCGAGCTGGGGCTGGCGCCGATCTTGGTCGTGTTCGTCGATGCGAGCCTCGGTCTTATCGACATGAAACAACGGCAGCGGGGGCTGGCCAAGCGGGGCGTCGATTTCGCGCGACACGACATGGCCGCCATCGGGCGCGCCTTTGGCGGGCACGGTCATAGCGTGAAGTCCCGCGAGGAATTGCGCGCGGCGCTGAAAAAGGCGTTGCGTGCCGACCGGTTCACGGTGATTGCCGCCGAGATTGCGGCCGGCGATTACGACGGCCGCATCTGAAAAACGCCGCCGGAACACGCGCGGCTTTTCGCGCACCGCCGCATAATCCGCGCTTTTGCTACAATTTTATGCAACCCAAGGTATTGCCGCACGGCAAAAATTCGCCAATCGCAGGGAATTTGGGCAGGTTTCTGCAGGAAGCCGCCCACAGAAGCACACGGGCATTCACCTGTGCGTGACGCACCACATATTCGGTAGGGCGCGACACACCTCTTTGCTAGGCAGTTGGGGATTTTGGTTTGCCGCTATTGGGGATTGCCTTCATGAAAACGGACATATTCGGCCAGACGACGAGCCTGACCACGGCGGAGGCCCTTGCGTCGTGGAACGACACGATGATGGGGTTCCTCGCGCATGCCGCCGATACGCCGACGCATCTTGGCCGGGTGATCGAGGCCGAACCGGGCTTTGCGCATGCCCACGCGGTCAAGGGCCTGTTCTACATCCTGCTGGGTCGGCGCGAATTGATGGAGGTGGCCACCGAGGCTTACCGCGCGGCACAAGACGCGCTGGCCCAAGGCAGTGCGACCGCGCGCGAGCGACGTTATGCCGAGGCGCTGCGCGTATGGCTGGAGGGCCACCCGGGCGAAGCCGTGGACGCGTTGGAAGCGGTTCTGCGTGCGCATCCGGAGGACGCGCTGGCCATGAAGCTGAGCCACGCGATCCGCTTCGTTCTGGGCGATGCGGCAGGCATGCGCGCCTCGGTCGAGCGGGTGCTTCCGGCCTATGCGCCCGACCATGCCGGGCGCGGCTATCTTCTTGGGTGTCACGCCTTTGCGCTTGAGGAGACCGGCGCCTACGAGAAGGCCGAGATCGCCGGGCGGCAGGCCCTGTGGATGGCGCCCAACGATGCTTGGGGCCTGCACGCGGTCGCGCATGTGCACGACATGACCGCCAATGCGAAAGCCGGTCTTGAGTGGCTGACGGGGCGCGAAGCGGCTTGGGCGCATTGCAACAACTTCCGCTACCATGTGTGGTGGCACAGGGCTCTGATGCACCTCGATCTGGGCCAGACCGACACGGTGCTGGAGCTCTACGACCGGGAGATCCGCGAGGAGAAGACCGACGATTACCGCGATATTTCGAACGCGACCTCGCTGCTGATGCGGCTTGAACTTGACGGGGTGGATGTGGGCCACCGCTGGGACGAACTGGCCGAGATCAGCGCGCGGCGCACCGGGGACGGATGCCTGATTTTCGCCGATCTGCACTACCTGCTGGCCGTCGGCGGCGAGCGCGACGCGGAGGCGACCGCCCGCCTGGTGCAGCGCATCGCGCGCGATGCGAAGTCCAACACCGAGATGGGCAGCCGGATGAGCGACCCGGGCGTGGCGGCGGCCAGGGGCCTGGAGGCCTTTGGCGAGGCGCGGTTCGATGTTGCATTTCAAAACTTGGCACAGGCGCGGCCCGCCATGCAACGCGCGGGCGGCAGCCACGCCCAGCGCGACGTCTTTGAGCGGATGACCATCGACGCGGGCATTCGCGCCGGCTTTCTGGACCGGGCCGAGGCCATTCTGGATGAGCGGCAGGCGCAGCGGGCCGGACGCGAAGACGGCTACACCGCCGCGCGCCGCGAACTGATCGCGGCGGGACGCGGGGGCAGGCGGGCGGCCTCGGTGCCGGCGCAATAACCCAAGGGACAGCAGGAAAGTGACTAACATGGCGACAATTTCGCCATCATCGGACTACAGACAGGAGCGCGCCGCACCGGCCCGGGCGGACGCCGTCGCCAGCACGCGCGATCCGCGGCTCGACTTCTTTCGCGGGATCGCGATGTTCATCATCCTGGTCGCGCATATCCCGGACAATCCGTGGACCGGATGGATCCCGGCGCGGTTCGGATTTTCGGACGCCACGGAAATATTCGTCTTCTGCTCGGGTATGGCCTCGGCCATCGCCTTTGGCGGCACCTTCGCGCGCAAAGGGTTCTGGATGGGCACCGCGCGCGTGGGCTATCGGACCTGGCAGGTTTACTGGGCGCATATCGGGTTGTTCTTCTTCGTCGCGATGAGCATGGCCGCGCTGGACGCATCGGGCGCGTTCGAGAAAAGCTATGTCGATTCGCTCAACCTGCGCTGGTTCTTCGAGGACCCGCAAAGCCAGATCGTCGGCGCCTTCACGCTGACCTATGTGCCCAACTATTTCGACATCCTGCCCATGTACCTTGTGGTGCTGGCGATGATGCCGCTGATCGTGGCCGCGTCGCGGGTGCATCTTTGGGCCGTGGCGGGCCTGAGCGTGGGCGTGTGGCTTGCCGCGCAGGCGCAGCTTTTGTGGCTGCCGGCAGAACCGTGGTCGGATCGTGAGTGGTTCTTCAACCCGTTCGGCTGGCAACTTTTGTTTTTCACCGGCTTCGCCTTCATGATCGGATGGCTGCCCGCACCGCCAGTGTCGCGGCGGCTGATCTGGCTGGCCGTGGCTTTCGTGGTGCTGACCGCGCCGATCGGGTCGTGGAAGGTATTTGTGTGGGTCGAGGCCGCGCTGCCGTCGCTGGGCGAGGCGATCCGCGGGATCTGGAAGGTATTCCACACGGTCGAGGACGAGATCGGGTTCAACATCCGCGGCAAGACCGATTTCGGGCTGCTGCGCTATCTGCATTTTCTGTCGCTCGCCTATCTGTGCTGGGTCGCGGTGGGCCGGGACGGCTGGCGGCTGCGCCAGGTGGCGGCGGGCGACGCGGGCCGCGCCACCCAAAGCATTCTGGCGATGATCACCAAGGTCGGTCAGCAGTCGCTGGTGATCTTCGTCTTCTCGATGGCGCTGGCGCGCCTTCTGGGTGTGTTTCTGGACGTGTCCGGGCGCAGTTTTGCGACGGTCACCCTGGTCAATCTTATCGGCTTTGCCCTGATCATCGGGGTGGCCTATGGCGCGGCCTGGGTGAAATCCCAGCCCTGGCGGAGCAAGCGGACATGACCCTGAGCCGGCGCGGGTTTCTGTGTGGCACCACAGCGCTGGTGGTGGCGCCGCCGGTTTGGGCGACGGGCGGTGACGTGCCGTTTTCGCACGACACAGTGGTGACGCTGGCCCGCGAGCTGTCGGGCCAGCCGCACAGCCCGCGCGCGGAGGTGCCCAAGGCGTGGCGCGACCTGAGTTATGAAGCCTACCGGCACTACTGGTTCCGCACGGCGGACGCGCTCTGGTCGGGGACGGACAGGCCCTATGAGGTGGATTTCTTCCTGCCGGGGCTTTATTTTCCGCGCCCGGTGACGATCCACGAGGTGACCGGTGGCACCGCGCGCGCCCTGCCCTTCGATCTGACGCTCTTTGATCGCACCGACGAGGCCGCGGATCTGCCGGTGGATGACACGCTGGGCTATTCGGGGTTCCGCCTGCGCACCGAACTGACGACGCCGGGGATCAAGAACGAGTTCTGCGTCTTTCAGGGGGCAAGCTATTTCCGGGCGCTGGGCATGGCGCAGGTGTACGGCCTGTCGGCGCGTGGCCTCGCGCTGCACACGGCGGACGAGCGAGGCGAGGAGTTTCCCGAGTTCACCCAATTCTGGATCGAAGCGCCCGCGCCCGGACAGCGCGTGATCGTGGTGCATGCGCTGCTCGAAAGCCCGAGCGTGACGGGCGCCTACCGGTTTGCCATCACGCCCGGGCCGGCCTGCGTGATGGAGGTGGAGGCGACGCTTTTCCCGCGCGAGGACCTGACCCATGTCGGGCTTGGGCCGCTCACGTCCATGTTTCTCTACGACGAGACCAACCGCACCCGCTTTGATGACTTCCGTCCGGCAGTGCATGACAGTGACGGGCTGATGATCTGGAACGGCGCGGGCGAGGTTCTTTGGCGTCCGCTGGCCAACCCCACGCGGCTTCAGGTGTCGAGCTTTCTCGACGACAGCCCACGCGGTTTCGGCCTGATGCAGCGGGCGCGTGAGTTGGAGGATTTCGCAGATCTGGAGGCGCTTTACCACGCGCGGCCGGGTCTGTGGGTCGAGCCCAAGGGCGACTGGGGCAAGGGCGCGGTGACGCTGGTTGAGATCCCCGCGGACAAGGAGATCTACGACAATATCGTGGCCTATTGGCGGCCGGCAGAGCCGATTCAGGCCGGAACAGAGACGAAAATCTCCTATCGGCTGACCTGGGGCGC
This sequence comes from Roseovarius aestuariivivens, assembly GCF_004761875.1. Taxonomy (GTDB): domain Bacteria; phylum Pseudomonadota; class Alphaproteobacteria; order Rhodobacterales; family Rhodobacteraceae; genus Roseovarius; species Roseovarius aestuariivivens. The sequence goes on from NZ_SJEY01000002.1 coordinate 251,720, forward strand.
CACGGCCCCGGTCGAGACGGGCCTGCCCAGCGTGGTGAATACCCGGATGGGCGCGCGCGAAACAGGCGGGCGTATCGTCACCGTGGATTTCGAGGCGCATGATCTTCTGGACGAAGGGCCCGAGGGTATTGAGGCCGTCATACACTCGCCGCATGTGACCCCGTCCCCCGGGGTGATCCAGCGCAATCCCGCGACCGGCGGGCTGCGCGTTGCCTTCAATTTCGATCCCGGCGAGCGGGAGCTGGTCGAGCTGCGCGCACAGCTTTTCAAGGATGGCCAGCCCGCGTCGGAAGTCTGGCTTTACCGGTGGACGGCATGAGCGCGCCGGACCTTCGCCTGATGCCGCCCGAGGCCCCGCTGGCGATGCCGCCGCAAGATCTGCGCCGGCTTTATGCCGATCCGACCGCGCCGGGGGCCGCGAACGATCGCTCTGTCCATTTCTGGCGCGCGGGCGTCTTCGGCACGGCGGGATTGGCCACGGCGGGCTTTGCCGCGATCCTCTGGGGCTGGTTCGGCGACGGCGGGCTGAGCGGTATCGAGGCGACGCTGCTGGCGCTGATGGTGTTCAACTTCTTCTGGCTTTGCCTGACGGTGAGCACAGTGGCGCTTGGCCTTGGGTCGATGACGGTCGCGCAGCGACCGCAGGGGCCCACCCGACCGATGCGCGTGGCCCTGTTGATGCCGGTTTACAATGAAGTGCCGTGGTACGTTCTGGGCAACGCGCGATCCATGCTTGAAGAATTGCGGGCCCGCGGCGGCGTGCACGAGTACGCCATGTTCATCCTGAGCGACACGCGCGACGACGCCATCGCAAGAGATGAACAGGACAGCGTGCGCGCGCTGCAGGCCACGCTGTCGCCCGGTCTGACGCTTTATTATCGCCGGAGGTCCGAGAACACCGACCGAAAGGTGGGCAATATCGCCGACTGGGTGCAGCGCTGGGGCGGGGCCTATGAGGCCATGCTGGTGCTGGATGCCGACAGCCTGATGACGGGCCGCGCCATCGCCCGGCTGACCGACGCGCTGGCGCGGGATCCGGCGGCGGGGCTGATCCAGACCTGTCCGCAGCTGATCGGGGCGCAGACGGTGTTTTCCCGGATGCAGCAATTCGCCAACGGCGTCTACGGCATTGCGCTGGCCGAGGGGCTGGCGCGCTGGACCGGGCAAGAGGGCAATTACTGGGGCCATAACGCGATCATCCGCACGCGCGCCTTTGCCGCCTCTGCCGGGCTGCCGCATCTGCGGTCGCTCACCGGGCGCGACCAACTTATCATGAGCCACGATTTCGTCGAGGCGGGTCTGTTGCGCCGCGCCGGCTGGGCGGTGCGGGTGCTGCCTCGGTTGCGCGGGTCCTACGAGGAAACGCCGCCCACGCTGATCGACCATGTTCTGCGCGACCGGCGGTGGTGCCAAGGCAATCTGCAGCATCTACGCCTTCTGGGCACGCCCGGATTGCGGCCTGCGTCGCGCTTTCACCTGTTCCACGGCGCGATGAGCTATCTTCTGTCGCCGATCTGGTTTGCGCTTCTGGTGATGTGGGCGTTGATCGGCGATGGGCGGGACGCGTCCGTGCTGACCTATTTCTCGCCCGACAATCCGCTGGTGCCTGCATGGCCCGAGATGACCGAAGGGCGCCACGTGCTGATCATCGCGCTGATGTATGCGCTGTTGCTGGCGCCGAAGATCATGAGCATTGCCGCCATTCCGCTGACACGGTCGCGCTTTGCCGATTACGGCGGGCCGGGGCGATTCACGCTGTCGGTCCTGTCGGAAGTGGTGCTGTCGGTGGCCTATGCCCCGATCCTGATGGTGCAACAGATGATCGCGGTCTTCCGCACCCTTCTTGGCCTGCAGCGGGGCTGGACCCCGCAGGCCCGCGGGGGCGGGCGCTATGGGCTGGGGACGCTGATGATATGTCACGCCGTCGAGACGGCGAGCGGTGTGGCGCTGATCGTCGGCATGGCAGCTGGCGTCGTGTCGCTCTGGCTGATGCCCATCGCGGCGAGCCTTGCCTTGGCCGTACCGCTTTCGGCGCTGAGCGGCGTGGGTCTGCGCGGCGTCGTGGCGGGCTGGATGGGCACGCGCGAGCTTTGGCGCGAGCCGCTGGTCACGCAGGCGGCGCGGCATTACCGGGCCGAGCTGAGATCGGTGTTGGAGCGGACCGGTAAGATCACCACGCCGGCAGAATAGAGCCTAATTCAGCGCCTCGAACCAATCCGCGACCATGTCGGCCCAGCCGTCGGGCACAGTATGGCCGCCCGGGAAAAGCGCCAGTTCCAGCGCGCTTTCCGCCGCGCATCCCTGCCAGGCGCGGCGCAGGAAGGGGCCGGTTTCGCCAAAGCCGGTTGGCTTTTGGTCCGGGCAGGTGTTGGCCGCGCGCCAGACTTCTAGCCCGGCGAAGATATCGCCCTGATGAAACGAACCAAGGCGGCGTCCTTCGAGCGGCACGGTCTCGTCACGCCAGCCATGCGTATGAAAGAGCCGCACCGGCCCGGTGCATGTTTCGGGATGCGGGCGCCAGAACCCGCCGGCGACAGGCGCGTAGGCGGCGAAGCTTTGCGGCGTGGCGCAGGCAAGATAATTGACCATGAAGCCCCCGGCGGAAAACCCCGCGAGAAGCACCCGCGCGGGATCGATGCCAAAGCGCGTGGCGGCGTCCGAAAGCAGATCTTCGAAGAACCGGGCTTCATCCCGACCGGTCATGCCGGGATAGAAGTTCCAGCTTCGCGGTCCGTCCCCGTCCGGGTCGCGCGGCAGGGCGTCGGGGGCGAGTACGGCATAGCCGCGTGCCGTGAGAGGCGACACCATGCGTGCCAGCGAGATGGCGTTGCGGCCGCTGCTGCCGTGGCCATGCAGGAACAGCACGACCGGCGCGCCACCCGGCGTGGCGGGCAAGGCGGCGTGGTAGCTGCCCCCGGGCAATTCGCAGGCACGGTCGGGCGTGCCGCAGGCGGCATGCACCGGACCGGACGTGATCAGAAGACAGATCGCAAGGCGCGCGGCGCGGGCAAAACGCATCTCAGCCGTCCGGATAGGGGCGCACGGGCAGACCACTGCGCAGCCACCCGGGACCGGCGCGCGAGCCGAACATGCCTTCGGAGACGTCGATGACGTTGGTAAACCCCGCGTCCTCGAGCCGCTGCGCCAGCCATGCCGATCGCCCGCCGGTGGCGCAGATCAGCGCCACGGGCGTCTCGCGGTCGCCGTCTGTCAGTTGCATCAGGCGTGGACCGAAGGACTCATGCCGCATGTCGAGGGGCACTGCACCCTCGGCAATGCCGCTTTCGCGCCATTCCTCGGGTTCGCGAATATCGAGCAGGATGATATCGCCGGCCTGCGCGGCCTCATGCGCCTCGGTTGCGCTCATCGCGCGTTCCGCCGGGGCGCCGGCAGGCCATAGGAGGAAAGCCGCGAGCCCGGCAAGGAGCAGCACGCCAAGCGCCAACGCCGTGCGGCGCGGGGCAGGTTTGGGAAAGGCGGATTTGCCGGACACCGGAGACGGACCTTTGTCAAAATGCGTCGTGACGGAGTTTATCGCCAAATTCAGGGCATGTCAGGCCCGTGCCGGACACGTTACGGTGACACCCCGACAGGCGCGCGCAAGCGACCCGCGGCCAGCGCGCTGAGGCCCACCATCCCCGCCGCAGTGCCGAGGCAGAGCGGCAGGCCGCCAAACTGATAGGTCAGGCCCGACAACAGCGTCCCGATGAGCCGCCCGCCGGCATTGGCCATGTAGTAAAAGCCGACATCCATTGTCACGCGCGCCTTCTGCGTGAAGGTGAGGATAAGATAAGAATGCAGAGACGAATTCACCGCGAAAAGCCCGCCGAAGATCAGAAGACCCAGAATGAGGGTGCCCGTCAGGCCGGTCGAGGGACCGGATGAGAGCAACGCCGCCACGGCCAGCACCGCTGGCACGAGGCAAAGCGCCAGCGCCCAGCCCCGGGCCGCCGTCACAAGCTCGGCCTCGGGGCGGTGCGCGGCGCGCAAAAGGCGAGGTGCCGCTGCCTGAACCGCGCCGTAAAGGATGATCCAGACCGCCATGAACCCGCCGATGAGAAAGAAGGCCGCGCGGTTACCCGCCTCGGTGCCGTCCGAGAGCACCGCGTAGAAATAGATCGGGATGCCCACCACGAACCACACGTCGCGCGCGCCGAAGAGAAACACGCGCGCCGCGCTGAGCCAGTTCACGTTGGCGGATTTCGAGAACACCTCGGAGAATTTCGCATCCTTGCGGCCCGGTGGCAGGCCCGGCGGCATGGCAAGGATGACCGCCACAAGGATCACCGCGAGCACCGCGGCCATGACCAGAACAGAGCCTGTAAAACCCAAAAACGCCAAAAGTGCCGCGCCCAGAAGAAAGCCCAGACCCTTTACCGCGTTCTTCGAGCCGGTTAGAAGCGCGACCCAGCGGAACAGCCCCCCCTGTGCCTCGGGCGCCAGAAGCTTCACCGCCGATTTCGACGACATCTTGGCCAAGTCCTTGGCCACGCCGCTGGCCCCCTGGACGCACATGACAAAGGCAACGGACGCGCCCACGGCCCAGGACGGGTCAAGCCGGGTCAGTGCCAGAAGGGCAAGCACCTGAATGGCAAGCCCTGCATATAGGGTCGATGTCAGCCCGAAACGCGCCGCGATCCAGCCTGCGGAAAGGTTCGTGACCATGCCGGCGATCTCGTAAAGCACGAAGAGATAGGCCAGTTGAAGGGGCGAGAAGCCCAACGTGTGGAAGTGCAAGAGCACCAGCATCCTGAGCGCGCCATCGGTCAGCATGAACGCCCAGTAGGCCGCCGTGACGGCGATATAGGCCGACAGGCCTTCTGGCCGGTGAGTCACAGCGCACCGCCCACCATCAGGGCCACATCGGCGAGGCGATAGGCATAGCCCATCTCGTTGTCGTACCAGGCATAGACCTTCACCTGAGTTCCGTTGACGACCATGGTCGACGGCGCGTCGATGATGCCGGAGCGGGTGTCGTTGGTGTAGTCGGCCGAGACAAGCGGGCGCTCTTCATAGCCCAGAATTCCCTTGAGCGGGCCTTCGGCGGCGGCTTTGAAGAGGGCGTTGACCTCTTCCGCGCTGGTTTCGCGCTCGACCTCGAAGACGCAATCGGTGAGGGACGCATTCAGGAGCGGCACGCGCACGGCATGACCGTTCAACCGGCCCGTAAGCTCTGGGTAAATGAGCGTGATCGCGGTGGCGCTGCCGGTGGTCGTGGGAATGAGCGAGTTGAGCGCCGAGCGCGCGCGGCGCAGATCCTTGGCGGGGCGATCGACGATGGTCTGCGTGTTGGTCACATCGTGGATCGTGGTCATCGAGCCGTGCTTGATGCCGATATTTTCGTGAATGACCTTCACGACCGGGGCAACACAATTGGTTGTGCAGCTGGCCGCCGTGACGATGCGATGGCGGTCAGGCTCGTAGATGTCGTGATTTATCCCGTAAACGATATTGGCGGCATCGCCGTCCTTCACCGGGGCGGAGACGACCACCTTTTTCACGCCCGCGTCGAAATAGGGGGCAAGCCTGGCCTCGGTCTTGAAGACTCCGGTGCAGTCGATCACCACATCGACCCCGTCGAGCGGCAGATCCGCGATGGATTTGGTGCCGATGAAGGGCAGGCGGGTGCCGTCGATGACGACGGACGTGGCGTCGCTGGAAAATGTTGCGTCCCAGCGCCCGTGTACGGTGTCGAATTCCAGGAGATGCGCCTGCATTGCGGCATCGCCCACGGCGTCGTTGATCCAGGCGATTTCTGCGCCGCGTTCCAGAAGCGGGCGGAGGGCGAGCTTGCCCACCCGACCAAGACCATTGAGCGCATAGACCGTCATGCGGAGACCTCTTTCGTGTTTCGGGCAATATCGTCGACCGCCGCCTGAAGCGAGACCCGGTCGAGCGTATCGAGCGGCAGGGCGGTGAAGGCAAGGATGCGGTTGCGCAAGGCGCCGTAAGCGTGCTGGAAGGCCAGTGATTTCTCAGCATCGGTCCCGGTCGCCTTGACCGGGTCGGGCATGCCCCAATGCGCGCTGATCGGCTGACCGTCCCAGGCCGGGCACTCTTCGTTGGCGGCCTGATTGCAGACGGTGAAGACGAAATCGAGCTGTGGTGCGCCTTCGGTGCTGAACTCGGACACGTTCTTGGCGCGCAGACCGGAAATATCGTGGCCCTTTGTCCTGAGCACCTCCAAGGCGAAGGGATTGAGTTCCGAATAGGGACGTGTTCCGGCAGAATAGGCTCTGAATCTGTCCCCAGCCACATCGCGCAGGATGGTTTCGGCAAAGATCGACCGGGCGGAATTTCCGGTGCAGATGAAAAGCACGTTGTACTTGCGGTCTGTCATGGGGGGCGATCCTTTCTGGAGGGAAACGGGGAAGGCCGTGCACGCCTCTGGCCGACCACGGCAGCAATCGTGCAGCAGGAAGTCCACGATCTGCCCGGTGGCGGCGACATTCGCGGTATAGAGCATCGACGTGCCCTGCCGCCGCTGGCTGACCAGACCGGCCGCGCAAAGGGTCGAAAGGTAAACCGAGAGTGTCGACGGTTTGAGCCCGAGCGCCTGCGCGATCTTGCCTGCCGGGACGGCATCGGGATAGCGGCGCACGAGAAGCCGGTAGACGGCGACGCGGCCCGGATGCGCGAGGGCGCCAAGGCGGATGAGATTTAGTTCTTCCATATTTCGTGAATAACCGAAATGACGGGATATGCACGTGAAGCTTTCGTGACAGTTTGACCAAATCCTGCGCTGGTGGAGATGAAGGGTCAGGCGGGCCATACTTGACGAGGCCGCGCAGCAAACCCTAGGTACATGAAATTCACTTCAGCCGGGGATGGCATGACCAATCACCTCTATCAGAACGATCTGCCCGACGGGCTTGACCTTGGGCCTATCGTGGCCATCGATTGCGAGACCATGGGGCTCAATCCTCATCGCGACCGGCTTTGCGTGGTGCAGCTGTCGGGCGGCGACGGGCATGCCCACCTGGTGCAGGTCGCCAAGGGACAGAGTTCTGCCCCAAATCTCGAGCGGCTGTTGACCGACCCAAACGTGCTCAAGCTGTTTCACTTTGGCCGGTTCGATATCGCGGCGATGTACAACGCCTTTGGCGCGCTTGCCGCGCCGGTCTATTGCACGAAGATCGCGAGCAAACTCATCCGGACCTATACCGACCGGCACGGCCTCAAGTACCTTCTGCAGGAGCTTGTGGGCGTCGATATCTCGAAACAGCAGCAAAGCAGCGACTGGGGTGCGGCAGAGCTTTCGGATGCGCAGCTCGACTATGCGGCGTCGGACGTGCTCTATCTGCACCAACTGCGCGAGGCGCTGAATGCCCGTCTTTTGCGGGAGGGGCGCATGGAGATGGCGCAGGCCTGTTTCGACTTCCTGCCGATGCGCGCGCAGCTCGATCTCGCGGGATGGCCCGAGACCGACATCTTCGCCCACTGACGATGGCACTGCAGGACAATTTCTATTCGCGGTTCGTGGCGTGGATGAAGATCATCCTGCCACTGGCCGCGCTTGGCATTTTGTCCACGTTGTTTCTCATTTCGCGCAGCGTCGATCCGACCAAGGCGATCCCGTTCAGCGAGATCGATCTTGCCCAGCGCGCGCAGGACCAGGGCGCGACCAACGCGTCTTTCGCCGGCGTGACATCGGGCGGGGACGAGGTACGGCTGCTCGCCGAGACCGCCCGGCCCGATCCCGAGGACCCGAGGCTGATCAACGCCGAGAGCGTCACCGCCGAAATCGTTCTGTTATCGGGCACGCGGATCGATATCGCCTCGCAGCGGGCCGACCTGCACCAGAACCGGTATACCGCGACGCTGGACGGTGACGTGGAGGTCACGACGACCACCGGCTACGAGATCCGGACAAAGCGGCTGGAGGCCAAGCTTGACACGCTTTACGCCGAAACGCCGGGCCCGGTGACGGGGACGGGACCGCCGGGCGATCTGAGTGCCGGGCGGATGATCCTGCAGGGTAACGAGACCACAGGTGACGCACATTTGCTTTTCACCGACGGCGTCAAACTGGTATACACCCGCAAAGTTGCCGAGGAATGACATCCGTGACCCTTGTTCGCCGTTCGATTTTCGCCGTCGCGTTGATGACGCTGCCGGGGTTTGGTTTCGCCCAGGGGGCGCAGGTCGCCTTTGGAAACACCGAACAGAACAGCCGCCTTCCGGTGGAGGTGACAGCCGATAATCTGGATGTGAACCAGACCGACGGCACGGCGATTTTCACCGGGAACGTCTTGATCGGACAGGGCGAGATGCGGCTGTCGGCGCCCCGGGTTCTGGTGGTCTACAAATCGGATCAGACCGGCATCGAAGAGTTGCGCGCGTCGGGCGGTGTGACTCTGGTAAGCGGCGAAGACGCCGCCGAGGCGCGCACCGCGGATTACAACGTCGACACCGGATTAATCGAGATGGAGGGCGATGTCCTCTTGCTTCAGGGGGTGAACGCGCTGACGGGGGACCGGATGTTCGTCGACACCCGCGCGGGCACGGCGCGTGTCACGGGCCGGGTCAAGACCATCCTGCAGCCGCAGGGCGAGTAGACCATGGCGCGCCCCGATCTTCAGCTTGCGCACGAAAGCAGCGGCCTTGTCGTGGAGAACCTGCGCAAGAGTTATAAGAAACGCGTGGTCATCCGCGACGTGTCGTTACAGCTGCGTCAGGGCGAAGTCGTGGCATTGCTCGGCCCCAACGGATCGGGCAAAACGACAAGCTTTTACGCCATCGCCGGCCTGATCTACCCCGAGGGCGGCCATGTGAAAATCGACGGGCGCGACGTGACCGCCCTGCCGATGTACCGCCGGGCGAAACTGGGCATCGGTTATCTGCCGCAGGAAATGTCGATCTTTCGCGGGCTTTCGGTCGAGGACAACATCATGTCGATCCTCGATATCTCGCAACCCAACCGGCACAAGCGGCGCGAACGGCTGGAGGAACTCTTGTCGGAGTTTTCCATCGAGCACCTGCGCCGCGCGCCGGCGCTGGCGCTGTCTGGAGGGGAGCGCCGCCGCGTCGAGATCGCCCGCTGTCTGGCCGCGCATCCAAAATATCTTTTGCTGGACGAACCGTTCGCCGGTGTCGACCCGATTTCGGTGGGCGATATCCGTCACCTGGTGGCAGACCTCAAGAAGCGCGGAATCGGCGTGCTGATCACCGACCACAACGTGCGTGAAACGCTGGAGATCGTGGACCGGGCCTATATCCTCCATGACGGGCAGGTTCTGATGTCGGGCAGCCCGGAAGAGGTGGTGTCGAACGAAAATGTGCGCCGTGTCTATCTGGGCGAGAATTTCCGCATTTCCTGAGATGTCACCGATCAGGAAACACTGCTTTCGCTTGCCATTCAGGCGGACCTCTGTCGATCTGCATTGACAAGTGCGGTGCAAAGCGCCTCAAATAACTTTATGACGCGAACGATTTTTGTCCTGTCTGCATCGGATTGCCAGCCTGGCTGGACACATAGAGGACAAGCCGGATCGTCGTGTCGCTTTCCTGAAAAGAGCTGAACCGCGCGCGACATGCGCGCCGGATCACGCTCTCTTTGTCACTTGGAGGACCGAGAATGCGCTATCAGATCAGTGGAAAACAGATTGATGTCGGAAGCGCGCTGCAGACACATGTCGAAACCGAGTTGAACGCAGTGATCGACAAATACGCCGAGCGCCCCACCGATGCAAATGTGGTCTTTTCCAAGAGCGCGAGCGAGTTTGTCTGTGAAGCGACGGTACATCTGTCGACCGGTCTGACGGCCCAGGCCAAGGGGCACGCGCACGAGATCTATGCGGCATTCGACAGTTGCAGCGAGAAAATGGAGAAACAACTTCGCCGATACAAGCGGAGGCTGAAAGATCATCACCGTCATCGTGCCGAGCCGGTTGAACTCTCGCAGGCTTCTGCGTATATCCTCGCTTCCGACAAGGAGGGCGAAGAATCGGAACCCGATAGCTTGCAGCCCATCATCGTCGCGGAGATGGAAACTAGGATTCCGTCTCTCTCCGTCGGAGAGGCCGTGATGCAGATGGAGTTGGCGGGGGCACCGGTTCTGGTCTTCAGGAACGAGGGCAAAGACGGGTTGAACGTGGTTTACCGCCGCGACGATGGCAACATCGGTTGGATCGACCCCTAAAAACGGGCATAGGGCGCAAAGCCCATCGGCGGAGCAAAGATCTGATGCAGTTCAACAAGATCCTCAAGCCTGAGGCCGTACGTGTGTGTTCGTCCGTATCGAGCAAGAAACGTCTTTTCCACGAACTCGGCGCGATTGCCGACTCTGTTTACGGCCTGGATCAGAACACGACGATTGATGCCCTGATGGAACGCGAAAGCCTTGGCCCGACCGGTGTGGGCCATGGCGTCGCCCTGCCGCATGCGCGTCTGTCCGGGCTGGACGGGGTGGTGGGCGCGCTTATTCTGCTGGAAAAGCCGATCGATTTTGCATCGGTCGACCGGCAGCCCGTCGATCTTGCCTTTGCGCTTTTCGCGCCGCTTGACGCAGGGGTGGAGCATCTCAAGGCGCTGGCGCTGGTATCGCGGACGCTGCGCGACACCTCGGTCTGCGCCAAACTGCGCGCCAACAACGATCCCGCCACCCTCTATACCATCGTGACCGAGGCACAGTCGCAACAGGCGGCTTAGCTCACGCGGTGAACGCGGCAAACCCGAACATCAGGTAATCGCGCTGATAGGCCTTTTGGGCCAGTTCCTCGATCTCGTCGTCATAGATGTCGGCCAATGCGAAGGGCGCGGCACCGTCTTTGACAGCGGGAACCGCCACGTCGGGCGCACCGACGGTGCGGGCCAGGTTCGGCAGGCCGATCGCCATCTCGTCCTCACGCAGGATGAGGTCAGGCGGCATGAAATTGGCCATGCCCTGAACGATATTGCTTTGGCTGGCCCAATGCGGGTCGATGCGGATCGCGGTCTGAGCCGCGAGATTGGCGCGCAGGAAGTCCAAGAATGCCTTGAACGCGGTGCGGTGGGCGGCAAGATCGTAGGCCGGATCGGGGAACTGACCCGGCAGGGGTAGTTTGTGAAAATTGCGCAGGGTCTTGCGGATGTCGGCATAGCCGCCCGGACCGGTATGCAGGATCTTGTCGCAGAACGCTGCATGCGCACGCGACACAGGGTGGCGCAGCACGGTGAAGCTGCGATGCCCGGGATGGCGGCGTTTCCACTGGCGCAGGGCCTTTTGTTTCATGCCCGTGGGCAAATCGCCCACCTTGACCCGGTCGAGTGCTGCCATCCATGCAAGGACCTCGGTCTCGGGCCCGGACCGGATCGGCATGTAGAGCAAGGGCGCGGCGGAAGCGGCGACGAAGCTGGGCGCGGCGGCGTTGCGGCGCGGTTCGAAATTGGGGGTCCGGGACAGGTTGAAGGGGTCGAGGCCCGACAGCGCCTGCGCCATTTCATCGAAATTCTCGACCTTGTCGGACAGCGGGCTGGGGTTTTGCCGCTTGAGCGTGCCATCGAGCCGTTCCAGCCGTTCGTCACTGCCCAGAAACCGGGCGAGGCCGTTGATCACATCGAGATCCTGAAGATCCTCATAGGCAATGTAAAAGGCGGTTTGCCCCGATTTCTGAAGCCGGTTCAGCAGCTCGACCTGAAACGACTGCAGACGGCTGACGTGACGCTCGAAATCCACGGGGTCGAACCGCGCGCGCGCATCCTTGCGCCGTTTGACATTGGTCAGCTTCCACTGTCCCGTCGCCTGCGCGATTTTCCACGACACGTAGCTGTCCACCGGATTGCGGGTGAGGATGATCTTGGCGCAGCGCGGATCATCCATCGCAAGGTCAAGCACGCGCGGGTCGTGGTCGTTGAAAAACCGGAACCCGCCGAGACCGTCCGTCTTTTCCTTGATCGCGGCAATCAGGCTTGCGGGATGGGCGTCGCGGGTGGCCTGACTGATTCCCGCGATCTCGGTTCTGTTGGGATAGCCGATGAAATGCGGATTGAACGCCTCGCCGTAGCATTCGAACCCGTCGAAGGCGTTGATATTCGCCTCGAGAAAGTTCGAGCCGGTGCGCATCTCGGCGAAGACGACGAAATAGTCAAAGGGTTGGGACATCAGTGTTTACCGCACTAGATACGGCTTGCGTTTGCCGCGCTCTGGTTCATGCAGGCGGTGTTCCACGGGAAAGTCCCCCATCAGGTAGGGGTGCATGCCCTGGTTCTTTAGGTTTTGCAGGAACTGGCCGAAGCCGGTCAGATCGGCCATCTTGGGCACTTCGGCCAGGCCGTGCTGGCTTTGCTTGCCGATCTCGTCGATGATGGTCTGCAACGGCTCCATCGGCGCCTCGATGAATTCCGCCATGGTCCAGATCCGCACGCGCGCCTTGGCCCAGGTCGAGCGCAAAACCTCGAGATGCTTGCTTTCGACCTGTTGAAGGCGCGCGGCCTCTTGCCGGATTTCCGAGAAATTCTTGTTGGATTTGAAGAGCGGCACGGCCCAGGCGCCGGAAATGACCGAAATCTGCGCGTTCGGGTCCTTGGCGATATCCCACTCGATCTTTTTCATGGTGTCGCGCGGGCCAAGCTGGAAACACTGCCGTTCGCCTCGCGTGTTCCAGATCAGACTGGCGAGAAAGGCGCGCGGATTGTAGTCCCGCAAGGTGGCACTGTCGCAGAGCGCGCCGTTCATCACGGTTTGCCCATCCGAAAACTCGGCCCGTTCCGGCGCAAAAATATGGCCGTGCACCCGCGTGCCGGTGACCCGCGCCAGCCATGGCTCGAAATTCTCGAAGAGATCGCTGAAGCCTTCGAATACGGAATACTGCGCGCAGGTCAGTCCGTTTTCGCGACCTTCGACGGGAAAGCGGCTTTGCATGTAAAGGCCGGGGCGCCCGCGTACGCGACGCTCCACCGCTTTGGCGAAAATACGGTCGATCTTGCCTGGGTTAGGCTCTGTCTGTTTCATCGCGCCGGCGGCATCGTTGAGGAACGCATCGTAGAGCTTGTTGGCGAAAGGCCAGATCTTGCGCGCGACGAAACAGTCCGAACGGCGCAGAAGCTGTAGGTGATCGTCGTAGAAGATATGCGGCTTGCCCTGGTAATCGAACTTCGACAGCGTCAGCGAGCGGCTTTCGATCTGGCGTGAATAGAGCCGCGACAGGGTCTGAAAATAGCTTTCGTCAGGTATCCACACCTTGCGGAAATAGCGGTCGTAGACCTGCCTGTCGGGGTCTTCGAGGATCGCCGACAGGGTCTGGCGCGTCAGGCACCACCACTGGCTTCCCATGTGAGGCACGATGCCGTTGGGAATGCGTCGCTTGAACCCGATCGCACGCTGAAAGGCGACGTAACGGTCGAAAAGAAAGCGGTTCTTGCGCCAGGAAAACGGAAAGCGCAGCGTAAAGCGTTCCTGATCCAGCCCGCCGATGGTCCATGGGACATCGGCGGTCGTGGCGGATTCGATGAAGTCGGTATGCGGCCGCTCTGTCAGATAGTCGATGAGTTCCTGCACCGGGCGCAACGGCAGGCAGGAGCCCGAGGCGAGATAGACATGACGCACATCCGGGAACTGATCGAGCATGATCTTAGACGCGGTCTGCGTCGCCGCCACCAGACCCCAGGTGCCCCATTCGCACCTGTGCCGCTTGGCGAAGCGCACATCGGGCAGGTCCGAGAGGGCCTTGATGAAGGCGGCATAGCTCTTTTTCGGAACGTTCTTGTCGGCATGGATCACGATCGGACAACCGGAGGCCGACCAGTGGCGCGCCACCTGTTCGGCCCGGTCGAAGGCCGTGTGGACCAGCATGATGATGCCGACGCTCACCCCGTGCCCTTCCTCATGCCCAGTTGCCCTTGGACATCAGTCCGAGGATTTCCAATTGCCGCCAGTTTATATATTTCTCCGACCATTTGCACCAAAGCTCGGAATTGGAGCGCACATTTTCGGCGTATGCTTTGTATTCGACACTCCCCGAGTAGTGTTGACCGCGCGCAAGCTCTTCCTGCGCCTTTGCCGCGAAGGTGTCGAGAAACTTGGCGTGCAGCAGGATACCGCTGGCTTTTTCGCCACCCCATTCATCGTAGGTGAGGTTGAGCCCGCGCGGCAAAAGCATGTGCGTGGAACTGATATAGGTGTATTTTCGGTGCCATTTCACCAGCGGCGTCTTGTTGAGCGCGGGCGCCTTTTTAGGCCTGTCGGCAAAGAAGACCCGGCTGCGCGGCCCGCCCTGGATCCATAGATTGCCGTACTGCTTGTTCTTCTCGATCATGTAATTGCCCGGATCGAACCAGCCCGTAATCTCAATCGGGTCCTGCCCGGGCGCGTAAGGCACGGCATCAATCCGTCCCTTGGGATACATATCGAGCAGCATCGCCCCGAACGAGCGCACCTGACTTGTGTCAAGCCAGTCCGTCAGGGCACGGATGGGGCGCGTGTCGCAAAAGGGGTAGATGAAGAACTCGTCCGGATCGACCACCAGCGTCCAGTGGCCGTGCCCATACTTGCGCTGCAGCCAATTGAGCCAATCGACGCCAAACTTCGACCGCTTGTAACTGGCCTTGGTCGTCCAGACCGACACGTCGGGCTGATCGGCCAGATATTCACGGCTGCCATCGGTGCTGTCGTTATCGACGATGACAAAATGCGCGACGCCGAGATTGCGGTAGTAGCGCAGGAAATACGGCAGGCGCACGAACTCGTCGCGCAGTGTCGAGAAAAGAAGGATGTCGCCCGGCCGGATCCTGGCGGTGCGATTGACCACGGGCTTGAGCGCGAAATGCTTTCGAAACGCCCGCACCTGGTGGCGCTTCCGGCGCAGTCGCATGACATATGACTGCGCAATGCTCACTTGGCGCGTTCCTTTGGCGGACAAACCGACCGCGCAACACCGTATCCGCCGAAACTTAACACACCATTGACCATCGTCCGCACCGCGCTGTCGCCTCCGCCCTGGAAACAACCTGCATTAAGATAAGCGATTGTTTCTTTTTCGTAAACTACGGAACGCCGCGTCATATCCAGTTGCCTTTCGACATCAGTCCCATCGCCTCGAGCTGCCGCCAGCTGGTCAGTCGGTGCGACCGCTCGCACCACAGATCCGGCGCGGACTGCAATGTGTCGTAATACGCGTCGTAAAGCGCGCTGTTGGCGAAATGCTCGGCGCGGACCTTTTCCTCGGCGGCGCGTTCGACGACCGTATGCAGGAACTTGGTGTGCAGCAGGATCCCCGAAAGCTTTTCGCCGCCTGCCTCGTCATAGACCCGGTTGAGCCGACGCGGCAGCAGAGAATGGGCCGAGCTGACATAGGCAAACCGGCGGTTCCACTTGACCAGCGGCGTCTTTCCCATCGTCGGGGCCCGTTCGGGACGGTCGGCAAAGAACCGGCGCGCGCGTACCCCGCCTTGAATCCAGAGATTATGCAGATCGCGCTTTTTCTGGATGACGTAATTGCCGCCGTCGAACCAGCAGAGACGCTCAAACGGGTCTTCGCCCACGCGATAGGTTTCCGCGTCGAGCGGCCCCCTGGGATACATGTCGAGCATAAGCGTGCCGAAGGAGTGCCGGCCATGGCTTTCCAGCCATTCGGTCAAAGCCGGCAGAGGCCGCGTGTCATGATGCGGGTAGATCAGGATCTCGTCGGCATCCACCGTCAGACACCAATGCCCGTGGCCGTACCGGATCTGCAGCCAGGTCAGCCAGTCCACACCGAAGCGGGACAATTTGTAACTGTGGTTCGTGCGCCAGAGCGAGACATCGGCCTGCGCGGCCAGATACTCGCGCGTGCAATCGGTGCTGTCGTTGTCGACAATCAGGAAATGCCGCACGCCGAGGTTGCGATAGTGGTCAAGGAAATGAGGCAGGCGCAGGGCCTCGTTCCGGACAGTGGAAAAGGTGAGGATGTCACCCGGGGCGATCCCGCCTGTGCGATCGCTGACAAGGCGAAGCTGACGGCGCTTGCGCAAGGCGCGAAAGAGGAGCCTGCGGCGTTTCCACCGCAGCCGATATGCCATCCATGCCTCTGCTGCCCGCGTCATAGGCCCTGTTGCCCGTTACCCCGGGTGTAAAGGTCGCGTTTATTTCGCGTAATGTCCAGATTGATGCCAGCGCCACGCATCGGCGATCATCCGGTCAAGCGTCGAGCGCTCGTGCGTCCAGCCCAGTTCGGCCTCGGCCTTGGTGGAGCCCGAGACAAGCTTAGTGCAATCGCCAGGCCGCCGCGCGCCCTCGATCACCGGAACCGTCTTGTTGGTGATGCGGCGAGAATGGTCGATCACCTCGCGCACGGTGAACCCCCTGCCGGTGCCCAGATTGAAAACCTCGCTTGGCTTGCCGTCTTCGAGCCAGCGCAAGCCAAGGATGTGCGCCTCGACCAGGTCCATCACGTGCACGTAGTCGCGGATGCAGGTGCCATCGGGCGTGTCATAGTCCGTGCCGAAGATGGTCAGCGCGTTGCGCCGCCCATCCACCGCGTCGAGGATCAGCGGCACGAGATGCGTCTCGGGCTGGTGGAACTCGCCAACCTCGGCCTCCGGGTCGGCGCCGGCCACGTTGAAATAGCGGAAGATCACATAGTTCAGGCCGTGCGCGACCCTGAAATCATACAGCATATCCTCGATCGCGCGCTTGGACGCGCCGTAGGGATTTATCGGCTGCTGTGGGCAGGTTTCATCGAGCACCACGTTGTCCTGATCGCCGTAGGTCGCACAGGTCGACGAAAAGACGATGTCCAGACACCCGGCCGCGACGGCGGCTTGCAGCAGCGTGAGCGAGCCCGTGACGTTGTTGCTCCAGTAAAGGCCGGGTTCGCGGATGCTTTCACCGACTTGGCTGAGCGCCCCGAAATGCAGGACCGCGGCGGGTTGGTAGGAGGCAAAGACCTGATCGAGACGCGACCGGTCGCGCAGATCGCCCTTCTCGAAGGGTCCGAACTTTACCGCGTCTTCCCAGCCTGTGCTGAGATTGTCGTAGGTCACGGGAGTATAGCCACCGGCCCTGAGCGCCTTGCAGGCATGCGACCCGATATAGCCCGCGCCACCGGTTACCAGAACATTAGTCACCCAACCCGGTCCAGAACCTTACTCGGCCGCTTTGGCCGTGTGGACGAGATCGTAGATGTAATCCCAAAGCTCGTCACGAAGTTCGGCGCGTTCCAACGCGAAGGCGACGGTGGCCTGCAGGAAGCCGGCCTTCGACCCGCAATCAAAGCGCTGCCCGTCGAAACGGAACCCGTAGACTTCTTCGCCGCTGTCGCGCGCCGCGTCGATCGCATCGGTCAGCTGAATTTCACCGCCCGCACCGGTTTTTTTCTTGTTGAGCTTCTGCAGGACGGTGGGGGTCAGGATGTAACGCCCGATCACGGCGAGGTTCGAGGGCTGTTCGCCCGGGGCGGGTTTTTCCACCATGCCTTTGGTCGAGACCATGTGGCCGTGATCTTCCTTGATGTCGAGCATCCCGTAGGCGGACGCCTTGTCTTCGGGAACCTCCATCGCCGCAACCATGTTTCCGCCGGTTTCGCGGAAGGCCTCGGCCATCTGCTGCAGACAGGGCTTTTCGGCGGCGATCACGTCGTCGGGCAGGATCACCGCAAAAGGTTCGTTGCCGATCAGGCGGCGCGCGCACCACACGGCGTGACCCAGGCCGAGGGCCTTGTTCTGACGGGTATACGCGATCTCGCCACTGTCCATGTTGGTGGACTTCAGGATCTCGAGAAGTTCGTCCTTGCCCTTTTTGCGCAGCTCACGCTCAAGCTGAGGCGCTTCGTCGAAATAATCCTCGAGCGCGCCCTTGCCGCGCGAGGTCACGAAGATGAACTCCTTGATCCCGGCCGCGCGCGCCTCGTCTATGGCGTATTGCACCAATGGGCGGTCGACGAGGGTCATGATTTCCTTCGGAACCGATTTCGTCGCAGGCAGGAAACGCGTGCCGAGACCGGCGACAGGGAAAATGGCTTTCGTCAATTTGCTGCGCATCGAACGCTCCCATATTCTCGAGTGCAAATTACACCAATCGCGCCTCTAGATACGCGTCACGGATGGTTCATCCGCTTTTTCGGACGAGGATGCAACATAAGCGCCATAATTTTCGGCGGTTTTTGGCATCTCGTTACATAAGTCCCATGTCCCGCAACATCGCTTCGATGCGAGGAATATCCTCGGGATTGTTGAGTTCCCAGAACTGCCGTCCGCGCGCGTCGACCTCGACACAAAGCAGGCTGCGACCCTGTTCGAGGAAGCGAAGCTGTTCCAGACCTTCCAGCGTTTCCAGCGGACCGGTGGGCCATGTTCCGTAGGCCGCAAGCGCAGCGGGGCGGTAGGCATAGACGCCGACATGATGGAAAACGGGCGTTTGCGCCGCGTCGTCATAGCGTTTCGGCGTGAAGGGGATCACTTCTTTGGAGAAGTAAAGCGCGCGGTGCGCCGCGTCGAAAACGGCGGTCGTGCCACCGACGCGGCCATGCGCGCGGTCTTCGAGAAAGCCGTTGAGCGCCCGCCCGTCGCACCGCAACACCGGGGTTGCGACATCGGCCTCGGGATCGGCCCGCAGGCCCGACACCAGATCCTCGATGAACCAGGGCGGAGTCAGGGGCGCATCGCCCTGAAGATTGACCACGATCTCGGCCTCGCCGCCCAGCGCCGTCGCGGCCTCGGCGCAGCGTTCCGTGCCATTGGCGCAATCGGGCGAAGTCATCACCACCTTGGCGCCGAAGTCGTGGGCCGCGTCGCGGATCCGGTCGTCATCGGTCGCCACGACGACCCGGTCGACGCCCTGTACGGCGCAAGCGGCGTCCCAGCTGCGGCGGATCAGGCTCTTTTCCTCGCCCCCGGCACCGCGCAACATGGCGAGCGGTTTGCCCGGATAGCGGGTGGAGGCATAGCGCGCCGGAATGACGATCAGGACACTCATCAGGCCGGTTTCAATTCGACCTTGGGGGAGTAGGCGATGAAGAACGGATTGGCATAACCATCCTTGCCATAGGTCAGCGGTGCGTGATCGTCGAAGCGCACGACCTTGCCTCCTGCCCCATGCAGGACCGCGTGACCGGCGGCGGTATCCCATTCCATCGTGCGGCCCACGCGCGGGTATAGATCGGCCTCGCCCGTGGCGATCAGGCAGAACTTGAGCGAAGAGCCCGCGCTTTTCATGTCTTTAACCGCGTATTTGCCGATGTAGTCGTCCGTCGCCTGATCGCGGTGCGATTTGCTGGCCACGACCATCAGCGCGTTATTGTCGGGATCCGAAACCCGGATCTGCGAAGCATCGCCGATGCCGTCCTTGTCAAAGGGGGCGGCCTCTTCCACCGATGTGCCGTCCGCCTGCGTGAAGAACATGCGGTTCTTCGCCGGCGCATAGACCACGCCGCGCGTCGGCACGCCGTTCTCGACATACGCGATATTGACGGTGAAATCGCCGCGCCGGTTGATGAACTCTTTCGTTCCGTCCAGCGGATCGACGATCAGGAAGGTGGTGGCCTGCAGATCATGCGACGCGGCCTGTTCCTCGGTGATGAGCGTCACATCGGGAAAGGCGGCGCGCAAGCCTTCCGAAATCAGCGCATCGGCGGCCTCGTCGGCCTCGGTCACCGGGCTGGCGTCGGATTTCACCTTCACGTCGAAATCATCCGCATCGTAGATGGCCATGATCCTGTCGCCCGCCTCGAGCGCGAGCCGTCGCATGACCGTGACAAGTTTGTCGTAATTCAAATGTCTACTCCGTGGAAAGCGCCATGACTTGCAGGCGTCAGTTGCGGGATGATGTCGCGCCTCTTATGGTGTGTGACTAACCGGACAGCAAGAAATCCGTGCAAAAAAGATCGGACCAGGGCGGCGGCGAAAGCGGGTAATGTTTCAGAACACGCGAAAAAAATCTCTGATCGGCTCCGCGCTGACGATTGCGGAACTGATCTATCACACGACCGTCCGCGAGATCCGCAAAAGCCATGGCAACGCGTTCATGGCAATCGGCGTCAACGTGATGACGGCGGTGGTCTTTGTTCTGGCGTTCTATGTGATGTTCACGGTCCTGGGCTTACGCGGTGCGAAGCTGCGTGGGGATTTCATGCTTTACATGATGTCCGGCGTGTTCCTGTACCTCACCCATATCCGATCGCTTGGCGCAGTCGCCGGGGCGGATACGGGCGCCTCGCCGATGATGCAGCATGCGCCGATGAACACGATGATCTCGATCTGTTCGGCGGCGCTTGGGGCGCTTTACATCCAGACCTTGTCGATGCTGGTGATCCTATTTTTCTA
The DNA here is from genome assembly GCF_004761875.1 of Roseovarius aestuariivivens. Taxonomy (GTDB): domain Bacteria; phylum Pseudomonadota; class Alphaproteobacteria; order Rhodobacterales; family Rhodobacteraceae; genus Roseovarius; species Roseovarius aestuariivivens. The sequence continues at coordinate 271,934 of NZ_SJEY01000002.1, forward strand.
CCACATGCTGGTCAATCACATCGAGATCGCCGATCCGCTCAGTGCCTATGGCATGTTCCTGGTCGCGTGGTTCACGGGCTGCGCGGTCGGTCTGGTGTTCCTGTCCCTGCAGCCGTGGTTTCCGACCGCGATGAAGATGATCCAGACGATCTATACCCGTGCCAACATGATTGCCTCGGGCAAGCTTTTCGTGGCCAACACCCTGCCGGGTTTCATGCTGGCCATGTTCGACTGGAACCCGCTTTTTCACGCTATCGACCAATGCCGCGGCTACGTGTTTCAGAACTACTTTCCGCGCTACACGGATTACACCTATGCGTTGATCGTTGGGGCGGTTCTGGTCATGCTGGGACTCATGGGCGAGTTCTATACGCGGCAATATGAGTCCAGCAGCTGGAGCGCGAGACGATGATCCGGGCGTATTTGTGTATTTGTTTTCTCATTCTCGGCAGCGGCCTTCGGGCGGAGCCGCTTCCGGCGTTCTACGATGTGACCGATGTCGCCGAAACAGATGTGCTGAATATCCGCTCTGAACCGCGGATCGGTGGATCGATCATCGGAACGCTGGCCGCGGACGCGACCGATGTCGAGGTGGTCGCGTATGACGACAGTGGCGAGTGGGGGCGTATCAACACGCAGGAGCGCGCCGGATGGGTCGCGTTGCGTTTCCTCTCACGGCAGGCCGGACAGCCCGGAGATGCGCTGCCACGGCCGCTGCGCTGCATCGGCAATGAACCGTTCTGGTCGCTTTCCCTGGCCGAGGACTCGAGCGCCGAGTTTCTGCGTCCGGGACAGGCGGCGGTCGCTTTCGGCAATCTCTACACTGTCGTGGCCGAGAACCGCACGGATCGCTATGCGATTTTCGCCGAGGCCGAGGCGCGCGTTCTAACGGCCGTCTTCCGACGCGCGCAGTGCACCGACACCATGTCGGACCGCGCCTATGGTATCGATGTCGATATCTTCCTGACCGAGCAAAGCGGCGTCAGTTTCGTTTCCGGCTGCTGTTCTCTGGCACGTTAATCCACGACGCGACAGGTCAGATTGATCCGCCCGCCCTTGGGCAAGAGGCGGGAGCTTCCGGGGCGGATCCGATCGATCCCGTGATAGGTCAACCTAGCCTCGCCGCCCATCACGACCACGTCGCCGGACTCCAGCCAGATCGACTCGGTCTTGCCGCCGCGCGTCGGGTTGCCCATCCGAAAGAGCCCGTCATCGCCCAACGAGACGGACAGGACCGGCCAGCTGAAATCGGCCTCGTCCCGATCCTGATGCAGGCCCATGCGGGCGTTGTCGCGGTAGAAATTCAAGAGACAGCAATCAGGGTGGCGGTTTGGATCGACGAGGCTTTCCCACATGGCCAGCACGCTGTCCGGGATCGGCGGCCACGGCTGGCCGTCCGGGTGGCGTCGCTCGTACCGGTAGCCCTTGCGATCCGAGAACCAGCCATACTTGCCCGCCGAGGTCATCTGCACCCGCATCGGCTTGCCATAGGGCGTCATCGGCGAGAACAGCGGCGCGGCGCGCACGATGGCACGGATATCCTCGAGAAGGGCGGATTGCGCGGGCGCGTCGAGACACCCCTTGAAAATGCGGAATCCCCTGATCTCGAGGCTCTCTTGCAGCATACCTGCCCCCTTGCGCGCCATTCTCTCCAATTTAATCGGGAATCCCCGATTCCAACCATACCAGCCGCTTGCAGGGTGGTGGACGCCTGCCTATATACCGCCAGAACGCGGGTACACGGCAAAGTGATCCGCAATTCATTCGGGGGCCCGGTGCCGGAACGGGTCTGGCCTCCATCCAATCGCCTTAAGCAGAAGGGATCGAAAACATGGGTAAAGTTATCGGTATCGACCTCGGCACCACCAACAGCTGCGTGGCCATCATGGACGGCAGCCAGGCGCGGGTGATCGAAAATTCCGAAGGCGCGCGCACGACGCCCTCGATCGTCGCATTCACCGAAGACGAGCGTCTGGTGGGCCAGCCGGCCAAGCGCCAGGCCGTCACCAACCCCGAGAACACCATCTTCGGCGTCAAGCGCCTGATCGGTCGTCGCGCGGACGATCCGGATCTCGCCAAGGACAAGAAGAACATGCCGTTTACCGTCATCGACGGCGGCAATGGCGACGCTTGGGTGCAGGCGCGCGGCGAGAAGTATTCTCCCAGCCAGATCTCTGCCTTCATCCTGGGCAAGATGAAGGAAACCGCCGAAAGCTATCTCGGCGAGGAAGTGACGCAGGCCGTCATCACCGTGCCCGCCTATTTCAACGACGCCCAGCGTCAGGCCACCAAAGACGCTGGCAAGATCGCTGGTCTTGAAGTGCTGCGCATCATCAACGAGCCGACCGCCGCCGCACTGGCCTATGGTCTGGACAAGGAAAACACGCACACCATCGCGGTCTATGACCTTGGCGGTGGTACGTTTGACGTGACCATCCTTGAGATCGACGATGGTCTCTTCGAGGTGAAGTCGACCAACGGCGACACGTTCCTTGGCGGTGAAGACTTTGACATGCGCATCGTCAACTACCTTGCCGACGAGTTCAAAAAGGAACACGGCGTCGACCTGACGAAGGACAAGATGGCGCTGCAGCGTCTGAAGGAAGCGGCCGAGAAGGCCAAGATCGAGCTGTCGAGCTCGAGCCAGACCGAGATCAACCAGCCGTTCATCTCGATGGGCTCCAACGGCCAGCCGCTTCACATGGTCATCAAGCTAACCCGCGCCAAGCTGGAAAGCCTGGTGGGTGACCTCATCGCTAACTCGCTCAAGCCGTGCAAGGCCGCGCTGAAAGACGCCGGTATCTCGGCCAATGAAGTGGACGAGGTCGTGCTGGTCGGCGGTATGACCCGCATGCCCAAAGTCGTCGAGGAAGTGACGAAGTTCTTTGGCAAAGAGCCGCATAAGGGCGTGAACCCCGACGAGGTCGTCGCCATGGGCGCCGCCATTCAGGCCGGTGTTCTGCAGGGTGACGTCAAGGATGTGGTCCTTCTGGATGTGACGCCGCTGTCGCTTGGTATCGAAACGCTGGGTGGCGTGTTCACCCGTCTCATCGACCGCAACACCACGATCCCGACCAACAAGTCGCAGATCTTCTCCACTGCCGAAGACAACCAGTCGGCCGTGACGATCCGCGTCTTCCAGGGCGAGCGGGAAATGGCGTCGGACAACAAGCTTCTGGGTCAGTTCAACCTGGAAGACATTCCGCCGGCCCCGCGCGGCATGCCGCAGATCGAGGTGACCTTCGATATCGACGCAAACGGCATCGTCTCTGTTTCGGCCAAGGACAAGGGCACGAACAAGGAGCAGAAGATCACGATCCAGGCGTCCGGCGGTCTTAGCGACGAGGACATCGAGAAGATGGTCAAGGACGCCGAGGAGAACGCCGAGGCCGACAAGGAGCGTCGTTCGATGGTCGAGGCCCGCAACCAGGCGGAAAGCCTTATCCACTCGACCGAGAAGTCGCTGGAAGAGCATAGTGACAAGGTCGACCCGACCACGGTGGAAGCCATCGAACTGGCGATTGCCGCGCTTAAGGATGACCTCGAAAAGGACGAGGTGACCGCCGACAAGATCAAGGCGGGCATCCAGAACGTCACCGAGGCCGCCATGAAGCTGGGCGAGGCGATCTACAAGGCCAGCCAAGAGGACGGCGACGACGAGCCTGCCGCGGCGGACGAACCGCGCGGCGAGGACGAAGACATCGTCGATGCCGATTTCGAAGATCTCGACGACAACAAGCGCGCCTAAGGCGTGACATTGGATGGGCGGGGGCCCGCTGAGGCCCCCGTTTGCCGTTTGAAGGAGCTTCTCCGATGGCAAAACGCGATTATTACGACGTTCTCGGCATTTCCAAGGGCGCCTCGGCGGACGAGATCAAGAAGGCGTATCGCAAGAAGGCCAAGGAACTGCACCCCGACCGAAACAAGGACAACCCCAATTCCGAGAAGCAATTCAAGGAAGCGGGCGAGGCATACGATGTTCTGAAGGATCCCGAGAAAAAGGCGGCCTACGACCGGTTCGGTCACGCGGCCTTTGAAGGTGGTATGGGCGGCGGCGGCGGCCGGCCCGGTGGCGGTTTCGGCGGCGGCCCGGGCCCCGGGCAGGGCGATTTCGCCAGCGCATTCTCGGACGTGTTCGACGATCTTTTCGGCGATTTCATGGGGGGTCGCGGCGGCGCCGGCGGACGTCAGCGCGCCGCGCGCGGCTCGGACCTGCGCTATAATCTGCGCGTGTCGCTCGAAGAGGCATTCACCGGGTTGCAGAAGACCATCAACGTGCCGACCTCGATCGCCTGCGATGCCTGCAAAGGCTCGGGCGCGGAAGGCGGGGCGGAACCCACCACCTGTCCGACCTGTTCGGGCATGGGGAAGGTCCGCGCGCAGCAGGGCTTCTTTACTGTCGAACGCACCTGCCCCACCTGTTCAGGCCTCGGCCAGACGATCAAGAACCCCTGCACCACCTGTCAGGGCCAGGGCCGCGTTCAGAAGGACCGCGCGCTTTCAGTAAACATTCCGGCCGGCGTAGAAACCGGCACCCGCATCCGGCTTGCCGGCGAGGGCGAGGCCGGTATGCGTGGCGGACCGGCGGGTGATCTTTACATCTTCATCGAGGTCAGCAAGCACGAGATCTTCGAGCGCGAGGAAACCAATCTTTTCTGCCGCGTGCCCGTGTCCATGTCGAAAGCCGCCCTTGGCGGCGACATCGAGGTGCCGACGATCGACGGCGGGCGCAGCCGCGTGAAGATTCCCGAAGGCTCGCAATCGGGTCGGCAGATGCGTTTGCGCGGCAAGGGTATGCCGGCCCTGCGCGGCGGCAGCCGAGGCGACATGTTCATCGAACTGGCGGTGGAAACACCGGTCAACCTGACGTCGCGCCAGAAAGAGCTTTTGCGTGAGTTCGACACGCTTTCTGAAGAGAACAACCCGGAAACCAAGAGTTTCTTCAAATCGGTGAAGAGCTTCTGGGACGGGATGAAAGGCTGAGCGCCGGACTTACGTTAACGCTTCGCTAACCTGCGTGAGGCAGTCTTCGGGCATGACCCGCGAGACTGCCTTTCGTGAAATGCCGCTGCCGCTTTTCGATACCGACGAGGCGGTCGTTTCGGTATCGCGCGAGCGGCCACAACCGTCCTATATTCGCGATCATCGCAAGCGCCTGCGCGACCGGTTCCTGTCTGGCGGGGCAGACGCGCTGCCTGATTACGAGATGCTGGAGCTGGTCCTCTTTCGCGCCATCCCGCGGCGGGACGTCAAGCCACTGGCAAACGCGCTTTTGGCGCGGTTCGGTGATTTCAACGGCGTGCTGAGCGCCGGTGTCGAGCAACTGAACGAGGTGAGCGGTGTGGGCGAGGCCGTGATTTGCGAGCTGCGCATCGTCGAGGCGGCTGCGCATCGGCTCGCGCAGTCCCGGATCCGCGACCGGCAGGTCATTTCAAGCTGGGACGCGCTGCTGAGCTATTGTCACACCACCATGGCGCATGGCGAGATCGAACAGTTCCGCGTGTTCTATCTGGATCGCAAGAACGTTCTGATCGCCGACGAGGCCCAAGCGCGCGGCACGGTCGATCATGTTCCGGTCTACCCGCGGGAAGTCGTCAAGCGCGCGCTGCATCTCAACGCAAGCGCGCTGATCCTCGTGCACAACCATCCGTCGGGAGATCCGACCCCGTCAGAGGCGGATATCGCAATGACGCAGCAGGTCCGCACCGCGGCAGAGGCACTTGGTATCACGCTGCACGACCACCTGATCATCGGCAAATCCTGCGAGCTTAGCTTCCGCGCCGAAGGGCTTCTCTAGCGCACCCAAACTTCGACCCGCCGGTTCACTCTGCGACCCCAGGCGGTGTCGTCACAGGCCATTGGCATGGCCTCGCCAAATGCTTCTGTTTCGACCCTGATCCGGCGTAAATTGGCGGTTTCAGCGGCTTTGACGACGGCCTTGCGCACCGTCTCGGCGCGTCTTTGGGCGATGGTCCGGTTCGCCTCTGCCGGACCTTCCCCGTCGCTGAACCCCACGAAGACAATTCGGCGCGCATCGTAAAGACCGCGTTCCAGCGCGCGCGCCAATTGCTGCACGTTCGACCGCGATTGCGCATCGAGACGGGCCGATCCCGTTTCGAACCGGAAGGTCGTCGTAAGGCGCCGCAGCGGCGCCAGGGTGGTCACCATCCGCTTGAGTTCGGACAGTCCGATCTCGGCGCCGGCGCGCGCGATGGCATTGGCGAAACGGTCGCCCTGGGCGTTGATCGCGATCTCCTCGGGGGTCTGGTCGACGAAACCCGCGCGCCGGATGACAAGCTGGGCGGACGGATCGCGGAGATACGACAGGAATTCGCGAACGAGTTTTGGCATACGCCGCGCGGGCAGGTAGAGAAACATCGGCACGGTCAGGGGATAATCCTCGGTCTTGACCGCGCGCCGCGTCGCGCGCAAGGCAAAGCCGCAGGATCCACTCAAGCTCAGCGGCCAGGTATCGCCGGCCTCGGCCTGACTGGTTACGCCAAGGGCAAAGGGATCCGCCATCACCGCCGCCGAAAGTGCCTGCCCGTCGTGGTGGCGCGTCGCATCCTCGGTCAGCGCGGCGCGTGCGGGGCGCAGCAACAATGTCTCGCTGGCCTGCCCCAGGCCCGTCCGCCCGCTATAAAGATGAACCGCGATCGGCGCGTCCGGTCCGCCCAGTACGGCCCAGTTGGTGATCTCGCCGCTGAGCACCTGCGCAAGTTGCGGCAAGGTGATCGACTGCACCGGATTGCTGGGGCTGACCACTGGCACCAGCGCATCAAGCGCCATCACCCGCGCCCGCCCACGCCCGATGAGATCACCCAGCCCGGCGTCACGGCCCAGACGCACTTCGCTCGAGCGGATCTCACGCATCGACATGGCGATGTCGGCGACATTGGCAAAGAGATCGGCAAAGCCTTCGTCCGAATTGGTCAGGCGAAAGAGAAACTCGCCGACGACACGCCCTTCTTCCGGGTCGACGAGGGCGTGAAAGACATGCCCGTTTTCCAGAACCTCGCTGCGCATGTCATAGCCTTCGCGGATCGCGAACGCTTCGAGCAGGGCGGGCATCAGAAGGCGGCCAATGGTGGGCGACCCCGAGAAGGTCACGCGCGCCACGAAAGCCTCCAGGTCGGGACAGCCCGGACCGGTGCAAACCACGCCCGAGCCGTCCACGGTCAACTCTCCGTAAACGGTATCAACACGATAGAATTCGCCGTCAAAGCCGAGAAGATTGCCGGAAATCTCAACATTGCCGTCGCGCGAAGTCAGTGTGACATCCTGCGCCAAGGCAAGGCCCGATCCGGCCAACAGGAAAAGTGCGGCGAGGATCGCCGCACGCACCTTGGTCATGAAGTACCCCTCGGGCGCAGTCGTCAGTTGCGCGCGATTTTCAGGTCTTCGTAGAGGTTTTTCAACACCAGAAAGTCACCGACTGCATTACAGTCGGGCACTGCGAGTTCGAGGTCACGCGCACCGATGATCCCATCTGCGGTTTTCACAAGTGCCTGCGCGGTGACATCCCGCCCGCAATTGGCTTGCGTGATCTCGGCTTCGAGGCTGATTTCCACATTTCCGTCGCGCTGCGCCATGCCGGTGGGGAACGTGTAGACCTCTGCCAGGAGTGCATCATCGAGCCTGGCATCGCCCAATTCGACCAGAAAGCCGCCCTCGCCCCGCTGTGCGGCGGTGGCGTCTCGCGCGGTGTCGCGCCAGACATGTCCTTCCTCGCCGTAGCCCGCACCGTATTCCAGCGCATGGATCTGTACGCCGCTGTAGCCTTTCCACTGCACGACATATCGGTCGTAGGCTGACAGGGTCGGAACCTTGGCATTCGCGACGGCCCCGTCACCATTGGGGAAGGCCGCAATGAAAAGCGCCTGTTGGGAAAGCGCGGGAACGGTCGCAGTCCAGACGCCGGTGTCGTCCGTCGCGCCAGAAATCATCATGCCATTGTGGTGAAGCGTGAATCGTTCGTTCAGCTTGCAGGGCGCGGCCATGTCGAGCCGCACCATTGCTGCTTCGACGGATTCTGCCGTCATCTCGACCTCGCAGGAAAAGGCCGGTGCGGCCTCTTCTGTCGGCAGATCGCGGAGCGGCGCATGATTCAGCATGGCCAATTCGACCTCGACCGGGGTTTCCGGCAGGGCCGCAGGTTGCGGCGCGGCGGCGGGTGGGGCGGGCTCGGCCCGAACCAGCGTGACCTGTTCAATCGCAAGCGGCGTTTCGACGATGGATTCCAGACTTGCAGTTGAGACAAGAGGCTCGGACGGTGTCTCGGTCTCGGACGGCGAAAACGCGACGGTGATCGGCGCGATTTCTTCGGCGGCAATTACTGTCTCTGCCTGCGCCACGGGGCTCGCGCTTACGGACGCGGCGTTCGGCTCTGTGATCTCCGCCGGCGCGGGGGCCTTTGCGCCCATCTGCATCAGCACACCGATACCGATTGCGCAGCCCAAAGTGCCGCCAGCCATCACAAGGCGTGACTTCTTTATGAATTTCAACATGGCTGTCTCCCAACCTGTTCATGGTTCGGAAACAATCCTAGGTCCGGATCGTGGCCCAGTTAGGGCAGGCTCATGGAGTCATTTGGGCTGGGCCGAGCTGGCAGATCAGGCCAGCCGACCGTGGCAATGCTTGAACTTCTTGCCCGAGCCACAGGGGCAGGTCTCGTTCCGGCCGGGATTTCCCCATGTACTTGGGTCGTCCTCTACGAAGCCCTCGGCGGGCTGACCCGCGGCAACCTCGGGCGAGGGCGCGGCAGGTTTTTCGCGATTGCCGGATTGGACCATCTGATCCCGCTTGGCCTGAATCTCTTCGATCATCCGGCGCTGCTCTTCTTCGGAAATGGGCCGGATCTGGCTAAGTTTTTGGGTCACGTCCTGACGCAGGCCATCCAGCATCGTCTCAAAAAGCTGGAACGCCTCGTTCTTGTATTCGTTGAGCGGATCACGCTGGGCGTACCCGCGAAAGCCCACGACACTGCGCAGATGCTCGAGCGTGAGGAGGTGTTCGCGCCACTTGGCGTCGATGGTCTGCAGCAGAACCTGCTTTTCGATCGTGCGCATCGTGTCGGCGCCGAAGGCTTCGGTCTTTTCCGCCATCATGTCCTCGGCGGCTTTCTCGATACGTTCGGCGACAGTCTCGTCGTCTACGCCTTCTTCATCGGCCCAGGAGATGACCGGCAGATCCATGTTCAAACGCTCGATCACGGCGGCATAGAGACCTTCCATGTTCCACTGATCGGCGTAAGTCTTGGGGGGCATGTACTGATCGACAAGGTCGTCGATCACCTCGCCGCGCATGTCCTGCACGATTTCGCTCAAGTCCTCGGCGCGCATGATGTCAAGGCGCTGCTTGAAGATGACCTTGCGCTGCTCGTTCATCACGTCGTCGAATTTCAAAAGCTGCTTACGGATGTCGAAGTTGCGCCCCTCGACCTTGGCCTGTGCGCGTTCGAGGCTTTTGTTCACCCAAGGGTGAATGATCGCTTCACCTTCCTTCATGCCAAGCGTCGAGAGCACCTTTTCAAGTCGCTCAGAGCCAAAGATACGCATCAGGTCGTCATCGAGGCTGAGAAAGAAGGCCGAACGGCCCGGGTCACCCTGGCGGCCGGAACGGCCACGCAGCTGATTGTCGATGCGACGGCTTTCATGCCGCTCGGTGGCCAGCACGAAAAGACCACCGGCCGCTTTCACCGCCTCTTCGTCAGCGGCATGCTCGGCCTCGATCTTCTTTCGGATTTCCTCGGGATCGGAGTCGGGGTTGGCGTCAAGCGCCTCCATGATCTGGAAATCGACATTGCCGCCAAGTTTGATGTCGGTACCGCGTCCGGCCATGTTCGTGGCGATGGTGACGGCGTTGAGCTTGCCGGCATCGGCAACGATCTGTGCCTCTTTCTCGTGCTGGCGGGCATTGAGAACGTTGTGTTCGACACCGGCCTTGGTCAGCAGGCCGCTGAGCATCTCGGACTTCTCGATCGAAGTCGTGCCGACCAGTATCGGTTGCCCCTTCTCGTGGGCTTCTTTGATGGTCTCGATGATCGCGTCGTACTTTTCCTTGGCGCTTCGATAGACAGCGTCGTCCTCGTCGACACGCGCGATAGGCTTGTTTGTCGGAACCTCGACCACCCCCAGACCATAAATCTGGGCGAATTCCTCGGCCTCGGTGGAGGCGGTGCCGGTCATGCCCGACAGCTTGTCGTACAGACGGAAATAATTCTGGAAGGTGACCTGCGCCAACGTCACGTTTTCGGGCTTGATGTCACAGCCTTCCTTGGCCTCGATCGCCTGGTGCAGACCGTCGGACAGACGGCGACCCGTCATCATCCGCCCAGTGAACTCGTCGATCAGAACGACGTTGCCGTCACGCACGATGTAATCGCGATCTTTCATGAAAAGCTTGTGCGCACGCAGACCCTGGTTCAGGTGGTGAACCACGGTGGTGCTTTCGGGATCATAGAGGCTCTGCTCTTCCTCCAAAAGCCCGCGCTGATGCAGAAGCTCTTCGATGAATTCGTTGCCTTCGTCGGTGAAGGTGACGTTCTTGGTTTTCTCGTCGATCTTGAAGTGTTCTTCGACCAGATCCGGGATCAGCTTGTCGATGGCGAGATATAGATCGCTCCGGTCCTGCGCCGGACCGGAGATGATGAGCGGCGTGCGTGCCTCGTCAATGAGGATCGAGTCGACCTCGTCGACAATGGCAAAGTAATGCCCGCGCTGCCGCATCTCTTCGAGTGAGCTTTTCATGTTGTCGCGCAGGTAGTCGAACCCAAGCTCGTTGTTGGTGGCATAGGCCACGTCGGCCGCGTAGGCGGCTTTTTTGTCTTCGTCCGACTGCTCGGCATGCACGACACCGGTGGTCAGGCCAAGCGCGGAATAGACTTTACCCATCCACTCGGCATCGCGGTTGGCGAGGTAGTCGTTGACCGTCACGATATGCACCGGCTTGCCGGTCAGCGCATTGAGATAGGCCGGAAACGTCGCCACAAGGGTCTTGCCCTCGCCGGTCTTCATTTCGGCGATGTTGCCCTGATGCATGAAGATGCCACCGAGAAGCTGGACATCAAAGGCTCGAAGTCCAAGCGCTCGGCGGGCCGCCTCTCGGCAATTGGCGAACGCCTCTGGCAGGATCGTATCGAGGCTTTCGCCCTCGGCGACCCGCTTTTTGAACTCGGATGTCTTTTCCTTGAGAGCCTCGTCGCTCAGAGCTTCGAATTCGGGCTCGAGCGCGTTGATCTTGTCCACCAACGGCCGCGTTGACTTGACCTTGCGATCATTCGGCGTACCGAAAACCTTTTTGGCAACCGTTCCAAGTCCGAGCATGTTCTATCCGTTCCGGTGTTTCGCCTGTTCGTGAAGGGCAATCGCTTGCCCCGGCCGCACTGCACCCCTAGAACAGGCGCAAGGGGCGGTCTTGCCTTGATCCTAAGGCGATGTAAGGGGCCGCTCAAAGAGTGTCAACGTCGCAGACCGGCCAGTGGCTTTCTGCGACCCATCGAAGGATTTTCCATGGCAAACCCGCTTTCGTCTCTCATCTCCCTGCTCTGTGCCGGGATGTTGGCCGCCGGCTCCGCCTCGGCCCAGGATGGGCCCGATCCCGGTCGTGTTCTGGCTACGGTCGACGGCACTGAGATCACGCTTGGTCACGTGATCGCCCTGCGCGCGGACCTTCCGCCGCAATATGACCAGTTTCCCGATGAACTCTTGTTTCAAGGGATCATCGATCAGCTAATTCAGCACACTCTGCTGATGAATTCGCTGGATGGAGAGGCCTCGCTCAAATCCGAGATCGAGATCGAAAACGAGACGCGCGCGATCCTGGCTGGACAGGTGATGAACCGGATCGTCAACCAGGACCCGGCAGAGGATGTTCTGCAGGATCTCTATGACAGCGTCTATCCTGCGGATATTTCCGAAACCGAATATTCAGCGGCGCATATCCTCGTGGAAACCGAGGAAGAGGCGGAAGCGTTGATCGAAGAATTGAACGACGGAGCCGATTTCGCCTCGCTAGCGCGGGAAAAGTCCATCGGGCCATCCGGCGCCGCGGGCGGCGATCTGGGCTGGTTTGGCAAGGGTGACATGGTCGACGTGTTCTTCAACGCCGTCGCGGAACTTGAACCCGAGGAAGTGTCCGAGCCGGTTCAAACGACGTTTGGCTGGCACGTTATAAGGCTGGCCGAAACGCGACAGAAAGAGCGTCCGAGCTTCGACACTGTGCGGGCTGAACTATCAGAAAGAGCACGGCAATCGGCGCTGGAAGACCACATCAAGGCGCTGCAGTCGGAGGCGGAGATCACGCGGGAGAGCACCGAGGGTCTCGACCCGTCCGTGATCCAGAATATCGACCTTTTGAGGAAGTGATCCATGGCCAAGGCCCTGCCCGTCTCACCGCTTGCGCCCGAGCGCTTTCCCGATCTGCCGGAGATCCGCGGTGTCAGCTTCGCCGCCGCTGAAGCGGGTGTGAAATATAAGGGCCGCAAGGACGTGCTGCTGATCCGGCTGGTGCCGGGCACGGCGATGGCCGGGGCGTTCACGCGGTCGGCGACACGCTCGGCGGCGGTGCTGGATTGCGAGGCCAAGATCCGCCGGCATTCGGAAGCGGGGGCGGCCATCCTGGTGAATTCGGGCAACGCGAACGCCTTTACCGGCAGGAACGGCGCGGCGGCGGTGGCGGAGGTCACGAAGGCCGTGGCAGATACGCTCGATTTACCCGAAAACAGGGTCTATTCCAGCTCAACCGGGGTGATTGGCGAGCCGTTGCCGCATGATCGGATCACCGCGGTTCTGGGCGATTTGCGCGACAACTTGTCGGGCGACGGGATAGCCGAGGCGGCCGAGGCCATCATGACGACCGACACCTTTCCCAAGGGGGCGGGGACGACCGTAATGGTGGATGGGCGCGAGGTGCATATCGCCGGGATCGCCAAGGGCTCCGGGATGATCGCGCCGGACATGGCGACGATGCTCGTCTACATCTTCACCGATGCGGTGATCGAGCGCGAGGCGTTGCAGGACATGGTCTCGGCGCTCAATGAAAAAACGTTTAATTGCATCACGGTAGACGGCGATACCTCGACCTCGGATACGTTGCTGGTGGCGGCCACGGGGGCGTCGGGGATCCGAGTGACGGACCGCAGCGTGGGCTTCATGGAAGGGTTACGCACCGTGATGCTGGACCTCGCCCACCAGGTGGTGCGGGACGGCGAGGGGGCGACGAAGTTCGTCGAGGTGTCCGTGACCGGGGCGCATTCAGATAAAGACGCGAAAATTCATGCGCTTAGTATTGCCAACTCGCCGCTGGTCAAGACGGCCATCGCGGGGGAGGATCCGAACTGGGGGCGCATCGTGATGGCGGTGGGCAAGTCGGGCGCGAAGGCGGACCGGGATGAGCTAAGTATCTGGTTTGGCGATATTTTGGTGGCCGAGAAGGGCTGGCGGAACCCCGATTACCGGGAAGAGGACGGGGCCGCCTACATGAAACGGGAAAAAATCGTTATTCATGTGGACCTTGGCCTTGGCGGGGGGACGGCGAAGGTTTGGACGTGCGACCTGACGCACGGGTATATTTCGATCAATGCGGATTACCGGTCTTGAAGGTCGTTCTGGTCTCTGCTGTGGCGCTTATCGACGTCGAGGGGCGGGTGCTTTTGGCGCAGCGGCCGCCGGGTAAGTCATTGGAAGGATTGTGGGAATTCCCCGGCGGGAAGGTAGAGCCGGGGGAGGCGCCGGAGGCGGCGCTGATCCGGGAGCTGCACGAGGAGCTGGGGATCGACACCTGGAAAAGCTGCCTGGCGCCGCTGACCTTCGCCAGCCATTCTTATGAGGAATTTCATCTACTTATGCCGCTTTTCGCCTGCCGAAAGTGGGAGGGGACCCCGCGGGGGAAGGAAGGCCAAGCGCTTAAATGGGTGCGGCCCAAGGACCTGCGGGACTACCCGATGCCCCCGGCGGACCTGCCGCTGATCCCGGTGCTGCGGGACTGGCTGTGAGGAGGGCTTTGGGGGGAGTTTTGTACAAAATGGACGTAGTTTTTTGGGGTGGGAGTCCATTTTGTACAAAAGCTTTGGGGAACAAATTCGCTTCTCCTTGTTGAAAACGCTTCGGACCGTCGCTTTACAATCTCGAAAGGTTTGGCAATCATGTTCCGTAGTGACCCGAACTGTCGGTAGCTTCAAACACTACCGAAAAGGAGCCAAATGTCCGAGATTTCATTCACTGATTTCCGAGGCTTTAAGAATCAGAGCTTCGTTAAAATTAAGCCTCTTACAGTTTTAGTTGGTGAAAATAGCGCTGGTAAAAGCTCTTTTCTGGCGGGCCTGAAGTATATAATTGATCTACTCAATATAAACTCAGAACCCTCGTTTAATTCCGATCCTTTTCAACTTGGTACGTTCCAACAGATTGCACACTTTCGGGGAGGACGAGGCGGTCGGGCGCGTGACTTTCGAATAAGACTTCGTTCGCAAGTTGACATGTCTAAGTTCTCCGTCAGTGACTTAAATGGCCGCCAAAGTTTTGATCTTTCGGCCACGTTTACTAACGCCGACTCCCAAGCATCAATTTCTACTTTAAGATTCTCCAGTGGCTCAAAAGCCTTAGAGCTTGCCGTCACATCTGACGGCGTCAAACTTGACTATGTTGGAACTCGCAATTCTCGCACTTCATTGACAAAAGAAAGTACTTTTCCACTTACAATCGTAGACTTACCAAGAATTTGGTCATACGTTTTTCAAGATTTATCTTTTAGATTTAGCCCGCATGGCAACTTGTCTGATGATACTGAAATATCAGAGAGGATTAAGACTTCTATTTTTGAGTTGGCAAGTATTGCGTCTGCCGCAGGAAGTTCATTTCGACAGATGACGCAAGCAACATCTGCGATTAGAACAAAGCCAAGTAGAACCTACACCCCAGGTGCTGAAGTCCAAGATGGTGAGGGCACGCATGTACCTTACGAAATTGCCAAACTCTACCGTTCACGATCAAAAAACAAAGATGAGTGGCAGTATTTTAAATCCGCAATTGAGGACTTTGGTACGTCTTCCGGAATGTTTAAGGAAATCTCCGTTAAGTCATTCGGAAGCACAACAAGCGATCCATTTCAAATACAATTTTCATCCGACGGTCCAAAGACCAATATCGTTGACTTAGGATATGGAACAAGTCAAGTTTTACCGATACTTTATGATATTACAAGATCTCCTAAAAGAAGCCGCTTTTTGATACAGCAACCAGAAGTACATCTCCACCCCAAGGCCCAAGCGGCACTCGGTCAATACTTTGTCGACGCATATAAGACCAGTGGCAAGACATTCGTTATTGAAACTCATAGTGACTTTATTGTTGATAGAATACGTAACGGTGTTGCTGAGGGAAAAATTTCTTTGGATGATATTTCAATTCTTTTCTTTAAAAGGAGCAAGTTGGAAAATCGTGTCGTACCAATTGAACTCGATGAGCGCGGTGATCCTGTGAATCCGCCAGATGATTATCGAAGTTTCTTCGTCGACGAACAAATGAAGATGTTAGGTCTTTAAATATTGCCGATAATAGTTGATGCCAACCGCTCAAGCGATTTCGCTCCGCCACAGTCAGAGCACGCGAAAGAAATCCTTCATCGAATTTCAACAAATAGAATGAGAATCTGCCTCGGCGGCAAACTTACTAAAGAGCTTCTAAAAACTAAAATCTCATCTTTAATTCAGGAATGGATAAGGGCCGGAAGAGCACATCGCGTCAAAGATGACGAGATTGAGGAGAGATCAAAACAATTATTGGGAAAGATAGATTCTGATGATGAGCACATTGTTGCACTAGCACAACTCACGGGTTGTAGGCTTCTTTTCTCTGACGACCAAGCGCTGATACGTGATTTCAAGAATACCCAACTGGTTTCTCCTAAGGGTAAAGTTGTAAAGTCTACAACTGAAGATAAGTTTGCCCGTCCATTATTTGAACGCTACGGCGCTTAGGCAACCGATGAGTAAGAAGACTTCATGTCCCCAAAAGCTAGCGCCGAAAAAAACCCGGTAATTACTTAGATTCATGCATTCCAAGCCGCATCAAACCAATTTGTGCTCGATCTCCCCACGCTTGAAGTTATCAAAGACGTCGCAGTCGCGGATGTCGTCGTAGGTCTCGACCGCCATGTCGTGCCCAGCACATGCACCCCTAAGACAAAAAAAGACGGCTGCCGGGAGTTACGAGGTAAGCGGCAGCCGTCTGATCGGTCGGGGCCTGCGGCGCGTTCGCCGTCAAGGCCCCGTATCCTGTGGTGTCCCGGGTCGGCTTAGAACGTGTCGGTTGCGCCGGTCAGGGTGTTGTGGTGGTGCTCATCCCACGAATGCGGGGGGTGGGTGTGATCACCGTGGTCGATGTGACCGTACTTGTTATAGGTCGGCTCGGGCATCACGGGCGCCGGTGCGGGCTCTTCCTGCTGGGCGCAGGCGGAGAGGCCGACAACAACAGCCATGGCGGAGACGAGCGTAAATTTCTTGTTCATTGAGACATTCCCTTAGGTCGTTTTTGCGTATTCACTATCTGAAGGGAGGGCAGGCAACGTCAACGGTCCTTTCGTCGAAATCCCGGAATTTTTGAGGTTTTGTTGCGATTTGTGCACGAAGATGGCCTTTGGAGCAGTTTTTGTTGCCTGATTGGGGGAAATCATCCTAGGCTGCTGTCGCGTGACGGGTTTCGAGGTCTCGTCATGCGGCTGTTGCGACATGAAGGTGCGCTTGGCTTTTGGCCAAGCGTGCTTTTTCGTTTGGGGGGGCGGACATGAAAAAGGGCCGGGAAGACCGGCCCTTGTCCTTGGGTCTCACGCGATGGGATCAGGTCAGGTTACGCTCGACCTCTTCGCGCTCGAAGATCTCGATCACGTCGCCCTCGCGGATGTCGTCGTAGTTCTCGAAGGCCATGCCGCATTCCTGACCCGACTGCACCTCGGACACTTCGTCCTTGAAGCGCTTGAGGGTCTTCAGCGTGCCTTCGTGGATCACCACGTCGTCGCGCAGGAGGCGCACCCCGGCGGAGCGGCGGGCGACGCCCTCGGTGACGAGACAGCCGGCGACCTTGCCGACACCCGTGACCTTGAAGACCTCCTTGATCTGCGCGTAGCCGATGAAGTTCTCGCGGATCTCGTTGCCCAGAAGGCCGCTGGCCGCTGCTTTGACGTCATCCACAAGGTCATAGATCACCGAGTAGTAGCGGATCTCGACGCCTTTCTGGTTGGCGCTTTGGCGGGCGGGCGCGTTGGCGCGGACGTTGAAGCCGAAGACCGGAGCCCCGGAGGCCTCGGCTAGGCCGATATCGGATTCGGTGATGGCGCCGACGCCCGAATGCAGCACGCGCACGCGGACCTCTTCGTTGCCGATCTTCTCCATCGCCTGCACGATCGCCTCGGCCGAGCCTTGCACGTCGGCCTTGACGAGGATTGGCAGTTCCTTGACGTTCTCGTTTTCCTTCGCCTGTGCGAGGAGCTGTTCGAGAGAGGTGCCTGCGCCCGCTGCGGCGCGCTTTTCCTTGGCGGCCTTTTCGCGGTATTCAGCGATCTCGCGGGCCTGCGCCTCGGTCTCGACCACGTTGAGGACGTCGCCGGCCTCCGGCGTACCGTTGAGGCCAAGGACCTCGACCGGCACGGACGGCCCGGCCTCTTTCACGCGCTCGCCCCGGTCGTTTATGAGGGCGCGGACCTTGCCGTACTGCTCGCCCACGACGAAGATATCGCCCTGATGGAGCGTGCCGCGCTGCACGAGAACGGTGGCGACGGGGCCGCGGCCCACATCGAGCTGTGCCTCGATCACGGCACCTTCGGCGGCGCGGTCGGGGTTGGCCTTGAGTTCGAGGATCTCGGCCTGAAGCGCGATGGCCTCGAGCAGTTCATCGAGACCCTGGCCGGTCTGGGCGGACACTTCGACATCCTGAACGTCGCCGGACATGGCCTCAACGACCACCTCGTGCTGCAGAAGACCGGTGCGGACCTTGTCGGGGTTCGCCTCGGGCTTGTCGATCTTGTTGATCGCAACGATCATCGGCACGCCGGCAGCCTTGGCGTGGTTGATGGCCTCGACCGTCTGGGGCATGACCGAATCGTCGGCGGCGACGACCAGCACCACGATATCGGTCACCTGCGCACCGCGGGCGCGCATGGAGGTGAAGGCCGCGTGGCCGGGCGTATCGAGGAACGACAGGGTTGTGCCACTGTCGGTCGTCACCTGGTAGGCGCCGATATGCTGAGTGATGCCGCCTGCCTCGCCCGCGACAACCTTGGCGTCGCGGATCGCGTCCAGGAGCGAGGTCTTGCCGTGGTCCACGTGACCCATGATGGTGATCACGGGCGGGCGCGGCTTGAGGTCCTCTTCCTTGTCATCGACAGAGTCGATCACGTCCTCAACGTCGGAGTCTGAGACGCGCACGACCTTGTGGCCGAATTCCTCGATGATGAGTTCGGCAGTGTCGGCGTCGATGGTCTGGTTCTGGGTAACCATCATGCCGTTGTTCATCAGCGCTTTGACCACGTCGCCGACGCGTTCGGCCATGCGGTTGGCCAGTTCACTGACCACGATGGTTTCGGGCAACTGCACGTCACGCACGACCTTCTCGCGCTCTTGCGTGCCGCCCATGGCCTTCTGGCGGGCGCGCTCTTGCTTGCGCTTCATTGCCGCCATCGATTTCTGGCGGCCGCCTTCGCCGGAAAGGGCCTGATTCAGCGTGAGTTTGCCGCCTCGGCGCCCGCCCTCGTCGCGGGCCTTGCCGCGGGTGTTGCGGTCATCGCGGTCGGTACGCTCGGGCTTGCGCGGCGCCTGTTTCGGCGCGCGATCGGGCTTGGCGCTCGGCTCGTCCGGCGGAGGTGCGGCCGCGACCTGCTCGGTCTCGGCCTCGCGCTTCTTGCGGGCCTCTTCCTCTGCCTTGGCCTTGGCGCGCTCTTCCGCCTCGCGCTGTTCGCGCTCCTTGGCCTCGGCCTCTTCGCGGCGGCGCTGCTTTTCCTCTTCGCGGGCCTTTTCCTCGGCCTCGCGCTGGGCGGTCTCTTCGGACTCGCGTTCCTTGGCGGCCGCGAGCGCCTTCATCCGGCGCTCCATTTCGACATCGGAAATACCCGCCGGCCGCTTGGACGAATCCGGCAGCGTAACGTTCTTGCCAGCCGCACCGGGCGCGGCGCCCGGCTTGGGCTTCACGATCCGTTTGCGCTTGGTCTCCACCACGACGTTCTTGGTGCGCCCATGGCTAAAGCTTTGCTTGACGCTCCCCGAACGGGGACCGCTGCGCACACCCAGAGTTTTCTTTCCGTCGTTGTCGCTCATATGGTTCAACTTCCTTTCCGGCGGGGCTTATCCCCGTCCGAGACGCGCAAGCCTTTGAGTCTTGCCGCCTCCTCTACAACACGTTCGCACAAACCGCCAGCACCCAGTGCCGCGTGGATTGTGCTTTGACGCCCGAAGGCCTGTCCCAGTTCATCTGCGCTCAGCCAGCCGATCCACGAGCCGCCATAGGGCGTGCTGAGCTTCGATTTTCCGCGCTCCGAGCCGTCATGGGCCTGGATCAGCACTTCGGCTTCTTCCTTGGCCAGCCAGTCCTTGACCCGTTCGTAGCCCGATACCGCCTGACCGCCCTTGCGCATGAGACTGATCAGATTGACGACGCGCGACGCCAACTGGGACTCGACCATCTCGATCAGATCGGGAGGCACATGCACCGCCTGCTTGGCGGCGCGCGAGAAAAGGCCCTTGGTCATCGCCTTTTCCAGCGCGTTGCGCGTTGCACTTACCCAGATACCGCGCCCAGGCAGTTTTTCAAGGACGTCCGGCACGATCTGACCCTCGGGCGACACCGCGAAACGGATCAGCCCAAACTTTGGCTGCACCTCACCTGTGGCGATGCATTTACGCTCGGGACCGTCCGTCCGGTCTTTGGGTTGCCCACCGCGCCCCATGAGATCCTGCCCGAGGCCCGAAGGATCAGGCCCCGGCCTCCTCTGTCTCGGCGTCGCCGTCTTCCTCGCCCTCGGCCGTCTCTTCGGCCTCAAGCTCTGTCGGGTCGACCCAGCCCAGCATCACGCGAGCGGTCATCACCATATCCTGCGCTTCCTCAAGCGAGACTTCGAACGGTTCCAGAAGGCCTTCGTCCTTGACGCGCTCTCCATCGACGGTTGTCCAGCCACCGGCCAGTTCCCAGTCGGCGCAGGTGGCGAAATCCTCGAGCGTTTTCACGCCGTCTTCGGCCAGCGCCAGCACCATTTGGGGTGTGAGACCCTCGAAATCAATGAGGCTGTCCTCGGCGCCAAGTTCGCGGGCCTTCTCCAGCGCCTCGCGGGCCTGTGCTTCGAGGATGTCGCGCGCGCGGGCCTGAAGCTCGTTCGCGGTTTCCTCGTCGACGCCGTCGATCACCAGAAGCTCGTCGAGATCGACATAGGCGACTTCGTCGAGATTGGTGAAGCCTTCGGAGACGAGGAGCTGGGCGAAGAATTCGTCCAGGTCGAGCGTATCCATGAAGAGCTTGGTGCGCTCTTCGAACTCTTTCTGGCGGCGTTCGCTGTCCTCGGCCTCGGTCATGATGTCGATGTCGAGACCGGTAAGCTGCGAGGCGAGGCGCACGTTCTGGCCGCGGCGGCCGATGGCCAGCGAAAGCTGATCCTCGGGCACGACGACCTCGATGCGCTCGGCCTCTTCATCGAGAACGACCTTGCTCACCTCGGCGGGCTGCAGGGCATTGACGAGGAAGGTCGGCTGATCCTCGTTCCACGGGATGATGTCGATCTTTTCGCCCTGAAGCTCGTTTACGACGGCCTGCACGCGGGAACCGCGCATACCGACGCAGGCACCGACGGGATCGATCGAGTTGTCGTAGGAAATGACGGCGATCTTGGCGCGGGAGCCGGGGTCGCGCGCCACGGCCTTGATCTCGATGATGCCATCGTAGATTTCCGGCACTTCCATCTTGAAAAGCTCGGCCATGAATTCCGGCGCTGTGCGGCTCAGGAAGATCTGCGGACCGCGCGCTTCGCGCCGCACGTCCTTGATGTAGCAGCGGATGCGGTCATTGGGGCGATAGGCCTCGCGCCCGATCTTTTCGTTGCGGCGCAGGATCGCCTCGCCCCGACCCACGTCGACGATGACGTTGCCGTATTCCTCGCGCTTGACGACACCGTTGATGATGGTGCCGGCGCGGTCCTTGAATTCTTCGTACTGGCGGTCGCGCTCGGCCTCGCGCACCTTTTGCAGGATGACCTGCTTGGCCGATTGCGCGGCGATGCGGCCCATGTCGACCGGCGGAACCTCTTCCACGAACGTATCGCCGACCTTGGGGTCTTCCAGATACTGTTTCGCCTGCTCGACGGTCATCTCGGCCTGGTAATTCTCAAGCTCGTCATCCTCGACCACCGTACGCACGCGGGTGAAGGATGCGCGGCCGGTCTTGCGGTCGATGCTGACGCGGATGTCCATTTCGGCGCCGTAGCGGGATTTCGCGGCGCGGGCGAGGCTCTCCTCCATCGCCTCGATAACGAGGCTGGGGTCGATCATCTTTTCGCGCGCCACCGCCTCGGCGGTTTGCAAAAGCTCTAGCTGGTTTGCAGAGGTGATTGCCATTGTCCTTAGTCCTCCTGGGGCCCCTCGGCCTCGATCTCGTCGAAGCTGTCTTCGTTCAGAATGCCCGCATCCTTGCGCGCCTTCAGCATGTCGCGGATAAGCTCGTCCGTGAGCACGAGCTTGGCGTCGGCAAGCCAGTCGAACTGCAGTCCGACGGTGCCTTCCTCGATATTGATCAGAACCTCGCCGCCCTCGACCCCGGCGAGCACACCTTTGAAGCGCTTGCGCCCGTCGATAAGCTCATGCGTCTCTAACTTGGCCTCATACCCTTCAAACACCTCGAAATCCTTCAGGCGCGTGAGGGGCCGGTCGATACCGGGGCTGGAGACCTCGAGCGTGTAGGCGTCCATGATCGGGTCCTCGACATCCAGCACGGCGCTGATGGCGTTGGAGATCTCGGCGCACTCATCCACCTCGATCCCGCCCTCAGGCCGTTCGGCCATGATCTGCAAAGTCGCGGTCTTACCGCCCTGCAGGCGCACGCGCACAAGCTCGAACCCCATGTCCTCGATCACGGGGGTGAGGATCTCGGCCATGCGGCGATCCATTGCGGTCTTGGCGATCAGGTCGTTGCTCATCAGTCCTTCAAACACAAAAAAACGGGCGCGCGGCCCGTTGGTCTTTCCCGGTGGAGCCTTCGGAGAACCCGGCGGCGCCGCTGTTGATTGGGCATATACGCCCGTCCCCCCGAGTCTGCAAGCCCCGATGGCGGGTTATTGCGCCGCCGCCTGCCGTTCCAGCGCGGCAAAGGCCGTGCGCACGTCGCTATCAGTGGTGCGGTGATTGACGATGGCGGCCCGCAGGCAGGTGCGATCATCCACGCGAGTGGTGGAAAAAACCGCCTCACCCGAAAGCTGCAGCGCGGTGGCAAGGGCACCGGCATCCGCATTGCGCGGGGCGAAGCAGCAAACGTTGGCCTGGACCGGGCGGACGAGGTCGAACTGGCTCGATTGTGTCACTAAACTGCCCAAAAGCGCGGCCTGTCGGCAATTATCCGTGATACTGTCGGCGAGGCGCGCGCGGCCGACCGCCCTGATCGTCGCCCAGACCTTGAGCGCCCTGAAGCCGCGGCTGAGATCGAGGCCATAGTCGCAAAACCAGAGCGACCCGCCGCCAAGCCCGTCCTCCATCCCTTCGAGATAGGGTGGGCGCGTGGCGAAGCTGCGCCGATGCAGATCGCCGTCAGCCATCAGGCAAAGACCGCAATCATAAGGCGCGCCGATCCATTTGTGGAAATCGGTGGCGATACTGTCGGCGCGGCCAACGCCCCGCATCAGGTCGCACCACGGGGTGTCCGCCAGCACGGCCCAGAACCCGAAAGCTCCATCGACATGATACCAGATATCTTCCGCGGCGCAGAAATCGGCGAGCGCATCGATCGGGTCGAAAAGACCGGTATCAACCGCGCCCGCAGTGCCCACCACTGCCATTGGCCGGATCCCGGCGGCGCGGTCGTCGTCCACGGCGGCGGCAAGCGCGCGCAGATCCATCGCGCCCTGCGCCTCCTGCGCGACGTAGCGCACGGCGCGGCTTCCATGGCCCATGATCTCGAGCGCCTTGGCGATGCTGTAATGCGCGCCTTCGACGGCATAGACCCTGATCCGCCCCAGATCGGCAATTCCATCGCGACGCACATCGTCACCCATGAGCCGCATCCGCGCCGCGCAAAGCGCCAGCAAAGTGGCCTGGCTGGTGCCGGTGGTGAGGATGCCCGACGCGGACTGGGGCAGGCCAGCCTGCCGGCGCGTCCAGTCGATCACCGCGCGCTCGACCTCGATCGCGCCGTGATCGCGCCCTCCCAGATTGGCGTTCATCGTGGCCGCAACCATCTCGGCGGCGACGCCGGCGGGCTGGCCCGTGCCATGAACCCATCCGAAGAAGGCCGGATGGGTATTGCCGGTGGCATAGGGCATGATGCCCTGCGCGAGTTCGGAAAAAACCGTGGCCGCGTCGGCGCCGGGTTCTGCATCGCGCAACGCAACAGCCCTGGCCATATCATCGGGTTTAGGGATCCAGGGGAGGTTTCGGGCGGATTCGAGCCTGTCAACGCACTGATCGGCCAGATCGTGAAAGGCGCGCCGAAACGCGCTCCAATCGGCGGGATCGACCCGCTTGCCCGGTTCTGTCATGGGTGCTGCCCTCTGCTTGCCGGACTTGCCCGGTCGTTTGTCGCAGAATGCACCGTACGCCGCACTGCCGCAAGCGCGCGGTTCGGATGGATCAGTCCTCGCGCCAGCCTTCGTTGTAATGCGAGCCGTCGCAAAAGGGTTTCATGCCCGAAAGGCCGCAACGACAGAGCACGTATTTCTTTTCGGTCATGCCTTGGGCCGGCAGATCTTCGGGCGGGGTGATGCCCTGAACCTCGTAGGGGCCGTGGCGCTGCACGGTGAGTTGCGACTTGTCCGCGATCAGGTGCTTGCGCGCGCCGTCTTCCTTGATCGCCAGCGCACCAGACGGGCAGGCCGTGACGGCGGCGATGATATCCTCGGTCTTGCCATGATCGGGTTGGATCCACGGTTTCTTGTCAGGATCAAAGACGTCCCCGGCTTGCCGGATACAATTGGCCGCATGAGAACAGACGCGAGGGTTATAGGTGACGGTGACCTCTTTACCCTCGTAGTCCAGCAGCAGATCCTTGCCCGACGGCGTGCCGCCCGCGCTTTCGAACCCGGCCTCTTCGTGGCTGCCGTCGCAAAAGGGCTTGTTGCCCGAGCGGCCGCAACGGCAAAGCGCGATCACCTTCTTGGTTTCCATGGCGTTGCCGTCGGCGTCCTGCAGGGATTGCAGGTTCTTGACGATCAGCGGACCGTTTTCGCGGGTCTCGATCTTGGGGGCGTCGGACATGAAGCTCTCCTTGGGTGTCGGGCGATACGTCAAGGATAGCACGCCCAGCGCCCCGGTCCATAAACCGGGCAGTTGCGCCTTAGTAGAGCCGCACCAGGCGGTCCATGGTGCGCACCAGTTCCTCGCTGATACCCGGCTCGGACAGGGCGTGGCCGGCCATGCCGATGACCCGCAGATCGACCCGCGGCCAAAGCGCGGCAAGGCGATAGGCGGCTTCTGGCGGGCAGATCATATCGTAGCGGCCCTGCACGATAATGCCGGGAATATCGGCGATCTTGTGCATGTTGTCGTAGATGTAGCCATCCTGGCCCAGAAAGCCGCCGTGCCTGAAATAGTGGTTTTCCAGACGCGCGAAGGCGCGGGCGTATTCCGCCGGGCTATCGCCGCCCTGCCCGTTCGAATGTACGGTGGCCAGCGCGTTTTCCCAACTGCTCCACGCCTTGGCGAAGCGGATCTCTTCACTTCGGTCTCCGGAAAAGAGGCGGCTGTGATAGGCCGCGATCATGTCACCGCGTTCGTCTTCTGGAATTAGCGATTGGAATCTTTTCCAGGTTTCCGGCCAGAACCGGCCCGCGCCACCACCGTAGAACCAGTCAAGCTCGGCCCGGGTCATGGTGAAGACGCCGCGCAGCACCAGATGCTTGACGCGGTCCGGGTGGCTTTGGGCGTAAACAAGCGCGAGCGTGGCGCCCCAGCTTCCGCCGAAGACGATCCAGGCGTCGATTCCCAGCGTCTCGCGGATCCGCTCGATATCGGCCACGAGATGCCATGTCGTGTTGTCCTCGACGCTGGCATGGGGTTTCGAACGGCCGCAACCGCGCTGATCGAAGAGGATGATCCGGTAGTGCCGCGGATCGAAATAGCGGCGCATGGCCGGGCTGCAGCCGCCGCCGGGCCCGCCATGCAGGACCACCACGGGAATGCCGGTCTTGCTTCCCGACTGTTCGACATAGACCTGGTGCCCGTCGCCGACATCGAGCATGCGCCGGTCGAAGGGTTCGACCGACGGATACAGGAAGTGCACTGCGCTTTTTTGGCCCGAGAATTTGTCCATGACGTCCTATATAGGGTGACTAACGCAAATGAGCATATGGAGAGCAGAATGCAAGCCGCTCGGACCACGATAGATGAGGCGGAGATCGCCAAGTTCGAGGCGATGGCCGCGGAATGGTGGGATCCTAACGGCAAATTCAAGCCGCTTCACATGCTCAATCCCTGTCGTCTGGACTATATCACGGGCCAGGTCGCGGCGGAATTCGATCGCGATCTGGGCGGCGCGGACCTTTTCGCAGGGCTGCGCATTCTCGATATCGGCTGTGGCGGGGGGCTTTTATCCGAGCCGATGGCGCGGCTGGGCGCGGACGTGGTGGGGGCGGATGCCGCCATGGGCAACATCCCGGTTGCGCGCATCCATGCCGAACACTCCGGTCTGACGATCGACTACCGTCACACAAGCGCCGAGGCGCTGGCCGAGGCGGGCGAGCAATTCGACGTGCTGCTGAACATGGAAGTGGTAGAGCACGTGGCCGATCCGCTGGCCTTTCTCACCGCGTGCCGGCAGTTGTTGAAACCCGGCGGGCTGCATCTCTGCTCGACCATAAACCGCAATCCCAAAAGCTATGCCATGGCCATTGTCGGCGCGGAATACGTGATGCGCTGGCTGCCCAAGGGCACGCATGACTGGCGGAAATTCATAACGCCGGACGAGCTTTATGGCCTGTTGACCGAGGCGGGGCTGCGCCCGGTGGACAAAAAGGGCTTCGTCTTCAACCCGGTCACGTGGACCTGGTCGCTGTCGGACAGGGATCTCAGCGTCAACTACGTGACGGCGAGCCTGAAACCGGCCTGACCCTTATCCCTGTTCTTCGAGCTTGAGGCGCAGTTCGCGCAGGACCGGCAGGGTCGCGCGGAATTTGTTGTCGCCCAGATCGGCGACCATTTCTCCGATCAGCGGCGTGATGGCCGAGATCGCGGCGTCGCGAGCGCGCTGGCCTGCGGGGCTTATGGCGACCATCTTGCGGCGGGCATCGTCCCAGTCGGGGCGGATATGCACGTAGCCGGCCCATTGCAGCTTGCTCAGCGTGTTGGTCATCGCCCCCCGCGTCACGTGAAAGCTTCGCGCGAGTTGTGCCGGGCTGCGTTCCCCGCCGCAGCGGGCAAGATGGTTGAGCACGGAGAAGTGCGAAATTTCCATACCCTTGGGCAGCACCTTGCTGAGGCGCGCGCGAATCAACTGATCGGTCGTCAGAATTTCACTGAAGAATGTGACAGCCAGGGAATGGATGGATGGATCCGTCATGAGGGGTCTTTGTAGGGCCTCCTTGCCTTCAGGGACGGAATGCGGGCGCGAGCCTGCGTGACCTGGTCTGCGTCGACGTCAACCACTATCACACCCGGGTCGGTCTCGGCATCTGCCAATACGTCGCCCCAAGGCCCCACGGCGAGACTGTGGCCGTAGGTCTGTCGCGCCTTGCCCCGCGATGTGGCATGCGTGCCGGTTTGCGCGGGCGCGAGCACGTAGGCGCCTGTTTCGATGGCGCGAGCGCGCAGCAGCGTTTCCCAATGCGCCGCGCCCGTCACGGGCGAGAAGGCCGAGGGCACGGTCAGGATTTCGGCCCCGGCGGAGGCAAGCGTGCGGTAGAGCGCGGGAAACCGGAGGTCGTAGCAGACGGTCAGGCCAATCTGCGCGAACGGCGTCGGACAGAGGACAGCGCGCGTTCCGGGCCGGTAGCCCGCCGATTCGCGGTAGCTTTCGGTCTCGGACACGGTGACGTCGAACATGTGGATCTTGTCGTACCATGCGTGGATCTTACCATCGGGACCGATCAGAAAAGAGCGGTTGGCGAACCGCCCGTCCGGATCATCGGTCTTGAGTGCAAGGGACCCGATCAGAAGCCATATGCCCAGCGCCTTTGCCTCGTCGCGCAAGGCGGCAAGGGTGATATCGTCATCCTGGTGCTGCAGCACGTCTTTCTGGCGCGTGCGGCTCGCCGAGACGCAGTTCGTGACCTCGGGCGTGAGGACGAACGTGGCCCCTTCACCCGCCGCCTGTTGCACCATGGCGCAGGTGACGGGCAGGTTGGCGGCGGGATCGTCGCTGCTGTTAAGCTGGATGAGGCCGGCCTTCATGCCGACAACATAGCATCCAGCTTACCCTCGCGTTCAAGAGCGTAGAGTTCATCACAGCCGCCGACATGGGTGTTGTCGATGAAGATCTGCGGCACGGTGCGCTTGCCGTTGGCGCGCTCGATCATCTCGGGCTTGCGCGCGGGATCCTGGAACACGTCGATTTCCGAAAAGCTGACGCCTTTCTGAGAGAGGAGACGCTTGGCCGCGTGGCAAAAGCCGCAAAGCGGGGAAGAATAGATTTCGACAGAGGGCATGGTTTTAACCTTTGTACCGTTTGACCGGTATCTAGGTGTCCTTGGCGACGCGCGCCAGTGTCAGGATTGCAACCCCGCTTGCGCCGGCGGCATGACAGGCCTGCGCAGAGGCAGAGAGCGTGGCGCCCGAGGTCATCACGTCGTCGACAAGCAGCACGGGCCGGTTGTGCAGGAGCGTTGCGCGGCGGGGATGGACGGTGATCGCGTCCTGCAACATGGAGAAGCGTGCCTCGAACCCCAGTCCATCAAGGGTTTTTGTGCGTTTGCGCCGCAAAAGCAAGTCAGGGCAATAGGCATGTCCGGTCACGCGGGCCAAGCCCTGCGCGAGAAGCGCCGACTGGTTGAAACGGCGCGACAGCAGCCGCAGGCGATGCAGCGGCACAGGCGCGATCAGGGTATCCGCGGCAAGCAGCGGGCCTGCGGCCTGCGCCATCCACCGGGTGGCAAGGCGCACGATGTCGTGCCGGTCGCCATGCTTGAGCGCAAGCACGAGCCGGCGGGCATTGTCGCGGTAGAGCAACGCCGCGCGCCCGTGATCCCAGGGACGCGCGACGCGCAGACAGTCGTCGCAGTGTTCGGGCGTGCCCGCATCCGTACCGGGCAGGGGCACGCCGCAGGTATCGCAGACAAGGCCGGAAATCACCGGCGTATCGCGCCAGCAGGGGCCGCAGAGCCCGTGATCGCTATCGACCAAGCCACCGCAGAGGGTGCATCGCGGCGGATAGATCAGGCGAATCGCGGTTTGAATTGCGGCATGCGCCATTCTATTTACCTTTTATGTCCCGAAGCCTGACAGACCGAGCGGCGCTTTTGCGCCACCGCCGACGCGCCGCCGGGTCCGAAGATCTGTTTCTGCACCGTGCGGCCATCGAGGAAATCGAGGATCGGCTGTCTCTGGTTAACAAATCCTTTACCGCGCCCCTCGTGATCGGCGGTTTTCCGGATCTGTGGCGCAGCGCCTTTCCGGACGCGGCGCAGGCAGAGGACGCCGAGACGCTGAATGCCGGGGCCGGCGCGCATGATCTGGTGATCCATGCGCTGGCCTTGCATTGGGCCGATGACCCGGTCGGCCAACTGATTCAGGCGCGGCGGGCGCTGAGGCCCGACGGGCTATTCCTTGGGGTCTTTTTCGGCGGGCGGACGCTGCACGAGTTGCGCAGCACGCTGGCGCAGGCCGAATCGGATCTGCGCGGGGGGCTCAGCCCGCGCGTGGCCCCGATGGGTGAGATCCGTGATCTGGGCGCGCTTTTGCAGCGTGCGGGCTTTGCCCTGCCGGTAGCGGACAGTTTCACATTAACGGCGAGCTATACCGACCCGCTGGCCGTGATGCGGGATCTGCGGGCAATGGGCGAGACCAATGCGCTGTCCGCCCGGGCGCGGCATTTCACGCGACGCGATGTGATCGCGCGCGCCTGCGAAATCTATATCGAGACCTTTGCCGATGCAGAGGGCCGGGTACCCGCCACGTTTGAATTCATCAC
This sequence comes from Roseovarius aestuariivivens, assembly GCF_004761875.1. Taxonomy (GTDB): domain Bacteria; phylum Pseudomonadota; class Alphaproteobacteria; order Rhodobacterales; family Rhodobacteraceae; genus Roseovarius; species Roseovarius aestuariivivens. The sequence continues at coordinate 301,228 of NZ_SJEY01000002.1, forward strand.
CCTGACAGGCTGGGCGCCGGCGGACAGTCAGCCCAAACCACTGCGCCCGGGATCTGCGGCAACACGTCTCGCAGAGGCGCTTGGCACGCGGGAAACGCCGCTCAAAGATTGACGAACCCGCCTGAGCCTTTATGTCCTGCGTGATCTGAAAAACAAATAAGAGCGATCCGTCATGTTCGATGCGCAAGACAAGACAGCGACCTGCCCCGTTCACGCGCCCAGCGATCATCCCGCCATTCCAAAGGCGAAAACCGGCGTTCTTATAGCCAACCTCGGCACACCCGATCACTATTCCTACTGGCCGATGCGCCGGTATCTCAACGAGTTCCTGTCGGACCGCCGGGTGATCGATTACTCGCCGTGGCTGTGGCAGCCGCTTTTGCAGCTTGTCATCCTGTCCAAGCGGCCTTTCACCAGTGGCGAGGCCTACAAGTCGATCTGGAACGAGGACAAGGGCGAAAGCCCACTCATGACCATCACGCGGGACCAGACGGAAAAGCTTGCCAAAGTGCTGCAGGACAAGCATGGCGACGAAATCGTGGTCGATTTCTGCATGCGATACGGAAACCCGTCGACCAAGTCGAAGGTGCGCAAGATGACCGAGGCGGGGTGCACCCGGATCCTGTTCTTCCCGCTTTACCCGCATTATGCCGGGGCAACGTCCGCCACCGCGAACGACCAGTTCTTCCGCGCCCTTATGGAGGAAACGTGGCAGCCCAGCGCGCGGACGGTCGAGCCCTATTTCGAAAACCCGACCTATATCGAGGCGTTGGCGCAGTCCGTGGAAAAAGCCTATGCCGAGGCCGAGGAAAAGCCAGAGATCCTGGTGGTGTCCTATCACGGAATGCCGCAGCGCTATCTCAAGCAGGGTGATCCGTATCACTGTCAGTGCCAGAAGACGACGCGTCTTCTCAAGGAACGGCTGGGCTGGGACGACACGCAGATCACCACGACCTTTCAGTCGGTGTTCGGACCCGAGGAGTGGCTGCGCCCCTACACGGTCGAGCATGTCGCGAAGTTGGCCGAAGAGGGCAAGAAGCGGATTGCGGTGATGGCGCCCGCGTTCTCGGCCGATTGCATCGAAACGCTGGAAGAGATCAACGAAGAGATCAAGGAAAGCTTCGAAGAGGCTGGCGGCGAGGAGTTTCTTTATATCCCCTGCCTCAATGACGACGATGCGCATATCAAGGCGCTGAGCGAAATCATCGAAACAAATCTGCAGGGCTGGGTCGGCTAAGCGGTCGGAACCTGAACCATTCGATTGCTCAAATGAAAAAAGGCAGCGCCCAGCGCTGCCTTTAATCGTGTCAGAAATCGCAGAGCGATTAGTCGGCGGCGACGGCTGCTGCCACGATGGCAAGCAGGACCAGCGGGATCCAGATGCCAGCTGCGGACGAGCTTGCATTGGTCTCTTCGACGACGACGGGCGCTTCCATCATGGGCTCTGCCATGTTGCCAGCAAAGCCAGCGGTGGCGGCAGCCGAGATTGCAGCGGCGAGAACGAGTTTCTTCATGTTATCCTCCAGATATAGGCTTACCGTCACCCTAAGACGGCAAGTACCCAAGACTTACCTCGTGCCGATTGTGTAAGCAGCAAATCCCAGCAATTGCAAACGCATCTTGAAGGCTGCAGCGCAGAAACCGCCCCTAATTCGTCAAATAAGCAACACTTGGGTGCCAACCTTGGTCATGCTGAAAAGCTCTGCGATATGCTCGTTGTAGAGACCGATGCAGCCGTTGGACGACCGGCGCCCGATCTTACGCGTGTCATGGGTACCGTGGATACGGTAGTAGGTCCAGCTGAGGTAGAGCGCGTGGGTGCCGAGCGGGTTGTCCGGCCCGGGCGGCACATAAGACGGCCATTCGGGATTACGCTTGAGCATCGCGGGCGTCGGGCGCCAGTCGGGGCCAACCACCTTGCGCACCACCTGAGTGCGGCCGCGTCGGGTCAGATCCTCGGTCAGCGGCACGCTGGAGGGATAAAGCTTGTAGGTGCTGCCGTCCTCGCTCCAGAAATGGAGGGCCCGGGAAGAGATATCCACGAGCACGGCACCGTTGTTGAGGTTCGAGAAATAGGGCCGCCAGTCAAGCGAACGGAAGCTCGAGATATTGCGGCGCACGCTCTCGGTCACGTCGCGCTCGAACTCGATCGTGCCGGCGCTGTTCTGGCTTTGCGCAAGCGCGGGCATGCCGATCGCCGCGGCCGTACCGGCCATAAAGGCGCGACGACTCACCGTCTGATGTGTCTTTGCCATGGGTCATTCTCCGTCTGCGAGCCACGTGATTCAGCGAGTCAGCATATGGCGCGAAAGCCTCAGTCGCAATTCAAACCCCGGTCATTTGGCGAAGATGTGCGCATGTGGGTTTGAATCGCCACGCGGGAACGATAAACGGGGGAAAACGCTCCATACCGTCTGGCGAACCCTCATGACCCGTATTTTCAGCCTGCTTCTTTCGGCCCTTGTTCTGTTGTCGGCCTGTGCCGCGCCCCCGCCTTCGCAGCCGCAGATCGGCGCGGACGGCAAACCGCTTCCGAAGGTCTATCGTATCCGCTCTGGCGAGACCGCGAAAATCCAGTTCCGGATGCTCGATTCGGTCAATTCCCTGCGTCAGGCGGCGGGCCAGCCGCCTGTCGAGTTGAATGCGCAGCTCAACGCCGCGGCAGCCACCCATTCGCAAGATATGTCGGTTCAGAACCGGCCCTGGCATTTCGGATCGGACGGCTCTTCCCCGATCGACCGGATCCGGCGCGTGGGCTATTCCGGCGATCTTGTCGGCGAGACGATTTCCGAGACCTACGAGACCGAGTTGGAAACGCTGGCCGCATGGATGGAAGACCCCGCCACGCGACAGGTCATCATGTCACCCGAGGCCCGCAACATGGGCTTTTCCTGGCTGCAGGAAGACAACGGCAAGATCTGGTGGACGCTGGTGATGGGCGAGTAACCCACCAGCGTTACGGGTAGATCGAAATCGGCGTTCCGTCGCGGACCATCGCATAGATATCTTCGATTTCGCGGTCCTTGACCGAGATGCATCCGGCGGTCCAATCCGGCCCGTTGCCCCGCTTTTTCTCATTCGGACGTCCGTGAATGAAAATATCGCCGCCCGGCTGTTTACCGGCCTCTCGGGCGCGGGCGATATCCTGAGCGTTGGGATAGGAGATGCCGATCGACAGGTGGAACGCGCTGTTGGGATTACGGCGGTCGATGGTGTAGTGGCCCTCTGGCGTTCTACCGTCGCCTTCGAACTGTTTGTGTCCATCGGGCGCGAATCCGAGATCGATCCGATAGGATTCGAGCACCTCGTCATGATGCAGCAGATACATCTTCCGCTCACCCTTGTAGACGAGAACGCGGGTCACCTCTGGCCCGTAATAGGTTTTGAACTTGGATCCGCATCCCGTCACCACGGCGAGCGACAGAATCAGGAAAAGGCATTTCAGGAAACGCATCTGGACTGACTCAACTTGCTGCTCTTTTTTGTCCTTTTACCGCGTTGCGCGGCGCCGGTCATCGGCGATTTCACGATGTGGAAGATTTTTGTGTGAACTGCGCCACCAGTTCCACATGCGACGACCAGCGGAACTGATCCACGGGGCGGACTTGGTCGAGCGTGTAGGCCCCCGCGCAGAGGATCGCGGCGTCGCGGGCGAAGGTGACCGGATTGCAGGAGACGTAGGCGATCCGTCCCGGCGCCGCCTGCGCCAGCTCGCGCACCTGCGCCTCGGCGCCGGCGCGTGGCGGGTCCAGAACGACGGCATCGAATCGGTCAAGCTCTGCCGCGATGAGCGGCTGGCGGAACAGGTCGCGCGCCTCGGTGGTCAGCGGCTTGACACGCGTGGCCATGCGCCAGCCCTGGTCAAGCGCACGAAGCATGTCCGCGTCGCCCTCGACAGCGTGCACGCGCGCGATCCGCGACAGTGGCAGGGCGAAGGTGCCGCAGCCCGAGAAAAGGTCCAAAATGTGACCGGCCGGGCCGATCAGGCTCTGAACCGCCTCGATCAAGGTATTTTCCGAGGCCTTCGTCGCCTGAAGAAATGCGCCGGGCGGAGGCACCACACGGATATCGCCAAACACTTGCTCGGGCGGACGGCGGGTGACGATCACCTCATCTTCCCAAGTCAGGCGGGCAAGGTCGTGGGTATCGGCGAGGGCGGCCAACGCGACGCGGAGCGGACCGTCGAGCGGTTTGCCCCCGATGACCTGAAGGTCGAGGCCCGTCTCGGATAAGGTCGCGGCGACCGAGAGCTCGCCCTTGCGGCTGCCGCCCGCAATCGCAAGCGCCTCTGCCACGGGCAGGGCGCGGAGAAGATCAGGCTCTAACAAACGGCAGTCGGGGATTTCTACGACCACGTCCGATGCGCGCGCGTGAAAGCCGGCAAGCGCGCCCTTCTTGGTACGGCGCGCCGACAGCGTGGCGCGGCGGCGCGAGGCGGGAGGAACGGTGAAGATCGGTGCCAGCGTCGTCTCAAGCCCGTGCGCAGAGAGGGCGCGGGCGACGATTTCGGTTTTCCAGGCCGCGACAAAGCCGTCCGAAGCGTGCTGAAGCTGACAGCCGCCGCAGGATTTGAAATGCCGACAGGGCGGAGCAACCCGATCGGGCGAGGACGTCACGATCTTGGGATTGCGCAGGACCTGGCCGTCGAGGTCACCGCTGATGCGTTCGCCGGGCAGCGTGAGGGGGGCATAGACCGGTCCATCGGCAATCCCGTCGCCGCGATGGCCCAAGCGAAGAATGTCGATTTCTGCCATGATCTATTCCGCCGCCTCGTCCGCATTGAGGAACCCGCCCGACTGCCGCGCCCAGAAGCGGGCATAAAGCCCACCGGAGGCCAGCAAGGCATCATGCGTGCCTTCCTCGACGATGTGACCCTGATCCAGCACGATGATGCGATCCATCCGCGCGATGGTAGACAGCCGGTGGGCGATGGCGATCACGGTTTTCCCTTCCATCATCCCGTAGAGCGTGGATTGGATGGCTGCCTCGACCTCGCTGTCGAGCGCGCTTGTCGCCTCGTCCAGAAGCAGAATCGGCGCATCCTTGAGGATGGCGCGAGCGAGCGTGATACGCTGGCGCTGTCCGCCCGACAGCTTGACGCCTCGTTCGCCCACATGGGCGTCATAACCGGTGCGCCCCTCCGGATCGGCGAGGTCGAGGATGAACTCATGCGCCTCAGCCTTCTGCGCGGCGGCAAGCATCTCAGCCTCGGTGGCATCGGGGCGGGCGTAGAGGATATTGTCGCGCACTGAGCGGTGCAGGAGGGAGCTATCCTGCTGAACCATGCCGATCCGGTCGCGCAGGCTGTCCTGCGTGACCTTGGAAATGTCCTGCCCATCGATCAGGATGCGGCCACCTTCGGCGTCGTAAAACCGCAAAAGCAGCTTGACGAGGGTCGATTTTCCGGCGCCAGAGCGGCCCACCAGACCGATCTTTTCCCCAGGTTCGATGGTTAGCGAGACGTGATCCAACCCGCCGCTTTCGCGGCCGAAATGATGCGAAAGATCACGGATCTCGATCTTGCCGGCAGTCAGGTCGAGCGGTTTGGCACCAGGGGCATCCACCAGCTCGATCGGTTGGGCGATGGTTTCCATTCCCTCTGCCACCACGCCAAGCTGCCGGAAAAAGGAGGTAAGCGCCCACATGATCCAGCCGGTCATCGCGTTGAGCCGCAGCGTGAGAGCCGTGGCTGCCGCAACCACGCCGACGCTGGCCTGACCGGTGGACCACAGCAGAATGCCCCAGCCCACGACACCAACGATCAAAAGCCCGTTGAGCGCGACAAGCGTGACATCCATGATCGTGTAGATCCGCATCTCGGCCTGAAAAGTGCGGCGGGCGTGTTCGATCGCTTCGCCGGCATAGTCTATTTCACGTTTGGAATGCGCGAAAAGCTTGACCGAATGGATGTTGGTATAGGCATCCACAACCCGGCCCGTGACCCAACTGCGGGCGTCCGAGGCAGCCTTGGACGCGGGACCGACGCGGGCCATGGTCCAGCGCACAAGCAAAAGGTAAAGCCCGAGCCAGACAATCAGCGGGATCGTGAGCCGCAGATCGGCACCCCAAAGCAGAAGCGCCGCACCGACCACATAGGCGAGCGCAAAGCTGATGGCGTCGAAGATCTGGAATACGGCCTCGCCCGCCGCAGGAGGCGTCTGCATGATGCGGTTGGCGATACGGCCCGCGAAGTCGTTCTCAAACCAGCCCACAGACTGGTTGAGGACGTGCCGGTGCGCGCGCCAACGGATCAGCGTGCCGAAATTGGGCAGGATCGCGTTATTCAGTAGCATCACGTCCACCGCCTGAATGATCGGGCGAAGGAAAAGAATGAAGACTGCAACAAGGCCGATTTCGAGACCGTAATCCGCCCAAACCTCGGCCGGGCTGCCGGCCAGGATATCGACAAGACGTCCCATGTAGTAGATCAGTCCGACCTCTATCGCGGCCACCACGATGGACATAAGACCGGTGATCCAGAACACCCGCCGGAACGGGGACATGTAGGCCCGCAGAAAGGGCCAGAGGCGCGTCGGCGGGCGCGCCTCCTCGGTATACTTGCAATAGGGATCGACGAGATTTTCGAAGAATTTGAACATCTGGTCAGCCCTCTTGCAACAACGTGTCGCGATCCAGCGTGAAATCCGACGCGATCCAGGCGGTTTCCAGGTCCTTGAGCTTGGCGCCGAGTTCGGGGCCGGACAGATCCGGCATGAAGTCGGTCGCGCTGACTGGCAGGACAGCCCGCGCGCCGCGCGTGATGTCGGCCAGTTCCGAATCCCGCACGCCTTGTTCCATCAGCGCAGCGCGCAAGAGCAGCGCATCGCGGCCCCGGTCCGGTCCGAGGCGATAGCCAAGCTCTCCGGCTGTTGCAGAGCCCAGCGCCCCGGCCCTGATCCTGGCGAAATCGCGGGCCTCGGCGCGGCTAAGGCGTAGCGCGGTGTCCACGGATTCTCCGCCGAGACAGGCAAGACGGCGGATCGGATCAGGATCGACGCCAGAAGCGATTTCAAGGTGAATGAGCAGGGATAGAGCCGCATCGGTCGATCCCGGCAGCACATGCGACAGCGCGCCGGCCTGGCGCATGGCGGCCACGGCCGGTGCGGGATCGGGCGCCGCCAGAAGCTTGCGCATCTCGGCTCCGATGCGTTCGCGCGACAGCCCGTCGATGCCGTCGGCGAGGTCGGCGCACGCCGCGAGCCCGTCACGGTCGAGACCACCCTCGGGATCGCCGTACCACGCATAAAAGCGGAAGAATCGGAGAATGCGGAGGTAGTCTTCGCGGATGCGCAATTCGGCATCATCGATAAAGCGAATTCGCCGGTCTGTGATATCCGCCATGCCACCGAGCGGATCGAGCACCGTGCCATCCCGCCGGGCGTAAAGCGCGTTCACGGTAAAGTCGCGGCGGCGGGCATCGCTTGTGATATCCTCGGCAAAGGAGACGACGGCGTGGCGCCCGTCGGTTTCCACGTCCTTGCGGAAGGTCGTAACCTCGAACGGGGTGCCGTTTGCAATGACGGTGACGGTGCCGTGGTCGATGCCCGTCGGAACGGGCTTGAGACCCGCCGCTTCCGCAAGCGCGATCACGCGCTCGGGATGGGCATCGGTGGTGATGTCCACATCGCCAACCGGTTCATTCAAGAGCGCGTTGCGAACGCAGCCGCCGACCAGGTAGGCCTCGTGACCCGCCTCTTCAAGCATGGCGCAGACCGCCTGAGTTTCCGGCGCGTCGATCCACGGGCCGGCAACCCGCGTCATGTCTCTGCCGCGTCGGCGAGAGACCGCAAGATCCGCGCGGTGGCGCCCCAGATGTAATACGGGCCATAGGGCACCGCATAGTAATACCGGCGCGCCCCGCGCCAGCGACGGTACTGCACGCCAAAGCGCGCCGCGTCGAGCACATGGGCGAGCGGGACGGAAAACACCTCTTCGACCTCGCCGGCCTCCGGCACGGGCGAGAAGGGCGCGCGCACCCGGGCAAGGACCGGCGTCATGAGAAAACTTGTCACTGTTTCATGCGAAGACCACGATCCAAGCACCTCGACATTGTCAGGATGCAGGCCGATTTCCTCGGACGCTTCGCGCAGGGCGGTGGCCACGATATCCGCATCGCCTTCGTCCTGCTTGCCGCCGGGAAAGGCCACCTGCCCCGGATGGTGCTTGAGCGAGGAGGAGCGTTTCGTGAGCCACAGACGGGGCCCTGTCGGGGTCAGCTCGATCGGAACGAGCACACCGGCCGGGCGCAGTTTGCGCCCTTCCGGCAGAACGGTGTCGGGATTCAAATCATGGTCCGACGAAGGCGCGCGGGGCCGGTCGAGCGCCCTCAAAATGGGGTCCAGCGGATCAGCGGTCATCGCCCTTGTCCGGCGATGCCCCGGCCCCCAAAGTGGCCGGATCGAGACGGTAATGTGCGCCACAGAACTGACAGTCGGCGGTGACGATCCCGTCATCGGTGATCATCTCGGCGATGTCCTCGGCAGCGTAGATCGAAAGGCTGTTGCGCAGGCGGTCTTCGGAACAGGTACACCCGAAACGCACCGGCTGCATGTCGAAGACCCGGGGCGCCTCTTCGTGGAAAAGCCGCACCAGAAGATCCGCAGGAGACACCGAAGGACCGATCAATTCGAGATCTTCGACGGTATCGAGAAGGGTGTTGGCGCGCGTCCAGTTTTCCTCATTGTCCTCGCCGAGAATATCGGACGCCGTCAGAAGACCGTTCTCGCCGCTACCGCCGCCTGTTGCGAAAGGCGACGCCTTGGGCATGTGCTGCAGGAGCACGCCACCGGCGCGCCAATGCGGCTGCCCGCCGCGTTCGGTCGACTTGCCGAAGCTGAGTGCGAACCGGGTCGGAAGCTGTTCGGACTGGGCAAAATAGCTTTCCGCACAGGCGGTCAGGCTGCCGCCGGCGATGGGCGTGATCCCCTGATAAGGCGCGGTGCCCTTGCCCTGGTCGATGAGCACGGCGAAATAGCCGTCGCCGACCTGGGAATAGGGCGATCCGGGCATGATCTTGTCTCGATCAAAGCTGGCATAGGCCCGAATCTTGGCGGGCTCTCCCTCTTCGCTGGGGGCGAAATAATCGGTGGCGATCAGGCGGACAGCGCCCTTGCTCTGGATCTGCAGGGACAATTTCCAGCGCAGTTTGATCGTCTGGCCGACCAGCGCTGTCAGCAGCGCCATTTCCGCGATCAGCGCCTCGACCTGCGGGGGATAGTCGTGCTGCGACAGGATACCATCAAGCGCACCGTCAAGCCGGGCGACGCGGCCGCGGATATCGCAGTGATCAAGCTGAAAAGGCAGAACCGTATCGTCCCACGCGATTTTCTGTCCGAGAGTCATAGGGGTTTCCTTGTGCGCCGGGGGTTGGCATACCGCATCTACATATGTGCAACAAGCCACGGTCCAAGGGGCACCCGATGATGCGACGCTTTGGCGAAACGCCCGATCCGAACCGGCACTATGTGCCACGGCCGGGCGCCTATGCGATCCTTGTGCGGGACGGTCAGGTTCTTTTGACGCATCAGGCGGAACCGAAGCCGGAATACCAATTGCCCGGCGGCGGGATCGACACGGGCGAGTCGCCGGTGCGCGCGCTGCACCGGGAGGTATTCGAGGAAACGGGGTGGCGGATCACCGCGCCGCGGCGGCTGGGGGCGTTCAAACGCTTCGCCTATATGCCGGAATACGACCTATGGGCCGAGAAAACCTGTCTTATCTATACCGCCCTTCCCGTGCGTCCGCACGGCCCGCCGGTTGAAACCGGGCACAGTGCCGTGTGGGCCGCCCCTGAGGTGGCCGCGCGGGTGGTTGGCAATCCCGGAGATCGGCATTTCGTCAGAACCCTGCTGGCGCGGGTGCTTTGAAGTCGAGCAGAACCGCCGAGATATCGTCATCAAAGACGTCGGAGCCGGCACACTCGGCAAGATGCCAGACGAGCGATTCCAGGAAAGCCAGCCCGTGACATTGCCTGAGCCGCCGCAATATGTCGGTGAGCCCGGCCTCGCCCAGAAGACCGCCGGTCTTGGTTTCGCATTCCGTGATGCCATCGGAATGCACGAGCAAGCGGTCGCCCGGGCTGAGCGTAATCTCGAACTGTTCGAATTCCGCGCCGTCGATCAGACCGACCGGCAGGCCGCCGGTGCCCACCATCTCGACCCGCCCATCACGTCGCAGAATCGCAGGGCTTGGATGTCCTGCCTGCGCCATGGTGACCAGCCCGGTATCGAGCGCGACGTCGGCCAGCAGCAGAGTGAAGTAATGTTCAGTCTCTATTTCACCCAGAAACATGGTGTTGAGAAGGGCAATGGTTTCGGCTGGGGGGCGCGGAAAATAACCGCCGTTCCGACCACGCATAAGTGCGACGTTCTGCTCGGGCGCCGTGGCGCTGAGATACCCGGCGAGACGTGCCGTCATCAGGGCCGAGCTGATTCCGTGGCCCGAGACGTCGATCGCATAGATCCCGAGGCGGGTTTCGGACACCGGGAAACTGCCGACCAGGTCACCGCCGACATGGCCCGCCGACCGCAACAGCAGGGACAATTCCGCCGGTCCGAAATCCTGAAATCGCTCACTGACCAGGGATTGTTGCAGCTTGCGCGCCTCGAGCAAATCGCTGTCGAGCGAGTCGTAGAGAACCTGCAAATCGCTCAGAGTCGATTCGATCAGGCGGTTTTTATCGGACAGTTCACGCTGCATGCGAACGATGCGTTCCCCGGCCGAGATACGCGCCCGCAACTCCGCCGGATTGACGGGCTTGGTGAGAAAATCGTCGGCCCCGGCATCGAGGCCCAGCGCGATATCCGCCTTGTCGCTTTTGGAGGTGAGCAAGATGAAATAGCCATAATCATCCCGACCCAGAGAACGGAAAGCCCGGCAGAAATCGAGACCGTTCATGCCGGGCATCATCCAGTCGCTGAGCACCAGATCGGGCGCCATGGCGCGGCAGATGTCCAGCGCTTCGGCTCCCGATCCGGCCTCGCACACACGATATCCCCAATTGGTCAGCGACGCGGCGAGGATGCGCCTTTGCAGGCGGCTGTCATCCACGACAAGCACCGTTTGGATTGCCCGGTCTTCGGAAACCGGCGCGGCCGTTATTACGTTTTGCGCTCCCACGGCGTCACCTTTACCCCATTCCCGTGGCAGGGAAGCAGAGAGCCGTTAACGACGTGTGAATGTTAAAATGCCGTTATCTTTCTGAGTCTCTTTCATCGCGTCTTAAGAGGACCGGTGCAGTATGCGGGCCTGAAAGGGGAGAACCATGATCGACTGGGCACAGGTGGCAGCGCTGCGCGACGAGATCGGACCGGACGCATTCGACGAGGTGATCGAGATCTTTCTCGAGGAGGTGGACACCGAGATCGCGACGCTGCGCGACGACCCTGACCCATCGAAAGTGGAGGCGCGGTTGCACTTCCTCAAGGGCAGTGCGCTTAACCTCGGCTTTGCCGATTTCTCGGAGCTGTGCGCGAGAGGGGAACGGTTGGCCGCATCGGGGCAGCCCGAGCAGGCGGAGATCACGCAGATCTTGAGCGTTTACGATGCGTCGCGGCACACCTTTCTTGCCGGTCTCGACGCGCGGCTGGCCGGGTGATCAGATCAGGAATTCAGCCAGAATCGTGTCGTTTGTGATATCGCGATACTCAAAACCGGCCTCGGTCATCTCGCGTTCGATACGCTGGAAATTCTCCGCTGCCGTCGTTTCGATCCCGATCAGCACCGACCCGAAATTGCGCGCCGATTTCTTGAGATATTCGAACCGCGCGATGTCGTCCTGAGGGCCGAGGATTTCGAGAAAGTCCTTCAGGGCCCCGGGCCGCTGGGGCATGCGCAGCACGAAGTACTTCTTCAGGCCCGCATATCGCTGGGCGCGTTCCTTGACCTCGGGCAGGCGTTCGAAATCGAAATTGCCCCCCGAGGTGACGCAAACCACCGTCTGCCCCGCGATCCGGTCCCTGATATCCTTGAGCGCATCCACGGCGAGCGCCCCGGCGGGTTCCAGCACGATGCCCTCGACATTGAGCATATCCAGCATCGTCGTGCAGATCCGATCCTCGTCGATGGCCAGGACGTCGGCCGGCGCGATGTTCTTGAGATGCGCAAAGGTGCGCGCACCGATCTGCGCGACGGCAGCGCCGTCGGCGAAGCTGTCGACATGAGAGAGGCGCGTGGGCTGACCTGCCGCCAGCGCCGCCGCCAGACACGCCCCGCCTGACGGTTCCACCAGGGTGAGCGGCACAGCATCCCCACAATAACCGTGGGTGCCCGCAGACAGGCCCCCGCCACCCACCGGCAGCACGATACGATCCGGCAAACGGCCCAGTTGCGCCTCGATTTCGACCGCGACAGACGCCTGCCCCTCGATCACGTCGGCATCGTCGAAGGGCGACAGGAAATGGCCGCCGGTTTCCCGGCAATACGCCTGTGCGGTGGCAAGCGTGTCGTCGAAATAATCGCCGATCAGCCGGACCTCGACCTGATCGCCGCCGAATTTCCGTGTCTGTCCGATTTTCTGTTGCGGTGTGGTCACCGGCATGAAAATCGTTCCGTGCACACCGAAGTGACGGCACATGAAGGCGACGCCCTGGGCGTGGTTGCCGGCACTTGCACAGACGAAATGCGGCGCAGCCTCGGGGCCGGCCATCACCTTGCGCATGGCATTGAACGCGCCGCGCAGCTTGTAGGACCGCACCGGGCTGAGATCCTCGCGCTTGAGCCAGATATCGGCGCCGTAGCGATCCGAAAGCGTATCGTTCCGCGTAAGCGGCGTGGGATCGAACACGCTGCGCATCTGGGATTCGGCGGCGCGGGCGAGAGAAGGGAAGTCTGTCATGCCCGTCTGCTTGGCCGAATGCGGGGCCGCTGGCAAGGGGTCACAGCAGCGGCACTCCCTTGCTCAAACGCAGAAAACCCGGTAAGCGCCGGGCGCGTCTGACGGACAAAAGGGGAAGACCATGGCTGCGCCGAAGAAAGTTGTTCTCGCTTATTCCGGGGGGCTTGATACCTCGATCATCCTGAAATGGCTGCAAACGGAATACGGGTGCGAAGTCGTCACCTTTACCGCAGACCTGGGGCAGGGCGAAGAACTGGGACCGGCGCGCGAAAAGGCCGAGCTTTTGGGGATTAAGCCCGAGAATATCTATATCGAGGACATCCGCGAGGAATTCGTACGGGATTTCGTGTTCCCGATGTTCCGCGCGAATGCGGTCTATGAGGGTCTTTATCTGCTAGGAACCTCAATCGCGCGGCCGCTCATTTCCAAGCGTCTGGTCGAGATCGCGGCCGAGACCGGCGCGGATGCGGTGGCACATGGCGCGACGGGCAAAGGCAACGACCAGGTCCGGTTCGAACTGGCGGCCTATGCGCTTAATCCCGAGATCAAGGTGATCGCACCCTGGCGGATCTGGGACCTGACCAGCCGCACGAAGCTGATCGACTTTGCCGAGAAGAACCAGATTCCGATCGCCAAGGACAAACGCGGCGAGGCGCCGTTCTCGGTTGATGCGAACCTCTTGCACACCTCGTCCGAGGGTAAAGCGCTGGAAGATCCGGCCGAGATGGCGCCCGATCATGTCTATCAGCGCACGGTCAATCCAGAGGACGCGCCCGATACGCCCGAATATATCGAGGTCGGTTTCGAAAAAGGTGATGCGGTCAGCATCGATGGCGAAGCGTTGAGCCCGGCCAGTCTGTTGACGAAATTGAACGAGTTGGGCGGCAAGCATGGCGTGGGCCGGCTCGATCTCGTTGAGGGACGGTTCGTCGGGATGAAAAGCAGGGGGATCTACGAGACACCCGGCGGGACCATCCTTCTGGAGGCGCATCGGGGGATTGAACAGATCACGCTGGACCGCGGCGCCGCACATCTGAAGGATGAGCTGATGCCGCGGTATGCCGAGCTGATCTATAACGGATTCTGGTACAGCCCCGAGCGCGAGATGTTGCAGGCGGCGATCGACCACTCGCAGGCGCACGTCACCGGCACGGTGCGGATCAAGCTTTACAAGGGATCTGCGCGCACGGTCGGGCGCTGGTCGGACCATTCGCTTTATTCCGAGGCGCATGTGACCTTCGAGGATGATGCCGGCGCCTATGATCAAAAGGACGCGGCGGGCTTCATTCAGCTCAACGCGCTTCGGCTTAAATTGCTGGCGGCGCGCAACAAGCGGCTGAAATAGAGCCTGTTTCTAGAAGCGATACAGCAGGTCCGGTCAGGGTAGTTCGAGCCTGTATTGACTGAGGTGCTGGTAGGCCGGCATCGCGGCCTCGGCGAGATCGGCACGCGGCCCGTCGAGTTGTGGCAGGTCACCTTCCGCCGCCGCAAAACCCGTCGAATCGTGCACCGCCTTGTACCAGTGCGCGGCCCAGACGCCGTCATCGGCGTGCCCGCCCTTTGGCCAGGACAGCATCGCAGGATCGAATGGCAGACCGATGGCGGCGCAGAGCGCACGCAGCATCGCCTCGGGCGCGCGACGAATATCCGCGCTGTCAATCACGACAGGCGCGTGGTCGTTGGTGCGCAGCATATCGAACAGCTCGGCCTGTTGAACGAACCCGATATCATCCAGGGTCGGGTTGTCGTATTTCGCGGAAAAGCTTGCGGCAACGCGAGCCGGGTGACGAATGAGAAACACATTCGTCAGCTCAAACAGCCAATCACGCGGAAACCCGGCGATCATGTGTTGCGCCATATGTTTCTGGTAGTAGTGCGGGCGATTTCCCGGGATGGGACCAAGCAGGCCCTCTATGACCTGTTCCAGATCCTGAGGCTGGGCCGCGAGAATCGCGTCGCGCATCGGGTGTTCGAGGCCCGTTTGTGCAAGGTAGGCCGCATAGAACGGTTCGTCGATCACGGCGCAATCGGAACGCGCGCCGAAACTGTACATCATCGCGGTCGACAGATTGCGCGGCCCGGACCACATCGCGATCCGCATCAGGCGCATTCCTGCTGGATAAGACCCTTGTAAAGTGCCTGAATACGTTCCGTGACCGGCCCCATTTCGCCGGTGCCAATGGTGCGGCCATCGATCTCTCCGACCGGGGTTTGCGCGCCGAACGTCCCGGTGAGAAACGCCTCGTCCGCACCGTACGTGTCGACGAGCGAATAATTCCGCTCGTAAACCGGAATATCGTTTGCACGGCAGAGGTCGATCACCTTCTGCCGCGTGATGCCGTTCATGCAGTAATCGCCGGTGGACGTCCAAACCTCGCCCTTCCGGACAATGAAGAAATTGCAGGCATTCGTCGTGTTCACGAATCCATGGATATCCAGCATCAGCGCCTCGTCCGCACCGGCCTTTTCGGCGGCGATACAGGCAAGGATGCAGTTCAGCTTGGAGTGAGAATTGAGTTTCGGATCCTGGGTCATCGGCAAGCCGCGCATATGCGGCACCGTCGCAAGGCGGATGGGCCGGGCGATTTTGGGCTTGGAGTGTTCCATGATTATGGTCACGGTCGGCCCCCGTTTCGACAGGGAAGGGTGCTGAAACGGGCGCGATTTGACGCCCCGGGTCACCATCAGGCGCGCATGTGCATCCGTTGTCATTCCGTTGGCAGTTTGCGTGTCGATCAGGGCCTGAATCACCGCGTCCCTGGTCATGCCGATATCGAGATCGATGGCCTTGGCGGCCTCGAAAAGCCGATCGAGGTGATCGTCGGCAAAGGCCCAGGTGCCATTGTAAAGGCGCAGACCCTCCCAAACGCCGTCGCCTAGCATGAAGCCGCTGTCATAGACGCTCACCAATGCCTCAGCCTTGGGCACGATCCGCCCGTTCAGCCAGATCAGGATCTCTTCGTTGCGGGCGTCTTCCTCGGCCTGATGGGTGGTTTGGTGGTCCGTCATGTTTCACGCGCGCCTGTACGTATGTTTCAGACACGACGCTAGGGATCGGAAAACAAGGTGCCAAGCCCCAATCGTCGCTCACTGACGCGTGACCTCACGGGGTGGTGAATTGGCGTCGCACACATCGACTGTCACGGTAGGCCATGTTCAGGAGGGCCGTGACATGATCGGATTGAGAGAAGCGAAAGCCGCGTTGCTTGGAGTGCTGATCTGCGTGGGCTTCGGGGTGCAGTCGGGGCCGGCACGGGCGGCGGGCACCGAGGTTCTGACCGTCGCGGGCGGGTGTTTCTGGTGCGTCGAGGCCGATTTCGAGTCGGTTCGTGGCGTCAAGGAAGTCGTATCAGGTTACACTGGCGGACGCGTCGCCAACCCGACCTACAAACAGGTGACACGCGGCGGCACGGGACATTATGAGGCGGTTCAGATCATGTTCGATCCAGACCAAGTCAGCCGGGCACAATTGTTGCATCTGTTCTTCCGCTCGGTCGATCCCACCGATGCCGGGGGCCAATTCTGTGACCGTGGCGAAAGCTACCGCACCGCGGTTTTCGTTGCTGACGCCGAGGAGAAACGCCTGGCCGAAGACACGAGGGCCAAAGCGGCACGGGCTTTGGGACGCAAGATCGTGACGCCGATATTGAGCCAAGGCCGCTTTTGGAAAGCAGAGGCCTATCACCAGGATTATTACAAGGGCGACAAGATCGTCCTCACCCGGTTCGGACCGAAAAAGCAATCCGCCGCCTACAAGGCCTATAGGGACGCGTGCCGCCGCGACGATCGCGTCCGTCAGCTTTGGGGCAACGCCGCACCTTTCGTGGGCTCCTGACCGTAGCGTGTAACATACGCTTAGACCTTTCGCCTGCCCGGTTGACTTTGTAGGGTTTTGCAAAGCCGACTTGGGGGGCAGGCGTGAGCAAGACGGACGCATCCGTGACGCCGATGATGGCGCAATTCCTGGAGATCAAAGCGCAGTATCGCGGCGCGCTTTTGTTCTATCGGATGGGCGATTTTTACGAGCTTTTCTTTGACGATGCCGTTGCGGCGGCGGAGGCGCTCGATATCGCGCTGACGAAACGTGGCAAACATCTTGGCGAAGATATTCCAATGTGCGGCGTGCCGGTACATTCGGCCGAAGGCTATTTGCTCACGCTCATTCGCAAGGGCTTTCGCGTGGCGGTCTGCGAGCAGATGGAAGATCCCGCGGAAGCGAAGAAGCGCGGATCAAAATCCGTGGTACGCCGGGATGTCATTCGGCTGGTGACACCCGGGACCCTGACCGAAGACAGCCTTCTTGAAGCGCGGCGCCACAACTTCCTGGCCGCTTTTGCACGGGTCCGGGATCAGGCCGCTCTGGCGTGGGTCGACATCTCGACAGGCGCTTTCCACGTTATGCCGCTGGCCGAAAGCCGCTTGGGCCCGGAGTTGGCACGACTTTGCCCCAGCGAGTTGATCGTGATGGAGGGCGATGAAGCGAATTTGGGCGACATCGTCTCTGAGTTCGGTGTCGCATTGACGCCGCTGGGTCGCGCGGCCTTTGACAGCACCAGCGCGGAACAACGGCTGTGCGGTCTGTTCAAGACACAATCGCTGGAGGCGTTCGGAAATTTCGAACGGGCCGAGGTGGCGGCGATGGGGGCTATCGCCGATTACCTGGACATCACTCAAAAGGGCAAGCTGCCGCTGTTACAGCCGCCCTCTCGCGAGTCGCTGGCGCGCGTGATGCAGATCGACGCGGCGACCCGGCGGAATCTGGAACTTACGCATGCCTTGTCTGGCGGGCGCGCCGGATCTTTGCTGTCGGTGATCGACCGAACGGCGACGGCGGGCGGGGGGCGTTTGCTGGAACGCCGGGTGGCCGGACCAAGCCGTGACCTGCGGGTTGTCCGGGAACGGCAGGATGCGGTGGCGTTCGGCGTAGAGCACGCTCGGCTGCGCGAGGACGTCAGGGGATGCTTGCGCAAGGTGCCCGATCTCGACCGCGCGCTGTCCCGGTTGGGCCTGGACCGTGGCGGACCACGCGATCTTGCGGCGATCCGCAACGGGCTGGCGCAGGCAGCGGATGTGTCGCAGCGCCTGCAGAACGTCGAGTTACCTGAACTTCTGGATCGGGCAGCTCAGGATCTGGTCGGGCATGAGGCGCTAGAGACTTTGCTGGATCAGGCGCTTGTCGCGGAACCGCCGCTACTGGCGCGGGATGGCGGGTTCATTGCCGAAGGTTATGAGCCCGAACTGGATGACGTGCGCAAACTACGCGACGAGGGGCGCGGCGTAATCGCGGGCATGCAGGCCGACTATGCCCGGACGACCGGCATTCAAAGCCTGAAGATCAAGCACAACAACGTGCTAGGATATTTTGTGGAAGTCACCGCGACCCATGCGGAAAAGATGCTGTCCGCGCCTTTGAACGAAACGTTCAAGCATCGGCAGACTACGGCAAACCAGGTCCGGTTCACGACGGTCCCGCTTAGCGAGATGGAAACCCGAATTCTGAATGCGGGCGGACGGGCACTTGAGATCGAGAAACGGCTCTATACTGCCTTGAAAGATGCCGTTTTGGCGGAAGCCGCGCGGATTTCCCAGGCGGCCCGAGCAATCGCGGAAATCGATTTGGCACTGTCGCTTGCGGATCTGGCGCAGTCCGAGGCGTGGTGCCGTCCGAAGGTCGATGAAAGCCGCGCCCTATTGATAGAGTGTGGGCGTCATCCAGTGGTCGAGGCGGCCTTGAAGCGTCAGGGCGGAGACAGTTTCATCGCGAATGACTGCGCCCTGGGACAAGGTGCCGATCTGTGGCTTCTGACCGGGCCGAACATGGCCGGCAAATCGACCTTTCTACGGCAGAACGCCCTGATGGCTGTCCTTGCGCAAATGGGCAGCTTCGTACCGGCGCGGTCGGCGCATATCGGAATGGTGAGCCAGCTTTTCAGCCGTGTTGGGGCCTCGGACGATCTGGCGCGGGGCCGGTCGACCTTCATGGTCGAAATGGTGGAAACGGCAGCGATCCTGAATCAGGCCGACGATCACGCGCTGGTCATCCTCGACGAAATAGGGCGCGGCACGGCAACCTATGACGGGCTATCGATCGCATGGGCCACACTGGAGCATTTGCACGAGGTAAATCGATGCCGTGCCCTGTTCGCGACCCATTACCATGAATTGACGCATCTGAGCGAAAAGCTGAGCCGCGTTGAAAACGCGACTGTCGCAGTCAAGGAGCATGAAGGCGACGTGATCTTCCTTCACGAGGTGCGAAAAGGGGCGGCGGATCGCAGCTATGGCGTGCAGGTCGCGAAACTTGCCGGATTGCCCGCCGCGGTGGTCGAGCGGGCGCGCGTCGTTCTGGAAGCGCTGGAAAAGGGCGACCGTGAGGGCGGCGGCAAGAGAGAGGCCTTTATCGACGATCTGCCGCTATTCCGCGCAAGTCCCGTCCCCGTGTCAGCGCCGCCGAAAACATCGCCCGTGACAGACCGTTTACAAGACGTTTTGCCAGACGAGTTGAGCCCGCGACAAGCCTTGGACCTGATTTACGAGTTGAAACGGCTCGCCGAGTAGGGTGGGCAGACGGCCCACCCGACTAATCGCGATCAGCCTTTGAAGGACGACACGCCGACCTGGGCCGGCCGCAAAATGCGATCGTGCAGCATGAAGCCTTGCGCGGAAACCTGAATGATTTCACCGGCCTTTGTGCCAGGCACGGGCGCTTCGAACATGGCCTCATGATGCTTGGGATCGAATTTATCGCCTACCTGTGGGTCGATGACCTGAATGCCGTGCTTGGAAAAGACGTTGAACAGCTCCCGCATCGTAAGCTCGACACCCTCGATCAGGGCTGCATTCGCTGCACGCTGTTCCTCGTTCACCGATTCGACGGCGCGTTTCATGTTATCGAAGACGGGCAGCATATCGCGCGCCAGCTTCGAACCACCGTAATTCTGCGCCTCGGTTCGATCCTTATCCGCCCGCTTGCGCGCGTTTTCGGCATCTGCCAGCGCGCGCATGAACTTGTCTTGGTAGGCGTCACGCTCGGCGCGCAGCGCATCAAGCTGCGCCTCGAGACTTTCAGGCGCGTCCTCTTCGGTTATCGCCGCCTGTTCTTCGGCCTCGGCCTGTTCCACGTCGTCGAGGAACGGATCTTCTTTCGAGTCAGCCATGCTTCACCTCTAGCTTCGGTCCGCAATCAGCTTGCCCACCAATTGCGCCGTATAATCCACGATCGGCACGATGCGCCCGTAATTGAGACGGGTGGGGCCAATCACGCCCACCGCACCGACGATCTTCCGGTCAGCGTTCATATATGGAGAGACGACCAAAGAGGAACCCGAAAGTGAGAAAAGTTTATTCTCCGATCCGATAAATATGCGAACGCCGGCGCCTTCATCAGTCAGTTCGAGGAACTCGGCGATGTCGCGCTTGCGTTCCAGGTCATCAAAAAGCGTTTTGATCCGGTCCAAGTCTTCCTCGGCCGCACCCGCGTTGAGAAGGTTGGAGCGGCCGCGCACGATAAGCCGTTCATAACTGTCGGCCTCGCCTTCCCAGACGGCGAGACCGCTTTCGACGAGTTGATGCGCCAGCTGATCGATTTCCTGCCGGCGGGCGGAAATTTCGCTCGAGATTACCGTTCGCAGATCGGTCAGGGTTTTGCCCTCGATCAGCGCATTGAGAAAATTGGCAGCCTCGCGCATAGAACTCGGGGTTTGCCCGGGCGGCGGATGAAAGATGCGGTTTTCCACGTGGCCGTCGGCAAAAACGAGGACCACCAGAGCCCGGTCGTGGCCCAGCGAGACGAACTCGATATGCTTGATCGGCGCCTCGTGCTTGGGCGCTAGAACCAAGGAAGCACCACGCGTTACACCGGAGAGGGCCGACCCGATCCGATCAAGTGCATCCGCCACGTCATCGGAGTTCGAGCCGAGCGTGGCGTCGATCATTTGCCGGTCGTTGCTTTCCAGATCACCCACTTCGAGCAGACCGTCAACGAACATGCGCAGGCCTTGCTGTGTCGGCACGCGACCCGCGGAGACATGCGGCGAATCAAGCAGGCCGAGATATTCCAGATCTTGCATGACGTTTCGGATCGTGGCGGCAGACACCTTTTCGGACATATCCCGCGTGAGTGTCCGGGACCCCACCGGATCGCCGGTCGCGAGATAGCCTTCGACCACGCGTCGGAACACCTCGCGCGAGCGGTCGTTCATCTCGTCCAGGATCTGGCTGGCTTTTTCCATCTGCTCTGTCTGTTCGCTGCAGTCTGCCATTAAAAACGCCCACGACAAAAGATCAATCGGGGTTGCGGACCGGATTGAAGCCCCTGTATCCCGAGACCACGCAAAAAGGAGTTCTGCGATGCGGCCTTCGGGAAGAGAGTTAAGCGAAATGCGCCCGGTTTCAATCGAGACCGACGTGACGAAGCACGCTGAAGGCTCGTGCATGATCCGCATGGGCGATACCCACGTGCTGTGCACTGCCACGCTGGAAGACCGCGTGCCGCCGTTTATCAAGGGATCTGGCCTTGGCTGGGTGACAGCGGAATACGGCATGCTGCCCAGGTCAACCACGAGCCGGATGCGGCGCGAGGCGACTGCTGGCAAGCAGGGTGGTCGCACCGTGGAAATCCAGCGCCTGATCGGGCGGAGTCTGCGCGCAGGTGTCGATCGGGTCGCGCTGGGAGAACGACAGATCACGGTGGATTGTGACGTGATTCAGGCCGATGGCGGAACACGCTGTGCGTCGATCACCGGCGGTTGGGTGGCATTAAGGCTGGCCGTGAACAAGCTGATCAAAGCGGGCGAGGTGACCAGCGACCCGCTTTTGGATCCGGTGGCGGCCGTCAGCTGCGGGATTTACGCGGGACAGCCGGTTCTGGATCTTGATTATCCCGAGGATAGCGTTGCGGGCGTCGATGGAAATTTCATCATGACCGGCAGCGGCCAGTTGATCGAAGTGCAGATGAGCGCCGAGGGCGCCACGTTTTCACGTGATCAGATGGACCAGTTAATGGGTCTCGCCGAAAAAGGTGTGGGAGAGCTTGTCGCCTCGCAGAGGGCAGCGGCAGGTGCGTAGATTTTCCGGCGATACGCTTTTGGTGGCGACGCATAACGCGGGAAAGCTGGAAGAAATCGCCACGCTGCTGGAGCCATACGGCGTTTCGGTCGTCGGCGCGGCGGAAAAGGGACTGAAAGAGCCCGAGGAAACCGAGACATCCTTTGCCGGGAACGCCTGCATCAAGGCGCATGCGGCGGCCAAAGCGACGGGGCTGCCAGCGTTGAGCGACGATTCCGGGATCGAAATCGAAGCTCTGGATGGCGCACCTGGGGTATATACTGCGGATTGGGCCGAAACCGAGACTGGCCGTGATTTCGTCATGGCCATGACCAAGGCGCATGACTGGCTGGTCGCGAAGGGTGCGCCGAAGCCTTGGCGTGCACGCTTTTGCTGTACGCTGGTGCTTGCTTGGCCGGACGGGCATGACGAAGTGTTTCCGGGAACCATCGACGGTCAGATCGTTTGGCCGAGGCGCGGCACGCAAGGGCACGGTTATGACCCGATCTTCCAACCGGATGGATACGACATGACGTTCGCGGAGATGGATCGATGGGCCAAGAACAAGATCAGTCATCGCGCGGACGCGTTCGCCAAGTTGGTGAAGGGCTGCTTTGACTGAGGATTGGCGGTACGGCGGGTTTGGACTTTACCTTCATTGGCCGTTTTGCGCTGCCAAGTGTCCGTATTGCGATTTCAATTCACATGTCCGTGCCGAGATCGATCAGTCCCGCTGGCTTGACGCCTATCGATCAGAAATAGGGCGCTACCGGGCCATACTGCCGGACAGGGTCTTGACCTCTGTCTTTATCGGCGGGGGCACGCCAAGCCTTATGGATCCAGACGTGGTTGCCGAGGTCCTCGAACATATCCGCACCTCCTGGCCGACTGCGAATGACCTTGAGGTAACGCTTGAAGCCAATCCAGGGTCTGTCGAGGCGGGACGTTTTGCCGGCTACGCACAAGCGGGTGTCACTCGTGTCTCAATGGGCGTTCAAGCACTAAATGACACGGATCTGCGGCGGTTGGGACGCATCCATACCACGGCGGAGGCCAAGCAAGCATTTGATATTGCCAGGAAATATTTTGGCCGGGTGAGTTTTGACCTCATCTATGCGCGGCAAGACCAGACGGTCAGTTCCTGGCGATCAGAGTTGGCCGAGGCATTGAACATGGCTGTCGATCACCTCTCGCTTTATCAGTTGACGATCGAACCCGGTACAGCATTCGGTGACCGCCATGCATGCGGCGGATTGCGCGGCCTGCCAGACGAGGACACGGCCGCCGCGATGTACGAGGCCACGCAAGATCTTTGCGAGGCGGCTGGATATAATGCTTATGAAGTCTCTAATCATGCCAAACCCGGCGCGGAATCCCGGCACAACCTGATTTACTGGCGGTACGGCGACTACGTTGGGATCGGGCCTGGGGCACACGGCAGGATCACGCATAACGGTGAGAGATGTGCGACCGAGGCCTGGTCCAATCCGGAGCGCTGGCTGACGATGGTGCGTGCGGATCAGGCGGAAAGGTGTGTGACGCCGATTTCAAAAGAAGATCAGGCCGGCGAATACCTGATGATGGGATTGCGCCTGGCGGAGGGGATTGAGCTTGATCGCTACGCGCGTTTGGCCGGTACGCCGCTGGATGACGCGGCACTTTCCAACCTTGAAGAGGTCGGCATGATCACGCGAACGGATCGTACAGTACGCGCCACGCCGGCGGGTCGTCTGATACTTAACGCGGTTATCAAAGAGCTTCTTCTTACCCCGTCAGGAGCTTAACCGGCGGCAAAGCTCATCCAACTGGTCAAGCGTGTCATAGCCGATCGTCATCGTGCCTGATTCTTGTCCTGGCTTGTGGCTAAGCACGACGCGCATTCCCAAGTTGGCCGACAGATCTGCTTCGAGCGCCTTCGTATCTGCATCCTTGGCCTGTGCCGGTTTCTTGGTCGATTTGCCAGTCTCGGAAAAAATGTTGTTTCCGCCGTATTTTGCGAGCTTCTCCGTTTCTCTTACCGATAGCCCCTTGGCGATGACTTTCTTGGCAAGGTCGACCGGATCATCAGAAGTGATGAGCGCGCGTGCGTGCCCCGCTGAGAGCGAGCCTTCGCGCAGATACGTCAAGACATCGGCCGGGAGGCTGAGAAGGCGGACACAATTTGCGATGTGACTGCGGCTTTTGCCCAGAGCTGTGGCAAGTTTTTCCTGCGTATGGCCAAACTTCTCCATCAATTGGGTGTAACCGGCTGCCTCTTCCACCGGGTTCAGATCCGCGCGCTGAATATTCTCGATGATCGCCACCTCGAGCACTTCCGTGTCGTCGAAATCGCGTATGATGACGGGCACTTCATGCAACTTCGCAATTTGAGCAGCCCTCCAGCGACGCTCCCCCGCGACGATTTCGTACCCGCCGGCGCGCCGGGGATTGGGACGCACGATAAGCGGCTGGATAATGCCCTTTTCTCGGATTGATGCCGCTAGATCCTCGAGCGCATCGGGCGCGAAATCGCGTCGCGGCTGATCCGGGTTGGGTTCGATTGTCTCAATTGGAAGGGACCGATCGGGCGCCTTAGGTGTTTCCGCGGGCGTACCCGGATTCTCTGCCACATCAGACATAAGCGCGGAAAGCCCGCGACCTAGTCCGCGTTTTGCTTTTCTGTCCATCTTGCCCACCTCCCTGCGTCAGGCCGCTTTACGCGTGTTATTCTTCATCAATTCCCGCGCGAGGTCACGATAGGCTTCGGCCCCCTTGGAACTCGAGTCGTAGTTCAGAACCGGCAGGGAATATGATGGCGCTTCACTGACGCGGACATTTCGGGGAATGCGCGTTTCAAAGACCAAGTCACCAAGATTATCCCGCGCGTCCTGTTCCACCTGGCTGGAAAGATTGTTGCGGCCGTCGAACATGGTAAGCACCACACCTTCAATCCGCAGATCAGGATTGGCCGATTGGCGGACCTCTCGGATTGTAAGCATGAGCTGCGACAAGCCTTCGAGCGCGAAGAACTCTGACTGAAGCGGGACGAGAACCGAATGCGCGGCAACCATCGCGTTGACCGTCAAAAGATTGAGAGATGGCGGACAATCGATAAGGATGAAATCGAACCCAAAAGCATCCATCGCGGGCTGCCGCAGAGCGTCAGACAAAAGAAAACTTCGTTTTTCGTTCGAGACAAGCTCCATATCCGCAGAGCTGAGATCCACCGTGGCGGGTACGATCATGAGATGCTCGTTCCGCGTCGGCTGAATCACCTGGGCCAACTCAATTTCTTCAAGCAAAAGCTCGTATGTTGTGTAATCTCTCGCGTCCGGCTCGATCCCTAGACCCGTGGACGCATTTCCTTGCGGATCAAGATCGACGATGAGAACGCGGCAGCCGATCTCAGCCAAAGCGGCACCCAGATTGATGGTTGTTGTGGTCTTGCCGACACCACCTTTCTGGTTGGCAACCGCGATGATTTTGGCTGTGTGAGGACGCGTCGGATCAGACACGGGACACTCCTGTAACGCTGAGAATAACGGGGCCGTCTTCCGTTTTGCTTTTAGCAATCCGGTGTTGGAAATTCCACTTCGATTGCGCTTCGGGAAGCTCTTTCTTCCATTGTGCTCCTTTCAGAAAAAGCGCCGTCCCACCAGGCAAAAGATGCCTGTGCGCAAATTCGAGCAGCGTGGAAAGGTCTGCAAGCGCTCGGGCCGAAACGACGTCCGCGCCAAGGGGTGCGATATCTTCGATGCGGTCATTGATGACACGGGCAGGGGCGCCAGTTTCGCGGATAACCGTGCGCAAAAACGCCGATTTTCGCACATCGCTTTCAACAAGCGAAACATGCGTGGGATGACCTGTTTCCATACCTAGAATCGAGACCACAAGCCCTGGAAATCCGCCGCCGGATCCAAGATCAGCCCAATACGCGCCGGTGTCCGGCGCAATCTGGGCGATCTGCGCCGAGTCGGCGATATGCCGTGTCCAGAGGTCTTTCAGCGTTGATTTGGACACCAGATTAATACGCGGATTCCATTTGCGCAGAAGCTCCGCGTAAAGCTGCAGCCGATCCATTGTTTCACGTGAAACATCCAGATCGGGTACATCTGTCATGCCGTGCGTACCTTTTTGGCTTGCCGCAAGCGTGCAAGTATGAGCGTCAGCGCCGCCGGGGTCATACCATCAATACGGGCGGCCTGAGCTATGTTCTCAGGACGAATTGTTGAAAGTTTTGTCTTGAGCTCATTGGACAGACCAGCGATCTCCGAAAAATCGAAATCGCTTGGAATGCTTTGCGCCTCGTCCCGACGCATCATATCCACGTCGCGCTTTTGCCGTTCGATATAGTTTGCGTAAAGCGCGTCCTTTTCCAACTGAGCGCGGGTTTCATTGTCGATATCCGACAAATCCTTGTCCAAGGTAATCAATGCCTCAAAATCAACATCCGGAAACGCAAGCAGCTGGAACCCCGTCCGCCGCGATCCATCCTGGTTGACCTTCAGGCCAATCTCTTGAAGCTGCCTCGGTGTAAAGCTTTGCGCTTCGATCCTATCGCGAGCTTCAGCAAGGCGGGTGATTTTCCCCTCGAAAGCAACTTGTCGCTCTTGGCCAACGCAACCAATGGACAGGCCTAGCGGGGTTAGGCGTTGATCGGCGTTGTCCGCACGAAGCGACAGCCGGAACTCGGCGCGAGACGTGAACATCCGGTAAGGCTCGGTGACGCCGCGGGTCGTCAGATCGTCGATCATCACGCCGATATAGCTTTCAGCACGGCTTAATTTCACCGGATCCCGGTCTTGTACCGCGCGCGCTGCGTTCACTCCCGCGACCAAACCTTGCGCTGCGGCTTCCTCGTATCCTGTGGTTCCGTTTATCTGGCCGGCAAGGTACAGCCCGGGCACCGTTTTTACTGCAAGAGTGGTATCCAAGGCGCGAGGATCCACATAGTCGTATTCGATCGCGTAGCCGGGTTGAAGGATCTTGGCCTGCTCAAGCCCTTTGATCGATCGGACATACGCCTCCTGAACATCTTCGGGCAGAGATGTAGAGATACCGTTCGGATAAATGACATCGTCAGAAAGGCTTTCCGGTTCCAAGAATATCTGGTGCGAGGTCTTTTCTGCAAAGCGTACGATCTTGTCCTCAATCGACGGGCAATAGCGGGGGCCAACCCCATCGATGTGCCCGCCATACATGGCCGAGCGTGAGAGGTTTTTCTCGATGATTTCATGCGTGCGCGTATTGGTGTGTGTAATTCCGCATGACAGTTGCTGTGCAGACGGCGCCGTCGACAGAAACGAAAAGAGCACCGGGTCTTCGTCGGCAGGCTGCGACTCCAGCACAGACCAGTCGATGGTTTTGCCATCAAGACGTGGTGGTGTTCCGGTTTTTAAACGGCCCAGCGGCAACGCAAAGTGGTCTATACGCTCGGCTAGTTTGACCGAAGGCTTGTCGCCCATCCGTCCACCAGGCCGGGACACATCGCCGATATGGATAACCCCTCTTAGAAATGTGCCGGTTGTCAGAACAACAGCCCGCGCGGCGATTTCACTTCCGTCAGCAAGAATGACGCCGGCAACTCGATCAGCCTTCATAATAAAGTCGGCCGCTTCGCCCTCAACCACCGTCAAGTTTGGCTGAGCTGCCATTTCTGACTGCATCGCTTCACGATAGATCTTGCGATCGGCCTGGGCGCGCGGGCCCTGAACCGCCGGGCCCTTTCGACGATTGAGAAGACGGAACTGGATTCCCGCTTTGTCAGCGACGCGGCCCATGACACCGTCCAGTGCGTCGATCTCTCTGACAAGATGCCCTTTCCCGAGGCCACCAATCGCTGGATTGCACGACATCACGCCGATACCGGACTTGGTTAGCGTGATTAACGCTGTTTTAACGCCCATGCGCGCTGCGGCATGCGCTGCATCGCATCCGGCGTGACCGCCGCCGATAACCACGACATCAAATTGTTTCACGTGAAACACTCCTTACTTGCCGAGGCAAAAACTGGCGAAGATCTCATCGAGGATATTCTCGATATCGATGCGTCCTACCAGAGAATCAAGCGCGCGAATAGCGCTGCGCAGCTCTTCAGCGGCAATATCCGCTGACGCATCGCCTGACGGGATCAACGCCAAGGCCTGGTTCAGTGAGGCCAAGCCCCTTTCCATTGCATGCTTGTGGCGCAGCCGGGTGGCGAGCCCAGCGTTGGCCGCGCGTGACTCGAGCTTGGTAGTAATCGACGCAACCAGGTTTTCTACTCCAACGCCCGTTTTTCCTGAGATACCATCCTTTATGTTCGGTAGAAGATCCGCCTTGGCGATCAGAACGAGATCATCCGGCCGCAGGTAGAGATCAGGCTGCTGGCCGTGTTCGACCAGGACCACGCGCAAGTCGGCTGCTTCTGCTCTTTGCCGCGCCCGATCAATTCCGATGGTCTCGACCGCATCCTCGGTCTCCCGCAAGCCCGCGGTATCCAGTAGTGTGACCGGCAGGCCACCAAGATCCATACGAACCTCGATCACATCCCGCGTCGTGCCGGCGTATTCGGAGGTTATAGCTGCGTCACGGCCCGCGAGCGCATTCAATAAGGTAGATTTCCCGACATTCGGCGCGCCTACGATGGCGACTTCGAAACCTGACCGAATACGTTCTGCCGTCGAGACACCAGAGATTTCCTTCGCCAGCGCTTCTCGAACACGCGTAGCAAGTTCCGTGACTTCCGGCCCAACATCGACCGGTACCTCTTCATCCGCAAAATCAATAGTCGCTTCGAGAAGCGCAGAAGCCCGGATCAGGTCTTGTCGCCATGTCTCTGCCCGCTTTCCGAGATCTCCGGACAAAACACGAAGCGCCTGACGCCGCTGCGCTTCGGTCTCGGCATCGATCAGGTCCGCAAGACCTTCGACCTGAGAGAGGTCCAAGCGGCCGTTCTCCAACGCCCGGCGGGTGAATTCCCCGGGGTCCGCCGCACGCAAATCCGGGAGCCGCGCAAGCTCATCCAGAATAGCAGAAACCGTCGCGATACTCCCATGACAGTGGATTTCCACTGTCTCTTCGCCGGTAAAGCTCTGACCTTTTGGGAATGTCAGAATCAGAGCTTCATCAAGACGCGAACCATCTGACGCGCGCAGCCGGCGAAGTGAGGCAAGCCTGGATGGCGGGACATCGCCCGCCAAACGAGAGATCCCTTCAAAAGCCGTTGGACCAGAGAGGCGGATAACCGCTACGCCGGCTTTTCCCTGCGCCGAGGACAAGGCAAAGATCGTGTCCATGGGACACCTCCGACAGGCCTCAGGTGTTCATCGAATCGAAGAATTCGTCGTTAGTCTTGGTTTGCTTGAGCTTCGACAGAAGAAATTCGATGGCGTCGGTCGTACCCATCGGATTGAGGATCCGGCGCAGAACATAGGTTTTCTGAAGATCTGTCTTCTCGATGAGAAGATCCTCTTTCCGTGTACCGGATTTGAGAATGTCGATGGCTGGGAAGACGCGTTTATCGGCGATCTTCCGGTCAAGCACGAGTTCAGAGTTACCGGTGCCCTTGAACTCTTCGAAGATCACTTCGTCCATGCGGCTGCCGGTGTCGATCAGTGCCGTCGATATGATGGTCAGCGAACCGCCTTCCTCGATATTCCGGGCCGCCCCAAAAAAGCGCTTGGGACGTTGCAGGGCATTGGCATCCACACCACCCGTGAGGACCTTGCCAGACGACGGGACAACCGTGTTATAGGCGCGCCCAAGGCGCGTGATAGAATCGAGCAGAATGACCACGTCGCGCTTGTGTTCCACCAGACGCTTGGCCTTTTCGATGACCATTTCCGCGACAGCGACGTGGCGAGCCGCAGGTTCGTCGAAGGTCGAGCTGATGACCTCGCCCTTGACCGACCGTTTCATGTCGGTGACTTCCTCGGGTCGTTCATCGATCAGAAGAACAATCAGGTAGCACTCAGGGTGGTTGCGTTCGATCGACGCTGCGATGTTCTGCAGAATCACCGTCTTACCCGTGCGCGGCGGCGCCACGATCAAAGAACGTTGCCCCTTACCGATCGGCGCAACGAGATCGATGACACGCGCGGATTTGTCCTTGATCGTCGGATCATCCACTTCCATTTTCAGTCGCTCGTCCGGATAGAGCGGTGTCAGGTTGTCGAAGGCGATCTTGTGACGGGCGCGCTCGGGATCCTCAAAGTTGATCTGGCTGACCGAGGTCAGGACAAAGTACCGCTCGTTGTCCTCGGGCGCCTTGATTTCCCCATAGATCGTGTCGCCGGTACGCAGCGAATGCTTTCGGATCGTGTCGGGCGAAACATAGATGTCATCGGGTCCGGGCAGGTAGTTCGCCTCGGACGAGCGCAGAAAACCGAAACCGTCCTGGAGCACTTCCAAGACACCATCGCCATAGACTGTCCAACCCTCGTCCGCGCGCTCGCGCAGGATCTGGAACATCATCTCGCCCTTGCGCATGGTCGAGGCGTTCTCGATCTCAAGCTCTTCGGCCATTGCCAGAAGATCCTTGGCGCTGTGCGCCTTGAGATCGGACAGGTTCAAACGGTCGTCAGACATCTTCAATATCCTTGGCGCCCAATACCACTATCGGCATTCGCGCGTTGTGTGTTCAATCATGGGAAACGGTTCACCCGGACGGGTTCCTGATGCCGGTGATAGGCGGAGCCACGGCGCAAGTCAATCGCGCTTAGAACTTCACGACCACCGATACCACGATGAGGACCATCAGCACGGTCGGCACCTCGTTCATCATTCGGTATTGCTTTCCTGTCAGATCATTCAGACCTGACGCAAAAACCTTTCGCCGCACGCCGAGCCACATGTGGAACCAGGTCATGGCGATTATCGAGACGCCCTTCAGATAAGGCCAGACTGCTGTCCAGTCGACGACACCTGGGGTCACAGCCATCCATAATCCAGCAAACCATGCGACAAGCATGGCCGGGTTCATGATGACCTTCAGAAGCTTCCTTTCCATGGTCTGAAAAACCTCGTCCCGGCTGTCACCGGGTTTAGATTCTTCTGCGTGATAGACGTAAAGCCGGGGGAGATAGAACAAGCCTGCCATCCAGGAAATCACGGCCATGATATGGAGGGACTTCACCCACGGGTAAAGCGAGGCAAGCAGGTCTGACATGGGTATCCCCGGATTGGTCTGGGCTTCCTTAATAAAATAAAAAGAAAGAAAAAAGGATGATGATTTTGTAGGGGACCGGTCCGCTTGTGGATCCTTGAGCGGACCACAGAGATATGAACAGGATAGAAGAGGTGTGGATAGTCTTGTGAACATATTTAGGAGTACTGTAGTATCCCGACGATTTTTTAAATAGTATCAATAGCTTAAAACGGAGTTGTCGCGTTAACCGGGTGGGGATCTTTCTGGGATCCGTAAGGGCGCTCAACAGGTTCTCCTCGTGCCAGATTTATCCTTTCTCACAGGCGGAAAACATTGACGGACCACCCGGGCGGATGCGGATTGTTCGAGCTTTGGTTCCCGCCATTGGCAAAGCCTGTTCATAAACCTAAAGAAGTCCTTGAACACTTCACGGGATTATCCACATGCCCCGCCACCTTATTCTCGCCTCAAGCTCCGATATTCGGCAGACGCTTTTGCGGAACGCCGGGGTAAATTTCGAAGCCATGCCAGCCCGGATCGACGAGGACGCGGTGCGGGATGCGATGGTCGCCGAAGAGGCCAATCCTCGTGATATCGCAGACGCACTGGCGGAAATGAAAGCGCGCAAGGTTGCCGCACGATGGCCGGAGGCCCTTGTAATTGGTAGCGATCAAGTTCTGAATTTCGAAGGCCGTATTCTTTCAAAGCCCGAAAGCCCGGAGGTCGCCTACCGCCAGCTGTGCGAGATGCGTGGAAAGCGGCATGAGCTGTTGTCAGCCGCCGTCATTTACGAAGATGCCGCGCCTGTCTGGCGGCATGTTGGCCTAGTCCGGCTCGTGATGCGAGACGTTTCGGACCAGTACCTGGACGGGTACGTGTCCAGAAACTGGGATAGCATCCAACATTCGGTTGGGGCATATAAACTGGAAGAAGAAGGTGTGCGGCTTTTCGCGCAAATTCAGGGCGATTATTTTACCGTTCTCGGTTTGCCACTACTGGAACTGTTGTCGTACCTTAGCCTGCGTGGGGAGCTGGAGACATGAGTGAAGACCGCATTCCGCTGGCTGGCGTGATCGGTTCACCGGTGGCACATTCAAAATCCCCGCAGATCCATACGCACTGGCTTAAGGTGAATGGCTTACGAGGCCATTACATCCCTATGGATGTGTCTGCTGAAGACCTTGAAACAGTTTTGCGCACACTTCCGAAAATGGGCTTTGTCGGCGTGAACGTGACCATTCCGCACAAAGAGAAGATTCTGGAGATCGCCGATCTTGTCACGGATCGAGCCACGTTGATCGGGGCGGCCAATACGATCATCTTTCGCAAGGATGGCAAAATCCAGGCGGACAATACCGACGGCGTCGGCTTTATCCGGAACCTGCAGCAGAACGCACCAGGTTGGGACCCCAAGGCGGGACCGGCCGCCATTCTGGGCGCCGGAGGTGCTGCGCGTGCAGTAATTTCCGCCCTGCTAGAGGCCGGCGTGCCCGAAATCATGATTTCAAACCGAACACGCATTCGCGCGGAAGCCCTGAAAACGGAATTTGGAAAACGCCTGATCGTTGTCGATTGGGTACAGGCCGGCAACATGATGGAAGACGCAGCAACAGTCGTAAACACGACATCGCTTGGCATGCTGGGAAAACCGCCTCTTCGTGTGCCGCTTGATGGATTGCGGCGAGATACTCTGGTCACAGATCTTGTCTATGCCCCGTTGAAAACAAACCTGCTTGCCGAAGCGGAAGAGATGGGATGCGTGACGGTCGATGGTCTTGGCATGTTGCTGCATCAGGCCGTACCGGGTTTCGAACGCTGGTTTGGCGTCCGCCCTGAAGTGGACAGCGCCACGCGGGCCGCGGCTCTG
Source organism: Roseovarius aestuariivivens (assembly GCF_004761875.1). Taxonomy (GTDB): domain Bacteria; phylum Pseudomonadota; class Alphaproteobacteria; order Rhodobacterales; family Rhodobacteraceae; genus Roseovarius; species Roseovarius aestuariivivens. The sequence goes on from NZ_SJEY01000002.1 coordinate 334,081, forward strand.
AGATGACGTTCCGGCTGGGCCTGACAGGCTCTATCGGGATGGGCAAATCCACGACGGCGGGCCTTTTTGCCGAAGCGGGCTGTGCGGTGTGGGATGCGGATGCCGCGGTGCACCGTCTTTATGCAAAAGGTGGGGCAGCAGTTGCCCCTATGGCAAAGGCTTTCCCGGAAGCGATCGAAGACGGGGCGGTTTCACGGGCTCGATTGAAATCGCTTCTGGCACAACGACCGGAAGCGCTGAAGGAAATCGAGTCCATCGTGCATCCTCTCGTCGCGGACGACCGCGCTGATTTCCTTCGTCAAACCACCGCGCAAATCGCGGTCTTTGACATACCGTTGCTTTTCGAAATCGGCGCCGACAGATGGCTTGATGCGGTCGTATGCGTCACTGTTGCACCCGAAATTCAGAAAAAACGGGTCATGGAAAGAGGAACGATGACGGAAGCCGAGTTCTCGGCGATCCTTGCCAAACAACTGCCTGATGCCGACAAGCGCGTTAAATCGGATTATGTCATTGAAACCGATACGGTTGAACATGCCAGAGAGCAGGTACAGGATGTAATCGCTGATATCGAAAAAAAGGTGCGCAATGCGTGAGATCGTTCTCGATACGGAAACGACAGGGTTCAATCCTGAAGAAGGCGATCGAATTGTCGAAATCGGGGGTGTCGAGCTTTTCAATCACATGCCCACGGGCCGCACCTATCATCAGTATATAAATCCCGAGCGGTCCATGCCCCAGGACGCGTTCGAGGTGCACGGCCTTGGTGATGATTTTTTGCGCGACAAACCGGTGTTCCGTCTGATTGCAAAGGACTTTCTGGAGTTCGTTGGGAATGCGAAACTTGTCATCCACAACGCTGCTTTTGACATGAAGTTTCTCAACGCCGAGCTCGGGTGGCTCAACTTGCCAAAGCTTCCGTGGTCTCAGGCTATCGATACACTCGATATGGCGCGCAAGAAGTTCCCGGGATCGCCAGCCTCGCTCGATGCGCTGTGTCGCCGGTTCAATATCGACAATTCTTCGCGCACGCTGCACGGCGCACTGCTCGATTCCGAGATCCTTGCCGAGGTTTATCTGGAGCTCATCGGAGGACGCCAGCCGGACTTTGCCCTCGCCGGGACATTTGTCAGCGAAAAAAGTGGCGCGGCGGATGAATCGTGGCGCCCGAAGCCAAGAGAAAAGCCGCTGGCGGCCCGCCTTACGGAAGAAGAGCGCGCCGCGCATGCCAAATTCATCGAGGGGCTTGGCGAAGGCGCGCTCTGGAAGGCCGGTGCGACTTAGGCGTCGTGTTTGATGTCGCCCTTTGAGGCTTCTGCCTGGCGACGCATGATCTCGTTCCGGTACAGTTGAACGAAATCGATCGTTTCCAGGTTGAGCGGCGGAAATCCTCCGTCGCGTGTAATATCGCTGACGATCCGGCGCACGAACGGAAACACCATGCGCGGGCATTCGATCAACAGGAACGGATGCATCTGGTCATCGGGTACGTTTTCGATGTGGAAAACGCCGACATATTCAAGTTCGAGAAGAAAAAGATTCTCTTCCGATCCCTTGTTGCGTGAGGTGATATTGAGCTTCGTCGCTACCTCGAACTGATGTTCCTGAGACCGCTTCTTGGCATCCAGATTGACGGCAACCTGCACGTCTGGCGTCACTTCTCCGCCGGTGCCGCGCTGGGCGAGAATATTCTCGAAGGACATATCGCGGATGAATTGCGTAAGCACATTCATCTTTGGCGCGGCGGTTTTTTGGGCGTCAGCGCCTTGGGCTGCGGGCTGTTGAGCGCCGCCCTCTGGGTTGGTGTTTTCGTCGGACAATGTCTTACTCCTGCCGGGAAATTAGATCGATCGAAGGGTTAGCAGGATGCGCGAGCCGTCTCAATGCTTAGTCCAGCCCGAGGAGCGGTGCGTTGGCTTTTTCGGAGGGCTGACCTCCTCGTAATCACCGTCGATGACGTCGCCATTGGTCTCTGGACGCGGCTGGTGTCGATCACGGTGTGGTTCAGTATTCCCGCCCATCTCAAACTTTTCTACCCGAACACGTTTATGCAGATAGGTGAAAGCCGCCTGTCGAATGCCCGGGGTTAAAAGGGCAAAACCGACAGCGTCGGTGAAAAAACCCGGCGTCAGCAAAAGTGCGCCAGCGATCAAGATCATCGCGCCATGAGCAAGAGGCTCGGTCGGATCGTCGAGCTTATCGAGAGAGCTGCGCAAGCGGCCAATGGCCAGCCGGCCTTGCGTGCGGACAAGCCACGTACCCAGAATTGCTGTCAAAACGACAATGCCGAGCGTTGGCCACAAGCCGATCCAACCGCCGACTTGTATAAACAGGGCAATCTCGATCAGTGGGACAACAAGAAATGCCACAAACAGCCACATGAGCAGAACTCCCAAGGTTTTCGGGGTGAGGTATGGTGGACTTGCCCCGGTCTACATCCTACATAGGAACCCAACGGCGTGGATACCACGCCCGGCAGGTTGAGAGGTAAGAATGAATTCGCCCCTACTTCAGCTTCTGGTGCTCGCAGGTATCGCGATCTTCCTGATCTTGCGGCTCAAGAGCGTGCTTGGCACACGTGACGGGTTTGAAGGCCCGCCCGCCGGGCAGGGCGCGTCTTCTGCTCCGACGCCGCGGCAGGAATTCGAAGTTATCGACGGTGGCCCGGATCATGACATCATAGACCATGTGGCTGAGGGCTCCGAGTCTGCGCAGGCACTCGCTGACATGAAACGTGCCGAGCCGAGTTTCATGGTTGGAGAGTTTCTTGGCGGCGCGAAGCAAGCATACGAATGGATCTTGATGGCATTCGAGCGCGGTCAGATGGACGAAATCGCTCCGTTCCTGTCTGAAGACGTGTTCGAGGCATTTTCGCAGGTCGTCGATGCTCGGCAGGAGAAAGGCCTGACTATCGAGGCCGAATTCGTCGGTGTGCGCGAGACATCGCTTATCGAAGCTCGTTTCGACGAATCCACCCGCAAGGGCGAAATCACGGTGCGTTTCATCGGTGAGCTCATTTCCGTCGTGAAGGATGCAGAGGGTGAGATCATAGAAGGCAAAGCCGGCATTCCGAAAAAGCAAAAGGACGTTTGGACCTTCGAACGTGAAATGGGTGCAGATGACCCGAACTGGCGGCTTGTTGCCACGGGCGAATGATCAGGGCGTGCGGCTTGGCGATCTGGCTTTCGGTGAGTGCGACGCTTGCCATGGCCGAGGACGAAGCCACACACACCGTACTAGAATTCTCTGATCTCAGGGGCTGGACGAAAGACGACCACGGCGCCGCGCTCGACGCGTTTCTTATGACATGCCGTGATCTGAATGACCCCGACTGGCGCGCGCTTTGCGCGCTTGCGGATCAAGACCCTGATCCACGTGGATTTTTTGAATTGTTTTTTCGGCCTGTGCTTATCGAAGATGGCAGGCCAGCACTTTTCACCGGATATTTCGAGCCGGAGCTGGACGGTGCGCTGCAACCCACCTCTCGGTTTCGATTTCCGGTTTACCGCGAACCTCGCGCAGCCAAATTGGCAAACCCTTGGTATACGCGGCGAGAGATTGAAACCGGCGACTTCATGCGCGGACATGAAATTGCATGGGTAGATGATCCGGTCGAGCTTTTCTTCCTCCAAATCCAGGGATCAGGGCGAATTCGTCTTCCCGACGGAAATGTCTTGCGATTGGGGTACGGTGGCTCGAACGGTCATGAATACCGATCAATCGGTGCAGAGCTCGTGCGCCGCGGTATCTATAGCCTGCATCAGGTATCTGCACAGGTTATCAAGAACTGGGTGCGCCGCAATCCGATCGAGGGACAAGAGCTGTTGTGGCACAATCCCTCTTATGTGTTCTTTCGCAAAATCGGCTCTGTTCCGGCAGAACTTGGCCCACTTGGCGCGATGAATCGCTCGATCACAGCGGGCCGGACTGTGGCGATCGATCCTGACTTTGTGCCACTTGGCGCACCGGTCTGGATCGAAAAAGAGGGCGCCGGACCAATGAGACGCCTGATGATCGCGCAAGACACAGGCTCTGCGATTAAAGGCGCCCAACGCGCAGATATTTTCATCGGTACCGGGGATCAGGCGGGCCGAAAGGCGGGTCGCCTTCGGGATCCGGGCCGTTTGGTAGTTTTGCTGCCAATCCAGCGCGCCTATGCGGTTGCGACGGAGCCGGACCTGTGAGCCGTCGGCGCCTGACGCCGGAAGAACAGGCGCTATGGAACAAGGTTGCCCGCACGATGGAACGGCGCAAGCCGGAACGCCCCGTTGACATGCAGAGCACAGTGGCGCGCGGAGCGGCACGAAAAGAACCCGTGAAAAACGCCTTGCCCGCTTTCGATATAGGAGAAAAGCGTGACGGTCCTACCGTGAAGTCCGACGTTTTGCCGGGGCTGACAGAGCGGCTCGCCCTTCAACCCGTGGCGATGGACAAGAAAGTGCATACCCGTCTCAAAAAGGGCAAAATAGTACCAGAGGGGCGGATCGATCTTCATGGGATGACCTTGGCTCGCGCGCAACCGGTTCTTACGGGCTTCATTCTGCGGGCCCAGGCGGAAGGCAAGCGGCTTGTCCTGGTTATTACTGGAAAGGGCAAGCATACCGATGACGGTGGCCCGATTCCCGTGCGGCACGGGATCTTACGGCATGCCGTTCCGGACTGGCTGTCGCGCCCGCCCCTGTCTCAGGCCGTTTTGCAGATCGCACCGGCGCATCAAAGGCATGGTGGCGGCGGTGCATACTATGTGTATTTACGGCGCAGCCGATAAAAGCGGTCGGGCGCGGATAATGCCCAGCGTCATCGCAAAACTGGCGAAGGCAAAGTAAACGGCCACGAGGACGTATTGCCGTTCCAGACCAAGCCCAAGGTCGATCCCCAATCCCGTGATTCCGGGCCCTATGGCCGAGCCGAGAACCATGACGGCGGCGGCCATCGCCTTGATCGACCCGAGCCGCGCGGTGCCGTAGAACTCTGCCCAAAACGCGCTGGGCAACGTTGTGTTCGCGCCGGTCGTCAGCGCAAGGAAAGCGAAGCCCAGAAGCAAGGCGGCCGTCCCGTTCGCAAAGGCGAACAGCAGGAAGGCGGCGATCATCGGCAAAAGGAGGAACGGCATGAGCCGTGCCGTTCCAAGTCGATCAAGTGCCCAACCTGACAGGATCATGGCAAGAATGCTGAGCGCTGTGTAAAGCGGGAACATGGCTACGAGCTCAACATGAGTGATCGATTTGATCGTTGCGAAATGCACCTGGTGAAAAAAGAACGCCGTGTTGAAAGCGGAAGGTCCCAGAAGGGCCGGGACCATGAACCAGAATAGCCAATGCCTGATGGCTTCAGAGCGTGTCCAATGCCTTGTGAGCATGCCCGCGACCTGATCTTGATCGGCCATGGATTGCGGAGTGCGTTCTTGACGAAGCAGAACGAGGAGTACCGGAATTCCAGCAAGTGCGACGAAAGCCGCAAACGCCCAAAGCAGCCGCCAATCATGGATCGCCAAGAGCGACACGAAGATCAAAGGCAGAACCGCCTCACCAACCGAAAACCCAAGCGTTGCCACAGACAGCGCCTTGCCGCGTGTCGCGATGAACCATCGTGACATACCAACCATGGCAATATGGCTCGACATTCCCTGACCGGCGAAGCGCAATGCAAAAATCACAAGGATCAGTCCCCACCAGACCGGGTTGATCGCCATGCAAATACAGGCCGTCGCCAGCAATATCAGAATTACGGGAGCTAAGGCTCGTACCCGGAAACGATCGGTTAATCCGCCGGCCCAGATCATTATCAGCGCTGAGGTCGATGTACCCAGGGTGTAGATACCGCCCCACGCCCCGTGCGACAGGCCGAAGGTTTCCCGTATCTGTCCTGCGAAAATCGAAATGAAGAAGGTTTGACCAAAGCTTGACAGAAACATCAACAGTGCACCGGCCGCAAGCCATGGAGCGTTCGACCGGAGGAAATCGATAGTTTTCATGCGCTTTGGTCGCGTGAATTCACGGGAAAGAAAAGACGGAAATTCACCCCCGGCGTTTCCCTGCGGTTTTGGGTTGGTTCGGGCCTAGTTGGTTGAAGCTGTAGGGAAACACCTGTAAATTATGCTTGACGAATTTCTAACGGGCAGGCGTCAAGTGAAGGATACAGAAGTAACAAGTTACGATCACCTCACGCCCGAGGAAATGCAGGTTGGACTGCACGTTGCGAAGGTCGGCTTGGGATCCGTTGATTATGTGACGAATACCGTGAAGCTTGATCAACTGGCGGCCCGAATGTTCGATTTGCCGGCGTCAACCGAAGTGACGCGAGAGATTCTTCACGACCGAATCCATCCGGAGGATCGCGGCAACGTCGAACGGCTTGTGACAGAGCTTCTTGATCCAATGGACATCAATACGTTCGATGCGTCACATCGAGTGATCCGACCTTCGGATGGCAGCATCGCGTGGATCCGCGTGCGAAAGAAGATTTGGTTTCAGGGTGAGGGCGATGAGGCCAAACCTGACAAAGCTGTGTTCGCGGTTATAGACATCACGACGGAGAAGCGTGCCCAGGCCCTTTCTGAAACACTGATCGGAGAGTTGCGGCATCGTGGCAAGAACGTGATTACGGTTATCTCCGGAATCGCACGGCAGTTGAGCCGGCATAGCGATCCCGAGGCGTTTCCCGAAAAGCTTGTTTCGCGACTGAACGCCTTGTCACGCAATATGTACACCGTCGATGCGCAAGGTCGGAGCCATTCAAGCCTGCAAGATGTCTTCACACAGCAAGTCGAACCCTTCGCCGATCATGTCAACAGAATCGCTTTCGATGGACCCCAAGTGAATCTTTCACAGGATGCCGCCCAGATTCTGGCAATGGTCGCGCATGAGTTGCTTACCAATGCGGCCAAATACGGCGCGTTATCGAATGAAAAGGGCAGGGTCGAAGTCACCTGGCAACTTGATCACCAGGACGACGGCAATCTGCACCTGTCGTGGCGGGAAATCGATGGACCCACTGTCGTGGCGCCCACGCGTGAGGGGTATGGTTCCCAAGTTGTCACGGGCTTGACCCGAATGTCGTTGCAGGCGGAGGTGGCCATGGACTACGCGCCGAACGGCCTTGTCGCGGAGTTCACCATCCCATTGAGCCAGATCACTCAGTCCTAAAGAACGTAGCGCGACAGGTCTGACGATTTCATGAGTTCGCCGAGATTGGCGTCGACGAAGGCGGCATCCACGATCACGGTGTCACCCGCGCGGTCCGGGGCGGCGAAACTCAGCTCTTCGAAGACGCGTTCCATAACTGTATAAAGGCGCCTGGCGCCGATATTTTCCACAGAGCGATTGACCTCTGCGGCAATCTTGGCAAGGGCGGCGATGCCGTCTTCCGTGAAATTGACAGTGACTTCTTCGGTGCCCATGAGAGCGGTGTATTGCCGGGTGAGGGCATTGTCCGTTTCGGTCAGGATTCTTACGAAATCTTCTTCGGTCAGCGCCCGGAGCTCGACCCGAATGGGAAGGCGGCCCTGAAGTTCCGGTAGAAGATCGGAAGGCTTGGCGATGTGAAACGCGCCGGAAGCGATAAACAGGATATGGTCGGTTTTCACCGCCCCGTATTTGGTGGACACAGTTGTGCCTTCGATCAAGGGCAAGAGATCACGCTGTACGCCTTCGCGGCTTACGTCACCGCCGCGCGCGTCCGATCGGGCGCAGACCTTGTCGATCTCGTCGAGAAACACGATCCCATTTTGTTCCACGGACTCGAGTGCTGTTCTGTGAACGGTTTCGTCGTCCAGAAGTTTATCGGCCTCTTCGCTGATAAGGATTTCGTAGCTTTCCGCGACGGTCAGACGCTTGCGGGTGGTGCGACCGCCGAAGGCCTTACCGAAGATATCGCCCAGGTTCATCATGCCCATCTGGCCTCCGGGCTGACCAGGAATATCCATCATGCCCATCGGACTGGATGTATCCGCAACGTCGAGTTCGATGATCGTATCGTCCAGTTCGCCCGCCTTCAGTTTTTTGCGGAACATCTCTCGCGTGCCCTCACGTGCGTCCTCGCCGGCGATTGCCGCGATCACGCGATCTTCAGCTTGTTGATGCGCTCGCGCTTTCACATCCTCCCGCATCCATTCGCGAGTTTGTGCGATAGCGGTATCCACAAGGTCTCGAACGATCTGTTCCACGTCACGCCCGACATATCCGACCTCTGTGAACTTGGTCGCCTCTACCTTGATGAATGGCGCACGTGCCAGTTTGGCAAGTCGGCGGCTTATCTCTGTTTTGCCCACACCGGTTGGCCCGATCATCAGGATGTTCTTGGGATAAACCTCTTCGCGAAGATCATCGGGCAGTTGTTTGCGCCGCCAGCGGTTGCGCAGCGCCACGGCGGTCGCCCGCTTGGCGTCTTTTTGGCCAATGATGTAGCGGTCCAGTTCGGACACGATTTCGCGGGGTGTGAGGTCTGTCATGAATTCTCCGAATAAGGGGGCAAGCGAGACTTGCCGGGAAAATCAGGCAACATGCGCATCAGACGCACGCGAAGGCTGGTCCAGAAAGTGCCGAGATAGGTGATGATCGCGCCCAGAACAAGCATCAGTGTCGGGATGGACAGGTCGCCGTCGCCTTGCTCAAGAAAGCCGAAGATGACGGCGGCAAGATATCCGAGACCGGCTGTCAGGAAAGACCGGCGGTCGATAATCAGCGCGAAAACGGTGACGAGGCTTAGCCCGGCAACGGTCAGGATAGTGCCCGCCACGCCGTCGAAGTTGTACGCGGTCATCATGACGGTGTTGACCAGCGCAGGTGCGGCCAAAAGGTGCAGCCAGAAGGCGGAGCGAGCCAGTCGACCGACACGGTGTGGATCCTGCAGATCGAACCAAAGGCCCGCGCAAAAGGCCAGAACACCAAAAACCAGGGTTGCTACTGCAAAGCTGTTGCCTTGGCGCAGATCGAAAAGCGCGTTCCAATTGCCGGTGAAGATGGCGAAGACATCGGTATCGACAGTAAAGCCGAAGACCACGGACAGGCCGAAAAGACCGGCAAGAAACATCGAGAAAGGTACCCGGAAAGTTCGAAAGTGCAGCAGCATCGCCGCGATCCCGAGCAGACCGAACGCTATAACCGGCGGACCAGTATGCGACATGTCAGACGTGGTCAGGATCCAGCTGAAAAACCCACCAATGCCAATCGCATATCCAGTTGCGAGAACGATGGATGGAAGCGTCATACGTCGATTCAAGGTGAAATAGAGCCCTGCAAACCAACACAGCCCCGCCAACCCCAGAGTAATCCCAAGGACCCCACCAATGGCCGTAGCAAAAGTCACTGCGCTGCTGATAAGCAGTATCAGACCAAGCGAAACGAAGATCTCCGCGAAACCACGGAAAAGCTCGAAAGGTTCGTCCTCCGGCAAGCCGCGGGCAAGACGGCCAGCTCTTTGATGGGCAAGTGCGCCCAAGCGGGCCGCCTGCGCCTCGTCAATGATGCCCGCAGCGGTGGCTGCGCGCAGGTCGTCGTCAGTGATCATGACTTGGAGATTTTCTCGACGGTCAGATTGCCGTTTGTGTAGACGCAGATATCAGCTGCGATGGCCATGGCCGCGCGGGCAACTTCCTCGGCGGATTTTCCTGTGTCCATCATGCCGCGTGCTGCGGCAAGGGCGAAATTGCCACCCGAGCCGATGGCGGTCACGTCATGCTCGGGTTCCAGAACGTCGCCGGCGCCCGTAATAACGTAAAGCTCGGCCCCATCGGTGACGATTAGCATCGCCTCGAGTTTTTGAAGGTATTTGTCAGTTCGCCAATCCTTGGCCAGGTCGACACAGGCGCGTTGCAGCTGACCAGGTGTGGCCTCAAGTTTTTTCTCGAGCCTCTCCAGCAGGGTGAACGCATCTGCCGTCGATCCGGCAAATCCCGCGACCACGTCGTAGCCGCCCGGACTTAGGCGACGCACCTTGCGGGCAGTACCCTTAAGAACCGTTTGTCCCAGGCTCACCTGCCCGTCGCCGGCGACAACCACCTCACCATCCTTGCGGACGCCGATGATGGTGGTCCCATGCCAGCCGGGAAATTCGTCGGTCATGTCATCTCCTTTGGCTAGGTTCTATATGGAAGGGCCGGCGGAGGCACGCAAGGTCTTGGACATCAAAGCGGAAGTTGCGCGAATAAAAGGGGCCGCACCTAGGCGGCCCCAATTCCAGATTTTGCAGACTATTAGATCGAAGATTCGATCCAGCTTTGCAGCGCCGCCTTGGGTGCGGCACCTGTCTTGTTGGCAATCACCTGACCATCTTTGAACAGGAAGAGAGCGGGAATACCACGTACGCCGAGCTGAGACGGTGAATCGGGATTTTCATCGACGTTCACCTTCACGATCTTGACCTTGCCGTCCATTTCGGACGACAGCTCTTCCAATGCCGGGCCAATCTGTTTGCACGGGCCACACCATTCAGCCCAGAAATCTACGACGACGGGAATATCGGAATTCTTCACTTCGCTATCGAACGTGGCGTCGGTTACGGCGACGGTAGCCATGTTGCTTCTCCTGAGATTGAGTTCGCACGAAACGTATGGAGCCTGATCCGGGGCGTCAAGCGACCTCGGCCCTGGCGAGGGCCCGCATCACCAGATCGTGCGGTAGGCTCATCAGTTCTGCATTGCGGGTCCAAAGGACTGCTGTTTCGATCCGTCTATCGGGATATACCCGGGATAGTGCGCTTGCATAGGCTCCCATCTGTCGCAAAATGCTTTCGGGACAATCGTCAACGCTCTCGGGGATAGTGGCGTGCGTCTTGAAATCTACGGCCAACACACGGTCTGCTGCGATCAAGAGTCTGTCTATCTGTCCATGTATCCGCCTTTGACCAAGTTCGGGCAAATCTGCCGTTACGGGAACCTCCGCCAAAGCATCGGCGGCAAAAAGTTTTTGCAGAGAGGGTTTGTTTAGCACCTTTTCCACTTCCGCCAGAAGCAGGGGCACTTCTTGCGAGGTCGCCGCATCGGGACCCTTGGACAATAAGTCATCGGCGGTTTCGGTCCAGAGAGCTACCGGGACCTGAGGCAGAAACTCCAGCAGACGGTGGATCTGGCGGCCGCGCCGCTTTGCAGACTCTTCGTCAAGGCCCTGCCCGCCGGCCAAGGCGTCCGATCCACCTAGATCGGAAGGCGAAAGGGTTTCGTTGGCTTGGCGCGCTGGTTTTGCGTTTTTATTGAAGTATTCCGGTAGTTCTACGCGTTCTTTTGGCTGAGCTTGTTGAAGAATCGTTTCTGATACATCCCAGTTTCCATCTTGAAGGCGTAAACCCTCACCACCGTCAAACGGACAGGTTGTGGCATTCAATTCGAGCATGCCCGCCCTCACCATCCCATACCAGTCGCGATCCTCTTTGCTCAGTTCGCCCGCCGCGGCCACGATCAGCCACTGTTCGGCGCGCGTCATCGCGACATAAAGAAGTCGATCCCTTTCGGCCTGTTCGTGATCCCGCTGTCTTTCGTCGAGGCGCCGTTGGAGCGCTGGCCGTTCTTTGTCGGTTGCGCGCCAAATCACAGTGTCGTCGGTGCGGGCGAGCTTCTGCTCTTGCCGGAACTGTCGCTTCGCGCAATCCGGCAGAATCACGATAGGTGATTCCAGCCCCTTGGCGCCGTGAGCGGTCATCACTCGAATCTGGTCGCCGGCACTATCGGTTTGACGTTTTATCTCCAGCTCGTCGGTTTCCATCCAAACAAGGAACCCGGTCAGACTGTCGACGGCCTGCTGTTCATACGTCATGGCCTGAGACAAAAGCGCGTCGATGCCGTCTTCTGCCTCGGGCCCCAAACGGGATAAAAGACGGTGTCGGCCGTGATGCCGCGTCAGGATGCGCTCAATCATGTCGTAGGGACGCAGGAAATCCGCAGCTTTACGCAATGCCTGGAGTTCAGAAAAGGTATCTTGAAAATCTGCTTCGCGGCGGCGCATTTCGGCCCAGAGGTAACGTTTCTCTCTTGCGTGGGCGAGATCGAAAATCTGGGCTTCGCTCCAGCTGAAAAGTGGGGATCGCAGAGCGGTTGCAAGCGAAAGATCGTCTTCTGGCGTATCAAGAAACGCCAAGAGCGCGCGCAAATCGCGAACGGCCAGTTCCGCGCCGACACGAAGACGGTCCGCACCTGCAACCGGAAGCCCGGCGGTTTTGCAGGCGCGAATTATCTCATGAAAAACCGGACCTCGCCGCTGGACCAATACGAGGATATCACCAGCACGAACACGACGGCCGGACTGTCCAGACTTATCGGGGAGATGACTCTTGGCTATCATGTCGGTGACCGCATCTGCGACCCGGTTTGCCAAAATCGAAGCGGGATTCCCCGGCACGCGGATGTCGATCGGCTGATCCCATGGCGGCAGGTCCGGGGATTGCTCCTTTTCTACCAATGGCCAAAGATCGACGCGCCCGGGCATCTTCGATTTGAATGCTTTGTGAGCCTCTTTCTGCGTGAAACCGCTTTGCGCGTAAGGGCCAAATGTCTGATCGACCAGTGTAAGGATCGTTTGCGCCGATCGAAAGGAAAACTCCATTTCCATGTCCTGAAGCGGGGGGCCTGATGCCTCTATCCGATCGGCGAAAAGTTTTCTCATCCGGTCGAAACCGTCCGGATCTGCGCCCTGGAAGGAATAGATCGACTGCTTCTTATCTCCGACGACAAAAATCGTACGCTCTATTCCGGAGCGCGCGCCTTCACCGCTGGTGAACTCCTGACTGAGTTTCTCGATCAATTGCCACTGTGCCGGGCTGGTGTCCTGCGCCTCGTCAACAAGGATGTGGTCAATCCCGCCATCCAATTTGAAAAGGATCCAGTCTGCGACCTTGCGATCGGTCAACAAATCGCGGGCCTTCAGAATTAGGTCGTCGAAATCCAGCAAGCCGCTGGTAAGTTTCATGCGGTCATAAACCGAGAGAAACGCGCGAGCGAATGCGTGCAGGACACGCGTATTCTGTCGAGCAGTCAGAGCGAGTCGCTTTTCCCGAGCATCTTCGATGCGACGCATCCAAGCCTCTACCCTTGGCATCAGGTCTGGAACCGTCTTTTGAACTTTCTGGGTTGGAAACTTGCCTATTCTTGCCGAAAACGGGTTTTGACCGCTTTGATAAAGAAAAATACTCTCCAGTTCCGGAATGGCGTTGAGGTCTATCCGGTCAAGTCGGACCAGTCGTTCGGCATGGTTCTGGTCAGTTGTTCCGCCTTGCCGCATGTGTGGCAACAAGGACGCCAAGATATCCATCTCATCGCCCTGAACGCATTCCGAAAGAAGCTTTTCAGAATTGAAGTCGGGCGCGATCCCGAACATCAGGCTCAGCTCTTCATCCGACAAGGGATGAGCGAAGGCCTCTCGATGTCTCACGATCTCGGCAGAGATCTTTGACAGGTCTTGATCCGTCACAAGCGCGGCCAAGTCATAGAGAACCTGTGCGTGATCCCGTGTGGCGATATCCTCGATCACGTCCGCACGCATCAGGGCCGTGGCGCGTTCTTCCATTTCGCGGAACTGAGGGCTGACGCCGGCCTCAAGCGGAAAACGCCTGAGCAGTGACGAACAGAACGAATGGATCGTCTGTATTTTAAGACCACCCGGGGTCTCGATCGCGATCGCAAACAGCCGGCGCGCTTCAGCGAGCAAATCAGGCGATAGTGCCTGCTCTACACCAAGCTCTTCCAGCTCCTTCAACAGACCACTGTCCGGCAGCATTGCCCATTCACCTAGCCTTTTGAACAGGCGGTTCTGCATCTCATTCGCGGCGGCCTTAGTGAAAGTAAGGCAAAGAATATTCTGGGGATCAGTTCCCGACAGGAGCAGTCGCGCGACCCGATCGGTCAGGACTTTCGTCTTGCCCGACCCTGCATTGGCCGACAGCCAAGTTGAACGTCCTGGGCTGGACGCGTCGACTTGGCGTTGTGTTGCGTCATCACGCATTATCCCACGTCCTCCGGCACAGGATCGTCGCCAATATCCCACTCGCCGAAACGGGCAAGGTGGTCATACTCGCCCTTGTCGTCGGATTTGAACATCGCGCGCCGCGATGGATACCCGCGATCAGTCTCAAAGTAGGCAGAAATAAGTGTTTCCAGCTCTGCCCAGACGGTCTGCGGCGGATGTTCGTCAAGCGGCGCACAGACCTGTTTGAAGTTGCTGCCGAGGCTAACGAAAATCGCTTTCTCTACCGGACATTGATCGAGCCGTCCAAAGCCCGATCGTTCCGCAAGGGCCGCCTCGAGAAGAAGCTGCTTATCGAAGTATTTCTGTGCGTTTTTGGTCGGAGGATCCCCGGTCTTGTAATCATAAATGTAAAGCGCCCCATGTTGGTCGATGTCGATCCGGTCAGCCTTGGCCGTCAGGGTGAAGTCGCTGGACGAGAGACGAGCGCGCGACTTGGCCTCGAACTCGGTTGGCTGCGCGACTGCTTGCCTTCCGATCTCTGATGCTATGAACGAGTCTGCGGCGCGCTGCATTCTTCCGAACCAAAGTGCTCTGGTTTCCTCCCAGGGCAGTTCTTCGCGCAGAACCGTTTGCGTGACATGCAAAAGATGCCTGACGGACAAATCACTTGGATCGGTCAGGGTATCTTTGACGAACTTTTCCAAGACGGTGTGCAGGGTCACGCCACGTAAGAGAGGATCAGGTTGCTGCATCACCGGGTTAAGGCGGCGCAAACCGAGAACATAACGTGCATAAATTGCATAGGGATCTCGAATAAGGTGCTTTATGGCCGTCACGGGAAGTTCTCGCGGGCGTGCATTTATCGGGGGACAAGGCGCAGGGCGATGCGCTGGGCTGGCCGCTTCCGGCGTTTCGAGTGCCGCGGCAAGAGATATCCAGTGCCCACCGCGCTTTAACATGCCTTCAAACGCGGCTTTGCCGCCTTGATCAGGTAAACCACAAAGAAGGTTTTGAAGGCGATTAATCCAACGCGACGGAACGGTCGGCGCATCTTCGGATTTGACTGCCCGGGTGAGCCAAAGTTCCCCGGCACAAGCTGCCTGTTGGAAGTCATGCGCGGCAAGGCCGATACGTCGCTCGGGCAGCAGGAGACCCGCTTGCTTGCGCATGGCGCGGTTGAGCCACGGATCCTGTGCGGGTATTTCCGGCCAGGCTCCCTCGTTCAGACCTGCCAGGATCAAAAGATCTGCGCCTTGAACCCGTGCTTCGAGTGTTCCCCAGATCAGGATTCCCGGATGCGCGCTTTCTGTCCGGCGCACGGTTTCGCGTGACAGGACTGCGTGAAACAGGCTTGAATAATCGACCGCGTTAAGCGGATGACAAGCTGCTGCATGGGTTCTCAAATTCGAGACACAGTCGAACGCAACGCGGCCTGCTTCTTCTTTCCACAATTCGCCTGATCCGGCTTCGCCCGCCCCGGCCGACAATGCTTCGGCCAAGCGCATGTGTTCTTCCAGACGGCGATCAAGGCTTTGTGTGCCGGGATCATGTCTATTGCAGATATGCGTAGTGATCCAATCGGCCCAGCGTTGGGCTGTCATGTCGTCTTGGCCCGCTGCCCACTTGGTAAATGTTTCTGCGGTCGGGTACGGCGGACCATGCCGACGCAGGAAAAGCTCCAGCTCTCTGGTGAAGCGCAGATGCGGCCCCCTTCCCACTCCGCTGTGGGTCAGCGGGTGTTTGAGCAGTGTCAAGAGAAGCTCGACGCTTAGTTTTGCGCGGAAGAGGTCCGCGATGTGACGTAGAAAGCGACCGGGTGCGGATTGGTGAAGCGGCATGCCTGCGCTGTCATCCGGAACGATCCCCCATCGATCGAGTGCTGCCGTCACCTGCCGAGTGAGCATCCGGTCAGGCGTGATCAATGCAGCGGTTTGGCCATCCTCCGCTGCCTGGCGCAGGCGCATGGCAATGGCCAAAGCTTCCATCCGGGAATTGGGCGCTTCCACCAAGGTCATATCACGCGTCGCCGGCTCGATTGCAGAAGCGAGTGACGGACCTTCAAGAAGCCATTGATCTGTGACCGGTGCAGGTCGAAGAGCAAGGGAGATGAGCCTATTGCGTTCAGGATTTCTCGGATGCGCGTTCGGCCAAGGGCGCACGTCTTTTGCACTAGCTCCGAGACCCGCCATGAAATCAGCGAAGCGGAACTGCGGATGCTCTTCCGATTTGCGAGCGCCATGAATCGCATTCCAAATTTCTTGAGATTGATCGAAGTCGAAACCGGGCAGCACAACTGCGCCATTGGGAAGCATCGACACTTGCTCCATCAACAACCGCGTTGCACCGCGCGATCCTGTCGACCCGGCGACAATCACAGGATCGGAGGGAGGATTCTTGGCCCAGAGACGCGCGTGATATTCGATCACCATCCGTTGTCGGGTCTCGACGTCCGGCTCTTCCTGACTGCTGTCGAAAAAGGGTCTGATAATGCCCAAGAAGGATTTGATCCTGTCCCAGTGCCCCGATTGATCCCCGGTATCGATGCTCGAGATCTGGTCCGGATGGACACCTTCGCCATGCATCTCGTCCATCAGACCTGCAAGGCTGTCCGCCAGATCATAAAGCGCGCTGCGAGGGGCAAGATCGGGCTGAGCCTCTAGAAGGCCGGCGACCAGCTGGACCAGTTCAAGACGCCGCCGCAATGGTGAGATCGCGTCCGGGATCTGAGCCAACGCGCCGAGCTCTCCGAAATCGGTAACAAGGCTGATCCGGGGCAAAAGACATGGCGGACCGGCATCGAACAACGCGCGAACTCTGCGAGCCATCCGGCGGGTGTTGACGATCAGGTGGACCCGGGCAAGCGCATCTGGGGCTTTGTCGGCATATTCCGCGCGCAATCCGTCGACCAGTGCCAAAGGGAAGTCGGCGCCAAGCGGTACGCCGAATACCCGAGGTCCTTCCGTGGGTTCAAACATCGGCTTCTCGAAGCATTGCTTCGGCCTTTTCTATTCCTTTTGGCGTGCCGACATCACACCACAGCCCGTCATAAGTAAGCCCAAAAAGGCGATCTTGGGTAAGCATTCGATCCCAAAGAACGTTAAGTGAAAAACACTTTGCGTCGATAGAGTCGAGATCGTCTGTTTTCAGGATCTGAAGCCCGGAATAGATCAGCCCCGGGCCACGTGCGATACGCCCATTTATGTCGATCAGGAAGTCGCCCTTGCCAGTGTGACCGATGGCTTGCTGCGGCGGAATACAAAGCAAAAGGGCATCCATAAGGTCAGGATCCCAGACTTCAGCCAGCTGCAGCAACGGATTTGGACCGTTCCAGACCGCATCCGAGTTCATTGTAAATACAGGCCCGGGTCCAAGCAGGGTTCGTGCGTGGCGAAGGCCGCCTCCCGTATCAAGAATATCGGGTTTCTCATGGGAAAAGAGAACATCCTGACCATCGAGATGAGCGATGATCTGATCCGGCAGATAGTGCAGGTTCGCCACGACCGTCGACGCACCGAAGTCGCGGATTTGATCCAGTGCAAAATCTATAAGGGCGCGACCGGCGACGTCGACCAACGGTTTGGGACGGTCAGCCGTGAGTTTGCGCATCCGTGTCCCGAAACCGGCGGCAAAAAGCATTACAGTGTCGGGACGGTTGCGCATTTCGATTTCAGCTTTGATAGATGCGTGTCGTTGGGCAGTGGCAGAGCAGCGCATACCGAGCGAAGGTTTGCGAGCGCCGGATGTGTCAGATTTCGTTGCAGCAAACTCCAGACGCGCGGAATGAGATCAACGTAATGTGCCTTGCCGTCGCGCAGGCACAGTCGGGCGAAGACACCGAGAATGCGCAGATTACGCTGGGCACCAAGCGTGGCGTAGGCCAGGGTGAAACCTTGGGCATCTTGCCCGCTCGCCTCAATGTAGCGCGCCATCATGAGTGCCTCGATTTCTGGAGGCACGTCGCGGCGGGCGTCTTGCAGTAGGGAAACCAGATCGTAAGCTCTGTGGCCCAGCACGGCGTCTTGGAAATCAAGTAGACCCACCCGTGCAATCCCGCTTCGTTCTGGAAGCCAAAGCAGGTTTTCGGCGTGATAGTCACGTTGTATCAGCACGTCACACTCTGGTGCATTCGCGTCGAGTGCGGCGCTTATTTCTTCGATTAGCGCGCGGCGCAACTCCGCAATATTCGTTGCAGCATCAATAGGCGCATACCAGTCAAACGCGAGCGCCGCCAATTCTGCTGTCAAAGGCGGGGAATAAGGCTGGAGATGGTCTGGTGGGACACCACAATGCAACTCCGCCAAAAGGTCGGTTGCGGTTGAATAGAGAGTGTTTTCCATCTCGACGTGCCTTTCGACCACGCGAGCGAAGAGTGCATCCCCCAAATCTTCGAGTAGCAGAAAGCCATTTTCTGTATCGCGCGCGTATATCCGCGGAGCACTTAAACCAAGATCGCAGAGATACTCGGCGATGCGGATAAAGGGCCGCACATCTTCACCCCTGGCCGGTGGCGCATCCATCAGGACTGCGCGTTCCGCCGTGCTTGGCCGGATGAGCCGCAAGTAGCGACGGTTCGAGGCATCACCAGCAAGCATCGCGCGCAAGGCGTCCGCCCAGCCGGCGGACTTCAAAAAACTTTCAAGTCGCGCGTCGCGTTCAGCCATTAAGTACGCCTCCGATCCTGTCCAGCCAGTCACCATTTCTCCATGACAGTAATAGCTTCCGCGCGTCTTCTGATCTGCCGGATCCGAACGTCAGGCAAAGAGCATCCGGAGGGGCGAAATTGCCCAGCTTTTCCGGCCACTCGATCAGGCATATCGCACTTTCGAAAGCTTCGGTCAGACCAAGTTCGACAATTTCGGAACTCTCGCTTAGCCGATAGAGATCCGCGTGCCAGATCTCGGCAGTGCGGCCACGATATGTTTGCACAAGGGTGAAAGTGGGGGAAGGGACGTCCTCTGGCTCATCGAGGAGGGCCTGGATCAGGCTTCGCGCGAAGTGCGTTTTGCCAGCGCCAACGGGACCTATCAGAAGCAGCGTATCGCCCGGCAAAAGACGCGGTGCAAGGCGCCGGGCAAAGCGCGTTGTGGCATCGGGTGATGGCAGATTGATCGTTTGATTGGGGCCGGGCATGCGGCCACACTACACGCCCGCGATCCGCCCGCAACCGCCAAGCTTCGCATGGTTCAGACGGTCAGGCCTGCCTCGGTTGAAAGCTTTGGTGCAATTTCTAGATGCGGGATGAAAGAGATCTTCATTTTCTTTCCGGGCATGCGCACGACGCGGCAACGCAATGCGGTTCCATCCGGTGTTCGAAGATCTGCTTCCATTGTTTTGCGCTCTGCGATTGTCTGCTCGACAGTGCCCCAAAAATCTTCTTGGGGAAGTCTTTCCTCGCAGGCTGAGAGAAACTCCATGAGCGCCATGTTGGCAAAGCTTGCGTCCGGATCTATCGCCAGAAGATCGCAACAGGGTCGATTGCAAAACAGGATCGACCTGTCCGCGCCGATAACGGCGATAGACTTGTCCAGTGTATCCAGTGTTGCTTGCCTTACATCAAGCTGGATGCGAATCTGACGCGCCATCGCGACCTCGTCCGAGATGTCCTCGAACAGAAACGCAATCGCACCGTCTGGATGTGGCCGACCTGTCACGCGGTAAATCAGTCCGTTCACAAGATGCCAGTCTTCGTGGTAAAGACCGTCGGCTGCCGAGGTGATCATGTCATCGATCTGATTGCGCCAAGTCCCGTAGTTTCGCGGTTCTGGAAGCATCTTGTTGTCACGCAGCCGGTCAAAGAATTGCGTGAGCGGTGGTTGTCCGGAAAGAAACGCTGCTGGCAGGCCGGTAAGATCGAGCAGAGCCGGATTGAATAGTGCAAGCTGCCGGTGCCGGTCGAACACGGCCAGACCAGTCGTCAAGTTTGCAAAGGTTTTCGTGAGCGTTTGAACGAATTCACGCCGAACGATCTCGGCCTGTGCGACTTCGGAAACATCATTCACGTAAAGAACGCTGCTGGGACCGTTGGGTAGAAAAGTAAGTTGTACGTGTCTTGCCGTATCGGAATCCCGAGCCGGAAGCACAAAGCGATCCTCGGTCGGCAGTCTTTCTAAAGCCTGCAAAAGACACTGAATGTCGTCTTCAGAAAATTGGGCGAACCGGGCGTTTTTCCAACTGATCCGCTTGTCTGAATCGAGCATCGCAGCGGCGCAGGGCATGTTATCTACGACGGCAAGAAAACGTGTATGTGCCTTGTCGAGTTTTCTGGCGCGATGGCGGGCAAGTGGATCAGGGACGGCGGGATCGGTCAGAATGACACGATGAACATCTCGGGTATTACTGAGGCGGAGCACTGCGGAGTCCTGCGGATCAGTTGCCGCAAAGGTTTCAGTTTTGTTTCCTGTGATCCCGGCAAGCGTTTCTGGCAAAGCGCCAAACCGTTCTCCAAGCCACGACCGCAGATCCTGCCAGCTTTCGGGCGTTGACTCGGGTCCGCCCGTAAGTCTTCTGATGGGAAGATCGTGATCGTGGATTACGTCGTCTTTGATCAGGAAATGGGCTTCGTTTGCGGTGCTATCGTGTGGACTTTCGGCACTGATGCGTCTTTGAAACAGAAGATCGAGTAGCCAGATCACGCAAAGAGCGATCGTGAAACACACGACGGACAGCAAGATGAGATCGGTGAGTCCGAGATCGGTCATGGCGAGCGCCCGTGATAGTGGAACGGTGCCACAAGCTTTTACTTGCTTTAGTTAACGACGGGTTAACCTCGGGGCGCGCCTAAGTCCCGATTAACTCGTTTACGCCAAGAGCCTGCCGGTCCCCGGCGCCTGTCTCCTCGATTCGCTCACGCGGCCATGTAACTTCCACAACTGCGCCGGTTCTTTCGAAAAAGCTTTCCTGCCCATCGAAGGATTCGGAACCGTTTGCGAAGCTCAGATCGGCGCCGGAGCGCTCCAACAGAGTCTTCGCAATGAAAAGACCCAAGCCCATACCTTCGTACTCGGGGCGCTGGGCACCGTTGCGGGCACTACGGTGACGCATAAAGGGTTCTCCGATACGACCCAGCAAGCTGGGCGGGTAACCGCGCCCGTCGTCCATGATGCGCACGCTGATTTGCATTTCGGACCAGGTGCACTCGATCCAGACTTTCTTATGGGCGAAATCCACCGCGTTCTGAATGAGATTGCGAAGTCCGTGAATGACTTCGGGTCGTCGCAGAATGGTTGGTTGATTACCTAAAAAGCCGGGATCGTCGCCACTGTCGAAAATGATTTCTTTTCCACGGTCGCGATGCGGCTCTGCAGCTTCTTCAACCACCGCGATAAGGGGCGCGCGGCGCAGATGCAGATCATCCTTTCCGGCACGTCCCATCGACCTCAGGATGTCACGGCACCTGTCCGCTTGGGCTCGGATCAGCAATGCATCTTCGCGTAGATCCGCGTGATCTGCGAGATCCTCAGCCAATTCGGAACTGGTAAGCTTGATCGTCGCGAGAGGTGTTCCAAGTTCATGCGCCGCCGCCGCCACCACGCCACCGAGATCAGTAAGTTTTTGCTCGCGCGCCAATGCCATCTGTGTGGCCTGAAGTGCCTCGGACATTGCGTGTACTTCAGAGACCAACCGACGGGAGTAGACGCCAAGAAAGAGAATGGCGATCACGATGGCACACCAGTTTCCGAACAAGAACAGGTCGGGCATGCGAAGGACATCCCCTGTCTCGGTCCGAAGAGGTAGGTAAGATCGTGTAAGGATCGACGTGATCAAAATCGCCATTAGGCCAAGAAAAATCGACGAGCGCGTCCCGAGAGCGGCCGCGGAAACGGTGACGGGCCCGACGATCAGGATCGAGAACGGATTGTGCAAGCCGCCGGTGAGATACAACAACAGTCCGAGTTGCAGCATGTCAAAAAGAACTATGAGCAATGTCTCGGCTTCGGACAGGCGTTTATTCTCAGGGTAAATAAAGGTGGCGATCACATTGGTGATGACCGAGACCCCGACTGTGAGATAGCAAAGACCTGTCTCAAGCGAGAGATTGAGAACCTGTTGCGCCACGATCAGGGTCACAAGCTGACCGGCGATAGCCCACCACCGCAGCAACACAAGCGTGCGCAAACGGATCCAGTTACGGGTGCGCCCCGTCTCGCGCAATGTGATCTGTGGATCGCTCATGCGGCGTGCTGTCCCTCTTTTTCCGGCGGGCCGACACGTCTACATGTTGCACATTGATGTTCCATTGCCCAGAAGGATGCAGGTCTCCATGACGCGCACGATCGCATTGATTTCCGGCCTAGCTTTGATCGGCCTGATCGGCGTGACCTTTTTTTTCACAAGATCAGACGGCGACCGTGACAGATTTGCGGAATGTCGCACTGGGGCAGTTGCAGGCGGCGCCGGACAGATCGGCGGTGATTTTACGCTTGTCAGCGAGACCGGTGAAACCGTGACCGAGAAGGATGTGATTGATCAGCCGGCCTTGCTGTATTTCGGCTATACGTTCTGCCCGGATGTCTGCCCGCTCGACACTGTGCGTAATGTGGCAGCAGTCGATATCTTGGCCGAGCGCGGCGAGATCGTAAAACCGGTATTCATATCGATCGATCCCGAACGTGATACGCCTGAAGTTCTGGCGGAGTTTACCGACAACATCCATCCAAGGCTCCTGGGTCTGACCGGAAGTCTTGAACAGGTAAAGACCGCCAGTCAGGCTTATCGAACCTATTTCAGCAAGCGCGATACCGGGGATGAGTATTACCTCGTGGATCATTCCACATTTACGTATCTCACCCTGCCGGAGCATGGATTTGTCGAATTCTTTCGCCGCGATACGACGGCCGAAGCATTGGCCGAAAGTGTGCAATGCTTCCTGGATTCCCGTTAATCGGCAGCGATTGTCATCTCGGGCTTTTTAAACTGCGATGGTTTGACGCATCTCCCTGACCGGGCTACATAAACCGAACCAAGCGGCAGGAGGAGTAACGCATGGCGTCCGACCATCAGGAGATCGGCGAAGACCGATCGTTATTGCTTGTCGATGATGACGAGCCGTTCTTGCGCCGCCTAGCCAAGGCGATGGAAAAGCGTGGCTTCGATGTCGAAACCGCGGGTTCTGTTGCCGCAGGCCAAGCAATCGCAACCGCGCGGCCGCCCGCTTTTGCCGTCTGCGACCTGAGACTGGAAGACGGAAACGGCCTCGATGTCGTGGAAGTGATCCGTGAAAAACGACCCGATAGCCGGATCGTTGTTCTCACAGGTTATGGCGCCATCGCGACAGCTGTTGCTGCGGTCAAGATCGGAGCGACGGATTATCTTTCGAAACCTGCCGACGCGACGGATATCACAAATGCGCTGCTTGCGAGCACGGATGAGATGCCCCCGCCACCGGAAAACCCGATGAGCGCGGACCGCGTTAGATGGGAACACATTCAAAGAGTTTACGAGCTTTGCGACCGGAACGTGTCCGAGACGGCTCGACGATTGAATATGCACCGACGAACGTTACAGCGTATCTTGGCGAAGCGATCACCACGTTGATTTTAGTGCCGCCGTTCTGACGTCGGCGGGTACACACTTTGACTGAAGGATTTAAAGATCAATCGATCTTATCCAGCAATTCTACGTGACGCGCGATATAGTCGCCGCGCGTCTCAAGAGGTGGCCGCAGAACGATGTCGAGACCATCCATAAGGCTGGGATCGGGCGCGCCGAAAAAACGGTTCGCCTCCGCTTCAGAGAATCCGGCAATGCGCGTTGCCTCGAACCAAGCGCTGATTTTGTCTGCCTTTTTGATCATTCTTTTTACGTTTGCCGGAAGTGTTGCAGGAAGACCGAAACGCAAATGGACGGCTGCGGACAAGCGTTTGTCGAGTTCGTCGTAGCCTGGCCCGACCGCGGCTTTAACCGGCGAGATCATATCCCCTATGACGTATTCTGGCGCATCGTGCAGTAAGGCCGCGAGTTGCCATTTCGGCTCTGCCCGCGCAGTTAGACGAGAAAAGAGTGTTTCAACAAGAAGTGAGTGTTCAGCGACGGAATAGGCGTAGTCGCCCCGAGTCTGCCCATTCCAGCGCGCAACAAAGGACAGCCCATGCGCAATATCTTCGATCTCGATGTCGACCGGTGTCGGATCCAATAGATCGAGGCGGCGTCCGGAAAGCATCTTTTGCCAGGCACGAGGTGAGGGCATGCGGAACCTCCTTGGGCTAAAGCTAGCTTTCCTTAAGGTCGCATAAAGCAAATTGCAAAATCTCCCTGGTGTGACGCCGAAGGTAGGGTAACCCAAACAGTCAAGCTTCTGGTCAGCATATTGAACGCGCTGGGATCGCGGCGTAGGCCCACCGCAGAAATGGCGAAAGTTGGCGTCAGTGTTTACCTGACGGGTTTCGCGAGACTGGTTGTAGCGGTGATCTTATTGGCGAAGCCTACACAGGCGTACGACGCCGATGTTGCGTTGGAACAAGCGCGAACGGCAGTTATTGGCGCGTTCTCTGGAGTTAATGTGCAACGCTTGAAAGTGCACTGTTCTGCCAGCGACAAGGCATCGACACTGAATAGAAAAATATGATCCGCAGGTTTCAGTGGGTAAGGATCAAAGCGCCGATGTCGACCATTAGGTGTCACATCAACCTAAGCTTCGACGCTAAGACGAACTGGCCTCACGATACAATTCCGATAGATGCCGGAGAGCAAATTTACCGGATAGCTTGTCGGCTTGTACTATCGCAGCGCTGCCTCATTCTTGCCATATTTGCGTCACAGGATGACCAAGTTGCGCATTTGCTGCCCGCGATCCAGGACACAGAGGCAAAACAAGAGCAGCTTCCGGGTCGTGTTCATCGCAATGAGAAAAACAACCGAGGTCCCGTTCAAACCACGCGGTCCCGATAAAACGATGAAAGGAGCTTGCTTTGGCGAAGCATGTTCTGAGAGCTTTGGCAGCCTTTTTCGCGGTCATGTGGACGGTGCCTGTTTGGGCTGAAAGCCCAGCCTGCGCAGAACGGTCCCAAATTGTTGATCGTTTGCAGGATCATTACGCCGAAATGCATGCGGGAAGTGGGCTTCAGGCCAGGAACGAAGGTCAAGCCTTGGTCGAGGTTTGGGCCTCGAAAGAAACAGGTACCTTTACGGTGATGTTGACTTCGCCGGAAGGCGTGTCTTGCGTACTCGCGACAGGGACTAATTGGCAATTTGCTGATCCTTTGACGCCTGTGTCGGGGCAGGCCAGCTAAACCCTTTGGAGACTGGCGTATTCGCGCGTTGCCCTGTTGACATCCGAATGCTATTTGCCTGCGCAACAATGCATCGCAAGGAGCGGATGATGGCGAAGGATTATGTGGTCAAGAATATCGACCTCGCGGCATACGGGCGCAAAGAGCTTGATATTGCAGAAACGGAAATGCCAGGCCTCATGGCGCTGCGCGAGGAATACGGCGAAAGCCAGCCACTGAAGGGCGCGCGGATCGTCGGCTCCTTGCACATGACGATTCAAACGGCCGTACTGATTGAAACGCTCAACGCTCTTGGCGCGGATGTTCGGTGGGCATCGTGCAATATCTTTTCTACCCAGGACCATGCGGCGGCGGCGATCGCAGCGGGTGGAACGCCTGTTTTCGCGGTAAAGGGACAAACCTTGAAAGAGCATTGGGATTATCTGGATAAATCCTTTCTCTTCAAAGACGGCCCGAACATGATCCTCGACGATGGTGGCGATGCGACGCTCTATGTGCTTCTGGGTGCACGTGCCGAGGCAGGCGAAGACATTATTCCCGTCCCGCAGTCGGAAGAGGAAGAGGTTATCAAAGCGCAGATAAAGAAGCGCATGGACGCAAGCCCTGGCTGGTTCACCAAAATTCGCGACCAGATCAAGGGCGTCAGCGAAGAGACCACAACCGGTGTGAACCGCCTCTATCAGCTGGTCCGGGATGGACAGCTTCCCTTTCCTGCGATCAACGTGAACGACAGCGTCACCAAGTCAAAGTTCGATAACAAATACGGTTGCAAGGAGTCGTTGGTCGACGGCATCCGCCGCGCCACCGACACGATGATGGCAGGCAAGGTCGCTGTGGTTCTCGGTTATGGCGATGTGGGCAAAGGCTCTGCAGCTTCTCTTAAAGGTGCAGGTGCGCGCGTCATTGTGACAGAGGTCGACCCGATCTGTGCGCTTCAGGCGGCGATGGATGGATTTCAAGTGACGACCCTGGAAGATGTGGTCGCCACGGCCGACATCTTTGTGACAACCACCGGCAATAAAGACGTGATCCGCATCGAGCACATGCGCGAGATGAAGGATATGGCGATTGTTGGTAATATCGGCCACTTCGACAATGAAATTCAGGTTGCCAACCTGAAGAACCACAAGTGGACCAACATTAAAGAACAGGTGGACATGATCGAGATGCCTTCGGGCAATCGCATCATTCTGTTGTCTGAAGGACGCTTGTTGAACCTTGGCAATGCGACAGGCCACCCATCCTTTGTGATGTCGGCGAGCTTCACCAACCAGGTATTGGCGCAGATCGAGCTGTGGCAGCGAGGTGACCAGTATAAGAACGAGGTTTACATTCTGCCCAAGCACCTCGATGAAAAAGTGGCCCGTCTGCACCTCGATCGGATTGGCGTAAAGCTGACCGAGCTGAAGCCGGAGCAAGCCGATTACATCGGCGTTAAGCCCGAAGGCCCTTTCAAGCCGGAGCACTACCGCTACTAAAGCAAATTTACCCGAAGAAACCTAAAGGCCCGGGTCACAGTGCTCGAGCTTTTTCGTGTTCATCTATGCCGTCAATGAATTTCCAAGTTCGGCTTGGTTTTCCATTTCAGTACTGCGCCTTCCACGTAACAGTGGAAGGGCCTTGTCCACAGAGGGGAAGCCGTAGGTGAATTTTCCCTTTGAGGGGTATGGCAGTGCCGTTAACGTTGCCCTTGCGCCAAGAAGGCCATGCATCGTAATCAATGGCCGGCCACGCGCCGGGACAGGTGGGAGAAGATTATGGGACGCCGAGACGAGCTGATCGCGAAATACGCTGAAGATCTGAAAACTAAGTGTGGCATGCAGCCGGATATGGACCTTTTGACCAAGGTCACGATCGGCTGTGGTCCGTCGATTTATAACGCGGACGCGTCGACCGTTGCCGCTGGTCAGGAGCACGAGCTTGAAACCGTTAAGGACAATTTCCTTGTGAAAAAGCTTGGGCTTGCAGATGGACCGCAGCTGATGGATGCGATCAACCAGGTTATCGAAACGTACGGCCGGTCAGAGCGCAATAAGTATCGCGCCGTGATCTACTACATGTTGGTTAAGCATTTTGGCAAAGAGTCGGTCTATAGCTGATCACGCTTTACCGAAAACCTGAAAACGCTCGCCAATCGCGGGCGTTTTACATGGCCGATCGGAAAAGCAAGGCAAGGTTTTCCGGATTGAGCTGCACCGGATTTCCGTTGCAGGAAGGATCCGAGAGCGCATCCTGAACGAGACCGGGGATCGCTGCTTCCGTAACGCCAAGATCGGCAAGGTGACGTGGAATGCCCAGACTATCGTTAAGTGTCTGGACGAATTCGCAAAAGCCCTCAAACCCCCCTTTGATCCCGAGATAGTCGGAAACAGTCTCGAATTTCTTAGATATTGCGGGTGCGTTCAAAGCGAGAACGCTCGGCATGCAAACCGCGTTCGTAGTCCCGTGATGCGTTCCAAATCTTGCTCCGATCGGATGGCTCATCGCGTGAATAGCACCCAAGCCTTTCTGGAAAGCGGTGGCTCCCATGGCGGCCGCGCTCATCATGTGCGCGCGGGCTTCTAGATCGCTTCCATCTGCGAAGGCTCTGGGCAGGTACTCTTTGACCAATCGCATGCCCTCCAGGGCGATCCCTTGGCTCATGGGATGGTAATTCGGTGAGGAAAATGCTTCGACGCAATGTGCAAAAGCGTCCAGACCGGTGCCTGCCGTGATTGCGGGTGGCATTCCGATGGTCAATTCAGGATCGCAGATCACGATTGATGGCAAGATCTTCGGGTGAAAAATAATTTTTTTGCTGTGTGTTTTGGAGTTCGTGAGAACGGAGGCCCGTCCAACCTCGGACCCGGTGCCGGCGGTCGTCGGAACCGCGATAATCGGCGCAATCCGGTCGGCATTGGCACGGGTCCAGTAATCGCCGATATCCTCAAAATCCCAAACAGGCCGGGATTGACCCTGCATAAACGCCACCGTCTTTCCCAGATCGAGTCCGGAGCCGCCGCCCAGGGCCACCACACCATCGTGTCCACTGGCATGATAGGCCTCGATACCTGCCAAGAGGTTGAGCTCGTTCGGGTTAGGGTCGACATCAGAAAAACAGGCACGTCCAAGCCCGCCTGCTTCTAAGAGATTGAGAATCCTGCTGGTCAGAGGCAGGGCTGCTAAACCTCGGTCCGTCACAAGCAAAGGGCGCGATATCCCGATCGCATGACACGACTCGGCCAGTTCTGAGATTCGACCGGTGCCAAAGCGGATGTTTGTCGGGTAAGACCAGTTGCCAATCAAGGTCATAGGGTGGTTCCCTTCCATCACTCTGCTCTATCACCTGTGGCACGTTTGCCATCGCCGGGCAACGCACTCGCCCAATGTGGCAAGATCAATGATCACCCTCGCTCCGTGCAGGATGTTGGGCTAACCTACTGGTATGACCGCCCCTCTTCCGCTTTTGGTTTTTTCTGATCTTGATGGCACTTTGCTGCGCCATGGTGATTACGCTTTCGAACCCGCCCGTCCAGCGCTTGACGCGCTTGTGGGAAAAAAAGGTGGCCTCATTCTTGCGACCAGCAAAACTGCAGCAGAAGTGGCGCCACTGCGCCGCGACATTGGATTCGAGAACTGGCCTGCTATTGTTGAAAACGGCGGCGGTATTCTACCTGCGGGTGACGATACAGGGGATGTGCAGGGCACCTATGAGGATCTGAGATCCCGTTTGGCCGCTCTTCCCGCCGGATTTGTCGGGTTCGGCGATATGACAACCAGTGAGGTTGAGCAGGCAACCGGTTTGTCGCCGAGCGAAGCGGAAAATGCGCGGATCCGTTTATTCACTGAACCGGGCCTGTGGAAAGGCCACGAAAGTGATTTGCCCGCCTTTCTGCAGGCTGCCGAAAAAGCCGGTATTTTCGCAAGGCGAGGTGGTCGTTTTCTGACTTTATCGCTGGGCGGAACCAAAGCCGACCGCATGGATGAACTGATTTCAATGTACCGTCCTCGCCACACCGTAGCGCTAGGCGATGCGCCGAATGATGTTGAGATGCTGGAAAAAGCGGAGTTCGGCGTTATCGTGAAAAATGCAGCCGCGCCGCCGTTACCAGCTATGTCTGGCGAAGCGTCGGGTCGGATCAGGCGGACAAACCGCGAAGGTCCCGATGGATGGTCAGAAGCGATGCTCGCGCTTATGAACGAAATGAATTTGTAGAAAGATCCCGAAATCCATGGCTGACTTCCACCAGAACGGCAATATCACGACGCTGCATAATTTGCGCACTCGGTCGCTCGAGGATTTGCAGTACGAGCTTGAAGGGTATTCAGCAAAGCGAAAAATAACCCTTATTTTGCCGTCGCTGTATTCCGAGCTTGAGGGTGCGGCGCTGGCACATATTCTGGACGAACTGTCCGCGGTCCCATACCTGCATCGCATCATAATTGGGCTTGATCAGGCGAATGAGAGTCAGTTCCGGCACGCGCAAAGCTATTTCTCCCGTTTGACGCAAAACCATATCGTGATCTGGAATGATAGCCCGCGGATGAAGGCTCTTGGCGCACGTCTAGAGGAGCTTGGGCTTGCTCCGAAAGAGGCCGGAAAAGGCAAGAACGTCTGGACCTGTATCGGCTACCTGATTGCTTGCGAAGACAGTTCGGTCATGGCGATCCATGACTGCGATATCACAACCTACGACCGCCATATGCTCGCAAGGCTCGTCTATCCGGTCGTGAACCCGAACTTTCCCTATCAAATGGCGAAAGGTTACTATCCGCGTATTGATGGTCAAAAGCTGAACGGTCGGGTGACACGCCTTCTTGTCAGTCCTCTCCTGATTGCTCTGAAAAAGGTGATCGGCGATCGAGACTACCTCGATTACCTTCGTTCTTTCCGCTATCCTTTGTCCGGTGAATTCGCTTTGCGTGTGCCTATTCTGCCTGATCTGCGGATACCTTCCGATTGGGGTCTTGAGATTGGCGTTCTCTCGGAGGCGTGGCGAAATCTTGCTCCTCAATCCGTTTGCCAGGTGGAGATTGCAGATGCGTATGACCACAAGCACCAAGATCTTTCGCCCCAAGATGCTTCGAAAGGCCTAAGCCGGATGTCGACGGATATCTGCAAGGCGATCTTCCGCAAACTTGCGTCCGATGGCACGATATTCACTCCCAACATGTTCCGGACGCTTAAAGCGACCTACTACAGGCAAGCTTTGGACATCCTAGAGAGCTACTACAATGATGCCAAAATGAACGGGCTCGCCGTTGATCGGCATAAAGAAGAAAAGGCAGTCGAGCTTTTTGCCGAGAATATCATCCGGGCCGGTAACACGTTTCTCGAAAACCCAAACGAAAGCCCCTTCATCCCGACGTGGAACCGTGTTCACGCTGCGGATCCCAGCTTCTTGAGCGACTTCAAAAAGGCCGCAGCCCTCGACGCGGAAGAGTTCACGTGATCAAGCGCGATTGCTTATCCACCGGCATTGGTATGGGGCAAAGGCGATCTCTGGACCCGCAGCAACGATCTCTTCGCCGTTTAGAAGATCGATCCATGTATCGCCTTCGATCAAGTTAATCGCAGAGGCGCTGACCGGAACGGTTTCGTCGCTGACGTTGTGAATGGCAAAGATCGACTGATTTCGGTCAAGGCTTTGGCGCCAGATCCCGAAAAGCCTTTCATCGAGCCTGAGCGTGAACTGCGTGGCATTCGGATGAAATCCCGGCTGTTTTCCTCGAATGCGCAGCCTGCGTGATAATTCCTTGATAACGCGAGACTGATCGCTTTCCGGATCGGCAAGCTTCTCCTGAAGCGCGGGATAATCCCAACGGTGCCGATTGATGGCCCGATTCATACCCCGGCGCTCGACTGCATCGTGGTCGCTTGGCGTTGCTAGAAGCGCGTGGATATAGAAAGCTGGAATGCCTTCGAGAGACATGACAATCGTCTGAGAGCAGAAGAACCGGTCGAAATGATGGGCGTCTTCGCCCTTGAACGTGCGTCTCAGCGCATCGAAAAGCGAGCAGTTGAGCTCGTAAGGTTCTTCTTTTCCGTCCTTCAGCGCTCGCATCGACACGAGACCACCGGCCGCGCGAACGGTATCGATCATTTGGGCTTTTTCTTCGGGTGGTAATAGGCCCTCGGCGGGTCGCATACCGATACCATCATGGCTTGCCGTGAAGTTGAGGTATGCGCACCCCATCTGGGCAGGCGGCATTGTCGATTGCCATTTGTGCAAATAGCGAGCTGTTCCAGATTGTACAGCATGCACGATCAGCGGTGGCAGGGGAAAGTTGTAGACCGCATGAGCCTCGTTGCGATTGCCGAAATAGCTTAGATTCTCAAGGCTCGGTACGTTCGTTTCGGTCAATAGCACAACCGTCTCGACTGCATAATCGCACAAAAGGCGCAGCAATTGTACGATCGCATGTGTCTGCGGCAGATGAATGCATGTCGTGCCCGGCTCTTTCCAGATGAACGCGACGGCATCGAGGCGTAAGATGCGCACACCTTGGTCGATGTGCATCCGGATGATACGCAACATTTCGAGAAGGACTTCGGGATTGGTGAAATCGAGATCGATCTGGTCGTGGCTGAACGTGCACCAGACATGTTTCTCGCCCTGTTTTGTCTCTATCTTCTGAAGCAATGGCGTAGTTCGTGGGCGCACGACATCTGACAGATCCTGCTTCGGCTGAGCTTCGTAAAAGAACCGGTCGTAAGGGGGTTTGCCGAGGCGGTAGTCGTTGAACCAGTGGCTTTGGCTCGAGACATGATTGAGAACAAGATCCGACATAAGATGGAAGCGTGATGCGATGCGTCGGATGTCGCTCCAGTCTCCGAGAGACGGATTGACCGCGCGATAGTCCGTTACGGCGAACCCGTCATCGGAACTGAAAGGAAAGAACGGTAAGATATGTACGCCACTTATGATGCCGCTCATATGCTCCGTAAGGAAGTGCTCGAGCAAATCTAAAGGTTTGTGGCTGCCATCTATGATCGAATTGCCGTAAGTGATCAAAACCGCATCGCGCTCGGACCACAAATTGTTGCTGGGCGACCTGGCGCGTCGGCGGCGATGGTGTTCCTCGGGCCAAAAAGCATCAATGATCTGACCGGACAGAATGTCTTTGTCTACGTCCGGATAAATTTGACCAAGTAATTCGCTTAAGCGTGCGTTGAAGAGATTGGTTGTCTTGGCCAGCACCGGCTCGAGCTCCCTGAATGGATGCTTCTGTTTTCCGGCTTTTCTCGTCTAAGTCAAATGGAGGTGCAGAGTTTTTGATGATGAGCCCGGCGTGGTCGGCGCCAAGACCAACCATTTCCGGTATTCTGCCTCACAGCCAAAATTTTGTGCAATGCTTGTTTGGCCTTGTGGAAGGTTATCCTATCAACAGCGCCCCCAAAAGACAGTCGCGGAACAGCGCGTCATCGCTGCCTGATGCTATGAGGATGACTCGCTCTGACGATGCGGCGCATTTTCATTTTCCTGGAGATCGTCTTGCAAGGAGAGATCCGAAGCATGATCCTCTTTCAGCCCCCCGGTAAGTATTTCGTCCATGGTAGGGCCGAGATTGTCGGCTTTCGAGGCGCCGCGCTCGCCCATCGGTCTATCTGCTCCGATGGTACTGTCTATCTCGGTTTGTGCTTCAAGCTCGGCATCAAGCTGTGCACCGAGCAGAATTATAAAAGCCGAGAGCCACATCCACGTAAGCAGGATGATGACGCCACCCAGCGCGCCAAAAGTCTCATTATAAGAGCCAAAGCGTTGAACATAGAGACTGAATCCAACGCTTCCGGCGACCCAAAGAAGGCATGCGAGTACCGCCCCCGGAGTCAGCCAGCGCCATTTGGCAGGTCGCCGATTTGGTGCATAGCGATATAGCATCCCGATCCCAAACGCGCCCATGGCAAACATCAGTGGCCAGCGAATGATCAAGAGACCGTCCAGCAACCAACCTCGTGCTCCGAATAAGGCCGCCAAGGCAGGTATCGCGGCTACGACAAGGATGCAGAACAAGACGCCGACAATGAGTGCCAGTGTAAGAAACAGGGTCAAAGCGCGCAGCTTGAAAAAGCCTCGCGTTTCGACCTCTCCGTAGATGATATTCAGCCCGGCAATGAAGTTTCCGACAGCCCGTGACGCGGAATAAAGCGCAAGAGCAAGCGCCGCCAAGGCTGCGACACTCAATGTATTCTGGTCAGAGCTTACGACGTCGTCGAGTTGGCCCATGACGATATCTCGCGCAGCATCAGGCATGAAAGAGGCCAACAATTCGGAAGCGGACAACAGCATGTCATCGGGCATCATGAGACCGGCCAATGCTACCGCGGCGGTTATTCCGGGGAAAATCGACAAAAGCCCATAAAACGCAATGCCGGCAGCCAACAACCCGACATTGAGGCGCATTATATGCCGCACGAGCCTGAACCCGACATCCAACAGGCCGACCAAGGGAATTTGTCCGGGGCTTTGGGCGGCTCTTCCCCGACTCATGAAGCAACCTTAGCTGACTTTGGCATGCCGTTCTGTCCCTTCGTCTGCTCATTTATGCAGCGTATCGTATGAGAAACATAATTCAGCCTGACGCAAAGCACACCCCGCCACGGGAACTGTCTTGGATATTACGGCGTTTCAGCACCTGAAATTCTGACAACTGCCCTTGCAGGGAATGGAGTTTGCGCCGTGACGAAAGACCATGGACCGTCCATCAAGGACGATGAGACATACAAAGCACTTCGAGACCAAGGTTACGACAAATCGAAAGCCGCGGCGATTGCGAATGCGAAAGCCAACGATGACATGAACCCGTCACGAAAAGGCGGCAAATCCAGTCCGTATGAAAAGTGGACGGTAGTCGAACTGCGCGAGCGCGCCCGAGAGCTTGAAATCGAAGGCCGCTCAACCATGACCAAGGATGAGCTGATTTCGGCCCTTAGGGACTGAAGCCGGGAACCAAAGCGCGAAGAAGGCGTTTGGTCTCTATCACACAAGAATACGAGGATTCTACTAATGGGAATCGAAATTGCAGGTCTGGGAGGCCTAATTCTCCTTGGATTGGCTATCTATGCGATCGTCAACATCATCGGGTCCAGCGCCGGAACCGGCGCTAAGGTTCTTTGGACGCTACTTGTTCTGGTTTTGCCTTTAATCGGCTTTATTCTGTGGCTTATCGCAGGCCCAAGATCGGCGCGAGGCATGGCCTGAGACGCCGTTGGCATGGCGTTGGTCTATTATCCCGACTCAAACCCCGGAATCGCACGCCGAAAGTGCGGCCGGGGTTTTTCGTATCTTGCCTCCGATGGCAGTCTCATCGACTGTAAAGTGGAAAGAAAACGGCTCAAGTCGATGGCTGTTCCACCGGCCTATGTTGATGTGTGGATGACGCCCCTATTAAACGGACACTTACAGGCCACGGGTCGGGATGCGCGCGGCCGGAAACAGTACCTATATCATCCAGATTGGCATGCCCGCCGTCGTGAGACGAAATTCGATCGTTTGAAAGAAGTCGGGGAGGCGTTGCCGTCTCTACGCCGTTGGATCGCGGATCGGCTCTCCGGCGAGATCGGCGCGCGTGATACAGCCGTAGCCGCGGTCCTAGCCCTTATCGATAGAGCAGCTCTACGTCCAGGCAACGCGGCGTATACGCATAGAAATGGCAGCTATGGGGCAATGACTCTCCGCCCGGATCACCTCTTTATTCGGGAGAACTCTATTGGTTTGAAATATACAGCTAAAGGCGGAGACATGATTGAAAAAAGCCTGCAAGGCGCAAGACTTGCCCGCGTACTGGAAGAGTCTTGCGACCTTCCAGGGCCCGAAGTTTTCACATATTTTGGCCATGACGAAGAGCCTTATGCCATCCGTTCGGAGCATTTGTCGGACGCGCTTTCAAAAGTCTGCGGCGACGAAGTAACGCCTAAGGCTTTGCGTACTTGGTCAGGCACTCACGCGGCTTTTCTGGCCGCGCTCAATTCGGTTGATGAACTCCGTATCTCGGACATGGCGACAGCGGCGGCGGAAAGGCTGCACAACACACCTTCCATCGCGAGAAATAGCTACGTGCACCCCGAAGTTATCAAATTGGCTGATCTGGACGCCGGGAAAAGAAAGAAGCGCCTAGCCAGATTGTCGGACAACGGCGCCAGTGAGATGCGGAAGGGCGAGGCGGCTTTGCTGGATTTCTTAAATGAAGAAACCCCTGCCGGGGAGGATGCAGGGGTTTCTTCGTGACAGTTTACTGACCGTCACGTGGGACGAAATAGAAACGCCGGGTCTGAGAGCTGGTTCCACCAAAATGCAACTTTTTTAGCTTTCGTTGAGGTGCCGTCGCGCTATCTCAAGCGCGAAGTGGCAAGGTATCGGCAACGGGCTTAACTTGCCGAAGAAACGGAATGGGTACATGGACGGAAAATCTGACGCGGAACTTGTCGAAAAAAGTCACGAAAACAGGACAGTTCGCAGGCTAACATCGGTTTCCGGGCGTCTGATCTTCGAGGCAATCCGTCGCGAGGGTAATGAAGAGCTTAATCGCACACTCGGAGCCCTTTGGTGGTCCGGTATAGCAGCCGGGCTGCTGATTGCTTTCTCCGTCTGGGGTGAAGCGCTTCTTAGGTCGAGTCTTCCCGACACCGAATGGCGCTATATTCTTGAAAACTTTGGTTATTCTCTTGGGTTCCTGCTTGTCATTCTGGGTCGCATGCAGCTTTTTACAGAGAATACGATTACAACGGTTGTTCCTTTGGTAATGAGACCGGCCTTCTCTTGCTTGTGGAAAGTGGCACGTCTTTGGGGGGTCGTTCTAGCAGCCAATATTGTGGGTGCGTTTGCAGTCGCAAGCTTTATGGCCTTTACGCCGGTTCTCAGCGACGAGGTGCGTTTGGCTGTCACAGAATTAAGCCATCACGCTACCGGAATGCCGGCGATCGAAGGCATGGTTCGCGGTATTCCCGCAGGCGTTTTGATTGCAGCTCTCGTCTGGATGATGCCTGCGGCGGGCTCCAGCCGACTAATGCTGATTATCGTGTTCACGTGGCTGATCGCGTTAGGCGATTTTACCCACATTATTGCGGGATCGGTGGAGATGGCCTTTCTGCTTGTTCAGGGAGAACTTCAAGCGATGCGTGCTATCTTCGGCTTCTTCCTGCCGGTACTCGTTGGAAACATCGTGGGCGGCACGGTCGTATTCACACTGCTGACAAGCGCTCAGATCAAATATGATATCGAAGAAAACGGAGCCAAGAGTTAATGGACCCGCGCAGCACGCTGCGCGGGCCAACTCGCAAAGGCTTTGTGATTTGCACGAGACTGTTAAAGGGTTTGGTCTGGTTGGCTTGCATCCTCTGGCCAAGAAAGAGACGCTTATTCGCTTTGAGTTTCGTTGACGACAGGTTCGACGTCGCCGGCGACGGGCACTTTTCCACCCAGCGACATATAAACGATCAACGCCAATACGATGACTGCACCGATGATCGCAAAAAGAACACCGCCGCTAAGCATGGGCTTATGTTTCTTCTCTTGCTTCTCGACATTTGTGTTAGGTGCGGACATTTCACACTCCTTTCAGTATTAATAAACAAACGTGGTGCGCGAAAAACAGTTCCATCACATTAACGGGCGGACGATCGGTACGGATGTATCAATTGAGGCCAGCTCTCCAAGCTTATGACGGTCATAAATCGTGAGATTTCCATCTTTCCACAGCAGAACACCTTCTTCTCTTAGCCGGCCAAGTGTCTTGTTTGTATGAACGAGTGACAGGCCAAGCGCGTCCGCGAGATCCTGTTGCTTGTAAGGAAAAGGACACGTGTCATTTTTCAAGAGGTCGAGTGCGGCAGAGCGAGTGAAGATCTGGCACAGCGCCCAGGCGACCTTTTCCAGCGCGCTTTTTTGGCCGATCGTGGCAAGGGCGTCTCCTAGGAAGTGCTCTTCCACCGCTGCCAGGTGCGTTAAAGCGTAAGCGCGGTCTGGCAAGGATCGGAAAAGCGACCAGATGTCGGCGCGATTAAAGACGCAAAGGGTCATGGACGTCGTTGCCTCCACAGAATGGCCCATCTCGCCCATGATTCCGGCCTGAAGACCTATGAAGTCGCCCGGGAACACGAAATTAATGACCTGCCTTTCACCATTTTCGAGACTTTTGTAGCGAAGGCCCATGCCGCTCAGTACCGTAAAAAGCTGTGGTGATTTCGAAGCCTGAACTAGCAAATGGGTGCCCGGCTGTACCTCCATCTGTCCGGTCTTGAACCGGTTCATGAAGTCAATTTCCTCTTTTTTGAAAGGCTCGAAGGCGGAAAGCTGCCGTAAAGGACAATCCTTGCAGTTGATGGTCATTTTTTCGCTTACCTATGTCACAGATTATTGCAGGACACCTGAACAATCTCCACGTTGCCGCCACGAAGCATCAGATGGAGCAGGCACGTAGTCTTTATGTCCAAAAATTGTCTTATTGTTACGACCAATGTGGTCGAAGCAGTGGATTTGAGTGATCTTGTTTCTGAAGAGTATGGCATGATCGCTCATGCGTTTCGTGATGCGACGACTGCTTTGGCTGGCATCGCTGGAATTGTGTCGGTTGACCTGGCGTTTGTCTCGGCCGACTTCGAGGCACATGACATGGCCGATCTCGTGCAGGACGTTTTGGGCCGAGGCGCCAATGTCATCCTCATCAACGGTTTGGCTGCGGAGAACCAAGGACCGGTTGGTTTTCTTCAACGTCCCTATTCCTCGGATGACATCGGTCGCATCGTTAGCGCTTTCGTCTGATTGCATCACCGCCACAGTTCAACTCTGTCGAGAGTATAGTCTAGGTCTGCATGCTCAAGAAGTGTTCCGTGGTGGTTATTTAGCCGCGAAACCGGAGCGCTATGCGGAACGAATCCTGTGACCACTCGTTTTCATGGTTAGAAACGGGAAAACGAGAGGATTTTGATATGTTGAACTGGTCATTGA
Organism: Roseovarius aestuariivivens; assembly: GCF_004761875.1. Taxonomy (GTDB): domain Bacteria; phylum Pseudomonadota; class Alphaproteobacteria; order Rhodobacterales; family Rhodobacteraceae; genus Roseovarius; species Roseovarius aestuariivivens. The sequence goes on from NZ_SJEY01000002.1 coordinate 372,127, forward strand.
TTTTCTTAGTGGTCGCCATCGTCGCCGGCGTTTTCGGGTTCGGAGGCGTTGCTTCTGCTTCGGCGGACATCGCCCAAGTCCTTTTCGTACTTTTCCTCGTGCTATTCGTTGTGGCGATGATCGTCAGGTTTCTTAAGGGGCGAACGCACTGACAGAAAAGATTTCTAACCCTCCCAGTGCGGCGCAGCTTCATTGCGCCGCTCTTCTTTTTTGAAGTTAAGGACTATGCATGGACAGACGTGACGTCCTGACAAACGCTTTCGTTGATGAATTGGGATCGCATACTCGATCTCAGAACAATTTCATCCAGGCGGTCAGACACGTAGCGCGAGACGTTCTGACGATCGAAAAGAACGACCCCGCCTTATCCAACGCCAAGGTTTTGCATAGGCTCGCAGAGCCGGACCGCATTCTTTCATTTCGCGTTACCTGGGAAAGCGATACGGGCGGGGTCAATATAAATCGCGGCTGGCGCGTTCAGACTTCGAATGTCATCGGCCCGTACAAAGGTGGTCTGCGGTTTCACCCGACAGTGAGCGTTGATATCTTGAAGTTCTTGGGCTTTGAGCAGTGTTTCAAAAACGCTCTTACCGGTTTGCCGCTGGGAGGCGCAAAAGGTGGTTCGGATTTCGATCCGCGAGGTCGGACTGAGCGCGAGATCATGAGGTTTTGCCAGGCCTTCATGCGTGAACTGGCACCGCATATAGGGCCAGATCGCGATGTTCCTGCTGGGGATATCAACGTCGGGCCACGCGAAATCGGCTATATGTTTGGGGCATGGAGGAAATTTGCCGGGCAGTACGATGGCGCACTCACGGGCAAGGGACTGTCCTACGGCGGATCTCAAATGCGGGTCGAAGCAACGGGCTACAGCTTAGTTTACTTCATTCAAGCCATGCTGGAACAAAACGGCCGCGACTTGGCTGGTAAGCGGGTCGCAATTTCTGGCAAGGGCAATGTTGCGACTCACGCTGCACTGAAGGCGCAGGAAGCAGGCGCCAAAGTCATTACACTTTCTGATACATCTGGAACACTTTATGCGGCCGACGGTATGTCGCGAGATTTGATTTGCTGGGTGCAGCAGCGGAAAGACGCTGGAGAAGACATCAGCGCACCAAAGGAAAAAGGCGCTTCCTTCGAATCGAATGCCGTTCCGTGGAGTTTTGAACCTGAAATCGCGCTTCCCTGCGCAACTCAGAATGAGTTGACGCAAATAATGGCAAAGGACTTGGTGGACTCCGGCACCGAGATCGTGGCCGAAGGCGCGAATATGCCACTTACAGATGATGCGCTTGAGGTATTGAATGCCTCAGATGTTGTCCATGCGCCAGGTAAGGCTGCCAATGCTGGTGGTGTTGCGGTCAGCGGACTTGAGATGAGCCAGAACAGTTATCGTCGCTCCATGTCAGCACAAGAGGTAGACAATGCGCTTGTCGGTCTCATGAAGGAGATCCACGCTCGTGTGGCCGAGGAAGGAACGCAAGACGGTCGAATTGACTATGCCCGAGGTGCAAATATCGCAGGGTATCGTCGCCTTGCCCAAGCAATCCAAGCTCAGGGTGTTTTGTGAACGGCGCCAGTTCCGCTAATGAAGCGGAACTGGCGCCGAAAAATGTTGTTTAGCCGATAAGAGTCTCGGTAGACGCAAAGAACATCGCTTGGCTGACAGCGGAGCGAACTTGCTCTTCAGAGTAGGGTTTCGAGATCAAGAAGGCAGGCTCGGGGCCCTCTCCTGTCAAAAGCCTTTCAGGAAACGCCGTAATGAATATTACGGGCCGATCGCCGTGCAACTTAAGGATCTGGTTGACGGCATCGATGCCGCTGGAGCTATCGGCAAGTTGGATATCTGAAAGAATGAGATCTGGAATTTCCTTCGCCGCCAAGTCGAGTGCGCCGCGTTCCGTGCGTGCCACACCCGTTACCTTGTGGCCCATTTCGGCAACGATTGATTCCAAGTCCATCGCGATAATGGCTTCGTCCTCAATAATCATGACTTTGCCAGATACGGAGCTGTTCATCTCTTCAACGCCTTTGTCGATGTAAGACTTCGCTTCGCCTAGGCTCACCTGCATCACTTGAGAAACTTCCTTCACAGAAAATTCCTCAATCGTGTGCAAGAGCAACGCCTCGCGCGTATTTGTCGTCAAGCTGCGTAAGTGTTTCAATGCACGAGCGGTAAGTTGGTCGCTACCTTCTTCGTCAACAGGCATGCCCGACGAACTCCAGATCGCGTGAAAAACCTGAAATAGGGCCACTTTGGCCGACACATCTGTACGATAAAGCTCTCTGTCGCTCAGAATCGCTTCCAGTGTTGCGATGGCATAGTTATCGCCCGAGGCTTGGCGTCCTGTCAGAGCTCGCGCATAACGCCGCAGATAGGGCAAATTTACTCCGATTTCGTCGGTCAACGTGTCACTCGCTTCTGATTTCATACTTGCCGCTCCGGATGTCAGGAATATTTGGGAACCAACGTTGTTGGGAAGAGTTTAGTTCCTAACGGCCATTATTCAAAGTAAGACCATGAGTTACATGAAACCAAAGCTGCCAAAATCCCGCGTCGTCGAAGAAATCGACCGCAACCTCAAACAGGTTTTCGACAGCATTGCAAACGAGCCGATGCCTGATCGGTTCGCGGAGCTGTTGGATCGGCTCAAAACGGGCGACACGTCGGTGGCTAAAGGCACTACAGATGACAACGAAGACAAGTGACCCGCGCGAGGAGTTAACCGAGCACTTGGGATCATTGCGCGCCTTTGCGATAAGTTTGACACGGAACACTGCGACCGCTGATGATCTCGTTCAGGATACGCTTATCAAGGCTTGGTCAAACATCGACAAGTTTGAACCGGGTTCGAACATGCGTGCGTGGTTGTTCACAATCCTCCGAAACACGTTTTACTCACTTCGACGCAAGCGTAAGCGCGAAGTCGAAGATACTGATGGCGCCTTTGCGGAAAGCATGGCCAGTAAGCCCGACCATGACGGTCGATTGAACATGCGAGATTTCGGAGTCGCCTTTTCTAAGCTTCCGGACAGCCAGAGAGAGGCACTTATCTTAGTAGGGGCGAATGGTTTCTCCTACGAGGAAGCGGCAGAAACTTGCGGTGTCGCCGTTGGCACAATTAAAAGCCGCGTCGGGCGTGCCCGTGCGCGCCTCGTTGAGCTTTTGGATATGAGCGAAGATGAGGCCCTCGAGATGACAGACAGTGTCACGGCAGGAATCATTTCAAATCAGCAGGCTGTATGAAGTTTCTTCGAGAATGGAAATTCTCTTTGTCGACTCAGCTGGTTGTGCTGTTCACACTGGCGCTATTTCCGCTTGGTCTGATTTCTGTCTATCAAACCTGGGTCGTCGCTAGGGAAACTGAAGATCTTGCAGCAAGGGCTTTGCTTGCCGAGGCGCAGAACGCAGCTGCCGATGAGCGAAAGCTGCTGTACGAGGCAATCGGGTCAGCCGAAGTCATAGCAGGCGCAGTCAAGAGTGACTTTGACGTCGAATTTTGTAGCTTACTCACTTCACAATTCATCCAATCTCAGGACGTCTTTGTTTGGGCAGGTGTTCTTGAGATAGACGGCCGGGTTCGCTGTTCTTCCAACCACGTAAGATTAAGACTGAAGGAAAACAGCGCTATTCTTAAACGGGTACGCAAGGACGAAAGGGGGTTCTTTTCGCACCGCGAGGGCCGCGCCTCTGGTCAATCTGTTCTTGTCGCATACGCACCCGTTTACAATAAATATGAGACTATAGGGATCACGGCGGTCTCGATACCTCATGGTATCGCTAATCGAACGCTTGCGAACGCGAGCGATGGCCTGGATTTTTCACTTACCACGCTTAACAAGGAAGGCGACATTCTCTCGTCATCCGTTGGAATAGATGCAGCAGAAGATCTGCTTCCGGCGGGTTTGCCTTTCTCCGATATCATCGACCGAACAGGTTCGACCTTCAAAATGAAGAGTAACTCAGGCGAAAGCCAGATTTATGCCGTCGCCGAGCTGATCAGTGATGAAGTGTTTCTGCTGGGCTCACGTCCTCTGAAGATTAGCCAAAGTCTAGTGCCGATTGATCGCGCGCGACTTGCTCTTATCTTTCCAATTCTGATGTGGGCAGCAAGCCTGACCGTTGCCCTTTTTGGCTTGCACCGGCTCGTGCTGCGCCATCTTCGCGACCTGCGCAGTGCCATGCGTAGGTTTGCTCTTGGCGAACGGGAAGATCCGTTTCTGGAGTTAAAGGACGCGCCGCCAGAATTGGAGGAGGCACAGCGAGCTTTCAACCGTATGGTTGTCATCTTGTCTGAGGCTGAAGCACGTACGCTTCAAGATCTGCAGGAAAAAACCGTTTTGCTTCGAGAGGTTCATCATAGGGTAAAGAACAACCTGCAGATGGTCGCATCGATTATGAACATGCAAATGCGTAAGGTGAACTCACCGGAAGCGAAGCAAGTTCTTTCGCAGCTACAAAACCGGGTCCGCGGATTGGCGACAATTCATCGATCTCTTTACACCAAACCCGATCTGACAACAGTAAGCGGTTCGGAGTTGGTTACCGAGTTGATTAGCGAACTGGGCGTTGAGTATTTCGCGTCGACCCACCCGGTCAGACTCGAGGTGGACCTTGACGAGGTGCCTTTATACCCTGACCAAGCTGTACCGGTCTCTATGTTTCTATCCGAAGCTATGACGAACGCGATCAAGTATGCCGGCATCCCGGATGGCAAGTCCGAAGCCTGGATCGGTATTAAGCTTTCTTTGGATGATAACACCGTTCGTTTATCGATCGAAAACAGCCTCGGCGAACCGATCGTAGCGCCGTCCGAGTCTTGTGAGATTGGAAGTGGGCTTGGTATGCGTCTGATGCAGGCGTTTACAAGCCAGTTGGACGGACATGATAAGGTCGAACAGACAGATCTAACGTACTGCCACGAGGTTTGCTTCCAAATGCAGCCAGCCATGAATGGTGATGTCAAAGATGCGGATCCTACAAAGAACTGACGGGCTGATTACGCGGCGGCAGATTAAGGCCATCAGGCTCTAAAGATAATCGGCATGGTTATTTTCTTGGAATGCGCCCCTGCGCTTCCAAGTTTCGATTACAAACGGCAAGGCAGCACTGAAGTTAGCAGAACCTAGATATCCTGCGTCTCAACTTTGGACTAAGTGGTGCCGCTGAAGGGACTCGAACCCCCGACCCCATCATTACGAATGACGTGCTCTACCAGCTGAGCTACAGCGGCCCATGTGCCGCGGGGCTATACCACCACCCGCCTGACCGGAAAAGAGCTATTTCTCAGATTCTTGCAACTTCTCGGAGACAACGATTTCAGCATCCTGAACCTCATTATCACCATCTTCTTCGTCAGGTTTATTTTCAATTGCGCCGATGATCAGCGGCAGCATTTCCAACCCTGTTGAAGAGGTCATTTCGGTAGCGGGTGGGGATTTCCAACTAAGCGTGTCGAGAGACTGACAGTTTTCACAGGTCGGTTGCCATTCAGCGTGGATGTGCTGGCACTTGTCGCAGACCCATTGCGGCCCTCGCGGTGCGGAAAGCGCCCGAGCGAGCCAACCCTTTACAACGCTGTCCGCTGCGCCCTCGCCGCGTTCGATCGCGGCCATGATCGTGAGCGCGCGTGCATCTGCATCGACCTCGGCCAGGTCTCCAAGCGCCCGACGCGCGGAAGGAAAGTCTTCTGCCGCAATGTAAAGTTCTGCCTTCACCAACCGCGTCTCGCGATGATCCGGATGAATCCTTAGCAATTTCCCAAAGCGCTTGATACGCGCGACTGGTGTCTCGGATGGCTCGATTTCAGCGAATACCGCGGCAAGATCCGGATGCGGTTGCGCGTTCCAAGCTTTGCTGATGACACGCCACGCGTTCCGCTTGGAGCCTTGCTCGATATATCCGCGAGCCGCCAGCACCGCTGCGGGAACGAGATCAGGAGACATGCGGTTGGCCTCGATGCTGGCCTCTCGCGCTTCGATTGTTTTTCCTTCGTCCAGAATATCGCGCGCTTCCGAAAGGGCCATGACTGCATCGCGGCGGCGATGTACGTCGCGTGGCATGTTGCCGTATTTGAGCTTGGCATGAAGCGTGCGGCGTGCGCCGGCCCAGTCATGGGCTTTCGCCTGAAGTTTCAGCAACGTGTCTTGGACTTCTTCATGCCGCGGTTTGAGGGAAAAAGCGGTTTGCGCAAGTTTAAGTGCAGTGTCTGTATCACCGTCAGCCAACTTTTGGTGCATGATGCCGCGCACGCCGACAAAGCGGGTCTTTTCGTTCGTAAGTAGACGCTTGTAAACCTCTTCCGCTTTGCGTCGATTCCCAGACATTTCTGCAGCTTGCGCGGTAATCAAGTTGGTCAGGGCGGGCTTGCGCAGGTACTTTTCCGCGCGATTTGCCCTAGACATGGCTACGGATCCCTCGCCCGAGGCAAGCGCCATGAGACCCTCGGCCAAAGCTTGGTAACCCTTTTCCTGACGGTTCTTGTCAAAGTATCGGGATAAGGCGGTTTCATCGCCGTTGACGAAGCGCAATACGGCCACGAGCAAACCGGCAAGCTTAAGCAGAAGCCAAATTGCAAGGATAAGAAGAAGCAGCCCGATCACGGTCATGATTGGTGATAGATTGAATTCCTGACCGGCCATAACTATGCGAACACCGCCCTCGAACTCGAGGAGAAAGATCGCTGAATAGCTGGCCAAGGCGACAAGGCCGATAAACAATACGATCTTGAAAATGGACCACAACATGGCTCTGCCCCCGGGCTTTAGTTCAGTTTTTCGCTCAGATTCTGAGCGGCATTCATAGCGTCGAGCCGGCGGTTTGCCTGTGCGACCCAATCCGAAAGAGCGGCCCGACCCGGTTCGGGCAGAGCTTCAATTTCCTTGAGCGCGTCTGCGAGGCGCCCCTCACGTACCGCAGCCTCGGCTCGTGACAACACTGCGTCGGGATCATCACCTTCACGAGGCTCAAGGGAGCGAGCACCAAGCTGGTTTCGCAGGAAACCGGAAAAGCCGCCGACCTGACCGGTCTCGGCAGCGGCAGCGCGTGAAGCGGAAAGAGCGGCGCGCGCAGCGTCCGGAAAACTCTCCTTTAGGGCTGCTGCCGACGGTGCGCCGGTTTCTGCAGCGGCTTCAAGCGGTTCGGGTACGTCGATGCCACTATCTTTAAGATCTGACATGGCGTCGGTGAACGCTGCTCCATTCTCGACAGCGGCCAGAATGCGGCCAACGGCGGCGCGCCGCATAGCTTCCAAGGCAGATTTTTCGGCTGCAGATTCGGACGCGACCGCATCTTCGATTAGTGCTTCCAGTTCGGCGCGCTGTTCCGCCATAGCGTCGCGCTGATCACCGATTTCGTCTCGCGCAGCCTGAAGAGCCCGCTCATAAGCCGCGACAGCAGCTTCCGATGCGCCCTCGGTGACAGGCTGTTGCTCGACTTGGGACAAACGTGCATCAATGTTGTCAAACCGCGTGGAGAGAGCCGCGAGCGCCGCCGCGTTTTCACTTACAGCCGCACCGAGATCTGCCGCCTGAGCGGCAAGCTCAGAGAGTTGCCCCTCGATCGGCGAGAGGTCCGGCGCCGCGGGCAAAGCTTCGAGCCGTGTGGCAAGTCCATCGACAGTCTGCGCTTGCAGGTCTATCTGCGAAGAAAGTTCTTGCAAGCGGGGCATCACATCGGTGTTAGGGTCGGTTTGTTGCGCAAGGCCAAAATACGCAGCGGCGAAACCGACAGCGCCTGCGGCAACACCGCCCAATAGCATGCCACCGAAGCTACCTTGTTTTACGACAACCTGCTCGGCCTTTACCGGAGCAGCATCTATGACCTCTGGTTTATCCGAGACACTTGCTTCTTCGACTTCGTCGACGTTAGACTCGGTTTGTGTCGCTTCATCAGCAAGTGTATCTTCGGCAGTGTTTGCGCCCGTTTCCGACGGTGAGGCTAAGGCTCCGTCCGAAACAGTTTCTGTTGAGAGCAGGTCTTCGTCTGCAGATTTCTGAGTATCGGATGGTTCTTCTTCCGCGCCCATTTCTTGCGCAGCTGCATTATCTCCATCGTCAGGCGCCTTATCACCTGAAGCCTCTACCAAAGGTTGGTTGGTTTCGGATTCCAGGTTCTCGGGGGCTGTGTTCGTCTTCTCGGACACTTCACCACTGTCTTCGGTCTCGGCTGCTGCGTCAGCGAGCTTTTCATCTGATGGCTTGTCGTCCGCCTTCGAGGTTTTTTTCTTAGCCACTTATCAGCCTCTCTCGAATCTTGTGCAGGCGCTTGCTTTTCATGACATTACTGTGCGCCGCCCGGTGTCTCAAGCCGATTGACCCTCGTCCAAAGGTCGGAGACCGATTTGACCATGGCGTCTTGGTCTGGACGTATTGCGGTAACAACCGTTTTCAAATTGCCCTTCCCTAAACGATCAGCGACCTTGCTGCTGATCGCTACGGCATGCACAGGGGCTTCAAATGGTCCGGCTTGCAAGAAAAGCTCGGCTGAGCGGGGCGAAAACAAGGGCACGATCACGGGATCTTTTCCACATAGAAGACGCTTTGCCTTTAGGGACAAAGGACATTCGATCTGCCGGTAAACGATGCGCATATGCGTCTCTAATCCTGCAGAAACAAGTTCATCTTGAATGTCGTAAGCAACGTGATTGCCCCTTACGTACAGGCAAGGTTCTGGCGGCCCATCGGACAGGATTTTTCGCGTAAGTGCTTCGCCTGTGCCGTCCGCTGCGACCGGATCGAAACCGGCCTCTTGGGCCGCAGCCTTTGTTGCAGGCCCAACCGTGTAGCAAACCGCGTTCCGCCGGGCGTCGAGGCGGGAAAAAGCTTCGACCGCGTGACGCGATGTAAAAATTATCGTGGCGGCTGAAAGATCGGAAAGATCCAGATTGCAATTCTTAATCTGCATCAACGGTGAAAAAACAATGTTGCAAGCCGGTCCGAGCGCATCCTGCAGGACCTTCGCAAATCTTTCCGCGGAAGGAGCGGGACGGGTGATCAGGATCGAGGCCGGCATCCATGCTCCGGAGTTGTTTGCGCGCCTCTGCGGTGTTACCTGCGCTTGATCAAGGGTGCAACGTTCAGACCTATGACCGCAACACTGACTATTCTCGGACTCGAAAGTAGCTGCGACGATACAGCTGCTGCAGTGGTGCGCGTCACGAGTGGCTCTGCGCAGATCCTTTCCTCTGTTGTTGAAGGCCAGACAAACTTGCACGCCGCCTTTGGTGGTGTGGTTCCCGAGATCGCCGCTCGAGCCCATGCCGAGAAACTGGATCTTTGCGTTAAAGAGGCTCTACTGCGCGCGAAAGCGCGCTTGGAAGAGGTGGACGCCGTGGCTGTCACTGCCGGTCCTGGGCTGATCGGCGGTGTGATATCCGGAGTAATGTGTGCGAAGGGACTTGCAGCGTCCCATGACCTGCCTCTGATCGGCGTGAACCACCTTGCAGGACATGCACTGACTCCAAGACTGACCAGCGGCTTGGCCTATCCCTACCTGATGCTTTTGGTATCCGGAGGGCATTGCCAATTTCTACTTGTGGAAGACGCCGTGAATTTCACGCGTCTCGGTGGAACCATAGACGATGCCCCGGGAGAGGCGTTTGACAAGGCTGCGCGGCTTCTTGGATTGCCACAACCCGGTGGCCCTTCTATCGAACGAACTGCCATGGAAGGATCACCCGAAAGATTTTTCTTGCCGCGACCACTTCTTGATCGGGTTGGGTGCGATCTGTCATTTTCCGGTCTGAAGACGGCAGTTCTGCGTCAGCGTGACAAGATCATTGAAGAAAAATCGGGCCTGTCGCGGCAGGACCGTGCTGACCTTTGCGCCGGCTTTCAGGCGGCTGTTTCAGATGTTTTGGCTGAGAAAACCAGAAACGCCTTGAATGCAGGATATCACATGGCGGGTCAAAACTTGCCGTTGTGTGTCGCCGGCGGCGTAGCTTCCAATGCAACAATCAGAGCGCGATTGGAAATCGTAGCCAAGGAAACCGGTGTAGAGTTTCATGCGCCGCCGCTTGCGCTCTGCACTGATAATGCCGCGATGATCGCCTATGCGGGTGCTGAGCTTTTCATGGCTGGCCATAAAGACGATATGGCGTTGTCGGCTCGTCCGCGCTGGCCGCTCGATCGGCAAAGTCCGGCGCTTCTGGGAAGCGGCAAGAAAGGAGCAAAGGCGTGATCGGGATTATTGGGGCCGGCGCGTTTGGTACGGCATTGGCCGTAGCGCTGTCGTCGCATCAAGAGGTTCGTCTCTGGGCAAGGGATCGCGACCAGGTCAAAGACATGTTTGCCTCGCGGCGAACTAAACGACTTGATGATGTGGTTTTGCCAAAATCCGTTACGCCGACATCTGATTTGCACGACTTGGCCGACTGTAATCTCCTGCTTCTGGCGGTCCCGACGCAAAAACTTCGTGGGTTTCTTCAGCCTCATGCAAAAACCCTTGCAGCAATGCCACTTGTGGCGTGCTGCAAGGGAATTGAGCTGAAATCTGGTCTATCACCGACCGAAATTATTTCCGAGTTCTGTCCGCGTAATCCAGTTGCGATCCTGACCGGTCCTTCCTTCGCCAACGATATTGCGCGCGGCCTTCCGACGGCTTTGACAATGGCCTGTCGATCAAAAGAACTCGGCGCGAGAATGCAAGCCGCCCTGAAGACGGATAATTTGCGCATTTATAGAACGCAGGATGTGATTGGCGCCGAGCTAGGCGGCGCATTGAAGAATGTCATGGCTATTGCCTGTGGGGCTGTGATGGGTGCAGGGCTGGGAGAGAGCGCGCGCGCTGCATTGATGACGCGCGGATTTGCCGAAATCGTACGTTTGGCCGAGGCGCGCGGTGCCCGACCAGATACCTTGGCCGGATTGTCCGGTTTCGGTGACCTCGTGCTGACCTGCACGTCTGGTCAGTCGCGGAATTATCGCTTTGGGGAATGTTTGGGACGGCAAGAAGCCTTTGATCCCGATGTGACTGTGGAGGGTGCGGCAACAGCCAACGCTATGGCCGAACAGGCACGGAAAATCGGCATAGACATGCCAGTGACCGAGGCAGTAAACGCGCTTGTTTCAGGCGAATTGAAGGTTACGCAGGCAATGGATATGTTGTTGTCCAGACCGTTGAAGGAAGAATGAATGCTTATTGCTTTGATCGCACGCGATAAGGCCGGCGCGCTTAAAACCCGACTGGACAATCGTGATGCCCATCTTGCCTACATAGAGAAAACAGGTGTCGTGACGCAGGCGGGACCATTATTGGATGCACAGGGAGAAATGATAGGCTCCTTGGTCATCCTCGACGTGGCCGATCTTTCTTCTGCAGAAGATTGGGCCGCAAACGACCCTTACAAACATGCTGGATTGTTCGAGAGTGTCGAACTGATCCCTTGGAAAAAGGTGATCTGATCTGTGCGATACTGGTTGTTCAAGTCAGAACCGTCTACCTGGAGCTGGCAGGACCAGGTGGCCAAAGGAGATGCCGGCGAAGAATGGGATGGCGTGAGAAATTATCAGGCCCGAAATTTCATGCGAGAGATGGCCATTGGAGACAAAGGTTTTTTCTATCACAGCCAGAAAGAAAAGGCGATTGTCGGGACCGTCGAGGTAATCGCCGAGGCCCATCCGGACAGTACAACGAAGGACGACCGGTGGGAGTGTGTCGATATCAAAGCGCTTGAAGCTGTAAATAAGCCTGTCACGCTGGAAATGATAAAGCGTGAACCGCAGCTATCAGAAATGGTTTTGCTGAGAAATTCACGCCTGTCTGTGCAGCCCGTAACAGACCAGGAGTGGCAGATTGTTTGCCGGATGGCTGGCGTCGCGACAGATCTGAAGTGAATCGATACGGAAGGTGCCAATACCTAACCGGCACCTTCCGTTCACCCACGTGCTCCCTACACACCACACGCGATCTGGATAAGTCCGGCCGTCCTGGCCCCGCGTCTTGTATATCAATGACTGTCGTCTCCTCCAATCTCGTAGTGCTGAGTATTTAAACGATAATTTCCCGGAGTTTTTCGAGCTTTAGAAAGATAAATGACGCCGTCGAAAAAGCTATTAAGACTTGAGAAAGCCGCGCCGTGCTACTCCGATAGTCGGGTGAGAAAGCAGGTGGTGATATGGCTGTGCAAGGCAACGATGCCGCGCCGGTTATCATCAAGAGAAAAAAGATTATCGCGAGCGGCGGACACCACGGTGGAGCATGGAAGGTCGCCATAGCATTATCCTTTTGTGTTAGGCGCTTTGCGCCCGTTTCAAGTACGCCGCAAAACGGCGAAGCAAACTGTCGTTCTGACGTGTACAGGCAGTCGGATTCTCGACTTGTCTGCGCCATCCTCGTTTGGATGCAGGGCAGACGATGGTGACGAAATACTAATGAGTCACTAAGGCAGTCTCTTCATATCGAAGTGATTTAAAACAAATGTCACGAACCCACTCAGGCCCGCTTTTCCACCTTGTGTGAAACCTCTCCGTCGATCGTGTGTCGACGACCGTCTTGACCATAAGTTTCGAGTTTACGACGAACGCGGCGAAGAGCGGCCAGTTTGGTCGAGGCAGCGCGAATGCCTTGAAGTGCACCTTCCAATATTTTCTGGTTTCGGGAAACCTTGCTATGAATTGCTTCTAGGAGCGTCGAATTGTCGGGTTGGAGCGCGTTTAATGCTTCGAACAAGTGTTCCTTTTGCATTACCAGAGCAGCTGCAGCCGTTAGATCCCCTCCAAGGAGGGCCTCGCGCTCTGCGTCGAGCAGGTCACCCAATTCATCGATGATCGACTTTATCTCATGCGTTGTCATTCTGCTGCTCCATGATGGATTTGAGGAAGCTTTCGGCCAGTCCGATGCCGCCGGACATCGCAATTTTGTCTGCTACGGCCTGACGCTGAAATGACGTGAACTGATCCTCGCCAGCACTACCGCTAAAGCTGTTTTCCTGTGAGCCAAATCCTGCGGACTTCAACATTTCCGCGAGAAAAGTTGCCTCAAGCTTGACGGCAGCCTCTTTTGCGAGGCGCAGGCGTGATGCACCGTCGTTCGAGTCGTGATGCGACGTTGTCGGTAAATAGACTGTCACTGTTTTACCTCGAGTTTCTCATATCTCGTCCCATTGGATCTCAAAGCGGTAAAGAACCGGTAACCGTATTCGGGCAGGACACAGCCAACGCTGCATGAGGGCACCGATTTTGGAGATGTCGTATCTCGGTTTTCGAAATCGAAGTCAGACACGGAACCCTTAGATCGAGATGCCTATGTGGGAGGAACGAATTCTGCCTCTGTGGAAAACGAAGCTACACAGCGGAAAGCATCGCTAGTTGGAAAAAATGCTAGTAGCGCTTCTGGGGAAAAGGGAGCTGCGGCTTCGAGTGAAGGTGCTTTATCTCGATCCTCCGGCTCGGATCAAAAAACGCCTTCCCCTGTTGGAGGACAGGCAGAGTGGTCGCAAGTCGACAAAAAGGCTGCTAGCATGGGGCGAGACTCAGCGAAGAGGCTGGAGTCATTTATCGATGATGGCGAAAACTCGGAAGACGCCGATGTTCTAGAAGATCCAGGTCGAATTGCAACCGACGGGATTAGCGCCGGGCCGACCTCTCAGACCTTCGAACACGAAAATATCACTGTTGCGGACCGTTTTCAAACTGACCGGCCAGCCTCAGATTTCGTCGAAGACGGTCTGATTCAACGGTAAACTTTCGCTAGCCTGAATGAAACTGACGAAAACGACGTTGCACCCGTCAAGAATGGTTGGTCAGCCTTTAATCGTACAACGGGACAAAACAGTCATTCACCAAGCGCCCAAAGCGGAAGTCGGGGACGCCTACCGCCGGAATTTACTGAAGGTCATGCAGCTTCGGAATTGATTGAGCACGAGGTCAGTCATTCAGAACTGAACAGGAGTCCGCACGCCAAGGACATGGTGAGCTATCCCGACAACATGCTGACTACTACAAACGCGTCTTCGATCACGGTGAAGGACGTCTTTGCGTTCTACGAGGGTTCCGGTGTTCGTGAGGGAAACCGCTTTGGGCTGAGCCATGAAAGCGCTGAACTTTCGCACTCGCATAATGCAGATCTTGTCGACGGGGCGGCTGCTGAACACGCAAGAACTGCCGAGATCGGATGGCACTTACGGGCTGCAAATCCGGCGCAGAAGGCGCAGCACCTTCGTTTGGTCAAAGATGCAATGCTCCCTTCGCCAACGGGCATTGCATCGACCAACGAGATGAGGCCTGCGATTTCGAGTACAGCTCAAGCAGCCGATCAGATCGACAGTGACATTCTATCGGGAACGTCTCTGTCAAGCGGACTGCCCACGACTGCAAGACTGACGGAAGTTGACTTGATCCGCGGTCTGACGGCGTCTGGAGAATTGAATAAGGCAAACTCTACTATCCATCCGGAAAGACAGCCGTTGCTTGCGTTGGCTCAGCTTGAAACCGGTTCAATCGCGCGTGAAAGTATTGCGAAGGAGTCTATATTGGCTCTGGATGCGCTCGGGTTTGCTTCATCCGGCAGCACTTTCGAGCCGAATGGCGGGCTACGCGCATTACCTTCGATCTTGCACAATACTGATCTTCCTCGGCACATATCCCAACAGATTATCGCGACAATGCGGCACCAAGCGGACGCAGTCTCGGAACTCCATCTTTCTCCGTCCGAGTTGGGTCGTGTCAGGATCAGCCTGGTATCCAGTGATGCTGGTATGGTCGTGTCCATCGTGGCAGACAGACCAGAAACGCTCGAGCTTATGCGTCGACATGTCGACCTTTTGGCCAAAGACTTCCACGAAATCGGTTACGACGCCGCCGAATTCAGTTTCGGGCAAAGCACTTCGGATGACTCGCAAGATCGTCGCGCGCCTGGCGATGAGTCTACGGCGGTCTTCGGCAAGCCGGATAACCCGACTGCTGGTGAGCGGGGACAAACCTCGAATGCCGCTACGCGCGGCATCAAGCTCGACCGGGTTGATATCCGCGTCTGACAGTTCTGAAAGGATCAAGAATGGACTTGTTATCCACGTCTCAAACAATTGCAATCGGTGCAGGTGCGAAGTCTGCAAAGGACGCAAAAGCTGCGAAAGGTGTTTTGAACTCGGATTTTGAAACGTTCATCCGCATGCTCACCACGCAAATGCAGAACCAGGATCCCTTGAATCCGATCGAGTCGACCGATTTTGCGACCCAGCTGGCGACCTTTTCGAGTGTCGAACAGCAGGTCTTGACCAACGATCTGTTAACATCACTTGGCGCCCAAATGGGCGCACTGAATCTTTCGCAGCTATCCGGATGGGTCGGCATGTCCGCAAATGCCGTGATGCCTGTGGAATTCGACGGCAATCCAATAACGCTTCGCGTTGAAGGGGTAGGAACAGCTCAAACGCACCAACTCGTTGTCAGAGATGAAAGCGACGCCGTTGTGTCCCGCACGGATATCTCCGGGGCAGCACAGACTCTGGATTGGCGCGGTCATGATGCCTTTGGTGGGACATTACCGCACGGACGTTATCAGATCGACGTCGAATCATTCTCGCAAGGTCAACTTGTCGCTACTCGTCCCGCACAAGTCAGCGCGCTGATTACAGAAGCAAGAGTTCAGAACGGCCAGACAATTCTCGTCTTTGAAGGAGGACAAGAAGTGGCTTCGGACGGTATCCTCGCTCTCAAACGTTCTAGTTTGACCTGAAAAGTTGCGAAAATGCCTGAAAACTGAACAGATCGGCGATTTTTCTCAAGAATGGCTGGTATTTTCAGTCGGGGCCTTTAATTGGGTTTCCACATGTGGGATATTTCTACCAGCCCTCTGCGGAGTAGAGGTATCTCTCAACCAGTTTGGAGAAGATTATGAAAAAGATTGTCACTCTGGCTTCTGCCGCTGCTTTGGCATTCGGCTCAGCAGCCCCAGTTCTGTCGCAGAGCGCGACGAACAGCGATCCCTTTGTGTCGACGCAGTCGCAGGAAGGTGATTTCCTGACCATTGGCGGTGTTCAGTACGTCGTTCTTGCTGTCGTTGCCACCGGTCTGATCATTGCACTGGCTGACGGATCGTCCACCACGACCAGCTTCGTGCCGAGCCCGTAAAAGCGGATCGCCTTAAGAAAACGGAAAAGCGGGCGTTCGGGCCCGCTTTTTCATTGGTCTACCGTACAGCGTGTTTCTCAGGTTTTTTCGTAAGATACACGAGATTCTCTGCCTTTAACGCAACAAGCTGAAAGTAAAGTATCCCAATCCGTCTCCCAACCACGTTTTGGCTTCAACGATGCGTCCACCGGCTGAAACAAGGTAGTAGTTGTTGAAACGCCCAGTTTCCGTTTTGCAAAAGACATCGACGCGCGTGACCCGTGTTCTGATTTCTCCGGATGAAAAACTCTGAGGGCCATCGGGCGTGAATGCGCAATCGGCCACGGTTTCTACAATTTGGTTTTCTCCGTCCAGATGTCGCAAAACCTGACGCTCGATACCGTCTTTCAGACCGGTTACCATCCGAAGGAGACCATTTACATTCGACGACATCAGGTCCGTTCCGAGCCCGCGCGTCGCCGTAATCACGTCTCCACGGGTTGTAACGCTTCGCCGCTCCGTCGTGCCCCACGCGGCCCACGTCCGGTAAGGGCCATTGGTTTCGATAACGCGTAGCAGGGCAACGCTCCCGGTTTTCGAAATCCGCATGAGCGCCAAAGGTTCGTCGCCTGAAGCCAACGCACGCTTGATCTGGAACTGTACCAAACGTTCATCAATCTTTCGAACGCCCTCCTGTTTCGCACGTCGTTGTTCCAGAACGGTCTTGATCACGGACGCGGCAGGCAGTTCCTGATCCTTGTTGGTGCAGCCGCTCGTCAGGGCCACGGCCACCAGAAACCCGATCGCGTAAAGATGCGGTTTCCTTCGCGTCATCTCCAGAATTTCCCCCAGCTCTTTGCGATATCGGGTCGGTGCGAATCTCGGATCGTTTCGTAAAGCCGCCCGTTCACCTCCAGCCGCTGACCACCATCGCGCGTCAGCGGACGCAGAACGCCACTGGCCTTCTGCGTCGTCGGCTGGCCAATGACCCAAGACAGAGGAATTGTGAAACGGATACCCTTGTCGAAAGAGCCTTCTCCGAATTGTTGCGCCGACACGTCGGTGAAGGTGGCGAAGGCTCCGATCTTCCAACCGTTCTTAAATTCGCGATCAAGTGTGATTGTCCCACCCCAGTCACCAGCGAGGTAGCGACCGGCATCAAGCTGGCCGTGAAAGCCGTTGCCGAAATCGTAATAGGCGGAAAGGTGACCTGTCATTTCCGGAATGACCCCTCCGGGTGTCACGCGGGACCGCAGGCCAAACTGCTGATCGAAATCGCGAGGCCGGGCGTAATTGACTTCAGCCCCAAGCGCGAGCCTGCTGTTCACGGGCTTCCAAAGAACCTCGCCAGAGACACCGGCATACATGCGCTCAAGATAGCCCAAGCTGAGACGTCCGTAGAAATCAGGGCCGAGACGACCGTATTTGGCAATCGTCAGATTCTCCAGATAGGGCTCATCGGTCTTGTTGTACTGCGAGGAGTCTGATCGCACATGTGGAAGCTGCGATGTGTTGGGCCTCGTGACTTCGTCGAGATTTCCGATGACCTTTTGCGCTACCGATCCGGCGACCTGCCAACCGGATCCAAGATGATAAACGGCCTTGGCCCGCACGCCGATATCGGCGCGGAACGGATTGTCAGGATCGAACAAGGATGTGCGAAGATATGGTCCAATGGTCCATTCGAACCGGGGATACGTGCCGGGAAGCGGATCGGGATAATCTCCAAATCGCAGAGTATCAGTAAAGGTCGCTGCGGCAAGAGCCTCTCGCGCGGGCGCGTTTTCGAGCCGTTCCAGATCTGTTCGCCCGAAGGTCATCGTGCTGGCAGGAATGCCGTTTGTCATCAGCGTGACATGCAAGGATTCGACCGAGGCGGGCAATTCGCGGCTTAGGCTGCGGAGGGTGCGGCCGAGAGCTTCGGCACCGGCGTCGTAGCGTTCATTTCGAATCGTTACATGTGCGCTGCGACCTTCGACGTCAATGCCTTCAAGGTTGATGCCCGCTTGAGCGAGGCTTCGGTTGACGCCGGACGTGATGGCCTGTCTGCGCGAAGGTTGAGTGGCCCAGCCGAGATCCGCTGCACTCTCTTGGTCACGAACGCCGACAGGCAGAGGCGCCAGTTCAGTGCCACCGGGCACACTTGGATTCTTGGGGTTAAGCGAAAACGTCAGTTGGGCGCCGAGTTCCTCGCCGTGAAGAAGAAAGGCCCTCAGATGGACGTCGTCGCGCCACCGGTAATCAAGCGCGACGTTCCACGGGCTGCCGCGTTTGATAAGGTCCTGGTTCTGTGCGACGTCGTAATTGTCAGTCGAATACTCCGCGCTCACGCTGAACTTGTCGGTGACCTGAAAGCTTGCCCCGCCAAAGACGGAATAGTCACCCTGAAACCAGTCGTCGTAGTTGAAATTGCCGCCCGTGCCAACACCCGCGAACGTAAACGAAGTCCGGGTTCCTATGCTTCCGTCGCTGGCATAGCTACCAAGCCGACCCCAACCAACGCCGCCGGTCAGACGAAGCCTGTCGCCGATGGATTTGGTCGCGACAACATACTCACCCGACAAAAGCCCGGTCCCGATGAAATCGCGCAGGCCGACAGACACGGCGGGTGTCCACGTGGTTTCGTTGAAGACCCGGAACTTCAGATCGAAACTGCGATCATAATAGGTGCCAAAAGTTGGGGTCAGATTGCGCGTCCCGGTATAGCGGAAACTGCCCGAAAGCCGGTCTGTGATCTGAAAGCTCAGCGTGGTTCGTGTGAAGCCGTCGAAATACATCACAGACGTCGCAAGCTGCCCATCCGGCGCGCTCTCGGCGGTCGGCATATCGATCAATGATCCAGGATTGCCGTAGTTGTTGGTCAGCTTTGTTTTCAGCGGATCGGCCAAGCCTGACATCGATCCAAGCGCTGTCCCGCAAATTACACCCAACCCGACGATTTTCCGCTTGCGGATCACGTCCCCATCTCCACTGCCTCTCGAGTTTCGCTTGACCGTAAAGCAAAGGACACGGCGGTGCCAATGCTTGTTTCCCGCTGGTTTCAGCATGTATCTGCTGCGTCGCTTGATTGCCACGATCTAAACAAGACTGACCAGGATAAAGGTGGCACCCGCTCCGATAAGGGTTCCAAGCGCCAGCCATACGACAGATTTCCAACGAATGCCCTTGGGCTTTTCCGGTTCTGGCATGGCTTGCCGGATGAGGGCGTTTTCCACGATCTGAGGAAGGCGAGGGCCGTAGCGCGACAGCACTGCGATCGTCCGACGCAGATCCCGAACCGCAGCGCCGGGGCCAAGGTTTTTCCGGATGTAATCTTCGACTACAGGCTTAGCCACCTGCCAGATGTTAATCTGTGGGTTCAGGCTTCGCGCCACGCCTTCCACGACCACCATCGTGCGCTGCAGCAAGATCAACTCCGTACGTGTCTCCATTCCGAACCTTTCGGTGACTTCGAAAAGATAGCTGAGAAGCCCGCCCATCGAGATCCGTGTCGCATCCATTCCGAAAATCGGTTCGCCGACGGCCCGTAGCGCGCGAGCAAACTCGTCGACATCTCGGTCAGCTGGCACATACCCGGCCTCGAAGTGCACCTCTGCCACACGCTTGTAATCACGCTGTATAAATCCGTAGAGGATTTCGGCATAGACACGGCGGGTGTATTCATCGATGTGACCCATGATGCCGAAATCGTAGGCGATGATCTCACCGGTGGACGCGACCTTTAGGTTGCCTTGATGCATGTCACCGTGAAAATAGCCGTCGCGCAAGGCATGGCTTAGGAAAAGTTGAAGCACGCGTTCGCCCAGTTCGGCGCGGTCGTGACCTGCCGCATCCAGCGCGGCATTGTCGCCCATCGACACACCTTCCGCCCATTGCATTGTCATAACCCTGCGACTGGATAAATCCCAGTTCACAGCGGGGAGCATAAACCCCGGATCGTCCGTCGTGTTGGCATCGAACTCGCTGGCCGACGCGGCTTCGAGACGCAGGTCGAGTTCTCCAAGCACGACGCCTTCGAAATGGGCGATGACATCGCGCGGTCGCAAGCGTCTGGAAGAGGGCGACAAGATTTCGATCATCTTCGCAGCGAAGTAAAAAGCGTCGATATCCTTGCGAAAGGCCTTCTCGATTCCAGGCCGAAGAACCTTGACGGCAACATCTGCGCCGCTTTCGCGCAGCCGCGCCTTGTGTACTTGCGCAATAGACGCCGCCGCTACCGGTTCGCTGAACTCGGAAAAGATCGTTTCGACAGGCGCGCTAAGTGCCTGTGACACGCTTTTCTTTGCGATGTCGACTGAAAAAGGCGGCAACTTATCCTGCAGAATGCGTAATTCGGCGGCCAGGTCATCGCCAACAATATCTGGCCGGGTCGAAAAAATCTGGCCGAATTTGATATAAGCCGGACCAAGCGCCGTCAGTGCGCGCACCGCCGGGGGCATGCTTAAGTCGCCCTTGTAGCCGAGCCATTGAAACGGCCAGGCAAGAAATCGGAGCGTACCGCGCACAAGCGGCGGGGCATCCATCGCATCCATGATGACGCGCATCGCCCCAGTGCGTTCCAGGGTGGCGCCTGTTCGTACAAGGCGCAGAAGATTATGCGGGCCGCGCAATTCTCAGATCTTCCAGCCGGAATGCAGGCAGGCAATACCCATCGACAGGTTCCTGTATTTCGCCTGCTCGAATCCTGCGGTTCTGACCATGCTCAGGAAGGTTTCCTGGTCAGGAAATTTGCGGATCGACTCCACGAGATACTGATAGCTGTCTCGATCTTGTGCAATTACCTGGCCCAAGCGTGGGATGATATTGAAAGAATAGAGGTCGTACACCTTCTGCATAAGTTCGTTCGGGATTTGACTGAATTCCAGCACCATCAACCTGCCGCCCGGGCGCAATACGCGAAAAGCCTCGTTCAGGGCTTCTTGTGGGCGGGTAACATTCCGGATGCCAAAAGAAATCGTGTAGACGTCAAAGCTGTTGTCGTCGAAGGGCAACGCCATCGCATCGCCAACGACCCAATCCAGACTGCCGGCCATGGCTTCGGCCTCAGCCCTTTTGCGCCCTTCGATCAGCATCGGTTCTGTCAGATCGAGAACTGTCGCATGCCCGTGGCCGGCTCGTTTGAGAAAACGGAAGGCGATATCGCCTGTGCCGCCGGCTACATCGAGAAGCCGCTGCCCACGGCGGGGGGCGAGCCAGTCCATCATCGCGTCTTTCCAGATCCGGTGTATGCCGAAGCTCATCGCGTCATTCATGACGTCATACTTCGACGCAACCGAGCCGAATACGCCACGCACGCGCCCTGCTTTTTCGTCCTCGGGAATGTCTTCGAATCCAAAATGCGTGGTTTTCTCGGTCATACCGCTGTGCTGGCCCTTGCCGTTTGATCTCTCACGCATTCTTATAGGCTGCCGGGGCGCGGTTACAATGCGCCCCGTTCGCTATTGAGAAGAGTGTCATGCCCGAATTGCCCGAGGTCGAGACGGTTCGTCGCGGTTTGGAACCGGCGATGACCGGGTTTGTAATAACTCACGCTCACGTTAATCGCCCCGATCTGCGCTGGTCGTTTCCAGAACGCATGGCTGAACGTCTGACAAATCGGCGGGTGCTGATGCTACGCCGTCGTTCCAAATTTATCCTGGCTGACCTGTCTTCTCAGGAGACGCTGCTTATCCACTTGGGCATGTCCGGCCGAATCCTGATCTCTGGCGATCCATTGGGTCAATTCGCGCATGATCATCCTGCTCCGGAAAAGCACGATCATGTGGTATTGGAGATGGAGAACGGCGCACGTATCACGTTCAATGATCCTCGGCGATTTGGCGCGATGGATCTGATCGGCACCGATCGCGCAGAGACGCACGCGCTGCTGCACAAGCTTGGCCCGGAACCGCTTGGTAATCAATTTGACGGGCCCTACCTCGCCTCCGCGCTCATGGGGCGGAATACGCCTGTCAAATCCGCCTTGCTCGACCAGAGAATCGTCGCTGGCCTTGGCAATATCTATGTCTGCGAGGCGCTTTTCCGCGCCGGTATCTCACCAATGCGGCGGGCCGGACGCATTTCGGCTAAGCGCGCGGCAGGGCTTGTGCCGATCATCCGTGAGGTTCTGACCGATGCGATTGCCGCCGGGGGCTCTTCCCTACGGGACTTTCGCCAAGCCGATGGAGAACTTGGATATTTTCAACACAGCTTTGATGTTTACGGTCGGGAAGGCGAAAGCTGCCGCCGACTGGACTGTCGCGGCACAATCCGCCGCAAGATCCAATCGGGCCGCTCCTCTTTCTATTGCCCCTTATGCCAAAGATAAGGTTGATCCACGCTGCAACAGTGGTAAGGAATCGGGACTGTCTGAAAACAAGCGAAAGCACATTACATGGCCTATGAGACGATCATCGTCGAAGTAGAAGACCACGTCGCAAAAATCACTCTCAATCGCCCCGACGCCCTGAACGCGCTAAACGACCAGCTTTTGCGGGAACTGGTCACGGCGCTTGAGGACGCACAGGACAACGACAAGGTGCGGTGTATCGTTATCACCGGCTCAGAAAAGGCCTTCGCCGCGGGTGCGGATATCAAGATGATGGCCGAGAAGTCCTTCGTCGATGTGTTTACCGGCGACCTGTTTGGTCCGGAGCATGGCGCGATCCTTCGTATCCGCAAACCGATCATTGCAGGTGTCTCGGGATACGCTTTGGGCGGCGGCTGCGAGCTTGCCATGATGTGCGATTTCATCATCGCCTCGGACACTGCCAAGTTCGGCCAACCGGAAATCAATCTCGGCGTGATGGCGGGCTTGGGCGGCAGTCAACGGCTCACGCGCTTCATTGGCAAATCGAAGTCGATGGACATGAATCTCACCGGACGCTTCATGGATGCTGAAGAAGCCGAACGCGCCGGACTTGTCAGTCGCGTCGTGCCCGCCAAGAAACTCATGAACGAGGTGATGTCGGCGGCACAGAAGATCGCGGAGAAATCCATGATCAGCGTGATGGCGGTAAAGGAAGCGGTCAATCGCTCTTACGAGGTTCCGCTGGCTGAAGGGCTTTTGTTCGAGCGCCGCGTCTTCCAATCGCTATTCGCGACCGAGGACCAGAAGGAAGGTATGTCGGCCTTCGCGGAAAAACGCGAAGCGCAGTTCCGCGACAAGTAAACGCCCAATTCATATGCTCGCGGTGAGTTGGCACGCGACTCGGTGGCTTAGAGGTCAGTCCAAACTGGGTGGAACACTCCGTCACGAAGACTTTGTTCAAAGGACGTAGTGCAGCTTGTCAAACTGCTCCCGCAATTCCTTCGTGCGGGATGCCACTGAGGCCGGATCGCTTGTCAGAGCTTCGGTAATCAGCGCTGCGAGCACCGGCACATCACCCGGTTTGACGCCCCATCTCACCAGTTCTGGCGTGCCTAGGCGCAGGCCGTTCATGTCGCCTACGACCGCGTCGATTGGCAAACCAATCCCGCAGGCAAGAAAACCTGCGCGGCGCAAGGTTCTCGCCGCAGTCTGCCCGCCGCCGAAATCTGCGGCGCGCAAAGCAAATTGATGAGATGCCGTGGCCCCGTCCCGCCCCTCAAATACAGGCAAACCGTTTCGCGCGAGCGCTTCGGCAAGGGCTTTAGCTACGGCGATCATCTCCTGCGCATAGGCTGGGCCATGGGTCCGCCAATCCAGCAAGCTAATGGCCAATGCCGCCGATTTCGCGGCATCGAAGTTTGCGGTCATGCCTGGAAAGGCGATGGCGTCAAGACGTTGCGCCAGATCAGCCTCGTTCGTGACTATGAGACCGCCAGCCGGGCCGCCGAGAGATTTATAGGTGCTCATCGTCATCAAATGCGCACCCTCTGACAATGGGTTGGCCCAAGCTTTTCCGGCGATGATCCCGCACTGGTGCGCTGCATCGAACAGGAGCCGCGCTCCCACCTCGTCGGCAATGTCGCGGAGCGCTGCGACGGGATGCTCGTAAAGGTTCAGGGAGCCGCCAACGGTCAAGAGCCGCGGGCGCAGGTCGCGTGCCAGGAAACGAAGTTCGGCGAGGTCAAGCGTGTACCCGTCCGCATCGACCGGCGCTTCCACCACGCGCAGTCCAAACAGCCCGGCACAACCAGCAATATGATGGGTAACATGCCCTCCGATGATTGCCGGAGGTGCGATGATTGTGTCGCCGGGCCGGCAGGTCGCCATAAAGGCGTAAAGATTTGCCATGGCGCCCGAGGCGACCCTGATCTCGGCGAAGCGGGCTTCGAAAACCTCGGCGGCGAGGGCGGCGGCGATTACCTCGATTTCCTCAATCGCCTCGAGTCCGGTTTCATACTTATCGCCCGGGTAGCCAAGCGATGGACGTGACCCGAGGCCTGAGGCCAGAAGCGCTTCGGCCCTTGGGTTCATCACGTTTGTAGCGGGGTTGAGGTTGAAGCATTCGCGCTCGTGGATCTCGCGGTTGCGCGCCGCCAGCGCTTCAACGTGTGTGGCAAGGTCCGCGGAATTCATTGGCAAGGCGTCCGACGCGATCCTTTGCACCAGATCCTCGCTGATCTCAGGCACCCAGTCTCGTCGTGTCAGTCGCATGCAGCCTCGCATTCCGGACGTACAAGGCTTACGCGCATATTTCGGCTTTGCAAGCGCGGGATTCTTTCCTATACGCCATCGTTGTACATGCGCGTGCGGCCCGCTCTGGCCAGAATCGTCCCGGCTGATGGACTTGCCGGATCGGGTTTGCCCTTGCGCAACAGACATGAAACGACCCGATAGAAAAGGCCCATACCATGGCAAATACAGCTCAGTCCAAGAAACGCGCCCGTCAGAACCTCCGCCGCCTCGACGTCAACAAGGCACGCCGGTCTCGGATTCGCACCTTCATTCGCAAAGTCGAAGAGGCGATAGCCTCGGGTGACAAAAATGCCGCACAGGAGGCGCTACGAGCCGCTCAACCAGAACTGATGCGTGGCGTCTCGAAGGGTGTGTTTCACAAGAACACCGCGTCGCGCAAGATTTCGCGGCTGGCAGCCCGTGTGAAAGCGCTCGGCTGAACCGAAGGCCTAAGTATTTGATCCTCAAAGGCACCCCATTCAGGGGTGCTTTTTTGTTCCTGTGACCCATCGAACGGCTCGCGAGATTCTTTTCGCGGAACCGTGCTGTCAAGCTTTAAGAGTTGTTGCCGACGCGTAGCTGGGATTGCTAGTTTCACGATGCGATTCACGCTTGGGGGGACAGACCAGCGCGCTGCAGTCGGCTCTTGGGATGGCTGACACGTGGTGCTCCGGATCTACGGATGCTGGTTTTTTGTCCGGATATATCCTCGTCGGGAAAACCGGAACACGGGTTGGGGCTTGTGTTGGTTGCCATGGCGAGACAGCAGAGCTGGACAAGGCTTCACCCGTTTGCAAGGGCAGACGGTACGGAAGTTTTGCCCTGTTGTCCGAGTACGTTTCGCGTGAAGGGGCGGGCCGTCTGCCGGTTGGCCATGGGTTGAAGCTTTTTGGATGCGGGACAGTGCAAGTATGACGAGCGAACAGTGGGGACTGATCAAAGAAGAGCTGCGTGAAACAGTCGGGCGCAATAACTATAAGACGTGGATTGAACCACTTGAGCTTACCCAGATTGATAATGACGTGATCACGTTTCACGTGCCGACCAGCTTTCTTGGAAATTACGTCTCCCGGAATTACGGCGATCTGATCCTCTTTAAGGTCAACGGCATGTCGCCCGACGTCAGAAGAATTGATTTCAAGGTCGCCGCGAATAAGGGCACTGACCCGGCGGCCAAGCGCGCAGTCCAATCCACCCAATCCGAAAAGCCTGTTATCCACAAAAAAGGCTTGGACGCAGTCCGCACCTCGTCTCAGAGCGCCGTTGCATCCGCTCCTCTGGACAAGCGTTTCACCTTCGATACGTTCGTGGTGGGCAAGCCGAATGAATTGGCACATGCAGCCGCGCGCCGCGTGGCTGAAGGCGGCCCCGTCACGTTCAACCCTCTTTTTCTCTATGGCGGCGTGGGGCTTGGCAAAACACACCTGATGCATGCCATTGCCTGGGAATTGCAGCAGCAAAGTCCCGAACTCAATGTCGTCTATCTCTCTGCCGAGCAGTTCATGTACCGCTTCGTGCAGGCTCTGCGCGACCGTCGCATGATGGATTTCAAAGAACTTTTCCGCGCTGTCGATGTGCTAATGGTGGATGACGTGCAGTTCATTGCCGGCAAGGACTCCACCCAGGAAGAATTCTTTCACACGTTCAACGCACTGGTGGATCAGAACAAGCAGATCATCATTTCCGCCGACCGTGCGCCAGGGGAAATCGAAAACCTGGAAGAGCGGATCAAGTCGCGCCTGCAGTGCGGACTGGTGGTCGATCTGCATCCGACGGACTACGAGCTTCGGCTCGGTATCCTGCAGTCAAAAGCTGACCATTTCGCCATGCAGTATCCGGATCTTGAAATTGCCGACGGCGTTCTGGAATTTCTTGCGCACCGGATTTCGACGAACGTGCGCGTGTTGGAAGGGGCGCTAACACGACTTTACGCCTTCGCGTCTCTGGTCGGACAGCGTATTACCCTTGAACTGTCGCAGGACTGTCTCGCGGATGTCCTGCGCGCGTCGGATCGTAAGGTCTCGGTCGAAGAGATACAGCGGCTGGTTTCCGAGCATTTCAATATCCGCCTGAGTGACATGATCGGCCCAAAGCGGGTGCGTACCTTCGCGCGGCCGCGCCAAGTGGCAATGTATCTTTGCAAACAACTGACCTCGCGGTCGCTTCCGGAGATCGGGCGTCGTTTCGGCGGCCGTGATCACACGACGGTTATGCATGGTGTGCGCCGCATCGAGGAATTGCGCAACCAAGACGCCCAAATGGCCGAGGATCTCGAAATCTTGCGTCGCGCGCTCGAAGGCTGAAGACCGGACAAAGGGGCCTTCGGGTCACACGCATGCACTGCGGTCCGAAAAGGGCTTGAGCCTTTTACGGAGTTTGCTAACGTGCGCGTCCCGGTGCCTGTCTGGCACATGTTCTTGGGGGTCAGACCATGAAGCTCAGCATCGAACGCGGCACCCTGCTCAAGGCGGTGTCACAGGCGCAGTCCGTGGTCGAGCGGCGCAATACGATCCCGATCCTTGCAAACGTGCTGATCGAAGCGGAAGGCGACGCGGTACATTTCCGTGCGACCGATCTGGATATCGAAGTGCTCGATCGTGCACCCGCGCAAGTCGAACGCGCAGGCGCGACGACTGTATCGGCCGTGACCCTGCACGAGATTGTGCGCAAACTGCCGGATGGATCGCTCGTAACGCTCACCGATGACAGCGCCGCCGGTCGTCTGACAGTGCAGGCTGGGCGCTCGAACTTTTCACTCGCAACGCTGCCCAAAGAAGACTTTCCGGTCATGGCGTCATCGGAATATGATTGCAACTTTTCCGCCAAGGCCCCGGATCTGCGTCGGCTCTTCGACAAGTCGAAGTTCGCCATCTCGACCGAGGAAACGCGGTATTATCTTAACGGTGTCTACATGCATTTGGCCGAGGCGGATGGCGGCAAGGTTTTGCGATGCGTTGCGACCGATGGCCATCGCCTTGCGCGGATCGACGCTGCGCTGCCCGAGGGCGCCGAGGCAATGCCAGGCGTCATCGTACCGCGGAAAACGGTCGGTGAATTGCGCAAGCTTCTGGACGATGACGAGATGATGATCGCCGTTTCGGTGTCCGAAACAAAGGTTCGCTTCGCGACACCAGACATAACGCTCACATCGAAAGTGATCGATGGAACATTTCCGGACTATACGCGTGTCATTCCACAGGGAAACACGCGTAAACTCGAGGTCGATGCAGCCGAGTTTGCTCAGGCAGTGGACCGTGTCGCGACCGTCAGTTCGGAACGCTCGCGCGCTGTCAAGCTTCAGCTCGATGAGGACCGCCTTATACTTTCGGTTAATGCTCCGGATAGCGGCGCAGCGGACGAGGAACTGGCCGTTGCCTATGGCGACGAACGTCTCGAAATTGGCTTTAACGCTAAGTATTTGCTCGAAATCGCAAGCCAGGTTGATCGTGAGAACGCGGTCTTCCTTTTTAATTCGTCCGGTGATCCGACGCTCATGCGTGAGGGCAACGATACCTCGGCGGTCTATGTCGTAATGCCAATGCGGGTGTGACACAGATCTGCAGTAACTGCGTACTCCGATCTGTCTTCCCGCAAGCGGTCTGCTTGACTCGAAACTCAAATCAGGACCGTGGAGGCCGGGAACTCGCATTTTCGGGGCGAGTGTTCTCAAACAAGACGCGGCTGCACAAATGAGCGGTCTGCATTTGACATATCTGGCATTGTCGCATTTCCGCTCTCATTTTTTGGCGCGGCTCACGCTCGATTCTCGTCCTGTCGCGCTTTATGGTCCGAACGGAGCTGGCAAAACCAATCTGATCGAGGCCGTTTCGCTGCTCTCGCCTGGTCGGGGCCTGCGTCGAGCGGCTGCCGCTGATATGGTCCGTCGGCCAGAGGCATTGGGATGGAAGCTCCACGCGCATTTGCGATCCTTGCATCAGACACACGAGGTGGAAACGCTGTCTGAAGAGGGCAAGCCGCGCCTGACCCGGATCGACGGAAAGGCTGCCTCGCAGACGGCTCTTGCCCGTGTCGCTCGGGTGCTCTGGCTTGTCCCGTCGATGGACAGGCTCTGGATCGAGGGCGCAGAAGGCAGGCGCCGGTTCCTTGACCGCATGGCACTCAGCTTCACGCCTTCACATGCGGAAGCGACGCTGGTTTATGAAAAGGCCATGCGCGAGCGTAATCGTCTTCTTAAGGACCAGGTACGCGACGGGCATTGGTACGTGGCGCTGGAACGCCAGATGGCCGAAGCTGGGATCGCCATCCATCAAGGCCGACTGACCGCACTTGATCGGATTTGTGCAGCGCAGGTCGAGGCGGAGACAGCTTTTCCTGCCGCCGATCTGGAGCTGACCCAGACCGAAGGAGCCATGCTGGAAACCGAAGCCGACTTTCGTGAGGCGCTGCATGAAAGTCGCTTTCGGGACATCGCCGCAGGGCGCACTCTGATCGGCCCGCACCGCGCAGACCTCTACGGTGTCTACGAGACCAAGGGCGTACCCGCTGCGGATTGCTCGACTGGCGAACAGAAGGCTTTGCTCATCTCATTAATTTTGGCCAATGCCAGAGCTTTGATGCAGGATTTCGGTGCGCCACCGATCCTACTTCTGGACGAGGTCGCGGCCCATCTTGACGCCGCGCGCCGCGCCGCGCTTTACGACGAGGTCTGCGCGCTTGGATCCCAGGCATGGATGACCGGAACAGGATCCGAGCTTTTCGTCGAACTTGGAGATCGCGCGCAGTTCGTCGAGGTGACGGAGAATAACGGGATAAGCAACGTAACGCCCCGTGGTTGCCCTTGACGCTCTCGGCTCTTGATCTCTGGCTTTACTCGGGCGCAATGGCGGTGCTCTTTCTCACGCCCGGTCCGGTTTGGCTAGCACTTGCGGCTCGCAGCCTCTCGGGCGGGTTTCACGCCGCATGGCCATTGGCGGTGGGCGTGGCGATCGGTGACATGCTCTGGCCGCTTCTGGCTGTGTTGGGCGTCACGTGGATCGTTTTGGCGGTCGAGGGACTTGCAACGCTTCTCAGATGGAGCGCTGTAGCGGTTTTCGCAGGCATGGGCGGGTTGCTAATCCGTTATGCCAACGCGCCTATTGTTCGCGACGGACGGCTTACCAGGCCCGGTGTTTGGCGCGGCTTTATCGCGGGGCTGGCGGTGATACTGTCCAATCCCAAAGCGATCCTTTTCTACATTGGCATATTGCCGGGATTTTTCGATCTCACTCGGGTTACATGGACCGATGTCGTGGCTATCGTCTCGATCTCGTTTCTTGTGCCGCTTTCGGGCAATCTGGTGTTGGCGGCCCTTTTGGGGCGTTTGCGTGGTCGTCTGACCGCGCCGCAGACGCTCCGCCGGATCAACCTCATGTCCGGGGCGCTTTTGCTTGTGGTGGCCGTGTTGATTGCGTTCGGCTGAGGCTTTTCCGAGGGTCTGCCGCAAGCTGTCCAAAAACCACAAAATATTGTGGTGCGGGCGTGACATTGCCCCCAGAAAACCGTATAAAATCGCAAAGAATAAAGGGAAAGACTGCATGGCCGAAGCAGCTGCGTCCAACGAAGAATACGGCGCCGATTCCATTAAAGTTCTCAAGGGTTTGGAGGCCGTACGCAAGCGTCCGGGTATGTACATCGGTGACACCGACGATGGGTCGGGTCTGCATCATATGGTTTACGAGGTCGTGGACAACGGGATTGACGAGGCGCTCGCCGGCCATGCCGACCGTGTCACCGTTACGATCCATGCCGACAGTTCGGTCTCTGTCAGTGACAATGGCCGCGGTATTCCCGTCGAAATGCACGAAGAAGAAGGCGTCTCGGCCGCAGAGGTCATCATGACCCAGCTGCATGCAGGCGGGAAGTTCGACAGCAACTCCTACAAGGTGTCCGGTGGCCTGCACGGTGTGGGTGTCTCGGTTGTGAATGCTCTGTCGGATTGGCTTGAGCTGCGTATTTGGCGCAACGGGAAAGAGCATATCGCCAGGTTTGAGCGGGGCGAGACAGTCAAGCACCTGGAAGTTGTTGGCGACGCTGACGGAAGGCGCGGCACCGAAGTCCGTTTCCTCGCCTCGCTTACGACCTTTTCGAACCTCGAGTACAGTTTTGAGACTTTGGAAAAGCGCCTGCGAGAGCTGGCCTTTCTGAATTCCGGTGTGCGGATCATCCTGCGCGATGAGCGCCCCACAGAACCGCTTCAGACGGAACTGCACTACGAAGGCGGCGTTCAGGAATTCGTGCGGTATCTTGACCGGCATAAATCACCGATGATGACGGACCCGATCTTTGTCAGCGGCGAGCGGGACGATATTGGCGTCGAAGTCGCGATGTGGTGGAACGACAGTTATCACGAGACCGTTCTGCCGTTTACCAACAACATTCCGCAAAGAGACGGAGGCGCGCACCTGGCTGGATTTCGTGGCGCGCTCACACGCGTCCTGCAAAAATACGCCGCCGAAAGTGGCATCGCCAAGCGCGAGAAGGTGACGTTCACAGGCGATGATGCGCGTGAAGGCCTGACTTGCGTTCTCTCCGTCAAGGTGCCAGATCCAAAGTTCTCAAGCCAGACCAAGGACAAGCTCGTCAGCTCCGAAGTGCGACCTGCGGTCGAGGGCTTGGTCAACGAAAAACTGACTGAGTGGTTCGAGGAAAATCCGAACGACGCCAAGATGATCGTCGGAAAGATCATTGAAGCGGCTCTTGCGCGCGAGGCTGCGCGCAAAGCACGGGAACTGACCCGCCGGAAATCCGCGATGGATGTCAACTTTCTGGCGGGTAAGCTCAAGGACTGCTCCGAGAAAGACCCCTCGAAAACCGAACTTTTCATTGTCGAGGGGGACAGCGCCGGCGGCTCGGCCCAGACCGGACGTGACCGGGGGACTCAGGCCATTCTGCCGCTTAAGGGCAAGATCCTGAATGTCGAACGCGCACGTTTCGACCGGATGCTCAGCAGTCAGGAAATCGGTAATCTTGTCATGGCGCTTGGAACCGGGATCGGGCGGGACGAATTCAACATAAGCAAGCTGCGCTATCACAAGATCATTCTGATGACCGACGCTGATGTCGACGGTGCGCATATCCGAACGCTGTTGCTGACCTTTTTCTATCGGCAGATGCCAGAACTGATCGAGGGCGGATACCTCTACATTGCGCAACCGCCACTGTTCAAGGTGTCGCGCGGCAAGTCAGAGGTTTACCTGAAGGATCAAGCCAGTCTTGAAAACTACCTGATCAACCAGGGCACCGAGGACGCCATCCTGCGTCTTGGTTCGGGTGAGGACATCACAGGGCAAGACCTCGTTCGTGTTGTCGAGGAAGCGCGACAGGCCGCTCGGATTCTCGAGCTTTTCCCGACCCACTATCCTCGCCATATCTTGGAACAAGCGGCTATCGCCGAGGCTTTCGAGCCTGGGCGCGCGGACGCAGATTTGCAGGGCGTGGCCGATGCCGTCGCGGCTCGTCTCGACCTGATTGCTTTGGAATACGAACGTGGCTGGCAAGGCCGTATCACACAAGATCATGGCATCCGTCTTAGCCGGATGGTGCGGGGTGTTGAAGAAGTTAGAACGCTCGACGGCCCGATCTTGCGCGGTGGCGAAGCGCGCCGTATCGGAAACCTCACCAAGAGCTTGCGCGATGTGTATTTCAAGCCAGCCACTTTGCATCGCAAGGATAGAATGCAGCCAATCTACGGCCCACTCGATTTATTGGACGCAATCCTGAAAGAAGGTGAAAAAGGGCTTTCCCTGCAGCGCTATAAGGGCCTTGGAGAGATGAATCCGAACCAGCTTTGGGAAACCACGCTGGATCCCGAGGCCCGTACGCTTCTGCAGGTGCAGATCGACGATGTTGCAGAGGCTGATGACCTCTTCACCAAACTGATGGGCGACGTGGTAGAACCGCGCCGCGAGTTCATTCAGCAGAACGCCTTGAACGTCGAAAATCTCGATTTCTAGCCAAATGTAGGTGAGCCCATATTTTTTCGCGGTGCGCATATTTTTTCGTGCCGCGAAAGGTCATATATACCGGTTTTCTTCGAATTATCAGAGGCTTGGATTGCCATTCGTTTTCGGCAGTTATTTGGTCTGTGGCTGCTCTTGGCGAGATCCGATCGGGTGTCTTCGTTTCGGTTTTCACTTGTCGGTTGCTGAATTCTGCCATTGCCCATGAGTAACCGCTAACTCTCACTTCGCGGAGATTGAGCCAGATCAGATGCGTTGCTCCGAGGGTCAATTCCTTACCCAAAAGTTGGTCAAGGCCGAGGAAAGCGATTTGCTCTCAACTTGATTGTGGGCAGAGAGGGCGGGAAACAGTCATTCGCTGCGCCGAACACCAATGGCTGGATTGCGCAGTGAAGCGGGCTTTGCAGAGGCGAGTCCAATTCGCGGAAGCAGACCTTTATGTGGCATGCCGCGATGGGAGGATCGGAAATTGCCTTGGTCCCGCGCCAATGGTAGGTCTGAAGTCATGCTCCCCTCGCATGTGGAGGCATTGATCGAACCACCGCAAGGAATGCACCGCAATGCAGATCGACCGCCTTATCCTTCGAAATTTCAAAGGGTTCGAGGAGCTTGATCAGCGCTTAAACAAGCGGTTCACGCTAATCGTCGGAAAAAATGGTGTGGGCAAGTCCAGCATCTTGGACGCCCTGTCGGTTGCTTTTGGCGCTTTCTTGCTTGGAATTCCCGACGCATCTTCCCGCCACATCCAGAAGGGAGAGGTGCGGGAAACCTCGCGAGAGTTCGACGGTCGTCTGGATTTTATCTCCGCCTATCCCGCCGTGGTCGAAGCCGAAGGCGCCCTTCATGACCCGATGTCAGGTCAGTCCCATCAACTCACTTGGAAACGGGAACTGACCAATCCCAAAGGTCGTACAACGATCAAGGACGCACGCGAAATCCGCACCTTGGCCGACGCGGCCTATGTCGGGGCGATTGCTGGGGACGACCCGAACCTGCCCCTTCTGTCCTACTACGGCACCGGGCGCCTTTGGGGTGAGCCGAAGCGCATGGCCCGAAAGGACCGACCTTCACGGTTCGACGCCTATCGCAACAGCCATGAACCACGGGTTTCTTCGAGTGACCTTCTGGGCTGGCTCAAACGCATGCGCCTGAGCGAATTCGAAACCGAACGTCCCTCGCCGATAATGACGGCCTGGCGCGCGGCGGTGGAAAGCTGTTTCGATGAACAAGTGCGCGTGGCTTATTCGCCCTCGCGCGAACGTCTTGAAGTCACTTTCGAGGACCGAAGCCAAACCGTCGCTTTTGAAAACCTCAGCCATGGGCAGCGCAGCATCCTGTCGATGGTCGGTGACATTGCCTATAAATCAATCATCCTGAATCCGCACTTGGGCGCCGAAGCCGTCAGCACCGCGCGGGGTATCATCTTGATCGACGAAATCGATCTACACCTGCACCCCACTTGGCAAAAGCTCATCATCCCCGCACTTTTGCGCGCCTTCCCCGGCCTGCAATTTGTCGCCACCACCCATTCGCCCTTCGTGATTCAGTCGCTCAGCGAAGGGGTCTTGCTGGACCTGGACGAAAGGGAGTTGGACGACCGGGTCCACAACCTGCCGATCGGCGAGATTATCGAAGACGTGCAGAAGGTTGAGTACAAGGATCGCTCGGCGTCCTACATGCGGAAAATGCAAGGCGCTAAGGCCTATTTGGAGACGGTAGATCGTTTGGCCTCCAGCACGGATCCTAATGAACGCATTGAGCTGAAAGATGAGTTGGACCAGATGGAGCGCCGCTTCCAGGACCCCTCTCTGGAGGCCGTGATGAAGATCGAGCGCATGACCCGCCTGAAACGGGCCGGCAAATGAGGCCTGTGGTCAAGGGCCCGGCCCCACAGCCCGAATACGAGCCTTATGGCAAGGCGCTGGACGACCTGACGCTGCAAATCGGCTATTATTGCAGCTATTGCGAACAGCGCATAACCCATGCTCCCGAAGTTGAACACGTTCAGCCCAAGTCCCTTGTGCCTGGCTTAGAACACAGTTGGGAAAACTTCTTGCTGGGCTGCAAGAGTTGCAACACCGTGAAGGGGAATGCTCCGGTTGATCTGGCGCAGGTAGCTTTCCCCGACATGGACAACACCTTTCGGGCCTTGGAGTTTCACGCGGATGGCCGGGTCACGGTGGCGTCGGACCTGGGCCCGGATGCAACTTACTTGATGGAGGAGGCCGTCAAACTGGTCAAGTTGCACCGCCACCCCAACGCACCACACCTTGAGGACCGGCCGACCACGCGCGACAAGCGGGCCGATTTTCGTTTGGATGCTTGGGCACTCGCGCAACACGAGTTGAAAAGATATGAAGAATTCCTCCACGATCGTGTCTTCGCCGACGTTCTTGCAGAACAGATCGCCAGCGTCATCGCCCCCCAAACCGGCTTCTTTTCTATCTGGATGACCGTCTTTGCCGATCATCCAGAGATGCTGCGCCGTTTCATCACCGCTTTTCCTGGCACGGACGGGGCCTGTTTCGACCCGAACGGTCGACCCGTGCCCCGGCCTAACGGACGGTTCTGAGCGCCAGACCTCAAACTCCTTTGTCAGCTGCACTTGCCAAGCGTGAATCCACCGCAGCGGCAATTCAGTCAGGGCATTTGCGCCTCGGCGCACCAAAGTTGCGCGCCATTCAGCAACCATCTGAAAGCAGAGGCACGACCTAATTCGGGTTCAGCGGTAACCGTGGGCCGAACATGTCGCCGATTTTTCCCACCGTTTCATAATCTGTATGCTCTGCGTGGCATCTATGGGGATGCGGCGCGACGCGCCAAGGTCAGACATGAAGAAACTGCAAGGCGGTAATCGCGAGCCTTTTGAAGGACTATTAAGGGCCGGTCGCGTCGCATGTGGGGAGAGCGAGGAGCGATCACTCGCTCCGCCATCGGTATCGCCGAAAACACGGGCCGAAATCGTCCCTCCGCAGCATATTTTGACGACGTGTCGGACTTGTCCATCCTCTGTTAGAAGGACACAACAATAGATGCAAATTACGCAGTTCTAAGGCGTTCTGAACTTCCGGGATTAGCAGGGACTGCCGATGGCAGGAGTAAACATGCGGGTCAGGCGCATTTCTATTAAAAACTTTCGCGGCATCAGAGATCTTGAGTGGCAGCCGTCAGATGGCCTTAACTGTCTTGTTGGACCGGGCGACAGTGGGAAATCTACAATAATAGATGCGCTGGACTGGTGCCTCGGTGCCCGTCGGTCAGTTCCAGTAACGGACGCAGATTTCTTCGAACTCAAAGTGAATGAGCCGATCGTCATCGAATGCATTCTGGGCGACCTAAATGATAGCTTGAAAAACTTGGAAGCATATGGAGCTTTTCTTCGCGGGCTGGCCAGCGACGGTTCTCTGGAAGATGAGCCTGGCAACGGTCTTGAGACAGTCTTAGTCCTCCAACTGATGATCGAGAGCGATCTTGCAGGACAGTGGCGTTTAATCTCGCCACGCGCCGAGGATTTGGGCCAGACTCGCGGGCTGAGCTGGGGGGACCGCGTTTCACTGGCGCCAACCAGGATTGGCACATTTGCCAATCAACATCTGGGTTGGCAACGCGGATCGCTTTTGAATCTGTTGGCAGACGAACGGGCTAATGCAGCGGCCGAGCTGGCGGAGGCTGCCCGGCAGGCCCGCGAAAGCTTCGGCGACTCGGCGGGCGAACA
Source organism: Roseovarius aestuariivivens (assembly GCF_004761875.1). Taxonomy (GTDB): domain Bacteria; phylum Pseudomonadota; class Alphaproteobacteria; order Rhodobacterales; family Rhodobacteraceae; genus Roseovarius; species Roseovarius aestuariivivens. The sequence continues at coordinate 408,431 of NZ_SJEY01000002.1, forward strand.
GCTGGCCCAAACCCTTGAGATTACAAATGAAACGGCTAAAGAATTGGGCATCGGTATTGGGCACGAAGTCAGGGCGATGCTCGACGCCCACGCCGTGAACTTCTCCGGTGGCACCATCGCCATACATGACAGCAACGGTGTCCCTCTGCGTAAGCTCGGTATGGGATCGAGCCGTCTACTGGTAGCTGGCCTGCAGCGCAGGATTGCGGAGAGATCGTCGGTTGCGCTTGTGGACGAAGTCGAAATCGGACTCGAACCACACCGCATCGCCAAGTTTCTCACTGCCTTGGGGGCGAAGCAGGCCAGGCCGCCGATGCAGGTTTTCATGACAACACATTCCCCAATCGTCTTGCGTGAACTACGCAGCCAGCAACTCAGTTTGGTTCGCGCCAGTGGAGAGCATTTCGTCATTCCGGCAGGCGATACGGATGATGTCCAGGCAGCGCTGCGCAGCTCGCCGGAAGGTTTCCTTGGACTCCATGTCCTTATTTGCGAGGGCGCGACAGAAGTTGGCCTCATAAGGGGCTTGGATCTTTTCTTCAGTGACAGGAACCGGCCAACCTTTCAGGCGGCGGGCGGTGTCGCTCTCGACGCGGGCGGGGTCTCCCGAATTTATCGCAAGGCTCTGCCTTTCGCCAATTTGGCGTATCACGCCGCTGTCTTGAGGGACGACGATGTCCAGCCAGACGCAGGTGCTGAAGAAATGTTTGAAGAAGCAACAGGCACGGTTTTCGCGTGGACAAAGAATTGGGCCTTCGAGGATGAACTCTTCGACTGCCTGAGTGGAAATGGGATCGATGAAATGTGGGACTTCTTGATAAAAACCCATGGCGAGGCCAAGCTGGTCCAACATTTGCGGAGCGCAAACAATGGGCCGGTAGATCTTGAGGCGCTGTTTGATGACCCGGATGAAGACGACCGGTCGCTATTGGCTGCAGCGTCCAAGAAGGGCGGTTGGCTGAAGCGGATCGATATCATGGAGGACGCGGCCCATCGCGTGGTCGGGCCTGATCTCGCCGACATGAAGAAAGATTTTACGGAGGTAATTGAGGGCATCTACGCTTGGGCTGGCGCGGGCGATGAGTGATGTCGACATGCTTGGCATTCGGCGTGGATTGATCGTCGCCCCGGCCGGGTGTGGGAAAACGCAACTTATCGTCGATGCGCTCAGTCGGGCCGAAACCCGCTTGCCCTATCTGGTCCTCACTCACACCAATGCCGGCGTAGCTGCGCTCAGGCATCGCCTCACTCGGCAAGGCGTTGATCGATCTGTCTATCGTGTCGCGACTATAGATGGCTGGTCAATGCGTCTGGCAGCGCTGTTTCCGGCGCGATCCGGATATACTGACGGGCTACACCCGAAGAAGCCCAGCTATCCGAAAATTCAGAAAGCCACACGAAAGCTGCTGGAGGAGGGCCATCTGGCAGACATCTTGCCATCGAACTACGCTGGGCTCATCGTTGATGAGTATCAGGATTGCTCGGTCGGGCAGCACGCGATCGTCTTCTTTGCCGCGCGCCACCTCAAGACCTGCGTTCTCGGCGATCCGATGCAGTCGATTTTCGGATTCGGCGCCAACAGGCTGGCCGATTGGGATAAGCATGTTTGTCGACACTTCCCGCTGGCTTTCGAACTCGATCATCCCTGGCGCTGGATCAACGCTGAAAACGAGGCCTTGGGAAGGTGGCTGCTTGCCGCCAGACAGGATTTACTGTCTGGAAGATCCATTGATCTGCGCGACGCACCGGACACGGTCCACTGGCGAAAATTGGAGAGGGAGGGTAACGATTTTGATGTGCTGGTTGAAGCAGCACGGGTACGCCACAGGGAACCCGGCGAAACGTCGCTGGTGATCGGGGACAGTCGGTCCGCGCCCAGTCGCTACCGGGTGGCACGACGCATTCAGAACATGGTGACGATTGAGCCGGTGCATCTGAATGATCTCGTCTCGTATGCGTCTGGCGTCGATCTCGAAGATGGGCTGTCCGTCGGCGAGACCCTCGACTTCGCCGAGTCGGTGATGACCAATATCGGTGCGAAAGCGATTATGAAGCGGGTCGATGCGCTCCGATCCGGTTCGGCCCGAAAGCCGTCCTCAGACTTCGAGCGGCTTGTCGTCCAGGTCTCGGATGCGCCCACATATCAGGGCCTCGCTGCTATCCTGTCGGCATGCTCGGCACTGTCTGGTACGACTGTCTATCGGCCGGGTGTTCTTCGTGCGGCGTTGCGCGCTTTGGAGATGACCGACAGCGGGAACGGCATGAACTTCGGCGATGCGGCTGTGCAGGTCCGTGAAGAGAACAGGCTAATAGGGCGACAACTGCCGCGCTCAGCCATTGGTTCAACGCTCTTACTGAAAGGGCTCGAAGCGGATCATGTCGTCGTACTGAACGCGGATCAACTCGACGCAAGGAATCTATATGTCGCGATGTCTCGGGGCGCGAGATCGGTGACGATCTGCTCAAGACGGCCCATTCTGAACGGGTGATTGCCGTTGAGCAGCCGGAGTAAAGGGTCAGTCAGAATCAGCCTTCTTTCCCGAGCTTGGACTTATCGCAGCCCCACGCCCCCAAAAGCACGATGATGTCTGATGTACGAATGTCCGGTCAGTCGACGCGGCACCGCAGAGAAAGATGTGCGAGTGAATGGCGGGTAAGGGCCTTATGGGGAAGATTCCATGGCATGATCGGCATCGGTCGTACCGGTTTCATGCGCCGAACCTGCGGCGCTTATAAGCGGGAGACCGATAACTTGCGTCCGTCGGCGGGACGCGCAAAGAGTTTTGCGTTTTCGTGGCCGGTGCCAACGAATGCGTGAGCGGAGATCTAATCCGCATTCTGCTCCTGATCTCATCGGATTTTCTCAAAACCGAGTGCATTCTTGCGTCACGCAATATCAACGGTTTAGCGGGTGCGCTATGAGCTGGTTATTGGTGGTTTTCATAGATTGATCGCTTGCGTTCTGCTCAGGATCGTATTCCCTGACAGCATGACAAAGCTCGTGCTGCTACATAAAGCGGACTCTATTTACGATGACGAACCTGATGTCGTCTACGACTTTCCACGCAGCTACCTCAAAGCTGTCCGAGAGGCCGTGGGTGACTGGGTCGTTTATTATGAGCCAGTGAAGGCTGGACCTCGTGGATATTTCGCGGTTGCGAAGATCGAGCAGGTGATCCCGAAGCCCGGAGTTGAAGGTCGCTTCCTCGCCATGATCGAGCCGGGTAGTTTCCTGCCGCTCGATACCGAAGTTCCAAGGTTGATCGACGGCAGTCCATTGGAACAGGCGCTCACGGAACCAGATGGAAGCCCGAAGAAGGGTGGGGCCGTGCAGCTCGCGGTACGGCGTCTACCAGACGAGGACTTCGCTCGGATCGTGCGATTGGGGCTTCCTGAAGATCTCGAGAGACGAGAGGCGATACGATACGATCTGGAGCGCTCCGAGGTGGCCGAGGAGGCGGCGATTTTCGAGCGTCCGGTTCTGGAACGTCTCACACGGCGCCCGTACCGGGACGTCGCGTTCCGCCGCAAGGTGCGCGAGGCTTATGGCTACCGGTGTGCCATGTCCGGACTGAAGCTCAGAAACGGTGGAGGACGCCCGGAGGTGCAGGCAGCCCATGTCCGCCCCGTCGAACACAACGGAAGCGATTCCGTGAGAAACGGGCTGGCCCTGTCAGGGACATTGCACTGGATGTTCGATCGCGGGCTGATCTCGGTCGCTGAAGATAACGAGACAATTCTCGTATCTCGCAACAAGGTGCCGGGTGATGTTGTCGACCGGCTGTTAAGCCCGGATGGAAAGATCTGGAAACCTGAGGACAAAAGAAACTGGCCGCACCCTGCAAATCTGAAATGGCATCGGGAGAACATTTTTGGTCAAATGGCTGCCGAAGGTTCAGCTCCTTGGGAATAATTATTAAACTGCCACTATGAAAAACATAATTTCCCGCGGCCTGTCGAAAGCTCTTGCCCGTAGCCGGCCCGAGCAGCTGGAAAAGCCGAAGGCTGATCCGCCGGACAAAAACAGTATTAAAATGCCGCGGGACCAATCCGAAATTTTGTCTCGCTGTCTTTCGATTGATCTGGAAGTCGATCCAAAGGAAGCCCGGATATTCGCCTTTGCCGCCGTGCCAGAAGGCGATGGAGAAGGAATTGTTCATCGGAAAGGTGACCCGAAAGCCGCGCTTGAAAAACTCAACCTGTTTTGCGCCGGGTTTGCACATGTCATTGGACACAATATTCTGCGCCATGACCTGCCACATCTCATGGCGGTCTCGCCGCGCTTTGCAAAGCTCGCAGACGGACCGATTGACACGCTGTGGCTCAACCCCTTGGCGTTCCCGCGCAATCCCTATCATCATCTGGTCAAACACTACCGCGATGGGCGGCTTCAAAGTGGTCACGTCAACGATCCCGAGTTCGATGCGCGTCTTGTGTTTGAGGTTCTTCGCAACCAGATCGACGCCTTAGTATCGCTGAACACGTTGTCGCCAGAGACGATGATGGCCTATCACTGGCTGTGCTGCCGAGGTCCCGGTAGCGACGGGTTTGATCGGTTGTTCAGCGACGTACGCGGGGCGTCCATCCCGACGGAAGCGGAAGCGCATGTGGCCATTCAGACGCTGCTAAAAGACGTGGCCTGTGGCGCACAGGTGGACGCTGTGCTCGAGCGGCTCTCGGACACTGAGCTGGGTTGGCCGATGGCATATGCCCTTGCCTGGATTTCGGTCGCTGGCGGGGATTCTGTCATGCCGCCTTGGGTACGGGCGCAGTTCCGTGATGCCGCACGGCTCGTTAAAGAGCTGAGGGACATGAATTGTCGTAATCCGCAATGTGCCTATTGCGCAGAGCACAACGATCCCACCCGTGCACTCGAACGTTGGTTTGGCTTTCCAAGTTTCCGACCGGAACCGGTCGACGAGGACGGACGCCCGCTTCAGGAAAAGATCGTGGCGACGGCCATGGAAGGCGACAACCTTTTGGGCATCCTGCCGACGGGCACGGGCAAATCCATCTGCTATCAGATCCCTGCACTGTCTCGGTTTGATAAAACCGGGGCCTTGACCGTCGTCATATCGCCGCTTGTGGCGCTGATGGCGGACCAGGTTCAGGGCTTGGTACGGTCCGGAATTTCCTCGGCGGTTACGATTAACGGGCTGTTGTCATTGCCCGAGCGTCAGGATGCGCTCGACAAGGTGCGGCTTGGGGATGCCGCGATCCTTTTGATTTCGCCAGAACAACTGCGCAGCACAACAGTTCGGTCCGCTCTGGCACAGCGCGAGGTGGGGCTGTGGGTGCTGGACGAGGCGCACTGCGTATCGAAATGGGGGCACGATTTCCGACCCGACTATCGCTATGTTTCGCGGTTCATCAAGGAGAGCTCAGGCGATGAACCCGCTCCGGTACTTTGTTTAACCGCAACGGCAAAGCCGGACGTCGTGCAGGATATCCGCAGTCATTTCAAAGAGCGGTTGGGGTCCGAGCTGGCGTTGATCGACGGTGGCGCATCGCGGTCGAACCTGAGCTTCCAGGTGCTGCCAACGCAGCGGGCAACCAAGATGACCGATATCCTCGACACGATCGATGCCCAGCTTCCGCGCGAGGGCGTGTCAGGAGCGGTCGTCTATTGTGCGACCCGTGACGCCACCGAGCGCGTGGCGGAGTTTTTGAAACAACAGGGCATTGCCGCGGAACGGTATCATGCGGGCCTTAGCGCCGATGACAAGCGTGAGATCCAGGAGGACTTCCGCGTCGGGAATCTGCGCGTGATCTCGGCCACCAACGCCTTTGGGATGGGGGTCGACAAGCCGGACATTCGTCTGGTTGTTCACGGGGACGTGCCGGGGTCGCTGGAAAACTACCTGCAAGAGGCCGGGCGCGCCGGACGGGACCGCGAGCCTGCAAACTGCGTCCTTCTGTTCAATACCGAAGACGTCGATCGTCAGTTCAGCCTCAGCGCGCGGTCTCGGCTTGCGCGGCACGAAATCAGCGCAATCCTAAAAGCGCTTCGGCGCCTTGATGCACGGACTGGTAAAGGCGGCAAAATTGTCGCCACACCTGGTGAGATCGTTCATGAGGAGAAAGACCAGGATTTCCAAAGGGACAGCAATACCGATGATACTCGGGTGAAAACGGCTGTCGCTTGGCTGGAAGAAGCGCACCTTCTGAACCGCGAGGAGAACCGGGTGCAGGTTTTTCCTGCCTCGCTCCTCGTCAAGAGCATGAAAGAGGTCCGCGAAATCCTCGCATCTGCCGAAATCACAGAGCAGCGTCGAGAGGATCTGGCGGCTATCGTGCGGCATATCATCAATGCGCCGCAGGAAGAAGGCATCACCACGGACGAGCTGTGCGGGGTCAGTGGACTGACGGTGTCGGGCGTTCGAAAGTCTCTGGTGGACCTCGAGACGCTCGGCATCGCAAAGGACGACACGAACATCACCATCTTCGTGCATGTCCGTGTCGAGAATGCATCGTCGAAACGCTTCGATGCGGCATCTCAGCTGGAAGCCGACCTGATCGCAATCTTGAGAGAGCAGACACCCGACGCGGAGATCGACGAGGTTTTGCCCTGTCATCTGACCTCAGTTGCGCAAGTCCTGCGGGAGCGGGGCCACGCCTCTGTGCGGCCTGACATCGTCGAGGGACTGCTCCGCGGCATGGCGCAAGACGGCCGCGACATGGATGGCGGGCGGGGCAATATTGGCCTGCGCAAAGCCTCTAAAGGCAGCCTCTTGGTGCACCTACAAAGATCGTGGGCGGTCATCGAGCAGACCGCTCAGCTTCGGAGGCAGGCGGCGGAGCGGTTGGTTTCACACTTGATCGACCAGGTTCAGGGCGGCCTGCGCGGCAAAGACGTTCCTGTCGAGACCACCCTTGGAGACCTTCTGGCGGCGATCAATAGCGATGCGTTCTTGCGAGCGTCCGTCAATGATCCGGCAAAGCTGATGGACCGGGCACTTCTGTGGCTGCACGAACAACAGGTTGTGACTTTGGGTAAAGGCCTGTCCGTGTTCCGCTCGGCCATGACATTGCACATCAATCCGAAAGGCGGCGGCTTCACCAGCCAACATTTCGCACCGCTCGAAGACCACTACAGCGAACAAACTGTCCAGACTCACGTGATGGCAGCCTACGCGACCAAAGGCATCGACGATATCGATCAGGCCCAGCGGCTCGCGCATGACTATTTCGCATTGGATCAATCCGATTTCATGAAGGTGTGGATGCCGGGGCGGATGTCGGATTTCAGGCGGCAGGCAACGCCCCAATCTTATGCGGAGATTGTCGATAATCTGGGTAACAAGATCCAAGAGCATATCGTGCGTGACGACCGCGAAAAGACCAACGTGTTGGTGCTTGCGGGTCCGGGCTCGGGCAAGACGCGTGTGTTGGTCCATCGTGTCGCCTACTTGGTCCGGATCAGGCGCGAGGATCCCAACGGCATTCTGGTTCTTGCCTATAATCGCCACGCGGCCGCCGAGATCCGGGAGCGCTTGCGGCGGCTGATCGGCGACGAAGCGCGGTTCGTGACGGTTCTGACGATCCATGCCCTGGCCATGCGCCTGGTCGGGGCGAGTTTTGCCGGTCGAGCAGGGGCAGATGCGCCTGATTTCGATACGCTTCTGACCGATGCAGCGCGTCTGTTGCGCGGCGACGGGCTGGACAAGGTCGAGGCCGAAGCCTTGCGAGAGACCTTGATCCAGGGGTTCCGCTGGATACTCGTCGACGAATATCAGGACGTAGGCCCTGAGGAATACGCTTTGATCGCCGCCGTGGCCGGGCGCAGCATCGACGACCCGGACCAAAGGATCAGCCTCTTCGCGGTCGGCGATGACGACCAGAACATCTATGCGTTTGCCGGTGCATCAGTGCGCCACATCAGGCAGTTCGAACAGGATTACTCCGCCAAGCCGGTTTTTCTGACCGACAATTACCGCTCGTCGAAGAACATCATCGCGGCGGCGAACGCCGTGATCGAAGGATCGCGCGAGAGAATGAAAACGGGGCACGGCATTACCGTCGACCAATCGCGGCAGAAAGACCCGGCCGGAGGGGACATGGAAAGCCTGGACCCGGTTGCGCAAGGGCGGGTTCAAATTCTTGGCTGCCCAGCCGGGAATGACGCTCAGGCCCTTGCTGCGGTCAACGAGATGGTCCGACTGTCAAAACTGATCCCGGATTGGAGTTGGAAAGGGGCGGCAATCATTTCTCGTGATTGGCGCAAGCTTCTACCGGTCCGCGACTTTGCTGAGGCGCATGGAATTCCAGTCGAGATGGCGAACGAGAACTTGCCAAGTGTGTGGCGCACCCGTGAGATGCAGAGGTTTGTCGGCAGTCTGCGCGACAGGCAGGGGGCCATGGTCAGCTTGGGCGACCTGACCGAAATTCTGAACGCGATACCCCCAAGCTGTTGGACTGACAGGATCGGTGAGGGGCTTGGCCAGCTTGCGCGCGAAGTCGACGGAAAAGCGCTCCCAACCCCTGACGTGATCGAATGGTTTGCAGAATGGTCCAAGGATTCATGGGGCGAGCAGCGCGGCCTCAAATTGTTGACGGCTCACCGCGCCAAGGGGCTTGAGTTCGACGATGTCGTGATTTTGGACGGCGGCTGGGAACGGCCCTCGCGAAACGAAGACCAAGATGCGCCGCGGCGATTGTTCTATGTTGCAATGACACGTGCGCGGCGCAATTTGATTGTGATGAGCAACGATAACCACGAATACCTGCCGACCGAGTCGCCTTCTGTGGTGACGCGATATGTAGTGCCCAACTTGGGGGCGATCCCTGGACCGCGCAGGTATTTCCAGTCGCCTGAAATGAAGATGGTCGACCTGTCATTCGCAGGACGCCAAGGTGATCGGCACAATGTTCATGACGCAATCGCCGAAGCGCAGGTCGGCGCACCAGTCATGCTGTCCAGTGTCGGAGGTCGCTGGCAGATCGAGGATGTTCGAGGGCGTGCCCTCGGGCGAATGTCAAAAGCATTCGCGCCACCGAGTGGCACCAAATTTGTCTCCGGCGAGATTGCGGCGATCATAAATTGGCGTAGGGAGGATGCCGATGAGCGCTTTCATCACCTCCTGAAACACGCCAATTGGGAAGTCGTTGTGCCTGAACTTGTCTTTGAAGAGGTGAAGGGGGCTGAAAAGGATTTCAGAAAAAATCAGAACGTCAATTAGGGCTGTCAACCGTTCGTTTGCTGCGCTTGCGATTAAGGACTGCGCAGGGCCGTTTTTGATTTATGCGCACTTGCTGAGTGGCACACAGGACTCCAAATATCCGCAAGGTTTTCATTCACCCTGAGACCCGGCTTCCAAGTATCGAAACCTTCTTCCAGGCCCGTCTTCATCGCCAAATTCGGCCACTCGCACGTCGTCCAGCCCAAGTTCGATTTGGAAATGAGCCAGTTCCGCTTTTGAGTCCCCCCATGACTCCGGAACGACCAAAACTGCGTGGCTATGTTCCTTCGCCAAGAGTGCGGTCATCGCCAACGTCTCGACAAGGTATCTACGGTGTCGCTTGTTGCGATGAGACTTACACTCTATGGCAGCCACGATCTGTCCGTCGCGTATTACAGAGAAGTCAGAAGGCACTCTGGCTTCGCGACTGGTGCGCACAACATCGACATGTCTGCCCATTTCAAGCACCTTGGAATTCTCCTTTAGGAACCGAAAGACCTCCTCCTCGAAATGCGCGATACGTTTTGCACGCTCATGAGCTGCGACACCACGCCCGCCTTTCGATACTTCGGCTCTGCGCAACGCAACTTGTAGGTCCTTCCTCGAAGTCTCTCCCGAAAAAAACTTAGGCGCCAGGCTCTTAGCTAAGTCATTGGAAATAATTGAGATCTGAGAAAGCACGAGGACGCCGGTCATCGGCACGCTCGCATTCTCCTCCTTCAGCGCTTTGGGAGCATTCAGCTTCATCCAATTTACCGCGGCAAGGGGGTTTCTGAGGCTTGAGGGGTCGACACCACGCAGCTGAGCTACGTGCGCAAGCAACTCGCTCTGACCTTCGAAACCGAACCGTTCTGGATCGTCCAAGGCAGCCGCAAGCGCTTTGCCGAAGGCGATCCAGTTTGGGGTCTTGGCGAACTCTTCCAGTCGAGGATCAGACATCATAGCAGGATGGTACAAGAAATGACTCACAAAAACAGTAATTTCCAGTTTAGTATTACTAACGAATCGAGGATCACAACATGAAAATCGACCGGAAATCGCGTCCGGTCGCGCGGCGAGTCCAGAAGCGTGGCCAACTCAAAAAGGCTCACTACACATCGGCCGGTGGTGCGCATGTGATGCAACTGGAGAGTCGCTTGGAGGCGAGCGCTGCCATCGCTATGGGGCTTGATCCTCGGGTTCGGTCGATACGCTCTCAGCCTATGACATTCGATCTCGCAACTGGACGGACCTACCCCAGCGTAGAGGCTCTTCAGGCGGCGCAAAAACTCTACGGTTTTCGCCCCATCAAATACACACCGGACTTCGAAGTCGACCTGGGTGGTCCGAAAGTGCTCATTGAGGTCAAGCATCGTAAGTTGATCACGCTGAACCCTAAAATTCTAAGTTACCCAAGCGCTCTTGCGCGATACGGCTATCGTCTTGCGATCTTCGATGATCACATCCTCGACGAAAACTTCGTACGCAACATGCGTCTCCTCAACATCGCGAAGAGTACCAGGGCACTCGGCGATGACACAGAAGCTTTGACTACCTTTTGTGGGAGTTTGGTGCCGTATGCGCACCTGCTTGCCGCAGGCTTCAGCGAAGCGACCGTTTTGACTGCAATCGCGTACGGGAAGCTCACCTGCGATGTTCGATCATCACGGTTGAACCATGACACGTTGCTGTCTTCAGAAGGAGATACATCCGCCCATTTGAAGGAGTTGCCCCTTGTCTGTTACTGAACTTGCCGCTCTCCGCGGTTGGCGGCGAGAAGCCGGTTTGACCTTCGTGTCACGGTCGGGTGATGCCGTCACCCTGCGGGAACAGACCGGTGGATTGGTCGACTTGAACTTCCAGACCTACCGTGAACTCGTCGCCGAAGGCTTCGCAAGGAAGCCCGATACGAGCAATGTCATCGATTTTATACCGGACGATTATGGTCGCCGGAAACAAGAGATGAAGATTGCAGCAATTGGCCGCGACACGGAACTCCGAAAGAACGGAAACACAGCCGCGCGCGCGTTCGAGATACTTGAGGCGGAACTTCGAGATGACCCGAGACATGCCCGCTTTCTGCCCACAAAGTTTAATCTCCGAACGCTGCAGATCTGGAAAAGAGCCCTGAGCGAAGAGGGGCCGCTCGGACTGCTACCGCGAAATCAAGACCAAGGCCATCGTGGACCGCGACATGATGCAGAATTCGAGGAATGCGTCCTCTATGTTCTGGAAAACCTTCTACTGAAGAGTGATCGCGTGACCGTTGGAGTCGCCTCAGCAAAAGCTGAAAAGCTCTATCGCGACAAGTGTGCTGAGCGCGGCGTTACGCCGAAGGCCTGCTCCAAAAAGTCCTTCTTATCGGTTCTCAACACGCTCCGTGAAGATGACATCATCAAGGCTCGCCACAATAGGGAAACCGCAAAGAAACTGACCCTACAGGCCCAGTTTTACGCTCGGGTGCAATTTCCTTTCGACCTTGTAGAGATCGACTCGACCACGGCGGATGTCTTTCTGAGCAACATAAATGGGGATTGCATTGGTCGACCCATAATATGTGCAGCGATTGACGCGGCTACAGGTTACTGTCTCGGGCTTCGTATCAGCCTCGGCGCTGCGGACGAAAAACTCACTGTCCAGACAATCAAAGAAGTCATGCAGCCACGCGACGAAGCCTTTTACAAAACATATGGCATCGAAAACCGCATCAACACCGCTGGTGTGCCGCAAATTCTGGTCTCTGACCAAGGTAGCGAGAATAGCGGGAACTGGCTGCCCGGCATCATTGCGCAGTCGGGCATGGAGTGGGGCAAGAACATCCCAGGCTGCCCAGAAAAGAAGCCGCATGTCGAACGCTTTTTTCGGGAGTTGAACCGCTTCCTCCACACCATCCCGGGGGCAACCACTTCAAAATCCATGCCGAACAGGCAGCGGATCGGGAAGGGTATGCAGGAAGCATGTCTCACAATCGAAGATCTGGAGAAGGTGGTCTACCAGTGGGTCTACAATGAGTATCCGAGGATGCTGCGTCGAATGATCCATTCACCTCTCCGCGTGGCGGAGTCTCCAGCCGATAGCTGGACCCGTCTGGCGAAAGGAATTGCGCACTTGCCTCTCCAACCGGAAGAGGTGCACCAGATTTTCATGGTCGAGGAAACCACGCGCAGGCTGCAGCACTACGGGATTGACGTACGTAACGTTCAGTACTTTTCAGACGAGCTGGGTGAGCTGATTTCCACGGTCGGACGGAAAGCTCCGGTCAATGTCCGATTTGACCCGAATGACATACGCGCGATTGCGGTTGTCCATGACCAGGTTGGTATCCCGAGTCCGATGATCGTTCCGGCGAAATCCAAGGACGTGTTGCCCATCGGATTTGATGACGTCAGCCGTATCAAGAAGCCTGGGGAGGAGGCAAAGTCAGAAGACTTGGCCGCACGTGCCTCTGCGGCTGACCTTGCCCAACATGCACAAGAACTCGCGGAGCAGCGCGACAAAGGCAAGAGATCCAGCCTGAAGAGGGCGCGCCAGAAAGAGCGCACCCGCCAGAAAACAACGCAGATGGTGGAGCAGGCGAAGACGCCGCCCCTTCAGCCTTTTTCTGCAGTGAACACGATCAACCAACCTACTCCTCGGATGCCTGTTCGCCGTCGCGAGCAAAGTCCGCAGATGGATCATTTGGAGTAGAACGTGACCAACAAAGCAATCCCCCTCCTATCGCAAATCGTACTGCATGCCTCACTTAATGAGGCCCTTGCGAACATCGATTTCCTGCTAAGCACGAAGGAACCCGATGAAGGATGTATCGTGCCCCTTCTTGGCCCAACGCGGGTCGGCAAGAAGTCCGTTGCGCGCCACTTGCTCTCCAGCGCCGGTCCCGCCAATTCTCTTTTCCCGATGGATGACGTCCTCTACTGCACACTGCCGCCGCAAGCGAGTGGCAAGACGATCTACGGAACCATCCTCGACAAAATGGGTGTGCGTATCGGACCCCACGAGAATACCAAGTCGATCCGGGACCGCCTGTTCAGGGCCGTTAGACAACTCGGCATCAAGATTGTCGTGATCGACGAGGTGAACCATCTGATAGAGCGGGGAGCCAATCTTGCACCGCGAGAGGCTGCAGATCATCTGAAAACCATCGCAGATGAGACAGGAATTAGCTTTGTCCTGACTGGATTGCCGCGGTTCCAGCGCATCGTCGATGAGAACGAGCAGCTTCGCGACAGAGCCTGTGCCACGACCATTCTCAAGCCTTATGACTGGCAGCTGGACAAAGAACGCGACGCCTTCACTCAAATGGTCGATGTCGCACTCTACAAACTTGATCAGGCAGGATTGCCAGTGGCTCTCGAGTTCGAAGATATCGTGCGGCGTCTCTATGGTGCATCAGGAGGGCGGGTCCCGGTCATGATGCGTGTGCTGAAGCTAAGTGCCATGACAAAGCAAGAACCCCAACCGCTGACGCTACGCGAACTTGAGATTGCGTCGCGAGCGATGCAGCAGTCCGGTATTCCGACAGCATCTTTCTTCGCCACGGAGGAGCCGGATGAGGTGGACATACTGCGTTCCTTCGCCTGCACAATGAGTGAGGCGGGTTTGGAATTTTCTGTAGAAAGTTTGGCGGGCTTGGATCTGACCTACGGGGCAAACTCTGCATGAGGCTGCCAGTTCCTACGCCCGCCAAGCAGGAAAGCCTGGATGGCTTCTTACGTCGTCTTGCCGAAGCAGAGTTTTGGCCGGACGTTTCCGACTATCTCTCCGGCTTCGGTCTGCGCTACGGTCGACGGTTGATTGAGGAAGCCGGAGAGGTGGAAGAGCGTCTCGGATTGGAGAAGGGTACACTCGCGAAGATCTCTCCATCAGTCGCGCCGTCAGAGCCTTCCAGGAATTGGCGGTTCGAGCGTTATCACAGCGCGCCGGTCTGCCCAGCCTGTGTGGCTGCTGGCGCACCTCACCATCAGTCATGGAGACACGATTTCGTAACCTGCTGTGTCGAACACGGTCTCCGCCTCGTCGACCAATGTCCCATGTGCCAAGGGACGCTCCTACCAGGTCGAGGCGGCTACGATTCCTGCCACTGCGGGTGTCCTCTCGATCGTCTTGAACGGACCGAAGTCGATGACGTTGAAATCGCGATTTCCGCGCTGATCGCTGGTAAGATGCACCCCGCCCGCTCGCGCTTGGCCCCGGCGATGGCATTTCGAACACCTTCAGATATCGGGGAGTTTATCTTCTTTCTTGCCAGCGGTGGCGTAGAGACTGTCACCGGAAAGCAGGGCAAGACTCCCTTGCCGCGATCACTCGAGGAAACGCGTGGCTTCTTGCTGGAAGCCTCCCGGCTAATCTGCGACTGGCCTTATGCCTTCCGTGATGAGGTAGTTCGGCGCCTCCGTAAAGGCGATACGCGTGCTTCATCAGCGCCAGCCCAACTCGGGCGCTGGTATCAACGCCTTATGTCTTTCGAGGGCGATGCCTATGCAGATTTTCGGGAAGCGCTTTCAGATGTCGTGCGCCAGGAATTCGACGGCATGTATGTTGGCGGTATTCAGATCGCTTCTGATGAACGTGATTGGATCAGTGCTGCCGAGGCCGCCAGGCAACTACACATTCGGTCCGATCGTCTCGTCGGTGCTGTTGGGCGAGGGCAAGTCCCGGGTCGACAGAAAACCTCTGGTTTCGGACACCGTCACACAATGCTGCACAAGACAATCCTTGAGGAGATCCGTGCGAACCGCAGCCGCTTCGTTGAGAAAGCTAAGGTGCGCGAGTTTCTCGGAATCTCGCGCAAGCAATATGACATCTTAGAGGAGGCCGGCGGATTCGCAGCATGCCTTCCCGAGTCTGTACCACCGCTTGTTGACGGCTCTCATGATCTCGATGCCTTGCGTCGTTTCGTGCAGAGTATCGCCAAGCGCGCAGTCGAGCCTGAAGGTGACACCGTCGCCTTGTCCGATCTTAACCTGCGCTTCACTACAGACCGAACCGGCTTGATCGAGGTTATCAGAAATATCATCAGCCACGACTTGCGACCCGCGACTGGAACAACCGATGGACTGTTCTCGACGTTTCGCTTCGCGCGTGCAGCGATCGATGCAATCCTTACAGATGTGCGCAGAGGACCCGGCCTCACAGTCCAGCAGGTCGCTGAACTGACCGGGTGGAAAGGTCAGTGTATCTCACAGTGGTGCCAGCAGGGGCTGCTGAAACATCGGTACTTTGACCATGCGGGCGGTGTCGGACGTGTTATCGCACACGAGGACCTCATGGATTTTCAGGCGAAATTTGTACCGGTCGCGAGCCTTGCTCGACAGATAAACACATCACCGCGGTTCCTGATTGCACGGCTTCAGGATGCTGGTGTTCAGACTGCCGGAGCATTCCAAGACGGCGCTGCCTGGCGTGGTCATCTCGTTCCAACCGGCGTGTTAGCTGAACACTTAATAACCGTAACAAAGAATAGGTCGAACTGATGTTTTTGGAGCGGTGCGATGAAGCGATTTCGACGTCAGAAGGCGTAGCAGAGATGTCGAATCTTGATATAATAATCAGCGTCACATCGGTTTTGCTGTCGCTGGCTGGATGCTTGCTTTGTTGGTACCTTGCAAGGACGAGTGGCCGAGATAGACCGCACGATCCCGAAAGAGTTCGTCGCTTTGTAGAGAACGCTCCATTGGAGCGCCTTGATAGAGTCTTGGATCGATCTGACAAGGATGTATCTGACTGACCTGTGTATCGTCCTCACGCAAAACGGATCGTGGCCTCTGTGACCAAAAGGTTTTTCATCGCCTCGAGTAGCATTTAGACTGTGGTTAGGTCCTCTCTGCGTCACCGTTTTTGATAATTCGAAAGGGTTTCCGCATTTCGCGTGAGTTAAGTTCTACCCGCCGGGAGCGGTAGCACCGTTCTGATAATTTATGCGCGAAAAAAATTGCTCAGGGTCGGCGAAAAAATATGGTCACTTATATGGCTCGAAATGCTCGCCATATCGACGCGCTGGGCGAAAAAATACGCGCACCCCTACACCAAAGACCGGCCCACTCCACGCTGCGATCA
Organism: Roseovarius aestuariivivens; assembly: GCF_004761875.1. Lineage (GTDB taxonomy): Bacteria > Pseudomonadota > Alphaproteobacteria > Rhodobacterales > Rhodobacteraceae > Roseovarius > Roseovarius aestuariivivens. The sequence continues at coordinate 424,645 of NZ_SJEY01000002.1, forward strand.
TTTTTCTCAAGGCGTAGAAGTGGACGGACATCCACTTGCGCTCTACCCTTTCCGCCAAAGGGGAAAGACCCATGCGTGTTATCTTTATTTTTTGTCTGGCTGTTCTTTGCGCGGGACTGATTTCGTCGGCCAGCGCGAAGACCCAAAAAGACAGCTATCTCGATATCGCGCGGCAGGGCTGGAATTACGAGTTGCGCACAACGATGATCGGCCGCGACATGTCGATTCCGGTCCATATCAACGGTCGGGATCTTGCCGGGGCGTCGATCTGCATGGTCGGAGAGCGACCCAACGTGCAATCGCTCGAGGTAATAAACGCATTCCGCAAGTTGGTGGCTGACATTTACGGCAAGCCCGTGCCGATGAGATTTGCCGGACCGACTGCGCGACTCTGCGGAGAAGGGCGCGTAATCGTTCTGCGGCTTTATAGTGGCGCACCGCCAAATCGCGCTTTGTCGGATGACCTCAACTGGATGAACCAAACCTACCAGTTCGGTTTGCCGAAAGATCGCTTTTACGCGGCAAGCTCCCCTGCGATGGCGCAGACCTTTTTCGGGCACCGTGGGCAAGGCACGCATATCATGGTGCAGCAAACCGCTTTCCCGGGCAGCGATAGAATAGACGACACTTTCTTTCGGTCCATCCTGATCGAAGAGCTTTTTCAGTCATACACCTTTGGCATGGATATCCTGCAGTTCGACCGTGCCGGTCCGTTCTTTTCTAAGCTGCAAGAGGTGCCCCTGAACCTTCATCGCCTGCCATGGGGATCGCGTGCGTTCAAGCGCGCGTTGCTAAGCTCAAACCCTCCTGGCTTGTGTGAATTCGATATAATGATGATGCACGCCGTCGCGCGGTCTCCTGCCGATCAGACGACGATGCCGGTTTTTATCGACTTCATTGATCACAATTTTGAGAAGCTTGTGAAAATGACGCGTGCCACAATCAACGATGAAACCTTTGCTGCAATCATTGATCCGACCTGTACGCCAGTTGCCGACTGACCGGCCTTACGACGATAGACGGTATTTGAGCGGCCTGCGTTTTGGCGCTACGATTTTCAAAGGGTCTCAAAGCGGCGGGAGGATACATGGATCAGCGCACCCTAAGCGCGCCTACGGGTGTCGCACGGCTGTCGGAACACCTGTCAAAAGGTCTGGTCGGACAAGAGACGCTGATCGAACGGCTTCTGATCGCTCTGCTTGCAGGTGGTCACGTCCTGATAGAAGGCCCGCCGGGACTCGCAAAAACACGGGCCGTCAAATGGTTGTCCCAAGCTGTCGATTGCAGCTTCAAACGGATCCAGTGCACGCCCGACCTTATGCCGTCCGATCTCACCGGCACACCGGTTTATCATCCCAAGGATGGTACGTTCGAATTCGTGCGTGGGCCAGTCTTCAATAACCTCGTATTGGTCGACGAAATAAATCGCGCACCACCCAAGGTACAGTCCGCTCTTTTGGAATCCATGGCAGAGAAACAGGCGACCGTTGGAAATGAGACTTACGCCTTGCCCGCCCCCTTCTTCGTCGTGGCAACGCAAAATCCGATTGAACATGACGGAACGTTTCCTTTGCCGGAAGCCCAGCTGGATCGTTTTCTGCTGCATGTCGTGCTGAGCCTTCCGGATATCCGCACAGAACGGCAGATCCTTGATCTGGTCGAGGCAGAGATTACCACTGGCGCGGCTGTTCCCGACAAGATTAGCCTGGAAGACCTTACAGCGGCGCAGAAAGCTGCGGCGGGCGTGCACCTAGCACCGGAATTACGCGACTACATCGTTCGCCTTGTGGCTGCAACGCGCGATGGCCCGCAGGCCCAAGATGTGGAACATGCCGTCTCGCCGCGCGGCTCATTGGCTCTCGCCGCGACGGCGAAGGCAAGGGCTTACCTTCTGGGACGCGATTACGCTCTTCCCGAGGACGTCGCGGCTCTTGCACCCGACGCGCTGGCCCATCGAATGGTGCTAACTTGGCGCGCGGTCGCCGAAGGCCGAAAGGCCCGGGCAGTGATTGACGACATTCTCGTAGCGGTGGAGCCGCTGTGACAGAGGCGCTCCAAGCGAAAGGGGTGGCTCTCGAAGCGGGCGCCTTGATCGCTCTGCGCCAGATCGCTTTGTCATTTCGGACGGATCCAGTTCTTGCGGCGCTACCCGGCGGCTTCGCGACAAGAAGAAAAGGCCAAGGGCTCGAGGTCGCGGACACACGCGCGTATGTTCATGGAGATGATTTCCGGCGGCTTGATTTCGGCACTACAGCACGAACCGGCATCCTCCATGTTCGAGAATTTCAGCAAGAGCAGGACCGCATCACTCTGCTTGTTGCCGATTTTCGTCCCGCGATGCTCTGGGGAATACGCCGAGCCTTTCGCTCCGTGGCCGCCGCCGAAACGCTTGCCATACTGGGCTGGAACGTCGTGGAACAAGGCGGGCGCGTTGCGCTTCTCGCGGTGCTGCCAGACGACGTTTTGGTCGTTCCGGCGCGGGGGCGGAGCCGCGGCATGCTGGATGTAATTGGCGGCCTGGTTGAAGCGCATTCTCGTGCACTTCAGCAGGTTTTTGAGGGCGGATCAAAGACTAGATTCTTGGACAGCGCCTTGATCCGTGTGGAACGCATTGTGCCCGGTGGATCGGAAGTCGTAATCGCTTCAAGCTTTGATCACCCAGGCGACGGGCTCGCCGATCGCCTAAACGAAATCGCCCGTCGCCGTGCGCCATACCTGATATCAGTGGTTGACACGGTCGAGGCTGCGTTGCCAAAAGGCAGGTACCCGATCCGATTGCTCGATGGAACTCGAAAAACTATACGTAGACGTAGGGTCTCGTCCAAACACGCACAACCTGACTCGCCAATAGATGGATGGCCAGTGCTCCAGGTGGACGCTGGTCAGTCGATCGAGACAACGGCAGCGCGTGTTGCGGCAACCTTTCCGCAGAGTTACCTGAAATGAGTGACGGCGCGATCAGCAAGGAAGCCATGCTCGCGGGGCTGCGGGACATCCGCCTCCCCGCCGAAGCTTCGGGTGGCTTCGTCTCGGATCTCGCAGCCATAGTCTTTCTGGCTGCATGCGCATCTCTGATCTGTGTGGGGTTGCTACGACTGTTTTCCAGCCGTCGATCCATTGTTTTGGAACCGAACGCGTTTCTTGGGTCGGACAGCGACACAAAGGACGAGCGTCGCATCGCTCTGTTGAGACGACTGAAAGCGCAATCGCCTGATCGTTTCGCCGCGTTGAGGGAAACGCTTTACAGGCCGGACCACGAACTAGACCTTGCAACACTAGAAGCAGAAGTCCAGCGCAATGCTTGATTTGGCGCAGCCTTGGTTCCTATTGCTTTTGCCAGCACCGCTCCTTCTGCGCCGCCTGCTTCCGCCGCGTCCAGTGACAGGAGGCGCGTTAGAGGTGCCTGAACGGATCGGCAAGGCGCTCGATCGCGTGGAGAAAGCAGAAACCGTAGGATCATTGAAAAGGCATGGCGCGCTTTACACGCTTTGGGCCGTATGGGCGTTTATAATCCTGGCTTTGACTGGTCCGCGTGATCTAGCGCCGGTGCCCGCACTGAAGATCACTGGGCGGGATCTGGCCATCGTGCTCGACCTGTCCGGGTCTATGGTGCGGGATGATTTTTTTCTCGATGGGCAAAAAGTGACACGATACGAAGCTGTTACGAAGGTAGGAGCGGAATTCGCGCGCCGCCGGGCGGGTGATCGTGTCGCGCTGATCGTTTTTGGATCCGAAGCCTATTACGCCGCTCCATTCACGTTTGATACTGAGGCGATTGCACGTCGGATCGAGACATCCGTCATCGGTATTTCGGGTCGGGCCACTAACATGTCCGATGGTCTCGGTCTGGCACTAAAGCGCATGGAGACCTCAACTGCGGAATCGCGCGTCGTGATCCTCTTGTCGGACGGTGTCAACAATATGGGCGCAACCGATCCGTTGGGCGTTGCAGAGCTTGCGGCAGAAATGGATGTTCGCGTTCATACCATCGCGCTTGGGCCAAAGGATCTGAGTACGGCCGAAGAAGGCGAGCGGGGCGTTGTGGACGCGGCGACCTTGCGCGCGATTTCCGAGATATCAGGCGGTGAAAGTTTTCGGGTGAAAACCACAGAAGATCTAGTCACCGTCACGGCAGCGCTCGACCGTTTGGAAGCGACCGAAAGCCAAGGTCTCGCGGCAGAGGTGTTTCAAGAATACTGGATGTGGCCAGCTGCGCTTGCCGCCTTGCTGAGCGTCGGACTGGCTTGGAGAGCTGGGCAATGACCGATCTCGATGTCACGCTTCTGCGGCCAATGTGGCTTTTGGTTGTGCCCCTGCTGTTGGGCGCCGCCTGGTGGCTGCTGGGTCGTCGCGGCGGGATCGGCGACTGGGATCGGGTGATCGATCCGGAGCTGCTTGCGGCTATGGCAGCCTTGGGCCGAATTGATCGAACCCCAAGCCGCAGACCGATCTTGGCCGCGCTGGCGATCGCTCTGCTTTGTGTTCTGGCTCTGTCAGGTCCAGCCGTCGAAAAGCGCGATACGGTATCGTATAGAAATCTTGATGGAGTCCTCTTCGTAGTGGATACGTCGCCCAGCGTAACGGACCACAAACGCTGGCCCCAGATGCTTACGATGGGTCGCTTCGGCTTCGCGGGACTTGGCACGCGGCCCGGCGGGCTCATCGTCTTTTCCGGCGACGCGTATGTTGCAACGGATATGACAGCCGATCACGCGCAGCTTGGCCAGACGTTTTCGCTGATCGATGTCGGCACAGTACCAGATCCCGGTTCCCGCCCGGAACGCGCGCTCGACCTCGCGGCCCAACTTCTGGAAGACGCGAAGGTAATCGCAGGCGATGTCGTGCTTTTCAGCGACGGCGCCGGATTGGGCGCAACGTCCTTGAAAGCGGCGGAGCGGATCGCGGCGCAGGAGGCCCGGCTTTCTGTTGTGGCGCTCGATACTGCAACGCCGGAGATGGCCGTGCATGCCGCCTTGGCGGATGGGCGTGTCTTTACTCTCGAAGATACAGATGCTTTCGCTGCCTATCTCGGCGAAGATGCTCGGACGCGGCTGGAACGGCAGGAATTCCCACTGCTTTTCTGGCGAGACATGGGGCGCTATGCGCTTCTCCTGACACTCGTGCCGCTAGCGTTTCTGTTTCGGAGGCACCCGGCATGAGGGGGCAGATACTAGCTGCCAGTCTGGCGCTCGCCATAGCGCTGGGTCTTGGTGGAACGGCACCTTTTGGTCGTCTTGCGCTATCAATGGGCGCACCTCAACTTGCGATGCATCTTTTTCACGATCCTGCCTGGCGAGGTATTGCAGCACTGCGAAGTGGAAATCTTGATCTGGCCGCCAGCCTGTTCCGCGAGGCTGATGATCCTTACAATCGCGGCAATGCCGAGGTGCAGCGCGAAAACTACGCCGCCGCGCTTGAAGCCTATGATATCGCACGGTCCCGTGGGGACGCCGACGCGACGGCTAACTTCGATCTGGTTGCGTCTTATTACACCGGTCTCGGCATCGACGCCGAAAGCCTTGGGCTTTTTCCCGAGCGCAACGAAGGGCCAAGCGCTGACAGTTTCGTGGCGCGTGGAAACGCTCGCGCGGCCGGGACGGGTACGGAAGTCACGAATACCAACACCATGATGGGCTTGGCCGAACTCGACAGTCGCGGACGACTGGGCGTAAGGCGCGTCTTCGATGACAAGTTCATGGTGGCCGACGAACGGTGGCTGCGGCAACTGCCGGATGTACCCGGTGACTATATGGCCGCGCGCATCGCACAGGAACAAAAGCGCCGCGCCAAGGCTGGACTGTCGCCACCTGACCCGGAGGACCCACGATGAAGTGGTTCGGCATTATTCTGATCTTTGTGTTCCCAGGTTTTTCTTTGGCGCAGTCAAGCACCGTGCTTCCGGCAGAACTTTCTCTGACTGTCGAGATTGACACGCGTGAACATACGCCGCTTGCGCGCGAAATGATCCTGATCCGCATTCAAGGCACCTACCGTCGCCACATCACGCGTGAAGTTTTGCAGCAACCGGATCTCGCAGGCTTCAACTGGTCGCAACTTGGGCCGGACCGCTGGTGGGAAGAGCGTATCAATGGCCGCAAGGTAAAACGGTTCGAGCGGAAAATGGCCCTGTTTCCTGATGCGGGCGGGACCCTTACGATCGGCTCGTTTACTCATAACCTTACCTTGACCGACGAGGGCGATGACTGGTTCGATCATGCGATAAAGTCAGAACCACTCACGATCAAAGTCGATCCCGCGCCCCAGGTCGAAGACTGGTGGTTTCCAACGGGCCGGTTGCGCATATCTGACAAATGGTCGAACGCCCCTGACCAACTGACGCCCGGAGAGGGAGTTTTACGAATAGTTCAGGTGGAAGCGCTTGGCGTAACACCAGAGATGATGCCGCCGATGCCGGAATTGACCTCGCCCTCCGCAATGATCTTTGCCCATCCGGAGAAACGTTTGGTAGAGTTGTCGCCACAAGGACCGGTAACGCATGCCTTCTGGCGCTGGACGATCCGGCCCAGCAACGACACGTCCACCATTGTTGAACCATTGCGCTTCTCGTATTTCGACACCACGACGCGGGAACACCACGACGTCGTCATCACCGCCCAACGGGTGGCCTATGAACACGCCTCGGCACCACTCCGGGCTATGGTTGTGCCGGCAGAGCCTGTACGCCTGCCTGGCATTCCGGCGGCCGCGACCGGACTCTTTGTATTCTTGCTATGCTTCTTCCACGGCGTTTCCGGCTGGAGCTTCGAAGGCATATCGGCGCTCCGCCGGCTCCCTGTTCTTGATCCACTCGTTCGGAAACTGCGGCGCGCAGCCGCCTCTGGCGACGCGAGGGCGGTCCGACAGGCTGCGTCAGCCCTCCTGCGGCGGGACGGGGTCGATCCACGACATTCGAAGCTGATCGCGCAGTTAGACCGAGCCATATTCGCGCCGAAAGTGCGCGATCTGAACCTGACAGACTTCGTGCGATCTTTCCTCTCCGCCAGACGCGGGGCTGATACCAACGGCTGAATTGCCCGAATCCACATTCGGAGTCATCGTCGTACGGCGCAGAAAAAAATTTATGAACGCGCAAACGGGAGGACAAAATGGGACTATTCGACAATTTGTTTGGCGGCGGCTCGGACTCTGGGCCATCAACTCCGAAGTATACTCATGTTAAAATCCATCCGCAGGTCGATGGGGGCATTCCGCCTACCTCGCCGTCGTTTTCCGGCGGCACGCTGACGTGCAAATGCTCGAAGGACCCTGTAGTAGTGTCCGTCGATGCGCAGACTGCGCATAACCATGTATGCGGCTGCACCAAGTGCTGGAAACCCGATGGCGCGATCTTCAGCCAAATTGCAGTTGTTTCGCGAGACAAAGTCTCGGTGAAGGAAAACGGCGACAAACTTGAGATCGTCGATCCAGAGGCCGCAATTCAACGTTACGCATGCAAGGACTGCGGCACGCATATGTACGGTCGTATTGAGAACACCAATCATCCGTTTCACGGCCTCGATTTCGTACACACTGAGCTCTCCGCGCAGAAGGGCTGGGCCGCGCCGGAATTCGCGGCATTCGTGTCATCGATCATCGAAAGTGGGGTCGATCCATCAAAAATGGACGATATCCGCGGTCGCCTGAAAGAACTCGGACTCGAGCCCTATGACTGCCTTTCGCCACCGTTGATGGACGCGATCGCCACGCATGTCGCCAAGCAGAACGGCGTCCTGAAGTAACCGGGTCTCCCAGGGACGGCGCCGGGTTATCGCGTTTAAGCGGTTCCCGGCGTCGTTTGTTGTGATGCCTTGCAAAAGCTGGTCAATCAGATAACCTCCTGTACTACGGGAGGAAATGCTATGGATTACCATGCTCATGCGGCAACGCACGGAGATGTGTCTTCTGTACTGATCGTGGATGATCATCCGCTTTACCGGGATGCCCTTGCGTCTGCGATCAATCTGGTTTTTCCGGAAAGCGAGATTTCGCAGACAGAAACCCTGCGTCAGGCTCTGGAATTGATCGACAAGGGTGCTCAGCCAGACCTCGTGATGTTTGACCTCAAGCTGCCCGATGTCTGTGGGATTTCCGGGTTTCTTGCATTGCGCGACAGGTTGCCATCTACGCCGATCCTTGTGATCTCGGCGCTTGCGTCGGTCGAGCTCGTACAAACCCTGATGCGCGAAGGAGCGGCAGGTTTTCTGCCAAAGGAAACTTCTGCTCAGCATCTCAAGGAGGTCTTGGCGCGAGTCGGCGAGGGGCAAACCTATGTGCCGAAGAACTACGAAAACCCAAGCCGAGGGCAGCCTCAAATTGAGGACCCGGTGACCGAACGCTCAAAGCTTGCAGTGCTAACGCCGCAACAACAAAAGATCATGCGACTGATCTGTGCGGGCAAAGCGAACAAGCAGATAGCGTATGAACTTTCGCTTGCCGAGGCGACGGTGAAGGCTCATATCACCGCACTTCTGCGGCGTTTGGGCGTGCGCAACCGGACCCAGGCGGCTGTTCTTGTCGAAAGTGAATCGCCGACGCAGTTTCAGGATTCCGAAGATCCCGAAGCGCGTGCGTTTCTAAGCCGGTAGAGCGACATGCGCGATCATTTCGCCGGACCCAGCTTTGTTCGGGTCGCGCACTCAAATGCTCCAGTCGCCGCCGATGCCGTGGAAGAAGTTGTATCGGCGTTGCCGATGCAGGAAATCTGTTTCATTATCGCGTTCTTGCCACAGTCCCTCGATCGTGATGCGGTTGCCCAGCATCTTGATAAATTGCTTGGTGGTATCCCGGTTTTTGGATGCACCAGCGCCGGGCAAATCACGCCCGAAGGATACGAAGCCGACGCTTTGTTGTTGTTGGCATTTCCGCGGGCATACTTCCGTTGCGCGTCGATCCTGATCCACCCGTTACAGCCGATTTCGACGTCCACGATTGCGGCTCAAGTGGCCAAGCATCAGTCTCAGTTCCAGCATACAGCAGGTTGGAACCGGTTTGCGCTGGTCTTCGCAGACGGGCTTTCCAAGCAAGAAGACCTGCTGACCTCTACGTTGGAAGCCGTGTTGACGGAGACCCCTCTGTTCGGCGGCTCGGCGGGGGATGGATTGGAATTTCGGGAAACCTGCGTGTTGCAGAACGGTAAGTTTCATAATAACGCCGCGCTTCTGCTTTTGATCGAGACCAGTCTCGTTTTTTCCGGGTTCAGTTTCGATCATTTCCTCCCGACCGACACGCAACTGGTGATTACGGCCGCAGACCCGGAGAATCGTACTGTTTTTGAGATAAATGGCGCGCCGGCGGCACAGGAATACGCGCGTCTTATCGGCTGTACCGTCGATCAGCTTTCACCGCAGGTCTTTGCAGAGCATCCGATTCTCGTGCGGCATCAGAATAATTACTTCGTGCGTGCGATCAGCGATGCTGCCGAAGACGGGTCCCTGTCTTTCCTCGCGGCCATTGATGACGGAGTGATTCTCACGCTTGGCAGGGGCAAGGAAATCATCGAAACGCTTCGCTCCGGGCTCAAACTGCAGAACAATGCCGGAGAACCGCCGGATTTCATTCTCGGTTTTGATTGCGTGCTGCGTAAACTCGAAATTGAGCAGAAGCATCTGCATGACACAGTCTCGGACGCCTTTCGTGATGCGAGAGTCTTGGGTTTCAACACCTATGGCGAACAGCATTGTGGCGTCCACATGAATCAGACTTTCGTCGGCGTCGCCTTCTTTGCGCCAGAACGTGGGAGGCTTGATTGAACCTTATCGATCCCGATGCCCCTCTGGCAACGCAGCTCGAGCGTCAGTCGCGGATCATTGCCGCCTTGATGCGCCGCGCAGACCGTCAGAACGAAGTGTCGCTTTCCGCCTACAGTGCATTTCAATCTGCCATCGAGTTGCAAGCGCAAGTTGCGGCCAAAACCCGCGATTTGGAGCGCGCCGCAACCGAATTGGAGACGATCCGTGGCGATCGAGAGCGCACGCGCCGCAATCTGCACGATGCCCTGTCTGCGATGGAAGAGGGATTTGCGCTTTTCACCGATGGCCGACTTAATATTTGCAACGACCTTTTCCGCAATCTGCTGCCCGATATCGCCGACCAGGTCGCCTCCGGCATCACGCTGGACAAGTATTTCGAGTTGATGACGCAGAGCGCACATCTGCTATCGACAGATCGCAAGATCCATCACTCCGCATCGCGTATGGAAAAGCGCAAAGGTGCGGCAACCGTATTGTCCACAGTGATCGGGCTAAGCGGCGATCTTTGGTACCAGCTCAGCCTGCAGCGCACCTCTTCAGACAACGTGGTGTTGCTTCTGACTGAGATCACGTCGATCGTTCGTCACAACCGTTCGGAAAAAGAAACACTGATAGATCAGCAGGCGGCTTATCTTCAGGCCGTTTTTGAGAATATGACCTCTGGAGTTTGTACATTTTGTGCAGAAGGTCGCGTGATGATGCAGAACGGGCAGTTCCGTGCGATCCTCGGCATCCCGTTCACGGTCCTGCAGGTGGGAACTCCACTGACGCGTCTGCTGGACTATATAAAAGCGAACGGTATCATCGCCGACCGGGCGTTCTTGCGCGCTGATATCTGGCTAGATCAGATCAGACGCAAAGGCACGCTCAATCGACGGGTTCGTCACGGAGATGACCGCGTTCTTGATGTCGAGGCGAACGCGTTGCCCGACGGAGGATTTCTGGTCGAACTCAAGGACGTAACGCTGGAAAGCCGGACCACGGAAATGCTTGAAAACCGGGTGCTTGAGCGTACGGCTGAACTGACCCGCGCCAATGCTCGCCTGACGGAACAGTTCCAGGAAAAGGAGCGGATCGAGGAAGAACTGCGGGTCGCCAAGGAGCGTGCCGAGGCCGCAGTTTCTTCAAAAACCCGGTTTCTCGCCGCGGCAAGCCACGATCTTCTGCAACCGATCAACGCTTCCAAGCTGTTGATTTCCACCCTGCAGGAGGCCGCGCGCGATAGCGAATTCTCTCCCATGGTCGAGCGGCTCTACCGGGCCTTCAATTCCACAGAGCAGCTTTTGCACGCGCTTCTGGATATTTCGCGACTGGAAAGCGCGGACCCCAACGAGGTCACTCCAACCGAAGTCAATCTCGGTGCACTGATGGAGAACGTTCTTGCCGATCAACTGCCTTTGGCAGAAAAGAAAAATGTTCGGCTCGGCGTAGTGCCTTGCAAAGCGTTTGTCTGGTCGGATCAAGTCTTTCTTTTGCGCTCTGTTCAAAATCTCGTGGTGAATGCCATCCAGTACACGGATCCTGGCGGACGTGTTCTGGTGGGATGCCGCCGGCGTGGAGGCAAAGCCGTTCTCCAAGTCTGGGACAATGGCATCGGGATCAATCCGGAAGACCAGCAGCGGGTTTTCGAGGAATTTGCTCGTGCGGACAATGTTCCGATCGGAACTGGTATGGGTCTTGGCCTGTCCGTTGTGGAACGTGCTTGCCGGCATCTAGGACATGAGCTTTCGGTTCGCTCCGAACCTGGACGCGGGTCTGTTTTCAGCATCGAGATGGATATGATAGAGCCCCCGGGCTCTCAGCAAGATGGAGCCGTGGTCTTGCCCGGTGTCGTCGGGGCGTCCTTCGATCACCTCGTTCTGGTGGTCGAGAATGACGAAGACGTTCTGTTCGCCACAACACACAGGTTAGAACACTGGGGGGCAAGCGTGCTCGCTGCGCCGTCGATTGAACAGGCGATTTCGTTCTTGCAGGATGTTGGCGTTCCGCCGGACATCGTGTTGGCCGATTATCAGCTCGACAACGGAGAAACCGGTCTCGACGCAGTTGATGCAGTGCGCCAATGGTGCGGAGTGCACGTGCCGGCCATCCTAATTACCGCCGACCGGTCTGAGTCGCTTCGACGGATGGGTGTTGAAAAGAACATTTCCGTCATGAGCAAGCCGGTCAAGCTATCCCGGCTTCGCCCGCTAATCGACTGGAAGATACGCGAGACCGCGCTTAGTGACAGCCTTGCCGATAATCCGTCCTTGCAGGCACCGACAAAAGTCGGCCATGACAGTGCGCCGTGAACCTCTAACCTGCCGCGAGGGAGGAAACCAATATGCGAATGATACTTGCGTTGCTGACGTCGATGGCGCTTCTGACAGGGCCTGCACTGGCCGCAACCGTCGATGGGCAGCAAACCTATGACCTGCTGTTCAAGAATGGCACCCTTGATGATCTCGAGCATGACAAGCAACTCGTCTATACCCGCGATGTGATCAATGCCGCCAAAACGGAAAGCGCGGCGCACAATTCGGGCAAGATCGCGCTCGGCATTTCCAACGAGGACGAAACCCTGGCCAACCTTATGTTCCGGCAAGGGGAGCGTTATCGCAAAATGGGCTCCTTTCCGGCCAATGTCGGCAACCCGATGATCATGGTTTTTTACGAAAGCGTCGTCCGTGACATGGCTGAAACGGCTGGGGGAAGCCCCTTTTACATCCGAAACCGCGTCAAGGAGACGCTGGTCGAGCCAAGCAATGTGGAAGTGGGTGAGGCAATGCTTAATGGACATGCGGTACAGACCAAAACGATCCGCCTTCGTCCTTTTGAGAACGACCCGAACAGGGACCGAATGAAGGGCTTTGGCGACTTGGTGCTGAGCGTGACAATGTCTGAAGACGTGCCTGGCTGGTATTTGAGCTTTGAGGCAGAAGTGATCGACAGCGCAACCGGCGAACCAATCTATATGTCGGTTACAACTTTCGACGGAAAGAAAGACAGGGAATGAGGTGCGTGGGGATTACCGCGGTGATCCTGCTTGCCCTTTCGCAGGCCGGATCCGCTCAGGACGCGGCAGAGCGGTATAATGATTACCCGACGGTTGCGCGCGCAGACTATGTCTTCGGCTGCATGGCGACCAATGGGCAGACCCGACAAATGCTCGTGCAGTGCTCTTGCTCCATCGACGAAATTGCATCGATTCTGCCCTACGAGAAGTACACCGAAGCCGAAACCGTGCTTTCGATGCGACGTGTAGGGGGGGAGCGCATGGCGGTTTTCAACAACTCGGCGGCGGCACAAAACCTTGTTGTCGAACTCCGCCGTGCACAGGCCGAAGCTGAACTGGTCTGCTTCTGAGACTGCAGCACGAATGACAAATCGCGCCAGCGTTTGTCGCTGCGCGGTTTCTATTCAGGTAAATGGCGTTTCAGCTTTCGGCTGTTTTCGGCAGGACACGTTCGAAGCTGTTGCCCTCGGTATCCGTCGCCTTCACCGTAAGATTGGCCGCACCATTGTCTCGATATGAGAACCGGAAAACCGGATTTTCCGAGATCGAGATTCCGCCATCCATCGTGAACAGCAGGTCATCACCTTGCCACACTTCCATGTGGTCGATGAAATGCGCCGGAATAAATAACTGCGTTATCTGATCGCGCTGCAGCCCCGAGTAGTTAGGGTGCCGGATCATGATTTGCGCCTCGCGACGCGGCGTGGACATCTGTGCTTTGTCCTCAAACATCCGCAGTTTCATCTGCCCCATACTGGCGAGCGCCAATTCCGGATCGCGCGTAGCCGGGGCCGAGCATCCGCCCGAGGCCTTTACAAAGCGTCCCGTCATAGCCATGCCAGCATTCGTTTCGGCAATTACACGGACGTTGGAATACTGGTTGACACGCACACGCAGTTCGAAATCAAGCGGGATCATGGCGTCGGAAAATCCAAGCGTCGCTGCTATCGGTGCCGGATTTTCGTCGATCACGACAACAGCCTTGTCGATGTCGACCGCAGGGTCGATCTGCTTGAGAACGATTGGCACCGTCGCCGCATCGTGCGCACGATAGGGTGCGTCAACCGACAGGAAAGCGCGCGCATCATCAAGCGTGACGTCACCGACGACGTCACCGCGCAGATCCTCCCACGTTGGGCTGTCTTGCAACGGGTTCTCGATGATTTCGGAAGCGAGCGCAGAACTTGTCATCAAAGCTGATAGCGCAATCGCGTGTACAATTTTACGTGCCATGCCTTCTCCTCCTGCATGGGAATTGTCAATCTATGCCATAAACCCAGTGTGTTTTGTACCGGTAACTAGGTCGTAGTGCATGACAGTTTCGTGTGCCGGCCGACGACGCGAGGAAAGCCGACATGTTCGAAGCCATTGTCACGCTCTGCCTATTTCTTGATGGCGAGCACTGCCGGGATCAACTTCTACCGGGATTCGAGGCGGACACGCGCGCCGAGTGCATGGCCGCTTTGGAGGCTCGCCCGCCTGATCTGTCTTTCCCAGAAGGCGCAGTTCAGAAGGGAGCTCCGACCTGCAAAGATGTCGGGCAATCGCTTAACTTCGAAGAGGTCGCGCCTGGCGTCTTCGTGCATCATGGCCGTATCGAGGAGCCGGACCCCAAGAACGCAGGTGACGTCTCAAATATCGGGTTCGTTATCGGTGACCGAGGCGTTGCAGTCATCGACTCGGGCACGGCGCGATGGATGGGAGAAGCGATTTGGCGATCAATACGCATGCGTACGGAAAAGCCAGTCTCGGACGTGATCCTGACACATATGCACCCCGACCACGTGCTTGGCGCCAGTGTGTTTGCAGAGGCTGGCGCGCATATTCACGGTCATGCAGGCCTAAGCCGCGCTCTCGCCGATAGGCGCGAGAACTACCTGGAAAGCCTTTTGCGCCTTATCGGACCGCAAGCTTTCATCGGAAGCGCGACACCGGTCGTCACGCATTCTGTCGAAGCCGAACGGGTGATCGATATCGGGCAACGCAGTCTCACGCTGACGCCGTGGCCGATTGCGCACACGCCAAACGACCTGACCGTTGTTGACGATGCGACAGGAACACTGTTTGCCGGAGATCTGGTCTTCCATCGGCACGCTCCCGCGCTTGACGGAAGCCTTTTGGGCTGGACAACAGTACTCGATACATTGGGTCAGCTGGACGTTGCCAGAGTGGTAACAGGGCATGGCGGGCCCGTTCTAGACTGGCCAGAGGGGGCCGCGGATACGCGTCGCTATCTCGAAACACTGCTCTCCGAAACACGTATGTCCGTGGAGGCAGGCGAGAGGCTTGGCGAGGCGGTTCTGCACATCGCTCAAAAGGAAGCCACCCGCTGGGAGCTTTTCGAAGCCTACAACTCTCGAAATGCGACGGTAGCCTTTACCGAGCTTGAATGGGAATGATCAACTGTCGTCGCGGACCTGGGCTTGTAATAATTGCGCGACGCCGTAAAGGCGACGCTCCAGCAGTACCGGCGTTTCACAGAGATAGGTGATCGACTGCTGACGATCTGTGAAGATCAGTTGATCCCAGTCAAGCTGTTCCTCGAGCGAATCAACCCGGTCGAAATCCGGGCTCTCTTTGTCCATTTCTGCGCGCATGTCCTGCCGCATCTGCTCGATCTTTTCGCTCAGGGCGATTTGGCTAAGCGAGAAATCTCCAATGCCGTCGATGATTCTTGATCTGCGATTCGCCAGTGAGTTGAAGACATCGGCGAAAACGAGTCCGAGCATCCCCGCGTCGCCTTCGTACTTGTCAGCAAAGGCCGCCACCTCGCCTTTCAAAGACTCGAGATCCAGTTTTCGCAACGCCAGCCGCCCGGCCAATTTTGAGATATCGCGACGCGCCTCCATGGCTTTTGGCAAGCTTTCCGGAACTGGATGCACCCACATCAAGCCAAGGGACAGGCGTTCAACCTTTCTTTGAATACATGGCCAGGTCGGGTCCGAGAAATCGGCGGTATAACCTGGTGTAGCAAGGCTGACACAGAAAAGCGGCAAGGTGAGTAGTCTGGCGATCATCATGAACGATTTCTCCCTATCTCGGCACTATGTGCAAGCTCTCAGCCGCTGTCCATGCACACGAATACCCACCAATGTACTAATTGTTCCGTCCCGGTGGCGGGTCGCATACTGACGCCGAATTGCGAGGACAAGCAACGGGAAAAGTTGCCGTTCGCAATAGGGAGGACTACCAATGCGCACTCGT
>NZ_SJEY01000030.1 GCF_004761875.1 Roseovarius aestuariivivens
TCGGCTTGATTTCTTCTTACCCGATTGCTTTGAGGACGGCTTCTCCGAGGCCTGCGGGGCTTTCGGCGACTGTGATGCCTGCGGATTTCATGGCTTCGATCTTGTCGTCGGCGCCGCCTTTGCCGCCGGCGACGATGGCGCCGGCGTGGCCCATGCGGCGGCCCGGGGGGGCGGTGCGCCCGGCGATGAAGCCGGCGACGGGCTTCTTGCGGCCCTTCTTGGCCTCGTCTTTCAGGAACTGAGCGGCCTCTTCTTCGGCTGAGCCGCCGATCTCGCCGATCATGATAATCGATTCCGTCTCGTCATCGGCCAGGAACCATTCCAGCACGTCGATATGCTCGGTGCCTTTGATGGGGTCGCCGCCGATGCCCACGCAGGTCGACTGGCCTAGCCCGACGTCGCTCGTCTGCTTGACCGCCTCGTAGGTCAGCGTGCCGGAGCGCGAGACCACGCCGACCGAGCCGCGCTTGTGGATATGGCCGGGCATGATGCCGATCTTGCAGGCGTCCGGCGTGATGATGCCGGGGCAGTTGGGGCCGATCAGCACCGATGTGCTGTCCATCAGCGCGCGCTTGACGCGCATCATGTCGAGCACCGGGATGCCTTCGGTGATGCAGACGATCAGCGGCATTTCGGCGTCGATCGCCTCGAGGATACTGTCCGCGGCGAAGGGCGGGGGCACGTAGATGACGGACGCGTTGGCGCCGGTCTCGTGCATGGCCTCGTGGACCGAGTTGTAGACCGGCAGGTCGAGATGGGTCTGCCCGCCTTTGCCCGGCGTGACGCCGCCGACCATTTGCGTGCCATAGGCGATGGCCTGTTCGGTGTGGAAGGTGCCCTGGGAGCCTGTCAGGCCCTGGCAGATGACTTTGGTGTTCTTGTCGACGAGGACGGCCATGGTGGCGTTCTCCTTAATACATTCTTCGGGAAGGTGGGCTAAACCCCACCCTACGGGTTCAGCCCCTGACCGCTTTGACGATCTTCTCGGCGCCGTCGCGCAGGTCGTCGGCGGCGATGACGTCGAGGCCGGAGGTGTTGATGATCTCCTTGCCCTTCTCCACGTTCGTGCCTTCGAGCCGGACCACGAGGGGCACTTGCAGGCCCACTTCCTTGACCGCCGCGACCACGCCCTCGGCGATCACGTCACAGCGCATGATGCCGCCGAAGATGTTCACGAGGATGCCCTTCACCTGCGGATCCGAGGTGATGATCTTGAACGCCTCGGTGACCTTGTCCTTGGTCGCGCCGCCGCCCACGTCGAGGAAGTTCGCCGGCTCGGCCCCGTAAAGCTTGATGATGTCCATCGTCGCCATGGCAAGCCCCGCGCCGTTGACCATGCAGCCGATCTCGCCGTCGAGCGCGATGTAGTTGAGGTCATACTTCGACGCCTCGAGCTCCTTGGGGTCCTCCTCGGAGGTGTCGCGCAGCTCGGCGATGTCGGCGTGGCGGTAGATGGCGTTGGAGTCAAAGCCCATCTTCGCGTCGAGGCACTTCAGATCGCCGCCTTCGGTCAGGATGAGCGGGTTGATCTCCAGCATCTCCATGTCCTTGTCCAGGAACATCTGGTAGAGCGTGCCCATCAGTTTGACGCATTGCTTCACGGCCTGGCCTTCAAGACCCAGCATGAAGGCGATGCGGCGGCCGTGGAAGGGCTGGTAGCCCGTCGCGGGATCGACCGAGAAGCTCAGGATCTTTTCGGGGGTCGATTCGGCCACTTCCTCGATATCCATGCCGCCCTCGGTGGAGGCCACGAAGCTCACGCGGGATGTGGCGCGGTCCACGAGCAAGGCGAGGTAGAACTCCTTGGCGATGGCAGCCCCCTCTTCGATATAGATGCGGCCCACCTGCTTGCCGGCGTCGCCGGTCTGCTTGGTCACCAGCGTGCGGCCCAGCATGCGCTTGGCCTCGTCCGCGGCTTCCGAGACCGACTTGGCGATGCGCACCCCGCCCGCGTCGCCCGCGCCCTCTTCCTTGAAATGACCCTTGCCGCGCCCGCCGGCGTGGATCTGCGCCTTCACGACCCAGACCGGACCGTCAAGCTCCCCCGCCGCAGACTTCGCCTCCTCCGCGCGTAAAACAACACGCCCGTCAGAAACCGGCGCACCATAAGACCGAAGCAAAGACTTCGCCTGATACTCGTGGATGTTCAT
>NZ_SJEY01000031.1 GCF_004761875.1 Roseovarius aestuariivivens
TCTGACTATTGGAAGCTGAATACTGGACATGGTGAAGTCTCCATCCAGCCCTCCCACACCAGGCATCGGCACCCTGCCAACCAGCGCACTTTACTGTCTATGCCTTCATAGAGACCGATCACGCCCATCTCAGACCGCCGTTCAACACAGAAAATGACCGCTTCTGATCAAAGCGGACGTCCGATGAAATTGAGCCTATGACCGCCATGCGGACAAAACAGACCTCGGGCTTTTTGAGCTCAATGTCTGCTTTGAAAACTGTTCGCCTTCATGTGGTAAACACGAGTCAGCAGTTGCCTAGACTGAGTTTCTAATCCGTGTTTGATCAGAAGTCCGCCGGGCTTGACGATATGACGCGAGCTTCGAGAATGGAGACGCCTGTCGTTCGACGATAGCCGCAACGAGTGACGGAGCTGCAATGAGGAATTTGGTTCTGGGCATTTCGCTGGCCGTTTTTACAATTTTCCACGAGAGCGATGCTCTGGCGGAAGGGGGACCAAGTTTCGATTGCGCGAAGGCGAGCACTGCCACGGAAAGGACGATTTGCGACGACCCGTATTCGATGCTCATGGACTGGGAAATCGCGCGGCAATTCGGTGTTCTGCGCTCAATGCACCCCGGCATTGTTGCCGAACAGGTGCGGTGGTTGAAACAGCGGGACCGTTGCCAAGACGACCGCGCCTGCCTCTGGAGTGTGTTATCGGGTCGTTGGGTGGCGTTGGGCCATCGGATCGAAGAAGACCTGGGTATTCCAAAGCTTTCCGGCGTCTACAACTATGTCATTCGTCCCAACGAAATCACAGGCGATCTAACGCTCGCGGCGGGACCCGGTGGCAATTACGGGTTTTTCATTTCTACGGTTACCCTAAGGCGCGGACATCTGTGCGAGATCATCGCAGCGAATGCGAGCCGGGGCGACACCGGCGACGTATCCTGGCGCATTCCTCAGACAGACCGCGCCCTGACATTGACTCCCAGCGAGGATGGGGTGGTAACGCTTGAAATCGAGTACGACGACGAGCGCAGCTTCTGTGGTGCTAGCGCGTATTTGCACGGTCCATATCAGCTTACCGTAGAAGGCGATAACTGATCGCCAATCATGTTGGTCGTCGTTCCCGGCCCTTGCTGGAATAATGACGATGCAAAGCCTGGTTCAATCAATAACCATCAATCAAGCGGGGGAACTCCAAAGTCTTTAGGGCGAAAACGAGTATCTTGACCTTAGGATCGCTGGAAAAGGCTGGTTTGTGGGACGATCTGCAAAAGTCTCCAGATCGAACTCCTAAAGGCGTGTGATCGGTTTGCTCAGGATTTTGACCTATGGCTACCTAAACCCCATTCCCGGTCCGATCGAATATCCAATTCGATCATCCCATGTCGCACCGGCCAACGATCCCGACATTACAGAGTCGATGTCCGTTGCAGGTCCGACACCCCCCATCAAGAACAATGCTGACGCCGGTCTTTCCCGGAGCATCTTCAGGGCGATCTTCTGGATCCGGAGCTTGTAGTTCCAGAACCAGAGCAGGCCATTGCTCTCCAGGAAATCCCTGCCACGTCCTGGCAGACGGTTGTACTGGACGAACTCTTCCATGATCTCCTCCAGAGCCTGCTCCTGGCTCATGCCCTTCTTCTTCGTTAGGTGATCGTAGAGCACCGCCTTGGCAATGAAGTCCCCGTACTGGACAGCCCTGTTCAGGCCCTTGAAGAGGGCCGTGTCCTTTGTCATCAAGACATTCTTTGCGACGGTCCCTGACCATCCAGGCAGCTTGTCAGCGGCCTTCTCCAGGTGATCCACCAGACGACCTTCCCGAATGGCAATATCGCTCTCCGTGAGATCCTCGGAGATCGTGTTGAACTCGCCTGCTTCGAGCAGGGGCTTGATGCTCAGGTGGACTGCCCCCACGGAGTGGTCCAGGTTGATTGTTAGTGCATGACCGGCCTCTGGTCCATCTGGACAATACTTTCCGTTGCGGGAGGCCGGTATCCAA
>NZ_SJEY01000032.1 GCF_004761875.1 Roseovarius aestuariivivens
GCGGGGCACGCGGTCTACGACGAGCTGAAGAACCTCATCGTCTGGGCCAAAGACAATGGCGGCATGGGCACTTTTTATCGCTCGCGCCACGAGCTGATCTTCGTCTTCAAGAAGGGCGTCGCCCGGCACATCAACAACTTTGAGCTTGGCCAGCACGGGCGGTACCGCACCAATGTCTGGGAGTATCGCGGGGCCAACAGCCGGCATGCCGGGCGCATGGCGGAACTGGCGCTTCATCCCACGGTCAAGCCGGTGCAGATGATCGCGGATGCGATCCGTGATGTCTCGGGACGTGGCGAGATCGTGCTGGATTTGTTCGGCGGGTCGGGCTCGACGCTCATTGCAGCCGAAAAGACCGGGCGCCGCGGATATCTCTGCGAGCTTGATCCGATCTATTGCGATCGCATTCTTGCCCGTTGGGAGGCTTACGCCAATGACGAGGCCGAGCAGGTGGTCTGCGGCTGGCAGGCGCCGAGGAAAAAGCTGGAGGCCGCGGAATGAGCAAGAAGAAGAAACTGCCGTTGCAAAAACCCGATGCCATCTACGAAGTGGGATACGCGAAACCGCCCGCCAGCACCCGGTTCAAGCCGGGACAATCCGGCAATCCGAAGGGCCGCCCCAAGGGCGCGAAAAACAAGCGGCCGCGTCTCAACGAGGAGCGGCTGCATGGCATCGTCCAAGATGAAGCCTATCGCAATATCACGGTACGCGATGGCGATCGCAACGTGACCGTCCCCATGGCGCAGGCTGTCGTGCGGGCCCTCGCCGTCAATGCCGCGAAAGGTCAGCATCGGGCGCAACGGCTCTTTACAGAGATGCTCTTGGCGGTCGAGCAGAAGAACAAGCAACTTGCGGACGAATGGCTCAAAACGGCGATCGAGTACAAGGTGGAGTGGGAGAAGGAGCTTCAAAGACGCGAGATCAACGGCATCACCTGCCTGCCCGAGCCCATCCCGCATCCCGACCACATCAAGATCGACTTTGGCACCGGTGAGGTCAGGGTCGAAGGTCCGTTTACAAAGGAAGAAAAGGCAGCCCTCGACGCCTTGTGCGAACAACGCGACGCCTGGAATGAGGAACGCGACTCTCTTCTCGAAGCCATCGATGCCGAGGAAAACCCGAAGAGCCGCGAGATCATGCGGCAGGATATCGCGCGGCTGACCAGATTGCTCGATCAGTTCGACGAAAAGCTGGGCGCCTTGGGACGCTGAATTACCGTGATCTTTTGCCGGGTTGACCGCTCAGGGCTATGCGTAAGCAGGTCTTTGCAAATCCGAACATCTGTTCCTGTGCCTGCCAATCGAGCGGCAGCTGGCTGCGCACGAGGCGCTCCAGCGTCAGATCACCGGGCTGTGTCCCCTCCAGGATGGCCGTCTGAATGGCCGGGGCCATAAAGGCGAGCTGCGCGCGGGTTCGGATATAGGCCTCGGTAACCCTGTCTTTGCGCGCGATGATCGAGATCG
>NZ_SJEY01000033.1 GCF_004761875.1 Roseovarius aestuariivivens
ACTCGAACCCCGAACCTGCTGATTAGAAGTCTTACGGCGCTCGTTTCGACTGCTTTCGTAAATGTACTTTAATCTACTATTTTTCATTGAATTTTGTCTGATTCTGCTGACGCCCCTTCACTGGAGTGCTGGTGTTTTCGATCCAGTTTGCTTACCTTGTGCTTACCCCAGCTGAGTGAGAGAAGTGCCAAACCTACGCCTGACGAAATCGAATATAGACCGAATTGTCCCCACCAACCGGGACACGATTTACTGGGATGACAGTCTTTCTGGCTTTGGTTTGCGGGTCAAAATCACTGGTGTGAAGAGTTTCGTGGTTCAATATCGCAACAGAGATACCGGTCGCTCGAAGCGTAAGACCCTTGGACAGTACGGTCCCACGCTTTCCGCCCAAGCCGCGCGCGAAATGGCGCGTGAGCTACTCTCTGACGTCATTCGTGGTGGGGACCCCGTAGCGAACGCTCAGTCACTTCGGCGCGCTCCTACAGTGACAGAACTGGCCGAGCACTACATGACCGAACATGCAATTCCGAAGAAGCGTCCGGGCAGTGTTCGGAATGATCGCTCCATGTTGGAACGCATTGTGTTACCGAAGTTGGGAAAGCTTCGCGTCGCTGAAGTCACGCATAAGGACATACAGAAACTTCATAACCAGATGCGCGATACGCCTTATCAGGCAAATCGAACGCTCGCGCTTCTGTCAAAGATGCTGGAGTTGTCCGTCCGTTGGGGCATGCGGGCTGATAATCCGGCACGCGGGGTCGAGAAATTCACCGAAGATAAGCGGGATCGATGGCTGTCAGACAAGGAGCTCGCGCGGTTGCTGACGGCGCTGGACGCACATCCCAACCAAGTCGCCGCTGACGCCATTCGGTTGCAACTTCTGACTGGCGCGCGTATTGGCGAAGTTCTGACTGCAAAGTGGACCGATTTCGATTTTGACCGCGGTGTCTAGACCAAGCCGTCCCATCACACCAAGCAGAAGCGCCGAGAACATTTGCCGCTATCTTCGGCGACCCGTGAACTTCTGGTGCAGATGCGCGTCGCAAGATCTGACCAAAGTGTTTGGCTTTTTCCCGGACGCTCGCCGGAAAAACCCTACAAGGACCTCAAAGCGTTCTGGCGCTCGGTAACGAAGGCGGCCTCACTTGAAGACTACCGGATTCATGACAATCGCCATACCCATGCGTCCCATCTCGTATCCAGCGGTCTGAGTCTGCCGATCGTTGGTCGATTGCTGGGGCATACAAACCCGTCAACCACGCAGCGGTATGCTCATCTGGCGGATGACCCTTTGCGACAGGCCGCAGACGTGATTGGGGACAAGATCACGACAAGGCAGCACGCAAGAACTGACTTATCAAAAAAATAGCCACTTACGCTCGAAAACATACGGAAAGCCGACATCCGACAGCTTCAGTCAGATGACCACCTTGAGCCCAA
>NZ_SJEY01000034.1 GCF_004761875.1 Roseovarius aestuariivivens
TGAACCGCGCCGGGTTTGCCGGAGGCTCCAACTCCTGAGTAGGATGGAGCATCATGAGCAAGACAACGAACAAGTATTCCCCTGAAGTGCGCGAACGAGCGGTTCGCATGGTTCTGGGCAACGCAGGGCAGCATGAGAGCCGCTGGTCGGCGATCCTGTCGATTTCCTCGAAGATCGGTTGCGCCCCCCAGACGCTGAACGAGTGGGTCAAGAAGGCCGAGGTCGATCGCGGAGACCGCGCCGGTATCACGACCGAGATGGCCGATAAGTTGAAGGCCTTGGAACGCGAGAACCGCGAACTGAAGCAAGCCAACGAGATCCTGCGGAAGGCTTCGGCGTATTTTGCTCAGGCGGAGCTCGACCGCCGGTCCAGGACATGATCGCCTTCATCGAAGAACATCGTGACGCCATCGGGGTCGAGCCGATCTGCAGGCACCTGCCGATTGCCCCGTCGACGTTCTACGCTCACCTGGCAAAGCGGTCGAACCCCGAGCTGCTGTCTGACAGGGCCAAGCGGGACAAGGCTTTGCGGCCCGAGATCGAACGTGTCTGGGAGCAGAACTACAAGGTCTACGGCGTTCGCAAGGTCTGGCACCAGATGCGGCGGGAGGGCTTCGATGTGGCCAGATGCACGGTGGCGCGACTGATGAACGATATGGGCTTGGAAGGTGTCATTCGCGGCAAGAAAGCCAGGACGACAATATCTGACAAGTCACAGCCATGCCCGCTGGACAAAGTGAACCGCCAGTTCCAGGTGCCTGCGCCGGACATGCTCTGGGTCAGCGATTTCACCTATGTCACCACCTGGCAGGGGTTCGTCTACGTGGCATTCGTGATCGACGCCTTTGCCCGACGCATCGTCGGCTGGCGAGTGAGCCGCACCGCCAACGCTGGTTTCGTGCTGGACGCCTTGGAACAGGCCGTTCACCAGCGACAGCCGGGAACAGGCTTGGTCCATCATAGCGACCGCGGATCACAATACCTGTCGATCAAATACACCGAACGCCTGGCTGATGCGGGTATCGAGCCTTCGGTCGGCAGTGTCGGCGACTCGTATGACAATGCTTTGGCCGAAACGATCAACGGTCTCTTCAAGGCCGAGGTCATCCACCGCCTTGGCCCATGGCGCAGCTTCGACGCCGTGGAATACGCCGCCCTCGAATGGATCGACTGGTTCAACAACCGACGCCTGCTGGAACCCATCGGAAACATCCCGCCAGCAGAGGCCGAAGCAAACTACCACTCGGCTCTGGAAACTCAGACAATGGCCGCGTAACTTACATCAACCAGCCTCCGGCAAAACCGGCGCGGTTCA
>NZ_SJEY01000035.1 GCF_004761875.1 Roseovarius aestuariivivens
ACTTGGTTCGGGCTGCTCTCGGTAGCAGGGCCGGCGTTGGGTCGGCCCAAAAACCGGGAGACCGACATGGCACAAACCAAGGTTGCGGGGATTAAGCACCGTAAAGCGCAGGCACCGAAGCTCAAGACTGCAAAACCACGCAAGCCGAAGACCGCGTTGTTGCGTGAGGTGCTGGAATGCGAGGAAGGGGCCGCGCTTGAATAGCTATGCAAAGCTACCGGCTGGCAACCCCTCTCGGTAAGTGCCAAGCTCAGCGGGCTGCGCAAGGCCGGTCACGCGATCGATCGCGCCAAGGATGACGCGGGCAAACCGGTTTGCCGGATCACCACGTTCACAGAGGCGCAGTCATGACCACTGTAGCGGAGATCGAGGAGATGGACCGCGGACGCCTCGTTG
Organism: Roseovarius aestuariivivens; assembly: GCF_004761875.1. Taxonomy (GTDB): domain Bacteria; phylum Pseudomonadota; class Alphaproteobacteria; order Rhodobacterales; family Rhodobacteraceae; genus Roseovarius; species Roseovarius aestuariivivens. The sequence continues at coordinate 397 of NZ_SJEY01000035.1, forward strand.
CGCTCTGGCTGGATCTGTTCCGGGCCCCGCCCCCTAAGAGCCTCAGCCGCCCCTTTCTGCGTCGGATACTGGCCTTTGAGGTGCAGGCCCGCGGTATGGGCGGATTGCCGAAGGACTTTCAGGCCAAACTGGCGCGCGCGGCAGGCGAGGGCGCGTCAAAGCGCACCCCGGCCCTTCAGCCCGGTGGCCGACTCCTGCGGGAGTGGAATGGCGTGACGCATGTCGTCGATGTCACCGAGCAAGGGTTTCGCTGGCGCGACCAGACCTGGCGCTCGCTCTCGGCCATCGCGCGCGAGATCACCGGCGCGCACTGGTCCGGCCCGCGCTTCTTCGGTCTCAATGGCGGGGCAGGGCGGTGAGCAAAAAGATCCGCTGCGCCATCTATACCCGCAAGTCCACCGAGGACGGGCTCGAGCAGGAGTTCAATTCGCTCGACGCCCAGTTTGAGGCCTGCGCCGCCTACGTGGCGAGCCAGCGCGGCGAAGGCTGGGCCTTACTTCCCGCGCGATATGACGACGGTGGCGTCTCGGGCGGCACACTGGCACGCCCGGCGCTTCAAAGCCTCATGCACGACATCGATGCCGGTCGCATCGACATGGTGGTGGTCTACAAGATCGACCGGCTGACACGGTCTCTGTCGGACTTCGCCAGGCTTGTCGATCGGTTCGAGGCGGCGGGCTGTTCCTTCGTTTCTGTCACGCAGGCTTTCAATACCTCGTCGTCGATGGGCCGGCTCACGCTCAACATGTTGCTGAGCTTTGCCCAATTCGAGCGCGAGGTCACGGCCGAGCGCATTCGCGATAAGATCGCAGCCTCAAAAAAGCGCGGCCTCTGGATGGGCGGCGTACCGCCTTTGGGATATGACGCACATCCCGATGCCAACACCCG
>NZ_SJEY01000036.1 GCF_004761875.1 Roseovarius aestuariivivens
TCTCAGAACAGCCCCTCGATCTGTCCGTCTTCGTTGAGGCGGATGTTTTCGGAGGCGGGTCTTGAGGGCAGGCCGGGCATGGTCATGATCTCGCCGCAGACCACGACGATGAAGCCCGCGCCGGCCGAGAGGCGCACTTCGCGGATCGGAACGCTGTGCCCGGTGGGCGCGCCGCGCACGCCGGCATCGGTGGTGAACGAGTACTGCGTCTTGGCCATGCAGACCGGCAGGTTGCCATAGCCCTGTTCTTCCCAGAGCTTGAGCTGGTCGCGGATCTTCTTGTCGGCCACCACCGCGTCGGCGCGATAGATCTTCTGCGCGATCGTCTCGATCTTCTGGAAGAGCCCCATGTCGTCGGGATAGAGCGTCTTGAAGTCCGCAGCACCGCTTTCGGCCAGTTCCACGACCTTCTCGGCCAAGGGCGCGGAGCCCTCGCTGCCCAGCTCCCAGTGGCGTGACAGCACCGCCTCGGCGCCATGTTCGGCCACGTAATCCTTGACCGCCTGCACCTCGGCGTCGGTATCGGTGACGAAGTGGTTGATCGCCACCACCACCGGGACCCCGAAGGATTTGACGTTTTCGATATGCCGGCCCAGGTTCGGGCAGCCCTTCTTGACCGCTTCGACATTCTCCGCGCCGAGATCGGCCTTGGCCACGCCGCCATTCATCTTCATCGCGCGCACCGTGGCCACGATCACCACCGCCGCGGGCGAGATCCCGGCCTTGCGGCACTTGATGTTCATGAACTTCTCGGCGCCGAGATCCGCGCCGAACCCGGCTTCGGTCACCACGTAATCGGCGAGCTTCAGCGCCGTCGTCGTGGCGATGACCGAGTTGCAGCCATGCGCGATATTGGCGAAGGGGCCGCCGTGGACGAAGGCCGGATTGTTCTCCAGCGTCTGCACCAGGTTGGGCTGCATGGCGTCCTTCAAAAGCACCGTCATGGCGCCCTCGGCCTTGATATCACGGCAGAAAACCGGGCTGCGGTCGCGCCGGTAGGCCACGATCATGTCGCCCAGGCGGCGCTCCAGATCCTTGAGATCCTTGGCCAGACACAGGATCGCCATGACCTCGGAGGCGACCGTGATGTCGAACCCGTCCTCGCGGGCAAAGCCGTTGGCCACGCCGCCCAAGGACGAGGTGATCTGGCGCAGGGAGCGGTCGTTCATGTCCACCACGCGCCGCCAGGTGATGCGGCGGGTGTCGATGCCAAGGTCGTTGCCCCAGTAGACATGGTTGTCGATCATCGC
>NZ_SJEY01000037.1 GCF_004761875.1 Roseovarius aestuariivivens
TGGACTGCCCCCACGGAGTGGTCCAGGTTGATTGTTAGTGCATGACCGGCCTCTGGTCCATCTGGACAATACTTTCCGTTGCGGGAGGCCGGTATCCAAGGGCGCTGTGAGGCCGAACGGTGTTGTAGTGTTTTCTCCAGTCTTCGATGATGATCCTTGCCTCCTTGATTGAGTAGAAGAGCTCACCGTTGAGCAACTCGTCCCGGAAGCGGGCATTGAAGCTCTCGCAGTATCCATTCTCCCAGGGCGATCCAGGCTCGATGAACGCAGCCTTGGCACCCACTGCGGCGATCCAGTCCCGGACCTTCTGAGCCACGAACTCGGGACCGTTGTCGGATCGTATGTAGTCCGGCGGGCCGCGGAGGATGAACAGGTCTGTCAAGGCATCGAGCACATCGGTCGAGTTGAGCTTTCGGTCTATGCGGATCATCAGCGCCTCCCTGGTGAACTCGTCTATGATGTTGAGAATGCGATAGGCGCGGCCGTCCGCGGTCCGGTCCTGCATGAAGTCATAGGACCAGACATGGTTCGGACGCTCCGGTCGAAGCCGGATACATGACCCATCGTTCAGCCAGAGCCGGCCTTTCTTCTTTTGCTTCGGTGGAACCTTCAGCCCTTCACGTTTCCAGATGCGCTCGACCCGCTTGTGGTTCACGTGCCAGCCCGACTGGTTGAGCAGAGCGGTCACGGGGCGATAGCCGTAGCGACCGTATTGCCTGGCCAATTCGATGATGTCCTCGGTCAGACGCTCTTCATCAGGACGGCCACGCGGCACCTTGCGCTGCGTGGAGCGGTGCTGCCCAAGGGTGCGGCAGGCGCGGCGTTCCGATATGCCGAGCGCCTGCCGCACGTGGTCGATGCATCTGCGGCGACGTGAAGGGCTCAGAAGTTTCCCTTTGCGGCCTCAGTGAGGATCAGCTTGTCCAGCGTCAGGTCCGAGACCGCGCGCCTCAGGCGCTGGTTCTCTTTCTCAAGCTCCTTCAGCCGCTTCAGCTGTCCGCGGCTCATTCCGCCATATTGCTTGCGCCACCGATAGAACGTTTGCTCCGTAATGCCGATCTGGCGTGACGCGTCCGCGACCGTCATGCCTTGCCCTTGCAGCACTTCAATCTGACGAAGTTTCGATACGATGTCTTCTGACTTCTCTCGTTTCCCAGCCATTCTCTGGTCCTCCAATTCGCGGGATAATTCTATCCCAGTTGGTGGACCACTTCAGTGGGGGCACTCCA
>NZ_SJEY01000038.1 GCF_004761875.1 Roseovarius aestuariivivens
GCTCGGCGACGACCGCTACATCCTGCGCACCCCCGGCGACGTGATCGTCGAGGAGTTCGGCGAGGGCAACGACGTGGTGCTGGCCTACCAATCCTACGCACTGGCCGCGCATGTCGAACAGCTCTTCATGCAGACCGTGCGCACCAAGGATGGCAGCCCTGCGATCTTCAACGGAATCGGCAACGGGCTCGACAACACGATCGTCGGCACGCCCTTCTCGAATACCATCGTGGGCCGCGAGGGGCGCGACACCCTGAAGGGTCAGGCAGGCGGCGACACCTTTGTTTTCGACCGCGCGATCGGGCCCGACAACGTGGACCGGATTATCGATTTCAACACCAACGAGGTGAATGAGGGCGACATCCTGAAGATGAAAGGCACGGTCTTCGGCGGCATGGCTGCGGGCGCGCTCTCGGCGGCGGATTTCGTTGCCGGCACAGCTGCGGCGGACGCCTCCGACAGGTTCATCTTCGACCAGGCCTCCGGGCAGCTCTGGTTCGACGCCGACGGCTCCGGCGCCGGCGCGCAGGAACTCATCGCCACCTTCGAACAGAACGCCACGGTGACCGCCGCGGATATCGAGATATTCTGAGGCTTTTTTCCAGTTGGCTTGAGCTGAGTGAGTGACTGCAAAGTCCGCACAGCGTGACGTGCTAGAAACCATTAAAGGTACAAAATACCGTCACGTTATTTGCACACTTCTGGATTACCCAAAACTCTCCGTGAGTGGATAATTTCAGCATTTCTGGCCCGTCGATTATGCAGATCGGCGGGTCAATTCTAAACGGTGGCTTAGTTTGCCAGTCGGACGTAGATGCCACAAGTTTCGCTGCGCTGTGAATGAATGGCAGCTTTTCTTACTACGGCGCAGCTGGCGTACTCTGTCACTTCTGTCGCTGCATCTACGAGCGGTAGCAAAATGGCACTTCCGCTGTGGGCTCGGCTCGGCCATCCGAGGATTTTCATCGGATGACTGCTTAAGCATTTTAAGCTACCGTTGGAGCCGGAAAATTTGACGTTGCCACCGTGAACGGCAGCTTCTGCCCACACCGGACGTCCCTGGAAATTAGGGCAATGACGGGTGTGCGGGACGCAGCCGCCTGATGCTGTTGCAGCGAAATCAGTCTCCGAAAGACCGTCTCTTTTCGGTGCGTGTCGCGGCATTGCGGCGTGATTTCCCGAAAGTA
>NZ_SJEY01000039.1 GCF_004761875.1 Roseovarius aestuariivivens
GCCGCGGTCGCTGTTGAGGCGGGCAAGCCGCTTGAGATCATGGAGGTTGAGCTTGAGGGCCCGAAGGCGGGCGAGGTTCTGGTGGAGGTGAAGGCGACGGGCCTGTGCCACACCGACGAGTTCACGCGGTCCGGCGACGATCCGGAGGGGATTTTCCCGGCGATCCTGGGCCACGAGGGCGCGGGCGTCGTGGTCGAGGTGGGCGAGGGCGTGACCAGCCTTGAGGTGGGCGATCACGTGATCCCGCTTTACACGCCCGAGTGCCGCGAATGCGAGTACTGCCTCAACCCCAAGACCAATCTCTGCCAGAAGGTGCGCGCGACCCAGGGCCAGGGCCTGCTGCCCGACGGCACCACGCGCTTCAAGATGCTCGATGGCACGCCGATTCATCACTACATGGGCTGCTCGACCTTCGCCAACCATACCGTGGTGCCCGAGATCGCTCTGGCTAAGGTGCGCAAGGACGCGCCCTTCGACAAGATCTGCTATATCGGCTGCGGCGTGACCACCGGCATCGGCGCGGTGATCAACACCGCGAAGGTCGAGATCGGGTCGCGCTGCGTGGTGTTCGGTTTGGGCGGCATCGGTCTCAACGTGATCCAGGGCCTGCGGCTCGCGGGCGCGGATCAGATCGTGGGCGTGGATCTCAACGACGACAAGGAAGAGATGGGCCGCCATTTCGGGATGACCGATTTCGTCAATCCCAAGAAGGTGGACGGCGATATCGTGGCGCATCTGGTGGAGCTCACCGGCGGCGGCGCGGATTATTCCTTTGACGCCACAGGCAACGTGACGGTTATGCGCCAGGCGCTGGAATGCGCGCATAAGGGCTGGGGCGAGAGCGTCATCATCGGCGTCGCACCCGCGGGGGCCGAGATTGCGACGCGGCCGTTCCAGCTGGTGACGGGGCGGGTCTGGCGCGGCACGGCCTTCGGCGGCGCACGCGGGCGCACGGATGTGCCGAAGATCGTCGACTGGTACATGGACGGCAAGATCGAGATCGACCCGATGATCACCCACAAGCTGAAACTCGAGGAGATCAACGAGGGCTTCCACCTCATGCACGAGGGCAAATCCATCAGAGCCGTCGTGGAGTTCTGA